>JAAVIC010000017.1 GCA_014799385.1 Oscillospiraceae bacterium
CTAATGACTTTGAAAATATGTACAATTTTTCCCCTCATTCCGCCTTCAATTTTGTAGGGTGATCCAATCTTTTGCTTTTTGGTCTGTTTATTTTGTGTTTTTTATTGACATAAGAGCAGGATTACAATGAACTGCTCCAAAAATCCACACGGAATTTAGCGCAAGCGCAGCAAAAAACGCCGCCAAGATCTACACATTCCCATCGGTAATTTGAAAAAGGGTTTTAGGGGCGAAGCCCCTAAGTCGGCAAAAACCTCGCCGCGAATGCGCGGATTTTCTCAAAAATTTTTCGAGAATCGAAAATATTTTTGAAATATAAATCCGAAAAAATTTACGGATGTTCCGTAAATTTTTGCGAGGTTTTTGGATTTTTTTGAAAAAATTTTCCCGAAAAGCGAAAGCGAAAACGAGAAAATTTTTTCAAGAAAATCCACGGGTTCTAGGGTGTCCCTAGCGATATGGAAAATCTTGGCAAAACGGAGTTTTGCCAAGATTGCTATAGAGTGTAGCAACTTTGGCGCACCCCTGTATTTTGTGGCGGAAAATGCCGCGAAAATCGGTTTCGGCGAAATCGTTTCAAGGCTGAAAAAGAATCCGATTTTTGTACGGATTTTTTCAAAATCCGCGAAAAAGCATTTTCAAAAATCTCACGGAGGTAACAAGATGAGCAATTCAAAAAATGTTTCACTTTCGTTCCGAATCGACGATGGAGTGATTGAACACAATAACCGCGACTTCATCGCAAAGAACGTTAACCGCGATAGAATTTCACTGAACATAGCCTACAAAAAAGAAAAAATCGAGGATAAATATCACGAGCTTTTTGACAAAGCTGTTGAGGAATATAACGCAAAACAGAAACGCGCCGACAGGAAAAAATCCGACTATCTCCACGAGATTATGAAATCAAAAAAGGAAAAACCTTTTCGTGAGATAATCGTGCAAATCGGCGACAAGGATAACTGCGGCATTGGAACAATTAATGAGGAAGCCGCAAAGGAAATGCTTGATGAGTATATGCTGGAATTTGAAAAAAGAAATCCCAATCTGAAAGTTTTCAATGCCGTTATGCATTTGGATGAGGCGACCCCTCATCTTCACATTGATTTCATTCCGATTTGTCACAGCCATAAGCAAGGATTGTCGACTGCCGTTTCGTTAAAGGGCGCATTGCTTGAGCAAGGATTTTATTCTGTAAATCGTTCCGCAAATGAGCAAACCATCTGGGCGGAAAAAGAAAAGGATCATCTTGAAGCAATTTTGAAAAAGCACGGATTTACCCGCGACAATAAAAATATTCACCGCGATTATATGAAGGTCGACGAATACAAAGAATACGCGCAAAAAATCCAAGAGATGAACTCGCACATAAATGAACTGAAAAAGAAACCCGCCGATGAACTCACGATTGAAGAGCTTGCGAAAATTAAAAATCAGAACGATTTTCTCCGCTCGGAAATTCAAAAGCGCGATGAAAAAATTCGGATTTTGAGTAAGCGTGTCGGCGCAAAATTCGTTCCGTTCGATGTGTATTCGCAGGATAAAATTATGTTTGTTTGCGCGGAGCTTGAACGAATCGGCGTTCCGTTTGTCGCTGAAAGCAATTCGATTTACATTCCCGAATACGCGCAAAAGACTTGCGCGGCGGTCGCGGCGAAATTTATTCCGCAGAAAAATATTGGAATCCGCGCGGAAATCGCGCTTGATATTGACCGCCTGATTTATTCCTCGGAGAATCTCACGGATTTGCTCCAAAAATTGAAAACCGAACTCGGCTATGAAATAAAATCCGACGCAAAATACATCGCGGTGAAGTCGCCAAAGGCGCAGCGATTTGTGCGTTTGAAATCTCTCGGTGACGAGTATCTTCCGAAAAATCTGGAGAAACGCATCGCCGAAAAAGAAAAATTCCCGAACGCCGTCGCGGCGAAATCCAAAGCGGCAAACGAAATTGAGCAGCCGTTTTACACGACAATTACGCGTACAATCATCGAGATCCGCACGCTGCGTTACAGTCCGCGCAAAACAAATCCGAAAAAGATTTACACGTTTGACAACGACCGCGACATCAATTTTCTTTCGGAACAGTTGCTTACAATGCACGACTTGAATTTGGATTCTCGCGATAAAATTTACGCTGCCGCTGAGGATTTCACGAAAAATATCTCGGAGAAAAACGAAAAAATCAATCAGCTAAATTCCGAAATTCCCACGCTGAAATCCGATATTGCGCAGATAAAACTTTTATTTTCAGACTTGAAAAATTCCAAGGACACGATGACGCAGATGAAGATTTCAGCGGCTCGTGAAAAGGCTGAGAAATACGGAATTAAATCCGAAGAGGATATTGAAAATCTGGATCGGCGTTTGAAATTGATTCCGATGTACATTCAGAATTTGAAATCGGAATTGATTGAGGAACAGCTCAAGCTCGCGCGCGTTAAAACGCTTATCGGCGCATACGAGGAAATTGTTGAGGGCAACTACATTGACAATCTCCTAAAGGCGCAAAAAGAGCAGGAAAACAAATCGAAACAAGAGCCGGAGCAGCAAAAGCAAGCTCCCGATAGAATAATTTGAATCCCGATTAATTTCGGGATTTTTTTAATACAGGAGGAAAGATTATGAATGCGATTTTTCAATTGGTAAATCCCGCGAACACAATTTCAATAAACCGTCCGTTGGCGCACGCTCTGGGACTGAACGAGGCGGTCATTTACGGTGCGCTCATCTCGAAATTTTACTACTACTCCGAGCGCGGAATGCTTGAGGACGGGTGGTTCTACTCCACCGCTCCCGACCTCGCCGAGAGTACCGCACTCTCCGAAAAGCAGCAGAAACGCGCTGTGGATAATCTCATCGGCACAGGATTGATTCGCTCCGAGCTGCGCGGAATGCCCGCAAAACGGAGTTTTTACATAGTCGAGGACGTAACAGTATTGCAAGAGCTCATCGCTTCGGGAGAAGCGAAAATGCGTGAGATTAAACCCGCCGCTGCCGAGCGTTACGAGAAAAAACGTCCGACCACTCCGAATCCCGAAACTCAGAACCTGATTAATTTTCTCTCAGAAGGATTGGGGGAAACTATGTCCGAAAATGATTCCGAAAATCCGGGGGATAACTGTACCGAAATCACCGAAAATACCGATGAAAATCGCGAAAAAATGCCCGCGAACCCGCATTCCTCCATTGCTCCGACAAAAGGGCGGAGCAAGGTTCGACAAAAGGTAGGAGCAAGCTCCGCCGAAACGTCGGAGCAGCACTTTATTAAATCTAAATATAATAATCCTGAGATAATCAATCCATCTATCGCGCATACGCGCGAGGATACGATTGATGAGATTGATTCGCAAACCGAACGAGAATTTTATTTTTCAATCCTGAAAGAAAATATTTCCTACGAGGATTTCTGCGCGAATAATCCCGGAGATAAAACGCAGGTTGACGAGCTGATTTCGATAATGTTGGACGTGATTTGCTCGACAAAACCGACAATCCGCGCAAACGGTGAGGAGTATCCAAAGGAACTGGTAAAGTCCGTATTTTTGAAACTTGACGAGGGGCATATTGATTACGTTCTGACCGCGCTGAAAAAGAACAAGACCAAGGTGCGCAATATCCGCGCGTATCTGATAACCACACTGTATAACGCTCCACAGACGATTGACAGCTATTATCAAGCGTGGGTGAATCACGATTTGTACGGAGGGGAAAAATGATAATTCTTGCAATAGCCGACCTGCACGATTGGAGCGCGGACGAGCTTGAGCTTATCCGCGATTTGGACTTCGACTGCTGCTGTCTGCTCGGAGATATTCCCAATGTGGCATTGGAAATTATTAAGCGGCTTGTACGCAAGCCGTTATTCGGAGTTTTGGGGAATCACGACGAGCCGAGTACATTGTCCCGCTGCGGAATCCCGAATCTGAACGGGGAATCCGTGACAATAAACGGCGTAACCATCGCGGGATTCGGCGGCTCTCATCGATACAAGAACGGCGATTATCCGATGCTCACGCAAAAGGAAAGTATTGCCGCCGCCAAGCTATGCCCCAAGGCGGATATTCTGATTTCACACGATACGGCATTTCACGTAATGAATCGGCTTGACAACGCGCATTGCGGACTTAAAGGCATTGCAAAATACATCTCGCGGAACAAACCAAAATTGAACATCTGCGGACATTATCACGAGAACACGCACCGAAAATACAAGCACTGCGACATTTTGTGCGTGTATAGGTGCGCTTTGGTGACGTTCCCGGAGAATACGGTGAAGGTCATATTTTAGGTTGTGCTATATGTATCCGCGTGGATTTTTCTTTTTCAGAACGGAAAAATTTTTCAAGGAAATTTTGAAAAAGGGGTTGACAAACGCGAAAAAATAGCATATAATATACTTAGAAACGGTGGAATCACCGTTTGACAGGCGGCAAGAGCTGCCGGGCGGGCAACGAAGCGAAAGCGGGAGTGCTTTGCTAAGTGATGAAGCGTGAAACGCGCCAACAGCGTTCTCTCGTGGAGCTTGACGGTGGGTTTGCATATCAAACCACAAGTTGGCTAGATATTTCATATCGAAAAGGAAAATATGCTAAAAGGCTCTGATGATTCGGAGCCTTTTATTTTACATATTATAGGGTAACAATATGAGTACAATTTATGATGCAGCGATCGAATTCCAAGAACTTATGAAATTTGAATATAATATTGTTTTAGGCTACAAGGGCAGAAGTGTTGAAGTTCCAATTAGATTTGATGAGAATGACTTTCATCATCTTTGCGGTTTACACAAACTTACCGATTTGCAGCATATTTCATCGGCAAAAAACAAGCCTGCATTATTCAAAGAAATACTTGATAAAAAAATAACCGATAGTGTTTTGAAACAAAGTTCCTATTATTTAAGTGATGAAGTATATGACCGAATAAACAGAGTTTATGAATTACCCACACTTTTGAATCGTTTATCTGATAAAACTACATCGTTATATAAATTTAACAAAAATGCGAATAGTGGTTCAAATATTCCCGGAAATTATCTCATAAAAGGACAAGCTAGTGACCAAAAGACCGTATATTTTGTTTTGTTAAACGACTCTGTTGATCCAAATAAGTATTTTGGAATATCTATTTTTTCTCGTGATTTATCTGATAAAAAACAAAGAGACTTTGCCGACGGTCACACCCCCAATACCTTATTGTATGTCAGTAAAACCCCTCTAACAGCGGACAAGCAGCTCGACAAGGAAAAGGAAATTGTGCTATATCAGCGTCCATCGTATGCCGCTCCGAACAACAGCAATATTAAAATAGTTAAATTTACACCGATTACAAGTGTTATTGGTGATACCGCTGCCCTAGCTGTTCCGCGCCCATCATTCGGACAAGCCCTCGTGAATCTCATCAACAAATGGGCAGATAGAATCCAAGAGGGAATCGAGAATCGCCGCCGTGAGCTTAAATCCGCGAAAAGAGAGATTTACGAATTGAAACAAGCCCTTTCCGAACGTGATGAACAGCTCGCCCAAAAAGACGAACAACTCAACGCGAAAGACGATGAAATAGCGGTTTTACATAAGCAGAACACAGCACTTACAGTGGAGATGTACGAACAAAGGAAGCTCATTCAAGCAGCCAATCCGCCCAAAATCCTGTCGCAGAAGCTTGATGAAGCAAGAAAGAAGTGCCGCGAACGGAATGTTCAGAATCCGCACCGCCGCAATCCGCCGAATCAAAATCGCCATAAGCGGTGATACATAAGTATAAAAAGCGGAGCGTTTGCCCCGCATTTTTTGTGTCACCCGTGACACATTTTCTTTTTCAGCCTTGAAAATTTTGCGTGTCACGGGTGACACGCTTTTTGAATTAAGCGACAAAAGCATTCAAAGCGCGGCATTTTGTTGTAAAAATCCACAGAATTTCACACTTAAACAAATCTGCTTTTTGTAGGATTTTCCAAACTTAAAAAAACACAGTATTCCCTATTGACATTACCGCGTTAAAGTGATAAAATATAAAGGTGTAAAGATAAATTAAAATTTTTGAAAGGCGGAAATGTGAAATGCCACTTATTATTTTACTTGTCATTATGGGGGTTTTGTTTGTTGGAGCGATAGTGATAAATTTAGGCATCGCGCTTATAAAAGGTACAGTAGCCAATATTGTCGCAGCGGACGCGATTATCGTTACGGGACTAATGATTTTTCTGATTCACGGCAACGGGGTACATATAGTGTTCTCGATTCTTCTGGGACTTGTGGTTGGGGCTTGCTTTGTCGCGCTGACGAAAATTCCCGTGTTCGGGAAAATATTTGTGGTGATTTGCGGCTTGGGTTGGGCATTCGGACTATATCAATTGATAGACGATTTCGGAATTTTTTATAAGCTGAATAACGACCCGATTTACACAGAAGACCCTCACGTTTTATCCGAGCTGTTTGAAAGCGACCCCATCTGGTGGTGGACAATCGTGATTATAATGGTGCTTGTTTTTGTGGGATTACATTTGAAATGCGTAATTAAAAGCGCAGACCTTGATGATGCCGATTTGACAGGAGTTCAGCAGGACATTCAGCCGCCAACAAGGGCAGTAAGCAGGGAAGAACTGCTAAGTATGAGTACCGAAAAGCTTATGCAGCACGCAGGTATCACAAACAGTACACAACCCGCCGCTGCCAAACATTCCGACACTCAGACCACCGAAACCAAAGAACGCAAGGAGTTTGAAATTTACACACCAACCAACGAGGAAATTGCTAATTCCGTTCCGTATAACCCCAACAGAAAATAAATTCAATAAAACGCGACTGATTCCGTATGGGGAATCAGTCGTTCTTCTTTTTCAAACTTGAAAAAAATTGTGTCACTGGTGACACGTGAATTGTAGAAATTACATTTTTTCAAAAAAGGGCTTGACAATCCCTGAAAAATGTGGTAAAATAGATAAAGGCAAATAAAAAACGCTCGCAACCTAGCGGAGTGCACTAACACTGCGCTAGGCGACCAGACAGAAACTGCAATTTCTGAATGGCTTTTACGAACGTCTTTATTGTGCTACTTTGAGCCTTACGGTTTATTATAGCACATTAAACATACTTTTGTCAAGAGCTTTTCGGATTTTTTCGCATTCGTCCGGGAGGCTCTTTAGCTTTTCCACATTTGAGTCTCGGGTTTTGCCTTACAAATTGAATCCCTCTATCGCGAGAACAAGCCTTCTGCTGTAAGGACTTCCGCCACGACAACCGTTACCGATTCCATTCTTGGTTGAACGGTCGAGCGAGTACCCCGACGGGATGCCGGGTAAACAGAGCAGTCACACCAGCCGCAAAATCGGTGCGGAAAGAAGGAACGGGTGGAGCAGTGTGCGATGCCGCTGTGGACGAACCATCAAAAGCAAAAGTGTAGCGATTAGGAGAACCCAATCGTATAACTCACGGGGCGGCAACCGTCCCACTGGAAGCCGTTCCGTGTTTTATATAAATTTTATTTTCTGCTTTGCAGAGCTTATACCCCCACAAATGGTTGTATAAGCTGTGCTAAGCGATTTGGTTGGGGCGGAAGGATTTGAACCCTCGGAATGGTGGAGTCAGAGTCCACTGCCTTACCACTTGGCGACGCCCCAAAATCTAACAATATTATTATATCACAATCGATAAGATTTGTCAAGTACTTTTTGAACTTTTTACAAAAATATTTTGGCTGAAAGAGTGAGGATTATACACAAATTCTGTAAATTTCGAGAAAATCTCAAAAAACACAAAAAAATCTAAAAAAATTCTAAAAAGTGCTTGACAAATCGAAATAAATGTGGTATAATAATCTAGTCATAGATATGGCGGTATAGCTCAGTTGGCTAGAGCACTTGGTTCATACCCAGGGTGTCATTGGTTCGAATCCGATTACCGCTACCATATGGCCCGTTGGTCAAGAGGTTAAGACATCGCCCTTTCACGGCGGAATCATGGGTTCGATTCCCGTACGGGTCACCAGCATTAAGCTGTTTCAGAAAATCCCAATGAAGAGATCATTGGGATTTTCTGTTTTTATATGATTATATGGAAACCCTGTCCTGTCAATGTTTTACAATCAAGAAATCCCCCTGTTTATACAAGGGGGATTTTTCGATGTAAAGGCTTTTGCAGTCCACCTTAGGAGAACCGCATAAATAAAGGGTTTGTTTACGGAGAAATCACGTAACGGATTTCTTGTTCTCCGCAGGGCGAAGTTCCGAGATCTCCTCAAAGAACATCACAGCCCCCGCGATTTCCTCCTCGGTCGGGTGATTTTTGTTCTTGCCGCCAAAAATCTTGAACGGTCCGAATGTATCAAACCCCAGACAGCCGTATTTACCTAGCATCTGGCAATTCTTGGAATGAGCGGTCTGCTCAAGTTCCTCGGTGTATTCGGGATTGTCCTTTCCGCAAGTGTAAAGCAAGAATACTTTACACTCGCGCGGCATCCAGTTTGCCGCAAACGACGCAATATTACGGTAGAACGCGCCATACTCAATCCCCGACGCAAAGCCTATAAGCTCATACTCCGACAAATTCGCAGACTTCGTTTCTGCAACGTCAAACAAGTCAACATCATACTTTTCGGCAATCGCCTGCACCAACTTGAGGGTGTTTTCGTGATGCTTCGATTCGTAAATAATAGCTGTCTTCATATCTTTCTCCTTATGTGAAATTATACGGCTCGTTCGCCTCGGGATCACGATATTCGTGCTTTTCGTAATAACCGATCAAATCGCCGTTTTCATCGCGCAAGGCGACCATATACACATCTTTATTTTCTCGTTCGTTGTGCGTGGTGAACATAATGTTATGGGACTTGTCCGCCCCAAACCACTCCACAACGCGCCGAATCATCTCGCACGACTTTGGATTATGACAGTCAAGCAGGTTCTTTCCCACGATGTCGCCGTACTTTTTATATCGCTCCTTCGCGGAATTGTTCATATAAATAATCTCGTGCCGCAAATTACAGATAACAACCGCCGCACGGTCTTGATCAATCACGCTCTTAAAATAGGCAGTAATTTCCATTTCCCCCTCCTCTATATTCCCAGAATCCAGAACTCGTTGTTTTTGGAAAAGTTTTCCTCCGCCCACGGCCTAAGCTCGTCAAACAGCTCCTTGATTTCTCCGCCGCAGCCCTCGGAAATCTCGCAAATCCGCTCCCAATCGGGCTTTGTGACTCTATTATCGCCCCAGTCATTATATGAATCAAACACCTTTGAGAACACGCGTTCGTATAATTCAAGCCCGACGCGTATATCATCATGAAGATACAGGCTCGAATCGCTCCAGAATGTCTGTTCGTCCCATTCGCCCATAAAGAACTCATGATAAATCGTCCCGGAACGTTTGTCATTTTTAACAAAATATTTCATCAGGCTTCACCGATTACTGTTGATTTCGTATAACTCTTGCCTCGCAGTAGAACCGCTTATCATTCGCGTGTCCCATGGAGAACGTCTTGCGCGGAAGCGCGCCGTCCTTGATGACAGTCGGAAATAGCTCCGATTTCGTCATACTATCCAAAAGGAAGCCAACGGAATTGGGAGATTTGCACAAATTCTTTACAACATCTTCGCCGTGGATATAGTCTATTTTTCCCGGATTTTCCGCGAGATACTTGTCCAGAAACGTCTGCAGCGACCCGACTGTGAGATTGGAAGTCGGCTTGGTTATCCCATATTCGCTGATCTCATCGGCAATTACCACGCGGAATCTCTGCTCACCACTATCGGACAATCCAAGCGCGTCAGTCATTTTGCACATAAGATTTTCAACATCAACATCGGTTATTACTCTGTGTATAGCCTCGAACTCCAGCGCGGGACTGTGCAGATTGACAACCTCTACAAGCGCATACCGAGCCAATTCGGCATCGGGAGACCCCTCACGCTTCTTTCGCTCGTAGCACTCCTTCGCCGTCGCAAGCGAGTGGTTTCCATCACCCATTGCGTACAGCAGAACGTCCTCGTTTTCAAGCCCGTAACGAGCGTTGAAATCAGCTCTGTCAGCCAATCTATCCAATGCGGAAAGTACCGATTGAGCGTCCTCTCCGCTCACGATTTCGCCCTCCAGATGTCCGCCGTTCTGCATCAACTCAAAATTATATACTCTCTGTAATTTCTTCCCGAGTAACGGCTCAATCACAGTATTGCCCGGATCGTCAATCAAAATCATAATATGCGGAAGCTCCAAAGCTGCGTCCATACGTATTTTAACGCGCGGCGGAATCCGCGAGGCAACGGTTGCTTCGGTTGCCCGAACCTGCGATTTGCTCCCCTTGTTGTAGTCGTACATCTCAAGGTCGATTGCACCCACCAAACCCGCTCTGAGTCTGCCGTCATCTTGTGTTCGCTTAGTCAGAATAAAGCAGTCTTTGTGCAAATTGAACAAATCGGTAGATAAGTACTCGTCCATCGTCCGATTAATTGCCTTAATTTTATTCTCACAATCGGGAGATTCGAGAAATATCTCGGGCAAAATCAGGTTAAGCGTTGAGGGCGAACTCCCGACAATCCGCGCCGTTTCCTCCCAATAATCAGGCTCGCCGGTGTATTGGTCGCACGCAACCACCGCCCACCTTGTCATTTCCGCATCGCTAAGCTGCGGCAGCAGTATATTCGCAGTTGAAAAAGCAGTCATAATTTCACTCCTATATATTTAATGAACGATCAGGGTAATGTACGCTCAAGCGGCACTACAAGGTCGTTTACAAGCTGTCGATAGTAGTCCGCAGGCGTCAGAATCGGCTCCGGAACCTCAATCCCGCCGCCGAAAAGCCTATCGGCGCAGTGGGTATCCGACCCGCCCGTTGCGTGAATATTATTCATCTTCGCGAATACTTTCGCCAGATCATTGTAATTCGTATCCGGACTATGGCTTGCGTTCACCACCTCAATTCCGTCTACATCTTGTGGGTATAGCCGAATGTGGTGTATGTACGGGGCTTGCCGAAACGGGTGCGCTTGAACAACAAACCCGCCGTCCTCGCGAACCTTGCCGAAAAGCGCTTTTTCATCGGCTTCGGTGAGATAGAACTCGTGTTCCAGCAGCCATTTTTTGTCAATTCCATAGATAAGGAAATCAGTCGCGCGGACGTTGTACTCAATCCCGAACAACACTGTCAGCCCAACCCGCGAACCCGCCTCCAGAGCGTGTTCATAGCCACGGCAGTACAATTCCACCCTGTCCTCCCACGGAAGCTCGCGCGGGACGGTCGTGTTTCCGTTCAGCCAATGGTCGGTGATAAAAATTCCATCGTACCCCGCATCTTTATGCGCTTTGACCATCTCCGCCGCAGACGAATACGCACAGGCGCTACCCTCGGAGGTATGCAGATGTGTTTCATACTTATACATTTTGTAATGCTCTCCTATAAATCGACAATTTGTATCCGCATAATATTCATCTTGCTGAATATTACTTAATGCGAATCGTACCAAGTTTTACCAATTTTCGCGTCCACCAGGAGCGGAACGGCGAGTGAGACCGCGCTTTCCATCTCTTCCTTGAGAATCCGCAAAGCCGTGTCAGCAGACGCCTCGGGGCACTCAACAATCAACTCGTCGTGAACTTGGAGAATCAGCTTAGCCTCGGGGAGTTCGCTATTTAGCCTATTAAACACGTGAATCATCGCGATTTTAATGATGTCTGCCGCAGTGCCTTGAATCGGCGAGTTCATCGCAATCCGCTTTCCAAGCGCCTTCACGGTTTTATTGGTCGACAAAATCTCCGGGATAAAACGCCGCCTCCCAAATAATGTCAGCGAATAACCGTCCTTCTCCGAATCCGCGCAAACCCGCTCCATATAACGCTTTACACCCGAAAAATGCGCGAGATAATCATCAATGTATCTCTTTGCATCGCCGACCGATGTTCCGATGTCATTAGCGAGCGAAAACGCTCCGATCCCATACACAATGCCGAAATTCACGGCTTTTGCCTTGCGGCGGAGGTCGGGGTCATCGCTGTCGGCGGGCTGCCCGAACACGCTCGCGGCGGTTTCCGAGTGAATGTCGCGTCCCTCGCTGAACGTCCGAATCATCACCTCGTCCTCGGCAAGCGACGCCAACACACGCAGCTCGATCTGGCTGTAATCCGCGTCAACAAGCACTTTTCCGGGGGACGCAACAAAAAACTTTCGGAAATTCCTGCCAATTTCTGTGCGAACAGGAATATTTTGTATATTCGGCTCTGCGGAGCTGATTCGTCCCGTTCGTGTTTCGGTCTGCTTAAACGTTGTGTACATGCGTCCATCGTCCGAAACCGCATTCTGAAGCCCTTTGACGTAGGTATTGTACAGCTTAGTGAGCCGCCGATATTCCAAAATCGGACTAATGATCGGGTGTGTGTTAATCAGCCCCTCAAGAGTCTCCGCATCGGTCGAGAAGCCGGTTTTCGTCTTTTTTCCGGCGGGTAGTCCAAGCTCCTCAAACAGTACGGTTGAGAGCTGTTTTGGACTTGATATCTTAAATTCGTGTCCCGCTAATCTGTGAACCTCTTGTTCAATTTCACTAATTTTAGGGAGTATTTCTTCGCCAAATTTGTTCAATCCGTCAATGTCTAGCGCAATTCCATCATGCTCCATGGACGCAAGAACTTTTGCAAGCGGAATCTCGATTTCTTGCAAAACTTTTAACTCTCCGAGTTCGCAAATCCGCTTAAAAAGAGCTTTATTAAGCGAGATAATTGATTTTATAGGCGCAAACGAATCGAAATCAATTTTATTTTCCGCGCAAACCCGCTCCAAATCGTAGTTCCCGGAATTTACGTTCAGCAAATATGCCGCCAAAGTTGCGTCAAACGTGACATTTTTCAAATCGAATCCTGCATTTATACACTCTGTATAAATAGCTTTCGCGTTGTCGGTATGCTTTGGTTCGTCACTTTCGAGAACAGACTTCAGATCCTCATCAAGCGGCTCTGTGCCGCGGTATACGGCGATTTTGCCACCTTCAAGAATCACATTCAGCGCATCGTCATCGTATTTTGCGCTGTCGGGAGCGAATCTTGGCTTAACCGAGTCGTTTTCCGAGGATTTCTGCGGCGCGGAGATGCTCACGGATTTTGCCAAAACACCCTCTAAATTCAGTTTCTTAATTGCAGAGTTCATTCCTAAATCTTGCAAAATTCCAAGCACCTCGGACTTATCTCCGTCCGCGAAACAATAATCATCGAGATTCTCGGAAATCGGTGCTGTTAAACAAATCTCGCCGAGTGTACGTGACAGCTCCGCATCGGATTTTCCGCTTTCCAATTTCGTGCGAACAGATTTTGTAACCTCAATTTCTGCAAGATGCTCATAGATAAATTGCACGGAATGGTACTTTTGTATCAAACTCAGCGCAGTTTTCTCGCCGATTCCCGTGACCCCGGGGATATTGTCAGACGTGTCACCCATCAGCGCCTTTACTTCAAGCATTTCACGCGGGTTCACACCATATTGTTCACGTATTTTATCGGGAGTGTACAAAATATCTTCTTTGTTGGTCGCAAGCCGCACCGTTACGTGATCGTTTACCAACTGAAAGCTGTCGCGGTCGCCTGTGGAAATCACGCAATCCGCGCCAATATCCGCTGCCGCACGCGACAGTGTTCCAATGATGTCGTCCGCTTCATAGCCCTCTAACTCAACGACCGGTACCCCCAAAGCATTCAAAATCTGCTTAATGATGGGCATTTGCGCCGCCAGATCCTCCGGCATTGCGTGCCGTGTACCCTTATACTCGCTGTATAATTTGTGGCGGAAAGTCGGCGCTTTCAGGTCAAAAGCCGCTGCAATTCGGTCGGGCCGCTCCTCCTTTAACAGTTTGAAGTATATGTTCATAAATCCCGTTAAAGCGTTCGTGGGAAAGCCTTTGGAGCTAGTCAGCATACGAATCCCATAAAACGCGCGATTCATAATGCTGTTTCCATCAATCAACAGAATTTTCATAATTTCCTCCAAACTTTGGTTAAAAAGCAGCGGGTTATTTGTAGAAAAACCAATTTATTGTGTAACTTCCGCTGCGTTTTCATTGTTTTCCTCGGATTTTTCGCACCCGCACAGCACCTCGCGCATCTGCTTGGCAAGCTCGCGCATCTCGCTGGTGAGCGGTGGAAGCGAGATTATCACCGGTTCTTCATCCGGCAAATCGTCCGTGAAATTTCTGAGTAACGTGTAGTCCTCGCGCCGCACCAGCAGCGGGTTCAGGCTCTCTAGGTACCCTCTGCACCATGCCGCGCACAACACCGCGAAATCCACGAGAGAGCATATCAACATCACCACTCCGTATGTAACAAACGCGGATTTTTGTTCAGCAAACGCGCTTGAAACGAACCACGTTATTGTGAGCAGCAAATCCACTCCGCAGGAAATCTCCTTAAGCGGCTTCATATCGCCAACCGCAAGCAATGCCAATCCGCAGCCCAACACTCCGCACAGCACAGTTGCAACGACCGCCAGACCGCCCCCCAAGAGAATCGAAAGAACAATTCCAATTATTGACAATCCACAATGAGTATAGAACGATAACCGAATTATTCGCCGAATTATATTCACTTTAGTGCGGCGAGATGCAACAAAATCCTCGGCAATATTACCGTGAGTATAAAAATGTATCAATTTTTTCTTGATTTCGTACATCATTTCTTACGGAAGCTCCCAAATCATTCAATATTTTCCAGTTCGTCCAACCATAACTTTGCAATTGCGTCACTCGGCATACGCCAATCTCCGCGCGGTGAGAGCGACACCGACCCCACCTTAACACCATCGGGCAAGCAGCTCCGCTTGAACTGTTGCGCGAAAAAGCGCTTGTAGAACGACCGCAGCCAACGCAAAATTTCCGATCGATCATAGCCCTCAAATGCGCTTTCCGCAAGCCTTAGCACCTTTTTCGGCGGAAATCCCCAACGAATCGCGTAGTACAGGAAAAAATCGTGCAGCTCATACGGACCGACCAAATCCTCGGTGATCTGTGATATTTCGCCGTTTTTCGCAGGCAGCAGCTCGGGACTTACGGGCGTATCGAGAATATCCCGTAAAACCTTTGACAGAGCGGGTTCAGTGGCATTTTCCGCGTAGTAATCCACAATATGCCGCACAAGCGTCTTGGGAACAGAGTTGTTCACACCATACATACTCATATGATCTCCGTTGTAGGTCGCCCAACCGAGAGTCAACTCCGACAAGTCGCCCGTGCCGATAACCAAGCCGTTTTCTTCGTTCGCAACGTCCATCAGCACCTGTGTTCGCTCACGTGCCTGGCAATTCTCATATGTTACATTCAGATTTCCCTCATCGTGTGAAATATCTTTGAAATGCTGCCGCACGCTGTTCGAAATGTCGATTACGCGCAATGTTGTACCTAGAATGGAGCACAACTGCTCTGCGTTGGATTTTGTGCGCCGCGTTGTTCCGAAGCACGGCATCGTAATCGTGATAATGTCGCTCATAGAGCGGTTTTGCAGCTTCATCGCCTCCACGCACACCAACAGCGCAAGACACGAATCCAAACCGCCCGAAATGCCGATAACAACGGACTTACAGTGCGTGTGCTCAATGCGCTTTGCAAGTCCGTGCGCCTGCATCGCGAGAATATCATGGCAGCGTTTGGATTTTTCACCCGAAGAACTCGGCACGAACGGCATCGGCTCGATTTTACGGGTCAATTCGTTCTTTTTAAGGTTGAACGTGAACGGTCCGCAAGCGCAGTCATTGGGAACATTTCGGAACGATGTGTTCCGCCGACGCTCGTGACAGAGCCGTTTCACGTCGATTTCGCTTATCGTCAGCCCCTTGGTGAACAGCCCCGAATCCGCCAACAGCGTGCCGTTCTCGGCAATCAGGCGATGACCGCCGAACACGAGGTCCTGCGTGGATTCGCCCTCGCCCGCGCTCGCGTAAATGTACCCGCACATCAACCGCGCGGACTGCCCTCGAACGAGCTCGCGGCGGTAATCGTCCTTGCCGATTATCTCATTTGATGCGGAGAGATTCGCGATTATCGTTGCACCGCGCTTTGCCAAGCCGATTGACACCGGCTCGGACGCCCACAGATCCTCGCATATCTCAACGCCGAATTTCAGCTCGGGCAGGTTCTCACACTCGAAAATCAGCCGATTCCCGAAATAGTGATACTCGTCCCCGATTCGTATCGAGCCATGAATCTCATCATCTCCGGGAGCTTCGGTGAACTGACGCATCTCGTAAAATTCATTATAATTGGGAAGATAAGTCTTTGGAGCGACTCCTAAAATTTTGCTGTTTTGAAATACAACAGCGCAATTATACAGTTTGTTATTGTAAGAGTCTGCCAACGGACAGCCGACCGCAATCAGCATATCGCTCCCCTCGGATTCCTTTACGATACGCATCAGAGCGTTTTCCGCGCCGTTTAACAGCGTCTGCTGGTAAAAAAGGTCATGACAGGTGTAGCCCGTAACGCACAGCTCCGGGAACACGAGAATGTTCACGCCTTTATCACGCGCCTCGCTCATCAGAGCGATTATCGAATCCGCATTGAATCCGCAGTCCGCGACCCGAATCTTCGGTGTTGCCGCCGCGACTTTAATAAATCCATCAATCATCAGAATCTCCCGTCATTATGCAGTTTCCCGCAATTTACACATTCTATTTATTATTATACACCATTTTACGAAAAATTTCAAGTAGGAAATAAAAAAAGCGCGGACTTTATGAAAAAATGCGCTCCTTTTCGCCATTTGGCATAAAGAGCGCAATTTATACATTGAGTAATATTACTCCTTAATTTTCGGAATCGTCCATACCCTTGATTTCCATTGACAAATCATTGATAGAATCAACAATCTTCTCAATATCGGTATGCAGACCGCGAATCTGGATGCTGATGTCACCCATGGACTTTTTGATTCCGTTGAGGGTGTGCTCGATTTCGCCCGTCTGCTTGGAATTCTTGTTAGCGAGGGTACGAACCTCTTGCGCGATTACGTTGAACCCAACGCCCGCCGCGCCCGCGCGCTTTGCCTCGATGGAAGCATTAAATCCGATAAGCGTAAGCTGCGTAGAGGAATTTTCGATGGTCTTAACAATGCTGTCGGTGCTGTCAACCGCCTTCACAGAGCTTTCCACTGCAGATTTAATGTGCTCACAGCCCGTTTCAACGTGCTTTACGTAGTCAACAACACGATTGATCTTACGAGCAATGCCGCTCTCTGCGGAATTTCCCGACATACTCTCGCGCGCCTCCTCGCCGCTCTTGGCGATCCGAACACGATGGAAGCCCGCCTCCACCATGGGAGTGATCATACTGAACAGCAGCTCGGAAGCGGAGAAAATGCGGGTTTCGGAGATCACAGGCATCTTGCTGATCATTGCCGACAACTCGGAATATTCAAACCCGTTAGCTGACGCAAATTTGCGTATTTGCTGTTCGGAGGGGTGCTCGCAGATTATCTGTCCGCCGATGAAAGTTCCAAAGTACTTTCCGTTGTAAATGATCGGAACGATGAATTCCATAATGCCGAGGTAGGACTCAAATACAACCGGTCTTTCGGACTGCTTTGCCTCTTCAACATACTTTGCGGCAAGGCGGTTGTGGTCATCGCGCAGCTTTCTGATAAGTTCCGCGCCGATTGCGGTCATATTGCTCCACCGAGTGATCTCGCCGGAAGCGTCCATTACAACAGCCGCCATACCCGTTGCATCGGAAAACGAATCCTGCAGCGACTGCAGCTCGCTTTTGCCGACTAAATCCGTAAGGGAAAAAATTTCAAGCTCTTCCATATGTATCGCCTTTCTGAACACAAAAATGATTTATAATCCTATTATACAACATTTTTTAGGATTATTCAAGAGGATTTTTGGATTTTGCTCAAATTTTTTTCGGACATTACAACTTGTGTCACGATATTTTGGAATTTTGCACAAAAAAATTGAAAATGGTATTGCAAAATCGTGGAAAATATTGTATAATAACAATGGAGTATTGTATGAGGGAACTTGTTGTAAGGTACGAAAACCTATCGTAACGCAGATTTAGCTCGTTATAACAAAAACAAGTTACCGGTGATTTGCTATCTAAATAAGGAGTTTATGCACTATGGAGTTTATCAGTGAACGCACGGCATTTACAATGTTATCGGACACCGTGGTAAAAGCGGGAGTTTCGTTGTTTAACGCGGTGAAATATATCTATATGATTGCCGATAAGGATTTTTATAATATCAATGTAAAGGATATTTTCAAGATTGCGTTGAAAAACATTACGGATACAACTTGCCTGTACAACACCGGAATAAAGCTGGACAAGGAACGCTGCAAGGAGATGAACTCGCCCGAGTATGAGCGGGTATTGTCGCTGATGGTGTATTCGTTCGCAGTGAGGCTGCCGGAGCTGAAGAACATCAAAACCAAGGGCGGACAGCTCAACGACAAGCAAATCAAGACGATTTACGATATGGTTCTGTCAAAGGGCGCGGGAAATTTCGAGAATGTGATTCCGGACGATTTCGAGGAGATACGGCGAATGGTAAAGCTCGGCAAGCCTGTCCCGGCATATGACGCGGAATGGTATAAGGGCTACATCTACGGATATGTTCCCGCGTTGGCAACGGTCACCAACAAGAATCTGTTTCTGTTGGGAAGCTGTGATATACTGTTCACGCTGTTCCACGGTTCGCTTGAGGAGGAACTGGAGAGCCTGCTGAACTCCCTCTCCGCCGCGGTATAAGGGAGCGCGGTATGGCGAAAAAGTCTGTTAAATGCGTCTTTTGCGGCGAGGAAACGGAATTTACATTACGCGTAAACTTCACGGTTTACTGCCCCAAATGCAAACATATGATTCACAATGAATGTGAGAAAGGATTCGGACCCGTAACTCCGTACTTTTTCTTGGCGGGAGATGACGAAATCGCGAAGGTCGATTCCGTGAAGAACCGATATATTCTGTATCTCGGCGGCGAGGAGATTCCGCTTGAAAAAACGTATTACGACGCGATAAATGAGGCGGACGAAATACTGTCCGAGAGACTCGGATTCGCTTAACGGAGGAACAATGGCGAGTGAAATCTACTTTTTTATGACAAAGGAAGATTTGTTACATATGCTTACGCGGGTTGAGGAATCAATCGGCGTTAAGTATATTGAAAACGCGGCGTATTACTCAAAGGATATACCGATTTACGATTCGCTTACGGATTACGAATATCTCGGAATCTGCAGAACGGGCGACCACCAAAGCGAGAGCTTTCTCGTGCTGGAAAAGTCCGAGGAGCTTCACCCCGAGGAGCGCCTCCAATTTGACGGCAGAACGCGGTATCTTGTCGACCAGAGCAACCACCCCGATTCCGTTGGGTTATGGCTCGGCGGTATGTATCGGGATAAGTTCATTGTCTGCGGTCATATGGGGGCAATCAGCGCAAGCGATAAATCCAAACGGATATTCAATGCGTTTCGGAAATGTATTAAGGCTCAGTGCAAATACAAAAAGGGAAGATATTATTTCAGCGATAACGTAAAAGAAATCTCAGGCGGAGTCCGGCTGATAACGATAAGCGTCAAATCTCCGCCGGAATACGATTTGAAAATAGAGGAGGAATAAAATGGGAAAAGTTAAAATTTGCGCGGACAGCGTATGCGATTTGTCGGATGAGTTGAAATCCCGATACGGAATCAGCATCGTGCCGCTGTATGTGAACAAGGGTGACGAGACCCTCAAAGACGGTGTGGAAATCACGCAAAAGGACGTTTTCGCGTATTACCGCGAAACGGGCAAGCTCTGCACCACTGCGGCAGTGAACGTTGAGGACTTTACGGAGTTCTTTAAGGAGCAGCTCGAAGGCTATGACGAGTTGGTGATGATAACTATCAGCTCGGAGTTTTCGAGTTGTTTCCAGAACGCAAACATCGCGGCGGAGGACTTCCCGAACGTTCGTGTGGTCGACTCGCGGAATTTATCCACGGGAGAGGGTCTTGTGGCGGTTTCAGCCGCAAAGCTCGCTCAGCAGGGCTTGTCCGCGGACGAAATCGTCAAAAAACTGGAGGAGATAATCCCCAAGGTTGACGCAACGTTCTTTGTGGCGAACGTTGAGTATCTCCACAAGGGCGGGCGGTGTTCGTCCATAGCGGTTCTTGGCGCGAATCTGCTGAAGCTCAAACCGTGCATTGCGGTACAGAGCGGCAAAATGACGGTGGTGAAAAAGTATCGCGGCGGCATTGAAAAGGTGATCCGCGATTATGTCAAGGACAAGCTGGAATCCGCCGAGGTGGACGATGATTTGATTTTCATCACGCACACCACTTCGGAGGCGAACACCTCGCTCACCGCCGAGGAGATCCGCAAGTACAAGGAGTTCAAGGAAATAGCCACAACGGACGCGGGCTGTACCGTTGCGTGTCACTGCGGCGAGGATACCCTCGGAATTTTGTTTATCCGCAAGTAAAGAATATCGGATTCTACGCATATAATACACCGTAAAGCTATCATTACGGAGGTTGTTATTATGATGGAGAATGTATCGAAATACGCGTTTATGGAACAGGACAGACCGATTCTTAAGGCGGAACTTGTCGGCAACAAGGATTATCCGAATGTGAAAGGGGATATTTATATGTATATCCTCGACAACGGATTTTACCTTCAAGGCGACTTTTCGGGACTGCCCAAAAATTCGGACTTCGCGTTCCATGTCCATGAAGGATTGCTCTGCGAAGACCCCGGCGATAAAATGCTTTTTCTGCCGGACGTAATGTCGGACGCACTCGGAAATGCATCGGCGCAGATATTCTTGGATAGAATCGATGTGAACACCCTCGCCGACCACCCTATTATGATTCATCTCAAAGCAGACGGTCAGGAAATCACTGTCGCTTGCGATGTTCTGGAGAGGGTGCTGTAATAAATAATTGGCAATTGTTCGAGTTATAAGCATAATCTGCTGTTCGGAGTAGAGGTTTAGAACGTTTAATTCCGAACGACCTTACGGGGTGCGGATTTAGCGTGTTATAATTCAAAACAAGTGTTTGGTGATTAGTGCAAATTCGAAATGCGAGCGGCGCGGAATACCGCGCAGCGGTGTTCCGTGACGCTCAGGCAAGCGCAAATGAAAATTGCAAAGCAATTTTCATTTGCGCGGTTTCGGATTTGCCATTAAAATAATAATAACTCACGGCAACAAACCGGAGAGAAACGCAAATTCAAAATGCAAGCGGCGCGTTACACCGCAATGCGGTGTAACGGGTCGCTTAGCGAGCGGAAATGAAAATTGCAAAGCAATTTTCATTTGCGCGTTTTTGAATTTGCCATTAAAAATAAGGAGAATTAAAATGAGCGAAATCAGAAATTTGGATTTATGGGAAAGCGGCGCGAGAAAAATTGCGTGGGTAAAGCGCAATATGCCGTTGCTGCGCGGGATTGAGGAGGAGTTCGCGGCGGAGCAGCCGTTCAAGGGCTTGAAGGTTGCTTTGTCGGTGCATCTTGAGGCGAAAACCGCGTATCTGTGCAAGGTACTTGCGGCAGGCGGCGCGGAGATGTACGTCACGGGCAGCAACCCGCTGTCCACTCAGGACGATGTTGCGGCGGCGCTGGTTCACGATGGACTGAACGTGTTCGCGTGGTATGACGCGACCGATGAGGAATACCACTCGCACATATCAAAGGTAATCGAGATTTCCCCGAATATTATTATAGATGACGGCGGAGATCTGGTTAATCTGATTCATAACGAGCACCCGGAATTGATTCCGAACGTACTCGGCGGCTGTGAGGAAACGACCACGGGAATCTTGCGGCTGTTGGCTATGGACAGAGAGAAAACACTGAAATTCCCGATGGTACTCGTAAATGACGCGGACTGCAAGCATTTGTTTGATAACCGGTACGGCACGGGGCAATCCGTGTGGGACGGTATCAATCGGACAACCAACCTTATCATTGCGGGCAAGGACGTTGTAGTTGCCGGGTACGGCTGGTGCGGAAAGGGCGTTGCAATGCGCGCCAAGGGACTCGGAGCGCGCGTAATCGTTACGGAGGTCGACCCGATCAAGGCAATGGAAGCGGTTATGGACGGGTTCAAGGTTATGCCTATGAACGAAGCCGCGAAAATCGGTGATTTCTTCGTTACGGTAACGGGCTGCGCGGACGTAATCGGCGAAACCGCGTTCAATAATATGAAGGACGGCGCGATTTGCTGCAACGCCGGGCATTTCGATGTTGAGGTGAATATGGCGAAGCTACGCGAAATGGCAGTGGAGAGCCACATTGCGCGAAATAATATAGTTGGTTACAAGCTGAAAAACGGCAACACGATTTTCGTAATCGCGGAGGGCAGACTTGTAAATCTTGCTGCGGGCGATGGTCACCCGGCGGAAATTATGGATATGAGTTTCGCAATCCAGGCGCTGTCTGCGGAATATATTGCAAAGAACTCGGACAAGCTCAAGTCGGGCGAACATATGACGGTAAACGTTCCCAAGGAGATCGACCGCAAGGTTGCCGAACGGAAGCTCTCTGCATGGGGAATCGGAATCGATAAGCTCACCCCCGAACAGGAAAAGTATCTGGGAATATCATAATTAAAATCAATTTATTACGCGCAACGCTCCAACGGGTGAAGTTTTGGCGCGCTTAAATCCAAAATCAACTTACGGGGGTGACGTGCAAATCCGAAATGCGAGCGGCGCGGAATACCGCGTAGCGGTGTTCCGTGCCGCTCAGGCAAGCACAAATGAAATCCGCAAAGCGGATTTCATTTGTGCGTTTTCGGATTTGCTATTAAAATCATGTTTAATATATTAGTGGTTGACGACCACGCGCATATTCGGCGGCTGTATGAATACACGCTTGAAAAGAACGGCTATCGCCCGTTCACTGCGGAGAACGGCGAACAAGCGTTGGCGGTTCTCGGAAAACAGCATATTGATTTGATGATACTTGACGTGATGATGCCGAAAATGGACGGCAACACGTGCCTGAAAACAATACGCGAAAGCGGAAATAACGTGCCTGTGCTGATAATCACCGCCAAGGGCGAATCCGAGGACGTGCGTAAATCGTTTATGCTCGGCACGGACGATTTTATGGTCAAGCCCGTGGACGAGGTGGAAATGCTGCTGCGAATCAAGGCGCTTCTGCGGCGGAGTAAAATCAGCGAGGAACAGCGGATCACGGTCGGCGATTCGGAGCTTATTTATGATTCCTTTTCGGTGGTGAGGGACGGAGTTACCGTGGTGCTGCCACGCAAGGAGTTCCAGATCCTGTTTAAGCTGCTGTCGTTCCCGAATAAGACGTTCACGCGGCAAAACCTTATGGATGAGTTCTGGGCAATGGATTCCGACAGCGAGGAGCGAACAGTTGACGTTCATATTAACCGTCTGCGCGAACGGTTAAAGGACAACCCCGATTTCTCAATCGTAACGGTTAGGGGATTGGGATACAAGGCAATCAAAAACAGTTGACAATGTACAGACTGTCGATAATCCCCCATCTACTTCGTCAGCCGCACACGCGGCAGCATTTAAGGCTAGCCGCGATACGCAGAGTGACCGCAAAGCGGTCATTCGTCCTCGTATCTGGGGGCTTCTCGGCAGTCTGAAAGGTGTCTTTTTATACAAGCTGAATGTACACTGCCATCGGAGGATAAAATGAAGGAACTTGATTGTAGATTTACGGCGGAGAATCAATATTTTCAGTTCAGAGTCGGAGCAATAATCGTAGAAAACGGCTGCGTGCTGTTTGCAAGCAACGCAAATTCGGGCTGTTACTATTCAATCGGCGGCGGAGTGCATATGGGTGAAACCGCCGAGGACGCGGTTCTGAGAGAGGTTTACGAGGAAACGGGAGTGCGTTACGAGATTGACCGCTTGGCGGTGATTCACGAGAATTTCACCGAGAAATTCGGCAAAATGAAAGGCTTTGACTTTCATGAGGTGTGTTTGTATTTTTTGATGAAGCCGCGCGGAACGCAGGAGCTGCATTCCGACAGCTGCACGCGGTTCGGCGACAAGGAGGAAATGCACTGGATTCCGATTGAGGAACTTGGAAATTACAGAGCGTTCCCGAGTTTTTTGGCAGACTATCTCGGTCGGGAACATATTGGCATTGAACACATTATCACGGACGAGAGGAATAACGAATCCAATCAAGAATAATAATGAAAAACAAATCGAAAAAACGAAATCCCTTTTGGATAGTCAATCGCCTTGGAATGAAGCTCACGATTCTGTCGAGCATTATCATTCTGGCGGCGGACATTCTGACATTCACAGCCGCCATTGTAGTCGGATTTCTGATGGGCGGAACAAACAACACCACTCAGGTCGTCGGCACGGTGGTCGCAAGTATCATCATCGGAATGCTGCTGTCGTTTATTATCGGGAATACGGTTCTCAAGCCGCTCTCCGAGTTGGTTAAGGCTACCAAAAAAGTCGCGAACGGGGATTTCAACACAACTCTGCCTGTTGGCTGGACGGAAAAACACACCGTCCGTGAGCTTCGGGAGCTTATCAAGGACTTCAACGAGATGACCGAGGAGCTGCGAAACACCGAAATTTTTCGTAACGACTTTATCTCCAACTTTTCGCACGAGTTCAAGACACCGCTTGCCTCTATCCGAGGATTCGCGCGGCAGCTCTGCGAGGGGGATTTAACTCCCGAACAGCAGCGGGAGTTCTCGAAAATCATTCTGGACGAAACGGAATTTTTGTCCGTTTTGTCGCAGAACACTCTGCTGCTTACGGGCTTGGAAAACAAGGACATCATTTCGGACAAGACGCTCTTTTCGTTGGACGAGCAGTTACGTGACTGTATGATTCGCCTTGAGCCGCAATGGTCGGAAAAGGACCTTGAAATCGAAATGGACTTGGACGAAATCTCGTTTTTCTGGAACGAGCAATTGTTGTCGCACGTTTGGAACAATCTGTTCGACAATGCCGTGAAGTTTTCCCAAAGCGGCGGGAAAATCAATGTTTCGTGCAAGGAGAACGGCGGCGTAATCACCGTTTCCGTGGCGGACAGCGGTTGTGGAATCCCCGAGGAGTCTGTCCCGCACATCTTCGAGAAGTTCTATCAGGCGGATTCCTCGCACGCTACCAAAGGCAACGGACTGGGTTTACCGCTAGTCAAAAAGATCGTTGAGCTTTGCGGCGGCGAGATACATGTGGAATCCACGGTCGGTGCGGGGACTGTGTTTACCGTGACGCTTCCGCATAGTTGACAGCGTAACATTTTGGTTTGATTTTCAATGATCTACACAAGCTAGGCGTGCGGATGACCGTCCGCAGCAATATCTTTTTGTGTTTTAAGCCATTATCGCGAATTAAGGCAACACCGCACAATTACCGGCTAACGCCTTTGCCGCACGCTTGCTTGCAAATTTTCCGTCATTTTTGCCAAAAACTCCTTGAAATACGACAGTATTCCTTCGTCGTTTTCGGCAATCTGACGTAAAATTTGCTTAACGCAATCGTACGACAATAATTGTGCGGTATTGCCTAAACATTCGTACCGGAAAATATGAAGTATTTTCCCGGCGGCAGCCGTGAGCGTATAACCCGCGCACATTGGTCGATTGTACTTCGGTTTACGGGCTTTTTAAGCGCCGACGAGTCCCGTTGATCCTTGGAGGAGCTTTGAAAGTCCCTCTCACTTCTGTCCGAGATTGTTCCCGTTTTCGAGCACTTTATTCAAGCCGCCGTCCCGACTTTCGGCAAGACGGACAAGCTCCCGGTTTCATTACGGAATTACATTGTTTCTTCTTGTGCCGATTTCAGTATACTTCAAAGGGAACTGCAAAACAATGTAATGTGAACAGGCTCTATAAATTGTCGAGGTGAATTTAATGAACTTTATTGATGAAATTTCACGGCTGTATGACGGGAACATTCTCCCGAACGAACCGTATACGGGGGAACGGGCGGATATTCCCGAGGAGCTTTTTGAAATTCTGCAAACGGCAGACGGGATTCGGGAAACAATGCCGAATCCCGAAACTGGCGAGCCGATGTCTATCGCTTGGATTTTATATCCCTACGATTATATGGCTACAGAGAGTGAATTTTACCATAACGAATACGGGGTTGATGGAACGGTGTTCGCCGATGACGGCGCGGGGAATCCGTATATTCTCAAGTCCAACGGGAGCGTTTCTCTCTTTGACGCAATAGACGGGGAGGAATCAACGGCTGCCAACTCTTTGGAGGAGTTTTATCAAATCTTACATTGAGGAGTAAAATCAAATGGTCATAAAACCCGCTTTAATATCGGATTTGAATATAATTAGGGAAATTACCCGCGCAACTGTTTCCGAAATCTATCCGCATTACTATTCAAATGGAGCGGTTGAGTTTTTCCTCAATCACCACAACGATAATAATATCACGAATGATATTACAAATAACCGAGTTTTCCTATGCGTGGATTGCGTGGATTCAAAACAAGCCGCGGTCGGAACGGTTACGATTAAAAACAACGAGATATGCCGTTTGTTTGTATTGCCCGCATACCAAGGAAACGGATATGGAAAAGCATTAATGGATTTCGCCGAAACAAAAATATCCGAAAAATATAACGAAATCAAACTTGCCGCTTCTCTTTCGGCTAAAACCATTTACCTTAAAAGAGGTTATAAGGAAATCGAGTATAACACCATAAAAACAGATAACGGCGATTTCCTGTGTTATGATGTTATGGTAAAACAAGTGTAATACTAATTTAGGAGCGAATACTATGTCGGATTGGGATTCAAAACAATACCTGAAGTTCAAGGCGCAGCGCACGCAGCCTTCGATTGATCTGGCGGCGCGGCTTGACGGTTCTCCGAATGAGATAATCGACCTTGGGTGCGGTCCGGGAAATTCCACGCGCGTGCTGAAAAACCGATTTCCAAACGCGCATATAATCGGCGCGGACAACAGCGAAAATATGATTGCAAAGGCGCGCGAGGATAATCCCGATTTGGAATTTACGCTGTTGGATCTGAACGGTGATTTAAGCGCGTATTACGGCAGGTTTGATGTTGTTTTCTCCAATGCGTGCTTGAATTGGATACCGAATCATCGTGAGATTATCCCGAGAATATTCGGGCTGTTAAGGAGCGGAGGCGCACTGGCGGTGCAGATTCCGATGAACTTCGATGAGCCTGTACACCAAATTATTGCGCGGATTTCCGAAAGCGAAAAATGGCGCGATAAAATCCCCGAAAAGCGGATTTTCCATACGCTGAAAATCCCCGAATATCACGATATTTTAAGCTCTCTTACGGACGATTTTGAAATCTGGCAGACAATTTACTGTCACCGTATGCCGAGCATTGAGAGCATTATCGAGTGGTATCGCTCCACGGGTATGCGGACATATCTCGCTTGTCTGTCCGAGGAGGACGGCGCGGAGTTCATCGCGGACGTTTCGGCGGAGCTGGAACGCGAATATCCCAAGCAGAAAAACGGGGAGATTATTTTCAGATTCCCGAGGTTTTTCTTTATTGCCACGCACGATTAAGATAAAAATCGAGAGCGAACCAAACAAAATACGCGCTTAAAAACGCGTTAAAATTAAATAAACTGAAAGGGGTGAAGTGCAAATCCGAAATGCGAGCGTCGCAATTTACGCTCTGCGTGAATTGCGACGCTCAGGCAAGCACTCTTGAAATACCGCTATTGCGGTATTTCAAGAGTGCGCTTTCGGATTTGCTATTAAGATGGTTTATGAAAAGCTGAAAAAATGCTATGAGGCGGTGGAGAAAAAGGTGACGTTCAAGCCCTCTCTCGCGCTGATTCTCGGGAGCGGACTTGGCGACTTCTGCGACACTATGGAAGTCAAGGAAACTCTGCCGTACAGCGAGATTCCCGGATTCCCGACAAGTACGGTCGCGGGTCACAAGGGGCAGTTTGTGTTCGGATACTCAAATGGTGTTCCGATTGTCGCTATGCAGGGCAGAGTGCATTACTACGAGGGCTACCCGGTTCAGGACGTGGTGCTCCCAACGCGGCTTATGCATATGATGGGCGCGAAAACGCTGTTCCTCACTAACGCGGCGGGCGGTATAAATCCGTCATTCCACGCGGGGGACTTTATGCTGATTAGCGACCACATTTCTCTGTCGGTTCCCTCGCCGCTTATCGGCGCGAACATTGACGAGCTTGGAACGCGTTTCCCGGATATGAGCGAGGTTTACAGCCGCCGCTTGCGGACGATTATCGAGAATGCCGCCGCTGCGGAGGGCGTTCCGCTAAAGAGCGGAGTTTATCTCCAGACAACGGGTCCGAACTACGAAACTCCCGCGGAGATTCGCGCGTACGGGCGGCTTGGTGCGGACGCAGTGGGAATGTCTACCGCGATTGAGGCGATGGCAGCGCGTCACTGCGGAATGGAGGTCTGCGGAATTTCGTGTATCTCCAATCTCGCGGCGGGAATCTCTTCCAATCCGCTGTCGCATAAGGAGGTTCAGGAAACCGCCGACCGCGTTGCGCCGTTGTTCAGGCGGCTGGTGGCGAGAAGTATTTCCGAAATCGCAAAGGGTTGAGATATGAAAATCCCCGTCCGGGTGGGCGGGGATTTTTATTCAAAATGGCTTACAGTGACCGCAAGCTGTATATCCGTTACTTTTCGCACCTTGCAAATTCGTTGTTGTTGCGTAATTTTCCGGAGCGATTTTACCAACATCTCTGCAATGAAGTTTGTGAACCTTATGAGTAGAGGTGTTAAGTACATATGTAAATTTCTTTTGGGGGTGTAACAGACACTGTGGAAGATGATGTTTCCGTAGGTTTGGTTGGAGTTGTTGCTGAAACAGTCGATTGGGGTTTGGTTTCAGTTGATGTGGACGTTTCCGCTTCGGATTCACTAGGAGCAGGTTCGGGCACATCAAGAGATTGTATTTCCGACTCAGTAGAAGAAATAATATTGTTCTTACTACTGTTAAAAACCGAATCAGTTGTTGTACTTATTGATGTATTACTATTATTTGGTAAGTTGGTTTTATTTGAATCCTTGTCGGTCAAAGTCCCTATTCCGCCTAACAACAAAACTCCACTTATGGTAGATACAAGTATTGTTTTTCCTTTTTTAGCCATTTTTCTCCTCCGCAGCTTTTCGCTTTTCCCATAAATTAAAAAGTGCGCAGCCGAAGCTGCGCACTGAAACACGCTAAGCTCCGATTGCTGCTACACAAATTCGACACTTCTGAAAAGCATACGAAATAAAGCCTGCGCATTTGCCAATGACAATGCTGCATGTTTATCAAAAGTCATATGAATTTGTGTAGCACCTTAATTATAACAGATTTTCCCCTGCTTGTCAATAGTTTTATCAAAATTTTCTAAAACTCCTTGACCTAATCGCTGATATGCGGAGATTTTGTCGCTTTTGGCAAGGCAAATTTTTTCACCCCCTTGACGGAGTATTTCCGAAATCGCAAAGGGTTGAGATATGAAAATCCCCGTTCTATAACTAAAACGGTGAACATTTCATTCACCGTTTCGGTTCATACTACTTCTTTATCAAACTGCAGACTCTGTCTACAGTTTAATTCCGCCGTGCTATGCACGGCGGTGGCGGTGAAGCCGCCAAGAAAGATAGTTCAATACTAATTGTGTCAAAATCTTTGATTTTGACTGCCGCCGTTAGGCGGCATCAATCAATTGACTTTTGCCCATTGATTGACAATTAGTATAATATCGTTATGCCCTAAACTTGCTTCACAAATAAATCTGTTTTGTCGCAACTTGTTCACAGAAACGTTTATCATGCTCCACAAACAGCAGTGTTGCTTCGGAAGCTTTCAACAGTTCTTCGATTTGTATTCTTGACAGCACATCAATATAGTTCAGCGGTTCGTCCCAAATATAGATATGGGACTGTTCCGATAAACTTCTTGCAAGCATTACTTTTTTCTTTTGACCTTGACTGTAGCTTTCAATTGGACGAGAAAAAAGCTCCCGTGAAAAGTCCAACTTCCGCAGAATTGCTTTAAACAGCGTCTTGTCCACTCGATATTTTTCGGCGTAGCCGTCAAGATCGCCAAATAAACCGTCCGTAGATTGACAGACATATGATATTTTCAAATTGGCGGCTTTTGTTATTGTTCCGCTATGATCTTCAAGCTCGCCCATGATCAGCTTGATAAGGCTTGTTTTGCCGCTTCCGTTTTGTCCGCAAACCGCGATACGGTCTCCTTGAAAGATCGTAAAGCTTATATTGTTGAAAACAGTCTTGCCGGCATAGCTTAGCGAAACATTTTGAAAGGTTATAAGCTTGGAGCTGTGATACTTCAAAGGCAACAGCTTCAGTGGCGGCGCTTTGTCAATGTTTTGTAAAAGCCTGTTCTTTTCCAAAATGTCTTTCTCAATGCGGCTCTCCATAGTTTTTGCGCGCTTCATTAATTTTGCGGCTTTGTGACCGATATATCCCCTATCGGGTCTCAACCCGGAATTTCTTGTGCCGAATTTGCCGCTTTCTGTTTTGTCCGACCAAGAGGAAACGTTTTTTGCTGTTTGCTCCAATTGATTGATCTCCTTTTTCAACCGTTCGTTTTGATCTTGCTCAAACTGTTCCTGACGTTCACGGTTTTCATTCCATGAACTGAAATTTCCCTTTTGAACTTCAATATTCATTTTGTTGATAGCCAGAATATGGTCGATACAGGAGTCAAGAAAATCCCGGTCGTGAGAAACAAGGATAAATCTCGATTTTCTTTTCAAGTAAGCCGCAAGAACCTCTCTAGCGTGAGTGTCAAGATGATTTGTAGGCTCATCGATCAACAGAAAGCTGTTTTCCCGTAGAAACATTCCCGCGATAAGCGCTTTAGTCTGTTCTCCATTAGAAAGTGTATCGAAAGGACGATACAAAAGTTCATCGTCCGCTTCAAGAAGACTAAGTTCGCGCCGTATCTGCCAATCCTCCGCTTGCGGCGATATATTGCGAATAACGTCAATTGTGAAATACAAGTTGTTGGGGGCATACGGAAAATATTCGAAATCTACCGATGATACAATTTTTCCAGTATATTCCAATCCCCCCATAAGCAGCTTGAGCAGAGTTGTTTTTCCTCGACCGTTGCGTCCGGTTAAACCGAGTTTCCACACCGTATCGATTTGCAAGTTTACATTTTCAAAAACCTTTTCAATGCTCCCGTCATAACCGAATGAAAGGTTCCGAATATTGATAAGTGACATATACATCCCTCCGTGTTCGATAAAAAATAAAAGACCGCAGAAATGATCCGCAGTCTTCCGAACACAGAGATACGCCCATAGAAAATGGAACGCGCCGCTCATGGCTGAGCGTTATAATTCGAGAAAGTGCGAACATTCCTGCCCACATATCAACACACGGCAAACAGCACAGGTATAGATCCTGTGCAACCCATTTAGTGATATGCAAAAATTTAGCAAGAAACTGTGCGCATCTTTCCACCTCAAATCTTTTTATTGTTTTTTTATTATAACACAAGTCGGATATTTTGTCAAGTAGTTATTTTAATTTGGTGTCAACTTTTTTATAATTGAAGCGCGATAAAGAACATTTTAAATCGTTACAGACAAACGGTATGATTATGCACAATTTTACATCTAACAAAAGTAAAGATGTAATCAAAGATTTTCACTTGTCAAGGGTGTTACAAATTTTTTCAAAAACCCCTTGACAAAGGTCTTTTTTTGTGGTATAATGTTTATTGTTGGTGTAAAGGGAATTTACATTACACTCCCGAAAGGCGCTTTATGAACGATAATATTGTACTACTGCTTGATTTTTACGGGGAGCTTCTCCCGAAAAGTCAACAAACCGCGCTCGATTTGCGGCTTAACTCGGATCTGTCGCTCGGCGAAATAGCCGAGGAAATGGGCGGAATCTCGCGGCAATCGGTGAACGATTTCCTTAAAAAGGGAAAACAACGGCTTATCGAGCTGGAGGAAGTCCTCGGAAACGCAAAGAGGTTTCTGGAGATTTCGGGCGAGCTTGATGATATAAAGTCCGCGCTCGCGGAACTGCCGGAGGAACACTCCGAGCGGCTGACACAGGCGGTTGAGCGTATTCGGGGAATTTTAAGAAACTAACACAGGGGGCTTTGGCTATGGCTTTTGAGGGGCTTTCACAGAAATTAAATAACGTTTTCGCGAAGCTGAAGGGTCACGGAAAGCTCTCCGAAAAGGACATCAAGGACGCTATGCGCGAGGTGCGTATGGCACTGCTTGACGCGGACGTGAGCTTTAAGGTCGCGAAGGATTTCGTCAATCGCGTAAGCGAAAAGGCTCTCGGGGCGCAGGTTCTCGAAAGTCTGACTCCCGCACAGCAGGTTATAGATATTGTTCACCAAGAGCTTATCGAGCTGATGGGAAATACCACCGCAAGACTGGATTTTCCGTCAAAGCCGCCGTGCGTTATTATGATGTGCGGACTTCAGGGCGCGGGTAAAACCACGCACTGCGCGAAACTCGCGAAGTGGCTCGAAGGACAGAACCGCAGACCGCTGTTGGTTGCGTGCGACGTTTACCGTCCTGCGGCTATCGAGCAACTCCACGTTGTCGGTGAAAAGGTCGGCGCGCACGTGTTTGACGAGGGTCAGGGGAATCCCGTGGAGATCGCTCAGCACGGTATCAAATACGCAAAAGACCACGGGTTCGATACGGTTTTGTTGGATACGGCGGGACGTCTGCATATCGATGAAACGCTTATGCAGGAGCTGCGAGACATCAAGTCCACCACACAGCCGAACGAGATTTTGCTTGTTGTGGACTCCATGACGGGTCAGGACGCAGTGAACGTTGCCGAGAGCTTTAACGGCGCGCTGGACATTACGGGCGTGGTGCTCACCAAGCTGGACGGCGACACGCGCGGCGGCGCGGCTTTGACGGTGCTTGAAATCACGGGAAAGCCAATCAAGTTCGCGGGCATCGGTGAAAAGCCCGAAGACCTTGAGCCGTTCCACCCGGACAGAATGGCAAGCCGAATCCTCGGAATGGGCGATGTGCTGACGCTGATTGACAAGGCGAAAGCGAATATTGATGAGAAAGAAGCCGAAAAGGCGGTCAAGAAGCTGCAAGAGAACAAGTTCGACCTCAACGATTTGTACGCGCAGTTTGAGCAGATCGAGAAGATGGGCAATGTTCGTTCGCTGCTGAATATGATTCCCGGTGTTGCGGGGAAAATCAAGGACGAGGACATTGACGACAAAAAATTGCCGCACACCAAGGCGATAATCACGTCAATGACCAAGCGCGAGCGCGAAAAGCCGTCCATAATTGACGGAAAGCGCAAACGCCGAATCGCGGCGGGTTCGGGGACTTCCGTGGAGGAGGTAAACCAACTGCTGCGGCAATTCGAGCAGATGCAGAAGTTTATGAAGCAGATGGGCTTCGGCGGCGGCAAGAAAAGACGTTTCCCGAAATTTCCGGGAATGGGCGGTTTTCCGGGAATGTGAATACTTTGAGGAGGGCTGAAAATGCCAAGCGAAATCAAGGCGACAATTGTAATGGCGGCAATCGGTATTCTTATCATATTGATTGGAGTTCTGCTGATGTTCTTTACGCTCGCGAACTTGGGCTGGGTAAGACTTCTGCGTCCGTCCTCGCGAATCAAGCACGGAATTTTGTCCGCGTTTGTGCTGATTGTCGGGATTCTGTTTGTTTTGTTTAATTTTTTACCCGATTAAACATTTGATGAATATGGTCGGATTCTGACAACATTCAAGGGGAATTTGATTTAATGGGCGATATAGCGTCAACCGTTATAATGGTTATCGTCGGAGCGGCGATTTTTGCGTATGGGGTTCTGCTGATGATTTTCGCAATCATGGGCAAGGGTTTTGCAAAGAAGCTCGATTCCGCTCACAGGGCAAGGCTCGGTTTTTCGGCGGTGATGACTATGATTATCGGGCTTTGGCTTGTGGCAATGAATTTTACCGAATAAAACAAGTGTTTGCTTGTTTTTATATAATTAAAACCGAAAGGAGAAAAATAATATGGCAGTTAAGATCAGACTCAGAAGAATGGGTGCGAAGAAAGCTCCGTTCTATCGTGTTGTTGTTGCTGACTCGCGTTTCCCGCGTGACGGTCGCTTTATCGAGGAAATCGGTTACTATGACCCCACCAAGGAGCCTGCGGTTGTCAACATCGACAAGGATAAGGCTAACGAGTGGATCAAAAAGGGCGCACAGCCTACCGACACCGTTAAAAGACTGTTAAAGTAAACTGGTTATTTAGCTAAGGTATTTTAATTCATCGCAACCTTCGGCGTTTCCGCTCATCGAGGATTCGCCACAGCAAATTTACCACGCATTTAACCTCTATTTCTATTGGAGGGAAAACCTATGATGAAAGAACTTCTTATAACCATCGCCTCAGCTTTAGTTGAGGACAAAACAGCCGTTGATGTAACCGTTGACGAGCCCAATGAGGAGGGCGTTGTAGTTTACCATCTGCACGTAGGACCCGAGGATATGGGACGCGTTATCGGCAAGCAAGGCAGAATCGCGAAAGCGATCAGAACAGTTATGCGTGCGGGCGCTGTTCGTGTAAACGAGAAGATCTCAGTAGAGATCGACTGATTCACAAAATTATCCGCCGTGGAGATTCCACGGCGGATTTTTTTGTCTTCATCTTGATATCGCACATTTATTCCGAATCGAGCATAATTTCTTTAACAGAGATTTTCCCGATTTTCCGCGAGTAGAGGTACACTATGACCTCATAAATTATTACAAACGATACCGCCGCGATAATCAATGCGCGGAGATTAAAATCAAACTCGGGAACGTTCTCGATGTCCTTGAATACCACCTCTACGGCGATTTTCAGCAGAAGATACTGATACCCCGTTCCAACGGCGAATCCAATAAGCGCGGCAGGGCGATAGCCGCTCAACACAGCCGTTGAACACTCTTTGCTTGAATAACCGAAAACACGCATTATTGAAACGCTTTTCGCGTTCGACCTGACAATGGTCGTAACCGCGATAAACAGCGTCACAAATGCCAGAGTCAAACCTATCCCCATCATCATAAACGCCATCATTTCGCTTGCAAGCTCATCCATTTCGAATGACATCTGCACCATCGCCGAATAGCAGAATGCCGCAAACGCAATAAAGAACACAAGCGATTTTCTGCCCCTTACTGTTGCTCTTTTCATATCTTTCAGAAAAGGCAAATCTTTGCCGTCCTTTACCGCCTTGATTTTGGAAACGCTCTTTCCCCTCAGCAATTCAAGAACGGGGGTTTTCATTTTTAGCATGCTGTAAACCACAGACATCAGGGCAAATATGACAGTCGGCAGAATCACAAGAGAAATCAGCAATTCAAAGTGGAATCCGGGTTCAAATTCGGGCAGCAGTTTATCCTCGTTCTGAACGGAATAGAATTTCGGCATAAGGCAGAAAGCTCCCGCAAACCCGATTGCCGAGCCGAAAAATACACTCAGCCCAAATACCCAAAATCCGCTTGATATACGCAGGTTTGAATATCCGAGAGCCTTTAATATCCCCAGCTCCTTGCGGTGGGAATCTATGTAGTGCTTGATATAAAAGCACAGCATCACAACGGAGGTTATCAGTAAACAGCCGCCGCTGACGGCGCTCACCACTGTCCCCGACATAACCAACGCGTCAAAGAGAGATTTGATTTCCACGGAGTTAATTTGGTCTTCAATGCTCTGCAAGTCGATATTGTAATTCAAAAACAGTGTGCAGACAAACACCGCGCAAATGGAAATAATGATGATTCCAATCAGTTTGAAAGTGTCTTTAATTCCTATAACCATTCTTACCACCCTATCTCATATGCGTTTTTTTGCGCTTGATTGCGGTATTGCTCCACTATTTTTCCGCTGTTCATTCGTATTACCGTCTTTGCCATATCCGCGATATTCGCGTTGTGCGTTACCATTATAATCGTGAATTTCAATTCGTCTTGCAGTTTGCAGATATAGTCGAGAACCGACCGCCCCGTTTCCTCGTCCAGCGCGCCCGTAGGCTCATCGAGGAACAGCACCTCGGGCTTTTTCGCCAATGCTCTGGCAACGGACACGCGCTGCTGTTCGCCGCCGCTCAGCTCGTGCGGAAACTTTCCGCGCTTTTCCGACAATCCGAGAGCGGCTATCACCTCGGCATAGTCGTTGTTGTGCGCAAGCTCCGCGCCCATTTTGACGTTTTTGTCAACGTTCAGATTCGGCAAAAGATAATACTGCTGAAAAATAAAACCGATTTTCTTTTTTCGGAACGCGGTCAGTTTTTCATCGGTAAGAGCCGCGATATTCTCGCCATCGTACAAAACGCTTCCGCTGTCGGGACGCTCCAGCCCCGAAGCAACGTTTAACAGCGTGGACTTTCCCGAACCCGACGCTCCCAGAATCACCGCGAAGTCACCGTGTTCGACATCAAGGGAAATCCCCTTGAGTATCTCAGCTTTGTTGTCATTTGCTCCGTATGACTTTCGAACATTTTCAATTTTAATCATTGCCCTCTCTCCTTACTTAAAATGCCAATTAACCAATCCGTTTCGGGCAGCGTGCCGCTTTCGAGCATTTCGGGGTGAACAGCAAGCTGCTCCATTACCCCCTGGACGCTGCTCCAGAATGTGAACGACAGCATATACGAGTCGCCATCGCGGAAGTAGCCGTACTGCTGCCCGGCCTCAATAATCTCCGCCGACTGCTCGATTTGATTCACACTCATGGCAATCTCTCTGATATGCGGCGGGATTCCGTTTCCGCGCTGCGCTTGCCCCATAATCGTGAACAAATAAATTGTACGCGGATACTCTTTGGCGTACTGAAACATTATTTTAAGGAATCCCTCGAAATAATCAAGCGGATTCTCAAAGTTCATCTCCCGGGGAATATTTGTCGCTCCCGTGCCAAAGCGGACTATCTCCTCGAACAGCTTTTCCTTGGATTCGAAATAATGGAACATCAAGCCCACGCTCATATCGGCAGCCTTGGCAATATCGCCGATTTTTGTATCGGCATATCCGTTTTTCGCGAACAGCTCGATAGCCTTATCAATAATAAGCTGTCTGCGCTGCTCTCTTTGTTCATCGCGTATTGACATATTTCACCTCGTTGAATTATAATTCACTGAATTTATATTCAATATTATATCATAACAATTTTATTTTGTCAACTACTTTTTGAAAAAATTTTTCGCGTACTCATTTATAATATCTGTGCCGTTTTTTTATTTTGCTCTTGATTTTATCGGAGAAATGATGTATAATTAAGGTAGGCGGATTCCGCTAAAAACGATGTGAAAGGACTACTTATTATGAATATCTGGCATGACATAAACCCAGCGCGAATCACTCCCGAGGATTTCATCGCTATCGTGGAGATTGAAAAAGGCAGCAAGAAGAAATACGAGCTTGACAAACAGACGGGATTGATAATACTCGACCGAATTTTGTATACCTCTACGCACTATCCTGCGAATTATGGCTTTATTCCGCGGACGCTGGCGGACGATGGAGACCCTCTGGACGTGCTGATCCTCTGTAACGAGCCGATCGATCCGTTGGTGGAGGTGCGGTGCTATCCCATTGGAGTGATCACTATGCTTGACAACGGCAAGAACGATGAAAAAATCATCGCAATTCCGTTTGAAGACCCCACCTACAATGCCTATCGCGGAATCGAGGCTCTGCCGTCTCATCTGTTTGAGGAAATGCGGCACTTCTTCTCGGTTTACAAGCAGCTTGAGGGCAAGGAGACCGCTGTTAACGAAGTTCAGGGGCGTGATAACGCGGTGAACGTAATCAAGCAATGTATCGAGAACTACAATGAAATTTACGCTCCGCAGCACCCGTTCATACCCGAGCACGCTCCCAAGGCGGTAAAAAAGTGATTCTGGCGAGTCAATCTCCGCGAAGGCGCGAGCTGTTGGGGTTCATATGCTCCGAGTTTGAGGTGATTCCCGCTGTGGGCGAGGAAATAATTCCCGAGGGGGCAGCTCCCGCAGAGGCGGTTCTGGCGCTCTCGCGGCAAAAGGCGGAGGAAATCGCGGCGCAATTCCCGAATGAAACGGTTATCGGAGCGGATACGGTGGTTTCCATTGACGGGGAGATACTCGGAAAACCCCGCGATGAACAGGAAGCCGCCGATATGCTGAAAAAGCTCTCGGGGCGCGTTCACAGCGTGTTTACGGGTGTTTGCGTGGTTTTCCCGGACGGAAGAACCGAGAATTTCGCCGAGGAAACCAAGGTCGAGTTTTATCCGCTGTCGGAGCGTGAAATCGCCGACTACATTTCCACCGGCGACCCTATGGACAAGGCGGGCGCGTACGGAATCCAAGAACGCGGTGCGAAAAACGTCAAGGGCATTGTCGGGGACTTTTACAATGTTATGGGATTGCCCGTATCAAGGCTGGCGAGGGTATTAAACGTATAATACAAGGCGGCACCGTTTTCTCGGTGCTGCCTTGATTTATTCTTTTATCTTCCCATAGTTCCGCCTTATAAGTATGGGCTGTCCTCAATGTGGTCTACATTTTCAATCAGTTCAAAACCATCAAGCGTATAAGCTGTGCCATCAATGCTCAGTGTCGCGCGGACAAACGCAAGATCGCCGATTCCGACTCCGTTCATATCACACACCGTGTCCTTGATGTTTCCGAGATTATATGAGCCGAGTTCGCTGATATAGCGGTAATCGGTGTTAAAAATAGTTTCAACGATGTAACTTGAGGAATATCCCGTTTCCCAATCCGGGTTTTTCGGAAAGACCGGAAGTTTGTTTTCGGTGGGATAGAACATCATCAGTCCTCCGTCGGGTTCATACAGACTGCGCGAATTTACCTCCAAAAAGCCCTCCAGCGTAACTGTACCCTCAAGAGAGTATAGCTCCGAATATCCGTCGTACGACTCATAATAGCGTTCGCGGAACGTATAGTTCTCATAATCGTTAATATAAAAAAATGACGCTGCTTTCTTGATTTTCAGACCGCAGATCTCATCGCCGACATAATAGCGTTTCCACTCGCCTTGCTTTTCGGGTATTTCGCCCTTGAACTCGTATTCATCAAACATTTCGGGATTGTGATAACTGTTGTAAATATGGCATGTGGGTTCCTTGAGATACACAAAACCGTCGCAGTATATCCTTGCCCACAAATCATCTTTCGTAAGCGTTTCGGCGGTTTTGTCAGTGTCCTCGAGGCGCGAGATTTCGCTCGTGTAAATCGGCTTTCCGTCAAGCCCGATAAGGAATGTAGGCTCGCCCTCGGGTTCGGTCGGAGTGCTTTCCGCTGGCGAATTTTCCTCCGTGCTCTCCGTTTGCGTGGATTCTGCAGGACTGTTCTCCGCAGTGCTTTGCGAATTATCCGAGATTTCGGTGTTCTTGTCGGAGCAGCCCAAAAGCGACAGTCCGAGAATTACTGCTAATCCTAAAATGTTAATTGTGTCACTTGCCTTCATTGTAGTTACCTCCATATTTTTCGCGGCTCTCCTTGTCTGCAACCGGGAGAGCCGCGAATTAAATCTGCGATTTCGGAAATGATTCATTGGATTTTCTTATCTATCGCCTCCTTTAACTAACCGCTCTGCCTGTCTGCATCAGTGAGAGCCGCGTTTGTTTTGTTGTTCTTATTTTACCACATTCGATTTTGGATTTCAATAATTATTACAAAATTGTAACCGATTGTTACAGAATTGTAACCTTTTTGTTACGCCATAATTTTCCGGTCTATTTTTTTTAATTAAAATGCGGTAAAATCTGTTGACAAAACTCTCTGATTATGTTATAATTATGATGTACGAGTTTGCTTTTAGATATGTGTGGTGATACGAGTGAACACTGGACTTGGTTTTTGGATATGTGTTATATTAATATGTATAGTGGGATTTTACCCGCTGGTTAAATATGTAATCCCTGCGCTACTTACCGTGGCGGGGTCATTGGTCGTGGTTTTCGCGCTGGTTGGATTGGGCGTGGGCATCGTCAAGGCGATTATCAACTTCAGCAAGGCGATCAAGTATACTTCCGCGCGGCGCGAAATGCTGTATCAGCTTAAGAGTATTTATACGGCGGATCTGGTTATACGCGACCACCCGGTCATATTCACTATGAAACGCAAGGACACGCTCCACAACGCTTTCAAGGTAGATGATGAGTATCGTCAGATCAACGGTTTGGAAACGCGTGAGCTGCGTTCGGAATTTCCGACGGCGGATTCTTACTGCTATGAGGATATCGCGGCGAAATCTTACTTTTTCGGTCCCGCGATAGAGGATACGTGGACGATCATCAAATCCGCGTTTCAATACAATTTCAAGACATTGCCGAAGTTCAGTCATAGCAGCATCGGGATTCTGAAAGTGACGCTGAACATCTGGACGGCGGTTGAGATTTTCATCATCGCGACTTTCGGTTCCATAGCTACATTGGTTCTGGCACTGTTCTTTCTGGTAGTGTTTCTTGCAATCGAGGTGCCCGCGCTGATTCTGGCGGGAATCTCACTGTTTTTCGAGAATCTGTACTATTTATCGCATAGAATTACCTATCGCTGTCCCTCCTGCAAAAATAAGTACAACATTCCGCGCTACGTGTGCCCGAATCCCAACTGCGGGATCGTTCACAAAAGACTGCGCCCGGGACTGTATGGTATCCGCAAGAGGAAATGCGTCTGCGGACGCGTGATTCTTCCGCTGAGGGCGCGGGCTGGAGGGGCGGTTTACGATACGTATATCCCCGACTTGCCGATGGTGGGGCAATCCAAACATCGGCGGCGGTTGGAATATCGTGATATTCCCGGAAAATGCCCGTTATGTGGAGTAGACTACACGGCGGGGCTTACCAAGCCCACCAGTATCGCGCTTATCGGCGGAGCTTCTGCCGGAAAGACCACGTTTAAGGTGGCGTTCAGCTATGTTTTTCTGGACGAGGCGGCTGTTACGGCGGGTCTGGATTATAGCTTTCCCGATAAGCAGAGCGAGAACGAATACGAGAAATCCATACGGTATTTTAAGGGGTTGGATATAATTCCGGCAACGAACCGCGGCGCGCAGACAGATATTTCCACATTCAGCTTTTCGCTGGAAAACAAAGGCTTTACCGCGTCAAGAATGATACATATCTATGATATGCCGGGAGAGGTTTTTGAAACGGGCGACGCGAAAGAGGGTTGGCGGAATTACCAATTCACCGAGGGTATGGTGTTCCTTATCGACCCGTATTCGATGCCGGAAATTAAATCGAACCATTCGGATGAAATAGTAGGCGGCAGTATGGGAATCTGCACAATGGGTATGAACGATCTGGTGAACTCACTGATAAATACTCTGCGAAATGAAAAAGTGCGGAAAAAAGGCGGAAAATTCGCGATTCCGGTGGCGCTTACCATTAACAAGGTGGATTCGCTGGCACTGAAGCGTATGTGCGGCGGCGATGCGGTAGAGGCACTGATGAAGGGCTGTCCCGAGGTATTTGGTGAGGACTACTTTATGGCGGTGGATTATGTGTGCCGTTGTTTTCTCGCAAAGAACAACGGAATGGGATTTATTGCCAACCTTGACCACAATTTCAGCACGGTGCATTTCTTCTTCAGCTCGCCGATGGGATATATTCCCAAAAGCACGCTTACGCGGTTTCGCCCGGTGAACGTTCTGCCGGTAATGCAATGGATGATGCGCAAGGCGGATTCGGAGCTTGCGCGGGTTTGGAAACCGGAGATTCCGATTCGGGATCTTACCGAATCCGAAAAGCAGCTCTATAAAACACATCCCGAATATTATGAGCAGTTTGTCGAGCCGCTCATTATGAATTAAAAATACAGAAAGCGAGATTGCTATGGACGAGAAATTTCAGGCGATTTTCGCGGGCGAGGAGCTTCCGGATAATGAAGGAATGCCCGTGATAAATATCCCGATTCAGGCGGAGAGTCCGATTTCGGAGTCTGTGCCGATGCCTACGAATGAAACGGAATCCCAGGCGGAATCCTCAACAGAAACTCCGCGTGAGGAATCCCCTATTGAGGAACCACCGACAAAGGGAAACGATTCGGCGATCTCCCCGGAGGAATCGGCGGAATCCGAAGAGGACAACAGTCTTGAACGTATGTGGGAATGCTTTGACGAGCTGAACTGCGCGAACGATGCGTCAAACGCGAAGCTCTCTGCCATAATGTCGCAGCTCGATTCGATGAGCCGTGAGATCTCACGGCTGGCGGCTTACGACAAGGCGGTCGATACTCTGAAAGTATCCCTCGCGGCAAATCAGAACTCCGAGAAGAACCTCTACAAGGAGGTCGAGGAGTACAAGAAAGATACATATTTCACGAATATCAAGCCTTTTTTGATGTTCCTTGTGGATATGTTATGTGAGATGAAGAAATCTTTGTCTCAATATCGTGATGACAAGGAGGAGTTTATCGCCGAGAACAACGAGAACTCCTATAATGAAATTGTCGGCTTGCTTGAATTTTTTATCGGTTCGTTTGAGAATCAGATGAAGATTCAAGGCGTGGATATTATCTCGTTTGAGGCGGATTCGGACTACATCACGGGGCAGCAGCGGATATCCAAGACCGTCAAGACCGACGACCCCGCGAAAAACGGCAAAATAGCGGCGGTGCTTTCCGACTGCTATATGTACGGAACGACCGTACTTCGTCCCGCAAAGGTTACGGCATATAAGTTAGAGCTTGTTTAGTATCTCGAGGTGCGCAGATTTCGCAGCAGATTTTGCGGATTTCGAGGCGATTTTTCGCAGACATACTTGATGTATTTCAAGAAAAATCAACGAAGAAATACGCAAAAGCTGCAAGAAAGATGCGTGCGGAGAGATGCTAAACAGGCTCTTAGGGTAATTTCCCGATTGGAAAATTCAGATATTTTATTTTTGGAGGATAATCTAATGAGTGAAACTACAACAACCACATTCGGCATTGACCTTGGCACGACCTATTCGTGCATCAGCTACCTTAAAGACGGACACCCCACGGTTTGCGTGAACGTTGAGGGCGAGCGTACCACACCCTCTGTGGTGAGAATGCTTACCTCCGACCCCGAACCCGTTGTCGGAAAGACCGCAAAGGATACCTCGATTATTTATCCCGATGACACGATTCAGTTTGTAAAGAGCAAAATCGGTAAGGTAGAAACGTTTGAAATCGGCGATGAAAGCAACCGCCGCACCGTTTCTCCGGTTCAGGTTTCGGCGGAGATACTCAAAAAGCTGGCGGCGGACGCTTCTCAGTACACGGGAATGACCGTTAAGGACGTGTGCATTACCGTTCCCGCGTATTTCGGCAACAACGAAAAAGCCGCTACAAAGCAGGCGGGAATAGACGCGGGTCTTAACGTTATCAGCATTGTGGAAGAGCCTACCGCGGCGGCGTTCTACTACCTCTGCGAACGTGACGATACGGACGCGACCGTGTGCGTATATGACCTCGGCGGCGGTACATTCGATGTTACCGCGTTGGAGAAGAACGGCACGGAGATACGCGTTCTCACAACTCAGGGCGACCACGATCTCGGTGGTAAAAACTGGGACGCGGAGCTTATCAGCTATGTTGAGTCGAAGTTCCGCGAGGAAACCAATCTTGACCCCGAAGAGGAGCTTGACGTTGACTTCATTCAGGATTTGCAGCTCAAATGCGAAGAGGCGAAAAAGCAGCTTACATTCTCGCAGACCGCTTCCATCGCTATGAAGCTGGACAACAAGCACAAGGCGAATATCACCGTTACGCGTGAGGAATTTGAGGACATTACCTCGGCTTTGCTGCAAACCTCTATCGACCTTACTTCCAAGGTTTTTGACGAAGTAGAGGCTTCGGGAAAGAAAATCGACAAGCTGCTTTTGGTAGGCGGTTCGAGTATTATGCCGCAGGTAAACGCTGCTGTTCAGGAGGCTTTCGGAAGCCGTGTTGACGAGATTCTCGTCAACGACCCGAACGAATCCGTTTCCAAGGGCGCGTGCATTTTCTGCGCGTGGAGCTTGCTGCATTCCACACCGGCTGAGTCTGCGGAGTCGGGCGAGCCGACACTCCCCGGAGAGGTTATCGGCACTTCCACCAACGAGGAAACGGGCGAAACCATTATCACCCTTGCGGGCACGGACGGCGGAACACGAGAGGTTGTTGTTCCCACAACATTGGGCGGCAGTATCAAGGACATCATCACCATTGCCACAAAGAGCTTCGGAATCCAGACGTTTGTAGGTGATGTGGAGAAGATCACCAATCTCATTATCAAAGACCAGCAGCTCCCCGCAACATTTGAGCAGGAGTTCGGCACTCACACCGACAATATGAAGGATGTCAGCATTGTACTGTATCAGTCAGAGGTTAAGGATACCACCTGCGATATGGAGTGCGGCACGTTGATCTGCGAATCGGTGCTGTCGGGTCTTCCAGATAATCTCCCGAAGAACTCCCCCGTGCTTATTCACATTGAACTGAGCAAGGAAGGTATTATCGACATTACCGGCTCGTATCAGGGTACTCCGCTTGAGGGTTGCCTGAATACAAGCTACGCGGAGGGCGTAGGAACCAAAAATTAACGCAATAATATGTATTGCGGCAAGCAGCACCGCTTGCCGCGATACTGTATTTCAGCGTCACAATGGAGGAACAAATTATGCCGCGTATAGTGGGTATCGACCTTGGAACGACCTATTCCGTGATTGCGTGCGTTGATGATGTCACCAAAATGCCAAAAATAATACCGAACAAATACGGAAAATCGGTCACTCCCTCGGTTATCGGATTCCGCGAGGACGGGTATGTAATTGGCGAGGACGCGAAAGCTATGGAGGAAATGGGCGATGTCAATACAGCGTCGTTTTACAAGCTCCATATGGGCGACCATAGCTACAAATACAGCTTTTTCGGAAAGGAATACACGGCGGCGGATCTGTCGGCGATGTTTATGCGGCGGCTTATCGAGGACGCGGAAAAATCTGTCGGAGACGTGATTTCCAAGGCAGTGATTACCGTCCCCGCGTATTTTGAGGACGCGGCGAGGAACGATACAATAAATGCGGGCAGATCAGCGGGACTGGAGGTCCTGAACATCATCAACGAGCCGACTGCGGCGTGCGTGGCTTACGGGTTAAGCGGCGGTGACAAGAATGTTCTGATTTACGACCTCGGCGGCGGGACGTTTGACGTTACGATTGCAAAGGTGACGGGCGATTCGATTGACGTTATCGGAACTATCGGACATCATCGGCTTGGCGGCCGCGACTGGGATTCCGCCGTTGCGGACTGGCTGACGGAGCGGTTTGAGAGCGAAACCGGCGTGGATTTGAGCGCGGATTCCGAAATGGCGGCGGAGCTTATGGTGAAAGCCGAGAATGCCAAAAAGCAGCTTACAGCCTCTGTGGAAACCGATATTACGGTGGATGACGGAACGCGGAAACGCAAATTCAAGCTCACGCGCGGCGAATTTGAGGACCTTACCGTGTATCAGTTGGGGCTTACTACCGACCTTATCGCGCGGCTCTTTAAGGACACGGGACTTAGTTGGAGCGATATTGACGGAGTTGTGCCTGTGGGCGGCTCTACAAAGATGCCGATGGTGAAAGACTTTATTCTTTCAAATGGGGTTAAGATTCTAAGCGGAGTTCACCCCGATGAGGCAGTGGCAATCGGTGCGGCTGTTCAGGCGAATATCGGGCGCGTCTGCGCGACTCTCCCCGGCACGGAAAGTCCGAAAAGCTCCCTCGGAATGAAGCGCGAGGAACTGAATCTCACGCTGATGCCCGGGGCGCGTATGATAAGCGATGTTATTCCTCACTCGCTGGGAATGATTATCGAAAATGCCGAGGGGACGCGGTATATCAACGATATTATGATTCCCCGAAACACAAAATGCCGTGACGCGCGGAAAACCAAGCGCCGCGAGCTTTCCGTAAGCAGCGAAAAAAGCCGCAATCGTCTGGATATCTATCTCCTTCAGGGCGAAAGCAGCTCCCCGGAGAAATGCACGGTCGCGAAAAGGTATGTATTCCGCGATATTGACTATGTTGACGGCGGAAAATCGGTCATTGAAATCTCGTTCGCGCACACCATAAACGGGACGATAGACATTAAGGCGATACAGACGGAAACAGGTCTGGAGCTTCCGTTTTGCGAGGAGTCGATTCCCGAGGATATGTCGTGGGTGAAAAAACCTCCGCGCGGAGCGGCTGTGGGGGCGCTTGTGATGGCTCTCGACCTTTCGGGCAGTATGCGCAGGGAAATCGCGGGAGTGAAGTCCATAGACGCGGCAAAAGTGGCTATGAAGGGCTTTGCGGAGAAGTTTCGCGGAACGGATATCGCAATCGGAATCATCGGTTTTTCCGATGCGGATATGGTCATGTGCCGTCCCACCACCGATATGAAAAAAGTTTTTGCGGCGATAAACGAGCTTTCCATCGGAATGACGGGCGGCGGCAATTACTGCAATCCGCTGACTTCAATGTTCGAGGAGCTGCGGCGGTTTGACTCCGACCCGTTTTTATACGCGATAGTCCTTACGGACGGCGAATGGTACACCAATGCCTGCTGCGGCGCAGCTGCAAAAAAGGCGGACTTCATAAGTCACGGAATGGACATAATCGGTATGGGGTTCGGCGATGCGGATTATGAGTTTCTGAAGTCGATTTCCACGCGCGAGGAGCTTGCGAATGTGGACGATATTACTCATCTCAGCGCGAATTTGTCCAATATCGCTAAGGAGATTCTGAACCAATAATGCCGTAATCGGAAACGAAGAGATTTTGTTTTGGGAGATTTTTTATGGCTAACAATTATTATGAATGGCTTGGGCTGCCTGTGGAGAACTTTGAAAACGATCCCACGGTGCTGTCTGAAATTGTTGAGAAGAAGATTGTCGAATGGCAGTCGCACAAAAAGCTCGAAATCACCAACAGGGCGTATATACACGGTCCGCAGATTCGCGCAGCCATAAGAAATCCCGAAATGTGGGAGGAGATATACCGCGAATACAAGGAGCAGGTCGATGACAACATAGCCGACCAGCTTCAACTGTTTGTGAACGATAAACTGGAAATCGCGGCGGAGGACGTGGAGACCATCGCGAAGCAGAACAGCGTCAGTGCGCGGTATGTAAAGCAGATCTGCAATTCGCTGAAATACAAGGTCGGGGGAAGCTCGGCGGTACCCGTTCCGGAATATACCATCGAGAATATGGAGCCGTCATCATTCCGTAAGTTCAGCAGCGTACAGAAACTCATCGAGGAGCTTGGTTCCAAGAATCTTATGGAACTACTTGCGCGAACGGATGTTCTGGGTGTTGCAATCGGCGCAAACTCCCCGAACGCGAAAGTCATTGAAACGCTTGAACAAGTCCATAAGAAGTGGATGAATGTATCCGCAACGGGCGATAAAGCCACGCAGAAATCCCATCTGGACAAGATTTACTCCGGGTTTACGAAGCATTTGAAAACCATTCCGTTTTCGGAATATATCGATTGTCTGAAGTACACTAAGGCGAAAGAGGCGCTTTCCGAGCTTACCGCGCTTAAGGTTCGCGAGCTGAGCGAAATCGCGTTTAACACCAAGGTTTCGCAGCTTTTTGAGTTCACCGAGGATCAAAACAAGGCGCGGAGCATTCTCGCGGCATTTTGTTCCTCTAAGGGTATCGGGTATCCGCTGCCGCGCGCTATGCTGGCTATGTGTCCTTTTTGCGGGAACAATTTCGAGCGCACGGAACCGATTCAAAAAAACTGCCCCGTATGCGGTCACTCGCTGATGGTGCAATGCCCGAAATGCAAGAAGCTCCGTCATATCATTACCGAGCCGGAATGCGACGGAATCAATATCGGGAGTTTCCCGCTGCTGGAAAAGACGCTGGAATCCATTAACAAGGACTGCGATGTGTTGAGCCTTGAATCCGCGCGGGATAAGCTGAACGACCTTAAATCACGGTGGAATGGTTTCCCCGGCGCGGATAAGGCGGAGGAGCGGCTCTCAAAACTGGAGCGCGAATACGGTTCGGACATCGCGAAAATCGCCGAGCACTGCCGCCGCAACGAGTTGTACTCCGCGCGCGGAATTATCGACCGCATCGACCGCTCGTTCCCGGGATTCAAGAGGGGATACGCGAACGTTTACAGCTCCGTGGAATATGCTGAGGGGGAGTTTGCCGAGGCGGTGAAAAATCCCGATGTTTCGGCTCGAATCAATCTGCTGCTTGCAATCAACGACATTGTGGCGGATTTCCCCAAGCTGAACACGGAGCTTCAGAAATATCCGATTTCGCCCGTAACGGATCTGCGCGCGGATATGGATTCAAACGCGGGCATCGTTACGCTTTCGTGGCGCTCCGAGAACAAGCCGAACAGCGTATTCTACGTGATAAGGCGCAAGACCGATACCCCCGTGGCGAACGCTGCGGACGGCAATGAAATCGCGCGGACGCAAATGCTCTCGTTCGGGGACAACACTATCCGCGAGGGCGTGGTGTATTATTACGCGGTTTATGCCGTGCGCGGTCCGATTGCGTCCGCTATGACAACGATGACAGAGCCGGGAACAGGGGTGATACCCGTTATCGCTCTGAAAAAGCCCGATGTCACGATTATTCCGAAAAACAGGAGTATCGACCTTTCGTGGGGCGCGGATAACGGGAAAATGCGCGTGTTCTTTTCCGACAAGGAGATCACGCAATATGACGAGGGTACGCCCGTAAGCAATCTTCTGCCCTCGGGCGCGCTTATCGAGGGTTTGACCAACGATAAGCCCTATTGGATAGCGGTTTACAAATATGTTTTATGCGGCGGAAAGGAATATCGCTCAAGACTGGCGATCTATCCGCAGATTACGCCGATAGTGCCCGTTTCGCCGCCGAGATTCCGAATCTCTCGCGGCAACAAGGACGGCGAATATATTCTGCGCGATGAGTCGAACTCATCGGGTGACATTGTTTTGTTTTACTCGGAAACGCGCGTTGGAATTTCCGAAAACGCGGCTATCAGCTTTTCCGAAATGGAGAGCAAGGCGAAACGTCTGGACGCGTCAAAGCTCGCCGACGGTAGCTTTACGGTGGATATGGCGAGACGGAAAACAATGCTGGTTTATCCCACGATAGTGATGTCCGGCTCGTTAATGGTCGGAAATATCCTCACGCTGCAATATATCAAGCAATCCGCTGTGGACGTGAGCGTTTCGGGCAGCTCGCTGTGCATTATGCTCGATGAATTTCCCGAGGGAATGGATCAGATCATCATTTGCTACAATTTTGACGGTTATCCTATGGATTCAACCGACTGCGAGCGCGGACACAGGATAAGCGTTTCAAAGGTGAATTATCTGCGGGATAAAATCGTGCGTATCCCGAATGTGAAACAGGGGGATTATTACATCTCCGTGTTTGCGAAAAGCGGACGCGATGAAATGCTTATCGCGAACAAGCTGGCGAAACTCGCCAAAACATCGACTATCGTCTATTCGATGACAAAAACGCTTTCGGGAGTGAATATCACGCTGAAATACGAAAATTCCGAGAGCCGCTATATTCCGCCGCTTACGTTCGCTTACGCCGAGGGAGCTGTTCCGTTAAGTAAGGAAAACGCGGCGGGATACGCGGAATTGCCCGAAATTCCCAACGCGCGCCGTTCGGAACTTATCGCCGTCAAATGCAAGCTGCCTAAAAACGCTTACGGAAAGGTGTTCTGCGCGGATTCAAGATATTCGCTGATTGCTGAGGGTAGTATGAAACTCAACTAAGAGAGGTATCGGTTATGGCTTTTTGTCCTTTTTGCTTTAACGAAATTAATTTGAAAACTTTGAATATGCGGTGTTCGTCTATCAGTTGTCTTGAGCCGGGAACAACCGAGGTTCACATTATTGACCGAAAAAAGGCGCGTGTTGACCGTCATGGTTTCGGAACGTGCGACATCTGCGGACGAACGACCCATAAGCTCGTCTGCGATTCCTGCGGGCATGATTTGCCTGATACGATTCGCGAGAGCGAAACCAAGATAATCTCGATTATCGGCGCAAAGGGCAGCGGAAAAAGCTACTTTGTGGCGGCGCTGCTGCGCCAGATTATGGAGGAAGGGTTATTATCCTACATCAACGATTCCTCGACAATGTTTATTTCCGATGGGCGGGAGATATACAACAAACGCTACAAAAAAAATATGGACGATGGAGTTCCTCTGGACGGTACGCGGCTTGTAACCAATATCGTGCGGGATAATCCGCCTGTGTTGGCGCAGATTACATCCGCAAAACAGCGCGGATTCGGCAAAGGAAAGAGTCTCGTGTCATACACCTACTCGTTTTTTGACGCGGCGGGCGAGAGCTTTTCCGACCCATCAGTGCTTGCGTCTATCACTCCATATATCGCGCACTCCGAGGCGATTATCTTTATCCTCGACCCGCGTCAGATCCACGAGGTGAATAAAGCGGTTTCGGCGGTTATGCCGAAGCTGCCGCCCGTGTCGGACGATACATACGAAAATACCGTAAACAGTGTGGCGGACGTTATCCGCAACAATAAGCGTCTGGACTCGCAAAAGGCGATCAAAGTTCCGGTGTGTGTGGCTTTCTCCAAGTGGGATTTGCTTATCAACACGCCGAATCTGCTCCCGGCGGACTTTATGATCAACAATCCGAACACGTTTTCATTCCGTGGATTTAATCCCGATATTATCCGCAATTCGGGCGAGGAAATCCGGTCGCTGCTTCGGCAATGGGCGCCCGGATTCCTTACGACCGTTGAACAGCAATTCGAGGACGTAATGTATTTCGGATTCTCGGCATGGGGTATGGGCAGTAAGGACGGACGGAATATCCCCGCGATTGCGCCGTTTCGGGTAGAAGATCCGTTTCTGTGGATACTTAACCGAAACGGACTTTTGTAACGAGAGGGGGAGGAAATATGGCTATCGAACGCGCAATTTATGCCTCGCTGCCTTTGGGAATCGAAAAGGACAGCGCGGGATTTCAATTTTTTTCGTATACCGAGGGGTTTCTGCATATTCTTGACGCGGACAGCTCGGGGATTGTTCGCGGATTGGCTGAAAACGGCTACACCAAGCATAGCGGAAACGAATGGCTGACGGACCTGCCTCTCGACTGCGATATGAGCACGGTAAATGAGAACGATTTTCGCGTGACGATTCCCGAAAGTGTGGCAGCGGCGAATGCTGCGGAAATCCGCGCGCGCCGATTCAATCCGTACTCTTTTTCTTACAGACCGACAGAGATTGGCGGCGCGGAGATGGGCGTGTTTTCGTTCGGTAAGCTGATGGGCATCGACTGGAGCGGAGCGCGTCCCGGAAATATTTATCTGTATACCGTGATTTGCGGCAAGGATGATATCAAATCCGCGCCGATTATGTATCACTCCTCTCCAACCGTGTGCTGTGACATTCCCAGAGGCGTGTTTTATCCCGAAACAGGAAGTATCTCAAAGCCCGATTTCCTAAAATACTCCGACACTCTCGATGATGAATATGATGTTGCCCCTGTGGAATATTCGGCGGGGTTTGAACGGATCTCGCTCGATGATATTAAACGGTTTATCGCAGACGATGACAACCGCGAGATTCTCTGCTCGATGGTGTACGCGCTGATGGAAAACAAGGACGGAAACATTCGGCGGAGAATCGTAATTGCGGACGAGCCGGAGAACGTTATGATGTGGATTGCGGCGATTTCGTTTGTTTTTCCGCAGGAAAATCTGTACGGACTCAGCTTTTCGACTTACACGCATGATCCGGCGGATTTTGACATAAACGGTGTGTTCGTTCCCGCGAAAAACGGGTGCTTTCCGTCATCGCGTTCGGGGTATGACTATAATTCCGCGCGCGGAGCATACGCGGTTTACGACTTCGGAGTGGGCGAATACGCTCCCGAAGTGAATCCACGTGAGTGCCTGTTTACGGACGCGCTGAAAAGCAAGAGCGCCGCGCCGCTGATGGAGGCTTACAAGACGTTTATTGCGCGGCACTCGAATTATCGCGGCTTGGATTCCTATTACGCAAAGGGGTACAGCTTCTATGCGTTTATAACTGGTAAGATGAAGTACTCTCTTGATGACGCGGTTGATTTCGCCGAAAAGTACGCGCTCTCCGACGATAAAAAGGAGCTTTTGATCAAGATTCTGAACGATTTTGAATCCATAAGCGAAAGTCCCGAAAATCTCCACACCGCGCACGGGTATATGAAATTCTGCTGCGATAACAAGGTTTCAACGCGTGAGGAAATCAACAAGTTTTTCGTGGAAAAATACAACGAGATATTCCGCGCGGATTCTCCCGACGATGTTCTTCAGGCGGCGGAAAACAAGTGTATGAAAATGTGCGGAATCACCGACGAGGATTTGGGGATTCTGTTTGTGAAGGTCAACGGCACGGCGGAGCTTGCGCGGTTTGCCGCGTCCACGAAAAGCGTTCGCAGGCTGATGTACATCAATAACGCGGTGCTGCTGAATGCAGCCAAAGAGAGCATAGCAATCGGAAGCGAAACCAACGAGGGAAAAATCGTGACCGTAACGATTGCGCGTATGATAAACGAGGATTCGGAGAAGTCCGCGAAACAAGCGGAGGATTATATCCACCAATGTTGGGGATACATTAAGAACTGTGAATCACAAATCGGCATATGCGATTCCGTGATGGCGGCAGTTGTTCCAAAGCGGCTGGAACGCTGCGCAAAGCGGGTTCGAGGAATCGTTGCGGATATGTACAAATCCGGGGACAGTGATGTTCGCCGCGCGGTTTTTTCCGCGAGCTCTCCGTTTTCGGAGGACTATATCACCGAGATAATTTCGCGTATCTCCTCCGAGAGGGACGTTCGTTCGCGGATTTCGGGGTCTGATGATTTCTGTTATTATGCCGGAGAAGCGATAGCGAAATATTGCGATTCCATTAAAAATATCGTCAAGGATTCCGTGACGAATCTTCCGAAGTTGTCGGGAGATTTGAAGCCGCAGACTATCTATTCGGCGTTTGGAGTGTTAAAAACGCTGTACGAGCACTGCCCCGGGAAGATTACCGCTGTGGACTTTGAGTTTATTTACACCGAATATATCTGCGCGGTTCAGGAAAACGCGCCCGACTATATCATCGGAAAATCGCATATGGCGGCTCTTACCGAAATTCGGGATATGGTTGCCAAAACAAACGGAGATACTTATGACGGGGTTTTCGGGCTGTTTGAATCGCTGGCGCGGCTGTCCGATGAGCTGGAGTCGCCGATGGAATCAACCTGCTTCTGGTCGGCGGAGAACCTCACCTTTACCCCCATTAACGTTTCCAAAATCGAGGACGATACGCTTCGTGAAATTTACATCAGCTCCGTGGGTAAGCTGTGCGGGCTGTTCTGGGCAAGAAACGACACGTTCCCAACGTTCTGGACGCCGGTGGAGTGCGATTCCGCAGACGCGGACAACGTTCACCGCATAATCTTCACGGCAATGTATAAAACCGCGCTGAAAGAGATGAAACACAATTCAGACGCGGCAGCGTTTGTTATAAAGTTTGCCATCGCGCGGAAATACACGGAAGTGATTTCCACGATGAATGAATGGCTGGACGAATGTAATGTCAAGCGGAATGTCGCAGATATTCTCGCGCGGGATTGCAAAGCGAAATCCGAGCAAAGAAAAGGCTCGGACGAGGGAATTTTGTCCGAGGTGGATTTATCGGAGCTTCAAGCCGCGTTGGAAACCGTTCGGAAACATTACGAAAAGAGCGGCGGCGGACTGCTTGGCGGAATCAAGTCGCTGTTTCGGAAGTGACCAATCCCCCGCAGGGAAATTCTCCCGCGGGGGATTAATTATTTAATTGGCTTGTTCATCGTATTTGACGCTTGAAAATGCGGTCTTTGCCGTAATTCCGGGAAGCCCGCCGATTTTTCCCGCAAGCGTGGATATTGTGTTCTGCGGCGCGTCAACGGCGATGCTTATGATGTGGATTTTCCGCGCCCTGTACGGGATACCCATTCTGCCGATTATGTAATCCCCATACTCGTGAAGTATCTCGTTAAGCCGCTTTACGGTCTCCGAATTTTCTACGATTATACTTATTACAGCGACTCTCGTTTCCATATTACCTCCGAATATCAAAAATCAGAACTTTTTATTATTATATCACGGAAACACAGATTTGTCAACTAAAATTATTTAAGGATTATTTAATAATTTCTATGCTATAATAAAATCACAAAAAGGAAAGGAGCGGTAAAATGTACCTGCGAATACTGAAAAAGGACATCAAGCGCAAGAAAACAATGAACGTTATACTGCTGATTTTTGTGATTCTGGCGGCAACGTTTATAGCGAGCAGCGCGAACAACCTGATAACGTTGAACGGCGCGTTGGATAATTTCTTTGACAAGTCAAATGTGCCGGACTATTGGTTTGCCACGACCAATGCCCCGGATTTAGAGCGATTTGAGGAGTTTGCGGAGGAGAACGGATACGATTACAGCATATCGCGGCTTATCCAAATCGAACCGAAAAATGTTCTTGTGGAAGGCAAAAAGTTTGAGTATTCCAACACATTAGCACTGTCCACCCTTGGCGGAATAAAGATTTTCGACAAAAACAACGAGGAAATCACCCATATAAACGATGGCGAGATATACGTCACCGGCGAGATTTTCCAGTCAACGGAAAACGACTTTCATGAGGGCGGAAAAATATTTATAAGCCAAGGCGGAATTGAAAAGGAATTCACTCTTAAAGGCTACACCAAGGACGCTCTTTTCGGCTCGGCAATGGTTGGAATGACGAGATTTCTCGTCAGCGAAAACGATGCGGCACTGTTCGGCGGCGATGGAGCGACGATTTGCAGCTCAGTCGAAGTCCACACAAAGGATGCCGATTACAGCGACAAATTCAATGCGCTGAGCATAAATGCCGTATTGTCAGCAGACGGTTCAATGGCCAAAATGATGTATATGATGGATATACTTATTGCGGCAATTCTGCTTGTGGTAAGCGTGTGCCTGATACTTATCTCAATGGTAATTCTGCGGTTTATCATCAATTTTACGATTGCGGAGGAATTCCGCGAGATCGGCGTTATGAAAGCTATCGGAATTAAAAACTTCGCCATACGCGGGCTGTATGTAGTGAAATATTTCGCTATCGCCGTGATAGGCACGGCGGTTGGTCTGGGACTTAGTTTCCCGTTCAGTAGGATAATGCTGAACGGAGTAACGCAGAAAATCGTTATTTCGGGCGAGGACAATTTCCTGATAAATATCGGCGCGGCAATTCTGGCGGGCGCGGCAGTTGTGCTGTTCAGCTATCTCTGCACACGGAAGATACGCAAATTCTCACCGATAGACGCAATACGCAGCGGCGAAACAGGCGAGCGATTTAAGAAAAAAGGATTTTTGCGGCTCGGGAAATCGCGTATCCCAACTGTTACGTTTATGGCACTGAACGACATTTTCAGCGGTATCAAGAGCTATGTTTCGATGATAATAATTTTCATTCTGGGAACGCTATTGGTAATTATTCCTGTGAACACGATAAATACGCTGCGTTCGGATAAGCTGATAACTACATTTAATATGGTCGAAAGCGACCATGTTATTTCACAGGAGCTGCTGTTCAATCCAAACGAGGACAACAAAGCGATGGTAGAGCGGAAGTTCTCCGAGGTGAGGGAAATGTTCTCCGAAAACGGGATTGAGGTTGACGTTTTCCAAGAGATAATGTTCCTCTCAAATATCTCAAAGGGAGAAAAAAGAACCAATTCAGTCTCGTTCCAAGGAATTGGCGGAGTGACTGCCGATATGTATACGTATCTTGAGGGAACATCGCCGCAGAATGTTCACGAGGTCGCGCTGACCTACATTGTCGCAGACCGTATCGGCGCGGAGATCGGCGATGACGTGGAAATCAAAGTCGGTGAGGACACGAGAACATACACCGTCACCGCGATATATCAGAGTATGAACAATATGGGCGAGGGTGTGCGTTTTCACCAGAACGCGGAGCTTGATTACAACTACGCGGCGGGCTGCTTCGGGCTTCAGGTAAACTACAAGGATAACCCCGACAAAGCCGAGCTTGCGGAGAGAAAAAAGCTGCTCGAAAAACTTTATCCCGAAGCGAATATTTACACTCCCGGAGAGTATATCGGCTATATGATCGGCAACGTCGCCGAACAGCTTGACAGTATGAAAGTGCTTATTTTAAGCATAATTCTCGGAATAAACGCGCTTGTGGCATTGCTTATGGTAAAGAGCTTTATCACCAAGGAAAAGAGCGAAATCGCGCTGATGAAAGCTATCGGTTTCAAAAACAATCCGCTTACGCTTATTCAGACAATGCGAATCGGAATCGTGCTGCTGATTTCCGTGATTGTCGGCGCGTTGATCTCCTCACCGCTGACTCCGTTGATAATCACGCCGTTTTTCAAAATGATGGGCGCGTACAGTATCACGTACGATATACGCGCGGTCGAGGTTTATGTTGTGTATCCGCTGATAATGCTCGGAATAACAGCACTCGCGGCGTTTGTTTCGGCGCAGGGACTGAGGAAAATATCCTCATCGGAAATCTCGAATAATGAGTAAACTGCGAAATTCGCAGGCAATTCGCGAAAGCGAGCACAAAAGCGCAGCGCAGCGGAGCTTTTGTGCTCGGCTAGTACAAACCGCCTTCGGCGGTTTGTACGGTTCGTGAATTGCAAATTGAAATAGGAGGCTAATGCTATGACTAACATTTTAGAGGTCAAAGACCTTTGCAAAACTTACGTGGTAAACAAGCGGCAGAACAACGTTCTCAAGAATGTGAACTTCCGCATTGACGAGGGCGAAATGGTGGCTGTAATGGGTCCGTCCGGTTCGGGTAAATCCACACTGCTGTACGCGGTCTCGGGAATGGACCATATCACCTCGGGACGGGTGGATTTCTGCGGAAAAAACATCGCCAAGATGAATCAAAAGGAGCTTGCGAATCTTCGTCTTGACGAAATGGGATTCATCTTCCAGCAGATGTATATGCTGAAGAACCTCTCGGTTCTCGACAATATAATCCTCCCCGCGTGCCAATCCGGCAAGATAAAAGAATCCCGCCGCGAAACGACCGAACGAGGTCACGCGTTAATGCGCAAGATGGGGATAATCGAGGTCGCCGATAACGACATAAACGAGGTTTCGGGCGGTCAGCTCCAACGCGCGTGCATTTGCAGAAGTATGATAAACAAGCCGAAGATGATTTTCGCCGATGAGCCTACGGGCGCGCTTAACCGTTCCTCCTCGGACGAGGTTATGGAGGAGCTTGCCAAGCTCAATGCCGAGGGAACTACCGTAATGCTTGTAACTCACGATGTGAAAGTCGCGGCGAAATGCACGAGAGTTTTGTACATTGTCGACGGGAACATTCAGGGCGAATACAAGCTCGAAAAGTACGACAAAACCAAGCTCCGCGACCGCGAACGCGCGCTTAACGGCTGGCTTATGGAAATGGGTTGGTAAGAGATAAAAATGACAGATATTCTGATTATCGAGGATAACAAAGAACTGGCTATGGTGCTGTGTGATTTTCTTCGCGCGGAAAATTACACGGTGTCCGTTGCCGAAAACGCAGAGAAAGCCTTGTCGCTGTATCAAAGATACGGCGCAAGGCTTATTGTGCTTGATATAATGCTGCCCGATAAGGACGGGTTCTACGTGCTAGAGAAGATCCGCGCGGAGAGCGTCACTCCGATTTTGATCGTCAGCGCGAAAACAGACAAAAACGACAAGCTCTTAGGTCTTGACCTCGGCGCGGACGATTACATCGAAAAGCCGTATGACATCGACATTATGCTGGCTAAGATTCACGGAATTTTCAAACGAAGATACGCGCATGACGAGTTGTGTGACGGGGAACTGCGCGTGAATAAAATCAACCGCGTTGTATATAAAAACAACATTCCGATTGAAATGACCGCCAAGGAATTTGAGCTGCTTGTGCTGCTTATCGAGAACAAGGGACGAACCCTCTCCAAGGAATACATCTTCAACACGATATGGGGCAGCGACAGCGAATCCGAGCAGCAGACGCTTACCGTCCACATAAAATGGCTGCGCCGTAAAATCGAGAAAGACCCGAAAAATCCGCAAAAGATACTGACGGTCTGGGGTACGGGGTATAAATATTTATGAGAGCCTGGAATAAAATTTTCGCGGTTATTTCCGTAATCGTTGTTTTGGTTTTCTTTGCGGCGAATCTGCTGATGCGCAATCTTAACACTCCTCAAAACGGCAGACCCTACCGCGTGGAAATCAACCGCCTCGCGCTTCAAATCGAGCAAAACGGGCTGCAAAGCGCGGATTTGTCACAATGTGAATTTGTTTACAATATCGCCTCCTTCGGCGAGGACTTTTTCGATACCGACGGAGATTACTCAATTCGCGAGATAAACGGAGAACTGTACAGATTCGATTACAGAACGGGAAACAACTCGTCAAACACGGAAACAATCGTCATTGTAAACGTGATTCTCGGCGTAATGACGGCGGTGACCTTCGGGGTTTTGATTTACATTCGCGAGAAAATCCTGCGTCCGTTTGACAGACTGACAAATGTTCCTTACGAGCTCTCCAAGGGGAATCTCACCTCTCCCGTCAAGGAAAACAAAAATCGCTTTTTCGGAAGATTTTTGTGGGGAATCGACCTGCTCCGCGAGAATATCGAGCAGCAAAAGCAACGCGAATTGGAGCTGCAAAAGGAAAGGAAAACCTTGCTGCTGTCGCTTTCACACGATATAAAGACGCCGCTTTCCGCGATAAAACTGTATTCAAAAGCGCTGTCGAAAAATCTCTATCCCGACGCGGAAAAGCAGCGCGAGATCGCCGAATCGATAAACGAAAAAGCGGACGAAATAGAGGGCTATGTCACGCAGATAGTCACCGCCTCGCGCGAGGATTTCCTCAGCCTTGACGTAGAAAACGGGGAGTTTTATCTGTCGGAGCTGGTGCAAAATATCGCCGCTTATTACAGCGAGAAGATGTCGCTCGTCAAAACGGAATTTGTTGTCGGGGAATACAACAACTGCCTGCTTTTCGGTGATTTGAATCGCGCCGTTGAGGTTATGCAAAACGTGATTGAAAACGCGATAAAATACGGCGATGGCAAGTACATCGAGATTATGTTCCCGGACGATGACGAGGGTGTTCTGATTTCGGTGAGGAACAGCGGCTGCACTTTAGACAAGTCCGAGCTTGCGCACATTTTCGAGAGCTTTTGGCGCGGCGCAAATTCCGAAAATATTCGCGGAAGCGGACTGGGACTGTACATCTGCCGACAGCTTATGCACAAAATGAACGGCGAAATCTTCGCGGAAATCTCCGGGGACTATATCACGGTCACATCGGTTTTCGGAAGAGCGGGACAATGCAATTAGAGTTTGTTCGCTCTGATTTCAAAGCGGCTTCGCTTCAATTACGAAATAAAGTATAAACCGCTCCGGTTTGTGCTGTCTGCACAAATCGGGGCGGTTCGTTACGTAATATAACTTTTATTTGTTCAAGCGAATCAGTTCTTCAAGCTTTGGAGCGGTGCGGGTATTCTGCCGCCGCGCGAGATGAATTTTGAGGAGCTGAACGGGCTTACCTTCATAATCGGTCCGCTGCCGAACAGACCGCCAAATTCCAAGGTTTCGCCCTCTTTCATACCGATTGCGGGGATTACGCGCACGGCGGTAGTTTTGGAGTTCACCATACCGATTGCCGCCTCGTCCGCGATGATTCCCGAAATCGTATCTGCGGGCGTATCACCGGGAATTACGATCATATCCAGACCAACCGAGCATACGGCGGTCATCGCTTCGAGCTTCTCCAGTGACAGAGAGCCGCGGTTCGCCGCGTCGATCATTCCCGCGTCCTCGGAAACAGGGATAAACGCGCCCGACAGTCCGCCAACGTGCGAGGAAGCCATTACGCCGCCTTTTTTCACCGCGTCGTTCAGAAGTGCAAGACACGCGGTCGTGCCGTGCGCACCACAGCTCTCCAAGCCGATTTCTTCAAGAATATGCGCCACGGAATCTCCGACAGCGGGGGTCGGCGCGAGTGACAGGTCGACAATGCCGAACGGCACACCAAGCCGTTTTGAGGCTTCCGTGCCGACAAGCTGCCCCATTCGTGTGATTTTGAACGCGGTTTTCTTGATAACGTCCGCGATTTCGCTGATATTCGCGTCAGGGTGCTTTGCCAGAGCCGCGCGAACCACTCCCGGACCGGAAACTCCGACATTGATCTCGCAATCGTATTCGCCCACGCCGTGGAACGCTCCCGCCATAAAGGGATTGTCCTCGGGCGCGTTGCAGAATACAACGATCTTCGCCGCGCCGAAGCAGTGGTCGTCCTTGGTAAGTTCGGCGGATCGGCGGATAATATTGCCCATCATCGCCACCGCGTCCATATTGATTCCCGCCTTTGTCGAGCCGATATTGACGGACGAGCAGACATTGGTGGTTTCGGCAAGCGCTTCGGGAATCGATTCTATCAGCTCCTTGTCGCCCGCCGAGAATCCCTTGTGAACAAGCGCGGAGTAGCCGCCGATGTAGTTTACGCCCGTACCCTCCGCAACGCGTTGGAGCGTCTTGGCGAACTTCACGGGGTTTCCCGCCGCCGCGGACACAATCGCAATAGGTGTGACGGAAATTCGCTTGTTGATGATCGGGATACCGTACTGTTTTTCAATTTCCTCGCCTGTTTTAACGAGGTTTTCCGCTTTGCGCATCATCTTCTCGTAGATTTTGTCACACGCGCGGTTAGCATCACTGTCAATGCAGTCCAGAAGTGAAATCCCCATAGTTATCGTGCGGATATCGAGGTTTTCCTCCTGAATCATTTTTATAGTTTCTAAAATGTCGCCTGTATTCAGCATATTGTACAAAAATCCCCCTTAAATTTTATGCATACTGTTGAAAATATCTTCGTGCATAACGTGAACCTGAAGATTCATCTCCGCGCCCGTGTTTTTGAGCTTTTCGGCGAAGTCGATGTAATCAATGGTCAGCTCCGAAATTTCAATCAGCATTGTCATTGCGAACAAATCTTGCATGATCGTCTGGGTCACATCCATAACATTTGCCTTGTACTCTGCGCAGATTCCGCTCACTTTCGCGAGAATCCCCACTGTGTCCTTGCCGATAACAGCCACTACTGCTCTCATAGTTCCTCCTTCGCGGTCAAAATGCATAATTTTTCTCCCGCATATGTTGATTTTTTATTGCTTCTACTCTATTATAGAAAAAAATTTCAAAAAAGTCAATCTATATTATGGACAAATTGAAAATTTTGTGGTAAAATATAATGTATGAGTGTTATATAATTTGTTGGTAAGTTATTCGGATTATAGTCATAAGCCGCTGCTTGGGGTGAACATTCAGCGCGTATAATCTCAAACGACCTACCGGGGTGTGAAGTTCAAGTGCGTTTAATTCCAAGCAACCAACAGGCGACAAACGCAAATTCAAAACGCAAGCGGCGCGTTACACCGCGCAGCGGTGTAACGGGTCGCTTAGCGAACGCAAACGAGCGTTAGCTCGTTTGCGTGGTTTTGAATTTGTTTTTTAGATAAGGAGACAGTATGGAATTGATTGATATTCATAATCATTCGACTTTATCGTCGGACGGCTCGTCGGAGCCTTTGGATATGGCGAAACGAGCCTGTGAGCTTGGTGTAAAGCATTTCGCCCTTACGGATCATATCGAGCTTGATGAGTTCCATGACGGCGAGTGGGATTATTGGGCGGCTATCGACAAGACGCGCCCGACTTTTGAGATGCTGCGTTCGGAGTTTGACGGGAAGATGAAAATCTACTACGGCGCGGAAATCGGTCAAGCCATGTATAATTTACATACCGCAGAGAAAATCCTCGCGGAACACGATTATGACTTTGTTCTCGGGTCGGTTCATCGGACGGTTCATTATGAACATATGAGCCGAATCCCCGATAATGAGTTTGACAGAAAGCGTGTACTCATTGAGTATTGGGAGGATATGCTGAATCTTGTCGAGTGGGGAAATTTCTGCTCGTTGGCGCATATCACGTTTTTGCTGAGGTTTGTCAATGTGGACACTCCCGCAGGATTGGTGGTTGAAAAGGATAAGCGTTCTCAGGCGGCTTTTGAGGTCTACAAGCCGATAATCGACAAGATTCTGGAAATTATTGTCAAGAAGGACATCGCGCTGGAGGTGAACTCCTCGGGGTATCGCCGCGGATTGGGCGGTCCGATGGCTTCCGCGCCGTTTATTAAGCGGTATAAGGAGCTTGGCGGCAAGATGATCACGGTCGGCTCGGACGCTCACCAGACTTCGGATATCGCAAAGGATATTCCGCGTTGCTACGAGCTTTTGCGGGATCTGGGGTTCGATGAGGTTTGTGTGTTTGAAAAGAAAGAACCAAAATTCATTAAAATCTGATTGGAGGAATAGATATGAATACAGAAAAGCTGTTGAATATTCTGCGGCGGAACGCGCGGCTTTCCAACGCGGATATAGCGACAATGCTCGGAACTTCCGAGGACGAGGTTGCACGTGAAATTGCCAATCTCGAACAGTCGGGGATCATTATGGGCTATTCGGCGATAATCAACGAGGAAAAGGTTGACGAGAATGGTGTGACGGCGATTATCGAGCTGAAAATCACCCCTATCAAGGACAGGGGATTTGACGACCTCGCGCATACAATTATGGAGTACGAGGAAGTGGACAGCGTGTTCCTGTTATCGGGCGCAAACGATTTGTCGGTGACGATTTCGGGTTCAAGTTTGAGGAATGTTGCGCTGTTTGTATCCGAGCGGCTGGCGGTGCTGGACGGGGTTCTGTCCACCACAACGCACTTCATTCTGCGCAGATACAAGGAGAAGCACCACGTGTTCAACGAGGAAAACTTCGATGAAAGGAGTATGGTTTCCCCGTGATGGACTATAATAAGCTGATTCCCCAAAAGATTCAAGATATTCAGCCCTCGGGGATACGAAAGTTTTTCGATATTGCTCAGCAGGTCGAGGGCGTGATTTCGCTGTCTATCGGCGAGCCTGATTTCAAGACTCCGTGGGCGGCGCGAAAAGAAGCAATCAATATTCTTGAAAAGGGCAAGACCGCCTATACCGCAAACAGCGGTCTTATGGAGCTTCGCCGAACGGTTTGCGGATACTTAAAGGATTTTATACACACCGAATATAACCCCGATAACGAGGTTATAATCACGGTCGGCGGCTCGGAGGCTATCGATCTGGCGGTTCGCGCGCTGATTGAGCCGGGCGATGAGGTGCTTGTTCCCGAGCCGAGTTTTGTGTGTTACTCGCCGATAGTGGCGATGATGGGCGGCGCGGCAGTGCCTATCGTAACCCGCGCGGAGGATAAGTTCCGCTTGACGGCAGACGCTCTCAAGGAGAAAATCACTGACAAGACCAAAATGCTTGTATTGCCCTATCCGAACAACCCCACGGGCGCGGTAATGCGCCGCGCGGATTTGGAGGCAATCGCCGAAGTATTGCGCGGAACGAATATCGTGGTGGCAAGTGATGAAATCTACGCGGAAATGACCTACAACGGCGAAAAGCACGTTTCTATCGCCGAGATGGACGGAATGCGCGAACGAACTCTGGTTATCAGCGGATTCTCGAAGGCATACGCGATGACGGGCTGGCGGCTCGGTTATGTCGCAGGTCCTCAGCCGATAATAAAACAGATGCTCAAGCTCCACCAGTACTGCATTATGTCAAGCCCCACGGTAAGCCAATACGCGGCAATCGCGGCGATGGAGAGGTGCAGCGAGGACGTCAAGCATATGGTTGATGAATATGATATGAGACGGCGGCTTGTCGTTAAAGGATTCAACGATATGGGGATGACGTGCTTTGAGCCTGAGGGCGCGTTTTATGTGTTCCCGTGCATTAAATCCACGGGAATGAGCAGCGCGGAGTTCTGCGAAAAGCTCGTCTACGATAAGAAAGTCGCGGTTGTTCCCGGGTCGGCGTTCGGCGCAAGCGGAGAGGGTTTTGTGCGCGTTTCTTACGCGTATTCGGTGGCGCATTTGACCACCGCTTTGACGCGGATTCGCGAATTTCTTGAGGAGCTGAATAAGTGAGTATTACCGAAATGACACTGACTGCCAATGCCAAGGTGAATTTGTATCTGGATATTACGGGGGTTCGCGCGGACGGATACCATTTGTTGGAAACCGTTATGCAGAGCGTGGATTTGTGCGATGTGGTTACGGTGAGCCTTGGCGGAGAGGGCATTCGGGTGGAATGCTCCAATCCCGAAATTCCGGGCGGTGAGGGAAATATCTGCCACAAGGCGGCGGAGCGGTTCGCGAGAGTGCTCGGAAAGCCGCTGTCCGTGCGGATTCGCGTAGAGAAACGCATTCCTCACGGCGCGGGAATGGGCGGCGGCAGCGCGGACGCGGCGGCAGTCATCACCGCGCTGAATGCGATGTGCGGAAATCCGCTTGATGATGAGGATTTACTGAGGCTTGGCGCAGAGGTCGGCGCGGACGTGCCGTTCTGTTTGCGCGGCGGAACGCAAGTCTGTCGCGGAATCGGTGATGAGATGACGGAGATTGAGCCGTTCCCCGAGAGGGTGTTCCTTGTGGTAAAGCCCGATTTCGCGTGCGATACGCGCGGCGGATACGCGAGGTATGATAAAGCTCCGATTCCAAAATGTGGAAAAATGAGCGAATTTGTTAAGTCGGGCGAGAGATTCCCAAAGATGATGTACAATGTGTTCCAAACGTTGTACAACGATGAACAGATAAACGGTATCGCGCAGCGGCTGAACGATTCCGGCGCGGAGGGCGCGATTCTTACGGGGAGCGGCTCGGCGGTGTTCGGAGTGTTTCCGAGCGAGCAATCCGCAAGAGCCGCCGCGCGTGAATTTCCCAAGTATTTCACGGCGGTATGCAGACCTGCTCAAAAGGGCATAATTATAATTTGAGGCAGGGTATGGATGACTAGTGCAAATTTAAAACGCGAGCTTTGCCTCACACCGCGCAGCGGTGTGAGGTAAAGCTCAGCGAACACAAACGAGCGTTAGCTCGTTTGTGTGGTTTTGGATTTGCTATTAAAAATAAGGGGTGATTTTATGGTTTCTTTGCAGAATCATGTGGGAAAAATTCTAATTTCTCCGGAGTATTTCACAAAGCTCATCGGAAACACGGTGACTAAGTGTTTCGGGGTGATTTCGATGAACGTCACGGGAATCCGCGAAACGCTCAAGGCGGCAATGCCGCTGAAGAAAAAGCACGATAGCGTCCGTGGCGTAAAGGTCAGATTTGTCAAGGATAAATTGCTTATTGATCTTCATATTTCGCTGATGTACGGCGTGAATATGAATGCCGTGGTGCGGTCGATCATTAACAAGGTCGGCTATACAGTTGAGCAGAGTACGGGGCTTTCCGTGGAGAAAGTCAACGTATACGTGGATTCCATTAGAGTTTGATTTTGATCAACTGTTCGGGGTGAAATGCAAATTGCGAAAGCGAGCGGCGCGTAATATCGCGCAGCGATGTTACGCGTTGCTCGGCTAGTAAACATTGCCTTTGGCAATGTTTACGGTTCGCGATTTGAAATTCAAAATAGTTTGATTTTGATCAACTGTTCGGGGTGAAACGCAAATTGCGAAAGCGAGCTGCGTGTAATATCGCGCAGCGATGTTACGCGTTGCTCGGCTAGTAAACATTGCCTTTGGCAATGTTTACGGTTCGCAATTTGCCAATTAAAACAAGAAATTCCGAAAATCGAGCTGTTTGTCGCACCGAAGGTGAGACAAACAGCTCGGATAGTGCAAACGAGCATCGCTCGTTTGCACGGTTTCGGAATTTCAAATTAAAAATAAGAAAGGGATTTGGAAGAAGATGACAGTTTCCGGTAAACTCCTTCGTGACGCAATTATTTCGGGAGCGAACAATATTTACAATAACAGACAGGCTGTGGACGAGCTGAATGTGTTCCCCGTGCCGGACGGCGACACGGGAACGAATATGTCTATGACTATAAGGAACGCGGTCGGGGATCTGGAGAACACTCCCGACGGAGCGACTGCGGGCGAGGTGGCGAAAAAGGCAGCCTCCGCGATGCTGCGCGGTGCGCGCGGAAATTCGGGCGTTATTTTATCGCTGTTGTTCCGCGGGCTTTCCAAGGGGCTGACGGGCAAGGAAACGGTTACTGCCGTTGATTTGTCCGCCGCGCTGAAAATCGGTGTGGACGCAGCGTACAAGTCCGTGATGAAGCCCACCGAGGGCACGATTCTTACCGTTTCGCGCGAGGCTTACGAAAACACCGCCGCGCTTGCAAAAGCGGACATCACAGTGGCGGATTTTCTGGAGCAATACATCTCCGAGGCTAAGAAATCCCTTGATAAAACTCCCGAGCTGCTGCCCGCGCTTAAAAAGGCGGGCGTTGTGGACGCGGGCGGAATGGGATTTATCGTGATTCTTGAGGGAATGTACTCGGTGATAAGCGGCGGCGTGGCGATTGCCTCCGCGGACGATGTGAAACCTCAGGCTCCTGTGGCGGTTGCCGCCGCACAGGAGGAGATAAAGTTCGCGTACTGTACGGAGTTTATTGTTCAGAAGAGCAGCTCCACCAAGGATTCCACGGCTTTGCGCGCGTATCTGGAAACCATCGGCGACAGCGTGGTTGTGGTGGACGATGAGGATATAATCAAGGTGCATGTGCACTCCAATCACCCCGGTAAGGCTCTGGAAGAGGGCTTGAAGTTCGGCGAGCTTACCAAGATGAAAATCGAGAATATGCGTGAACAGCACAACAACGTGGTTAAGGCGGATAAGGCGGCTCAAGTGAACCGCAAGCTCCCCGTAGAGCCTGTAAACGAAATCGGATTCGTGGCAGTCGCGGCGGGCGCGGGAATTGAGGCTCTGTTCAGCGATTTGGGCGTGGATAATGTGGTTCGCGGCGGTCAGACGATGAACCCCTCTACCGAGGATATTCTCGATGCGATCGAGCAGACTCCCGCGCGGAATGTATTCGTGCTGCCGAACAACAAGAACATCATTATGGCGGCTGAGCAGGCGGTGGGGCTTGCGGACAGAAACGTCTGCGTTCTTCAGACCCGCACTATTCCGCAGGGAATCACGGCGATGATGAGCTTCAATCCCGAGGCGGATTTCAAGACCAACCGCAGCGAAATGACAGACGCTATCGACCGCGTGGGCAGCGGACAAATCACGTTCGCCGTCCGCGACAGCGAATATGACGGACATAAAATCAAGCAAGGCGAGATTCTCGCGATGGATAACGGCAAAATCGTGTTCACCGAAAAGAACCTCACCAAGGCTCTGGTGAAGCTCACCAAGCGGCTTGTAAGCTCATCATCGAGCTATATCACGGTGATGTACGGCTCGGACGTTACCGAGGAGGACGCAAACGAGGCATACGAGATTCTCCGCAGCAGAATCAGCGATGATATTGATATTGTGCTGGTAAACGGCGGACAGCCCGTATACTATTATATAATCTCGGTTGAATAATGGAGATCACGTATCTCAAGGGCGTGGGTCCCAAGCGCGCGGAGCTGTACAAAAAGCTTGGAATTGAAACCGCCGAGCAGCTTACGGAGTACTATCCGCGCGATTATGTGGACTTTACCGACTTAAAGAACATCGATGAAGCGGAGATGGGCGAGGTCTGCGCGTTTCGGGCGAAGGTGGAGCAAAAGCTCTATCCGAGGTCATACGCGGGGAAGATCCAGATTTACAAGGCTGTTCTGAATGCCGATTCGCGCGAGATCACGGCGGTGTTCTTCAATACGAAGTTCGTGTTTGATACGCTGAAAATCGGCGCGGAGTACATCTTTTACGGGAAAATCGGCGGAAGTCTTTTGAATAAAGAGGTCACCTCTCCGCAGTTTTTGCCGCCCAATTCCGCGGGATTATCGCCGAAATATCCGCTGACGGCTGGGTTGACGAACAACATCGTTTCCGCGAATATGAAAACCGCGTTGGAGTATGTAAAACGCGCGGAAACGCTCCCCGAAAGCATTCGCGAGAGGTTCGGGCTTATCGGCGCGGACGAGGCTATGCGTAAGATACATTTTCCGAAAACACGCGCGGAGTACGAGGAAGCGCGGCGGAGGTTGGTCTTTGAGGAGCTGCTGACTCTGAAGCTGGGCTTATCTCAAATCAAAAATCACGGCAGGATACTTTCGGGAGCGGTAATGACAGACGCGGATATGAACAAATTCTACGCGGGGATTCCGTTCACTCCGACCAACGCTCAAATGAATGCCGTGAACGACTGTATTGCCGATATGAAACGTATGTACCCGATGAACAGGCTGATTCAGGGTGATGTCGGCTCGGGAAAGACACTGGTGGCTGCCGCCGCCGCGTATTTCGCGTTCCGGAACGGGTTCGTGACGCTGGTGATGGCTCCCACCGAGGTGTTGGCAAAGCAGCATTTTGAAACGTTCAGGGGATTTCTGGAGTCATTTGGGCTGCGTATCGGGCTGCTGTCGGGGAGTATGTCAGCCGCTGAAAAGCGCAATATCCGCGCCGCCGCCGCGAATGGAGAAATCGATGTACTGGTGGGCACTCACGCGCTGATTCAGAAGTCCGTGGAGATCAAACGACTAGGGCTTGTAATCGTGGACGAGCAGCACCGATTCGGCGTTTCGCAGCGGTCTGCGCTCGCTGAAAAAAGCTCTGTTAATCCACATATTATGGCGATGTCAGCGACTCCGATTCCGCGCACACTCGCGCTGATTATGTACGGCGATCTTGATGTGTCAGTGCTTAATGAAATGCCCAGGGGGAGAATCCCAATCGAAACCTACACGGTGGATTCGGGCTTCCGCACGCGCGTGTACAACTTCATCAAAAAGCACATCGCGGCGGGGCGGCAAGCGTTTATCGTATGTCCGAGGGTTCAGCAGAGCGATGACAGCGACAAGAAAAGCGCGATAGAGTATTACAATACGCTTACATCAAACGAGTTCGCGGGGATTCCCACGGGCTTGTTGTACGGCAAGATGAAACAGGCGGATAAGGACGCGGTGATGAACGATTTCCGCGACAACAAGCTAAAACTGCTGATTTCCACCACTGTAATCGAGGTGGGAATAGATGTGCCGAACGCGGTGGTTATGCTGATTGAGAATGCCGAGCAGTTCGGCTTGTCGCAGCTTCATCAACTGCGCGGTCGTGTTGGTCGCGGCAGCGAACAGAGCTACTGCATACTGATGACAGACAGCAAGAGCGAATACACCCGCGCGAGAATGACGGCTATGAAAGATAACACGGACGGGTATAAAATCGCGGATATTGACCTGCAATTGCGTGGTCCGGGTAACTTTTTCGGTCGGGAGCAGCACGGTCTGCCGCCGATGAAGGTCGCCGATCTGGCGGACGATTCGGGAGTTTTGGCGGAAATCGACCGGCTTGCCGAGGGGATTCTCGGCTTTGACGCAGATTTGTCGCGCCCCGAGCATAAGCAGCTCCGCGAGGGGGTTATCAAGCTGTTCGGCAAGGCGGACGAGTTTGGGTGGAATTAGAGGAATTTGTTACAATAAGTATTATTGAATTTGCATAAAATCTCATTTTTATTTTGTGCAACTTGCTGATTTTGGTAAGGGGAACTTGACTTTTTCAAGTGATTATCATATAATATAACTGTAACGAACGTTACGGATTTGTTATCATGCCCCTAGGAGTAAGCCCCCCATTATCCGGGGAGTGCCGAAACTGGGGGCTTTTTATTTGGAGGTCTTTAATGGTTAAGACAGCAATATTAGTTGACGGCGGTTTTTATCGCCAAAGGGCATATAAACTTTTTGGTATAAAATCCGGAAAAGAACGGGCTGACGAACTGGAAAAATATTGTAAATCGCACCTTAACGATAGACGTGAAAAACGAGAGCTTTACAGGATTTTTTACTATGATTGTCCGCCGATTTCTAAAAAGCTGTATCATCCCTTTCTTAAAAAACAGATTGATTTCGGAGATTCCGAAATGTATTTTTGGATGACAGAATACATAAAGGAGCTTACCCATAAAAGAAAATTCTGTCTTAGAATGGGTAAACTTGCCAAGGAACAGGCACACTACAAAATTCGCGAAGATATTACCCGAAAGCTTTGTAACGGTACGATTAGCATCTCCGACTTGACAGAAAATGATTTTTCGCTTCAAATTTCTCAAAAAGGAGTTGATATGAAAATCGAATTGATATTGCTTCTTTAGCTTATAAAAAGCAGGTTGATCAAATTATCTTGATTTCGGGGGATAGTGATTTTGTTCCCGCAGCAAAACTTGCACGCAGGGAGGGAATAGATTTTATACTTGACCATATGCGTTCGCAAATTAAATCAGATTTGTTTGAACACATAGATGGGATCCGCACAAAGGCACCCAATATTAATCGTGAACAATTGATTATAGGTGGTTAAATGGAAGATATTGAATTAAAACAGGAACGCTGGCGGTATCCGCGTTTCTTCACAGAGAACATCTCCGATGAAACGGCGGTGGTTGACGGCGAGGACGCTCGGCACGTTTCGGTCGTGCTGAGAATGCGCAAGGGCGACATAGCGGTATTATGCGACGGAAGCGGAACGGATTACCTCGCGGAGCTTGACAGTTCCGCCCCGGAAAATTGTGTTTTCCGTATTCTGGAAAAATCCGAGAATCGGGCTGAGCCGTCAATTCGGCTGCGGCTGTTTCAGGCACTCCCAAAGGGAGATAAGATGGACTTCATCGTTCAAAAGGCGGTGGAATGCGGCGCGGCGGAAATCGTCCCGATTTTTACCAAACGCTGTGTTTCAAGACCCGATGAGAAGTCGATGAGCCGCAAGCTGCCGCGATTCCAAAAAATCGCGCTTGAGGCGGCAAAGCAGTGCGGTCGCGGGATAATTCCCACTGTGGGGAATGTGGTGGAGCTTTCCAAGCTCGAAACACTCCTTTCGCCGAACAGCACAAGGATTCTGTTCTATGAGTGCTCCGAAACTCCGCTGTCCCGTGCGGTGAGCGAGTTCAAGAGCAATGTGGACATCGTGATAGGCAGCGAGGGCGGATTTGAGCCGTCCGAGGCGGAGTTTCTTGAAGGGTTGGGATTTGTTTCCGTATCGCTCGGCAAGCGGATTCTGCGCTGTGAAACCGCTCCGATCGCCGCGATTTCCGTTTTGATGAATATGACAGGAAATATGTGAAAAGTTTGTGCAAAATGCCTAAAATTGCTAATTGCTCTTGCATTTTTTTTGCGAAAGGTGTATAATAATATAAGCGGAACAAAAAATCGGATTCGCCGGAAACGGCATTAAATCAACAGGAGGATTGGCTATGAAAGGACTTGGAATTTTTTTGGTAGGCGCGCTTGCGGTTGCGGGCGGTATTGCTGCGGCAACTTACATCACCAAGAAGAAGCTCGACAAGGAGAACGAGGAGAATTACTACGACGACTGGGACAGCGATGACATTGATGACGATTGGGACTACGACTTCGACGAGGATATGGACGTTGAGGACGAGCCGTCACTCGCAAAGGCAGTTGCGGACGCAGTTCCCGAGGTTGCTGCCGAGGAAACGGTTAACGAGGCGACTATTCCCGAAGAGTCTGTAAGTTTCGGAGGGGATATTTTCGGGTCGCGTTTCAGCACCGATGATGACGGCTCGGATGAGATGTAATCTTTTGTAACACATTTATCGGCAGCGGAGACGCTGCCGATTTTGCGTGTTGTTAAGCCGTTCGCGCCTGTTTGGACAACGCTTGCCGCGCCTACAGCGCGGAGCGTTGTAACCAAACTGCGCACTTTTTCCTTGTGATTGCCCTAATGGCAATCACATTTTGTGCACTTCGTGCGCAAAAACGGAAAAACTGCGTTTGCAGCGTTGTTCGCTTTTTGTGTCCTGTACTTTTCCGCGCGGATTTGGTATAATGCCCTTAGAGGTGATGATTATGGATACCGTTAAAATGGGAAAATTTCTCTTTTGTGTCCTATATTTTTCCGCGTGGACTTGGTATAATGCTCTTGGAGGTGATTATTATGGATACCGTTAAAATCGGGAAATTTCTCGCGATGCTTCGCCACGAGCGTAATCTCACACAAGAGCAGCTTGCGGAACAGCTCGGAACATCAAACAAAACCATTTCGCGTTGGGAGAACGGCAACTATATGCCGCCGCTGGAAATGCTGATGGAACTTTCGGAGTTCTATTCGGTCAGCATAAATGAACTTCTCAGCGGAAGACGGCTTGAATCCGAGGAGGTGGAGTCCGCAGCCGAGGAGAATCTCAAGGAAACTCTCAAGGTCAGCGCGTTTACCGTTGAGGAGCGAAAGACATTCTTTACCAAGAAATGGAAGCGAGAGCACGCTTTTGAACTGACATTGGGTATGATCGTTCTTCTTTCCGAGTTGGCTTTCGGTATTATTATGGAGGAGATTTTGATTCTAGTTATGGCGAATATTTTCGGTTGGGCGTTCGCTATATCAAGGCGCAATCGTATGATGGAATATGTGGAACGGCACGCGTTCGATGAAAAAATCTGCGAGGTGGATAAAAAATCCTAAAATCCCCTTGAAAAATTCGGAAAAGTGTGGTATAATGGAGTTAAGCGAAAATCGCTATCACAAAATGAAACGAGGTGTTCCCATTGAAGCACGTTGTTACTGTCAACAAGGCAAACCTGAAGGCTTCCGCTGAGAAGGGCGGCTGCGGTAAGTGCACAAGCTCCTGCCAGTCCGCTTGCAAGACTTCCTGCACGGTTGCGAATCAGAAGTGCGAGTCCGTTAAGTGATATACTTATCAGGAAAAATCGGGCGGGAACACCCGCCCATTTATTTTAGTTATATCGTTTTAATTTCAAATTCACCTGTCGGGGTGAATTGCAAATTTCGCAAGCCACCGCAGAGACGGAGCCTTTGCGGTGAGGCTAGGACAGATGAGCGTCAGCTCATCTGTCCGGTGCGGAATTTATGCAAATTCAAAACGCGCCCGGTGCGTCGCACACGAAGTGTGGGACGTGACGGGCAGGCGAGCAAAGACAAGCGAAGCTTGTCTTTGCGGTTTTGAGTTTGCTATTTAAGATAAAAGAGGTTTATAATAAATGGTTCATAAATTTAGGCAGCTTGGTTATAACATCGTTCTTGACAGCGACAGCAACGGTGTTCACGTGTTGGATGGCTGCGCGTACGATATGTTGGATCTCATTTCCGCGCCGATGAGCGAGGAGATGCCCGCGAACCTTCCCGCGCAGCTCTCGAAGTACTCCGAAGATGACGTTCGCGGAGCATACGCGGAATTATACACTCTGTATAAAGAGGGTTCTCTCTTCGCCGAGGACGATTACAAAAAGTATTCGGATACAATGGTGAAAAGTCCTGTTAAGTCGATGTGTTTGAATGTATCTCACGACTGCAATCTGCGCTGTGAGTACTGTTTTGCGCAGACGGGAGATTTCGGCGGCGAGCGGTGCATAATGCCGCCCGAAATCGGTCGCAAGGCTATCGATTTCTTGATTGAACGCTCCGCGAATCGTGAAAACATCGAACTGGATTTCTTCGGCGGAGAGCCGCTGATGGCATGGAATACCGTGGTGGAAACCGTTAAATACGCGCGTTCGATTGAAAAGCAGCACGGCAAGAATTTTCGATTCACAATTACCACAAACGGAGTTCTGTTGGACGATGAGAAGATTGAGTTCATCAACCGTGAGATGGTGAACGTTGTTCTTTCGTTGGACGGTCGCCGCGAAACAACCGACCGAATCCGCAAGACGCTGAACGGAAAAAGCGCGTATGACGTGATCGTTCCGAAATTCCAAAAGCTGGTAAAGGGCAGAACTACAGAGGGCAAGACGGATTACTATGTCCGCGCAACGTTCACAAAGTACAATCTCGACTTCACCGAGGACGTGCTGCATATGCGCGATTTGGGATTCGAGCAGCTCTCCGCAGAGCCTGTTGTAACGGACGAGAAAGAGCCGTTCGCGATTACCGGGGCGGATTTGCCAAGAATTTACAGTGAGTATGACAAGCTGTGCGAGGTTATGGCGAACCGCACGGAGGATAAGTTTAACTTCTTCCATTTTATGGTGGATTTAGACCAAGGTCCGTGCGCGATAAAGCGGCTGCGCGGCTGCGGCTGCGGCAATGATTATGTTGCGGTTGACCCGAATGGAAATATTTTCCCGTGCCACCAGTTTGTGGGCATAGATAAGTGGAAAATGGGCAACCTAAACGATGGAACATTTGATGACGAGATTAAGACCTATTTCGCCAAGACGCACCTCTATTCAAAGCAAGGCTGCGCAGACTGTTGGGCAAAGTTCTATTGCTCAGGCGGCTGCAACGCCAACTCCTACATATACGAGGGCGACTGCCGCAAGCCGCACAAGCTGTCTTGCGAGCTTCAGTGCAAGCGTTTGGAATGCGCGTTGGCACTTGCCGTTCACAAGGCTCTCGCGGATTCCAAATAGTTTTAATTGTTTATTCAATTTTGTTTCACATAAAAATCACATTCGGGTATTATAATCAAGACATAAAGCGGTTACAAACTCCGCTGATTGACTCTTGAAAGGATAGGTTTATATGGAAAATATGAATAACTTTGACAACAATATGAATATGGGGGTTGCTCCCGCAGAGCCTGAAAAGAAATCCAAAAAGCGGAATCTCGCAACTCTCAAGGTTGCTGCGATGATTATGGCAGTGGTTGTGGTCGGCGGTGGCGCGGGATTCGGCGGAGCATATTTCGCCGGGAGGTCTATGGGTTCTTCGGTGGTTTCGGGCAGCAAACCGGGAAACACGTTCAACCCCGCAGCTCCAAACGAAGAGCGTCTTACTCCTACGCTGAACGAGCTGCAGAACGGTGTTTCGGTGGCAAGCGGCGACGCGGAAATTAACTCCGACGGAACATATAAATATACCCGCGACCTTGTAAGCGCGGTTCAAGACAGCATCGTGTACATCGAGGTTTACGGCGAGTATTACGGTAGGCGGACGTTGGTCGGCACGGCAAGCGGAATCATCATCTCAAAAGACGGGTATGTTGTGACAAATAACCACGTTGTTGAGGACTGCGATGAATATACGGTCAAGGTGAACTCCACCGATTCCAAGTCGGGGTCGGTTGAATCCAAGACCTATGACGCGAAACTGCTCGGTACGGACGCGGATACCGATCTTGCGGTGCTTAAAATCGAGGGAACGAACCTCCCGGCGGCGAAGTTGGGCGATTCCGACAAGCTGCACCTCGGCGATGACGTTGTGGTAATCGGCAATCCGCTGGGATATGAAACTTCTGTTTCCAAGGGCGTGGTTTCGGGTCTGAACCGTCAGGTATCCGACAGCGTCCGCGGACTTTCGTCGATTCAGACTGACGCGGCGATCAACCGCGGAAATTCCGGCGGCGGACTGTTCAACGCTTACGGAGAGGTGATCGGCGTTGTAAACGAGAAACGCGTGGATAATTACGCGGAAAGTCTTGGATTCGCAATCACAATAAACGAGGCGAAAGGTGTTATCGAGGATTTGATTTCCAAGGGATACGTTTCGGGACGTTCGGCAATCGGTATTCGCTATCAGAATATTACCGAGGACGTTGCGCTGTATCGCGGACTTGTCGCGGGGTGGCGCGTTGGCGAGATCAACGAGGATTATCCCGTAGCAAGGAGTGGTCTTCAGATCGGCGATACGATTATTGAGATTGACGGAATATCCACTTTGACGGACGAAGCAAACGAGGTGTTTGTGCAGAAAAAGCCGGGCGACACCGTTACGCTGACTGTTGTCCGTGAAAATTCGTTCGGGCGGCAGACCACGCTGAAGATTGAAGTGGAGCTTGCGGAACTTAGGGATTGATTACAGTGATAAAGACCTCCCCAACAGAAGTTGGGGAGGTCAGCTTGTTATATCAGCAGCACTGCCAATCGTATTCAACATTATCGAAATTTCGGGCTTTCAGATCCTCTTTTGAAATAAAGAAGTTGCAATTTCCCGAATCGCCGAACATAATGCCGCACTCGTCCTCGCAGTCAAGCTGGAGCAGTACCGTGTCATATGTTCCATCGTCATAGTAAGCGGGAGCTTGCTGCACAAACAGCGGATAGCCGCCGACAAAGCTTCCCTCGGCATAACATAACTCATAGAGCGCATCCCACTCCTCGTCATCGGTCTTACCGCAGAATTTTTCTTCAAATTCGCGGCACGCAGTACAGATAAATCTGCTTGACCGCTCGAAGTTGATTTTACCCTCGTTCGTAAAAGGCGTTTGTCCCGTATAGACGTTTTCAAAAGGATTTTCCGATAACAGCGCGGACGCGTCCTTTTTGTATTCGGAGATATAGATGACTTTGCAGGCAGAATCCAGTCCCAGCATATCATCATCACCAATGTAAAACTGCAGCAGTCCGTGCTCGGGGAAGTCCTCAAGCGGCGGCATTTCATCAAGGTTTATCTGCGCCAGAAACATCATCGGCTTGCCATTCTCATCTCTCGGATAGTCCTCTTCGGATTCGAGATACGGGCAGCCGCCGCACTTGCTCTCCCACGGCAGCGTTGAGGTTTGCGTAAAGGTTATTTCGTTTGCGGGCTTTTCGGTGCTTCTGAGGTATTCCTCGTATTTTTTTAATTTATCCGGTATTTCCATAATACTTCTCCCTCAATTTTATTGCGATATTAGCGGAATTATAGCTTTCAACTCAGTGACTATACGCTCCAAATCGGATTTTACATTTTCGGGATTCGTAAGCAAATCCGCGAAAAGTTGATTGAGGTTCTCCTCAAAATTTGCGGGGAGGATTTCGCAGTTTTTACGCGCCAAAGACATCAGCCGTTTTTCGCCCGGATGAGTTTGACGGTTAAGCGCGAAAATCACATCGAAGTAGGATTCCAGAAACGCAGCCGTTCTGTGCGTAACACTCACCTTATCTCCGCGCGAAACTGCCTTTGCGACTTGCGTGTCATAGGCGGGCATTGTGCCGCTTAAAAGATTCATATTCCGCGTGATTATGTTCTCACGGAGCTTGTCAGGATACGGCACGTCAAAGCGTTTTTTCGCCGCAGCCAAGCGACCGCTTTTGTCGCAGATTATTTTACAAGTTCTAAGATTGTGCCATAGACAGGTGGTGTAGCCGTTGTGAGCATTGAAACGCTCCACGCCGTCCGCGATTTCATTGCAGATGAAGTCCATATCACGGTAGAGAATGTCGATATCGATGCCGTTATTTAATGTGCAGTTGTCCTCCATCTCCCAGTAGTGATTCCCAATCTCCATATACTTGCAGAAGTTTTGGAGAATCCCGCGGCGGACGTCCTCGTCTATCGGCGCAGTGACGTATAAATACACATCGTAATCGGATTTCTCATCGTAATTTTCCCCCGAGCGCGAACCGCCCAAGGCAATAGCCTCGACCTGTTCCAATTCCGAAAGAGCCTTAAAAAGTTCCTCAACCATATTTGTTACCTCCTGAGTTTGACTTGAAAAAGCCTTTATTTTATGTGGTTCGACAATTAAAAACCCTGCCAAAGACTGTATCCCTCGTTGTTTCTGAGATTCAGGCACAACGGCGAAACATACTCCTTATGGTTAAATTTTAGCGTTTGACCGTAAGTGTCATCATCAACGCTTATATAGCTGTCCGTAAGCTCTGTGTACGGCGCGAGCTTTTTCACGAGCCGCACCAGCGAGTTGTACGCTTTTATAATGCAGTCGGGACTGTAAATGAAATTCCTATTGTCATCATAATATCCCGTTGGCAGGTAAAGTCTGTTGCGGGATATTTTCTTGCCCTGTTCAATGATTCTTGAAAATCCCGCTTCGATTATCGAGTTTCCGCACTCGTTTGCGAAACGGTCAAGACGCTCTCCGCTGTCGGTGCTTTTGACCGCGATATTCCCCGCCTCTGGAAGATGGAAGTAGTACGAAACATGCATCTCATCGGTGATAAGCGCAAGGTCGCTGCCCTCCGTTACCGTTCCCGCGTTCATATCCTCGCGGATTATCGTGCAGCCAAGCTCCAGAGCTTTTTGCGCAATTTGCATAAATCCGTCAAACTCAAGCCAGAAATTGATTTGTTTGCTGCTCATATTTACTCCTGATGATTTGAAATTACTTTTATTGCTATTATAGCACAAAATTTGAATTTGTCAATAGCTTTTTTGGTAAAAAATAATCCGCGCAGACGGTGCTGCGCGGAGTTGGACTGTACATAAAGTTCGGTTAAATTATGTTTTTACTTCCAGATTTTTAAGCAGTCTTGACATAATGTTCTTGTTGAACAGAATTACCGCACCGATAGTAGTGAGAATCATTTCGGGAATCATATAGAATCCGTTGTATGCCATACTGTAGAGCCAAGAGTTGGAAATTTCCAGTCCCTCCCAGAGCAAGCCTGCCGATTTGAAAATGAATACTCCGCTGAGAACGTGTGACATAAGGCGGATAAGAATTACGCCGACTGTGCCTGTTATCCAGCCCTTAACGCCTTTTGTGCGGAAAATTCCTGCCAACCCAAGAATTGTGAACGGAATTATGTAGTCAAGGAGTATACACCCCACAAGCAGACCGGGGGTTAAGCCCCAACCGAGCAGACCGCTTACGAAAATACCTTGTGCCAACTGCGTCAGCGCATACACAAACGAACACATCAGTCCGCTTGCCACACCGTTTCTGATACTGTACACGACAATCGGCAGCATAGACAGAAATGTGATTGTTCCGCCGTAAGGCAGCTCAAACAGCTTCACGCAGCTAAGCCCGAACGCAAGAGCGACCATTACTGCGCCCTCAACCAACTTGAGGATTTTTTCCCTATTGCTTTTCTTTTCCATAAATACGTCTCCTTTTCGCCCGCCGATGCATAAAACAAAGGCGGAAATTTTACTTACCGCCTTTGGATTTCTTGATTGTCGGTCAACGAACGAAAAGAACGCAGTCGCGTGAAAAACACGTTTTTGCGCTGTATTCGCTGCGGAGATTCAACTTCCTACGTCGGCATTATCCGAATCAGGTTCCAAACCTTGCGGTTTCGGGGTCGAAGCCAAACTTCCTCTCAGCCTTTTACAGCTCCCCCGTGATATGTAAACGTAAATTCGCTTACATCTTTAATTATAGCACAAATTTTCGATTTGTCAAGGGGTTTTGAAAATTTTTTTGCAAAACCTTGGCTTTTATAAAGTAAAGACTTATATTTATGTGTTCAGTTCGGGGTTTTGCAATTTTTTTCAAATGCCTTTATTCAATGATAAGCTTGATATACTCGCCGACCGGCTTATTATACACGTGCTTGCCGATTATTGTGCGCAGATTCTGCACGTCCTCGAAATCAGGAGCCGCGAATTCCAGATAGCAAGTCTGCGAATCTGCCGTGTTCAGGTCGGGATAGAAATCCGACACATATACTAAAAACTTATCGAGAATATCCTCAAGCGGATAATTTGAAATATACTCCGCGCTGTTGCCCTCGTCAAGCTCCGGCTCTTGAACGAACGACAGTGAGGTAACATAAATCTTTTCTCCATCGTCTGTCGTTTCGTAGATGTTATCCTCAACGAGCTTGTAATCCGCGCCGCTGTATTTCGGCGCGTTGTAATTTTTAATGTCTTTCATATTTTCCTCCATGTTGGTTTCAAACTGTTCTCTTCCTCTGGGAACACTTTCGACAAATCTATCTCGCAGCCGGGAAGAACGGTTACCTTCACCATATCTTCGCGGGTATATATTTCGGATAACGATAACAGCCCGTTTTCATCGAGCAAGAATACGTCAACCGTATAGTTTTGCGGGTCGACTATCCAATACTCGCGAACCTTGGCGCGTTGGTAGAGATTTAACTTGACAAAGCGGTCGTGCTTGGCATTTGAGGGAGAGAGAATCTCGATTATAAAATCGGGCGCGCCCTTGCAGCCGCGATCGTCGAGCTTGCTGTGATCGCAGACCACCGTTATATCGGGTTCCACCACCGTGTCCACATCATCGGGAGTATCGCCGTCCCTTTCAAGAGGGCGGACGCCGAATGGCGCGGAATAAACCTTACAAGGCTTATCCTTCAAGAAGTCTCGTATCTGTCCGAATAATTCGCCCGATACCTCTTGATGAATCCTTAATGGCGGCGACATCATATAAAGCTCCCCGTAGATGATTTCCGCGCGAACGTCTTCTCCCCAAGAGAGAATATCCGTGTAGGTGTAATATTTCTCAATAGGCTGTTCCATAGTTCATTCCTCCTGATATTCTATCGGCTGTTTTTATTATATCACATTTCGCGTCGAAATGCAATATGTTTTCATATGGACTCAAGCGCCGTCTTGAACTGTACCAAATCGGGATAGGTTTTCGACAGAACCTTCATATTTCTCAGGAATACGTTATGAATCTTATTTTTTGCGTTCACAAAATATTGCGTAAGTGTGTTAAGCAGTGCAAGGCAGTCTTCGCGGCGGTATTGTGACTGTGAAATCAGCGCAATCGAGTAGTAATACCCGATTGTGTCGAAATCAAGCTCATCGCGCGGGTCATCGCTGTCACGCGGATAGTATTCGTCAAGTGCCTCCAGAACTGCGTCAATCAGCTCGTGGTCGTTCGTGAACTTCTGCATTCTTTTGTAATCCGCAGGCGTAACGGGCGCGTGTGTGTAGCTCGTCAGCGTCATACAGAATTTCCATACCCTTTCGCGAACTTCGTCGGTCATATCAGCCGAGTAAATCAGCTGCGTCATTTCCCGAAGCATAGCGTTATGCGTCTGATCGGGGATAAAATTACTGCGGTCTGCGCGATATGCCTTTTTGTATTCCAGAATATCGGCGAGTATAGGTGCTTTTGACATTTTTTGTCCTCCCGGTTCATCGTAAGTTTTCCAATTGCTTATATATGTAATCAAACCCTCCCGAAAGGAAGATGTTTTTACGGAACGGCGTATCACCCGGACTTCGGGCATTGGCAACGTTTATTACCGTCTGCTCGTACCACCATTCCCCGTTGTCCCAATCGGAGAAACGCGCGTTGTAGGCTATTTGCCCCATTTGCCCTTCGGAGAGCGTGAATGCTGTTTCGTTCAGCACGTCCTTTCCGCAGAGCGGGGAATCTGGATTGTTGAAGTCCTTATTGTGACCGTGCCTATGAGGAGCACCGTTATGATTCTGCGGATCGAAAGAGAAATCCACGCGGATTGCCACGCTGTCAATCACGGTAAACTCCACGTTTTTCACGTGTAAATCGGCGATTTTCACAGGCGGTTCGGATTTCACGCGCGGAGGCGGGAATCCCATCGCTTTGTTGAACTCCGAAATCGTGAGGATTTTCCCATTTTGTTGGTACAGCCGTCGCTCGTCCAGAACGCACTCGTCCGACTTGTCGGGAATCCGCCCGATCGGGAACGTCCACTTGAATTTGTTCCTTACTTCGGCGGGTTTTCCGCCGCGTTCGGACTTGAACCAAGTCAGCGTTGTTGTTTGGATTATCAGCATTTTATCCTCCTTATTTCAGTGAGGACTAGAGCGTGTTGAGTGACTCGTTTGAAATAATTGCGTCTGTTATGCGGTTTACGGAGAAATCGAGGCCGCTGTTTTCCCAACCGAGTTCCCAGCGGCTCTCATCAAACACATCGGAAATTATGTACATCGCCGTCGCGGAACAGCTCCTGTAATTTGCAACGGTGAAAAGTCCCGCGCCCTCCATTTCCACACACAGCGCACCCTTTTCTCTGTAATCGATAATTTGACCCCATGTCTCCATATACCCGGCATCGGTTGTCCAGTGCTTTCCTCTTCGGAATTGTATACTGTTTTTTGTGAGGAACGCACCAAATTCGTCCGTTAAGTTCTTTGTAGATTCAATCACATCATAATCGAATCCGTACAGCCCCGCAACAGCGGTATCATTGAACGCGCCGTCCGTGAGGACCGTTTCCCCCGGCTTCATATCCGTTTGCAGTCCGCCCGCGAATCCTACATGAATCAGCTCGCGAACTCCGCCGGCAATCAAATCCTCCGCCTGCGTTGCAATCGCCGGGGAGCACATATGTCCTTTGATAAACCCGATATTTTCATTCTCATTGAACACATAAAGCTCACCTCCCAGCGGATATTTGTACGTTCCGCAATTTCGCGCGAGCATTGTATCATAAAGGCTGTCCGCAAGAATGTATACTCTTTTTGGAACGTTAATTCGGTCGATATCAAAGCCCGCTATTTTCAATTCATTACGAATCAGCTTTTTTGGATCGGTTAATACATCGTTTCTGTCCATTATTTTGCCCTCCGAAATATTGAATATTTAACTGTTCCACAAATCATCGTCCAACTCTATTTCTATATCATCTAAGTCGATGCCGTGCCCCTCACGTTTTTCAAAGCTGAGTATAAATTCGTTAAAGGAGTTCGCTGCTAAATACTCGTCTTTATCCTCGTTCTCATCTTCGTGATATATAAAATATATTTTTCCGTTCATATCCCCGTGAACGCCGATACATATTGTATCGCCGGCAGTTTCGCCGATTGGCAGCAGCTTTTTTCCGTGTTCCTTAATGAATTTTTCCGCATATTGTATAAAATTCCCGACATACAGAAAATCAATGTTTTCAAAGCCGCTTTCGGGAGTCAGGCCTGATTTTTCAATCATCGGGAATTTATAACCATCGTTGATATAGACCTCATTGAAATTCATCAGGAAGTCCTTATATTCCTCGGATAGCTTGATTCCGTGCGCGGATTCAAAATCGGCTATTTCGGTTTCGGATAGTTTTCGACTGTCGATAACCGTTTCCATATCGAGAATTTCGTTTAATTTCTGTTTTACCTTTTTATTCATTTTCATTAACCCCCGTTTAAGATTACGGAGAGGTACTCGCTGTCCGTGAAATCGCCCCAGCCGTCTTTTTGCTCGACCGTCATATCCGCAACATTGTCGATATACGGAGGTTCGATTCCGTGTAAGCGCAGGATTTCCAACATCTTTTCCAGTATTTCAATCGTAGGCTTGTCTGCTTCATCGAAATTCGTACCTTCGCACGCGTTCGCGAAGTCCACGGGAAGATACAGTACGCAGTTGATCTCGTTCTCGGATTCGCCGTCCGTAATTCCGTCATACAATTCCGTAAGCTCCGCGTAATCCTCACGGGAGAGCATAGCGTCAAATGCAAGTCGGTTTGCGTCCTCGTAATTGTCATACTCAAGCAAAAATTCGGGAACTACCGGCGCGTAAATATCGCAGCCGTCATTCCAGTAACGGTTTGTCCATTGCCAGCAGCGTTTTGCTGCGGGAGTCCAGTCGCGGTCGGGATAACACGTTATCAAATACCGTTCTATACACATAAACAGATAGCACAGCCGCCCGGTAAGGGAAATTGATTTGAAGTCCATTTTTTACCCCTTTCAAACTGTATATAAAGTTATAAAATACCCTATAACTGTACAGCGAAAACATTCAATACAAAATCACAAAGTATTGGGAATCGGGATTCCAAAGGGGCATTGCCCCTTTGACGGGGGTGTGGGGGCAGAGCCCCCACACTGACTGCTCATCCGAGAGCGCGCTGCTCTCAACCGAAATGTAAGGCATTATATCCCCTCCCCGATTCCATCAAGCATTTCAAACATTCGCTTGTATTCGCGTTCGTTGTTCGCCGCGTAATTCATCTGAATATCACCGTTTTCCATAATCGCGATTCTTCCGCCGTTTTCGCCGTACACGGAAATTTTCCAATCATAAAGCCATTTGTCAAATTCGCCGAGCTTCGGGAACATTTTCTTCACCTTTGCGCACTCCTCGGGAGTGATCCAGAAGAAATCCTCCGGGTTGAAATCAAGGCAAATACTCGCTTGATAGTCGAACATCGCGCATAGGAAATCCGAAACGTGTGGTGACGAGAACTGCCACCCGCCGTCATCGGTGCTTGTGTAGACGGGCGGGTCGTCTATCCCGACATCGGACTTTTTCACCGCCGCCTGACATACTCCCTGATTTTCATCGAAAAACAAAATATAGTCGGGGTTCAGCAGTGACTTGGAACGGTTCGGCAGAACCAGCTCGTCCTGTAAGCCGTGCAGTTCGGGGGAGTTTCCGTAGTACAGATAAAACTTCTCCAATTCAAGCGGTAAGCCGCCAACCTCTCTCTTTGCTTTTTCCACCTCTTCGGGGGAGTATCCCATGGGATTCTTAACCCCGAAAAGCTCCAAAATTCCGTTATATTTTTCCATTAAAAACCCTCCTCTAAAGATTCCAGATCCGCGTAACATTCGCCCCAACCCTTTTTCCCGAGAGCCGACCAGACAAGCCCGTCCTCATCGTCCTCAATCTCGCCGATATAGCTGCCGTAATAGATGAACATTCTGATGGGAATATCATCGTCAAAGTGATTCGGCAGCTTTATCTCCGAGAGTATTTCGCAGTTGTGCTTTTTCAGAAACTCCGATTCCTTTTCAGAATAATCCGTGTTGAGTTTAATCTTCATTGTTTTTCTCCAACGCGCGTTTCAAGTCCTCAATGTACTGCGCCTGTTGTTTCTTGAGAAAGCCTTTGACAAGCGGCTTCATAAAGAACTTTTTCGCGGTAACGTTCTCGATGAACTCAATCGTTGTTTGATTGCCGTTCGAGGTAAATATCCCTGTCCAATGCCCGGAAATATTCGCGTTTTCCAAGTCAAATTCCCAGCGGCGGTATTGCTCGGTAAGGGTAACGGTAAATTCCGTGGAGAAACCGTCCTTTGTGTATTCCGTAAACCGCTTTTCGGAGATGACCTCGATTCTGCTTAAATCACTTCTCCACGCGTAATTTTCAAGATTCGTGACTATATCCCACACTTCCTTAACATCGGCTTGAAATGTGGCTTTAACTGTTGAAATCGTCATGATTTTCCTCCATAATAATTTGATTCGCGGGCTATTCACGCGGGAATATTATGCGCTCCCCATTTTAGGAGAGCGCACAAGTATTGCCGTTTAATTGTTGATCGTGGGCTTTTCTGATTCGGGAGCAACAGCGGGATTAGAACTGTTCAGTCCGCTTGCGATTGCCTTGCCCTGAACAAAGGAGTTCACCATCTCGCCGAGATTGATTCCCAGACCGTCCAACAGACCCGAAGAGGCTTGCGTGGTGGCTTCGGTGATGTCCTTGACCAGCTTTGAAGTGTTTCCGTCACCGTACATCGTGATTTTGTCGATGTTCTCAAGCGGCTTTGCGATTGCTTCGGCGATGGCGGGCATCTGCTCGAAGTACATCTGGAGAACCGCCGCTTCTTCCATCTTTTTCATAGCCTCCGCCTTTTTGTCCAGACCCTCTGCTTCCGCAAGAGCCTTTGCACGGACTGCTTCCGCTTCGGCGAGACCCTTCGCGCGGATACCCTCCGCGTCCTGCTCCGCCGCGAATCGAGCGGCTTCCGCGCGGGCTTTTTCTGCGGCGGCTTCGTTCTGCGCTGTCACGAGAATCGCGGCAGCCTCGTTCTTCTTGATTTCCAGCTCCGCCTCGGACTTGCGAATATCCTCGTACTTCTTAGCCTCGGCATTCTGCTGAACGGTGTAAAGTTCCGCGTCCGCACGCTGCTGAGCCGCGTATTTCTGCGCCTCTGCGGTTTTCTTTACCTCGGCTTCGAGAGCGCGTTCCTTGATTTCGGCTTCTTTAGCCTTAATTTCGACTTCTTTTTCCTGTTTTGCGAGATTAGCGTTCGCAGTAGTGATTTCGATGGTCTTGCGCTGTTCCTCTTCTTGGATACGATAAGCCGCGTCCGCTTCCGCTTGCTTAACATCTGCGGCGCGTTTCAGCTCTGCCTGCTTGATTGCAAGCTCGTTCTGACGTTCTGCGATGGCGGTTTCGGAATCCACGCGCGCGTCATTCGCCTTGCGGTTGGCTTCGGCTTGAGCGATTTTGATGTCGCGTTCCGCCTCCGCCTTTGAAATAGCGGCTTTCTTGCGGATCTGCATGGTATTGTCGATACCCATATCGTTGATAACACCGTTATCGTCTACAAAGTTCTGCACGTTGAACGAAACGATCTCCAGACCCATTGCTTTGAGGTCGGGGTCTGCGTTCTGGCGCACCTTATCGGCAAATGCCTGGCGGTTGGAAATCATTTCCTCAAGACGCATCTGTCCAACGATCTCACGCATATTACCTTCAAGAACCTCGCGCGCAACACCGGTGATGTACTGCGCGTTGCGGTTAAGGAAGTTCTGCTGCGCACGTGAGATTGTGTCCGGGTCGGGTGAGATCTTTACGTTTACTACGGCGTCGATCATAATGTTTATGTAATCCGCCGTGGGGACTGCTTGAGCGGTTTTTACGTCTACGGACATAAGCGAAAGCTCCAGCACGTCACATCTCTCGAAGAACGGCAGCTTTATCGCCGCCTTTCCGATGACGACCTTTGCCTTGCGGCGCAGACCGCTGATGATGAATGCTTTGTCGGGCGGAGCCTTGCGGTATCCTGCGGCGAACATAAACACCACAATAACGACAATAATAATAGCGGGAATGAGCATTCCCTTGATCTGATCGGGCATAATTATTCTCCTTATTTCAATTGGCAAATTGCGAACCGCTCAAACGAGTGAAACTCGTTTGAGCTAGCTGAGCGAAATTGCCTCCGCTACGCTCCGGCAACTTCACTCACTTTACGCAATTTGCGTTGCTTTGATGGGGTGGCGAATTCCAAATCCCTTAAATATATTATATCATTTTTGTGCAAATTCGTCAAGAGTAACAGGAGATTTTCGTCATTATATACAAAAAAGCCGACATATTTTGTGTTATAACAAACAATTGTGCGATTTACACAAATCGGTGGAAAATATTTGTTAAGTTTTACCGTTGACGATTTTAGAAATTTGATTTATTATAATAGAGTGTTATTTAGAATAAAGGTGGTCGTTTATATGGACATTTTACAGCGTATCATCAATATGGATAAAGCTGCGGCGGCGCGCGTAAAAAAGGCAGTCGAGCGCGAAACGCAGCTCTCGGACGAACAGGGCAGCCGCGCCGATTCGGAGCGCGACAGTCTTGTAGCCGCAGAGCGCGTCAAAATCGATGCGTTTATTGCTGAGCAGGAGCAGAAACTCTCCGATAAGCTGGCGTGCGCCGAAAAGACCCGCGCAGAACAGTGCGGCGAATTGGACGAGCGGTTCAACGCGCACAAAGCCGCGTGGAAGTCGGAGATTTTCGCGCGGATTACGGAGGAAAAGTAAATGGCGATTTCTTCCAACGCGTCCAATGCCGTGATAGCAAAGGCGCGCGCGGTGTTCGGACATTCGCTTTCTGCGGAGGATTACATTTTGCTCTCGTCCAAGGAGAGCGTATCCGATGTGTGCGCGTATCTTAAACAGACAGCGCGCTACGGAGCGGCGCTCTCGGCGGTAAATCCGCAGACTGTTCACCGCGGGCAGCTTGAAGCAGTTCTCAAACGGTCGGTTTTTGACATTTTCGAGAACTTTCACAAGTTCGACTTCACCGAGAGCAAGAAGTTCTTTGAATACATTGTAATGCGTCAGGAGATCGATGTTATTCTGTCGGCGCTGCAAGCTATCGAAAGCGGAAATTCCGAGGGATTTATCACACGGCTGCCGATGTTTTTGACCAAACATTCCCAGACTGATCTGGCGGCATTCGGCACGGCGAGAAACTACGTTGAAGCTGCGGGATTGCTTGCGGGGACCACATTCGCGAAGCCGCTGGGCGAGCTGCTTATCAATGCCGCCGAGTCGGGAAAGTTGGATATTGGCAAATGCGAACGTCGGTTGTATACGCATTATTATATGAGTATCCTCAAAAATGTCGAGAAGGATTTCCGAGGCGGCGAGAAAAAAGAGTTAAAGCGTGCGATTTTGCGTAGTATCGATATGCAGAATGTGGTTATGCTTTATCGGTATACGCGGTTTTTCGGCGCGGACGACAGTTCCGTTAAGGACGTGCTGATTCCGTTTAAGTACAGGCTTTCCGATGAGGCTATCGAGCGTCTGGCGGCGCAGAAGGATATTGCGAAAATCGCCGCCGAGCTTGAAAGTATCGGGTACAAGGCGGGCGGCGATAAGCCGGACAGCGTGGAGCTGCTTACGGAACGGATAAGTCTTGACAGCTTGCGTAAAACAATGCGGTTGTCGCAAAGCTCGGCGGTGGTGTATTTCGCGTTTGCGGAGTGCTTGGGCATTGAGGTAAACAACATAATGACGCTTATTGAGGGGGTTCGCTACGGTTTAAGCGGAAGCGATATCCTGGATATGATAGTGATATAAATTATTGCCGCGTTTGAAAGTCGCACGCAAATTGCGAAAGTGAGCGGTGTACCGTGACGCTCGGCTAGTGCAGATGAAATCCGCAAAGCGGATTTCATCTGCACGGTTCGCGATTTGCAAATTAAAATAAGGGGTGATTTAATGAGCATCGAAAAAATGTCGCTGATGTCGGTGGAAGGACCGGCGGAATTGCTCGACAGAGCGCTGATGGCGTGCTGCGAGAGCCGTAAATTCCAAATCTCATCGGGCGGCGCGGTGCTGCGAAATCTCGGAGAGCAGAACCCGTATCTCGGGATATATACAAAGGTTCGCGATATGGCGGTAAACCTTAAAATTAAGCCCGAATACATTGATTTCAAGTATCTTCCGTATGAAACCGCCGAGGATTTCGAGAAGTATTTCGATGAAATTTCGGGGAGGTATGACGAGGTTTACTCGCGGTATACGGAGGTTTCGCAGTCGCTGCAGGAGCACCGTGAAACCGAAGCGTATCTGCGGCATCTTCCGGGATTGAACGTTTCGTTTAAGGAACTGTATGAGCTGAAATACGTAAAAATGCGTATCGGTCGGCTGCCGTCAGAGAACGAGGAAAAGCTCGGGTATTACACGACCAAATGTTTCGTGTTTATTCCGTTTGAGAAGTCCCCGGATTACGTCTACGGAATTTATCTGGTTCCGGTATCGCACGCTGAGTTCGCGGACGAGGTGATGAGTTCTCTTGGGTTTGAGCGTACAAAGCTGCCGGATTATCTTGAGGATAACGCCGAGGACGCGGAGAAAAAACTCTACGAGAAGATAACCGCCGAGGAAAAGGAAAAAGAGCTTATCGAGCAGGATCTGGCGTACCTTACGGACGATATACGCGACAAGCTCAAGGCGGTTATGGTGAAGCTGAAGTACAAGTCGGACTGTTTCGAGCTGCGGCGAAAGGCGATAATCTCCGATGGAAAGTTCTCGTTTTCGGGATTCTGTCCAAGCCGCGATTTCAAGGCAGTTGAGGAGGCTCTGCGCCAAGCCTCGGAGAATATCGTCTGTACCGAGGTGCCGTTCGACAAGAAAAAAATGGCTGCAAGTGTTCCGGTGCGGCTCAGAAACAACCCGATCACCCGACCATTTGAGATGTTCGTCAAGATGTACGGATTGCCGACATACGGGCAGTTTGATCCCACGCCGTATGTCGCGTTTACCTATATGATACTGTTCGGGCTGATGTTCGGAGATGTGGGGCAAGGACTGGTGGTAACGCTGTTGGGGCTGCTGCTTACAAAGCTCACCAAAAACGGGCTTGCGCCGATTATGACGCGATTGGGATTATTCTCGATGGCTGGTGGATTGATTTATGGGTCTGTTTTCGGAATCGAAACGATAATCAAGCCGATTTATCACCGCGAGAACATCTGGAACGGTGTCTGCAAGCTGTTTGGCGGGCTGGGTATCCCGGAACACCCCGAAAATATATTCCAAGCGGCAACGGTGGTTCTGCTGTTCTCACTGGGGATCGGGATAATCCTGATTCTGATTTCGATGGTGTTCAATATGGCATTGAAATTCAAGACAGGCAACCTCGCCGAAGCGATTTTCGGCGTAAACGGCGCGGCGGGAATTGTTATGTATTCATCGTTGGTTATCGGTCTTGTGGGAACAATGCTGTTCGGCTTGAAGATTATGAACACGGCGTATATCTTGTGCCTGATTGTATTGCCGATACTGCTTATGTTCTTCAAGAAACCGCTTGGCAGTTTGATAACCGGCAAGAAGTCCGCCGAAAAGGTGTCGATCGGGAATTATATAATTGAGAACTTTATTGAACTGTTCGAAGCAGCGATCAGCTTTTTGTCCAACACGATGTCGTATCTGAGAGTCGGTGGATTCGTATTGTCGCACGCGGGCTTTATGCTGGTGGTTTCGCAGCTTGCCGGCACGGTAAATCCCGATGCGCCGATTACCGCAAAGACGGTGATCGTCTATATTATCGGAAACGCGATAGTAATGGCGATAGAGGGTCTGTTGGTCGGGATTCAGGTGCTTCGTCTGGAGTTTTACGAGGTGTTCAGCCGCTTTTACGATGGAAACGGGGTTGGGTTCAAGCCCGTGGAAATCGAGCTTGATACGGAATAAAGACAGTTGATGGTGTAAGTTGTATTAGCTATAACCATTGTTCACTGTTTGGAGTGCAATTTTGGTACGCTATAATTCAAAACAGCTTACCGGGGTGAAGTGCAAATTCAAAACGCAAGCTATGGCGACCGCCTTAGTTGCGCGGCATCCGTGCCGCGCTTTGGGCGGTCACCGGCAACATCGTGTTGCCGCGCAATACCACGCAGCGCGTGCAGTGTGACGTGAAGCGAGCACAAACGAAAATTGCAAAGCAATTTTCGTTTGCGCGTTTTTGAATTTGCTTTTAAGATAAGGAGGAATTATGAAGTATTTATTTGTTTTTGGATTACCGCTTATAGTGGTTGCGGCAATTATGCTGCCGCTGATTCTTAACCTTAAAAAGGGTCGCAAGCCCTCAAGCCGCAAGCACGCGATCATCGCGAATATCGCCAGCTTTTTCGGCGTAATGGCGATTATGACGGTGCTGCCGCTTACCGGAGCGTTCGCGGAGGTTGCCGACGCGGCAAATACCGCGGCGTCCGGCGGATTGGCAGAGGGTCTGAAGTACATCGGTGCGGCTTTGTCCACGGGTCTTGGTACTATCGGTACGGGTATCGCGGTTGGAGGAGCGGCTCCCGCAGCTATCGGAGCGGTTTCCGAGAATGATAAGTCGTTCTCGAAGGCACTGATTTTCGTGGCTTTGGGCGAGGGTGTTGCGATTTACGGACTGCTGATTTCGATTCTTATCCTGTTTGGTTAATGGAGCGGATATGAAGTTTTATCTTATCAGCGATAACATTGACACGCAGATGGGAATGCGTATGGCGGGGATAGAGGGTACGGTCGTTCACACCGTTGAGGAAGTTACAGCCGCGTTGGATTCCGCCGCCGCAGACGAGGAGATCGCGGTGGTGCTGATGACGGAAAAACTGGTGAAACTCTGCCGCGATAAGGTGTATAAAATCAAGTTGTCGCAACGCAGACCGCTGATTGTCGAGATTCCCGACCGCCACGGAAGCAGCGGCGCAATTGAGGCGATTTCCAAGTACGTGGAAGAGGCAATCGGGATAAAGCTGTAAAAGCGCAGTGAAATCAGTTGACAGTTATTCGGATTATAGTCAAAACCCGCTTTTGGGAGTGCGATTTTAGTGCGTTATAACTCAAAGAAACTTACCGGGGCGAAGTGCAAACCCTGCAAGTGAAATTTCCAAGCAGCTTTATGGAGTGAACTGCAAATCCAAAACGCGACCGTTCTCTCACACCGTGCAGCGGTGTGAGAGAACGGTCAGGCGAGCACAAATGAAAATCGCATAGCGATTTTCATTTGCGCGTTTTTGGATTTGCCATCAAGATAGGTGAATTATGAATTTAGATGCTATTAATACCTCGAAAATCGAGATGTTTCGGGCTAATATAAGTAAACTGGCAGACGAGGAAATCTCCGAGCTTACGGCGCAGATACGCGAGAAGAGAAATGCCTTGGGAATGCGTCAGGCGGAGTTCGCCACACGCGAGGCGTTGGCGCGCGTCCACGCGGAGCAAAACGCTGCCGCGGCGCGTTTTCGTAAGGAGTTCTCGCGGTGCGACTTTGAAACGATGAAAGCGGTTCGCGCACACCGCAAGGAGCTGATTGACGGCTTTTTTGAGGAGCTGCGCGGAGATTTGGCGGAGTTCGTGAAGTCCGATAAGTACGAGGATTACCTCAAGCGTATGATTGCGAAATCGCAGTCGGCTTTGGGCGCGGATTGCGTTATCTTTGCCGCCGTGCGCGATGTGGAGCGGGTTCGCGGACTTTGTAAAAACGAGGTTCGCGCGGATAAGCAAATTATGCTTGGCGGCGTGTGCGCTCTGGACGAAAAGCGCGGCTTGTTCGGCGATTACACGTTGGACAGGGCGCTTGAGGATGAGAAGTCTGCGTTTACCGACAGGGCGGAGCTGCGCCTGTAACCTTATAGAAGGGAAGAAGTCTTTTGAATACGATTTATTCTATCAACGGTCCCGTTGTCAGAGCCGCGAATACGCGTGATTTCTCGGTTCTGGAAATGGTGTATGTGGGTGAAAAGCACCTTATCGGCGAGGTTATCGGCGTGACGGATAAGTTCACCACGATTCAGGTGTACGAGAACACTGCGGGGCTGAAAATCGGCGAACCGATTGAGGGCACGGGCGCGCCTGTCTGCGCGAATCTCGGTCCGGGGATAATCTCCAATATCTTTGACGGAATCGAGCGTCCACTGCGCGATATGACAAAGCTCAACGGCGCGTTTGTTGCCGAGGGAAACAGCCTGTTTTCGCTTGATACCGAGAAGAAATACGATGTCACCGTAACGGTGAAGGTAGGCGATAAGCTCTCCGCAGGGGACATTTACTGCACTTGCCCCGAAACCGCGCTGATTACGCATAAGTGTATGGTTCCGCCGAATGTTAGCGGAGAGGTTATATTCGCCGCAGAAAACGGGGAATACAAGGTGCTTGATACGATAATCAAGCTGAAACTTGTGGACGGCACGGAAATGCCGCTGACGATGGTTCAGAAGTGGCCCATCAAACGCGGCAGACCGATTTCCAAGCGTCTGCCCATTAATCGCCCACTTATTACGGGACAGCGTGTAATCGACACGGTTATTCCGATTGCAAAGGGCGGCGCGGCGGCTATTCCGGGCGGATTCGGCACGGGAAAGACCATGACGCAGCACCAGCTTGCGAAGTGGTGTGACGCGGATATTATCGTATACATCGGCTGCGGTGAGCGCGGAAACGAGATGACGCAGGTTCTTGAGGAGTTCAGCGAGCTTATCGACCCAAAGTCCAACCGCCCACTGACCGACCGCACGGTGCTTATCGCGAACACGTCCAATATGCCCGTTGCGGCTCGTGAGGCAAGTATCTACACGGGAATCACGCTGGCGGAGTATTACCGCGATATGGGCTATCACATCGCGATAATGGCGGATTCCACCTCGCGCTGGGCTGAGGCTCTGCGTGAGATTTCGGGACGGTTGGAGGAAATGCCCGCCGAGGAGGGCTTCCCCGCGTATCTGCCGAGCCGACTGTCGGAGTTCTACGAGCGCGCGGGTTACGTGGAGAATCTCAACGGCACGGAGGGCAGCGTTACCATTATCGGCGCGGTATCTCCCCAAGGCTCGGACTTCTCCGAGCCGGTAACTCAGAATACAAAGCGTTTCGTGCGTTGTTTCTGGGCATTGGATAAGTCGCTGGCATACGCACGGCATTATCCCGCGATTGACTGGAACTCCAGCTATTCCGAATATGTGGACGATCTGGCGGATTTCTATAATAAGGTAAGCCCCGATTTTATGAGTCTGCGCCAGGAGATCACCAATATTCTGCAAGAGGAAACCAAGCTGATGGAGATCGTTAAGCTCATCGGCGCGGATGTTCTGCCCGATGACCAGAAGCTCACGATTGAAACGGCGAGGGTAGTCCGCGTGGGATTTTTGCAGCAGAACGCATATCACAAGGACGATACGTATGTTCCGTTGGAGAAGCAGCGACTGATGATGAAGGTGATTATCGAGCTGTATCACAAGTCGCTTGACATACTGAAGAACGGCGTTCCGCTGTCGGATATTATGGCGACCGGGCTGTTTGACAAGGCGGTTAAGATCAAGTACGATGTCCCGAATGACGAGCTTGGCAAATTTGATGGGTATTTCGCGGAGATCAATGAGAAAATCAGCGGGCTGACCGTTTGATGGAGGGCTGAAATGAGTTTACAATACGTAGGACTTAAGGAAATAAACGGCCCTCTGGTGGCACTGGAGGGCGTTTCGGGCGTAGCATACGATGAAATCGCGCGGATTCGTCTGAATGACGGCACCGAGCGCGTTGGGCGCGTGGTGGAGATGGCGGGAGACAAGGCAATTTTGCAGGTCTTTGAGGGTACGAACGGAATCTCTCTGGAGAACACCAAGACTGTCTTTTCGGGTAAGCCATTGGAAATTCCGCTGGCAACCGAAATGCTTGGGCGCGTGTTCAACGGCGCGGGCAAGCCGATTGACGGATTGGGCGCGGTGTTCCCCGAAAAGTGGGGTGATGTCAACGGTCAGGCGCTTAATCCCGTGGCGCGGCAATATCCGCGAAACTATATCCACACGGGGATAAGTTCCATAGACGCGCTGATGACGCTGATTCGCGGGCAGAAGCTGCCGATATTCTCAGGCTCGGGACTGTCGCACAACAAGCTGGCTGTTCAAATCGTTAAGCAGGCTCGGTTGACAGGCGAGGACGCTGAAAATCAGGATTTCGCAATCGTGTTCGCGGCGATGGGCGTACAGAATGACGTTGCGGATTATTTCCGCCGCAGCTTTGAGGAAACGGGCGCTTCCGAGCGCGTTTGTATGTTCCTCAATCTTTCGAGCGACCCGATTATCGAGCGTCTGCTGACGCCGCTTTGCGCGCTGACCGCGGCGGAATATCTCGCGTTTGAGAAGAATATGCATATTCTGGTAATAATGACGGATATGACGAGCTATGCCGAGGCTCTGCGCGAATTTTCGTCCTCAAAGGGCGAAATTCCCGGACGAAAGGGATATCCGGGGTATCTGTACTCCAATCTCGCATCACTGTACGAGCGCGCGGGAGTAATCGAGGGCAGCAGCGGTTCGGTTACGCAGATTCCGATTCTGACGATGCCGAATGATGATATTACGCACCCGATCCCCGACCTTACGGCATACATCACCGAGGGACAAATCGTGTTCGACCGCGAGCTTGACCAGAAGGGAATTTACCCCGGACTGTCGGTACTGTTGTCGCTGTCGCGACTGATGAAAGACGGAATCGGCGAGGGTTACACGAGAGACGACCATGCGGCGGTTTCCAATCAGCTTTTCGCGGCATACGCGAGGGTTCAGGACGCGCGTTCCTTGGCTTCGGTTATCGGCGAGGAGGAGCTTTCCGAATCAGACCGCGCGTATATGCGGTTTGGGCGCGTTTTCGAGGAAAATTTCCTTAATCAGGGCTTTGATGAGAATCGCTCGATTGACGAAACGCTTGATTTGGGGTGGGATCTTCTTTGCCTGCTGCCTAAGTCCGAGCTGGACAGAATCGATGAGAAGCTCCTTGATGAAAAATACGACCCCGAACGCACGGCACGGTTTGCGGAGTAGGGTGCAATTTAACTAAATCAACTTAAAGGGGTGAAGTGCAAATTCCGCAAGCCGCCGGGAAAGCGCAACGCAGTGGAGCTTTCTCGGCGAGGCTAGCACGGACGAGCGTAAGCTCGTTCGTGCGGTGCGGAATTTGCTATTTAATAATGAGCCAAATTTTTCCTACAAAGGGCAATCTGATACGGGTTAAGCGCCAGCTTAAACAGGCTCAGCTCGGTTATGAGCTGATGGACAGAAAGCGCAATATCCTCGTGCGGGAGATGGTCGCGCTGACGGACGAGGCAAAGGCTTTGCGTTCGAGCTTCGACAGCACGTACTCCGAGGCGTACAAGGCTCTGGCGCGCGCAAATATCACGATGGGAGTGGTAAGCGATGTGGCGGAGTCGTTTCCGGTTGAGGATTCGCTGCACTTGTCGGTACGGAGCGTTATGGGCGTGGAGCTGCCGAAAATCTCTGCGAATATTCAGCCCTCGGATTCTCCGATTTACCCTATGCGATCAACAAATTCCGCGTTTGACCACGCATATCTGTGCTTTAACAAAGTAAAGGAAATCACCGTGCGGCTTGCCGAGGTGGAGAACAGCATTTACCGTCTTGCAATCGCAATCAAAAAGACGCAAAAGCGCGCGAACGCTCTGAAAAACATTATGATTCCCAAGTTTAACGAGCAGATTCGGTTTATTACTAACGCTCTCGATGAAAAAGAGCGCGAGGAATTTTCACGGCAGAAAGTCATCAAGAAGCGGAAGTCGGATTAAATTAATGCATATCCCTCTTGACAAAACGGCGAAAGTACGTTATAATAAAAACGGAAATCCCGGATTTCAGGAAGTTTCAATAAAGAAAATGATGAAAGTTTGTGCAGGTTTCACAAACTTTCTTTTTTGTTGTGAAAAACTATTGACAAATTCGTGCGAAACGGTTATAATAATGTTAGGCATACAAAAACTGCGCAATTTTTTTGAACAAATTTGAGGTGATTGTTATGAAAAAGAAATTAATGGCTGTTTTAACAGCATCGTCCGTTGCCGCTATGGCTGCGGGAGCGACTTTGGCGGCATATGCAGAGCCGAATCAGGGTCCTCAGTATAAGGATGACGATGAGACTTATGTTTATGATGTCAACAGCAGTTGTCTGTTTCTCAATACGTTCGATGGCTTTGAGAAATGGAAAGCAGACACAAGAATAAATCGTAACGATATTAAGAAAATATCGTTCGATAATTTTTCCAATGCAAATGGGGGAGAAATCCCCGCCGGAGCATTTGAGGGCTTAACAAGCATTGAGAGTGTTCAATTTAATAACTCAATATCCAAGATTGGCGATAATGCGTTTAAGGGCTGCACATCGCTTAACGAGGTTGTTTTCGACAAGTCAGAGTCAGAAGGGTCGATAACGATCGGCAAGAGCGCGTTTGAGGGTTGTACCTCCATATCGGAATTGGATTTTCGTGATACAGCGGTAGTAGAAATTGGCGAGAGCGCGTTTAAGGGCTGTACATCCATATCAAAATTGGTTTTCTACAGCGGGGACGGATCTGTAACATCAAGACACGATTCAGATGTGAAGAAAATTGGCAAGAGCGCGTTTCAGGACTGCACGGGTCTTCTGGATATTGTCTTCGGTAATGCGTTGAAAGAGATTGGCGAGAGCGCGTTTGAGGGCTGCATAAATCTTGGAAAAACCGATCCAAAGCCGAACGAGGAAACCAATGGTACCGATATAATAATATGGCTTCACGGCATAAGTTTCGAGAATAGATTCAATTCAAGCTTAGAGACGATTGGCAACCGTGCGTTTTATGGCTGCGAGAAACTTACAGCTTTTGGTTTTCCTGAAAAGGTTAAAACCATAGGTGAGTATGCTTTCGCAAACTGTGCGTCTCTTCACGTTGCGGATATGTGGGAGTGTAAGCGACTGGAAAGCATTGAAAAGTACGCGTTTTTCAACTGCCTGTCGCTGACGCAGGTTAACTTTCCGAATAGTAGAATTTATGCCAATGGCGGACATGGATACAATTCCGCATTTCCAAAGCATACGATTGCAGAGGGTGCTTTCCGCAATTGTTCGTGGCTTGAGGGCGTTATCCTTTCGCCGTATGTGGGCAATGTTGCGCCGGGCGCGTTTTATAAGTGCAAAAACCTTAAATACATAGGTTATTATTATTATGTTAACGACTTCTATGGCATAGGTAATAACGTTGAAATTAAGGTTGATACAGAGCATAGCACGCAAGATCCTCCTAATCCGCCCCAAAATTCCAAATCCGCAGTTGACAAACAATCCCTGAGTTTGTTGGCGGCATCAGGCGAAGATTCTGAAACGGTGACAATCTATGTCCCACCCGAGGTGACAGTTTTTTCGTTTGATACAATGGGAGAGGATGAAAAATCAGCTGTTAAGGAAACGACAGCTGCTGAAATGTTTTGGGAAAAAATGGCAGAAGAACACCCGGGTTTGACATATGATGGTCAGATTGTTACAAATAAACCCCGATGGAAGTATGAGAATGAATATTATAAAGAACCCGAAGAACCCGTTGAAAGCGAAGATTCCTATTGGAGTTTTTATCCAAACCTACATAGAGTATGGTATGGTGATGGTGAGGAGTATAGTTATGATGATGTAATGGCATTGTATGAGGAGGAACACAAACGATGGGAAGAAGAGAAAGCGCAATATGAACAGGAGAAAGAAGTTTATGATAATTGGATAGACTTCTTGCAAGAAAACGGTGTAAATGAACTTTGGGACGGCATATGGGACGGTTTGTATTCCAGATTCGATCGTTCGTTGTATCGTGTTACGCTTATCAACGAGCCGACATCCAAAGACGGAACGCCTCTTGATACTATCGTCCTTCCCGAGAAGTTTAACAATGATGCGGATATATACAGTATAACGAAGGTCGATGGCAGTGTTGATATTGTTGATCTCCCTGTAAACAAAAAATATTATAACTATATGAATTATTATTATTATGACTTTTCCAAAATGGAGGCTATGGGTTATGAATTCGTTGCAAACCCTTACCTTGGATCGGCACCTCGAACATTTAGAAGTGAGAGTGATATTTTCGACCCTAAGGATTCCGGACTATTCGGTAATAATACCGGCGAAACGATAATTAAAGAATATCCTGTTATCCCCACAGGACCTTATGATGACTTTGGTTCATCATCATCGTCCAGCGAACCGAGCACCACTACATCGCCGGAAAATCCCACCCCGCCTGTAAATACGAGCAATCCTCCGGCTCCGCCTCCACCCTCCAACACTGATGATCCTATTGAACCCGACCCCGAATCCAGTGACTCGGAGTCGAGCGAACCCGAGTCAAGTGAGCCTGAATCAAGTGAATCGGGTTCAAGCGAGCCGGGTTCGAGTGATCCGAGTTCGAGCAAACCCAACCCCGGTACGCCCGACAGCAATCCGGACGATAACCCCGGCACGGGAGTGTGCTTCTTAGCACCCATTGCTCTCGTAGGAGCGGCTACCGTAGCTGTTGCAGCAAGACGCAGAAAAATGAAGTAAGCGATAGAAATCCCCTCCAACTCGGAGGGGATTACTTTTGCGGAAAAATTGCACGAAAACGTCTTGAAAAATTGGGGATTTTGTGGTAAAATTATATATAGCATTATAATTTAATTCAAAAGGGGGGAAGTGCAAATTCAAAACGCGAGCGCTTTAGAATTTGCTATTAAAATATGGAAAAAGTTACTTGGAAAGGCGGAACTCTTTTATCACCCGTTCCGGCAGTGCTGGTATCTTGTGGGACGATGGAAAAGCCCACGGCGCTTACGATAGCGTGGACGGGGATCATCAGCTCTGACCCGCCGCGGACGTATATTTCGATTCGTCCCGAGCGGCATTCCTATGACATTATCAAGGATTCGGGCGAGTTTGCGGTGAATATGCTGCCGTCAACGTTGGTTCGCGCGTTGGATTATTGCGGGATAAAGTCGGGAAAGAACGAGGATAAACTCTCCGAAAAACGGCTTATTGCCGCGCCGTGTTCTAAAATCTCCGCGCCGCAGATAGAACAGAGCCGCATTACGCTGGAGTGCAAGGTGTTTGATGTGATTCCGCAAGGCTCGCACGATATGTTCCTCGCGGATATTGTTGCAGTGAATATTGATAAGTCGCTGTTGGACGAGCGCGGACGTCTTAAAATCGAGCAGGCGGGACTGCTTGCGTACGCGCACGGAACGTATTTCGCACTTGGGAAGAAGGTCGGCTCGTTCGGTTTTTCGTGCAAGCAAAAACGCGCAAAAAATGTGAATATCAAGAATCGGCGTAAATAAAATCAACCCAATAACGAAGAGCGCAAATTCAAAACGCAAGCGGGGCGCAACACCGTGAAACGGTGTTGCGGCTCGCTTAGCGAACGCTCTCGAAATTCTGTGTAACAGAATTTCGAGAGCGTGGTTTTGGATTTGCAAATTAGAATAAGGAGAAAATATGGTTAACATTGGTAACGATTGGGATTCACTTCTTGCTGATGAGTTCAATAAGGACTACTATCTGAATCTGCGTCAATTTTTGATTTCGGAGTATAATTCGCGAAAAATATACCCGCCGATGAGCGATATATTCAACGCACTGAGAGCCACTGCGTATGCGGACGTGAAAGCGGTGATCCTCGGGCAAGACCCGTATCACGGCGAGGGTCAGGCGCACGGAATGTGCTTTTCGGTGCGAAAGGGAACACCTCCGCCGCCGTCGCTCGTGAACATCTTCAAAGAACTGAACACCGAGCTTGGCATTCCGATTCCGCCGCACGGGGAGCTTACCGCGTGGGCGCAGAGCGGCGTTCTGCTGCTGAATACGGTGCTTACCGTGCGCGAGGGTTCTCCCAATTCTCACCGCGGGCACGGCTGGGAAGTCCTTACCGACCGCATAATTGAGCTGCTGAATAACCGCGAAACACCCATAGTGTTCCTGTTGTGGGGCGGAAACGCGCGGGCTAAAAAGAAGCTCATCAAAAACCCCGCACACCTGGTTCTGGAGTGCGCCCACCCAAGCCCGCTGTCAGCATACAACGGTTTTTTCGGCTGCGGACATTTCGCCAAGACAAACGAATTTTTACAGAAAAACGGCATTGAGCCGATTGATTGGAGAATTACATAATGTTGGAATATTGCGTTTGTCCTAAGTGCGAACGTATGATAATGCTGGATTCGGAGTTTGACAGCGGGTTCTGCTGTTACTGCGGCACGCACATTCTGTACTCCGAGGCGCGCGAGGAACTGCTGAACGGGCTTCGCGCGTCCATACCCGACGAGTATGTTCTCGAGGCGGATTTAAGCGAGTTGATTGACGAGGACGACGCTTACGAGGACACATACGGCTTTGACGAGTGCCAAAAGGAGCGCGCTATCGCGCAGGAATTTCTCGGAAAGTGGGATTTTTCGGGCGCGTTTCAAGCGTTTTCGCGCGCGTTGGATTGGTATCCTAGAGATTTTGAGAGCCGCTGCGGGCTGATGATTTCGGGGATTCTGCGGATTCGCGATACCGAAAACTGGGAGCGTTATCTTACCGAATGCACATCGGAGATCCGCTCTCAAAGCGACTGGAAGATGGCAACGGCAGCGCTGGAATACGCGCTGGATATTCTCAAGAAGTTCCTCTCAAAAGGCGGGCGGTTTGTTTCGCCAAGCTACACGGTCGGATTTTTCGAGAAACTCGCCGCAGGTTTTCCGGAACTTAAACTCACCGCCGCGCAGATTTTCGCGCACTGCTTGAACGTGGAAAACGCGCCGTTTACAGACGCGGCGCGTTTGGATCACGAAACCACTCAATTTGCAGTGGGAAGCCGCCCAAATGATCCGGATAAGAACCTCTCTCGCGGAATGCTGTTCGTTTTGCGCAATCACCCGGATTCGCGCGTTAAGGATTCGCTCTGCCGCGCGTTGTTTGTGTATGAACGCGCCGTGTGGCTGCGAGCGCGTGATTCGGCACGTATCTCGGACGCGCTGAAGTTGTGCGAAGCTGTTACAAGCGGCGAATTTCCGCCCGAGGACGTGCGAATCGTGCTGAACGCAATGTACGATTTTCTGATGATGGGCGGTCTGGAGAAAAACTCCACCGAGCGCGAGAAAATTATGTTTCTCACAACGGTATATGATTACCGTCAAATGCGCGAGATGGAGCGGTTTTTCAGCTCGCGCCGGTTCTTCTGGAAATTGCTCGGCGAGGTGTATCTCAAGCAGCGCGGCGCGTCCTTGATTTCCGCGGAATACAAGAAAATCCAAGCGAAAATCGCTCAGCTTTCCGGCTGACTTTCGGAGCTTTCATCGGGAATTTCCGGCGGGATTTCGGAATCCAAATCCGCCTCGATTTCCACCGGAACGGCGATATTGCCTTGCAGCGTGTATGTCACGACAAGGCGAACCCCGTCCTCATCGGGGAAGTAGCTCTCCTCAACGGAAACAACCTCATAGTCCGCGTAGAAATTATCGGCATAATTGTCGCGCTGTCTTTGCAGTTCCGCGACCGCGTTTTCGGGGGAGCGAGTGAGCGTTTTTTCCACATATTCGGTGTAGATACCGGTCTTGATTTTCATCGGCGTATCGTTCCCGAACAGCGTTACAATGCGTGTTTCCTCGGTGTAGAGCGAATTTTTCGCTCCGCTCTTCCCCCAGAAGAGAGGATATTCGTCATCGCCGAGAATCAAATACTTGAATGTTTTTTTCGCGCCCTCGGCGGATTTTATCTGTTCGGTATACGGAACGTAAAACTCGCGTGTTTCGGTAAATTCTCCGATGATTTCCGCATCCGCGTGTACTATCAGAATGTGCTTTTCGCGATCGAACATTGTACCCGTAACCAGCATATCCCCGGTGTTTACTCCGCTGCCGTTGCCTACCACGGAGCTTCCGTTGCGGACGATTTGCCGCACGATTTTCGCGGGTCGTGAAGCGACTATGTTGCACGGAATGTTGCTCTCCATTTCGGGCTTGGGAACGCCTTTCTGCACTTGAACATTCACCCTGAATCCCTCGCAGGAAACGTCCGCCCACGCGCAGTCCTCGACTTCGAGCATAAGGCGGTGTTCGGCGCGGGACATATTCAGATTTCCGATGGGCGCGCCCTCGGTGATTCCGCATTCCGAGAGGATTTGCAGCGCCTGATTCCGCGTGACGTCGCCCGTTACCGAAATATCCTGAACGCGTGTCTGCCACAACGAAATCACAAACACGAATATAAGGAATCCGATGTACAGCCCCACGCGCGTTTTGTATTTCCGCAGAGTAAAGTACAGCCCGCGGCGTTTGCCCGAGCGGATTCGCACACCGTTTTTCACCGCCGTCCGCGCGACTGTCGGGTAGTCGAGCGGCGATACCTGCCCGGAAACGCACCCCTCGGAGAACTTGATTTTCCGCACGGTTATCCCGTTTTCCAGCAGCTCGGAAACCATTTTCTCCTGATAGCCGCCGATTCCCGAAAAATCGACTGTACCCCAAAGCAGGCTTGAATTTTGTTCACGCATAATTTACTCCTTATTTTAATAGCAAATCCAAAACCGTGTAGATGAGCTTCGCTCATCTACACTCGCCTGAGCATCGCGGCATACCGCTGCGCGATATTCCGCGATGCTCGCGTTTTGGATTTGCCTGTGCTGTTATTATGTTGATTTTAAGTTTAGGTTTCATCAAATGTAAGCGAATGTATCTTCCCGGTGATTCGCACGCTCCCCACGCCGAAATTGTTCAGCTCCAGCGGCGCGCCCGTCACGCGGATATTCATTCCGTAGACCGACAGCACTATATAATTATCATCGCAGCTTTTCACGCATCGGCAGTTCTCCACGGTAAGCTCCGTGGTTTTGCCGTTTTCGGTGATAAGCGTTATCGTGCAGCGTTTGCCTTGGCTTTCCTCAAATTCAATCAGCTTTTCGCGAACCCCCATAATTTCCCCTCCGTAACAGTACTAGTCCGATTATATGCGGACAAGAGCGCGGAAATGACAAAACAATCCCCATTAAACTTCTTAAATTGCGTTTCTTCCGATAACCCGGTTTGGGTCGCCGTATGCGGGAAGAAACCGTTTGAAAAATCCCCCCGGATATTCGGGGGGATTTTTTTATTCAGCAATATAGCTAAGAACTTCGGAAGGGTCAAATTGTTTAACGTTTCCGTCCTCGTCTACTGATACGTAAACATCATTGTTTTCGCCATCAATGAGAGCTTCGTCAGGAATTGAAAGCTCTATATCGCGGTAGTCACCGTCCTCGGTTGCGTAGGAAGTGATTTTGACTTCTCCTTCAACCTCGCGACCGTTGATCATAAGCATAAAGGTCTTGGTAATTCCGTTCATAATCGCCCCGTCGGTCGCGGCATTTGCGGTTGCAATGGAAGCAACGGCTGTTGCGGATACGGCAGCCGCGATAATGAGCGGCTTTATACTAAAATGCTTTTTCATTGGTTTGTCCTCCTCTGATTGGTTCACTTGCGACAGAACAGAGGATTTGATTGCGGAAAGACGCTCTTCGGTGATATTCTCGCCGCCGTGCATTTTGCAATGCTTGAAAAACTTATACATAATCAAAACCCCTTTTCGTCAGATAATCTTTTAGTTTGGTTCGTGTTCGCGAAAGCTGCGAGCGCACGGAGCTTTCCGTAATGCCCGTTTCCTCCGCGATTTCGGAGGATTTCTCACCATAAAAATAGAACCGCAGAAAAATCTCGCGTTCGCGCTTTTTGAGCTGTTTGAGCGCGTCGTCCAGAGCCTTCATTATTTCGTTTAGCTCGGCTCTTTCCTCGACCGAAAACATATCGGCTATCTCCAGCTCGGATATGTCCTCGGCGGGCTTTTGCGACCTGAATCGGTTCTTAACGGCATTCCGCGCGATTGCCGACAGGTACGCTTTCAGCGGGATTTCCGAATCCAGTGTTTCGCGGTGCTCCCACAGATTAAAGAAAACGTCCGCGCACAGCTCGTCAATGTCCTGCTCGGACAGCATTCCGCGCGAAAAGTTTCGGATAACCGTACAGACATAGCCCGAACACAAGTCGATTATTTTGCCCAAAGCGATGGTATCGCCGTTTTTCAAACGCTTGACAAATCGCTGCTCCGTTGATTTCATGGTGTCCTCCAAAGTGTTACTGCGCAGTTGAAGGGCGGTAAAGATTTTATCCTTTGTGCCTTTCACTCACATATACACGGATTTTCAAGAAACGCTGCAAAAAATCTTAAAAAAATTTTATGTCTGCGATAAAGCAAGCTATTCCGCCAATCAGGTAGCATAACAGATCGGAAAAGTCAAACGTTCCGCCGACAATGATTGACAGTGCGTTTGGGAGAATTTCGGACAATCTTGTAAGCTGAATCAATTCAACGAGAAACGCGAAAATTGTAACATAAATCGAGAGGTATTTCGGCTTTTGAATCAGGAAAATCCTCGCGAAAAAATACACGCACATTACCGCCAGAACATCTCCGAAATACGGACGTATAAAGCTGTCGTGAACCCACAGCGCAATGCAGATTTCCACAATAAGAACCGCCGCGAAAATCACTCCGCAAATAAGCCGTCTTTTCATTTTGATAAACCTTTTCTCACAAGCGTTGTGATAAATGAGCCCGCAATACCAAACAAATAAGCACAAAAATATGTCGTTCCCAAAACAAATATACTGAACGCATCGGCATAGGACATCCCGCTGTCCGAATGTGTAAAATCAAACAAAACGAATATTACCCCAACCGAGAACGATAAAATTAATCCCAAAACATATGATATTGTGTTAAATACCCAAGTTTTTGTTCTATCACATTGGAGCACTGTAATTGTTGCCAATATCATAGCGGCGAGAGATAATATCAAAAAAACAAGGTTGAAACACGTAATTGATAACCAAAACAAAATGGTAGAAACCAATCCGATTATAAAACACGTTATCAACCTCGGCATATTAGCTTTATACATATATCTCCCCTTTCCCGAAACCGCCGCAAATCAGTCGTTTTTTCATCATTTATTCTCGCCTTTTGCGGCAACTGCCTTAAACGCTCCGCTCAGCGTGGAGGCTCCGATTATGTCGATTCCATAGTTATCGCCTTTGGACAGTGACGAAAAGGAGTTTTTCGGGATAACGCATTTTGTGAAACCCAGACGCGCGCCCTCTTTGACGCGTTCGCGGACGCGGCTTACCGAGCGGATTTCACCGCCCAATCCCACCTCGCCGAACACCATCAGATTTTCGGGAATTGCCTTGTCGCACAGTCCCGAATACAGTGCCATCGCGACTGCCAAATCCGCTGCGGGTTCGTCAATCCGCAGCCCGCCGACTATGTTTACATATACGTCCACACCGCCGAACGAGAATCCCGTGCGCTTTTCCAATACCGCGAGTATCATATACAGGCGGTTGTAATCGAATCCGTTGGCAACTCTTCGCGGCGCGGAAAGAGAAGATTTCGTTACCAACGCCTGAACCTCCGCGAGAATCGGGCGCGTTCCCTCCATCGTACAGACTACCGTACTTCCCGAGACGTTTGCAAGCCGCCCCGAGAGCATCATTTCACTGGGGTTTTCGACCTCGGTTAGCCCGTCATCGTCCATCTTGAATACGCCGATTTCGTTTGTCGAGCCAAAGCGGTTTTTTATCGCGCGCAAAATACGGAACGCAAGCTGCTTGTCGCCCTCGAAATACAGCACCGTATCCACTATGTGTTCCATAATTTTCGGACCGGCGATTCCGCCGTCCTTGTTGACGTGCGATACGATAAACACGGGGATTTCCTCGCTTTTAGCCATACGCATAAACGCGCCCGTACACTCGCGGACTTGCACAATGCTTCCCGCCGCCGAAGATAGCGCGGAGCTGGTTATCGTCTGAATCGAGTCAATGATCACGCATTCGGGCTTGTTTTCGCAGACGGCTTTTATAATGCTTTCGCAGTTGTTGTTTGACGCGAGAAACAGATTCTCGCACTTTACCCCGAGCCGTTCCGCGCGCATTTTAATCTGCCGTTCGCTCTCCTCGCCAGAAACATACAGAATCGTGTGATCATTGCCCATAAATCCGCATATCTGCAGCAAGAGAGTGGACTTTCCGATTCCCGGGTCGCCGCCGATAAGCACAAGCGAGCCTTTCACCAATCCGCCGCCGAGAACGCGGTCAAGCTCCCCGATTCCCGTGGAATATCGCGTTTCGTCCTCATAGCTGATTTCCGAGATACGAGAGTATTTGAACTCTCCGACAGGTACCACCCCGGCTCGGGGCGCGGATTTTCCGCTTACCACAGCCACGGGAACAGTTTCCTCAAGGGTGTTCCACGCGCCGCAGCTCGGGCATTTTCCGTTCCATTTGGAGCTTTGCGCTCCGCATTCACTGCACACAAAAACCGTTTTATTTTTTGCCATTTTTTCAGCTCCCAATAAAATGTTCATTCCAGTTGAACGTTTTCGCTGTAAGGTTATAATGTTGTCTTTATTATACCTTATTTTCAGCTCCCAATATTACGTTGACTTCAGTCGAACGTTGCTTTCTGTAAGGATATAATGTTTTCTACATTATAACATAAAATGGCGAAAAAGTCAATTATCATTATGCGTAACTTTTACCGAATCACCGCGTATCTCTACTCTGAGAATCACCCGCCCATAGCCGCGTGAAATTTCGATGTCCGCGTTTTCCTCCGCTCCTGTATTAACCTTTACAAACTCGGAATTTATAGGCGTTTTGTCAGCATAGTAGAAGTCCTCGCTGACTATTGATCTGCCGTCACGAGTTACACGAAGATTGTACTCTCTTCCGTTCATATACGCGGCTTCAAACGGCTTTTTATCGCGGATCTCCACCGTGAGCTTGTCGCCGCCGAGCCTTACGGTATCCCGATATTCCACGGGCTTGTACAGGGTTATTGTCAAAACCGAAACGGCAATAACCGCAGCGATTACCGCTATCGGGATTATTATTCGTTTTTTCATAGCACACTCCTTTAATGTGTGGGGTAAATAAAATACCCATTATTATCGCTTGCAAGAGTAAATTCGTATCTTTCTCCGAATGCCGCCGACCATTGCCAGTAACAATCCGTGCCTTCGCTAATAAGTTTGTAATCCGAATTATCTGTCCGATTTTCGGGAGCGGAAATCGGAATCTCCTCGCCGTTTTCCATAACTGCGGCGAACACGATTTGGAAAGGCTTGGTATGCAATTCATCTGCGTTTTCAAAATTGTTGGAATCAAACTTAAACGATGCGTTTTCGCCGCGCAAGAACGCACCTTCCATTAATCCGACAACTATTCCGCCCATTGCGTCACCGCCGAGGAAATACTCGATATGTATGCCGTAAACATCGTCGCAATCCATATTCACCGTTACGGTGAACTTGTCGGATTTATTTTCGCAGCCGCACAAAATCAACGGAATTATTATCAAGGCCGCAAGTAATCTCTTCATAATAAATCACCCCTTAATCCAATTATAGCGGATTAAGGAGCGATTTGCAATATCATGGGTCTTACATTTGTCTTACAATATTGTAAGAACAGCAATTAATAACAACAAATCCCCTCGCGGCGAAGGGGATTTGTCTGAATTTCATAACTACTTTTCCGAGTGTGTGGCACATCGAATCAAATTCCACATCAAATTATACAACAGCGAAAAGGCTATATTCAAAATCTCGTCATATTGTATCCGGGATTCTCAAGGGGCAATGCCCCTTGAGCGGGGGTGTGGGGGCAGAGTCCCCACATTCTCTGCTCCTATTCGGATGTGAACTCAGACGGCTTTTCGGTTGTCGCGTCTATGTATTCGAGAACGCCGCCGTAGATGGTGAACGCTACTTTCTGCTGATACTCCCATGTAGAGAGATTCGCCTCCTCTTCGGGGTTGGAGAGAAATCCGCACTCTATCATCAGACTGGGATTCTTGTTGGACTTCAACAGGAACAGTTCCTCGCCCGAGAGCTTGATTTCGCGGTCGTTGTACGGCTGAAGCGTCTTGAAGCGGTTCTGCATAATTTGCGCGAGAGTTCGGTTGGTGGAATTGTTGTTATTGTAGAACATCTGCGCGCCGTGCGAATCGGGACTGGTGTAGTTGTTCTGGTGAATGCACAGGAAGATACTGTCGGGATAGCTTTGAATGATTTTCAGTCTGTTGTCCATATCGTTCAGCTTTTGGTTGCGGATTCCCTCAACGCCGGGGTCATATATGGATATGTCCTCGTCGCGCGTCAGCACCACATTAAACCCCGACATTTCCAGCATATCGCGCAGCGCAAGAACGATAGAGAGGTTGATGTCCTTTTCCAGCGCGCCGGTAACTCCCACCGCGCCGCTGTCCAAGCCGCCGTGACCTGCGTCCAGAACAATGACGGGCTTTTCCGTTATCGGCGCGGCAACCGGCAGAGCGTGTTCCGTTATTCGCGCGCATATCGCCAGCAGCACAAAAACTCCAATCATCGACAGTGTTAATTTTATGGATTTTGCGTTTATCTTCATAATTTACCTCCGGTGAGCATTTATTATGTGTTTCTCCCCGCCTGCGGCGACCCGAGCCGGGTTGGCAGAGAGAAACACCAATACAGTCTGCTTTTTGTACAAGATATGCGCTCGTCCGAGGGATTATGCAAAAAACTCCCCCAAAAAATGGGGGAGCTGTTAACTCAAGGTATGTAATTACTTGAGAATCTTGATTTCTCCGATGATGGGCAGGGGCTTCATCTGACCCTGAGCTGCGTTTACAATACCCATAATCTCTAAAACCAAGAATGCCAGACTTACAAGACCGGTAAGAGCATAAAGAAGAACTCCAAGAATCGGAACAAGAACTCCCACAACGACAATGAGAATACCCATAACAAAACCAATTGCGGTTGCTGCAATTGCTATTACCAGTCCTTGATTTGCGTGGAACTTTGAAAATTCGCTCTTTCCCGCAAGAATCGGAACAAGCACCAGCCAGCCCAGATACGCCAAAATACCAAATACCTTCTCGTTAGAATCCATTGACTTTTCCTCCATAAAACTAAACCCTCGGTTCACAAACGTTCCTTTATATGGATTATTTATGTACCGAACCATTACTCACCGCGAGTTTGGATTGCCACATTTCCGTTTCGCTCGATATTTATTATAACAGATTTTGGGTAGTTTGTCAAGTACATATGAACAAAAAGACTTAATTTGTATGTTTGAACAAAAAAACCTAATATTTTGTGGATTTTTTAACAAAGCTGTCACAAATTACGCAAATACGGATTGTACGTTTTTTCCTCTTGGAGCGTGGTGCTTTCTCCGTGACCGCAAAGCAGCTTGTAATCGCCGCTTATTCCGAGGATTTTACGCAGACTTTCGAGCTGCATCGACTCGCTTCCCGAAAAGCCGTCCGTTCTGCCGATTCCGCCTTGGAACAGCACGTCCCCGGTGAAAATCACTCCGTAGTCTTCGCAGAACAGCAGACAGCTCCCCGCGGTATGACCCGGCGCGCCCATCACGCGAAATCGCACTCCGCCTGCCACAAACTTCTGCCCGTCCGAGAACGGATAGTCGGGCGTTATCGGCGCAAACGGAGTACCCTGCATAAACCACGCCCAACTTTTGCTCTCGCTTTGGAACATCTCCAAATCTAAATCGGGCGCGAAAACGGGAACGTCAAACTCTCTTATCAGCGCGGCAACCCCCGCAAAGTGGTCGAAATGCCCGTGTGTGACCACGATTCCGCCGAGGGTAAGCTCGCGGCTGTCCAGAACCGCCTCTACCTCCGCAGAGCTTGCGGGGTCGATAACCACCGCGGTCTGTCCCTCAGACGGTATAATATAACAATTGGACGCAAGCGCACCCAACGGCAGACACATAATTTTGTTCAAATTGTCCATAGTTATTGTTTTCCTGTTCTTTCCGCAGAGATAACTCCGGGGATTTTCTTTATTCTGAGCATAAGATTTGCAAGCTGTTCCACACCCGCGATTTCGATGGTTATAAGCAGATTGGTGTTTCCGTTTTTCAGGCGGTGCATATTCATCTCGTGCATGGGAATACGATTAACGGCGATAGCGGCTGTAATGTCCGCGATAGTAGAGGACTTCTGCTCGGCGATGATGTCAATCGTTGCGCGGTAGGTGGTGTCCTCCACGCCCGCCCACGAAGCCTTTATCCAACGGTCGGATTTTTCGTCCAGATTGTTGATTACGTTAATGCAGTCCTGCTTGTGAATCGAAACGCCGAATCCGCGCGTAATAAATCCGATTATCGGGTCGCCGGGCAGGGGATTGCAGCACTGCGCGAACTTGATAAGACAGTTATCCACGCCCTCAATGATGATTCCCTTTTGACGAGAGCGCCTATTGGTCTCCTCGGAGATTTCCTCCGCGCTTGGCAATACGGCGGCTTGCTCCTTTTGCTGACGTATCTGCTCCTCTTTGATACGCTGGATAATCTTGGCCATTGTAATGCCGCCGTAACCGACCGCCGCGTAGAGGTCGTCCACGTTGTCAAACCGCGCGCGCACGGCAACATCTTTAAGCAGCTCCGGTTCAAGCGGAATTTGGTTGCGCTTAAATTCGCGCTCCAACTCCTCTTTTCCGCACTTGATGTTCTCATCGCGACGCTCTTTTTTGAACCACGAACGTATCTTCGCTTTCGCCTCGGTGGTCTTGGCAATTTCCAGCCAGTTGCGGTTTGGTCCGTAATTCGGAGAGCCGCTTGTAAATATTTCTACAATATCGCCTGTTTTTACCTGATAATCAAACTGAACCATTCGTCCGCCGACCTTCGCGCCCGTCATCTTGTTGCCGACCTCGGTGTGAATCGCGTAGGCAAAGTCGATTACGTTCGCGCCCAACGGAAGCACAAACACATCACCTTTAGGAGAGAACACATACACCTCGTCCTGGGCGAGATCGTTCTTTATCGCGTCCGTGATTTGTTCCACGTCATCGGCTTCCTGTTGACGTTCCAGAAGCTGACGAATCCAGTCGAACCGTTTTTCTCCCGCAACGCTGCCCTTAAGACCCGCTTTGTACTTCCAATGCGCGGCAATTCCGTATTGGGCGGTGTTATGCATTTCCACAGTGCGAATCTGAACCTCAAACGGTATCCCCTCTTTGCCGATTACTGTGGTATGCAATGACTGATAGCGGTTGGGCTTGGGGGTAGCGATGTAGTCCTTGAAACGGTACGGCATCGGACTGAACAGGTCGTGGATAACGCCCAAAACATTGTAGCACTCAATTACCGACTGTACGATGATTCGTACGGCATAGATGTCATAAATCTCGTCAAACGGCTTGTTTTTGACATACATCTTCTTGTAAATCGAGAAGATGGACTTTACACGTCCCTCGATTTCGGGTTCGGGTTGAATATCGGAAAGCCGCGGACGAATCCGCGCAACGATGTGGTCAATGAAGTTGTCGCGTTCCTCGCGGTGGAGGTCGAGCAACCGTTCAATTTCTTTGCAGCCATATGGGTCGAGATAGCGTATGGCGATAGATTCCATTTCCTCTTTGACATCGCTCATACCAAGGCGGTGGGCAATCGGCGCGTAGAAGTTCATCGTTTCCAAAGAGGTTTTGCGCTGCTTCTCCGGCGGACGCGCGTAAAGAGTGCGCATATTGTGCAGACGGTCGGCGAGCTTGATGATGATTACACGAATATCGCGGCTCATAGCAATAAGGATCTTGCGGATATTTTCCGCCTGCTGCTCCTCTTTGGTATTCAGCGGCACTTGTCCGATTTTGGTTACTCCGTCAACCATCATCGCCACATCCTCGCCAAAGCCCTTGCGGATTTCGTCCAACGTGATTTCGGTATCCTCGACCACATCGTGCATAAGCGCGGCGCAGATCGTGTCGGTGTCCATACAGTAATCCAACAGAATGGACGCAACCGACAGCGGGTGGGTAATGTATTTCTCCCCCGAGGAGCGCATTTGCCCCTCGTGCGCCGCGTCCGCAAGCTCATATGCGCGCATTATCTTGGTTATGTCATACGGCTTGTCGGTTGCCTTGATTTTATCTATCAGGTCGTCAATGGTAATCGTATTCATTCCCTATCCCTCGTATATCAGTTATCAAAGAATCGTGCCTTCAAATCCGCCAGCAGACCCGCAGCAAACAAGTCGTGCTTTCCCTCTACGGGAACGGTTTTCGGCTCGCCGCCCGTCGCATATTCTATCATACCCGCTTCGGCGAACGCGTCAAGCGTTACCAACAGCATACACAGATTCACGCTGCCGTCATACACCGCGATCTCCTCGGGAGTCATCGCGCCGTTATGCGCGCGAACAATATCGTAAATCTTCATAAGCTCCTCGCGGCTTTGCGGAATTATCCGCTTTCCAAGGCGCGGGTCTATCGGTTCATTGCGGCAAAGCTCTTCATATGTACGCAGCGCGGCAAAATACCTGTCCTGACTGAAATCCGCCGGACGGTATTCCCGGGGCTTTAGCTGAACGCTTTCACGTCCGTTGTATTCGTTGATTTCCACCGTGGCTGTAATGTCGATTTTATCCCCGGATTTCGGGAAGAACTTGGCGAACGGTGTGCTGAAGTCCACCGCGCCGAGCGTTACGCCGTCCTGTTCAACATCAAAGCGTGTGAATTTGCCGTCCGAGAGCGCGCGTTTGGTTTTTACAGTGCAGCCTTTCAGCAGGAACAGCGGCTGGGAATTTCCCTCGCCGAACGGTTCAAGCAAGCTCAGCTTTTTCACGTTATCAAGCGTCAAATCGCGCAGAGAAAGCTCCATATCGGGCGCGGTATGCCGCTCCGGCATTTTGGGGTAAAATTCCCGCGCGTAGCGGTAAATATCCTCGGTGAACTCATCGAGCCTTTCCGCCGGGAGCGAGAATCCGCCCGCGCCGGGGTGTCCGCCGTATTTCGTCAGCGTTCTGCTGCACTCGGTGAGCATTTTGTGAACCGAAAATCCTTCCACGCTCCTCACCGAGCCGCGTGCAATGCCGTTCTGTATCGAAATCACAACGGCGGGTTTTCCGTAACGCTCCACCAGCCGCGCCGCGATAATTCCGATTATTCCGTGGTGCCAGCCTTCTCCCGCGGCAACGATTACGCGCTGTTTCAGCAGCAGCGGATTGTCACAGGACTGATTTTCGATGTCTTTCAGGATTGCGTTTTCGGAGGATTTGCGTTTTTCGTTCAGCTCACACAACTCCTCGGATATCCGCCGCGCGGTGTCCGCGTCGTCCTCGCACAGCATAAGCCGCAGAGCGCGCTCGGCGGTATCCATACGTCCGGCGGCATTGATTCTCGGACAGACAACAAATGCAAGATTCACAGCGGTGATATTACGCGCGGAGAGTCTCGCTGCGCCAACCAGTGCGGAAATTCCCGCATGACGTTCGTCCGCGATGCTGCGTAAGCCGAGCTGTACAATGTAGCGGTTTTCGCCTTTAAGCGGCATTACATCGCCGATTGTCGCGATTGCCGCCAAATCCGCGTAATGCTCCAAAGCGAACTGTTCATCGCCGTCCATCAGCGCGATAATCAGCTTCAATGCCACACCCGCGCCGCACAGATCCTTAAACGGCGAGGGATCATCCGCACGGTTGGGATCAACGCACGCTCTGCAAACGGGCAAGGACGCTCCCGGTTGGTGGTGGTCGGTGATTATCAGCTCAACGCCCTTTTCACGCAGAAAGTCCGCCTCGGCAATTGCGTTTATGCCGTTGTCCACGGTGATAATAAGCTCCGTGCCGCGATTTACGATCTTTTCCAGCGCGGGAATGCTCATTCCAAAGCCCTCATCGCGCGATGGAATATAATATTCCACGTCCGCGCCCTGAGCCTCTAAAAAGCTGTACATCATCGCCGTGGAGCATACTCCGTCACAATCGTAATCTCCGAACACGGTGATTTTTTTACCCTCGTCCAACGCGGAGTTGATTATATCCACCGCCGTGCTCATATCGCTCATCAGAAACGGGTCGGAAAGGCTTTTGCACGCGAAAAAGCTCTGCGCGGCTTCCATATTCAATATCCCTCGCCGAATCAGTATCTCGCCCAGAAAATCGCCAAACTCGCGGATAACCTCGTTGTTCTTATTCTGCAGCGGAATCGGGTCAATCCATTTGTTCATAAAAAATCCTTATCTTGATAGCAAATTGCGAACCGCGCAGATGAAATTTGGCTTTGCTAAATTTCATCTGCGCTTGCTGAGCGAGCCGCAACACCGCTTCACGGTGTTGCGCCACGCTCGCATTCGCAATTTGCACTGCACCCCGGAGGGTCGTTTTGATTTATAACGCGCTAAATTTGCACCCCGGTAGGTTGTTTTTGGATTAAACGCGCTAAATTAGTACTCCGATAGGTTGTTTCGATTTATAGTGTGCCAAAATTGCTATCTAAACAGTAGATTTGGGTTATAATCCAAATAACTATCAGCCGGCAACTAAAAACTGTCAACTACACGGAAAGCTCCGCCTTTTCACCCAAATCGCCCTTATTCTCCTCAAGAATCGGATCGATAAACTCCGACAGAAATTCCTTGGTTTGCTCGGGAGCGCGTCCTACGTACAGCTCGGGCTTGAGCAGCTCCTCGATTTCCTGCTCGGTGATTCTGAATGCCGAATCACCCGCGATACGCTGCGGCAAATCGCACTCGCCTCCCTGCTTTATCACAAGAGCTGCCGCCTGTGAATGCACGCGCAGCTGCTCGTGGAGTTCCTGACGGTTTCCGCCGTTTTCAACGGCGCGCATCATAATATTTTCGGTCGCCATAAACGGCAGCTTTGCCATCAGTCGGCGTTTGATCATTTCGGGGTAAACCTCGATGCCGTCCGTAACGTTCATCATAATATTGAGGATCGCGTCAACCGCCAGGAATCCCTCCGCCACGGAAACGCGCTTGTTCGCGCTGTCGTCCAGAGTTCGCTCGAACCACTGTGTTCCCGCCGTAAACGCAGGGTTCAGAGAATCGATCATCACATAACGTGCAAGCGAGGTGATACGCTCGGAGCGCATAGGATTGCGCTTGTACGGCATTGCGGAAGAGCCTATCTGGTTCTTCTCAAACGGCTCGGCAAGCTCCTCGAAGTTTTGCAGCAGACGGAGGTCGTTGGAGAATTTCGAGCAGGTCTGGGCAATTCCCGAGAGAGTTGCCAGAATCTGGCTGTCGATTTTGCGGGAATAGGTCTGACCGCTTACGGGAACGCACGCGGAGAATCCCATCTCCTCGGCGATGGATTTCTCGAGTGCTTTGATTTTCGCGGAATCGCCGTTGAACAGTTCCACGAAAGACGCTTGAGTACCGGTAGTGCCTTTCTGCCCGAGGAGTTTGAGGTTGTCGATTCGGTAGCAGACCTCCTCGTAGTCCATTAACAGCTCGTTCAGCCACAAGGTCGCGCGTTTGCCGACAGTGGTGGGCTGGGCGGGCTGAAGATGCGTATAGGCAAGGCAGGGCATTGATTTATACTCATCGGCGAATTTCGCGAGATTTGCCATTACGTTTACAAGTTTCTTTTTAACAAGCAAGAGCGCATCGCGCATTATGATGATGTCCGTGTTGTCGCCCACATAGCACGAGGTCGCGCCGAGGTGGATAATGCCCGCCGCTTTGGGGCATTGCTGTCCATAGGCATAGACGTGGCTCATTACATCGTGGCGGACTTCCTTTTCACGAGCTTCCGCAACATCGTAATTAATGTTGGTGACATTCTTTTCCAGTTCGTCCACTTGTTCTTGTGTAATCGGAAGTCCGAGTTTCATCTCGCCGCGCGCGAGGGCAACCCAGAGCCTTCTCCAAGTTGTGAACTTCTTATCCGCCGAGAAGATGAATTGCATTTCGCGGCTTGCATATCTCGTGCAAAATGGGCTTTCATACGAATCGTAATTTTTTGACATAACAGTTACTCTCCAATCAATAATAAATAATAATTACATTATATCATATTTTGACGAAATATACAAGTGGTTGATTCCACAAAAGTAAAAAAAATTTTGGGTATTTTTTGTAATACGTGCGGATTTTGCCTAAAATCCCCTTGACAAGCAGGATAAAAATGTATATAATAGAAATGTATGCATTACGGTTGATAACTGTTAGTTATCTTGGATTATATCCAAAATCTACTGTTTTGAGAGCAGTTATTGTGTGTAATAATCCAAAACAAGCTTTCGGTGACTAGTGCAAATTCAAAACGCAAGCGGGGCGCTGCACGCGCAGCGTGCAGCGGCTCGCTTAGCGAACGCAGACGCGAAGCGTCTGCGTGGTTTTGAATTTGCCATTAAAATAAGGAGTTTGATTTTTATGAAGTGGATGGGCTTAAACGAGCTTAGAGAAAGCTATCTTTCGTTTTTTGAGGGCAAGGAGCATTTGCGGATGAACAGTTTTCCGCTGGTTCCGCCGGCAGACGACAATTCGATTCTGCTTATCAACGCGGGTATGACGCCGCTGAAAAAGTACTTTCAGGGAATTGAAGAGCCGCCGCGTCATCGTATGACCACTTGTCAGAAGTGCATTCGCACTCCCGATATTGAGAATGTCGGCAAAACCGCGCGTCACGGAACTTATTTCGAGATGCTCGGTAATTTCTCGTTCGGCGATTACTTCAAGCATGAGGCTATCTCTTGGGCGTGGGAGTATCTTACAAAGGTGCTCGAAATCCCGGCAGAGCGGCTGTGGGTAACGATTTACGAACAGGACGATGAAGCGGGCGAGATCTGGGCGAACGAAATCGGCGTTCCGCGTGACAGAATAATCAAGCTCGGTAAGGCGGACAATTTCTGGGAGCACGGCAGCGGTCCGTGCGGTCCGTGCTCGGAGATTCATTTCGACCGCGGCGAGAAATACGGTCCGTTGGAGAGCTTCGAGCAAGCGAGCGACTGCGACCGTATTATTGAAATATGGAACAACGTTTTCACTCAGTTTGACAACGACGGAAAAGGAAACTATACCCAGCTTGCGACCAAAAATATCGACACGGGAATGGGTCTGGAGCGTCTTGCGTGCGTAATGCAGGACGTGGACAACCTGTTTGAGGTGGATACGGTTCGCAATATTATGGGCAAAATCTGCGATATAATCGGCGTGAAGTATCACGAGGACGACAAGAAAGATGTTTCGATACGCGTAATCACCGACCATATCCGTTCCACCACGTTTATGGTGGGCGATGGAATCCTGCCGTCCAACGAGGGGCGCGGTTATGTTCTGCGCAGATTGCTCAGAAGAGCGGCGCGTCACGGAAGACTGCTCGGTTATCACAAGCCGTTCCTTTATGAGGTTTGCGATACCGTTATTGACGAGAATATCTCGGCATATCCAGAGCTTGGCGAAAAGCGCGCTTACATCAAAAAAGTAATCCAGACCGAGGAGGAGAGCTTCGCCAAGACTATCGACAAGGGAACCGAAATCCTCGGTGAGATGATTGAGGAGCTTAAAAAGTCCGGCAAGACCGTATTGTCGGGCGAGGACGTTTTCAAGCTGCACGATACCTACGGATTCCCTGTGGATTTAACCAAGGAGATTCTTCATGAACAGGGTCTGGAAGCCGATGAAGAGGGCTTTGCGGAGTGTATGAAGGTTCAGAAGCAGACCGCCCGCGACAATAAAAAGCTCGGCGGCGGCTGGGACAACGCGAAAAATTCCGCGCTGGACGCGTTCAAGACCGAGTTTGCGGGTTATTCCGATTTGAAAACCGAATCGAAAATCCTCGCTATCGTCAAGGACGGAGAAACGGTTGAGCTGTGCGGAGAGGGCGACGAGGTTGGAATAATCCTCGATAAAACGCCATTCTACGCGGAAATGGGCGGACAGGTCGGCGACAGGGGCGCAATTTTCAAGGGCAGCGCGGATTCTATCGAGGTTCGCGATACGCAGAAGCTCGGCGGCGGACAGTTCATCAGTTTCGGAAAGGTGACCGCTGGCGGATTCTCGGTTGGCGACAGCGTTTATGCGCGCGTTAATGACGAGGTTCGCAAGGCTACCGAGCGTAACCACACCTGCTGTCACATTCTCCAGGCGGCACTGCGCGAGGTGCTCGGTGAACACGTTCACCAGAGCGGCTCGTATGTTGACGCGGAGAGATGCAGATTCGACTTCAGCCACTTCAGCGCAATGACGGCGGACGAGATAGCTCGGGTAGAAAAGCGCGTCAACGAGGAGATTTTGAAGGCTGTTCCCGTAGTCACCGAGGTTCTGCCTATCGAGGAAGCGAAAAAGCGCGGCGCGATGGCATTGTTCGGCGAGAAGTACGGAGATACGGTTCGCGTGGTTTCCGTGGGTGATTTTTCCACCGAGTTCTGCGGCGGTACACATTTGAAAAATTCCGCAGAGGCGGGGTTGTTCAAAATCATCTCCGAAAGCTCGGTTGCAAGCGGTGTGAGAAGAATCGAGGCTGTAACGGGCAAGGGCGTTCTCGAGCTGCTCAATAACGCGCAGGAAACGCTGGAACAGGCGGCTGCCGCGCTTAAGACGCAAAGCTCCAAAGATTTGGTTTCGCGTTGCGGCGCGGTAATGAACGAAATCCGCGAGAAGGATAAGAAGATCAGCTCTCTTGAACAGGCGGCGGCTAACGCGCAGCTCTCTGATTTGGGCAAGCGCGAGATAAACGGTGTGACGGTCATCGCGGCGGAGCTTGCAAACACGGGCGTTGACGGACTGCGCAAGCTCGGCGACTCTCTCGCGGATAAGCACGAGTGCTTTATAGCGGTGCTGGCGGGTTCAAGCGACGGCAAGGGCAATATTCTGTGCAAGTGTTCTAAGAGCGCGGTTGCGAAAGGCGCGAACGCGGGAGCGTTGGTGCGTGAGATTGCGGCGGTTGCCGGCGGCAAGGGCGGCGGAAAGCCAGACCAGGCTATGGCGGGAGTTCCCGATGTTTCAAAGCTGAAAGCGGCAATTGACGCGGCATATGATATTGTTCAGCGTACAATCGGCGGTTGACGGTTATTTGGGTTATTGTAATAATCTGCTGTTTGGGGCGCGAGTTTAGCGCGTTTATAATTTACAGCAAGCTATTGGTGATTAGTGCAAATTGCGAAAGCGAGCGGCGCGGAACACCGCTTTGCGGTGTTCCGTGTCGCTCAGGCTAGTGCAGATGAAAATTGCGAAGCAATTTTCATCTGCACGGTTCGCAATTTGCCATCTAGATAAGGAGAAAAAATGGATTGTTTGTTTTGTAAGATAATCGCGGGAGAAATCCCGAGCGAAAAGGTTTATGAGGACGGAAATGTTCTGGCGTTCAAGGATATCAATCCTCAGGCGCCCGTGCATATTCTTGTGATTCCCAAGACGCATATCGAAAGCGCGGATAAAATCACCGAGAATAACAATTCGGAGGTGGGCGCGGTTTTCGCCGCGATTCCCAAAATCGCCGCCGAGTCGGGGCTTACCAACGGTTATCGCGTAGTGACAAATGTCGGAGAGGACGGCTGTCAGTCGGTCAAGCATCTGCATTTCCATATTCTGGGCGGCGCTAAGCTCGGCGAGAAGATGGCATAAAATGGGAAAATCCACGGAATCGCGCTTGAACGCGGATTTGCGCTCCGAGAAGTTCGAGCGCGTGTATTTCTTGTACGGCGAGGAGAAATTTCTGGTTCAGACGTATGCCGAACGGATCGCGGGAATAGTTCCCGAGGACGCGAGAGAGATGAATTTCGCGCGGTGGAGAATCTCCGTGAGGGACGATGTTCCAAAGGCAAGCGAGCTTGAGGATTTTCTGATGAGCGTGCCTTTTTTCGCAGAATACAAATGCGCGATGATCGAGGATCTGGACGCGGATTGGCTGGATAACACCGAGCACAAGGCATATTTGGAGCTGATTCAGAACATTCCCGAAACTTCCGTGTTGGTGTTCGCGTTTCGGAATCTCGTGTTTGATGTGAAAAAGTCCAAGGCAAAGCTGAAAAAGCTGATGGAGGCTTGCGAGAACGCGGGTGTACTGGTGGATTTCGAGCTGCTGCCGCAGTCCAAGGTAATGGCGATGGCGATTCGCAAGGCGCAAGGGCTGGGGTGTGAGCTTTCCGCGGACAATGCCGCGCTTCTCGCGAATGAGTGCTCGAACAGTTTGACTATGATACAGAATGAGATAGTCAAGCTGTGCGCGTATCGGCAGAGCGGCGAAATCACGCGTGAGGACATTGCTAAGCTCGTCCCGAAGCGGATAGACAGTGATATTTACTCACTCGCAAAGGAGCTTTTTGCGGGGCGCACGGCGGCGGCTCTTGAAATCCTCGGAAACCTGTTTTTGCAGCAGGTCGAGCCGATTTCCATTATGGCGGCGCTTTCCTCGTATTTTGTTGATCTGTATCGGGCGAAGCTGGGGCAGATGTGCCGCAAATCCGTTCAGGCAACCGCTGCGGCATTCAATTATCCGCCCAATCGCTCGTTTGTGATGAAGTACGCGTTTTCGGACGCTCAAAGGCTCTCCGAGCGGTATCTGGCACGGTGTATCGCGATTTTGTACCAACAGAACAAGCTGCTTAATTCCTCGGGTGAGGACAAGCGGCTGATAATCGAGCGCGCGGTGGTGGAAATCGCGGCATTGGAGCGATAAATGATTAAACTTAAACAAGCCGTGATCGTTGAGGGCAAGTACGACAAAATCCGACTATCGAACATCGTGGACGCGGTGATAATCCCGGTTCATGGGTTTTCGATTTATAAAGACCGCGAAACCGCCGAGCTGATTCGCTCCCTGGCGAAAAAAACCGGCATAATAATCCTGACGGACAGCGACGGAGCGGGATTTCAGATTCGGAACAAAATCCGCAGTCTGGCGGCGGACGGCGAGGTTATCAACGTGTATATTCCCGATATTGTGGGCAAGGAGCGCCGAAAGCGGAATCCATCAAAGGCGGGTACTCTGGGCGTTGAGGGGATTTCGGACGAGCTGCTGATTGCTGCGTTCCAAAAGGCGGGAGTTCTCGCGGAGTCTGCGCCCGAGTGCAAAAATCCCGTTACCAAGGCGGATTTGCTGGACTTTGGGCTGATAGGCGGCGAAAATTCCGCAGCGCGCCGCGAGGAACTTCAGCGCGCACTGGGGCTGCCGCGTCATCTCAGCGCGAATATGCTGCTTGAGGTGTTGAATGTGATGTACTCAAAAGAGGAGTTCACGGAGCTTGTAACCAAATTGTAATCAATTTGTAACTGTTTTGTAGTTGCTTTTTAAGCGGTGAAATGGTATAATTTTACGTGGGGAACCCGTTTTTCGGTTCTCCGCAAATTCACAGCAAAAAGGAGTTTGGATATGGTATTTTCGAGCCTGACATTTCTGTTTGCATTTCTGACGGTAACTTTAATACTTTATTACGCTGTACCCAAAAAGCTGAAAAATGTGGTGATTCTGGTCAGCGGACTGTTGTTTTATGCGTGGGGCGAGCCGATTTACGTATTCGCTATGATTTTAAGCACCGCGATCGACTATACGGCGGGTCGCGTTATGCACAAGTTTGACGATAAACCGAAGGTTAGGTTTGCCTGTCTGCTGATCTCTATAATAATGAATCTGGGATTGCTTGGTATTTTCAAGTACTCCGATTTCTTGGTGGGTTCGATAAACGGCTGGTTCGGGCTGGAAATCGTAAATCCGTTTGTTACGCTGTACAACAACGTCTTCAGCAAGACGCTCGGCAGCATTAAAACTCTTCCGATGCCAATCGGAATCAGCTTTTTCACGTTCCAGTCGATGAGCTATACGATCGACCTTTACCGCCGCAAAATCAAAGTTCAGAAAAATGCGGCAAGTTTTATGGCGTTTGTAACGCTGTTTCCGCAAATCGTTGCGGGACCGATCGTCCGCTATGAGGACGTTCAGAACGAAATCAACGAGCGTTCCATTACCGAGTCGATGATTGCGGGCGGAATTTCGCGTTTCATTACGGGACTGGGTAAGAAAGTGCTTATTGCCGATAACATCGGTATGCTTTGGACGGAAATCAAGGCGATGGAGTATTCACAGCTATCGGCGGCGACCGCATGGCTCGGGATTCTCGCGTTTACGTTCCAGATTTATTTCGATTTCTCGGGCTATTCGGATATGGCAATCGGATTGGGTAAGATGATGGGATTCAACTTCCCCGAAAACTTCGATTATCCGTATATGTCGCACAGCATTTCGGAGTTCTGGCGGCGGTGGCATATGACGCTCGGCGAGTGGTTTAAGAGTTATGTGTATTTCCCGCTCGGCGGCTCACGCAAGGGCTTGCCGCGGACGGTTATCAACCTGTTGATTGTGTGGACGATTACCGGCGTATGGCACGGCGCGTCTTGGAATTTTATGCTGTGGGGCGCGTATTTCGGGATTCTGATCGTTCTTGAAAAGTTGTTCCTCGGAAAATGGCTGGAGAAAGCGCCGGGGGCGGTGAGCTGGCTGTATACCTTCGTTTTGGTGGTATTGGGCTGGGTAATGTTCGATGCGGTTCCCTTGGGTACGGTGTCGTTCGGCGAGGTTTTCAAAACGGTGTTCGGATATATCGGCGCGATGTTCGGCGCGAACGGTGTGTTCGCGGACGCATTTGCAATGAAGAGTTTTGTTACCTACGGGATTATGTTCGCGATTTGCATTTTTGCCTCTACCGACGCGTTCAAGATTATCTGCGGCAAAATCAAGGAGAACGCGCCAAAATGGATAATGTACGGCTATCCTGTGGCGCAGACGGCGGTAATGCTCGCTTCTGTGGCGTTTATCACCACTTCGAGCTACCACCCGTTCTTGTATTTTAACTTTTGATAAGGGGGAATCGATATGAAGTTCAAATTTACTCCCGATAAGCTGATGATTGGGCTGTTTGCGGTGATTATGGTTGTGATTCCCGCCGTGACGATAGCTCTTCCGAAAGCGGAAAAGAGCGAGAACGAGAACCGTACTCTCGCCAAAATGCCTACTTTAGTTGACCAAAAAAAGCTTGATAAGGCGGAAAACCCCAAAGATGTGTGGGATGCCATAAAATGGAAATATATTACAAACCGCGAGGGCAAAGCGTTCAAGGACGATTTTGAAACGTTCTTCTGCGACCATTTGGTGGGGCGTGAAATGTGGGTGAAATCCTGCAACACTTTGCAGCGTCTTTCCGGGCAGCGCGAAATCAACGGTGTTTACACCGAGAGCGACCGAATGATTCAATTGTTCCGCGGGGGCGACCGAGAATCTGTGGACAAATCGATCGCCGCGATAAACGCGTTCGCGGAAAAATTCCCGGATAAACAGGTTAGCTTTATGCTCGCTCCGACTTCTCAGGAGGTTTACGGTACAAAAATCCCTTCGTATATGGGGATTTCAAGTGAAAAAGCATTCATTGAGGATGCCTACAAAAAACTTGAGGGTGTAACCTCGATAGACTGCCAGAGCTTCATTACCGGGCACGGAGGGGAATATATCTTTTACAGAACCGACCACCACTGGACAAGTCTTGGCGCGTATTACGCATATCAGTCGGCGGCAAAAACGCTGGGATACAATGCCTACTCGCGGAATATGTTTAATGTTGAAACCGCCGGTACAGATTTCCATGGAACGCTCTACTCCAAGACGCTTGACGACAGTATTACGCCCGACACGATGGATTACTACCACCTTGCGAACGGCGAACCGACCTTGACTATGACTTGCATTAACGGAGCAGATGTTCAGAAATATGACAGTCTGTATGTCCGCGAATTTCTGGATCAAAAGGATAAATACTCCAGTTTTACGGGAAGCAACGTTCCTATTGTGACGATTGAAACAGACGTTGATAATGACAAGTCGCTGCTCATTATTAAGGACAGCTACGCGCATTCGCTCGTGCCGTTCCTTTCCAATCATTACAGCAAGATCACTATGATCGATATGCGGTATATCAATACCGATATATCACGGCTTGTGAAGTTGGACGAATATCAGCAGGTTATGTTTATGTATAACGTGATCACGTTTTCCGAAGATAATAACCTCCCGAAGTTGTCACTTACAAAAGGCAGCAAGTGAGGATCGTTCATTTTGATGTGCCCGAATGCGATAACGGAATATCCGCGTTGAAATTTCTTAAACGGCGCGGATTTTCGGCGCGTTTGGTGACAAAGCTGAAGTCCACGGGCGGGCTGACTCGCGGCGGCTCTATCCTGCGGAGCATTGACGCGGTGTTTACTGGGGAGCGCATAGATGTGACACTCCCTGACGGTGATACGCTTGAGCCGAATCCCGATTTGTATGCGGCGGTTGCTTACGAGGACGAGGACGTTGTGGTGTTCGATAAGCCGCCGGGGCTGCCGGTTCACCCATCGGGCGGACATTATTACGACACGTTGGGAAATCTGTTCGCGGCGATGTATACGGGGGTGACGTTTCGCCCGGTGAGCCGCCTTGACCGTGACACCTCCGGGCTGTGTGTGTGCGCGAAGAACACCCTCGCGGCGGCGAGGCTTGCGGGGAAGGTCGACAAGGTATACTATGCGGTGATAGATGGAGAAATATTACAGAGCGGCGAAATAAATGCTCCAATTACGCGGGAATCGGACAGCATAATCAAACGCTGCGTGCGCGAGGACGGAAAGCCCGCAATAACGCTCTACAAACCGATTCGGCACGCAAACGGCAAGACGCTCCTCGAAATCACGCTGGTGACGGGGAGAACTCACCAGATTCGCGCGCATTTTGCTTACATCGGATTTCCGTTGTGCGGCGATGATATGTACGGCGGCGACTGCTCGGAAATCACGCGGCAGGCGCTTCACTGCGGAAAAGTGACATTCTCCGCGCCGATTTCGGGTGAACAAATTATGGTGGAAAGTTCATTGCCCGAGGACATTGCAAAACTGTTTGGAGGGTGAGGAGTATGAGGAAGATAATCTGCGCGCTGGTTATTGCGTGTCTTTCCCTCGCTCTTTCCGCGTGCAATAACAATGAACGCCGCGTTAAAATCAAGGACGGCGCGGCAGTTCTCGCGGACGCGGGGCTTAAAGTCACGCTTCCAAAGGGTTGGGTGGTGTTCGATACCGAGGAATCCATGAATCGAAACGCTACGATGATTTGGGAATTTTCCGGAAACTACGCGGATTATTCAAAATTTGAAGCCGATGTAAGACCATGGGATTCGCGGTTTCTGTTGTACGCGGAGCGTCAGGGCGGCGGAATTGCACTGATGTTGCGGGTCGGAGAACCGCCCGAGTCAATGGAAGTACATGAATTCGCGTGTGATCTGAACAACGTTGTCACAGAACTCTATAAACAAGGCAGATATGATGTATACGGGTCTTTAGAGCCGATTCCGAACAGCGAATCCACGGGTATTCAAGGCTATATTTCAGAGGTGAACATAAGAGAATCCGAAAGTGATGCCGAGCGTACCCGCGTTTTATCGGATTATATTTTCATATATAAAGGCGATATGTATTGTATGGAAATCTGCGCTGAGGAATCTGCCTACGATGATGGCAAAAATATACAAATTTTACCTGCGGAGTTGTGATGTTGCCCAAAAAAAATAAAAAAAACTGTAAAAATCTTAGAAAATTACTAAAGGCACTTGATTTATTCAAATGAATATAGTATAATAGTAAGTGGATTATTCTGATTTTTTGTAAAGTTGCGATTTTTCTGCATAAAAAAAGCAAATTTCCCGGAGGTGGGGCGTACTTGTTTTTCGGAAGTAAAGTGATAAAAGTTGAGGTTCTTGATGAAACCGGAAAGAATATCGTGTCATCGGAAAAGAATTTTGTTTTCCCGAGAAATCTAAATTCGGACGAGGACAGCATACTTATTATAAAGGGCAAGGATTTACCCGAGCTTGACCGCAATCAGATTGTTTCAATTGTGTCGACCACCAAATCCAATGACAGAATAAAATATACGGGTGTGGTTGCGGTTTCGATGGATAGGCAGATGAACATCAAGATTCTGCAGAACAACGAAACCAAGGTGCTTGAAGAGCGGCGCCGCTTTTTTAAGATCAAAGTTGACGAAAAGGGCAGAGTGCTGTTCTATGTTCGCAGCGAAAAAACAGTGCGTTTTGACGAACCCGTGAAGATTTCAATCAACGATATCAATGTCGGCGGTATTTTTATTAAGACTGATGATGATTCGCAGGAATTTCTTGAAGACGACCTTGTGTGCGTTGAACTTGATTTGTTTGTGGATTATCCGTTGAATGCCGCAGTGCGGGTGTTGCGTGTTCAAAGGAATCCCGAGGGCAAAATAAACGGTTATGGCTGTGAGTTCCAAGGGTTGACGGCAGCTCAAGAGGACTACATCAGCAAATTTATTTATAAGGTTCAGACCGAACAGCGGCAGAAAGAGGCCGCTATGCGTGGGCAACTTTAACGCGTTATGTTTTTGCGCGTTTTTATTGAAAATTTCAGCTAGGGGGAAAGATGATGAAAAAATCAACTCTCAAAATTGCGTTAATAGCCGCGTTGGTGGTTTTTGCAATCGTTCCGGCGATTATTTTGGGTGCGGTCGGCACATTTACGATTGCGAAATACGGCTCGGATATTCAGCACGAGGAACTTGAGAAGGTGTCGCTGTCCAGAGCAACGGCATTGGATATGGTGTTCTCGGGCTATATGGCGGATGCTTCGGCGCTGTCGATGAATGCAAATATCATCAAGACAATAAACGGGGGAGCAGCCGGCGACGCGGAGATCAAGGCAATCGCGGGCGGCAGCTCGGATATCCTTGATATTCTTATCGTTAGCAGCACCGGAACGGTTTTGCAGTCCGTAAGCGGTAAGCAGAAAAGCAGCTTCGAGCATTTTACCGAGGACGGCACATTACCCAGTGTTTCGGGGCTTGTAAGCTGGGAGAGTTACGGTAAGGACGCGGTTTTCGTTTCCTCACCGATTTATGCAAATCCCGATGACAGAACCGGCGGAATGCTCGGATATGTAATTGTGGTTGCAGACGTTACCAATGCCGAAGCCGGAATCGGTAAGGCGCTTTCGGGAAAATACCTCGATGGAAACGCGCATATGATGATCATCGATGAAGAGGGAAATGCTGTCAATTTCGACGGAAACGGCACAGCTATGAAGAGTGCTCAGGTGGACAGCGCGTTCACCGGAAGCAACACGCAGTCAATTTTCGACAGCACTAATAATATCAGCGAAGACCTGGTAATTACCAACGTTAGGTCGGAAAAGTTCGGAAAGTACACCGCAGTGTACGGATTTATTCCCAATAACGTTTCGTGGAGATGGGTCGGTTTTGTGGAATCCGGCGCTATTGGCGGATTCGCGGTTAAGACCAATATCATTCTGTGGATAGCTTGCGCAGTTGTTGTTGTGATTGCCTTTATTATCGCGTCTGTTGTAATCGGTAAGTTTATTGGAAATATGCACGATATGGTTCGCACGATGAACAGTACCAATGTTTCCGAGGGTATCTCGGCAATGCGGTTTACCGTTAAGAACGAAAAAAGCGAGCTGGGCAGTATTCAGAAAACGTTCAATGACTTCCTTGATGAGGTTGAACTGAACAGTCAGCGTTATCGCACCATTTCCGACCTGTCAAATAATATGCTGTTTGAATGGGATTACCACAAGGAGAGTATGTATGTTTCGGATAACACGCTTGCGAAGTTCGATATCAATACTACAACTTCCACACTGTCAAACGGACGTTTCATTGACGCTTTGATGAGCAAGGAGGACGCGGAAAAATACAAACGTGATGTTAACACGATGCTGAAAAAGCAAACCAACATCACCTCCGAATACCAGCTTACTTCCAAGAGCGGTACACCCGTTTGGGTTTCGGTTTCGATGACTGTTGTTACCGACCGTGTGGGCGAGGCTCTGCGCGTAATCGGCGTCATGACTGATATTGACAACGAAAAGAAGATGGAGCTGCAGCTCTCCGAGCGCGCAAGCTATGACTTCCTGTCGCAGCTTTATAACCGTCCGACTTTCATCAGAAAGCTTTCCGCTGAACTTGACCGCCGTGGACCAAAGAAGATCGCGGTGACGTTTATCGATGTGGACGACTTTAAGTTCATTAATGACCGTTACGGACATACCGTGGGTGATGAGGTTATCCGCTATGTGGCGGATACCATCAAGGTTAAGGTTGAGGATCGTGGAGGATTCGCAGGAAGATTCGGCGGAGATGAGTTTGTTCTCTGCTTCACCGATCAAGACGACATCGCGAAAATCGATCAGATCGCTATGGATCTGATTGATGAGCTGTATGTGGGTTATACAACCTCCGACAGCCAGCTTATCAACGTCAGAGCCTCTATTGGTATCGCGTTCTGCCCGGATCATACCGAAGATGTCAACGAATTGTTGTCTTTCTCCGATACCGCGATGTATTTCGTAAAGAAGAACGGCAAGACCAATTATCACATCTATGTTCCCGAGGACAGCGCTTCGGGCGAGTATATCGACCCCGAGGGGTATTGATAATTAAACGCTAGAGCTTGTTTAGTATTTCGGAATACGCGGGAATATTGAACAGGCTTTTAGGGGCGTACCCACTGTACGCCCCTGTGTTGTATTGGAGGAATTGTATTGGCAAAGGTAATTGCGATAACCAATCAAAAGGGCGGAGTCGGCAAAACCACCACCTGTTCGGCACTGTGCGGAGCTTTGATTGAGATGGGAAACCGCGTTCTTGCCGTTGACCTTGACCCGCAAGGAAATCTCAGCTTCAGCCTGGGGGTTGAGGTTGAGGATAATTTTACGATTTATGACGTAATGAAAGGCAATTGCGAAATCGAAGAGGCAATCGTCCATGGAGAGGTGTGCGATGTTGTTCCATCGAACATTCTGCTGTCGGGTCTGGAGCTTGAAATGACGGGCGTCGGACGCGAATACGTTCTGCGTGAGCAGCTTACCGGGATAAAAAAGAACTACGACTACATTATTCTTGATACGCCGCCCGCGCTGTCCGTTCTGACGATCAATGCCTATACCGCATCGGACGAGCTGGTGATTCCGATGCTGTGCGAAATTCTGTCGCTCCAGGGAATCGCCCAGCTTCGGCAGACGATTTTCGCAGTCAAGCGGTACTACAACAAAGGATTGTGCGTTCGCGGAATACTGCTGAACAAGTACAATCCGCGTTTTACGCTTACAAAAGAGGTCGAGGATCTTGCGGGGGTAATCGCGGAGCAGCTCGATACTTCGATTTTCAGCAGTAAAATCAGCGCCGGGGTTTCCATTGCCGAGGCTCCCGCGCACGGTGAAAGCATTATCACCTACTCGCCGAACAGCAAAGCAGCGAAGGAATTTCGTGCATTTGCCAAGGAGTTGATTTCCGCCGATAAGGGTACAAAGGGTTCCAAATGAGCAAGAGGGCTGAAAAATCCGCAGATAAAGCGGCGAACAAGCCGCATAAGGCGATAAAAAAGCCGGCGAAACCGGACAAGTCCCCGAAAGCCGCAGTTCAGAAATCCGGAAATAAAACTCCGCAGGTAATGCGGCTTGTGGAGCGCGACAAGCGGGGCAAGGACACTAATCTTGTGCTGATGGCGGGAAAAAGCCGCGTACCGAAATCACTTCGCGGCAAAGAGCCGCTTTCGGGATTTGCGGCAGGGGAATTTGAGGATTCGGCAGATACCGTTGTTGTGAACATCACCGAGCTTGCGATAAATTATGAAGCGCCGCTGATTCTCGACAGGTTCAACGCGTGTTCGTGTGACAAGTGCGTGGAGGTATTCTCTATGCGGGTTGCCGAGCGTGTTCCCGTGCGGTTTGCGCGAGTAAGCCGCGCAGCGCAGTATTGCAGTCTTGCAGAGCGCAACGAACTTTCCGAGAGGGTAGAACCTATGCGGAAAATTGTCCTCGCGGAGATGACGCGCGAACTTATAGGAAACAAGAAACGCTGCTTTCACGATGAGAAAGAGTGAAATTGTTATAAAATGACATAAAAGGGAAATAATAGACAAAAACAGGAGAACAACTATGGCACTGGATATTGGAATTGATTTGGGGACGGCAAACATAATCATTACTGTTGCGGGTCGAGGAATCGTGTTGAATGAGCCGAGCGTTGTGGCTTATGACAAGCGCAAAAAGGCGGTTGTCGCGGTCGGCGCTGAGGCATACAAGATGATAGGGCGGACTCCCGAATACATTGTGGCGGTCCGCCCGCTGAAGGACGGAGTTATCTCGGATAACGATATGACCCAGGCGATGATTCGCGAGTTCATCAATATCGTAAACGGCGGGTTTATGGTCAAGCCGCGCATAGTGCTGTGCGTGCCAAGTTCCGTGACGGACGTGGAGCGCCGCGCCGTTGTCGAGGCGGCTTTGTCGGCGGGCGCACGCAAGGTGTTCCTCATTGAGGAGCCGATTGCGGCGCTTATCGGCGCGGGCGTGGACATTTCCAAGCCAAACGGAACAATGGTCGTGGACATCGGCGGCGGAACGTCCGATGTGGCTATTGTGTCTTTCAACGGAATCGTTCAGTCGCGTTCTGTGAAAATGGCGGGCAACAAGCTTGACGCGGCGATCGTGCGGCTGATTACACAGAAATACAAAATCCTTATCGGTGAAAAAACCGCCGAAAAAGCAAAAATGGAGATTGCGAACGTTTTCAACCCCACGGGGCAAAAGAAGATGATAATTCGCGGTCGGCATTTGCTGAAAGGACTTCCCGAAAGCCTGGAGATTTCGGATATCGATATGTATGAGGCTCTGCATGACAATGCCATGGAGATCGTGGAGCAGGTGAAAACGGTTCTGGAAACAACTCCGCCGGAGTTGGTCGGAGATATTCTCAGCAACGGGATTTTGCTGACGGGCGGCGGAGCAATGCTCGGAGGGCTTGCGGAGCTGATTACGGACGTGGTTGGCGCACCGTGCTTTATGGCAGATAACCCGATTGAGTGCGTGGCACGCGGTGTAGACACGGCATTTACGCTGTCCGATTCGCTGTTGGACGGATTTGAACAGGTTTCGTTGTATGGATTTCATTAATTGACATAAAGGAGAACAATATGGTAGTTACACCAAAAGTACGCGGATTTATCTGCACCACGGCTCACCCGGTGGGTTGCGAGGTCGCGGTGAAAAATCAGATTGAATACGTAAAGAAAGCGGGAAAGCTGAACGGCGCGAAAAAAGTTCTGGTTATAGGTAGCTCGATGGGATACGGACTTGCGTCGCGGATTTCGGCTGCGTTCGCGTGCGGAGCGGCAACTGTCGGCGTAATGTTCGATAAGCCCGCGCCCGTGTCGGGAATCAAGACCGGCACCTCCGGCTGGTACAATACCAAGGCTTTTGAGAAGTTCGCCGCCGAGGAGGGTCTGTACGCAAAGACCGTCAACGGTGACGCATACTCCGATGAGGTGAAAAAAGAGGTAATCGACATCATTAAGCGCGACCTCGGCAAGGTGGATATGGTCGTGTACTCGCTTGCCGCTCCGCGCAGAACGGTCGGCGATGTGACATACAAGAGCGTTCTTAAAACCACAGGCGCACCCTACACCAACAAGTCCATAGACCTCAAGAACAACACCATTACCGAGGTTACAATCGAGCCGGCAACCGATGAGGAAATCGAGGCTACAGTTAAGGTAATGGGCGGCGAGGACTGGGAAGCGTGGATAGACGCTCTCAAGGCGGCTGATGCAATTGAGGACAACGCTGTCACGCTTGCGTACAACTACATTGGTCCCGAAATCACCCACCCGATGTATTTTGACGGCAGCATAGGACGTGCTAAGGAGCACTTGCTTAAGACCTCTAAAAAGCTCAATGAAAAGGGTGTTCGCGCGTATGTTTCCGTTAATAAGGCACTTGTTACGCAGTCCAGCGCGGCGATTCCTGTTGTTCCGCTGTATATTTCGATTCTCTATAAGGTGATGAAACAGCATGGAAACCACGAGGGCTGTATCGAGCAAATGCAACGTTTGTGGAAAAAGCTGTCAGATAACGAGTTGGGATTAGATTCCGATGGGCAGATTCGTATGGACGACTGGGAAATGCTCCCCGAGATCCAGGACGAGGTCAAGCGCATTTGGGATAATCTCAATCAGGACAACTTCAAGGACGGCACCGACCTTGACGGCTATTGGAGCGATTTCTACGCGCTGTTCGGATTCGGATTCGACAACGTGGATTATGATGCGGATGTGCAAGTATAAAAGCAAATCTCCCCGCCTTTAAGGGACGTTCGATATAGAAGTATTGCGCAGTCGAGCGAAAATGTTCGGCTGCGCAATTTTCTATGAAACGAAACAAAAAGGCATTGCCTTTTCGGTGGGGAGTTTTGGTTCAAAATGTTTATTTGTGGGAGATAAATCCCATAAGTATTGTCGCTGCTGCCATTGCGGCAACCTTGCACTTTTTCCCGGTGGAACGCGTGGCATATTCAATAACCTCGGCACAGGCGCAGAATTTGTCCACTAAAGTGATGATGAACGTTTCGCGGTGACGCGGAAGGTGCGGAGTCATCGGCCACATATGGTTGATGATCATATCGCCCTCAAGTTCCGAAATCGGGAACGCGAGAGATGCGTTATACAGCGCAACGGAAGCGTGCTCCTCGGCGTGCGAGCGGAGCACGTTCTCGTGGGATTTGCGGTCGTAGAAGAACAAGTCGTGCAGCAGTCCCGCGCGCGCCGCGGAGCGCGCATCAAGGCGGAGCTTACGGCACAGCAGAAAGTTGTAGTAGCTGACGTTCAGCGAGTGCTGAAAACGCGTTGTGCCGATATGGTGCGCAAACTCACGAAGCCGCGCCACCTCGGAGCTGTCCAACAAATCAATCACACAGGAGTAGTACTCCCGAAAGAGCGTGAGGTCCTTTTTGGATAAGATTGCTTTAAGCATAAAAATCACCGTTTCCATAATAGATTCCGTTAATTGGCGGAATCAGCAAAGTATAATTTACGTTTACATTTATTATATCATATGCAAATCCAAAAATCAATGGAAATTATATCCCATTGTGCAAAATCACCAAAAAACTCTCTAAAAAATTGTTAAAAACGTGGAATTTATATGTGTTCCTCCTATAATATGTTAAATTTGTGAAATTAAAATGAAAATTACGTATATTTCGGTGGATATTCAACGAATTATACGCATTTTTGTGCAAATTTCACAAAATTCCACCGATAAATTTCTATGTGTTTATTTACTTTGTCGGACTTGTAATAATCGCTTAATTGGTGTATAATTATTATATAAAGTAAAAAATTATTCGGGGGTGCTATCTTGAGTAGTTCTTTTAAGTGGATGCCACTTGTTGGGCTTAACCTTTCCTCCGCGAATCTCGCCGCCGCTGAAAAGTTGCGAAAATTCGGGTTCGCGATAAACTGCGGTGAGTTTGGTTCGGAAAAATACACCAAGTCCGCGTTGGGCATTTATGACGTGTTGGCTGAAAAGGATAATCCGAATGTACTTATCGTTACTCAAACCGATGAACTGTACAGTTGGTACAGAATGTTGGTGACGTGTCTTGGCGCGGATTTCAAAATCGTTACCAACGCGCCGAATTCCGTTATTTTCTTCAGCGAGTTCGGGGCGAGTCTGTATCTTATCTCCTCGGAGGCGCTGTTCTCGGAAAACGCGCTGAAGCATAAAATTCCCAAGCGATTTTTGTGGAATCTTCTCATTATTGATGAGGAGCTGAATCCCGATGTTCCCGATTATGCGAAATATGAGAAGAACATTATCTGGAGCGCCGAGCGTTTGATGATCAACACACAGTTTCCCGCGCGCTCTCCCGAGGACAAGCAAAAGCTGATTTCGCTTGTGAAAAGTGTTCTCGACAGCGGCGAACAGGCAGCTGCGCTTGAAGGTCTTGAGTTTGACCGCTCCGCGTCGAAGCTGTCCGAAAACAATGTTGTAATGCGGTACTTCGACTCTGATGTGTATTCGGATAATTTCAGACGTCAGGTTGAGTTTGTGAATTACGGATTTGCCGAGGACGTGATGAACAATCTTCGGCGGCGTATGGATTTGCGCTCGGGTCTTCCGACATATAAATTCGGCGGAAACGTGTTTGAGCAATTCGACTGCGAACATTTCGACAATGAACGAAAGCTGTATAATAAACCTTTTTTCACACGCTCGGACGTAGAGGATCTGCGGCTGTTCGACCGTAAGCTGGACAGTCTGCTTTTGTTGTGCGAACAGGTTTTGGCTGATCCCACCGCGAGAATGATGATTTATTGCTGCGAGAAAAACACCGTTGATTACCTGCAAAGGACGCTTGCTTGTGTGTACAAGAGCAATGTGAGCGTCACAAAGGGCGGCGTTTTCCCGCCAAGCGACAGCATCACCGACAGCCTTATGCCCGAGGATAAGACCGCCGATTCGCGGATAATCATCGGTATGGACAATATCGGAACGGTTGGCGATGACCTCGACAGCATAACTTGTGTTGTGAATTACGAATTGCCGCTGTCGCCGGTGTTGCTTGAGCGCCGTATGACGCGTCATGGACACACAAACGAGTCACGGAGGAAGTTTATTATATTCCGAGATGTGAACAAGGCTATGGATAGCTGCGTGTTGGATAAGGTGCTGTATCTGCGCCTTGCGGACGGATTCTGCGGAGATTTGCCCGCGCGGAATATTCTGTTGGATATTCCCGAGAAGGACGCTTGTGTTAACGAGCTTGTCGCAGATCTGAAATACGTCAGAAATTATGCAAAGCAGGTGGATAATTGCCTTGACCTTATCAAGAAGGTGAAGTGCGAATACACCGTGTCCGAAAGCGAATCCATAACCAACGCGAAACAGCTTGCGGAATTTGCGGATACAATGCTCGGAAGATTGTATACGCTGTTCGGAATCAACGAAAACTCCTCCGAGGGCGATATTGCCGATGCGGTGAACCAAGTATCGGGTCTGTGCGTAATTGAAGGCGGGCGGCTTGTTAAGGCTTCCGACCGCGCAATTATGGCGGCGAGCTTCTCCGATGACGCATACTCAAATCTGCCGTTCGCGGCGGAGGCTGTGAGGGGTCTTTACGAGGCGAAAAAGCTGATTGACGAGTATCACAAGGGCGAGGATTTCCATTTGAAAATCAAGAAAGAGATTTCCGAGCTTGGCGACTGTATTCAGTATCCCGTACTGTTCGGAATCTGGAAATACCGCGCTCGCGAACAGGATTCCAACCGTTCGTTTAAGGAATATATCAAGATTTATAATGATGGAATGTGATGACAGTTGACGTTTTTGTGCACTGATAGCTGCCGGGACAATATAACTGTCGGCAGCCGGCAATCGGCAACTATTCTCTAACAACCAAAAGGGAGGCTCAAATTATGAGCGGAAGCTATGAAACAGTTGAAAAACTGTTGGGTGATTTTTTTGAGCATAATACTGCAGGCGACAAGGACGAAATGAAAAATGTCCTCAACGAGATTCAGCAGAAGCTGGATTCGGGCGAGATTGACAGTATTCCGTTTAAGGATTATTTCAACAATATGTACGCCGGCAGAGGCGCTATAAATATGACGGGAATAGCGCGCGATTATCCGCACGAGTCGATAATCCGCGAACTGTTCCAAAACGTTTTCGGGTGCGATTACGACACCCCCGACATCAAGGTTATGGTGGAGTTTCTCGATGAGGGTCAGGTGAAGCTCACCTACAACGAAACGGGATTTTCACTGGCTCAGGTGTTCTATTATCTGTCGGTCGGCAGAAATGAAGGAGATAAACGCCGCGAGGGTCGGTTTGGTCTTGGCGCGAAGAGCGTTTTCGCGAACGTTGACTGGTTTAAGATGCGCTCAAACGATTATTCGCTGCGTGTGGTAAACGATGAGGGAACGCTCAAGGTTCGTGAGTTGGAGCTTAAGGGGCAGCATTTCCCGCATACCGAGATCGTGTTCGCTCTGCCTGAAAACGAGCAGGCAGCACTCCACGAGAATCTGGTATCTCTTACATCAAAAAAGGGTTTGTACATCAATATGGTGGATCTGTGCTTTGCGTTTATCCGCAAGAAGTGGCTCAAATCCACCGATGAGGAAGAGTGCTTAAATCGCACTATCAACCTTGCCGTAATCAATTTCGGAAAAGCCGAGGTTGTTTACAAGATTCAGCGGTATCAGCGCGATGAGAACGATATTCCCAAGGTGCGTTTCTTCGAGAGCGGTAAGAGCGTGGCAGATTTCCTCCATGCGGAGCATGATGGATTTACGTATTTGATTCCGTACGCGATTTCTGGAGCAAAACGCGAGGCGGCAAAGGTGCTGATGAGCAAGTACAACTACTTCTCAACCTTTGAGCTGACGGGATTTGTACGCTCTAACAATCAGGATTTCGTGAACGAGCAGCTTTCTGCGTTTTTCGTTTCCGTACCGAATACGTACATCACCAATAACCGTTCGGGAATCAAATATGATTCGTTGGAGGAATGCTCCTCCAAAATCGAAAAGGGTATTCTTACAGTCGCGGAGGAATATAAGCGGCTGTTCGTGTTGGAAATGACACCGCTTCCGGACGCGCCCGACAGATATACGCTGCGTCCGAATCAGTATGTTTTTGAGTTCTTTTATAACTATGTAAACAACAGCAGCATTGTTAAGGGTCTGCGTGAGAAATTCGGCAACAGCGTTTCGGTAATGTTCCCGGACGGCGGCGAGACTGTGACATTCCAGGAGATGCGGGATAACGGATTCTTTTCCGAAAAGTCGAGCCTTTCCAAGGAAGAGCACGAGGACGGTTCTGCGGCAAAATCGTTGTTTGCCGACATTGAACAGATGAACGAATGGTACGGCAAGGACGATAATCACGTTCTCTGCGCGCGGTATAGCTGGAATGTCCCCGGAACAGATGAGGGCGGACGCGAATTTTTGTATTCGTTCTATCGTAACGGCAAGCAGTACTTTATAGAGTCCAACGGCAATGCGCGCGTCAAAGACTATGAGCTTGGAGCAACATTCAAAAGCATAATCAGTTTGAAGCTGAATGAATGTATCGTGAACGGCTCGGTTGCCGATGAGAATGCGTTGGCGGACGTATTCAAACTGGTTGATGAGATGTTCGGCGAGGATTACCGCATCTCAATGAAGTACTTCCAGTTGGTGGTGACTTCCGGCACAACATCCGTGCAGTTCGAGATCGCCAAAATCAATATCGGAAACCTCAAGAAGGTTTATGACACCCTTTCGGCGCACGAAATGCGCTTTGAAAATCACCAGATTTTCAATCAGGTGATAAGGCTTATGGTGGATTCGTTCACCAACGGCAAGGACACCGTCGAAGCTCTTAAAGAAATTCGTTCGCAAGGCGGAGATGTAACGCTGGCTCTGGACATCAACAAGCGTTACCGTTTCTCGGTGTTCGGCAAGCAGTTTATGATTCCGCCCAATATCACCAATGCCGAGCTGTTGGACATTGTGGGAGATGTGTATTCGCTTATCGAAAGCGGAATGTTCAACAACCGCGAGTTCGATTTCCCGTGCGTGCCGGGGCGGTTCAGCTTTGACTCGGCGGATATGATGAGCGTTCTGCCCGAGATTCATTCGCCCATTGATGCGGAGGAAGCGTTGTCCAAAATCTATGTGTGCGATATGGATATGAACGGCATAGCGCTGTTGGATTCCGCCAACAAGCTGATGAAAATCGTTGATATGTCCGTGCCGATTGATGATGAGGACAAGGCAAAAACCGTGAAATATGTGGTTCTGCGCGATAATCTTTCTAAGCCGCAATACGCGGGATATGTGGAGTATATCCTCACGGGCACTGATAAGGGAGCATTGCGCGGATTGTATTCCGGTACGGAAGAGCCGAACATTATGCTTATCGACCAACTTCCGTATTATTACAAGCCCGTTCCCGAAATCAGCCGCAAGGAGTTCGATTACATTCGCGGCGAGGTTCGGCGAATTGAACCGTATCGCACCGGATATCCCAAGCATTACCGCAACTTCTTCTCGCGCGACATCAATGCCAAGCTCTTCGGATATGGCAGCGTATGCCCGTGCTGCGGGTATGAAAGCCGTGTGCTGAACAGCTTTGTGGTTAAGGAGTTCTCCATCGGTCTGATGAACGGCGACAAGGAGCGCAAGTTTAATTTTGCACTGTATTTGTGCCATAACGATGCGGACGTAGCCTCGGGCTGGCTGATTGACGATATTAGTATCGGCGGAATGTCACCGTTCCTTTGGTTGGAAGAGATCACGCAGATCGATCGGATTCCGCCCGAGTTCCTGTATTGTCGGTTGAAGTTCCGCAGACAGGTGACGTACAACATCTGTGAACCGACATCGGTGAGTGTTGGTGTGGGCGAAACGATTTATGAGGGTTCGACAGAGGTTTTGGATTTCGTGCTGAGTCCGATGATGGCGGCAAAGTGGTTTGAGGACAACACCGGCAAACCCGCTCCACAGCAAGAGGCTCCCGTTCAGGCAGCTCCTCGACAAGCGAATCCCGCTCAGACAGCTCCGCAACAGGCAAATCCCGCTCAGGCTGCCCCACAGCAAGCGAATCCTGTTCAGGCTGCTCCACAGCAAGCGAATCCCGCTCAGGCAGCACCGCAACAGGCAAATCCCGTTCAGGCTGCTCCGCAACAGGTTGCACCACAACAGGCACAGCCGCAAGCTCCTCGACCCAAGCCCCACGCAGCCCCTATGGGCAGTGAGTCGCCGCAGCCGAATGCTCCGCGCAGACCCGCTCCGCAGACGCAAGCTCCCGGAGCTGCACCAATGCAGCCGCGCTATCCCGCGCCCGAGGGAGTTAAGCCGCGTAAGCCGCGTCTTGAACCGATGTATACTCCCGAAAATGAAGATAAGTAAACAAACCTCCCCGAAGCAAACGCTCCGGGGAGATTTTTTATTGATGATATGTTCTGAGAACGTATTTTTTATCCCACACGGGGTCATCTTGATAGTCAGAGAGCAAGTCGTCCGCCAATTCAAGCAGCACATCGTGAAATTCAAGGTTTTCCGTGAATTTACGCGAAATCTTGCCGTAACCGAGCCGCGCTCCGAGAATGTTTCCGCAGACCGCGCCCGTGGAATCGCTGTCGCCGTTGTGGTTAACTGCAGCTCGTATTGCGCTCTCGAAATCGTTCTCATGACGAATCGCGCAGAAAGCGGCAATCGCGAGGGTTTCCTCCGCTACCCAACCCTCGCCAAGCTGATGAATGGCGTCCAAATTGCTTATGGAGCTTAACGCTAAAGAGCCGGCTTTTTCCATTAGCCGGTGGAACGTTTCAATGTGTTCGGAATCTCCGAACAACTTTCGCATACGGACAACTGAATCCGCGAGCGCGTCCAATACGGATATGTTGTCGCTCTTCGCAAGAAGACTGATTATGTGAACCAACGCGGCGGCGGGGATATATCCGAGCGGGTGACCGTGGGTGATAGAGGCGGTGTGCGCTCCGAGAAGGTCGATTTCGGATTGTTTCATTTGCGGATAATTTCCGTTCGCGAAGAACAGCCCGATTGGCGCAACGCGCATAACTCCGCCGCAGCCCTTGCTGTCTGCCACTGGAGTACCCGATTCGAGAGCGGAAAGACAGGTGTTTCCGGGGGCGCGCCGCGCGAAAATTTCTGGAATGTTCATAATCCAACTGTATTGCGCGTAATTTTCCGAAATATCTACGGGAAATTTCCGCGTTTGCGTCAGATACCAACCCCTGTATTCATAGGCAATATAGCTTTCGAAACTGACCATAATACCGCGCAGCTTGCCGCGCGTGATTCCGTCCAACAGCGCGGTCGACGTGAACATCGTCATTTGCGTATCGTCCGAGATACGCGCCAATCCGCCGTCTAACTCGTACTCGGAGATTCCGTCCGCGCCGTATTTCGCGAAAATCGTTTCCTCCGACATAAATTCTACCGCGTATCCCAACGCGTCACCGACCGCTCCGCAAATCAAACAGCCGCGAAATTTGTCTTTCTTATCCATTTCTCTCCCCCGTTTATACGATGTATCCGCGCCCGACTTTTGTGGTGATGAAATCGCTCAGCCCCGCCGCGTCCAGCTTTTTCCGAAGCCGCGCAACGTTCACGGAGAGCGTGTTTTCGTCAACATAGCTGTCGGTTTCCCAAAGGCGGTTCATCAGCAGCTCGCGGCTTACGACTTTTCCTTTGTTTTCCATAAGCGTTTCCATAATGCGGTACTCGTTTTTGGTGAGGTCGATTTTGTCACCGTTGAATGTCAAGGTTGCGTCTGCGGTGTTGAGAACCGCGCCCTTATGCTCAATGATTCCGATATTCTGCGCGAAGTCGTAGCTCCGCCGCAGAATCGCCTGGAGCTTGGCAATGAGGACATTCAAATCGAACGGCTTGGCTATGAAATCATCACCGCCCATATTCATCGCGGTGACGATATTCAAATTATCCGCCGCCGATGAAATAAACACAACAGGGCAGCGGCTGATCTTGCGTATTTCCGCGCACCAATAGAACCCGTTGTAGAATGGCAGCGCAATATCCAACAGCACGATATGCGGTGCGAAGTCCGTAAATTCGGTGATTATGTCGCGGTAGTTCTCCGCGCGGCGCACCTCAAAATCCCATTCCGCAAGATTTTTCGCGATTGCGTTCGCGATTCCGTTATCGTCCTCGGCTAAAAAAACCTTGTACATCAGAAGTCCTCCAAACCGTTCAGCATACGGAAAAAACTCGTTGCGTAGCCGTCTGTCATTCCGCTTATGCAGTCGGTCGCAAGCAGGATTCGGCGATAGCATTGCTCCCCCTCGGGTCTGCCCTCGCAGCTTTTTTTGCAGATTGCGAGGTAATTCTCGGAGAGTACCTCAACTAGGTCGCGACCATAGCCGGTTTCATTATCCGAAAGAACGGCGGGGACGATTTTATCCAACAGCGAGAACATTATCGTATGCTCCGCCAGCTCGGATTTCACGATGTCGCGGCTGCGGAACGCGTATCGGTAGGAAATGTCGCCGAGCAATTTCCACAAACGGCTTACGGGGCTTCCGCTCAGCAAATCCCGCGTCATCTCACCGCGCATAATCGCGTTATAGTTTCCGCAAAATTCATCGGCGGCGGCATTGATAAGCGTATTTTGGATTCCGATTATCCACTGTTGAACCGCTTTTTTTTCGGGGTCGGGCATACCGAGCGTTTTGGTTCTTTCCAACGCGGATTTCAGCGAATCCAATGCAGCGTGAATATCATCGGAATCCCCGTTTGTAAACTCCTCAATCAGCGTGGAGTAATCGATGTAACCCTTTACCATCGCGTCCTCGGTGTCGGCGGTGAGATAGGCGATGTCGTCCGCCGCTTCAAGAATAAAGGTCAGCGGATAGCGGCAGTTCACCGCGCCCGTGGAGCGCGAAATCTCCTCGTAAAGAGTCTGCTCGGACGCGAAGAACCCCATCTTTTTGGTCTTGACATCACCGCTTGTTTTGTCGATTTCCGTTGAATTTGCGGGATACTTGACGATGGTATTCAGCAGAGCAAAAGTGAGGTTCATTCCGTGATCCATATCGGTCAGGCAGTGCAGCCGCGAAACCACACGCAGTGCCTGCGCGTTGCCCTCGAAGTTCAGAAAATCCGCCATCATCTGCTCGGAGAGCAGCTCGGAAACGGGCTTTCCGTGAAATTCCAGCCGCGCGAAATTACTTTTGAACCACTCGCGTATCGCAAATTCGCCATAATGCCCGAACGGGGGATTGCCAATATCGTGAATCAGTCCCGCGCATTCGAGAATATCACAGCAGTTCTCGCGAACGGAATCATTCACTCCTGGTTTGTTTTCCCAAATCAGGCGGCGGAAAATCATATCCCCCAGCGACCGAGCGAAAGAGCTTACCTCAAGCGAGTGCGTAAGTCGCGTGCGGACGAAATCGCCGCGCTGCAGCGGATAGACCTGCGCCTTGTCCTGAAGCCGCCGAAACGACGCGCTGCCGATGATTCGGTGGTAGTCCTTGTGAAATTCCGTGCGCACATCGGCGGTGTTTTTTGAGCTGTGAGAGCGTTCGCGGCACTCACATAAAAGTTGATTCCAGTCCATTGAAAATCTCCCTTATTTTATGTCAGAAATTTGAATAATCAAAAAATTCCCCGTCAATAATAATGGCACAGCGGACAACGTCCGTAAATTTCACATAGAAAGGGTGTTTGAAGTGTTAGTAAAACGCGGAGAAATTTATTACGCCGATTTAAGTCCGGTGGTGGGCAGTGAACAGGGCGGAATACGTCCCGTGCTGATTGTCCAGAACGATGTAGGGAACAAACATTCGCCGACCGTCATAGCCGCGGCGATCACCAGTAAAAAGGAGAAGTCGCAGCTTCCGACACATATTTCAGTTTCCGCGTCCTCGTGCGGTCTTGCAAAGGATTCCGTGGTGCTGCTGGAGCAGGTTCGTACATTGGATAAGCGCCGCCTTAAGGAGCGTATGGGCGAGTTGGACAGCGGCTCGATGCAGCAGGTAAACGATGCTTTGTCCGTGAGCTTCGGACTGTGATTATTGCTTCCTTGTCCAGATAAACAATGCCCACTGGAACGCGCAGAGAATCGCGACCAATACCACGGCGGCGATAGAGCCGGGGTTCCAGTCGGGCATAAACGCGCACAAAAGAACCAATGCCGCCGAGAGAATCAGCGCGGAGCTTAAAAACGTCTTTTTGTTTTTCATTTGGATTGTATGCGGCAAGCGGTTACGGTGTTGCGCATAAGCATAGCGATAGTCATCGGACCTACGCCGCCCGGCACGGGAGTGATCCAACCCGCCTTTTCGCTTACCTCGTCAAACTTTACGTCTCCGCAGAGACTCCCGGTTTCAAGGCGATTAATGCCGACATCGATAACCACCGCGCCCTCCTTCACCATATCGGCGGTGACGAAATTCGGGCGTCCTACCGCCGCCACGAGAATATCCGCGCGGCTGCACACCTCGGCGAGATTTTTCGTCTTGCTGTGGCAAACGGTAACAGTTCCGTTTTCGTGCAGCAGCAGCATAGCCATAGGCTTGCCAACGATGTTCGAGCGTCCGATAACTACGCACTCCTTGCCCGCAACGTCAATCCCCGTGCTGTGGATAAGCTCCATACATCCGGCGGGAGTGCAGGGCAGAAAGCTGTAATTACCAATCATGATCTTGCCAACATTGCTTTCGTGGAACGCGTCCACGTCTTTGATCGGCGAAATGCGCTCAATCACGCGCTTTTCGTCCAAGTGAGAGGGGAGCGGGAGCTGAACCAGGATACCGTTCACGGAGGAATCGTTGTTAAGAGTGTCCACAAGCTCCAGGAGCTGCTCCTCGGAGCAGTCCGCCGGGAGTGCGTACTCAAAGCTCTTGATTCCGCATAACTCACACGCTTTTTTCTTGTTGTTGACATAAACGCGCGAGGCGGGGTCATCGCCAACGATCACCACTGCCAATCCCACATTCAGCTTGTCGCGTTCGATTTCCGCGCGGACCTGTTCCTTAACCGCCGCCGAAATTGCTTTTCCGTCAATGATTTTTGCGCTCATTGTTGTTCCTCCGTTTCATTGTCGCTGTTTTCGGTATTTTCGGGATTTTCTGAATCCCCGTCAATATCTTCGCTGTCTTCATGAACCTCTGATGTTTCTGTAACCAAAGCCGTTTCATCAGAGGATTTTTTTGCCTTCTTTGCCTTTTTGGATTCCTCGGCGATTCTGTCGCTCTCGATAAGCTCCGCCGAGTTTGCGGAGTTTACGTAGAGCGGTTTTCCGCTGCGCTTAGTGAGGATTTTGAATGTGATAAACAGCCCGAGACCCGCGATAAAGCTGATAAACGCGACAAGCTGCGAAATTTTGATACTTCCCGCGTAAAGGCTGTCCGTGCGCAGACCCTCGATGAACATTCTCCCAAAGCCGTACCACGTTATATATAAAAGCGCAATTTCGCCGTCATAGCTGCGGAGCTTTTTGCTGTAAATGTGCAGGAAAATGAATCCCAGCAGACACCACACACTCTCATAAAGAAAACACGGGTGAACCAGCGAATTTAACGGAGTTTCCTGTACGATGGTAGTTCCTGTCATACCGAAAATCCAGTTGGGGTCACAGACCGCGCCATATGCTTCCTGATTGACAAAGTTTCCCCAACGTCCGAGCGTTTGACCAATCAGGAATCCCAGAGATGCCAAGTCCGCCATTGCAAAGAAGTTCACTTTGCGCAGTCTGCACATCACAAGTCCGACAATAAATGCGCCGATGATTCCGCCGTAAATCGCGATTCCGCCGTCGCGAATACCCGTAAAGATGGTAATGAAGTTGTATTTCGGGAAAAAATCCGGTTCGAAATTTCTGAACACACAGTAATAAATCCGCGCGAAAAGAAATCCGCCGATAAGGCACACGAACACCACGTCAAACACGCGGTCCTTGACCAGCCCAAAGTCCTTTGTTGCGCGGTGCATTGCGTAGAAATACGCAAGCACAACGCCCACCGCGATGATGATTCCATACCAATAAATCGGAACTCCGAACACGTTGAACCCGCGATAGTATTCAATCTGTGTACCGCCGAATAGGTTCGGAAATTCCACTGTCATTTTCGTAAAGGCTTCTTGTGAAGCTAAAACCAAGTTTGTCATTAATTCTCCTTATCTGAATAGCAAATTCAAAACCGTGCAGATGAATTCCGCAAAGCGAATTTCATCTGCACTCGCCTGCGTGACGTGATACACCGCTGCGCGGTGTATCACGTCACGCGCGTTTTGAATTTGCATTAGCCGCCATTAAGTTGATTATGATTTTGCGTTCCTAAATTTCACTCCATATGGTTTTCGTGGGTTATAGCGCACTATGTTTGCACCTCAATAAATTGTTTTAATCCACATCGCCCACTATGGATATACACACGTTGCTCTCGTCCAAATCCCTGAGGAACTCCAACATTCTGCCATACTCCGCTGAAGCAGCCGTATCGATGACCGCAAACGGCGAAGTACCGTCCAGAGCCGCGTCCGACAACGTAGACGCTATTGAATCTGCGGAGCTGTAATCGCGCACCAACGAGCCGTAATTCGCGCGTTTTACGCAGTCGAACTCCTGCTTGGAGGGGGGAACTGCTTTAAACGCGCGGATGTGTTTCTGCATTTCCTCCAGCACTGCGTCCGGATCATCGCTTTCGCCGCGCGCGAACGGGAAATTATGATTTCTCCCGCTGAAAACGCTCGCGGAAAATTCCGTGTTGAGCAATCCCTTGATTCGCATATCCGTGAGGAAATCCGACATCTCCCCGAACATAATATCCATAAGAATATTATAATAAATAAACTCGTCCGTCTGCGCTTGTCCCGAAGCTGCCGCGCGCTTGAATCCAAGCTCGAAAATCGGTTTTGCCACGGGCATTTTCAGCGTTACGCGCGGATTGTTTACCGCAATCGGCTCGGTGAAATCGACTGTCTTTATATTCAGCGGAGTGCGGTCTTTTAGGCGTTCATCGCAGATTCGCACAACCTCGTCCGGGTCGAAGTTCCCCGCCACGCACAGAAACATATTCGCGGGGTTATAGAACGCGTTATAACAGTCATACAGCGTGTCGGCGGTGATCTGCGATATACTTTCCACCGTACCCGCGATGTCCAGACGAACGGGGTTTACATGATACATTCCCTCAAGGAGATTCGTAAACACGCGCCATGATGGATTATCACGATACATTGTGATTTCCTGACCGATGATTCCGCGTTCCTTTTCCACGTTTTTTGGGGTGAAATACGGGTCTTGAACGAAATTCAGCAGAATCTCCAGATTCTTGGAAAAGTTATCCGAGCAGGCGAAGTAATACTGCGTGTAGTCGAAGCTCGTGCCCGCGTTGCAGGAAGCTCCCGTTTCGGCGAACAGCGCGAACGCGTCCTTTTCCTCGCTTTCAAACAGCTTGTGTTCGAGGTAATGCGCCGTACCATCGGGAATTTTCACCATATCGCCGCCGTCCGCCGAAAATTCATTATCCTGAGAACCGAATTTCGCTGTGAATTGCGCCACGGCTGTGGAAACGCCCTTCATCGGCAGCATATACACCGTTACGCCGCTTTTGTGAACATATTTCAAACAGGTTTCTTTGATTACATCACTGTAAATCTTTTCCATCATTTATCGCCTCCCGATAAGGAATATACGGTGTCGAGCTTGTAAAGCCGCGCCGCTGACTGAATCCGCCCGCTTGTAACGCGGCTAAGCTCCTCGGAGTATTGCTCGGGTGTGAGGATTCTGTCATTGTGGAGCTGTGTCGCATACCACGAAGCAAGCGATTCGGGAGTATCGTAAACCGAGCGGAGCGAATTTTGAATAAACCGATTCACAGTTTCAAGCTCCTCGTTGGTAACGCCGTTCTCGGCGATGTCGGAAATCTCTTTCAGGATCGCCTTTTCGGTTTTCTTGAGATTCTGTGGCTCTACGCCCGCGTAAGCAGTCATATATTTTCTTTCAAATGTTGATACAGCCGAGCAGTAATAACACAGCGACTTTTTCTCGCGGATATTCGTAAAGAACCGCGAGGTGGGAAGTCCGCCGAGAATCAGCGTCATCATTTTGTTCGCGAATCTGTCCGTTAGGTCGGGAGCCTTGAAATACATTCGCAGAATCGCTTGATTCATCATCGGAAGTGTGTCCGAAACATACTCGGGCTTCTCTTTAAGCGGCGAGCGGACTGTTTTTGGAATTTCGATTATTGTGCGGCGGTTGATTTCGAAAAACGTTTGAAACATCTCCTCCTCGGCGGCGGAAAAATCGCTGCAGCCCGCGCAGACAATCTCCACATGCGCGGTGTCAAGCAGCTTCCTATACGCAGCATAAGCGGTTTCGGAGTTTGCGTTTTCAGCTTGTTCGCGCGTGCCGTTCGCGGAAAGCTCTTGCGGTTCTCCGCGAAAAGCAGTTTTCGCCGCGTTTTCTCTCGCGTAGTCCGACTTATCGTTGATTACGCTTGTGATGGTGTCGATAAGCTCTCCGCGCATAAGCTCAGTTGCCGCGCCGTCAAATGCGCTGCCCGAGGCATTGGGGCGCAGGATACATTCGCTCAGCATTTTGCACATTTCCGATTCAATGTTTTCGCCGTTCAGCGCGAAGCGATTGTCCAGAAAATCCGCCCGAAGATAGGTGTGCCGCGCCCCTGTCGGACTGAAATTCGTGCCGGAGGACAGCGAGGCTCTGTACAGCCCCATTAACTGTTGGGACATTGCCGAATAAGTCGGATATTTCCGACAGCTATCCGACAGAATATATGCCGCCAGTGCGTAATCCGCGCGGGTGAGACCGGAATCATCATTGAAATCGGTATAAAAGTGGACTGTTATCTGATTGGTTTTGAAGTGCTTGTCCGTGATTTTGGTGAGGTAAACCGCGTTTCCGATTTGTTGCCTGTTAAAATCTGACATTTTTTGTATCTCCCTACTTACGCTTTTTGGAATTTGGATTCAGCAAGTCAAGAACCGCCTTGCCGACCTTGCGCTCTAATCCCGTCTTGGTGGTGGGAATCCCCGTTTTGCGCGCGATCTTTTGTTTCGCCGCTGTGATTCCCAAAGCGCGTTTCCAACTGAATGACACTCCGGGAATTTTTATTCCGCCCTTTTTAGCCATAATATCTCCTTATCTAAATGGTGAATTCAAAACCGCGCTCTTGAAATTCCGCTGCGCGTAATTTCAAGACCGCTTGCTGAGCGACCCAACGCGCCGCTCACATTTTGAATTTGCATGATTTTAATAGCAAATTCGGCACAGTGCAAACGCTTTGCGTTTGCACTAGCCTCGCCGCGAAAGCTCCACTTCGTTGTCGCAGATGGCTCGCTTGCGAGACTTCGTCCACGGCGGCTTGCCGAATTTGCACAAGAAACCGGTAAGCTGATGTGGTATATAACGTGCTTGGATTGCAGCCCGATTTGTTGCTGCGCGTTATAACCCGAATAATTGTCAACTTTCACAAGTCATACATTAATATTATAACACAAATAAATAAATTTTTCCATACCTTTTTCAATTTTTATACAAAAAAAGAAGAGTCCCGCGCGGGACTCCAAATCAAATTATGATAATGTGTAGAACAAAAGAAAGGAGACAACTAAACAAACAAACGATTCGGAGGTAATCCGCGTCCTTTGTTTGAGTATATTATACAACATTTTTTCCATCTTGTCAAGATTTTTTAATCACATTTTACAATTTCAACGAAATACACAAAATCAGACTTAAATAATTGAACAAAATCACGGTTATTTGTGCAAAATTGAACATTTCTCCAAAAATACTTGACAAGTATAGATAAATATGGTATAATATAGACAACAAATTAAAACTACGAAAAGGAGCCTATTGTTACATTCATAAAGCAATAGGCTCTTTTTGTGCATTGGGAGGAATTGGAATATGCAAGCGCAAATGCAAACAACTAAAAAGGATGATAGGCTGGTAAATATTATTATGCTTATTTTCCATGTTGCCGTGCCGGCTGTGGGATGTCTGTTCGTGATGCTTTTTCTGAACGGTCAGAAATCGGATTTGATTATGCTGTTTACCGTAGTGCTGGCAATTGTTGCGGCACTGCTTCACAAGGTGCTGGGAGGCGCGTTGAAGTATATAAACGCGTGTATTTTGCCGATTGTCGGTACGATTGTTACCATTTTGGACGCTTCCGGAGAAAGCGGAGGCTATGTGTGTATTACCCACGCGTATTTCGTACTGATGGTTTTGCTGATTGCATATTATGACCGAAATGTACTTATCGTAAACGCAATTGTTACACTTGTGGCGAGTGTGATTGGAATGTTGATCGCTCCCGCCGGGTTCTATAAGCTCCACTCCACCTTGATCGCGTGGATTTTTATCGGCATCGTTTATGTGGTTTTGCTGGCTGCGTGCTTGTTTGTCGTTTACATAACCAATAAGCTGTTCGCCAAGGTAGAGAGCCGCGAGGCTGAGATGAGCGGCGTGCTTGAGTCGGTTCAGAAAATTTCCGACCGTTTGAATAAGGTCGGAAGCTCGCTTTCGGCAACCGCCGACAGCGAAAATGCCTCCGCCGAAGAGCTTGCTGCCACGAGTCAGCTATTGGTAAAGAACAGCTCCGTGCTTGCCTCTCAGACCGATAGAAGTATGACAAACCTCAGCGAGCTCAGCAAGTGGGAGGGCGAGGTTACCGGAAACGTGGAGAAGGTTGAATCCACCTCCAAGCAACTGCTTGACAAGTCCATTGAAAACGAAAAGCTGGTCAACGACCTGAATGCCATTAACGGCGAAGTTTCCGCGGCTATGAGCGCTACCACCGCGGACGCTGAAAAGCTCTCCGAGGCGATTTGCGAGATTGGCGGTACATTGAAGCTCATCAGCGATATTTCCTCGTCTACCAATCTGTTGGCGCTTAACGCGTCTATCGAAGCGGCAAGAGCCGGAGAAGCGGGACGTGGATTTTCGGTAGTCGCTCAAGAGGTTGGAAATCTGGCGAACAGAACGCAGGAATCGCTGAAGGTTGTAGAGGGCGTTGTAGCGCGGATTCAGGGCAATGTCAAGACGATCACCGGTCAGATTCAGGAAAGCTCGGAAAAGCTCGGCACGCAAAACGAGTACTTCGCGGATATGATTCAGAGTATGCGTGATATGACCGCGCTGTTAAACGAATCCGTAAGCGCAATCGGCATTATGGGCGATACATATTCAAAGCAGTCGGAGGTTATCGCGCAGACAATTACCATTAACCAGGAAATTGCCGAGAACTTCCAAAACGCAAACGATCAGTTTAATTCAATCAACTCAATGGCAGAGAACAATGCTAACGATACCGCACAAGTCGCGGCGCAGGTTGGTAAAATCAACGAAATGGTTGAGGAAATGACACAGTTGCTGAATGTCGAATAATCATAAAATTGCGGGGCGGGAATCGTTCCGCAATTTTTTCAAAAAAATCCAAAAACCTCTTGACAAACCTTTTTGAGTGTGATATAATAATAGAGCCGCATGTGTAAGGTTAAAAACATTATGTTGCCTTACGACAGCGAGACTGAACAAAAGAGGTAAAAATTATGTACGCAGTAATTGAAACAGGCGGAAAGCAGTATCAGGTCAAAGAGGGCGATGTTATCTTTGTTGAGAAGCTCGATGCCGAGGGCGAAATCACCTTCGATAAGGTAATTATGGTGGGCAAGGACGGCGGTAATGTTACCGTTGGCGCTCCGTATGTGAACGGCGCGACCGTAAAGGCTACTCTGCTGAAGAACGGCAAGGCTAAGAAGATCACCGTTTTCACTTACAAGCCCAAGAAGCACGTTAAGAGAAAGCTCGGTCACAGACAGCCGTACAGCCAGGTTCGCATTGAGGCTATCAACGCGTAATGCTTAAATGTGTTTTCCGTTTGGGAGAGTCTGAAAATGTCAGGTCATTTTCGGGTTTTGAGATAAGCGGTCACGCGGGTTATGGCGAAGAGGGGAACGACATTGTCTGCGCGGCGGTGAGTTCCTGCACGATGCTTGTTTGCAACGCAATAACCGAGAATTTCGGCGCGGACGCCGAGGTTGAGGTTGAAGAAAACCGCATAACGCTTCGTCTTGTTAAAGGCGACAGCGCGGCACAAAAGCTGATTACGGCTTTTTACGAACATCTCGAAATGATTTCAACGGATTACAAAAAAGTTAAGCTGATGATTATTTAGGAGGTAAAACCAATGATTAAGATTAGTTTGCAATATTTCGCTCATAAAAAGGGAATGGGTTCGACCAAGAACGGTCGTGATTCCGAGTCCAAAAGACTTGGCACAAAGCGCGCAGACGGTCAGTTCGTTCTTGCGGGCAACATTCTCGTAAGACAGCGCGGAACTCACATTCACCCCGGAAACAACGTAGGTCGCGGTTCCGATGACACGCTTTTTGCGCTCGTTGACGGCAAGGTTAAGTTTGAGCGCGTTGGTCGTGACAGGAAGCAAGTCAGCGTTTACGCTGCCGACTGATTCGCGGATTTTACAGCTTTAAGCCGGATAGCCAATCCGGCTTATTTGTGTATTTTTTAAGTAATACAGGGAATTATAGTCACGAAAGGCGGCGATCCCCATTTTTGTTGATAAGGTAGAAATTTCCATAAAAGCGGGCAACGGCGGTAACGGAGCGGTTTCGTTCCACCGTGAAAAGTACGTCAACGCAGGCGGACCGGACGGCGGCGACGGCGGAAAAGGCTCAGACATCGTGTTTGTCGCGGACGACAGTCTTTCCACATTGATTGATTTTCGCTACAAGCGCAAGTACATCGCTCCCGATGGTGAGCCGGGCGGCGCAAAGCGGTGCTCGGGCAAGTCTATGGAGCCGACCGTTATTCGCGTTCCGCGCGGCACAATAATCAAGGACACGCACACAGGGCGCATTCTCGCGGACATCTCCGATGATGAGCCTGTAATAGTTGCGCGCGGCGGCAAGGGCGGCAAGGGGAACGTTCATTTCGCGACCCCCACACGTCAGATTCCGCGATTCGCGAAGCCCGGATTCCCCGGTGAGAAGTTCGATGTTACGCTGGAGCTGAAACTCCTCGCGGACGTTGGTCTGGTCGGATTCCCGAATGTCGGGAAATCCACGCTGATAAGCGTTGTGAGCGCGGCAAAGCCGAAAATCGCAAACTACCACTTTACCACGCTAACTCCCGTGCTTGGAGTGGTCAAGCGCGGCGAAAAGTCGTTCGTTATGGCGGATATTCCGGGTCTGATCGAGGGCGCGTCCGAGGGAGTAGGTCTTGGTCACGCGTTTTTGCGGCACGTGGAGCGGTGCAGATTGATTGTTCACGTTGTAGACGTCTCGGGAATCGAGGGCAGAGAGCCGACAGAGGATTTCGAGAAAATCAACACCGAGCTTGCGAATTTCTCCGAGGAGCTTGCCGAACGTCCGCAGATTGTTGCGGCGAACAAGTGCGACCTCGCCACCGAGGAGCAGATTTCCGCGTTTGAACAGTACATCACCGATAGGGGGCTGCAGTTTTTCCGTATCTCCGCAGCGACCACCGAGGGCGCGGACGCGCTGATGGACGCGGTTACGGCAAAGCTCGACACGCTGCCGCCGGTCAAGCGGTACGAGGCTGTTCCGCTGACGTTGGAGGAGCTTGCGCGGATCGACGAGCAGAAACGCTCTTTCACGGTTCAAAAGACGGACGGCGTGTACATCGTGGACGCGGAGTGGCTTGCGCCGATTCTTTCCACGGTGAATATGGACGATTATGAGAGCCTTCAGTACTTCCAGCGCGTGCTGCGTTCAAGCGGCATTATTGACGAGCTGGAGCGTCAGGGAATCCAAGAGGACGACCCCGTTTCGATTTTTGATTTTGAGTTCAATTATGTAAGGTAAGCTCCGAGCAAGATAAATTTCGGAGGTGCATACAATGAGCGAATTAATGAACCTTTTGTCGCGGCAGATGGAACGTTCTACGGCGGGCAGCGAGGATACCGCGCGGCGGGTTATGCAAATGTGCGGACGGATTTCCGCGGGGAAAGCGTTATTCTGCGGTGATGATTTGTTCACCCCGCGGTTAATCGTCGAATCCACGGGCGCGGCGGTAACGGCGGCATTCCACGAGGATTTTCGTGTTGAAGCCGCTGAGAGAGCAGGCTTGAACGCGCTCTCGGCGGGGATTTACGAGATTCCCGTTATGGAAGGCGGCTGGGATTTCGTGTGGTATAATGGCGGCGCGGAGCCTGACGGTGTAACGCGGCGTTTGGAGCAGTTCCACGGCAGTCTGAAAAAAGGCGCTGTCGCGGTGTACCGCACGCTGTGCTGGCTTATCGACCCGTCACCCGATACAAAGTGCTATGCAGAGCGGCGGTTTGGACGTCCCGAGCCGCTTGACCGCGTGGTTCGCGAGGCTAAAGAGTGCGGTTTTGACATTCTCGACTTTTACATTTCGCCGAAAACCGACTGGACAGAGGGGCTTTATCGCCCCATTACCGAGCTTATCCGCAAATACGAAGGCTCGGACGAGGAAACTGCGGGAATAGGCGAGATCAACAAGGAAATCTATATGTTCAATTTACATAGCGAAGAGTACAGCTATGTATACTATATATTGAGGTGCAAATGACATCGGAGATTCTGACGGAAAAGCAAGCCGCCGCGTACAGTCCTAATGTGCTGGCGTTTTACGGCGACTGCGTTTATGAGGAATTTGTGCGGCGGCATATCGTGCTTGAGCATCAAACCAACGCGGGGCGGCTGCATAAGCTGGCAGTAGAGCGTGTACGCGCGAGCTATCAATCGGCGGCAGTCGCGGTGATTGAGCCGCTGCTTACCGAGCGCGAGGCGGACATTTTGCGGCGCGGACGCAACGCGGGCGGAATCTCCGTTCCGAAGAGCGCGAAACCGTCTGATTATCGCCGCGCGACCGCTCTGGAAGCTCTCTTCGGGTATTTGAGCCTGACGGGGCAAAACGAACGTCTGAATGAGTTGTTTGACGCGATTTGCGCGTCTCTCTCGCTTGATTCGGACGCGGTGGAGGAAAAATGAAGTCAACGGTTCTGAGATGGATTCGTGACATCATAGTTATAATCATTGGCTCGGCGGTGTATTCGCTGGGAGTTCATATTTTTATTTCGCCCAACAGTATTGCTCCGGGCGGTGTGACGGGAATTGCGGTAATTATCGCGGAGTTCGCGCCAATAAAGGTGGGTACGCTGATTTTGCTGCTGAACGTTCCGCTGATTATCGCGGGGTTTATCAAACTGAACAAATCCACAATGGTAAAAACGCTGATTGCCGTGGGGCTGATTTCCGTGTTCACGGATTTGGCGGAGATGTTCGTTCCCGTGTATAAGGCGGGCGCGGGCGATGGAATCCTTGCGGCGGTGTTCGGCGGCGGAATTATGGGCTTCGGAATGGGAATGAACTACCGCAGCGAGGGTACAACCGGCGGTACGGATATTCTCACCAAGATACTCGGAATGCGTTTCCCTGAAATGAAGCTCGGGGTACTTCAGGCAGTGATTGACGGAATCGTTGTGTTGGGAGGACTGGCGGCATACCGCGATATTAACGTGGTTTTGTATGCCATAATCGCGATTTTCGTTCAGACCAAGGCAATGGATTTTGTTGTGTATGGCGGAAACGATTGTCGTTTTTTGTTCGTGTTCTCGGACAACACGGACGAGATTGCGAAACGGCTGCTGGAGCAGCGGCGCGGCGTTACGCTGTTCAAGGCGGAGGGCGCGTACAGCGGCACGGAGCGGAAAGTCATCGCGACTGCGGTTCACCGAAACGCTTACAGCAAGGTTAAGCGTTTGGTTCACGAGGTTGATCCGGGAGCGTTCGTGGTTGTAACCGGAACGAGCGAGGTCCTCGGAGAGGGGTTCACTAAAGTTTAATAATTTATAAATTCAGATAAGGAGATTTATTATGTCAGGACATTCAAAGTGGAGCACGATCAAGCGTAAAAAGGGAGAAAAGGACGGCGCGCGCGCAAAGGTTTTCACGAAAATCAGCCGTGAGATCCTTGTGTGCATTAAGGAAACCGGCAGCGCAGACCCGCAGAATAACTCGCGTCTGGCGACACTGGTTCAGAAGGCGAAGTCCAACAATATCCCCAACGATAATATCGACCGTCTGCTGAAGAAGGCTGCGGGCGGCGCGGAAAAGAATGACTACGAGAACTGCGTTTATGAGGGCTACGGTCCGGGCGGAGTCGCGGTAATCGTGGATTGCCTTACTGATAACCGCAACCGCACTGCGGGCGAGATACGTCACTATTTTGATAAGTTCGGCGGAAATCTCGGAACGGCGGGCTGCGTGGGCTTTATGTTCTCGCTCAAGGGAATTATCGTGCTGAACAACGAGGACGGCGACATTGACGAGGACAAGGCGATGGAGGATATTCTCGAAAGCGGTGCGGACGATTTCAGCTTTGAGGACGGAGTGGTAGAGATCACCACCGACCCGAACGAGGTTCAGAATGTTGCTGCCGAGCTTACCAAGCGCGGTTACAGCGTTATTTCCGCCGATGCCGAGCAGGTGCCGGATACATACACCACCCTCACCAATGAGGAGCAGCTCAAGAAGATGGGCTTGATGCTTGAGGCGATGGAGGACAACGATGATGTCCAGAACGTATGGCATAACTGGGAAATGCCGGAAAGTGACGAAGAGTAATAAAAAATCCCCCAATTTTTTCGGGGGATTTCGCTTATTATTTTATGCGGGATTGATTTCAACAATATTGGCGGTGGCAATATTGTTGAAGTTCACACCGCCGTTCAGTTTGATTGAGTCCACCGTGACGGTGACTTTAACGAACGTACCGTCCGTGGGGAGCATAGAAACGTCTGCGGTGGCAGAATTGATGTTTCCGATGTTGATTTGTCCGTATTCTCCAGCCCATGTGAAATCGCCGTGCATACCGATGTTCGCGCAGTGGTAAATTCCGTTCTCCTCGCTGCTTGCGTAACCCATCACGGGCAGCGGACACTCTCCGCTCGGCACGAAAAGGATTGTCCCGGATTCGATTCCGTATTCGTCCTCGGGTATTACGCACGCGTAGCCCGTCATCGTAAGTTCACCGCTGAACTCGCAATTCGCCGCGTTGAAATAAATTTCGGGAAACTTCTCGTAAAGCGCGTTCTTGTCAAATCCGTCCATCGAATCCACGGCAAAATTGGACTGCGCGGCGGTGACGGTAAGCCCCGAAATCGTATCGCCGACCTTCACGCGCTTGTAATTTTTGAGCTTGTCCGCAGACATTCCCGTGAAGGAAATCGCGTCCGCGTCAAATATATCGGAGTTGTCTATGCTGTTCAGGTTGTTAAGAGTTGGCTCGGCGAGGTATACAAACCCGTCACACAGCACCGACTGAAAATTCTCATCGGAGTATTCCGAGCTGCCGTCCAAGTTAAAAACCTGCGTGATTTCCGATTTGGAGATTCGGTCGCCCGCTAGGCCTACAAGTTTTGTGGAATTTTCATCGGGGATTTCCGAGGATTCGCCGGGATTTTCCGATGTGCTTGCGGAGTCGGTCTGCGATGTGGATTCCGTGGAGCTGTCCGAATCGGGAGTTCCGTTATTACAGCCGGAAAATAATAACGTGAGCGATAACACGAAAATTAACGCTGATTTTTTCATAATGTGCCTCCTGTTCTTTTTCTTTTATTATACTACATTTTCTTAGGAAATTCCATTGATGTAACGCTCAAAATCAGCCGCCGCCGATTGGTGTGATTGGTGATTTTGCACAAAAATTAAATGCCGGTATCCCAATCGGGATACCGGCATTAATTACCATTTCAACTCGCCATCGCCGCCCATTAGCCTTGTCATTTCCTCGATTCGTTCCAACGGAAACGGTGGGGACGAAACGGGCTTCATTGCCAACGACATCAGCTTCATTGGATTATCGTCTGCCGCGATGCGGTTGGAGCTTAACGTTCCGCACACCTTACAGCGATGTATAATAGCCCATTCTCCGTTTTTTCTTACCCATACGGTAATAGGCTCCATTACGCCGCCGCAGTCCGCCGCTCGATCACCCGGTTCAATATCCAGATGTTGGCTTGACAGGCAGTATGGACAGTGATTTCTGTGGTCGCTCCCCGCGCCGCTCGGCACAACTGCTCTTCCGCAAACCTTGCAGACAAAGCTGTCATTGCACGGGTGTGTTTTATAGTAACCATTTTCATGTGATTTTTTCTTGTTCTCCCTATTCATGGGGTCGTCCTCCTAAAAGTAAAATCATAAACCTTTCGGGAGGCTTGCGGGATTGTCAGCAAACCTCCCGGTTATGCTACAACCTCAATTGCCTTATTATTCATCATCATACTGAAATCTCCTTTGTATTAATATTTATAATCAAGCCATACGGCGGGATTATCATTAAATTTTCCGATTCATCTTGCCATAAAGATTTGCGTCCAAATGATAAGATGAACAGGTTTTCTTTGAACGCGAGTTGAGAACCTTTTTCGCGGTCGGGGAGTTCATTACTTGCCGAACTGTCTGCTTGCCGTCACCGGGAGTTTTGACTTGTTTTTTCTTTTTCTTGAGGCGGTTTTTCCGCTCGGCAATGCGCTTTTCCTGTTCAAATTTACGCGCTCTGGCAATGTCACGATCGAATTTGTTGCACTCGGCAGCGGTTGGAAGCATTTGGTAATTTCGTGACTTTGTAAACTCGCGGATTTCGCGGTCGAGCGCGGCATTCAAGCCCACCACATCTGCGCCGTCACCTCCGTTACGAATCGCTTTCTTGTATGCCGAGAGCGCGGAAAGCGCGTTGGAAAGCCGCATTCCGTTTACCTCATCGCGCGTTCGACAGGACATCAGTGTGCAGCGATAGGCACGCCGCGCGGACTCGGTTTTCTGAAAGGTCTTGTAGGATTCGGGGTCGCGAACAGCGAGGTAGCTTTGCTCCGTAAACGTCAACGTCTGCCCGGTGCGCATTTTCGCGCGGATTCCCTGAAGCCGCGTGTCGCGCGACTTGTCATACTCACGTTCTCCGAACAGGCGGTCGAATCGCTCCGATTGCTCCTTTAGCATTTCGGCAACGGTTTTCTCACTATTGGATTCGGTTTTTTCGGACGATGATTTTGAGGATTCGGTTTCCGAGGACTTCGCCGCCATTCGCGCGGAGGCGGAAAAACTCGCGCTGTCACGGTTCTCGCGGGTATTTGGAGAGCTTACGGCTGCGGCTGCATTCTCGGCAACAGCGACAGACCGAACGTAGCTGCTTACAGAGCCGATTTTTGATAATTCCACGAAAATTCCCCCAATCATTGAAAATAATACCTATTTATTATATCGACCGATTTTGAAAATTCTTTAGGGCAATCCGCAAAAAATAAACTCCCTCGCAGTATGTATTATCAAAGTCGAGACAAAGTGAATAATCGGTATCCGACAAGTGCCGATTACAAAGCCCGATAATTTCCTCAAGATTATTCTCCGCGTCAACATCCACGTGAATATTCCGGAGATAATCCCGAATAAGCGAAAAGATATTTTCCGGAAGTTTCCGCTTTAGGAAATTCGTGATTTTTTCGCTTACATCTTCCTCATATCCGCCTATCAACAGGCTCTCTCCGTGAACAGCAGAGTAAAAAAGCCAAAATGCGGTTTCATCAATATTATTCTCGCCTGAAAGAAAATCCTCAAAATCTTGCGGATTGTCAATCATCAGCATTTCGTTGATGACCGTCGATTGGGTGCGGTAAAGCTCCGAGAAGTTCCTATCCCTAAAAATTGCACGAATGTATTCAACTTCGTTATTCATTTTTCCTCCATAAAAAGAATGATTTCAAAGGCTAAAACAGGGGAAAGGTGCGCCGACTTTGAGGCAAATGCATCTATCCGAGGGGAGCACCCCGCGCAGTTTTCCGGTTTCGCGGAGCGAAATTGCGGACGGAGTCCGCAAAGGAAAAAGTGCGCTAGCAAAAATCCCCTTGCTTACGCAAGGGGATTTTTGATTAACTGGAGCGGATTACGAGGCTCGAACTCGCTACCTCCACCTTGGCAAGGTGGCGCTCTACCAGATGAGCTAAATCCGCAGTTTGAGGGTAAATAGCCACTCAAAACGTAAAATAACTGGCGACCCGGAAGAGACTCGAACTCTCGACCTCCGCCGTGACAGGGCGGCGTTCTAACCAACTGAACTACCGGGCCAAATTCCGTACTCTAGCGACTGACCCCCGATATTTCGGACATCTGCCAAGTTAGAGCAACGGACGGAAGCGGCTTAACGCCGTGGTGGAAGTTACAGGGCTCGAACCTGTGACCCTCTGCTTGTAAGGCAGATGCTCTCCCAGCTGAGCTAAACTTCCGGGAATTTGTTGTAAAGGACAACCTCAACAACAAATCAATTATACACCTTTTTTCGACATTTGTCAAGGGGTTTTTCGGAATCAATATGATTTCTGTATATTTGCACAAATTCTTCTAGACATTTTTAGCAACTTGCACAAATTGTTCCGCCGCCGACTACGATTTCCCCATCATACAGAACCACCGCTTGACCGGGTGAAATAGCGCGCTGCGGTTCTGTAAAACGTATCGTGACCGTTCCGTCGGGATTTGCGACCGCCGCAGCTTCCGCTTCAACTCCGTGATAGCGCGTGCGGACGCTCACCGAAATCGGCTCTGTGGGCGGTTCGGCGAGCGAGATCCAGTTGAAATCGCGCGCGGTAAGCTCCGAGGAGTACAAGTCGCGCTCCACGGACAGCGTGACCGCGTTTTCGGAAACCGATTTCGATACAACATATAGCGGCTCGGAGTACGAAATTCCCAGCCCCTTGCGTTGACCGATGGTGTAGCGAATCACGCCGCGATGCTGCCCTAGGACGTTCCCGCGTGGGTCGCGGAAATCGCCGCTTGGGTAGTCTTTTCCGGTGAAGCGGCTGATAAAGCCTGCGTAGTCGCCGTCCGGGACAAAGCAAATGTCTTGACTTTCGCCCTTGGAGGCGGTAAGAAGTCCGTTTTCGGCGGCAATCGCGCGAACCTGCTCTTTATTGGTGAAATTGCCTAAAGGGAACCTCACACGCGCAAGCTGCTCCTGATTCAGGAAGTACAGCACATAGCTCTGGTCTTTGGCTTGATTAAGGGCTTTTTTCAGTAACCAACGCCCCGATTTTTCGTCAAACTCTACCCGCGCGTAATGACCTGTTACAATATAATCACAGCCCAAAACAATCGATTTTTTTTGCAAATTGCCGAATTTCAAGAATCGGTTACAGTCTATACAGGGATTTGGAGTTTCGCCGATTTCGTAGGAGTGAACAAACTTTTCAATAACATTTTGTTCAAAATCACCACAAAAATTAAAAACATAATATGGAATCCCCAGCTTTGTACACACCGAACGGGCGTCCTCGGCATCGGACGCGGTACAGCATGCCTTCTCTGAATAGGTTTCGCTTTCGTTGTCATGCAGCTTCATCGTTACACCTATACACTCGAAGCCCTTGCTGCGCATCATCAAAGCGGCAACCGAACTGTCAACCCCGCCGCTCATTGCAATCAGTGCCTTAGCCATTGCCCAACTCCAACATTCTGTCAATGCACTTCTTCGCCGCCAGACGCGTTTCCTCGTCCATTACGATTTCCTCGCCGCCCGTTCCGTTCAGACAGTGGAACACGCTTGCGAGCTTGGTTAGCTGCATATTGCGGCATACAAAATCCTTTGAGAGCGGGTAGAAGAGCTTGTCTATGCATTCGATTCCGAGGTGCTGAACGATGCTGTTTTCCGTGCCGATGATGAACTCGCGGTTGTCGGACTTGCGCGCGAAGTCCATAATTTCAGTGGTCGAGCCGATGAAATCCGCCTCGGAAACCACCTCGGGGTCGCACTCGGGGTGGACAAGCAGCAATGCTTTTGGGTGCGCGGATTTCGCTTTCATAACGTCCGCCTTGGTGAACTGCGCGTGCGTTGGGCAGCAGCCCCGAACGGTTACGATCTCTTTTTCGGGGCATTGATTTTTAATGAAAGTTCCGAGATTACGGTCCGGTATAAACAGGATTTTATCCTCGGGCAGCCGCTTGATGATTTTCGCCGCGGAGCTTGATGTTACGCACACATCGCAAAGCGTTTTCAGTTCGGCGGTGGTGTTTATGTATGCAACGACAGCGTATCCGGGATACTTTGCTTTAAGCTGTGAAAGCATTTCCGCGTCAAGCTGCTCTGCCATTGGACAGCCCGCGTCCGCCTCGGGCAGCAGTACGCGCTTTTCGGGGCAAAGAATTTTCACGGTTTCTGCCATAAAGCGAACGCCGCACATCATCACGGTTTTTGCGGAGGTTTCGGCGGCGCGCTGAGCCAATCCGAAGCTGTCGCCGACATAATCCGCGACTTCAAGAATGTCGTGGGTTTGATAACAGTGCGCCAGAATGCACACGTCCTTTTCTTTTTTCAGAGCCAATATCTGTTGTTGAATATCTTTAATCATAATCAATCTCCTAAATTCTTGCAGTCAGGTGTTTTGTCGATTATATCCTTCAGCGAAATGCCGTCCAGATAGTCGATAATGACTTTGTAAAGACCCTCCCAGACGGGCAGAGCCTGACATTTCGCTTTGCGCGGGCAGGTGTTCTCGTCGAATTGCAGACACGCTACGGGCGCGAGGTTTCCCTCGGTGACGCGCAGAATCTCGCCGACCGTGTATTGCTCCGGCGACCTTGAGAGAGCGTATCCGCCCTGGAATCCGCGGTTGGTGCGCAGCATATCCGCGCGGGTGAGCAGCGGCACGATTTGTTCAAGATACTTCTTCGATATTTCTTGTCGCGCGGCAATGTCCTTTAACGCGACGTATCCGCCGTTGCCGTTCTGCGCCAGATCTGCCATCATTCGCAGAGCGTAGCGTCCTTTGGTTGAAATTTTCATATACCGTCCTCCGTTTTGGAATCTTATACATAATATTATAACACATAATTCTGATAATTTCAATAGGTATTTCCGGTTTTGTGAAATAATTTGCGGAATATAGATGAAATTGCTTGACAAAGTTATCTGTGGGTGATATAATTCTAATGAGAATGATTTTCAATTTTGAAAATCTGCAAATTTGGTTTACGGGATACTAACTATGAAAATGACGCTTTTTGAGAGATTTTACGCGCTGAATATTGACACTTCCGTTCTGGGATTGGAGCGTTGCGATGACAATAAGGACTGGTATGTCCCGAAAGGCGCGCGGATATTTGCAACGCTGAGTGTTGACGGAATTTTATTCTGTTTTATTGATGGCTTTGGGGAAATGGTGTTTGCTCTTTCGCCCGAAACGAACGATGACAATGTTTGCCACCCTTTGGCGAACAATTTTGAGGACTTCCTCGGATTGGTGCTTTCTTGCAAGAGCGCAGACCCGCTTGAACAGATATATTGGCTAGACAAGGACAGGTTTTATCATCTTATAAATGTGGAAAACGAGGAATGGCACAACGCTGAAATTGACACAGCCAAAGAGGCGGCATTGTCGGCTATCCGCTCGGAGCTTGGGGTTAAGCCGATTGACGAACCGTATGACTTCGTTCGCTCGGTTCAGGCGGGTTTCGATTATTCGCGGATTGTCTATAATGATGAGTATTACGAAACATTAGGACTTCCCAATCCAAACCCGGACGAGGATCATCATACCGATGAAAACGGCAACATAATTTATAATTATGAGCAAACCGCAGTGGTTTCCATTATCATCAGAGATTCTCACGAGGAGTAAAATAAAATTTTTCGGGAGTGGTGAAATCCGCTCTCGATTTTTGTAAAAATTTTGTATTACCCCCTTGAAAAATTTGACAAGATGTAGTATAATATAGGTGTATGGTTAGCGGATTTGTCAATGGCAGAAGCTGCCCCCAGTTGCACAAAATCCGCGGCTAAATTTGTACAAAGGAGATAAAAGTATGACTTACTCTCATGAAGTTGACGCTATGTGTCCTGTGGCTCAGGGCGTCGCTCACGGCTGTGCGCCTATCCCCGAGGAAGCTAAGTGGGTCAAGGCGAAGGAAATCAAGGATATTTCGGGATTTACCCACGGCATCGGTTGGTGCGCTCCTCAGCAGGGCACCTGCAAGCTGTCGCTGAACATCAAGGAGGGCGTTATTCAGGAGGCTCTCGTTGAAACCATCGGCTGCTCCGGTATGACGCACTCGGCGGCTATGGCGGCGGAGATACTCCCCGGCAGAACCATTCTCGAGGCACTGAACACCGACCTCGTTTGCGATGCGATCAACACCGCTATGCGCGAGCTGTTCCTCCAGATCGTTTACGGACGTTCACAGAGCGCGTTCTCCGAGGACGGACTGTCCATCGGCGCGGGTCTTGAGGACCTCGGCAAGGGCAACCGCTCTCAGGTAGGTACAATGTACGGTACTCTCGCAAAGGGTCCGCGCTACCTCGAAATGACGGACGGCTATGTTACCGACCTGGCTTTGAATGAGGATAACGAAATCATCGGCTATAAGTTTGTAAACTTCGGCAAGATGATGGACTTCATTAAGGCGGGCGATGACGCTAATACCGCGTTTGAAAAGGCAAAGGGTCAGTATGGCAGAGTTGCCGACGCGGTGAAGTTCATCGACCCGAGAAAGCAGTAAGGGGGTACATAAAATGGCTTTATTTGAATCTTACGACAGACGCGAGAAACAGATTCTCGAGGTTCTGGGTAAATATGGAATCAACTCCATTGAGGAGTGCGCGGAGATTTGCAAGGCTAAGGGCTTTGATCCGTATAAAATCGTTGAGGGAATCCAGCCGATTTGCTTTGAGAACGCAAAGTGGGCATATACCGTTGGCTGCGCAATCGCGATAAAGAAGGGCTGCACCCGCGCTGCGGACGCTGCAGCGGCTATCGGCGAGGGACTTCAGAGCTTCTGCATCCCCGGTTCGGTTGCTGATCAGCGTAAGGTAGGTCTTGGTCACGGAAATCTCGGCAAGATGCTGCTTGAGGAGGAGACAAAGTGCTTCTGCTTCCTCGCGGGTCACGAGTCATTTGCGGCTGCCGAGGGCGCAATCGGAATTGCCGAGAAAGCAAACAAGGTTCGTAAAGAGCCGCTTCGCGTAATCCTTAACGGTCTGGGTAAGGACGCTGCGCAGATCATCGCGCGTATCAACGGCTTCACCTATGTTGAGACCGAGATGGATTACCACACCGGCGAGGTTAAGGAAGTATTCCGCAAGGCTTACTCTGAGGGACTTCGCGCTAAGGTTAACTGCTACGGCGCGAATGATGTCACCGAGGGTGTTGCTATTATGTGGAAAGAGGGCGTTGACGTTTCCATCACCGGTAACTCCACCAACCCCACCAGATTCCAGCACCCCGTTGCGGGCACTTACAAGAAAGAGTGCACCGACAAGGGCAAGCAGTACTTCTCCGTTGCGTCCGGCGGCGGTACGGGACGTACCCTCCACCCCGACAATATGGCGGCAGGTCCCGCTTCTTACGGTATGACCGATACTATGGGTCGTATGCACTCCGACGCGCAGTTCGCAGGTTCGTCCTCCGTTCCCGCGCACGTTGAGATGATGGGTCTTATCGGTATGGGCAACAACCCCATGGTTGGCGCAACGGTTGCTTGCGCGGTGGCGGTTGAGGAGGCTCTCAAAGGTTGATAAAACGCATTGCTAAGCCAAATATGAAGATGGGGCAATGTTCTTGAAGTTCGAGATAATGAACTAATCATTAAGAATTTCGCCCACCGCCCACTATTCGCCCACCAAAATTAAAGTTGGTGGGCGGAATGTGTGGGGAACGGTGGGCGGATTTTTTGCACGTAGCATCCAATAATAAAAAATAGTACGCCGTATCGTTTAGAGATACGGCGTACCACTTTATCAAAATCTATTGATTATCATGTGACCTTCCGGCGAGTAATGTATTTCACCCGGTTTGTGGTGTTCATCGCTGTCAGTTTTACATACCCGGCGAATATTCTTAGGGTCGCGCAGATCCTCACCTTCGTGTTCCGCTAAGAACTTCATCAGTGTTTCGTGCCGTATCTTGTACGCCCCCAACCGCAGTGCGGGCAAAAGCCCGGCATTGATAAGCGAATACACAAAGGCAGGGTTTGTGTGTAATATCTCTGCGACCTCTTTTACCGTGTAAAGGATCTTGGTGTTTGTTTTTTCCATGGTTTAGTCCTCCTCAAAAATATTGTTATGATGTTTGAACACACATCAGTGTGATCTCGATCTTGAAATCTCGAGTTCCTGCTTGTGAACAGACTGTTCTTTTTCAAGTTCGACTTGTCTGTTCTTTTCACGGATTTTTCTTTTTTCATCGCCTGCTAGCGTATGAAGACCGTTTTTCTCACGGTGCCAATCAATAACAGACAGATGCGGTGTTGGAATACGATTTTTGCCTTGTACTTCAAGGCTCTCATGACTGACTCTTATGTCAAGCCCGTTGCGCTCATAGGCTCTGTTCTGTAATATTGACCACTGTTCACGCCACACTTCGACATTTTTCTTTTGATTCAGTTCCCTTAATTTCTTTGGGTTGAATCCATTAGCGTTTAGCGTTCTTGTCGTTACCAGAATATGTACATGCGGATTGTTGCGTTTCATATCTTTGGCATTGCGCCCCTCATGAATTGCTGCAATTGCAACTAACCCGCGTTCGGTAAAGTTCATTGTAATAAACTCCGTAACGATCTTAATGATCTCGTCAACGCAAAGCTCATTTGGCAACGACCCAATAAACTCTTTTGCGGTACGCGCATCGTACCGTTTTTCGGCTTTATCAATTTCATTGCACAGCGTCTGCAAATTGCCGTATTCCGATGGAGCGGCGCGAGGAAGGAACACCTTGCGGAACAGAACATCACTGCGTTTTTTATAGCAGTTTTGGTTAAGGTAGTTGTCACGTAGATTCTCGCCAAATATGTAGCTTGCCCGACGCGTGATCGATCCGCCTTTTCCGCGGCTTATGTTTTTGACCTCGAAATGATAATTAGCTATAGCACATCACCTCATCTTTTTGTAATTGTCCACTTACACATCGCCGCCATTTTTAGGTGTTTGCTCCATGAACTTTTGAAAAAGCACTGTGAATTTTTCATCGGAAGAAACTATCTGCAAGAAGGCTTCAAATCCGCTGAAATTTTCGGCATTTTGTTTGTTGTTGCCCGGAACAATCTTCGCAAGCTCAGGGAAGTGCTTGACGAACATTTCTCCAACTATGTAGAAACGGCGCTGCTCCAGCTTCCTTTTTTCCTCGCGTATCTTTCTCTGTTCGGTTCTTTTTTGAGCTTCGAGAGACTTGATCTTTTTATTCAGATCGTTGATCCTCTCATTAGTCAGTTCCATAAGCTATCTCCTTTCAATTAGCCCAAGATAAGGGCTTGGCTGTAAGTAAATGAGAATAGAGCAGTTGCTCAAATTCCGGATCGTACACGCTGATTTTTTCGAGCCGTTCTTCTCCGTAAGGCGACAGCAGAATAGCGTCCTCTAAGGAAGATAATTCGTGAGGAAATACTCGCGGCAAATATGTTTCGCTTTTCTGCTTGCTGTACCCTGTGTTTTTATGATCGGTGTCCATACTCCGTCCGCTGCTGTGCAGCTTTTTTTGTGTACCCCAATCAAATTGCTCAAAGAACTTTGAGTTTCCGGATCGGATGCCTGCAATATAAGCTTATATTGACAATTATCGAAGATAATTCTCCTTTCTTCGATTCCGTAATGCTTGTCCAATTGAGCGAAACTTTGAAGTGCCAAAACGACATTGACATTTTTACTTCGCAAAGTGCAAAGAGCATTGGTTATTCCCTCAATCTTGCCGAAGCGTGCGAATTCGTCAAGCATAAGCAGAATCGACGGTTCGATTTTATCGGTGAATTTGTCAGGTCTACGCTCCAGATATCCAAACAACTGGGTGAGCATAAGCCGCACAGGGGCAGACCATTGTTCTATACGCTCCTCGGGGATTCTGATAAAAATATTGAACTTGCTGAGGTCGTTCCAGCAAAAACAATCATCGTCCCTTTTCCAAACGCAATCGAAAGCGTTATTGATTCGCTTATCTGTTGTCCAAACCATCAGCTCGTTTCGTAATCCGCGGTCGTGTGAAGCTAGTTCTTCCGGCTTGAGTTTTATCATGGAACCGATAATTACCTTAACCGATGGATCACCGCATCCGGAGAGCGTTTCGAGCATTTTCGACAATGGCTCAGTAATTAATTTCGAAAGTGTTTCGCTGAAATTCAATCCTAATCGATGGTAGTACAAAATGCCCGCTTCCAAAACAGCCCTTTTTGTATCTACCCAATACGGTTCACGGCAGTCGATTGGCATTGGGATCATTGCGTGAACGATCTCGGAAATGTTGCTGACTAAATCGTCCTCGTTTTGCGCAAGAAACCAAAACGGGTCGTATTTGATCGAATCGGCTTGCGTCGGATCGAAAAGCAGCGGTGGTCTTTCGACAAGCCTATTATCATATAAATCTTTATAATAGCGGTACAGTTCCCCTTTAGGATCGGTAACGACCATTCCTCCTTCCCATGTGTTCAAAGCCGCCATAATCGGACCTGTCGACTTTCCGCTTCCGCTGCCGCCAAAGATAATTGCGTGTCCCTCGCGCCCCTGCGGGATTCCCACAAGCTGCGCATCTGAATATGTGCCTCTCATCGCCAGTGGTATCCCTGCGGCAATGCGATGTGGCTCGTAGCCAGCACACGGGTTGTCTACATATCCACACACGATATCTTCAATTTGTTCTCGAAGCTTATTTTTCTTCTTTTTTGACATTAGCCAATCTCCTTTCGGTAGAAGTGAGTTACAGCAAGTATCAGCTGAACAATTATATTTTAAACTTTTTCTTACAAAATCTCAATTTTAAAAATTAGAAAAATCCTATTCTAACATTTTGCCCAAAGTAGCACCTTGTTTATTGTTGACTTTGCATATGTCTTTCTATTGACGATAGAATTAAAACGTGGTATAATATATTTAAATAAAGTTATTTGGGGGATTTCAAATGATAAACTTAAATGTGAATATTTTTAATTATATTACGCTGTTAGCTGATATTCCTGAAAGCTATTCCCTTTATGGTTATTTAAAATCAGAAAATAAAATGTTCATGGACGCAGAATCTGTCAAAGATTCGCCAGTAAAGAATATTGATGATCTAACCAAATTCACAGTTTTAAGAGTAGTTTTAGAAGATGTGTATAAATATTGGGTCAAGTACGAAAATGAAATTGATTTTGAAGAAATGGGTCTAAATAAGGAAAAAATAAAAGAAAATGGGCTTTTTATGTGTATAAAAAAAACTATGAGAAAAATAAGAATTCTGATATTTATAATTTAATAGACGTTGAAAATTTTATTTATCTATTTACTTCAAGACGCACCAATAAAGGTAAAACCCAAGAGACGAATGAAACAAACGAAAAGCAAGATGAAGCTTTAGCAGAATATAACGCTTTAAGGCAAAAAATTAAAAAGGTTCAAGCGGATGTGGCAGCAAGATATCGCAATTGTCATAATGGATCTTCACTCTTTGAACTGGTTAGGAGAAAAAATCATTTCGGAATAGACTTGGGAAAATATCTTGAAACTAAAGACGAAATCAACGTTTATAAATTTCTATACTTACTTCACTCTTTAATTATGCTTGAACAACGTGAAGCTAGGTTTTCAATGTTGATAAATAATGTACAGAGGAAGGATTCAAACCTAACTCTTGATTGCTTTAAAAAGAATCTTTATGTGTTTCAAGAAAAATTGTTCTCGAATGATAAAATGCTGATATATTTAAAACATCAACTTGGCACATGTCTGCCGGAAGATATATCTCGAATTTTGTGTTTTTTCTACTGCCTAGAACTATATAGCATTGATTTCCCTCAAGAACCACCTAGTAAGCGCAAGGGTGGGCTATTGTTATTTAATATTTTAAAAAATCCCGGACTTGAGATTTCAGAGGCTTATGTTGTTAATAAGTTTGATATTGCAAATACAGCAGAGCTCCCCGCATATTATACAAAATTCGGATATTACATAGATAATATAATAACTGTTTGTAAAAAATTTACAAGTATAGACATTGAGAATCCAGATAACGATGCAGAAAACAAGGTAAGGATGGTAAATATTGCTTTGCAATTTCTACAAAAAAAGGCTTTTTTATCTATGGTTGAAAGGCAAAATGCAATACTGGAATGTGAAAGTAACAAAAACGCGGCAATTAATCAAATTAATAATATAAACAGAGATTTGAAAGAATTATTGTCGCAATTAGATAAGGTCACGGATGACTCGTGTGAAAATATATTTGATAAGGTTGTGCTTTGTCTTGAAAGCACTAGACAAATTGGCATATTAAATGCTTATCAAGAAGCAAGGGGTGTTATAGACGAGTGGCTTGAAAATAGCGGAACTACCTTTGAATCACCACTGGATTTAGCTGTGATGGTAAAAATCTGCGATATTGTTTCTTACTTAAACTCAAATGAGTGTGGTTTATTTATGGATTACGGGTACGACAAGAAAGAAATCAATAATCTTAGGTCGAATTCAGATGAAATCAGAAAAATAGCAGTTGTATATTGTGAAAACAGTCTGTATGAAAACTATAACTACAAGAGAGATTATGTTTATTTGTGTGAGCTTGATGCAATGTGTTATGCATTTCTGCACGGATACTTCAATAAATTGATAAAGTGTCAAGGCTATACCCTCGATGGCACAAATGAAAAGCGTACACTTAAAACGGTAATTGAAGGCAATAAAAACAAAAGTAACAATTCAAACAACTATATTTATTACTTTGCTTTTCTAAATAATTTAATTAACCGCATTGTTGCTAGAAGAGGCCTACACGAGGAAATTTGCAATTCTATGATTGAATTTGATTTGTTAATTTCGAAGTTGGGAACTGCAATTTTTAAAAAGCATGACCAATCATTAATGAGAAAAGCGTTGGACAAAATACTTAGAATTACATTGCCATTTTTCACCACTAGATATGATTGGAAAATTTCTTGTGTATTTTTTGAATTTATAAATTTATGCTATAAAAATATTCAGTTCAGCATTTGTGAAGATTACAAATATGAAATTACATCTATTTTATCTCAAGAAATTCTATTTTACTATTATAGCTATTTTGATAAGATCATACTGACCGAAAATGAAATGATAGATGCTGTTTCTCAATACTGGCAGGCAGAAAGTGGTATCTTCTATAGTTTGGGGGTTGATTTGGGGAGAAATTACAACTTTGAAATTCATAAAACATACTGTACACAAAGAACAATTTTTGATGTTCCAATAAACGTAATTGTTAGATCCAAAGCAGTTCACGAAAAAATCATAATAGAGATTGATTTGGATTTTGACAATGATGATTGATATATACACTTCTCCAATAAACATAGGTTTTCCGAACATAGATTTTTGGACGAGTTTTCGTACAAATTTTGTCAGGATTTCTCGGTTTTTCGGAGCATAGAAAAATTGTCCGCAAAACGACCGTTTTTTGCAAAAAACAAGCCCACCCTTAACGGCGGGCTTGCAAATTCATTTTCGCAAATGCTTATAAAGCGTACTTTTTCGCACGCCTGTAAGCTCGGTTATCTCCCTAACGGAATACTCGCCCGAATTGTAGAGCTTCAAGGCTCGTCGAATCTTCTCGCCGTCAGTCGCGGGTCTGCCGCCCTTGCGACCTCTTGCTCTTGCAGAAGCCAAGCCCTCACGGGTTCTGTCCGCAATCACATCACGCTCGAATTGCGCAAGCGCGGAAATCAGCGTAAATAGCAGCTTGCCCGTGCTGCTGGTGGTGTCGATGGATTCTTTCAGCGAGATCAGATTCACGCCCTTGGAGTTGAACAGTTCCATCAGCTGAATCAAATCTTTTGTACTGCGTCCGAGCCGCGAGAGCGATTCCACAACTATGGTATCTCCCTCGGTCAAACGCTCTATCAGCTTGTCGAGCTCGGGGCGGTTGCGCTTAGTCCCGGTCATTTTCTCATTGTATATCTTGTCCACGCCGTATTTTTCGAGCATATCAAGCTGGCGATCAAGGCATTGCTGTTCGGTAGAAACTCTCGCATAGCCGAAAACAAAATTCTTCACCGAAACGCATCCCCATAACAGCATTCCATTGCCATGTACACAGCTTCTTGAAACGCTCCGGGTTCATAAATCAGCTCTGCAATCTCGTCCGGATCGTATCCACAATCAAGCAGTATATCAATATCCTCGGAATCAATTCCTATCGTATTCGCGAAGTTTTTTAGATGCCAAATTTCCTGCGATTCTCCGTTGTAAAGCTTGCTCCAATCGAAACTCCGAACAGGGTAGCAGTCGGATTCGGATATATCAAAGGTCGATCTCGATAAATTGCCGTCCTTATCGATTTTGAGAATATCTCCGCAATCGGTTTCGATTTTCTCATGCGGATATTTCGCCAATCCAAGTCCTTTGAGAGTGCTTTCGAGAATAGCCTCCGTGCTTGCGTAAATATAAAATCCCGCCTTGAATTTGTACAGCGCGAGCGGATTATTTCCGCGCACAAAATACGAATTATTCTGCTCGTTAAGCAGCGTAAACACGAACGAACCGCTGATTTTCTCCGCCATTTCCGCAAGGGACTTTTCCGATAATTCGCCGAATTTCTCCAACATCTGAACCGCGATATAACTGTCGGTTTCAATTTTTGTAACTGGCAAATTTAACTCTTTTCGGAGAATTTCGTCATTGTAAATGATTCCGTTATGCGCTAGCGCGAAATTTGTTTCGCCTGCTTTTCCGTAAAACGGGTGGTTATTGTAATTGAATTTTTGGTCGCCTTGAGTCGTCATTCGCGTGTGACCGAGAATCACGTTGGATTCATTGTTCAATCGAATCCACAGCTCATGCGCGGGAACGGGTTTCTTTACAATTTTCAGCTTGCCGTTTTCATTGAACGCGTAACCCGTAGCGTCGATTCCGCGTTCCTCACATTCAACCGAAATCACGCGCAGAATCTGTTCACGCTGCCGAGAATTAAAGGTTTTTCCGTAATCGATAAGTCCGAAAATCGCGCACATTTACTCGTCCTCCTCTCCGCAAATCGGCGAATTGACGTACAACCGCCGCTCTTTCAAGTATGTGATTAATTCCGCGCAATCCCGCTCAGGGAGCGACATTACGAAGTCTGCCCAACTCAATTTTGCGAGCGATTTGTCATTGCAATTAACCGCGATTTCACAAATTTTGTCGACCAATTCGAGCGTTGCAATCAGCGTGTTGTATTTCAAAGTTCCGCGAAACATACGAAATTCCACGGTGTTGTAATTCGTGATATTCACGCAGGTGTAGCGGTTGTCGCACTCGTTTTTCGCGTGGTCGAGAATGTCTTTTGGATTGTTTTTGTAGCCGTACCGCGCCGCCCATTGGCTCATCTGTTCCTCGGTTCGTCGGCTGAATTTCAGCAGCTCATTCCAGTGATGCTCCACAAAATACAAAACTCGCGAAATCGTATCATCCTGCGCTTCGCGGGTTTCTCCAAATGTGTTTCTGTTGACGTGGACGTGCAGTCCGCAGGTACGCGTTTTGTGGCTTTTGTAGCCAAATGAAATCGCGGTTTTCATGATTTCCTCCCATGGCATTTCGCTTTTGTGGTAGCCCAAAGTCATCGGGTGCGTGACGATTTCCATTCCATCGTCCAAGCTGCCATCGGATTTTATGTAGATTTTTTCGCCGCTGATGTTGGCGATTTCCAGCAGAGATTCCGCGTTATCATCGTCCTTTCCGCCGTCATCGATTTCAAGTTCCACACCGAAAAATCTGCTGTCCGAACCGTAGAAAATAGGTGTGGGCTTGTAGCTGTAATCGTGAATCGGGTGGTCTCTTTCGTTTTCGTAGCAGTCATCGCAGTACGCATCGTCATCGTTGTCGTCAAAGTAATTTGCGTGGTCTTGGTGAATTATTCTGCCGCAATCCACGCAAGTTGCGTAGTAATCATTGTAGCACCTTTCGCAAAGCGGCATACTTTCTGTGCCGGAATTATTTTCCCACAGAATTCGCTCGCCACAGTGAGTACACACAACGGTTTCATCTTGGAGGCAATTCTCACAGTAAATTTCACCGTTGAAATCGTGAAAATTATCTCCCTCGATAACCGCGCCGCAACGCTCACAAAAGCGGTCGCTACGCGGATTTTCCAAGTTGTTTTCCATAGAAACTTTCTCCTGTAATAAATAAAAATGCGCCGTCCGAGAATTTCCCGAACGGCGCACTGTATTTTTCAATTAACCCGCTGCCCGAATTTCCGATTCGGCAGCTTCCACGAATTCCATAAACCGTTTCCCAAAAGCACGAGCGTTCTCCGCTTCATCGGGAGTAAGCTCCGCTATCGCTTCAAAATTGAACAGCGAATAAGGCTGCCCGGTCTTGTTCGTGGTTTTCTCCAAAGTGATTCGCGTTACAACTGACGAAAGCGGGATCATTCTGCCGACAAGCCGCGTCATATACCGCTGAAATCTGACCTTGCTCGACACGGGAATCCGCACGATTATCGGCATAATATTTTCGGGGCGCAATAAGAACAAGGTAACAGATTCCTTGCAGGCTTTAGCATTGGAATCTCCGTTCTTAGAGCCGAAGTCATTAAAAGGACAAGTCGTGCACGGCTTTCCCTCGTGCGAAATTACGCTGTCGCGGCTAAAGCACACGGGCGGCGTTCCCTCAACGGGGTCGGGCGTATCCCAATAGGCGCGCGGTGTTGTATAATTCAAAATTATTCCCGTGAGTTCTTTTGCGGCTTCATCTCCCGACAAGCCCGGCACAGAAAACACCGTCGAGCCGCCCGACGGGGACTTTATGATGTCGAAAAGCTGATAAGATAATGGCTGGCTTTTCAGATTTTCGCGAATAATATCCAGCGCGTTGTTCTTCAGTGCAACATAGTTGGTTTTTACTTCGACCAATTCTGTTTCTTCCATAGAACCTTTCCTTTCTTCAATGCTCTGAACCTTAGTGTTCAAGCGGTCTTTGAGTTTCAGATTATTCACGTTCTTGCCCCTTTCAATTTGCGGATTTTATTGAAAATCTGCGATAGCTTGTTGAATTCGCGTACTTTTTGTAGGGTGTTGGGTGTTCGGCTTTGAGCGTCTTGCTGTCTAATCGCTCTTGTGAAACGGCTTTCCAACTCACAATATTTTCTCCGATTATGCCGACCTCATTTTCACCGAGCATTTGTTTAAGCAGATTTTCGGCGAGCTGTTTCTGCTCCGTAAGCGCGGAAATTTCGGTACTTGCGGCGGTATATTTTTGAATCAATTCGGCTGTTACATCGGGCAATTCAATTTGAGAATTTTTGCTTTCCGCAAACTTTTCCACAAGGAATTTCGCCGAAGCGTCTGTGCCGTCGATCTGAGGCGGTGTATCCGTTTCAACACAGTTCCAGAAATCCTTTTCAAGCTGGATAAGTGCTGAAATAATTTCTTCATCACGCTTTATAAACTGCCAACGAAACGTGTTTCCGCCAATCAGAACCGCGATATACGCTGCCTTGAATCCCGTGACTGCCATGTAATGCTGAATTTGCAGCATATATTCATCGGGGATTGAATTTTCCCACTCGTTCATTTTGAAAGCGGAAGCGGTCTTTGCTTCAAAAATGCAATCGCCATAATTCGGGTCGTGACAAACTCCGTCAAGGTTCGCTTGCATAAAAGGAAATTCCTCGCTTTGCAGAATGCACTTTGCAAGCCTTACTTCAATCCCGGTACGCTTGGTAAATTCCTCGCGAACAAGCGGTTCAAGCTGCGTTCCCCAATAAGCGGATTCTCCTGCTTCCTGCGGCGGCTGTCTGCCGGTTTTCTCCATCCACAGCTCGACCGGAGATTTGTAGCGGTTCATTCCGCAGACCACAGAAGCGTCCGAGCCGCCGATACCGCTTTTCCGAAATTCAAGCCATTCTTCGTAGGGGAGATTTTCGGTTGATGTTACGATTTTCGCTGTCATGGTACACCTCCTTATACAGCCGCCAGAGCCATTTCATAGGCTTTGTCGATAAGCGGATTTCCCTCAATTGTTTTCGCGAAAACACCCTCGCGATAGTTCGCAGTTTCGCGCAGCGGCTTCGCGTGCGTAGCGAAATCCGAAACAGCGCACATAAATCTGTAAGCGTTTTTTCCAACGCGCGCCAAATCGGGAGCGTCGAAATATCTGATTTTCAAGTCCTCACGAATCCGCTTGATATTCTTGCGGTGGATCTCGGTGGGCTCCTCGTCCATAGGAAGCAGCATTTCGATATATTCCATAACCTTGCTGTCGGTGAGCTTGATTTTCGCCAGACGGGAGAACTCGCCGCCGAGATCGGTCATGTACTTTTCCGCCAATTGCAGCGTGGAATACGCTTCGTTCATCTTAGCGGAAAGTTCTCCAACATGAACGGTAGACCAAATTCTTTTCGCTGATGAAAGAGCCAAGTTCAAGGTATTCTGGCACACCACGCGCACCGGGGTCATAGCAACTTTAATAGCTCCGCTGCCGTCATGGGAACTGCTGAAAACGAGATAAGGTTCAATCTGCTCACCCTCAATAATGTACTTGTCGGGCAGCTTCGCAAGCAGCCAGATTTTCTTACCGTCTTGCAGAGAACCGGCGGTTTCGTACTTCACGCCCTCGCCGAGCAGTGCGTCCGTGAAAGCGAACGCTTCCGAATTTTGCACCACCCGATAACGGTCACTGACAACTCCGAGAACCCTGTTATCCGTATCGCGGATATTCGCCTTGTAACCGGGAATAGGCACGGAATCCTCGGTCATGATAGGCTGCTGGACAACATTCCAATTCAGCCCGGAAGCCTTGAGAGCTTCTGCCGAATTGAGCGCGTTTTCGACATGAACTCCAAGTCCGTGCCAAGGCGCGACTCTCGTGTAAAACATGGTTTCAACATTTGCAGGCATAGTAATTTCCTCCTCTGTAATTGATTTTTGAGATAAAACAAAAGCGCCGTTTGCAGAAATTCCTTTCCACAAACGGCGCAATTTTTTCCGGAATTATCGGTTCAAATTAAACCGAATCGGACTTTACAGCTTCTCCATTTTGTTCTTCGCATCGTCAATGAGCTGCTGCAGATCCAGACGTTTTTCTTCCTTTCTACGCTCGTAAAGCATGTAAACAATGCTCGCTACCGTTGTAATTCCGGCTTCAACAATAGCAACGAGCGTCTGTGTGCTTATTCCTTCATCGGATCACCTCCTAAAGTTAGTCAATCTGTCGATTGCATTAAAATAATATACAATTTGATTCAGTAACTTTTCGGGCAAAAAAATACCGCCGACCATTTAGCGTGATGTCGCTAACGAAGAATTAGTTTTATGTACCTACCGCTATGAACGCCTTGTCGCATTCAAAAGTATAATGTATAATAATGGTATTCCCGCAGGTTCGCGAATACTTTTCCGGCTTCTCGAACACCTCTATTCTGCGGATAAACACTCGGAGCAGTTCGGCAGTGAGTCTCGGCATTTCGATGTACTCCCTCGCTTGCTCTATAAATTTCCGAATATACTGTTCCTGCAAGTCAAGCCCGGCTATTTTTCTGTCAAGTTGAGCAAGTTTTTCGCGGAGTTCGGTCTGTTCGGTTTCGTAGCCTGCCGCGAGACTGTCGTATCGCTCCGGAGTGATTCTGCCGACCACTCTGTCCTCATATAAACAGCGGATCGTATTGTCTATTTGAGCGATTCGGGTTTCGATCTGCTTTCGCTCCCGCTCTGCGGATTTGCCAAATTTCCTCGCCTCGGCTCTCCCGTTCTGTGCCGCCATTTCGTAGAACTCATCGGCGTGTTCTCTCGCGTATGCAGTCATTGCCCTGAGGTTTTCAAGAACAATTCTGTCAAGAACACTCTCGCGAATGTAGTGCGAGGTGCAGTCTGTCGTTCGGCTCTGATAGCCGCCGCACATAAAATTGTTTTTCGCGGGGTCAATGTTTTTTCCGCGGTGCAGATAGAGCCTTGAGCCGCATTCCCCGCAGTACAGAATGCCCGCGTATTTGTCAATCTCGCCTGCTTGTCGGGGCGTTTTCTTCCCTCAAAATGCTTTTGAACAAGGTCAAAGGTTTTGCGGTCGATGATCGCCTCGTGAGTGTCGGGGAATATCAGGACATTCTCCGGTGCGTTCTTGATACGCTTTTTCAGCTTGTTTGACTTTGAGAACGTCTTAAAGTTGACCGTATCACCGCAGTACACCTGATTTGAAAGCATCTTGCGCACCGTCGTCTGCGCCCAATGATAGGGTCTGCCCATATCGGGATTTCCGGAGCGATTTCCATCACGCTGAAACGCGTACACGCTTGGTGCGAGGTTTTTTTCGCGTGTGAGCATATCGCAGATTTTCATGATGCCAATGCCGCTTGCGTGGGCTTCAAAAATTCGTTTGACTATCGGAGCGGTTTCGGGATCGGGAACAATTTGTTTCGGGTTGTCCGAGGATTTCATATATCCATATGGAATTGTTGTGCCGACGCGCTCGCCCCTTTCGCCTTTCGCCCGCTGAACCGCGCGGATTTTCTTGCTCGTATCGCGGGCATACAATTTGTTGTCAAAAACCTTAAAAAAACAAATGGCTCTATAAATACATTCCCCTGCAAAAATAGCAAGCGATATCCTTTTCGCTTGCTATTTTTTCATATGTAGATATAATGATGATTCGATCAAAATCGCCGAGAAAGGGAATATCGTCCGTACATTCAGAGCGCATCTTTGCCGATAAAAGCAGTTCACGAGAGGTCGGAGGGACCGGATTTAGATTATCTAAGTCAAATCACACAGCAAAAACTTATAATGTGAAATAAAAATCGAACGCGCCGTTAGCATAGGCACAACGATTACAGTTAAATTCCCAAAAGCATAAAAATACACCGTGCAAAAACGCTTTACACGGTGTATTGTTATTGGGGATACGCTTAATCCGACGATTTGATCTTAATGCTCCTTATTTTTTCGCGAAGCGGTAACACCTTGTTAGGCGATACCGATAACTCATCGATCCCCATCCGCAAAAATGCTTCCGTAAGTTCAAGATCGCCGCCAAGCTCTCCGCAGATGCCTATCCATGCGCCGTGCTTGTGAGCGCTTTCCGCACTCATCTCAATGAGTTTAAGAATAGCCTCGTGATGAGTATCAACAAATTGTTCGATTTCCGGATTCTGCCTATCACAAGCGAGGGTATACTGAGTAAGATCATTTGTTCCAACACTGAAAAAGTCAACCATTTGTGCGAGCTTGCCACTGATAAGTGCGGCAGCGGGAGTTTCGATCATCACTCCGGTCTCGATCTTATTCGAAATTTCTACTCCCTGCGATCTCAGCTCCGATTTGACTTCTTCGCAAATCGAATGTATTTTTTTAAGTTCCGAAACGCTTGTGATCATCGGAAACATTATTCCCAGATTTCCGAATACGGAAGCCCTGTATAATGCCCTGAGCTGCGTTTTGAATATCTCCGGACGCGTCAGACAGATTCGTATCGCGCGATAGCCGAGTGCGGGGTTTTCCTCGGGCTTTAGGTCAAAGTAATCGACCTTTTTGTCCGCCCCGATATCAAGTGTGCGTATTATGACCTTTTTACCCGCCATACTCTCAAGAACTTTTTTGTAAGCTGCGAACTGCTGTTCCTCGGTGGGGTAATCGTCGTTTTCAAGATACAGAAATTCGCTGCGGAAAAGACCTATGCCGCCCGCATCGTTTGCAAGAACCTTTCCTATGTCCGTTACGGAACCGATATTTGCGAAAACATTTATTTTATGTCCGTCAAGAGTAACATTTTCCTTACCTTTAAGCTCTTGCAGCAGCGCTTTCTTATGCTCATCGGCTTTTTGTTTTTCAAGAAGCCTTTCATGTGTTTCGGCATCCGGATCAACAAAAATTTCACCCGTAAAACCATCGATTATCGCTTCATCTCCGTCCTTTATCTCAGCAAGGAACTCATCACCCACACCTATCACAGCGGGAATATTCATGTTTCGAGCAAGTATTGCGGTGTGTGAATTTGAAGAACCATGCGCCGTTACAAAAGCGAGTACCTTATCCTTGTCAAAAGAAACGGTTTCGCTCGGAGCAAGGTCGAACGCGCAGATTATTACCTTATCCTCGGACATACTGCCGTTTGATAGCGCTCCGATCAGATTTCCGATAACACGGTTGGAAATATCGCGGACATCCGCTGCCCGTGCTTTCATATACGAGTCGTCCATATTGGAGAACATTTCCGCGAAATTATCAGCAGTGACAGCCACGGCATACTCCGCGTTTACGCTCTGAGTTTCAATGATATTGTTGATCGAATCATTGTAATCGTCATCGTCCAACATCATCATATGAATATCGAAAATTTGCGCGTTTGCCTCGCCGACTTCTTTTAAAGCCTTGTCATAGATCGCTTGAAGCTGCTCTGAGGAAGCGGATTTCGCAGCTTCAAAACGTTTTTTCTCACTTTCGGTATCATCGATATGAACACGCTTTACCGACATACCCTGTTTTTTAAAAACTGATATTTTTCCGATCGCTACCACGCTGCAAACGCTTTTTCCACTGTATTTTTTCATGTAGTCACCCCCAATCGGTCGGATAACAATATTACAGGTTTGCCTCAAAGAACGTTTTCAGAGCTTCGCAAGCCGCGTCCTCATCCGTTCCCTCGACAGTTACCATGACAGTATTTCCGCACTTTACACCAAGCCCCATGATAGCCATCAGCTTTGTGCCATCTGCGGTCTTGCCGTCCTTATCGACAGTGACTTTGCTGCCGAACTTCTTGACCTCCTTTACAAGAAGTCCCGCGGGTCTTGCGTGAATTCCCACTTCGTCCTTGATCGTGTAATTGAACTGTTTCATAATAAAACCTCCCGTTATAATATTTCGCCATTTGATTCGATAACCTTTTTGTACCAATCAAACGACTTTTTCTTTTTACGTTGAAGAGTACCGCTGCCATCGTTATGCTTATCCACATAAATAAAGCCGTAACGTTTTTTCATTTCACCCGTAGTAAACGACACGCAGTCAATGCAGCCCCATGGCGTATATCCCATAAGATCAACACCGTCGTGAATGACCGCCTTTTTCATTTGCTGAATGTGTTCTCTGAGATACTCAATGCGGTAATCGTCAATTATTATGCCGTCGGCGTTTATTTCATCAGCCGCTCCGAAACCGTTTTCTACGATAAACAGCGGCTTTTGATAGCGTTCATACAGCAAATTCAGCGCATATCTAAGCCCTATTGGATCGATCTGCCAACCCCATTCGCTTTTTTCAACATAAGGATTGGAAACGCTTCCCGGGAAACCGTCCAGACCGTTTCCGCCCGAAACGACATCCGCTTTCACCGAGTTTGTCATATAGTAGCTGAACCCGATATAGTCCACCGTACCTTTTTTGAGAATTTCCTTATCCTCGTCCGTTATGCCTATATCGTATCCCTTACGCTCCCATTCCCGCAGCGCATAGCTTGGGTATTCACCGCGGACGTGCACATCGCCGAACAGAAACCGATCGTGCATTGCTTCCACGGAATACATCATATCCTCGGGATCACAAGAAAACGGATAGAGCGGAACAAAAGCTATCATACAGCCTATCTTGAATCCGGGGTTTATTTCATGACCTTTTGCGACAACCAGAGCCGACGCCAAAAGCTCATGGTGAACGGTTCGATACATACATTCCTCAGGATTTTTTTCATTGTTGAAGATCACTCCGGAGCAGGTATATCCAAACAGCGGATAACTGTAATTTTTCTGATTGTTGATCTCATTGAATGTCATCCAATACTTGACCTTGTTTTTGTAACGCTCCATTACCGTAACGGCGTATTTCACAAAAAGATCTATCAGCTTACGGTTTTTCCAGCCGCCGTATTCCCTGTACAGATAGTACGGCATTTCAAAATGCGAGAGCGTTACCACCGGTTCAATGCCGTATTTCAGCAGCTCATCAAACAGAGTGTCATAGAAGCGCAAACCTTCCTCGTTGGGCTGTTCCTCATCGCCGTTCGGAAAAATTCTCGTCCATGCGATAGAGGTGCGGAAGCATTTAAATCCCATTTCCGCAAAAAGCTTTATATCTTCCTTGTATCGGTGATAGAAATCCACTGCTTCGTGATTTGGATAGTAAAACTCATCCATTATTTCATTGGTGATCTTGCGGTCGACGCCGTGCGAGCCGGCAGTGAGAACATCGACAATGCTCATACCCTTGCCGCCGATATTCCACGCGCCTTCGACCTGATGTGCCGCAACCGCGCCGCCCCAAAGAAAATCCTTAGGAAGTCCGTTCATTTATCTCACCTCCGATATTCCGATCACGTCATTAAGAGCCTTAACATTACCCGTTACTGCCTCGACCTTGTCATCATCCTCAAGCTCTGTGGCAATGAATATGACTGTTGGATCAAATCCCTCTTTGGTAATAAGTTCAATATTGAATTCGAGCAGCAGATCGCCTTTTTTGAAATGAGCGCCATCGGCAACCGCAGGCGAAAAGCCTTTTCCATTGAGTTTTACAGTATCTATCCCAACGTGTATGAGAACCGCGATATCGTCATCGGAGCGCAGCCCTATCGCGTGCTTTGTATCGGCAAGCATTTCAACCGTGCCGTCAAACGGTGCAACGATCCTCCCGTTGTCCGGATATATACCAACACCTCGTCCGAGTGTTTCCGATGAGAAAACACCGTCATGAACCTCACTGATCGGAACGCTTTTTCCGTCTGCGGGAGCAGCGATCTTGTAATTCCTTGCCGCCTTAGCTTCATTGGCTTTTACTTCAACTTCCTTTTCCTTTTCTTTCCCGTTATCATCGGGATCGTCCTTAAATCCGACGAAATAAGTTAAAACCGCGCCCAATATAAACGATACGGCAATTGATATCAGGAATCCGATAAACTGTGTTGTGTGACCTGCCTTAAAATAAGCCGGTATTGTCGCGATGCCGGGCATATTGTAGCCCCAAGATACCGCGTTAAATCCACCCGCAACAGCACCTCCGACCGCACCGGCGATACAGCCGCAGATCATGGGACGCTTTAAGCGGAGGTTAACTCCGTAAATAGCGGGTTCGGTTATTCCGAAAAGTCCCGTTACAGCTGCCGAACCCGCGACCTTTTTCATTTCCTTGTTCTTGGTTTTCAAAAGTACTCCCAGAGTAGCGCCCGCTTGAGAAAATACCGCGGAAGCCTGCATGCCGGTGAAGGTATCATATCCGAGGGATGAGTAATTTCCTACCGTTACCGGAGTAATGCCCCAATGAACTCCGAATATTACAAGAACCTCCCACAAGCCGCCTACGATAACGCCCGCAACTATAGGACTTAATCCGTACAGCCAATTATACGCATCGCCGATCGCTCCTCCAATAGTGTTGCCGACCGGACCAAAAACCAACAGCGTCAGCGGGACCATCACCGCGATCGTAAGCATTGCCGAGAATAAACTTTTTATAACAAGAGGAAGTATCTTATTAAACAGCTTCTCGACATAAGAAGCCACCCATATTGCCAGAATTATCGGAATGACCGAGGAAGTATAGCTTAACAGCATTACGGGTATTCCCAAAAATTTTATGCTTTCTCCGGCCTCGACCATTGCGATATAATCGGGGCAGACCAGCGCACACGCGATCACGACCGCGACATATGTGTTCATTCCGAATTTCTTTGAAGCGGTTATGGAGATAAGTATAGGCAGGAATGTGAATGCCGTCCACGAAACAAAATTCAGTATTCTGTAAGTTCCGTTCGTTGTGTCCGCTCCGAATGCGACAAAAATTCCCAAAATGCCTTGAAGGATACCGCAGGCCGCCAACGTATAAAGAAACGGCGCGAAGATGCTTGAAATAACATCGATCATGCGGTTGAACAAATTCGGTTTCTTTCCGCCGGTTACAGCCGCGTTCTCGTCCACGGTCACAAGCTCCATAACATATTGATAAGCGTCCTTGACGTGGTTTCCGATAACAACCTGAAATTGTCCGCCGGCCTGCACCGTTGTAATAACACCCGGTATCTTTGCCGCCTTTTCCTTGTCGACTATTGATTCGTCCTTGAGTACAAAGCGAAGCCTTGTCGCGCAGTGTGCGGCGTTGATTATATTGTCATTGCCGCCAAGCTCATCTACGAGCATTTGTGCAGTTTTGCGATAATCAATTGCCATAATGATAACCTCCCTTGTCAAACCCGCGAAATATTCCGCAGGATGATGCAGTTTCGTTTAGGTTAACCTTGTAATTTGTATTATACACAAAACAAAAAGAAAAATCAACGTTTTTTTGTACAATAGATACAAATGCCGCGGCTTGGAAAATGTTTCGTGGGAGAAACGCCCTGTTTTTACAAAAACATTTTTCCAAGCGTTTCAATAAGGTACACAACAGGCACTTGGGTGGTAATGTTATATTCGTTGTCCACCATATTTTCCGTTACATAATAAGAAATGTTATAATCGGATATTTTTGCGAGTGTGCAAGAGCTTTTGTTTGTAATGCTGATTATTTTGCAGCCGTGCATTTTAAAGAGCTCGGCGAGCTTGATGATCTCGGGGGTCTCGCCTCTTACCGACAAAGCGACAACGGCAGTGCTGTCCATATCCGTTCCGATAGGGTAATACGGATCTTCAATGTACTGACTGAATTTTCCGAGATTTGAAAAATATCTTGCGCCGTATTTTCCAAGATGCCCCGATGTTCCAATTCCTATAAATATGACCTGCTTAGCGTTTTTCAAAACGGTGGATATTACGGATAAATTGTTCTCAAACGCGGGTGTGGAAACGGTCTGAAAGAAATGTGTTATCTCATCGATCGCGTTCTGCGGCTGTTTTTTCTTTTCCTCGGACAAAAACATTTTGAATTTCATTCTAAACTCCGAATATCCGTCACAGCCGTTTTTCTTGCAAAAACGCATGACCGTTGAGGTGGAAACATGAACCGAGTCCGCAAGTTCCCTGACCGTCATATATTTGACCTCCTGCTTATGAGCCGTTATGTAGTTGTATACAAGCATTTCAAGCTCGTTAAGCGACTGTATAACTTCATAATCAAACATAACAACACCTCACTCTTTTTTTGTGAGCTGCGCGGCGTCCTTGTACCGCTGCTCCATATCATCGGTGAGCTTGCGTATGCGCTCTTTGATTTTTCTGATGTTTGGCGGCATTTTTTCAAGCGGCATATTGTCGTGAACGGCGGTAGTACCTGCGTCCAGAGCGACCTCATAAAGCCACGTTTTGTACTTGAGAACGTCAAGCGCGTCCTGCAGTTTTGTGATCTCCTCTTCCACAGCTTCGCGCTGATCCATAATGATTTTTAAACGCTCGGCAATGGTTGAATCACCCTTGTCGCACAAAACGGTAAACTTCCGGATTTGCTTGATCGACATGCCCGAACGTTTTAAGGACGCGATTATAAAAAGGCGCTCGAAATCGGATTCCTTAAAAATACGGTTTCCGTTCTGATCGCGCTCGACAAAATCCAGAAGCCCCTCCTTGCTGTAAAATCTGATCGTATGCGGCGAGATTTCAAGCCGCTTGGCAACTTCGCTTACGGTGTAATACATAGCTTTTCCGCTCCTTGATAAGAAATTTATTGCTTAAAGTATACTCCAACTCATTGCACTTTGTCAAGTGGTTAAAAGTATATCTTAAAATTTTCATCAAATTTTCACAAAAAACCTATTGACTTAGAGTATACTCAAAGGTTTATTATATTATCAAAGCAAAAATCAAAAAGGAGATTTGATAATATGAAACTTAAATTATTAACACTCATCATATCCGCGGTGCTTATTCTGGCAGCTTGCAGTGCGCCGGAGAATAATTCGTCTGCTGATGAAAACAGTTCGACCGATTATACGGATAATTCTTCTTCAAAAAGTGAAGTGTCATCCGAAAATTCTTCAATTGAATCTACCGAAAGCCATATCAATACCACGGACACCGAGTACGTTGTCGGAGATATTGTGCTGATCGGCGGTTCTGTTGTAAAAGCGGATAACCTCGGAGAAAGCGATAATCCGGCGGCTGTTATCGCCGGAAAGAACGCAGAAGGAACATTTTTCGCTGTCGGAATTTATCGAAGTGATAATCCGCTCCAATGGTCGGACGGAGAAAATTCTCCGGCATTTGATTTCGTAAAGAATTATGCCGATGCTCACAGCTTTGACGGCGGTTTTACCGATTGGCGAATGCCCGATATTTCCGAATTGCAAATTATTTATGATAACCGCGAGAGCATAAACAAATCGCTTGAGATCATACACAAATCAAACCCGGCGGCGATGGACAGCTTATCCACGACCTGGTATTGGTCGTCGTCACGGTCGGAAAGTCAAGTGGACTATGCTTGGTTCGTGCATTTCTACAACGGTTATGCCGGCGAATGTCCTCAAAATTTCACCAACGTAAACGTAATAGCAGTTTACAAGCTTTGAGAGTATACTCTAATATGAAAGGATACGTTTATGAAAAAAATATTACTTTTAATTCCCCTGTTAATTCTTTTTATTTCCGGCTGTTCGGATAAAAATTCGAACGATTCCGAAAAGAACTCCGAAACGGGATTATCCGCAGTACAGATCGCTGAAAATGTCGTTAAAGCAAGCGGAACGTCGGGAAAATTAAGCAATATTACATTTAATGACGAGGATTTTACGCTGTGGCTGACGAATTTTTACAATATTCCCGAGGAATTTGTGACGGACGGTGCGGTCTATTACGCAGAGGGCGCACAATCTGATGAGATCGCCGTTTTTAAATTATCGAACGAGAGTAATATCGAATCCGTAAAATCGGCACTCTCCGAGTATAAGGACAGCCGTATAACCGCGTTTGAGGGATATGCTCCAACGGAAGCGGCAAAGGTGGAAAACGGAGTAGTTGCTGCAAACGGAAATTTCGCGGCGCTCTTTATCTGTTCCGATACGACTTCTGCGGAGAGCGCGTTTTATGAGTGTTTCGGAGATCATCATATCGTAATTTCGGAAATTTCTTCAAGCGAAAATTTCTCCAATACACAAGTATCACAGCCGCAAATTGAAAGCTCTACCGAACCAATCTCATCAAGCGAAATTTATTCCGCAAGTTTCCAAAGCACGCAATCATCAAGTTCTTCAAGCACGAGCGTTTCGAGTTCTCAAAATGCACAGTCGTCAAATTCATCAATTGCAAGCGTTTCAAGTTCCCAAAAACCTCAATCATCAAGTGTGACCGTTTCAAGCAGTGAAAAGCCACAGTCGTCAAGCTCATCAAGTGTAAATTCTTCAAGCTCCAAACCGACGGAGAATATAAAACCGATAACCGGTTACGACCGCAATTCGGTTTTAAACGCTTGGCAAACCGGCAATGAATCCGCGCTTTCCGATCTGAATAAGCAAATTCTGAAAGCCGCAAAAGATGTCGTATCAAAAGAGATCAAAAACGAAATGAGCGACTATGAAAAAGAACTTGCTGTTCACGATTGGATAACGCATAATTGCAGGTTTGATTACGGAGTTTTTGACCGCGGCTCGTCCGGTTACGCAAATAACAGCGATAATCCGTACGGAGTTCTGATAAACGGCTCGGCAATGTGCCACGGTTATTCTTCGACATTTCAATTATTTATGGATATGCTGGGTATTGAGTGTATAACGGTTTTCGGCAATCCGAGCAGCGGCACTCAACATTCTTGGAATATGGTCAAACTTGACGAAGAGTGGTATTGCGTTGACGCGGCATGGGATGATCCGATAGGCGGCAGTCCGTGCCATACCTATTTCAATGTAACAAGCGATTATCTCCGCAGCCGTGGTATTCACCGCTGGGACGAGGCGGCGGTTCCCGAGGCGACCGCGACAAAATACGCTTACCAATAAACTGCAGCGAGGTTAAGAAAATGAAAAGAGTTCTTGACGGTATAAATTCTCCGACCGACTTGAAAAAATTATCCGAACCGGAGCTTGAACGGCTTTGCGGAGAAATTCGCGAACAGCTGATCAAGAGAATATCCGTGACCGGCGGACATCTCGGCTCAAATCTCGCAGTGATCGAATTGACGACCGCGCTGCATTATATTTTTGATTCTCCGAAAGACAAAATTATTTTTGACGTGTCGCACCAATGCTACACTCATAAGCTGCTGACCGACAGGAAGTCCGCTTATGTTGATCAGGAAAAATTCGATACGGTAACGGGCTTTACAAATCCCGACGAAAGTCCGCACGACCTTTTCTCGGTCGGGCATACTTCAACGGCGGTCAGTCTTGCTGTTGGTGTTGCGAAAGCGCGTGATATAAAGCGCGAAAAATATAATGTTATTGCGGTTGTCGGCGATGGGGCGTTAAGCGGCGGCGAGGCTTGGGAAGGGCTGAACAATGCCGCCGTGCTTGACGGAAATATCATAATAATTATCAATGATAACGATATGAGCATTTCCGAAAATCAAGGCGGATTATACAAGAATTTGCGCCTTTTGCGTGAGAGTAACGGCAAGGCAGAATGTAATTTATTTCGATCACTTGGTTTTGATTATTATTTTGTGAGAAACGGAAATGTTTTTTGTGATATTTCGCACGTTCTCGCAAAAGTCAAAAATTCAAACCATCCGGTGATCGTCCATGTATGTACCGTTAAGGGCAAGGGCTATCCTTGGGCGGAGCTGAATAGGGAAAAGTGGCATTATTCGCAGCCGTTTGACATAAAAACCGGAGAGCCGCTAAGTCCTGTTGATACGGCGGAAACCTACGAGAATCTAACACGAGATTTTCTTGTAAATAAAATGAAATCCGATCCAAAAGTTATTGCCGTCACTGCCGGAACTCCGAAAATATTCGGTTTTGATAACGAGCTGCGTCGGAGATTCTCAAAACAATTTGTCGATGTGGGAATTGCCGAGGAACACGCGACAGCTTTTATTTCGGGTATGGCAAAGAACGGCTGCAAGCCTGTTTTCGGAGTAAGCAGCTCATTTTTACAGCGGACTTACGATCAGCTTTCATCGGACTTGGCGCTGAATAAAAGCCCGTCGGTGATCCTTGTGTTCTTTTCGGGAATTTCCCGCGGCAGCCGGACGCATATGGGAGTTTTCGATATTCCGCTAGCTTCAAATATCCCGAATATTATTTTCCTTGCTCCGACTTGCAGAGAGGAATATCTTGATATGCTGGAATGGAGCATCGAGCAGACGGAATCACCGGTTATTATCCGTGTTCCGGGAATACAAACGGTAAGCAGAAATATTTTATTGCCGCACAAATATTCGCTCCCGATGAGATACGAGATAGCCGAAAGCGGCACGAACGCGGCTATTCTGGCGCTCGGAGGTTTCTTTGAATTAGGGAGCGAGGTGCGGAAAATATTGCTTTCCGAATATGGTATATCCGCAGCGCTTATAAATCCGCGTTATGTTTCCGAGTTGGATAATGATACACTGAACGGACTTGTTCAAAACGGCTGCCGCGTGATCGTTACTTTGGAAAACGGCGCGTTAGACGGCGGTTTCGGAGAGAAGATCGCACGGTTTTACGGGAAATATACCGTTAAAGTATTGTGCTTTGGAGTTCCAAAGGAATTTGTGGATAATGTTACCGTGGAGGAACAGTTAAGCAGATACAGATTAACGCCGCGGCAAATTGCTTCGGATATTATTGTGGCTTTTAAAGATTAAAAATAGGAGGGTGCGTTATGTTTAAAAAACTTTTTATCTTGTGTATAACAATTGTCATGGTGTGTTTGCTTAGCGGCTGTAATAATGTGCCGTCACCGAATAGCGGTACAAGCGTAAATTCTAATAATGGCGGCGTTTTTTCCGATAATAAAACTTCAACCGCGGAATCGGAAAGCGGTATCAACATTTCATCCGGCAACAATAATAATTCCAAAACAAATGAAGATGAGCCGCAAACCGATGCCGGAATTTTAATAGCGTATTTTTCTTGGTCGGGTCACACGAAACAGCTTGCCGAGGAGATTCAGAACTTAACGGGCGGTGATATTTTTGAAGTAATTCCCGAAACACCCTATACCGATGATATAAACGAGCTGTCCGGAATCGCCTCGCGGGAACAGCGTGATAATGCTCGTCCGCAGCTTGCCGCTCATATTGATGACATATCCAAATACGACACTGTTTTTGTCGGTTATCCGAATTGGTGGAACAATATGCCCATGCCCGTCTTTACTTTCCTTGAAGAATATGACCTATCGGGAAAGACCGTGATCCCTTTTACATCTTACGGAAACGGTGTCTGGAGTAAAAGCGTCAACTCATTGAAAGAAACTTTGCCGAATTCGACAATAAAGGATGGACTTGCCGTACAAGAAAATAATTTTAATTCTATGCCGCAGGAGGTGCGCGAGTGGCTTTTAAAGCTTGAGATCATACAGTAGTATGTGTTACAGATGAGTACACCATGACAAGCACAGAATTTAGCGGATATGAAATTCGCTGCAAGGTCACCGAATTGTAAGTTGAACGGCTCGCCGCTTCAACTAACGAAAATATACGTATATTTTCTATGGCTTGCTAATGCATCCAAAACGCTAAGAATACGTACTCTAAATTTTCAGCTTTTTTCCTCTCGGATTGGTTACCCTAGACTAACCCACGATTTGGATTTTTGTTTGGGAGTGTTACCCCCTCGAATTTTTTCAGAGCATTTGTGTGAGGAAAATTGGTTGCCCTAGACTAACCGCTGCTTAGCTTTCTCGTTCGTGAGTGCTGACACTCGGATTTTTGATTTTAGATCTGCAAGCGGGAATTCGATTATCCTGGGCTAACTTTTGCTTGGACTTTTTGTTCGGAAGTGCTACCCCCTCGATTTTTTAATTTGTACTTGCAAGATGAAAATCAGTTGCCTATGACTAACTTGTTACTTGTGTTTTCTTCCGCAAGGTCATACCCCTTAAAATAATTTCTGCTCCCCTTGATGTCAAATCATCAAGAGGAGCTTTTTTCGTTCAAGAAAGAATTAGAATTTCTTCTCAAGATCACTTCTGGCACGGACAATTTTCTCCAGCCAAGTGTTGACGTTCGTCCGACATGCTGCCGCATTATCTCCTTGCAATTTTTCTTTCTGCTCTGCCAAATCACTCTTGAATTTTTCAAAAAGCGCAAGGTACTCACTTTGTAACTTCGGGGTTGCGTTTCTAAATATCTTACCCCTGCGGAAGTTATTGTACCGGTATCGCTCCTCTTGGCATTGCTTGTAAAAATTATCGTGTTCAAGTTCGTGCTGACTTTGAAGTTTGTTATCTTTGTCTTGCAGCCTCGCACATTCGTTGTGGTATCGCCGCCGTGATGTGCCGGCGAAGAACGGCTCACCGCACCGAGGGCATACCCTAAAGAATAAGCTGCGATCAGATAAGTAGGATATGTACTGCACATAAAACTCAACAAGGTTCGAGCAGAATATTTTTTCGCCGGGGTCTGCGCTTTTATAATAATGAAGCAGCTTTAATTCGGAGAGGGTGGTCGGGTTGTGTTGGAGCAAACCAAACTCTTGCTCCATACTCTGCTCTAAATCCGAGTACATCTCCCGTCTGCGCTCGGCGGTGTAAGCAAGGAAACCCGCCGTTCCGTTCGCTGCTAAATGCTTGACCTGATAAAACTTACAGAAAAGATAGTTAATGACGATTCGTTGAAAGGCATTGCCCTCTTGCCATAACTTCTCCAACATTTTATAGTCCGAAGCCTTTTCGCTGTTTCCACTGTCAATCGAGTGAATCATTGAGCGGAAAATGTTCATCACCCATTGAAGTCCATTGGTTATGAAGTTGTGGCTATCCATAAGCAGACTGCCAAGTGGACGTTCCTCGGATAACATCAGCACCGAACCTTTGTATTTGGAGAGTAGATCTAAATCTTCTGCAATCTGACGGATTGCTTTTTCTTCTCCGAGATAAAAGCGCTCCGAGTTCTTTCCAAACTCTAAACCAAGGAGCACCGGATTTTCAATAGCTTTGGGTGGCAGCTTAATTACAAGTTTACTCTTTGAATTGTCCCAAGCGAATTTTTCAAAAGGTTTGATAGTTTCATTTTCAGATCGTTTCATAGTACGCCCCTTTTCTGCTTTTGTTCGTCTGTGTAAATTATATCATATTTCATCACGATTGTCAATCATTTTGTATCTGTTAAACAAGGACTCGATTTTTCTTGAAAACAAAAAATTTTTTAAAAATCTCCCAAAACTCACACAGAGAAACAACAAATTTGCACCAATTTTTATGCGCAATTCCGCAAGTCTTTTTATATCAAAAAACACCTGCAATCGTACTTGTAAAGCCGATCATTGAACAATTTCAGTTTCTCTGTGTAAATCGCTCAAAAATCTCTTAACTTTTTAAATTTTCTGTCGTATAATATAATTAAAATCAGCGCATACGCTATAAAATTTTATTTATGAAAGGAATGATTTGCTTGAGAAAATTCAAACAAGTTAAACGCAAGGAGATCGTGTTCTCTTTGGACGAGTGGGAAAGAATTGAGCACTTGGCGGCAGAAGCAAAGCTCAACACTACCGAATATATTCGGAGAGTGGCGCTGGACAAAAAGATTATACAAATGAATATGCCAGACATCACCCACGTTCTGAATGTGATGAAAAGCGTCGCGAACAATCTGAACCAACTCGCCAAGAAAGCGCACGAGATCAATAAGATCTATGCTGCGGACTTTGAAAAAATGGGAGGTGAATGGAAACCGTTATGCCATTTGTTAAGTGCATATCTGTTAGAAGCACGGTCAAACGCAGCCTGAGCTATATTCTCGATTCGGAAAAGACCGATGACCTGCTATACACGGCATCACTGAATTGCCTAACCGATCCGGAGTGTGCCTATATGAATATGAAAATGGTTTATGAGCAATTCAGCGGTAGGAATTTTAACGAGCCTGTTCCGAAATCGGGAAAGGGTCATGTAAAAGCTATTCATTATATTCAATCGTTCGACCCGAAAGACAATATTACTCCCGAAACGGCATTCAAGATCGGAAAATTGTTTATTACAAAGGCTTTTGGGAAGAACGCACAAGTTGTTTTAGCAACACATTTGGATAAAGGGCATTTGCACAATCACATCATTGTAAACAGCTATGGTATTGACGGAAAGAAATTCTATGCTAACAAGGAAACGTTAAATAAAATCAAAGAAATTTCCGACAGAGCAAGCCTTACTTACGGTGTGCAGCCTTACGATAAATCCAAAGCAAAGCGCACCACAATCGCTTATAATGAATGGAAAAATGAACAGCGCGGCACTTCGTGGAAACAGAAAATCCGTGTCGAAATTGACGGTCTGATGACTTGGGTCAAGAATATTGACGAACTTTTAGCAGAACTTGAAATGCTCGGCTATACAGTCAAGCGGGGGAAATATATTTCCGTAAAAGCTCCCGATCAGAAGCGCGCAGTTCGGCTGCAAACGCTTGGTTCGGACTATACGGCAGAGAGTCTGTCATCACGAATTTTGTGGCGCGATGTAGGTTCGGGAACAATTAACCCTTGCACAAATTCTCCCTTGCGTAACAGTTACGGTTCTGTCATTGATGAGGGAGAAAGTAATGGCATAAATGTTTACAAACTCTCGGCTTTACTTTCGATAATTAACCGCGATAACTTGCGGTCAATCGGTGAAGTCGAGGGTAAGATAGAGCAGCTTAAATACGAAACAGAAAAAACAAGAAAGGCGGTAAATGAAATGGAAACAAAGTGCAATTTACTAAGGAGCCTTGCAGCGCAAGCAGAGGAATACCTTTCGCTTATGAACAAGCCCTCGCTTACGGCGGAGGAACAATTTCTCGTGGAAATGTACAGGGAAACTCTCGCAAAGCAGAATATTGAAAGCACCTCGGATTACGAATATCTCAAAGGTGTTATTGTGGAAACGGAGCAGAAAGCTGCACCTATTAGAGAACATTATGATAAGTGCGCTACTCTTTTGCAGGAGTATTCCGATATTTCCGCTACATACAATGAAATTTCGCAAGGCGACTACATCTCAAAATTTATCGAACACGAACGTAAGGAGGACGAGCCGCAGACACGTCCGCGAAGATAGGAGGTACTTATTGAGCAGAATTTTACAAAACGTTGATACACAATTTCAGATCCCCGATGATTGCAAATCCGAATTTATTAAAGCAATGAAAATCGGCTATTACAAGGAATTTCACAAGCAAGGTTTGATTACGGACGAGCAGCTTGAACAGCTCATTTCAATGCAAAATAATACAGAAAAGGCTGCATAAACAATAACGAAGTAGGATATTCCCTTGCACAATATTTTGAAAACATCTTGACTTTAAAGCTGGAAAGTGATATAATTTAAATGCAGGGGGATGTCCGAAAATTTTTGAACATTCCCGATAAATCGGGAGAGGAGGTAAAATGTATAGCAAAATCAGAGTTGCGGCGTACTGCCGCGTTTCAACGGATATGGAGGATCAGCTCCATTCACTTTCGGTACAGATTAAATACTTCACCGAATACATCAGCGCTCATGAGGATTACGAGCTTGTCGAGGTTTATTACGACGAAGGCATAACCGGCACATCAACCCGCAAGCGCGATGGGTTTAATCGTATGATCGCCGATTGTGAGGACGGAAAAATTGATTTAATTCTCACAAAAGAGGTTAGCCGTTTCGCTAGAAATACAGTTGATACTCTCAACTTCACGCGCAGATTATCCGAATTAAAAATCGGAGTAATATTTATGAATGACGGTATCGATACGCGTGATAAAGACGGCGAACTCCGTTTGACGATTATGTCATCGATCGCTCAGGAAGAAAGCCGTAAAATCTCCGAACGCATAAAATGGGGTATGAAAAAGCGTATGGAGGATGGTGTGGTTCTGGGTTGCGGTCGAATTTACGGCTACAAGGTAATTGACGGAAAATTGGAGGTAGTTCCCGAAGAAGCCGAGATCGTAAAAGAGATTTTCCGCAGCTATCTGTATGACGGAAAGGGATCAAGCGTTATAGCGCACGAATTAAGCGACCGCGGAATCCCGACACTTAAAAATCGCGTGTGGAGTCCGCAGCACGTTCTGAAAATTTTAAAGAACGAAAAATACGTTGGCGACTTAACGCAATGGAAAGTTTACACGCCGAACGTTCTTGCCGAAAAAGCGAAGATAAATCGCGGCGATAATCCCGAAGCTCCGCTTATTACTATTCGCGATCATCACGAGGGAATAATTTCGCGTGAAATGTGGGACGCAACCCAGGCGGAAATGTTTCGCAGAAGTCAAAAATCTCGGGAGGGCAGAAAACACTCGCAATCTTATTGGTTCAGCGGAAAAATTGTTTGCGGAAAATGCGGTTATAGCTTTATAGCTATTAACTCTTCAACACAACAATATCGGCAAATAGGCTGCCGCAACCGTCAAATTTACGGTACCGCACTGAAAACTGCACCAAACGGAGAGGTAATCGGCTGTGACAATCATACTATTGACGAGAGAATTTTGGCTAAAGCTATGTCGGTTTTATTAGCAAATGTACAGGTTCTTCGGTCGGAATTGGAAAGCGAAATGCTCCAAGAAATTCAGGCTATCCAAAGCACTCAAAAGGAAGTTGACACAAGTTCGCTGCAAGCCGAAATTGAAAATCTGAATACTAAAAAGCGCAAAACTATTGACCTAATGCTTGAGGGTCTGATTTCCAAAGACGACCTCAAAAAGCAGACCGAATTTTACGACAGCGAGATCACACGGCTTAGCGAAAAAATCGCGGAAAGCAAAAACATCGGTACGCTTCATAAAAAGCAGATAGACAGCATTAAATCCGCAATGAGCAGAATAAAAAACATCGCTGACTGCGATGTGGACAACACTGAAATATACGGTGAAATGCTTGAAAAAATTGTCGTACCGAGTTATCAACATCTCCACATTTATTTGAGCGGCATCCCGACAGGTTTTCATCTGACTTATACCGTCAAAAAGGCTCCGCGAGTAGGAATTTATGATATTATCATTGATTCCTGTGAGATTATTCCTTAAAATTGGTTTTCAGCAACGAATTATACAAATCGTTGAAGTAATTTTTTATCCCCGCGAAATCATTCACGCCGTTGATTGAATCCACTCCGTCGTTGACGGCAATGAACCTCACATCGTACTGCGGGAATGTGATTTCCATAAGCAGACCTGTCTGGAGATAATCTCTGCCAAGACGCGACTGGTCTTTCACAATTACTGTCGAAACCCGCTCGTTTTCTACATCGTTCATCATCTCCTTGTAGGCGGGACGCTCCGTACTCGCTCCCGAATATCCGTCGTCCACATAGAATTTGCAGTTGAAAAATCCATGTTCGTCAGCGTATTTTTTGAGAATCAGCTTTTGATTTTCTATGGACAGGCTCTCGCCCTCGCGCATATCCTCCTGCGAAAGTCGGCAGTAGAGCGCGGTTATTTTTTGGTTTGTTGTACTCATAAGTACTCCTTTCCGAGTCGTTTGGTTGACTCTGTACAATCAAACAGAATAGGATACAAACACATTATACCCTATTTCGGCTTGAAAGTCCAGCGGAAATAAAAATTATTTTGTGCTGCCGTTAATGAGGTATGCAAATAATTCCTCTGATTTCTTCGGAATGAAATCAAGACTTGTCGGCGTGATATTTATAACCTGATAACTCATTCCGTCAACCATAACCGTCTTTCGACTGTAACGGTGACTTTGCGGACAAGCATACCCCTTTGTTCGGCCGAAAACCTTCTTCATGAACACCTGCCCGAACAGATTCTCCGCTTTTTCATCTGTCTGCAACCCCTTTGGACTTGACTCAATTTATGTATTTTTCAGATCTTGCGACTCCGAAATTTTGAAATCTTTCATATAACAACCCCTCTCTTTATCATAAACATTTCGCATTGCGGCGGGCTTTGTCCGTCCGCCGTGAACGGGGTGACCCCGCCCCTTTAACTTGCTTAAAAATCATACCCTAGATTCAGTCCGAATTGGCTGTGAAATATCTGAATTATTATCTTGCAATTTGCTCCGTGGGGTATGCCGCTCAAACTCGCGCAGAGACGGCTAAAATTTCTCTCTAATCGCGTAGGGTGAGTAGTTACCCTATTTCGCAGCAAACCTCGCTCAAATCGACCGAAACCCGCCCGAACAGCCGTCACTATTTCATGGTAGTGCCGTCACTCTTACAACTGCTGTCACTATCGCCAAACCGCATTGGTAAAGCGTTCGCAAGACATGGAGTGACGGCAGTGACGGCTATTTCTACCCACAGCGAACAGCCGTCACTGCTGTCACTTTTTTGGTCGTATTTCAGAATTAAAAATCGCTGACCGCACGATCTTTTTATCTCAAAGGTCACGCCGAAACTTTTTAACTCAATTCCGTGTTGAACCAAATTTTGAGTAATCTTATTTGACGGAATCTCAACACCGAATTGCATTTTCAATTTTTCAACAAGCAATGTGGCAGAGCCTTTGAAATATTTTCTCTCCAACATAAAATCGTGTATCATGAAAGAGAAAGTATCGCGCGGTTTCGGAACGATTTTTTCTTCGGCAATCCAACGCGCTCCGCTGCGTTTCAAATGTAACTCCAGATTTTCAATATCACGACCAATGCAATGCATGACAACTTCGCCGCTGCCGCGCTGCTTTTCAATCATCACCATGCTGCCGTCAACGCAGCCGCTGATTCCCGTTGTTCCCGAGATCATATTGAACGGATCGTTGTTGCGGCATTTACGAGTGTGGTGAACCAACAGAATTGCAATCCGCAGCGTGTCCGCAAGATTTTTCAGCACCGACAGCTCCCTGTAGTCGGAAGCGTAACTCGTTTCATCTCCCGAACGAATTTTTTGTAGGGTATCGACGATAATTATTTACAAATCCGTGTGCTGTAACTTGAAGTTTTCAATCTGCTTTTCAAGAACGTCGCCTAGCATTCCTGCCATAATTGCAAAGTGCAGATTTTCGCATGGCTCACTCGTCAACTCAAACAAGCGGTTCTGTATTCTGGTGTAGCTGTCCTCCAAGCACAGATACAACGATGTGCCTTGATTTGTAGTGGCATTCAACACTGGTTCACCTTTGGCTACACTCAGACAAATGTCAAGTGCCAGCCATGATTTCCCGATTTTTGGTGCTCCTGCTAAGATGAACAGCCCTGTTGAGAGCATGCCGCCAATACAAAATTCGATTGGTTTTAGCGGTGTGGTCATCAGCTGTTCGCAGTTTACTGTTTTGAGTTCGCTCAATAATTTGTCCTCCTTTTTGATTTTTGGTGAATAAAAATATATTAACACATCTCCATAAAAAAGTAAATGCGTAATGGAACTTTGCCCTTTTTGCAAAGTTCCATTACGGAAATTGATAATTTAACTGATTGAAGTGTGCTTTGAAGAGGTCTTGGTGTAGCTTGAAGGTGAAATAAGTTTTTATAATAACATATTTTTCGTGCTTGCCAATAGTGCAGGTTGCCTAAAACGGATATGGCTTTTTTGTGCACATTGTCGTTTTTGGATTTTTTGCTGATGCGACCTTGCTATTTGCACAATAAAATGGTATAATTAAATCAGACAGTACAAGCTTATGGAAGGTGAGGGAAAACTATGTCAGCTATATTGCTTAGCGATTCGGGGACTTTGAATCTGCCGAAATCAACTGTATCTCGTGAGGATCTTCAAAAATTTAAGGTTGCACTTCAGCAATATGTTTGCGATATTCAGAATGCTATTGACAATAAGGAAAATGAGGAGCATTTAAAGAACATCATAAACAGTTTCCTTTTACTGCAATTTTATTCTAACGGAAAGTACACCATCAATACTGACGGGAATATTGACAGTGCCATAAAACTGGACGGAAAACTGCTTGCAATTATTGAAGCTAAAACTCCCTACAACAAAGCTGAAATGCTCTCAGTCCCCAACATAAACCGCAAGGCTTTATGGGAGGCTGTGTATTATTATCTTGATAGAACAGTCGACACAAGTAAATCCAAGTCCGAGATACTGCATGATTCGGAAATACGCAGATTGATCGTTACAGACGGTATTCATTGGTTTGTATTTGATTCCGAAGAAATATATAATGTAGTCAAGCATAAACTCAGAAACATTTTCTTCAAATACAAAAACAACAAGCTTTCTTTCGCGAACGATAATGCAGCTTTTTATGAACTTATCCGTCAAGAGCTTGATGAGCAATGTGTTAACACGGACTTAAAATACATTTATTTTGATATACGTGAATGTGTAAAGAAAAACAATATACTTACCTCATTGTATAAAATACTTTCGGCAGATTTTCTCCTTAAAACGAACAACTATACCCCCTATGAAGCTCGATCGTTAAACAGTAGATTTTATCACGAGCTACTGTACATTATGGGATTAAGAGAAACCGAAAAAGAAAACAGGCAGGTAATAGAAAGAGATTCGTCTATCGAAAATTCCCTGACAGATCAAGTATACAACGATATGCGGGAAAGGGATCTTTTTGGGGACGAAGTTGACGAAAAGTCCTTTGAGCTTGTGCTAATCTGGGTCAACCGCCTTTTGTTTATCAAGCTTTTTGAAGGACAACTTATATCTTTCAACAGCAATAGCTATGAGTATCAAATCCTGACCAAAGAAAAAATCAGTTCTTTTGAGGAATTGAACAAGCTGTTCTTTGAAGTATTGGGCAAAAAGAATCGTGAGGAATCAGAATTTCAATTAAGATTTAAGGATATACCTTACCTTAACAGCTCTCTGTTTGAGGTTGAAGATGCAGAACGAGATATAAATACTATTCGTTCGCTGAAAAACAATGCTATGCGAAGGAAGCCCGACTCCGTTCTCGGGAAAAAAGCACCCGCAAAAATTCCTGTCCTTGATTATATTATAGATTTTCTAAACAGCTATAACTTTTCATCTTCCAATGATGAGTTGGAAGATAGTAAAGAAATTATTGATTCGGCAGTCCTCGGTTGGTTCTTTGAAAAATTGAACGGGTACAAGGACGGAGCTTTTTTTACTCCTGATGTCATTACCGATTATCTTGCGAGAGAATCGGTCGAATCTGCTGTTATTGCTGCTGTAAATAAAGAAATGAACTGGCGTTGTAATGATCTTATCGACATAAAAAATGAGATAAGCGGACGCGCCGACAGAAGACACATTAACGATATTATCAATTCCTTAAAAATATGCGATCCCTCAGTAGGTTCGGGACATTTCCTTGTATCCGTGTTAAATCGAATGATTGCTGTGAAAAAACAACTTGGCGTGTTGTTTAAGCATAATTCCGATGAGCTTATCAAGGAGTATGAAATAGATATTGAAAATCATATCCTGACTGTACGTGACGGCGACGGGAAAGCGTTTTCATATAACCGCAGCAATAATGAATCACGAGAAATACAGGAAACGCTGTTCAATGAAAAATGCACCATAATAGAAAACTGCTTGTTTGGTGTGGACATTAATCCAAAAGCCGTACACATCTGCAGATTGCGTCTTTGGATAGAGTTGCTGAAAAATGCGTATTACAAAAACGGTGTAATGGATACTTTACCCAACATTGATATCAACATTAAATCGGGAAATTCACTGATATATCAACTTGGTTTTGAGCATGGCAAAAGGATCGAATTCAAAAAATCGGGACTTAGCGAAACAGATGTTAAAACCACGCTTAATTCTTTGAGAAGTTATATTAGAGAATACTATTCGATTGATGATAAAAGCAAGAAAAAAGAGATACGCAAGTACATAAGGCAGCTAAGGAACAATCTTACTGCAATAAATAGCCAGCAGACATATTTCGAGGAGGAACAGGCAAAGAAAGATATTTATTTCAATGCCGAAGAATGGCTGCTTGATTTCCCTCACCTTATAGATGAAAATCTTAATTTTTGCGGCTTTGATATAGTGATCGGGAATCCTCCGTATATACAACTTCAAGGAATGAAGGACGCACAGAAGTATCAGAAAACCTCACATAAATTTTCTACATTTACTAAAACAGGCGATATATATTGCCTGTTCTATGAGCTTGCGCTCAGATTACTTAAAGACGGTGGAATTCTGGCATACATAACCTCAAATAAGTGGATGCGAGCGGGTTATGGAGAATTGCTTCGCGAGTTCCTTGCGAAAAACACTAATCCCACACACCTTATAGATTTCGCGGGAGAAAAGGTTTTCGGCTCGGCAACCGTTGACGTTAATATTTATATATGCCGCAAAGAAACAAACCGATACACCACAAAGTCATGTATTATAAAAGGGTCGGAGTGGCGAAAAGATTTGAGCGATTATTTTGAGCATAACGCCGTTGAAAACAGCTTTGACAGTTCGCAGAGTTGGGTGATCCTTTCCCCGATAGAGCAGTCCATTAAGCGAAAGATCGAAGCCATCGGAACACC
>JAAVIC010000018.1 GCA_014799385.1 Oscillospiraceae bacterium
CGCCTGCGGCGCAGAGCGTTGTTGCCTGTCGTCCTCTGTTGGCGGCATCCGTGCCGCCTTTTGGGACGACAGCACAAACATCCTGTTTGTGCCAAGCCTTTGCATTTTTCGCTGCGCGAGAAATGCTCAGCAAACCCTCGGGACGGAAAAGCCCCACCCCACTTGGGCGGTTGCGGCTTTTGGCGGTTTCGCGCGCAGCGCGAAATGCAATTGCCATTAGGGCAATTGCAAGCCAAAAACGCTAAGCTCTCGGGCGCAGCCCGAGAGCTGACCCTCCCCCTTTTTCCTGTGTCATCTGGGGAAACTTGTTTTTTGTTTATAACGACCTATCCGCAGCTCGTCCATACCATCGGGCAGAACGCTCCCGCAGCGAGTGTATGTAACAACTGATTCGTGTACGTTAACACCGCCACCGAGATCGGGAGCGTTTCTACAATCTTGCCGCGAAGAGTCTGCCTTTTCTCCTCACTACCACCGAAAAACGGGAAGGGGGGAGTAGGGAGAGGGGAAAAGGGGATCGGGGGAAAACCCGTAGGGGAGAGGGGGGAATTCCCGTTTTTGTCGGATTTAGTTTTCCCCCCTCTCCCCGAAGGGTTGTCCCCCGAACCTCCGCGCCCTCGGGCGCGTCAACCCCACAAAAGCGCGGCGGGAGTTTCCACCACATTAAGAGCATATTGATTTTAATTGTGAGATGTGGTTTATATACAAGCTAAATCCCCCGAATTTCTTCGGGGGATTTAGCTTTAAGACTCGGTCATTGAAATAATCAGTTCCTTTAATCTCTCTACGGCGTTTTCGGGATTCAGCTTTTCGGAGAGCTTTTTATCGCGCGAGGACAGTTCGTATACACCCTCGTCAAGGTTGCGGGGGCTGACCACCACGCGCAGCGGCACTCCCAGCAAGTCCGCGTCCGAGAACATTACACCCGCGCGGACGTTGCGGTCGTCATAGATAACCTCTATCCCCGCGTTCTGCAAATCCTCATAGAGCTTATCCGCAGCGGACTTTACGCGCTCGTCATCGGGGCGAACCGCGCACAAATGAACCTGCCACGGTGCGATTGCCATCGGCCAGATAGGTCCGAAATCATCGTGCGAAGCCTCGCAAACGGACGCTGCAAGCCGTCCCACGCCGATTCCGTAGCAGCCCATAATCGGGGTCTGCTCTGCGCCGTTTTCGTCCAAATAAGTCATTCCCATAGACTTGGTGTACTTCGTGCCGAGCTGGAATATGTTTCCGACCTCGATTCCGCGCGAAATGGAAATCGCGTGTTCTCCGCACTCGGGGCAGATTCCGCCCTCGATTGCTTTCGCGAAGTCATGGAACTCAATGTCCGCGCAGTCGCGCTCCATATCCAGTCCCGTAAAGTGGAAATCCACCTTGTTCGCGCCGCAAACCAAATTATTCGCATTCTTGAGCGACTCGTCATACAACACAACATACGATGTGTTTACAGTAAGGTTCACAGGACCTATAAAGCCCGCTTTTAAGCCGCATTCCTCGGTAATTAAAGCAGGGTGAATGCCGCATCCGAGGTAATTTGTGAGCTTCGTCTCGTTCACATCCAGGTCGCCTCGAATAAACAGAACCACAAAGCTGTCGTCCGTGTTTTTCTGATAGATAACCGCCTTAAGGGATTTTTCGGTGGGTGCTTTGAGAAAATTGCAGACTTCCTCAATCGTGTGACAATCGGGAGTGTTCACCTCGGCAAGCTGCTCGGAATCCGCGTCACGGACATTCTCGATAATCGACTTCGCCGCCTCGACATTGGCGGTATATCCGCAATGCTTGCAAATCGCGATGGAATCCTCGCCGATAGGCGTGAGCAGCATAAACTCGTGCGAAACGCTGCCGCCCATCATTCCGCTGTCGGACTTGACGGAAATCACTCCGGGCGCGCCGCAGCGGCGGTAGATGTTCTCATATGCCTTATGAGCGCGTTCGTAGTACGATTCCAGATCCTCCTGGGAGGTGTGGAACGAATACGCGTCCTTCATCGTGAACTCGCGCACGCGAATCAAACCGCCGCGCGGACGCGCCTCATCACGGAACTTGGTCTGAATCTGGTAAATCATAAACGGGTATTTAGTGTAGGAATTAGCGTACTCGCGAACAAGATGAACCGCCGCCTCCTCGTGAGTCATACCCAACACCAGCGGCTGCTTGCCGCGGTCGGTAAAGCGAACCATCTCCGCGCCGATTGAGGTGTAGCGTCCGCTCTCCTCCCACATCGAGGCGGGCATAACAACGGGGAACATAACCTCCTGACCATCGATTTTGTCCATTTCCTCGCGGATTATCTGCTCGATTTTCCGCGTAACGCGTTTGAGCGGCGGGAAGTTTGAAAAGATTCCGTTGGCTACATATTTTATGTAGCCGCCGCGCACCATCAGCGCGTGGCTGTCGATAAGGCAATCCGAGGGACGCTCCTTAAAACGGTCGCCGACAAGATTAATTAACTTCATTTTTTTATCTCCTTAATAATGGGAATTTATTTATATTTTACCACATTATTAACGAAATGTCAAGGGGGAATTTCGGAGTGATGCGAACACACCCGATATTACAACAGACCGGAAAAACCCGTAAAGCTGTTTGTCTTTGAAACGCTGTCTGCGTGCATATATACGTCCATACAGGTTATCCCGTCCTTTTCATACACATACTCAAAGCAAGAAAGAATATTCTCCTTCGGATTTTCGCAAAATCCATTCGCCTGTAAAAATTCAAGTATTTTCTTATAGGCATTGGGAATACGGCTGAAAGCCGCCGCAAAGGGATCATGTATTGTAATTACCGCATACTTGGCATTATCCTGGTCAAAAAATTCCACACCGAGACAATCCGTTTCAAATCCCTCCGGCAGAATATAAGCCGCAACATATCCGCGAAGCCCGAACCTGTTTTGCAATTCAAGTGAAACAAACGGAAAATCCCATCCGATTCTCATTGCATGGGGCTGAAATTTCAACAGACCCGACCGCTGCGCCCAGTTATCCATATACGCGTTTACATCGTCCTCGGGATTCGGCGTTATCATAACATACCTCGCCATCTTGCACGCTTTTACTTTCTTTATTGTTATTTCCGAATAGATTCCGTCGCAGTCGCTCATATCTTCTTTGACCAGAGCGTCCAGACTGCAAGAAAATACACCGCTTAAAGCGGTCAGTTTATTCAATTCGGGGATTATCTCGTCAGATTCCCATCTGGATATTGTTTGGCGGGAAACAGACATAATCTCGGCTAAATCCTCTTGCGTAATTTTCTTTTGCTTCCTCAAATACTGAATGTTTTTTCCTAAGCTCATAACGATTCTCCTCCTAAATACATTTCACGAATAAACACGGCGAAACCTTTGTGCTTATAGATTTATTATATCTTTAGTTCCCAATATTACGTTGACTTTAGTCAAATGTAATTTTCTGTAAGGATACCGCGTTGCTTTTATTATATCATAAAAAAGCAGGCAATTCCACCACGTCATAAACGCTATTTATGTATATAATGTCAACCGGAGGTTTACATTTCCGAAAGCTGCTCCAAAAAGCCAAAAACCCACTTATCACAAGCGGGTTTTCGGATTATATGAAACACAAATTGTATCACGAGATTTTATCCGCGATTTCGGAGAGTATATCCACCGAGGATTTAAGCTCCGAAAATTCGCTGTAATTATTGCGGTAAAGCTCAACGATAAACGCGCCGTCAAATCCTTTTGAGAGTATTTTACGCATAAATCCCGAAAAATCGAAATTCCCCTTGCCTATGGGCAAGCAATCCTTGTCGCCGTTTGCGTCGGAGAGATGACAGTGAACGATGCTCCCGCCGAGCGCGTCCACATACTCCAGCGGATTTTCTCCGCTGCGCCGCGCCTGCTTTAAGTCCAGAACGAATTTCGCATAATCGCCCAGCTCCCGTTTCATCATTTTCAGAAACTCCAACCGCCCCGACAAACAGTACGCAACATTCTCCTGCGCCACAGTCACTCCAAATTCTCTGCCCGCCTCGCTCAGCATACGGAACTGTTTAAAGTAATGCGACACGGTGCATTTGCTGCTCAAAATCGCTCCATGCAGAACGAAAACCTTTGCTCCGAGAGCATTCATACTCCCGAAAAAGCGGCGGTACATCGTCATCATCTCATCGATTCGGCGGTCATAGTCCGAAAACAGATACACGCTCTCCATCGGGCTGGAGAACGGGTGAAACGATGACACGCGCATTCCGTATTCATCTCGTATTGAACATATCTGATCCAGTATCGGCTCACGCGCCTCGCACTCGGCGTTCGCGAAAACCTCCGCCGTTTTCACACCGAGCTGCGCAAGCTCCGAAAACGCGTCCTCGGCATGAAGCGGATACAATGACGCAGTAGATACACCAATCTCCATATCAAGCTCCTATCTAAATAGCAAATCCGGCACCGTGCAAACTCCGCTTCGCTCCGTTTGCACTAGCCTCGCCGCAAAAGCTCCGCTGCGCTCCGCTTCCGCGGCGGCTTGCCGAATTTGCACTAATCACCGGCAGATTGTTTCGAGTTATAGCGCGCCGCTCGCTTTCGCAATTTGCACGAGTTATCATTTTGTTGCTTTGGGTCGTAACGTGACAAACCTCGCTGTTGATAAGCCGCTTGAGATTGAACGCTCGCCAAATTCACAACCCGGTATTTTGCTTTCATTATATCACAAATCAATTCAAAATGCAAGAATATTTCCGAAAAAAATTCGGATAATAGTCAAAAAGGAGCGATTTTTATGGCAATTGTATTGATCAGAGCGGTAATTCTGTATGCTCTGTTGGCATTTTCATTACGACTAATGGGCAAAAGGCAGCTCGGCGAGTTGCAGCCCTCCGAGCTTGTGGTGACGATTCTCATTTCCAATATTGCGGCGATACCCGTTGAGGACAGTTCCGTACCAATGATAATGGGTATCGTTCCAATCCTCACACTGGTGTGCATTGACGTTATAATGTCGGGAATTATGATGAAATCAACAAAAATACGCAAGCTGATGATAGGCAGCCCCCGAATTATCGTCAGCGAGGGAGAAATTCTCCAGAACGAAATGAAACGTCTGCGTTACACGGTTGACGACCTCACCGAGGCAATGCGTGAGCAATCGATTTTCGATATCACGCAGGTTCACTATGCGATTGTCGAAACCACGGGAAAAATAAACTTCATGCTCAAAAAGGACTATCAACCCGCCGAAAAACAAGATGTTCAGGCGGGCGGAGGTACTCAAAATCCGCCGTCGGTAATTATCCGTGACGGAATCATCGACAAAGAACAGCTTCAACTACTTGACCTCGGAGAACAATGGCTCAAAAAAATACTCCGTGAGAATAACCTCACGGAGAAGCGTGTATTCATAATGACCGCAGATAACGGCGGTAAATACACGATTATTGAACGAGAAAAGGGGGCAAAGAAATGAAACGAATTATCACCTCAATTGTGATTCTCTGCGTGATGAGCGCTGCTTGCTTCTGGTCGGTGGGACTTGTGGACAACTTCACCGATAAGCTCTTCGGGCTGATTGACGAGGTGGAAGCCGCATTCGAGAACGGCGATACGGAAAAATCCTCAAAGGCGGCAGAGAATCTTCAAAAAGAATGGAGTAAATTCCTTGACACGGCGATTCTGGTGAACGATCTCGGGCACTCGCTGGAAATCACCAGCTCAATCGCCGAAATTCGCTCCTTTGCGCAGGAAGGCAACGAGGAGCTGTATGCCGCCTGCGACAGAGCCGCCGCGCAGCTTGAAATGTTCCGAAATATGCAAACGCCGACCTTTATGAAGATTCTTTAGAGCTTGACAGGCTCGAACATACTCTGCACCACCAGCCAATTCGGAGTGTAACACCGATTGACCGTCCAATACGAAACTCCCGCAAGGTCGAACTCCTCAACAAGTCCGAGCTTTGCCTCAATGCTGCGCGGATCATCAAACCATACAACGTGCCGCACACCGTTCTCGGTATAATAGAAATACGGAGTCTGCGTTTTTTCGTCATACAAAATCTCGGAATTGTAACGAGTCGCAAGCTCGGTCGCGGCAGTAAATCCAATGCTGCTTGCCGCCTCGCCGCGCGTATACGGGAGCGTCCAGTCATAGCCGTAATTCGGCATTCCCATAAGGATCTTTCCGGACGGAATCTCCGTAACCGCGTAACTAAGCACCTTGCGAACCTCCTCGATCGGCTGCACCGACATCGGGGAGCTGTACGTGTATGGATATATTTGATTATGGTAATATTAATTTTCCCCCTCAAATGCTTGACAAACACAAAATCAGCCCCTCAGAACTCCGAGGGGCTGATTGTTATTTATGCCAATATTAAGTCCTTGACATTCACCGCTGTGACTTGAGCAGCTCGTTCACACGCTTTTGCACGGCATAATAATCATAACCCGCCTCGGTAAGACGCTTTTTGCGTTCATCGCCGTTGCCCCAATCGCCGCGGATTACCTCACGGGCGATTTCGTCCACTGACTTTTTCGGCGCGGACTGCGCAGAATCAAGCAGCTCGGTGACGCGCTCCTGCACATCTTCCCAATCACAGTTGGTTTCGGTCAGCCGCTGAATTACTTCACGGGCAAGCTCGTCTGCGGAAACGGAATCAAACTCCACAGGCGGCAGAATAAAGCCCTGAAAAGTCAACGCTCCATAGTTGTAACCCGTACTCTTGGAATACTCCTTAACATAGAATCGTGAGCCGCCGTATGCGGAGTTAGAGCACACAATATCGCCGTTGGGCTTAATTTCCTCGACAATGGCAACGTGTCCGCAGCCGTCTGCTTCGTTGAACGCTTTACCCTTTCGCCAACACGCGACCGCGCCCAATTTCGGTGTTGCGGAACGCTTGTAGCCGTCCGCCGTGTTATCATACCAATTCTCGGCATTGCCTGTACTCAATCGCGGCTTTTCTCCCGTCAGCTCGTAAAATCTGCCCCACGCGTAGCCCACGCAGTTCGGAAGGCACGAGTTCCCACTGATTTTCAGGCACTCATTCAGTCCGCCGCACGTGGATTTAATCCAGTGCTTGTCCGTTGCAGACGGCGCATTGGTTCTTGGTGTAAACTTACTCATCGTCTTTGCCCTCCTTATGTGTTGCGTCGGTCAGACCCTCGCCGAGTATGTACCCAAGAACGCTTGCCCCGGTTAGAATCGTACCCGAAATCTTGTCGGCGGTATCCTGCGATCCGTTCCCGAGGACGATAAGCCCCGCGACAAATCCCGCAATGGATACCCACAGTTTGCGGCTTGTCAGTTTTCTTTGCCAGTTGATTTTCATAATTAATCCTCCTTGTCCGTAAAAGCGGAGTTTATCCGCTCTTTTGCTACTTCAAAAAAATGCTGATCTAGCTCTATACCGATAAAATTACGATTGAGATTAACGCAAGCAACCCCTGTTGAGCCGCTGCCCATGCAATTATCGAGAACAACGTCACCCTCGTTACTGTACGTCTTTATAAGATATTCCAGCAGCGGCAGCGGCTTCTGCGTTGGGTGTTTTACCGTTTTGGTTTTGTTGCCGAATAACGTTCCGTTCCAGTTGCTGAATTTTACAATGTCAGTCGGGTATCTTTCGCCAGTGTCTGTATATTCCCAAATTTCATCAGCTTCTTTTGATACGCCGCCCCAAGCTTTACCTGTACTTTTTCTTTTATAATCAGAATTTTTGCGTTTTTCCCCTATTCGCACTAAATGCTGTTCTATATATTCTTGCGTCAACTGATGTTTTTGCGGATTGTATGTAGGCAAATGCTTGTAAAACACCAGTATGTTTTCGTGTATTCGCAAAGGCATTTTTTTAGCATTGTAAAATCCCGTTACCAGTGTTTTTTCCCAGATTATTTCATAGCGAAACATTTTCCTGTTGCTGTTAATAAGGTCTGTGGTAAAAGGTTGAGCAGAAAATAGCAGGATTGCACCGTTATCTTTAATGATCCTGTTGTACTGTTCCCATAAAGGCTCAAATGGGATAGGTTTATCCCATTCAAGGCGTGTAGTTCCATATGGTAAATCGCATAAAATCAAATCAATGGATTTATCGGGAATATCTTGCATAAGCTCCAGGCAATCACCACATTTCAAGTCAATTTTCATATTAATCCTCCTCATTTCGGAATGACAAGCGTCAAAACCGCTCCGATTACCGCGCTGACAATAACCGTCAGTGCTGTTTTAACTACACTTCGCCACTTCTCGCCGTCACGTTCTTCAAGTTTTGAGATACGCGACCCTTGCTCTCTTTGCTCAACGCACATCTGCTCCA
>JAAVIC010000019.1 GCA_014799385.1 Oscillospiraceae bacterium
TAAAGCCAAAACCGGCCGATTAGGCAAGCGCAAAATGATGTTCAAAGCCGCACTAAATCCGGACGTGCTTTTGAATATTTTGCTTTCTTATGCTTAATTTTAAATGCTGTTGGTCTGGCCATCGGTAAAGTGCGTTTCCTGTGCCTTATCCCAGCCACCGAAATCGTTTATAGTAACAAGATTAACATTAAGGTCGAACGTATACTTAAATTCGTCCAGAATATCGGGGTTTGACGGACGATAAAAGTTTTGACCCTCTATTCTCTGCGTCTCGTCGGAATACAAATAATTCAGATATTCGGTCGCTGCCTCGCGTGTTCCGCGCTTGTCCACAACCTTGTCAACGATAGCAACGGACGGCTGAGCGAGTATCGAAATGGACGGAGTTATAATCTCATAATCGTCCGGATAGTCCTGAATGGAGAGATACGCTTCGTTCTCCCATGCCAAGAGAACATCGCCTTGCTTGTTCTGAACAAAAGAATTAGTCGCTCCGCGCGCCCGAATCCAGAACGAGAACATTCTTAAACAGAGCCTCTATAAATTCCTTTATCTGCGCCTCATCACCGCCGAACTTCCTGAGCGGGAGTGTTATCCGCACTCCCGCCGCATTTAATTCATAGGCTTAAAAAACAATTTTCCTCCGCTCATTATTGGCTCTACCATAAAGGCGGATTCTATCGCACCCGAATCGACAAGCCTGCTTGGAGGACCGCAGAAAGCAACCTCACCGTTATCTATAACAACGATCTTGTCCGAATTTTCGAATGCCGGTTCAATATCGTGCAGTACCGCGACAACAGTCTTACCTTCGCTGCTGAGACGCCCGGCGAGCCGCATAAGCTCCAATTTATATTTAATATCCAGAAACGTTGTCGGCTCGTCACCAACCCCACAAAGCCGATAATTCCCGCGAAACTCACTGCCGCACCTGCCAGCATGGCTGCCGCCCCAAGCAAAACGAGCCGCAGTACGGTCACGTTCAGCCCGAGACTTGTCGCGGTTTTATCGCCGAGCGATAAAATATCCATATCATACGAGAGCAAAATCACGACAGCTAAACCGATAAAAATATATATCCACGCGGGAAATAATTTCGCAAGCGTAAGCCCCGATACGCTGCCCGATCTGAATGCCGTAAATCCCGCCAAAACATCGGGAAAGAGAGTTGTCACGGTGTCCTGAGCTGCGCTCATCAGCGAGCTTACCGCTACTCCGGATAACACCAGAGTCATTTTGGACGCGCCGATTTTTCTTGCGATACCGCTTACCGTAAGCACAGCCGCAAGCGCACCGAGAAAAGCCGCAGCGGGTACAAGTTCGAGCTTGCCGGGAAAAAGTGCCAAGCACAGTACCGTGAAAAATCCGGCTCCGGCGTTCACTCCGATTATGTTCGGAGCGGCTATCGGGTTTCCCGGAACGGACTGTATCACAGCACCCGAAACAGCCAGAGAAGCACCGCAAAGCATAGTTCCAAGCACTCGCGGAAGCCGTACATATAAAAATATTCGTTCGGCTTTCGATAGTCCGTCCTCGAAAAAATCACCAATCAGCGATACCGGAGAAATTCCCACAGCACCGAGAAAAATTCCCGCTGCTGCCGATATTATCATAAGCAGTGCGGCAGCAATAAACGTGTGTTTTATCAGCCTACTCATCGTTCAATATCTCCGCAAGCATTTCATAAGCCTTATCCCATTCGGCATTCGGTTTGTTGTGAAAGTATTTTGTTGGAAGGAATACACAGCGTCCGTTTTTCACGGCGGTAAGTTCGTTCCAGGCAGGATTGGACAAGAGCGTTTTTTGATAGGATTCCCGTGCTTTTTCCTCGTCGGAGCCCATTATCGTTATAAAAATAAAGTCGGGATCAAGCTCTATTATTTTCTCGATGCTCAGCTCCTCGAGCAGCGATGGAGTTATGTCCGCGATGTTTTCACAGTTCAGATCGGCTCTGCCGGTAATATCAGTGCAGATTTTCAAAAGATTCAAGTAATCCTCGAAATTTTCTATGTCGAATTTCGCGCAGGGTATTCCAATTTGATCGAGCATTTCTTCGAGTTCCTGTCCGCCGTGAGCCGAAGAAAGCAGAACAAAGTCCGCGTCGCCGTCTATCAATAATTCGGCAGAACGATTTTTTCATCATCAAACGCGTCCGAAGTCGCGAACGAGATTTCTCCGCCCGCAAGCTGCCATACTTCGGCAAGGCTTGCGGAAAAAGCGGCAGCTTTTTTCGGTGAGCAAACCGTGACGGGTTTCCCGGAATGGTCGGTGAATGTAACTTCGGAGTTTTCCTCCCGGCTGATTACCGAAGATTCGTCAAACGGTAATTACGATTCCGTTTCGTCCTTGCAGCCGCTTAGCAGCGTTGTAAACGCAAGTGCCGTGCAGATTAATTTGTTTTTCATATCAAATACCCTACTTTATATAAAGGCAACATTGCGCATTAGTTTTTCTCGGAGATATAATTCTCCGCTGCTATTGCCGCGCGCGCTCCATCTGCGGCGGCTGTGATAACCTGCCGAAGCGGAGTAGTCCGAACATCTCCGGCGGCGAAAAGTCCGTCCGCTGAAGTGCGGCAGTCCTCGCCCGCAATCACGAATCCCTTTTCATCAAGTTCGCATATTCCGTCCAGTATGCGCGAATTTGGGACACTGCCAATCGCCGCGAAAATCCCGTCCAATGCCATATGCTTTTCCTCGCCGCGCTGAATGTAGTCTACACCCTCAACACCATCGCCGCCCGTAACAGCGGACAGTACCGCCTCTGTGACCGTGACGATATTATCTGTCTCGAAAACCCGCTCTTGCAGTGATTTGTTCGCACGAAATTCATTTCTTCTGTGAATAAGGTAGACGGTCTTGGAGAGCTTGGACAGATACAGCGCGTCGCCGAGAGCGGTATCTCCGCCGCCGATAACCGCAACGGTCTTATCCTTATATAAAGAGCCGTCACACACGGCGCAATAGGAGATCCTCCGCTTGTCGCTGCCGGGAATATCAAGCCGCCTATGTGACGCGCCCGCCGCAAAAATTACCGTTTTTGTTTCAATCCGCGAACCGTCCGCGATTTCAACCGTCCAGTTTTCACCGTTCCATGAAAGCGCGGTTACCTCACCTTCATGGAATTTCGCTCCCAATTGCTCGGCGTGCTCTCTGAATTTATCGCCGAGGTCAAGACCGCTTAAACCCAAAAGCCCGGGATAATTTTCCACACACTCGGAAAAGGCTATCTGCCCCGTTCCCATATAATCCTTTTCCACAACAAGCGCGTTCAGCGCGGCTCTTTTTGCGTAAATGGCGGCGGTAAGCCCCGCTGCGCCGCTGCCTATTATAATTATATCGTACATTTCGCACTTCCTTTACATAGCTTTTCTATCGGCTTTGTATATTTTAACATTTTTTTCGCTGTTTGTCAAGGGATTTTTGTATTGTTTGTAAATTTTTATAAAAAATACATAAAGCCTATTAACTTTATATGCTTTTGGGTGTATAATACAAATGTGATTAAAAGAGACCGGGTGAATGAAATTTGGATTTCAATACGAGATTACTGCAGAAAATTTCGTGTCGGATAAAACTACGGGAGCTACACTGACGCCTATATATCAAGTGAGTGCGTTTTCCCGCGAATCCGCCGAGGAATTGGAGCGTGTTTTTAATAACAAAGCACCCGGGTTCGCATATACGAGAATCAGCAACCCTACGGTATCGGCGTTTGAGAATAGAATCAACGCGCTTGAAAAGGGCTTGGGAGCAGTTGCTTGTTCATCGGGTATGGCTGCCGTTTCAATGTCGCTGATGAATATTCTGCGTTCGGGTGATGAGGTGATAGCAAGCAGCGGTTTATTCGGAGGAACGATAGACCTGTTTGGAGACCTTAAAGAGTTCGGGATAACAACACGATTTGTCGAGCATACCACACCGAAGGAAATAGAGCCGCTTATCAATGAAAAAACGAGGGTGATATTCGCGGAGCTTATCGGGAATCCCGGGCTTGAGGTGGTCGATATTTCGGCGGTTGCGAGGCTTGCTCATTCGCGCGGTGTACCGCTTATTCTCGACAGCACGACCGCGACTCCGTATCTAGAGCGTGTTCACATTAACGCTCAACGCCCGTCTTAATGCAAACGCCTTTTACACGCGGCATCCGTGCCGCGCTTGGGCGTTTGCCTTAAGACATCGTGTCTTTCGGCGGATTTTCCGCATAACTTCGTTGAAAATTCTTGAAGAGACGACGGAACGTCGTCTGATACATTAAAGTACGTCTGCGAATTTTCGCCTTGTTCTGCGAAAAATCCGCTTCGAAAAAGGACGCTGTTCCGACTTGCAAACAGGCGGGCGTTATCGGCGCGATGGGCGGAGTTATCGGAAGCCTGCAAGCTATGGAAGCGGTAAAATATATTCTCGGAGTCGGCGATTTGCTGACGGGATATTTGCTCACATATGACGCGCTTACAATGGAGTTCCGGAAAATAAAGCTTCCCAAGGCAGTGGAAAACTGCGCGGTATGCGGAAAAATCCGACTATCACCGAGCTTATAGACTACGAGCAAGCGGAATGTGACGGGGTACACTTATGATAAAGATGAATCAAAGCGACTACGAAAAAATTCTCGCTCATGCGCTTTCGGAATTGCCGAACGAAGCTTGCGGACTTATCGGCGGCGTTATCGAGGGAGATAATAAAATCGTAAAAAAGGTTTACTTGCTGACGAATATCGACAAATCGAACGAGCATTTCTCGCTTGATCCGAAGGAACAGTTGGCGGCAGTCAAGGATATGCGCGCCGAGGGAATAATACCGCTCGGAAACTGGCACTCGCACCCCGAGTCGCCGTCGCGTCCGTCCGAGGAAGATAAAAGGCTTGCGTATGACAGTTCGGCGAGTTATCTTATTTTGTCGCTGATGGATAAAAATTCACCGGTACTCAATTCCTTTAAGATTCACGGAAGTGATTCCGAAAAAGAAGAATTGATTATAGAATGAGCGTTGAGGATCATGAAAATTTCGGCAAAAGGAAGATACGCGCTGAGTATGCTTTTGGATCTTGCGGAACATAGAAACGAGGGCTTTATCGCCTTGAAGGACATTTCCGAACGCCGACAAATTTCCAAAAAGTATCTGGAGCAAATTATTCCGGTACTTAACAAGGCAAATATTTTAAGAACAACGCGCGGTTCTCACGGAGGCTATATGCTCGCCAAAAGACCGGAAAACTGCACAGCAGGCGAGATATTGAGGCTTACCGAAAATACGCTTTTTAATCGTATCAATAGCATTGCGGAAGGCGATGAGCATATTGATATGCGGTATGTTCCGCTCTGTGACAGGCTGGATCGCGTTATAAGCGAGTGTCTCGACAAAATTATCTTGCAGGATATTCTTGATTGGAATATTGACGCGTTCGATTATGTTATTTGATTGCCCGACAAAACGTTTTAATCGCTGTTTACAAGTTCATCGGGATTATATTCGGGAGCGTATGGCGGCAGATATTGATATACCAACATATTAAAACAGTACGGGCATATAACCTAGATGCAGGATCTTGGTTATATGCCCGTGTTTGCACAGATGTTGGTAAATACTATATATTAAAATTATTTATCTAAAGCAGTTCTACGGTGATATTTTTTGCTTCCAGCTTTGCAAGTATCGATGAATCAATTTGCCCATCGCTTGCGACGACCTTTTTTAAACTTTCCATGGACAAAAGCGGAGTAAAATCGTTGATTGCCGTATTGCAAATAAGGATTTCCTCAAGATACTTCAACTCTGCCAGCGGGGAAATATCCGTAACTTGTTTACAGTCGATTAAAGATAAGCGTTTCAGACTTTTGCAATCGGCAAGCACAGAAATATCGCTTATGGAGCCGCACGACAGATCTAAGAACGTTAAGCTGCCCAGCGAGCCAATCGGTGATATGTCCGTAATCTCCGAGCTTAATATTGAAAGCAGTTCTAATTTCCCCAGCTTTCGCAAACCCGAAATATCCCGCACGGGATTTCCCCATTTGATATCCAACGCCCTCAATTCAGTATTTCCCGTAAGAATATCCAGATTTGTTAGATTAGTATCAAACAAATACAGCGTTTCTAATTTCTTGCAATTTTTAAGCAAGTCCAGATTAACTATATTTTGAGACCCGACCGAAAAAGATTTCAAATCCTTCATCTCACTAACGAAACTGATGTCCGTAATTTGCGGTGTGTAGTGTAGCCATAAGTGTTCAAGCTTTGTCAGATATTTCAGGTTTTCAAGGTCCTTGTCCGTTGCGTCCAAGCGGTGGTTCTCGTAGGAACGCGCGTTTGACAGCACAAATCCTTCATTAACCACAACAATCAAATGACCGGCAAAAAGAAATATACCGATTGCTATTATGGCAAGACCCACAATAAAGAAAGGTAATTTTTTTGTGAAATGCTTGGAATTTACGGAATGACTCTCCATGTTCCATCCTCCGGCTCCTGTAATGTTGTGATTGTCAACCTGTCTGCTTTATTATATCACATAAAATGCGGTTTGTAAAGCCCAATTTTACAAAAAAATAATTTATTTTGCGAATGAATATTTCAGCCGTCAGACCAAGACTGAAGATATTTACGTCCTGTCCGATCAGCGGGCAGTCGGGCTTGGGCTGTTTAACTTCATCGCTCATTGTGATTCCTCCATAATTTTATTTCAAGATATGTTAAGGCTTGCTGACTGATTGGTTTTCTGAACATAGTCAGAAAATAAAAAAGAGCCTGTAAATTACCTCTCGCCTTATACGCGAAGCAGCTTACAAGTGTCTGTGCTTGTGATATTTATAATGTGTGCAATCTGCACAATTTTAACCGCAGAAATTGTGCAGGGGAGGGTTCACGAATCGAACCTCGTTCGCCTCTGACATTTTTGTGTCAAAAATATCTACGGAGCGTGAATCCTGTTTTTCACAAGATTTATGCCCGCAATTGGCTTAACAGAGCCGTTTGCGGGCATAATATCTTTTTGGTCATGTTTAGTTGGTCTGAGTGACAGGATTTGAATGTATTGAAGTGCTTATTCCAACTTCTGCTAACTTCTCACAAACCGCATAGATAAGCCGAATTTCGCTTGTTCACAATTAAGTGCTTTTCGTAACGTTTAATAGTTTTCCGTACTAATAGCGGACAAGAATTTGATATATCCCTGTACAAATTTTATACTTTGGAGGACATATCAATGAGCATTTTAGATGGTTTATTTTTCGGAAGTAAAGTACCTTTTGACGAGGTAGATATGAACTGCCCCGAATATTACAGAGCAGGTGACAAGGTGAGTGAGTGTAGGGCAAGGCTAATTGAACATCATCCCGACTTGACCCAACTTATGGAAGAATACGAAACCGCTCAAATGGAGCAGAACGAACTCGGAAGATTTCACGAATTTTCGGTAGGAGTTCGAGTTGGTACACAGCCTATGCTTGAAATGATGAAAGAGCTTTAATAAATAAGAGCCGATCTCGTATTTCCAAAGCGAGGTCGGCTTTGATATAATTTGTGATAGTTCACAAAATGCTTAAACAAAAAACAATAATCGCATATACTTCAATAACATGATATTCTACTGTAGCTTTCTCAAAAACATCTTGCTATTTAAAATGGCTCTATCCTAAGTGCCATATACTGCTTGTTATAATTCTTTTATCTTGGCAGCAATCTGCTAGAGATGACTTTACTTTTAAAAGGTATTGCATTTCAGATTAAAATGGTGTATAATATTAATAAGAACCTGGATTGTGAAAGGAGTATACAAATATGGAGAATGTACAGATAACATCTAATGGAATACGCAAGAATCTTAAAAATATGAAACCTTATGATGCAGTTTGCGAATATATCTGGAACGGATTTGATGCGGGCGCAACAGAGATTTCAATTAACACTAATAAAAATAAGTTTGATATGATTGATAACATAACCATTGCAGACAATGGGAGTGGAATCAATTATTCAGAAGTCAATACTAAATTTAAGCCTTTCAATGACTCGGACAAGTATAAGGGGACTAGAAATAATTCGTATCAGACACTTCCTCATGGAAAAAACGGTGTTGGAAGATTTACTTTCTTCAGTTTTTCCACTAATGCCAAATGGGACACGGTGTATGAAGACACAGATGGAACAAACAAATCATACTATATATCTATGTCCAATGAGTCACTTGATACCTATGATTTAAACAATGGTTCAAAGCCGAAGTCTGTTTCAAAAGAAAAAGGTACCACTGTATCTTTTATCAACGTGTTTGGCATTGACTATAAAGAGCTGTGCCAAAATATAATTGATGAGTTTTTCTGGTTTGTAAGTTTATATTCGCATCAAAATCTTAGTATAATTATAGATGGTGAGAAACTTGATTTTAGCTCAAGGATAAAAGAAACTTTTTCTATTCCATTTCATAATAATTCTAAATTTTATTTTAAAATAGAAGCCTATCTTTGGAACATAGGATTAGGAAACGAATACTCAAAATTTTATTTCGTGAATTCTGCAGGTGAAGAAGTTTACAAAGACAATACCACCCTTAATAAAAAATCCGATAAATTTTGGCACAGCGTTATTGTAACCAGCAACTACTTCGATAGTTTTGATTTTGACGACGACTCCGATTCTCAATTCAATCTCTTTTCAAAGAAAGGTGATTCAATATATAAGCAGCTTATCAATACAATTACCGATACACTTATTATTAAACGACGCTCATACTTACAAGACGCCTCGAAAGAATATATAAACAATTTAGTTGATGAAAAGATATATCCGGAATTTAATCAAAACAACTCGCTTGATGTCTACAAGAAACAGCAACTTGACTCCATCGTTGAAACATTGTATCAAGCCGAACCTCAAATTTTTAGTGGGTTGAATAATTCACAAAAGAAAGTTTTCATAAGATTGCTCGATAATATTATGGAAAGTGATGACAAAGAAAGTTTGTTTAAAATCGTTGAGGAAATAATTGATCTTGACGAATACGAGAGAAAGGAATTTGCTGCTATTCTCGAAGATACAACCATGTCAAACATTATTTCCACTATAAAATTGATTGAAGACAGATTATCTACTGTGCAAGCATTAAAGGAAATAGTTTTTAATAAAGATTTCCATGCAGAAGAGGTTAAACATGTACAGGCGATAGTTGAAAAACATTTCTGGCTTTTTGGCGAACAATATCATCTTCTCACATCAACTGAGCCGGATTTTGAAGAAGCTTTACGCCGATTGATTTTTTCAAAGAGCGGCAACAATGAAAAGGTAAGCATTGATCATGAGGATGCTCAAAAAGAAATGGACATTTTTATGTTCAGGCAAAACAGGTCATTTGGCTATTTTGAAAATATTGTTGTTGAGCTAAAGCGTCCGAGTGTCCCGATTGGTGAAGAACAACTTTCACAATTAAAAAAGTATATGAGGGTTATACAATCGGATGATCGTTTCAATTCGCCTGATTCAAAGTGGACTTATTATCTTGTAGGCAATAGATTTAACCAAAACAAATATATAGAAGGAGAACTCAACAGCAATTCAATTCACGGAGAGAAGGGCCTTGTATTCAAAGATGGAAATCACAAAATCTTCGTCAAGACATGGAGTCAGATATTTGAAGATTTTTCGACGGATAGTAATTATTTGCTTGAAAAACTGAATTTTAGCAAGGAATTATGGTTAAAAAAACACCAATCTGCCGATGAAGCGGTTAATGAAGTAATAAACAACACTGCACATTTTGAAGAATCGTTTGTGCCCCCGGTGAAATAAGTATTGTACTCGTATATTATTATAACTCTAGCATAAAGATGGATCCATAAACTGTGTGCAGCTTGCAAATGAAATGCTTAAAGAACCTTAATAACTAGAGCCGGTTTCATAATGAAGTCGGCTCTTAAATTTATTTAACGTCCAAGTTGTTCATCAAAAGGAAATCTTTCAGCTTGATATGCCGCACTATACTGGTCGAATAGTCAATATCATCATTAGTTATCAAAATTTTTTGTGAGAGATTATCTATACCTTTGAATGCTTCAAATTCGCGTTCGTATGCTTTATCTTCGGCAACGCTATACGCAACTTGAATAAAATATTTCTTGTTTCCGGATTGAGCGAGAAAATCAATCTCCTTGCCGGAATTATTATATACCCAAATGTTATAGCCCATATAAACAAGCTCATTGTAGACAATATTTTCAAGATTGTGGGTCAAATCAAATCGATTATCAAGACATCTCAAAGAATTAAACGCAACATCTGCGTTATAGATCTTCGCGTAATAGCTAAGCTCTCTTTTGGTTCGTGTAGAGTACTGCTTAACAGACTCAATAATATATGCCTCTTCAAGGTAATCAAGATATTTCATGATCGTGTTTATTGAGCAGGATTCGTGCTCTTTTTTGATGTAATCACGAATCGATTTTGCAGAGAAAATTCTGCTGTTTGAGCGCAGAATATAGTTTACAAGGCTCTTAAAAAGGCTTTCCTTGCGGATTTTGTAACGATGAACGAGATCGTTAATAATTATAGTATCATCCAAATCGTCAAGATATCTGCGCTGCGCTTCAAGACTATCAAACTCAAAACGCTTTGGGAATCCTCCCCAAACCAAATAGTCGGTGATAGAAACATCCTTACCAAGTTCCTTGGTGTATTCCAGAATCTCCTTATAAACAAATGGACGAACACGAAAAGCGATGTATCTTCCACTTAGATCTTTTGTGAACTCGCCCGACAACAGCTTTGAATTTGACCCGGTAATAAAAAGTGAATAATCATAAAGCCGCAGCGTTTTGCAAGCGTCTTGCCAGCCGTCCAGCACTTGAATTTCATCAAAGAACAGATAGCATTTACCGTCTTTGCGATGATTTTCGACATAATCAATCAATGCGCTGCCGTCCGTAATATTAGCGGAAACGCGCTTATCCTCGAAGTTCAGACTGATGATGTTGTCGGTTTTCTGTCCAATCTCAGCCATTATCTGCTGCAAAATCACGGATTTTCCCGAACGGCGGATTCCCGTGATTATCTTTATCAGATCGGAATCGTAAAACTCCCTAACCGGTTGAATATAGTGCTCTCTGTATATCATATTATCACCCCCTATCTATATTATACTGAAAAGTTTGCAGTTTGTCAAGCAAAACTTTCAGTATCAATGAAATATTTTTGAAAATAGTTAATTTTTTTCAATTTGATGTTGAATTCTATCGGAAAATATGTTATAATAAAATTGACACTTTATTTTGGCAAAACAATTCACTTAGCAATGACTTTATTATACATTTTTCCCTATAATCAAACGAAGATTTAACCATTTGACCGATACGGGAGGCGTTTATGTCACTTTATGACGAGATACCGGAAGGACTTTTTTCTATCCTGGCATCAAAAAACAAAGGCTTGTATACCAAGGCACTGTTTGTTGTTTTTGAAGCATTTAACAGCAAGCTAAAAATCAGAAAAGATGAGCTTGTCTCTATGCTGGAATCCCAATTAGAAGATGATATTTATTCTGCGGATATTGATGATGAACTTGATGAAAGTGAGTTAGGCTTATCCGGGAAGGCACATTTTCTTGTTCGCAAACTTAAGTGTACTGGATGGATATATGTAGGATATGAAGAAGACTTTATTGAGTATGTCGATGTTCCATCATATAGCTGTAAAATTATTAAGACTTTATTGGAAATAGCAAATCCGGCAGAAAGGGAGAATTTTTCGTATGTTTACTCAACTTTTTCTTCTTTAAAAACTGCCAACGAAACCAAAGAGCCGCGTGAAATGGTTGCCGCACTTAACAACAGTGAAGAGCGCACAAAGCAGCTTGTTGACAGCTTGAAAATGGTTTATAACGATATAAAACGCTATAATCAAATGCTTGTTGAAAAAATCAAGGTAAACGATGTACTTCGTGAGCATTATGAAAAATATCAAGAGGAGATAATTGAAAAGATTCTTGCTCCGTTGAAGATCAAAGATTCGGTTCCTAAATATAAGGGTAACATCAGAAACATTCTTAACGAATGGCTTTACCTTGATAATAATTTTGAACAAATGACAGAGTATCTTTTAAAACAACAAGGAAGTGACAGGGAGCAAATTCAAAATGATCTTCGCGAAAAAATACACTATATTATTTCGACTTATGAGGACCTTGAACAAACATATATTACTCCCGTAGATATCAGAAACAGACGATATACACGTTCGACATCGCTCAAAATAGATTATTTAATAAATGCCGATCAAACTGTAAAAGGCAACTTAATATATATTTTGAGGTCGTTTTCCGATAAGAAAGCGTTAGAAAGCAAACTTGATATTGCCAATGAGCTTTGTGAGTTATATGAGCTTAATTTTCTTGATGAGGACGCTTTGTATCAGCGCAAAAAGGGGAAACCGAGAGAGAAACGCTCAGAGCTTGTGATGACGGATGATCATAATAAATTGGCGGAAAAAGCAAAGGCATCCGCGGCAAAACTGCTTGAAAAACGTTTCGGAATAAAACGTATAAATGAATTTGTATTGAATTTACTTGAAGAAAACGAAAGTGTTTCCATAGGTCCCGAACAGATCACAGATGACGAAACTTATGTTATAGCGTTGCTCTCGGTGGCTCATTCCAAAAGCAAACTAAGCGAATATAATGTGGAGATAGCAGACGGAGCACAAGCTGATAACGGATATGAGATACCGCGTATTACATACACACGGAGGAATAAGTGATGAGCTTGACGGAAATTGAATCGATGAATCAAAAAGAAAGCGACGAATTTACACGCTGTTGTGCATATATTATGGCTAAAACTTACGTCCCGCGTGATACACCGGAAATGACAGTCTCAAAGGAATATGCTTTTATACAAAGAAAGTTCTCTCTGTTTGAAGAATACCTGGCATTGAGCGGATGGAGAATATATTATGATAAGACGCTGGCTGTTATATATGTTCGCAATATCGAGGGCTTCAACAAGGTGCGGCTTGACAAATTGACCACGCTTATAATTATAACAATGCGCTTGATATTTGAGGAAAAACGCATGGACGGCGGAACGTTAAATGCGGGACTTATCACGGTCGGCGAGCTTTTAGCAAAAATGATAAATGAATTTTCACTTTTGCCGAGGAAACCTAATAATAAGGAATTAAAGGATTCGCTCAGAATACTCGAACAGCATAATATCATTTATAAAATGAGCGAAAACTATGAAGATATGGAATGTAAAATAAAAATTCTGCCATCAATTGCCGCGGCTATCCCGAATGACAGATGCAGAATGGTTTATGAGAAGCTTCGCGCCGAGGAAGAGGAGAACAGCGATGAAAACAATGACAAGAGTACAGCTGATTAACTGGCATTATTTTTCAAATGAGATTATTTCATTTAAAGATATAAATTTTCTTACGGGAACAAACACCGCGGGAAAATCAACGATCATTGACGCGCTCCAGGTCGTGCTTTGCGGTGAAACACGTAGCACATATTTCAACAGAGCGGCAGGCAAAAAATCCGAGCGCACCTTTAAAAGCTATCTTATCGGAACCATGGGCGACGATATCGTTAAGGGCGTTCAAAGTCTGCGCGGCGATAAGGATTTCAGCAGCTATATTGTCGCCGAGTTTTATGACGACATAAAGAATGCATCGTTTTGTCTCGGCATGGTTGCTGATGTTTATACAGATGGCGGAGATATTGCAAAGAGATTTTTTATTTTAGATGACAGTCTTCCAAGTGAGAAATTTATTGAAAACGGAATAACCGTCGGAAGCAAAGATTTTATCGGCCGTGCAAAATCCGAATATTCGGAACGGCATTTTCGCTCTTTTGATACAGCGGAACAGTACCGCAGCGCTGTTCTTGTAAAAACCAATGTTCATGACAACAAATTGTTCCCGCTGCTGAGAAAGGCTATTTCGTTTGAGCCAATCAATAACATTGAGCAATTTATTACCGAGAATATTTGTGATGCGGATAATAATATCAATATAGATGAAATGCTTGATGAGGTCAGGAGCTACCAAAGCACCGAAAACGAAGCCGAGAACACAAAATTGCGTTTAGAAAAGCTTGAGATAATTCACAATAAATACAGTGAGATCGAAAACCTTCGCAAGCGCGAAAAACTTCAGAACTTTTTTGTGGATTACGCTAAACATTGTGATACCAAGGAGCAGCTTGAAGCAAAACAATTGCAGCAGACAGAGCTCAAAACCAAGCTCGATAATCTTTTGTCGGAAATAAATTCTCTTGAGCAGGAAAATGACAATCTGGAACATGAGCTTCCCGGTCTCAAAAAAGACTATGAACGGTTGGTTAAGGAGAGCAATCGCGATATTCTTGAACTTCAGGAAAAAACAAAAACCAATGAGATTGAAACTGCGAACGCAAAAATTTCCGAGCTTGTTGCCAAAACCTCTGCTGGTTCAAAAGATTGGGTAAATCGGTGCGGATATGCGTTGAATGTTCTATCGGAAGAAGCTCATATCTCGCCTGTTGAGCAGCTGCAAAAAATGCTTAAAAGAATATCGAGCTTCAAGTCTGAAAGCTTAGGCGAAACCTCCGTAAAATACTTTACAGATATTAAGGCGGCCTATACCAATGCGTATGAGCTTTGTTTACCTGTGTACAGTGCCGTTGCCGCTGAGCTTGAAGTCAAAAAACGTGAAAAATCCGAATTAGAGGATCAGATTGCAGTCCTTCGTAAGGGGAGAAAAAATTATGATAGAAAGGCGCTGCTGCTCAGAGATAAAATTAAAAACGGATTGAGCGAACAGCATAAAAAAGATGTTGGAGTATACTTTCTTGCGGATATGCTGGATATCACCGATGACGAGTGGAAGAATGCCGTTGAGGGATGGCTTGGCAGTCAAAGGATGAACATCATTACCGCACCCGAATATTTTATTGACGCTTACAAAATTTATAAAAAGATAAAAAACGATGTTTACGAATATGCGGTCGTTGATCTTGAGCGTGTGTATAATGACAGACCAATTGCCAAAACCGGTTCTCTTGCCGAGGTGGTTTCGTGCGAGAGTAAATATGTCAGAGCTTATATCGATTATCTGCTCGGAAATGTTATGCGCTGTGATGACGATGATAAGATCCGCGATTATCGTACATCCGTAACTCGGGATTGTATGCAATACAGAAGTTATGCCGTTAAGCCGATCAATCCACGCAATTATCAGATCCCATTTATCGGCTCTAAATCCATTGAAATTCAACTTAAACAAAAGGAAGATGAGCTTCTCGCTGTTGAAAAGCGTATTGGCGAGCTGGCGAACATTACCCGCAGTCTGAAGCCTTTCTGCACAGCCGAGTGGTTTATAAACGAGGCTTTTATCGACAATACGGTAACATCGGCTTTTGAAGCGTACAATTTACTTCCGGATCTGCGTGCTCAATTAGCGGAGATCGAGGATAAATTGAATAAGATCGATGATACCAAAATCAATGAGGCAGCAGAAATAATTGCCGAAAACGAGAAAAAGCAAAAGGCTAATGCGGATAAAATCGGCAATTTAAACCGTGATGTTGGAAAGCTTGAGAATTCCATAAAAAATGCTCTGAAAGAAATTGAAGTTCTGGAAAATACACTCACCTCATTGAACGAAGTGCTTTCTACCTATGGCGAAACGTATATTGAGGAATCAAAGCCCGAGTACAAAGAACGGCTTATACAGCGCAAGACTCACACATCGGTTCATGAAACATATTCAACAGCGGTAAACGGTACCAGAACACTGCTCAGCGATGCCAATAAAAATCTCATTGATCTTCGCGATGATTATAATACCAAATTTCATTTTTCCTACAATATCTCCAATGTTGAAAATAATGATGAATTTGAAAACGAATATATTCGTATCAAAGATATTGCGCTTCCCGGATTCATTGACAAGATAGCTAAGGCAAAGGAAAACGCGATGAACCGATTCAAAAGCGATTTCCTCTACAGATTAAAAAACAATATCGGGGAGGTTTACGAGCAGATAGGCGATCTGAATAAGGCGCTAAGAAATGCCCGGTTCGGAAACGACAAGTATGAATTTTCGATTAAACCAAATCTCGATTATATCGACTATTACAATATGATCACCTCGGAAAAGCTTGACAGCGCTGAGTATACTTTATTCAGCTATGAATTCGAGGAGCAGTACAAAGATACAATTGAGAATCTTTTCGGTCAGATCGTCGGATACGATAAAGCGGATACCGAGGCTGTGGAGGCCGTGCAGAAATTCAGCCGTTACAGCACATACCTCTCATTCGATATTTTAAAACTGGATGAGAATGGAATAAAAGAACCGCTTTCCAAAACTATCACCACAAAATCCGGCGGCGAGATCCAGACTCCGTTTTATGTGGCTATGCTGGCGTCGTTCGCGCAGATCTATAAGGTTAACAGCACGCGCAATCAGACGGATAATACGATGCGGCTTGTGATTTTCGATGAGGCGTTTAATAAAATGGATCCCGAGAGAATCTCGGAAAGTATCGAAATGTTGCGTCGCTTTGAGCTTCAAGCTATAATATGTTCTCCTACAGAAAAGGCGGGAGATATAATGCCGATCTGCGATAGAACACTGTTAGTCGACAAGCAGCGTGACGGGAGCGTCTACCGGTCAACGGTAATTGAGTGGACAAAAGAAATGGGGGAACTTAATTGAACTACTCGGAGAATGTGATTGTTGCTTTATTGAAAAAATACGAAAAGAGCGGGCACTTTAGTGGCTCGTCAAACCGTCGTGTTTTTCTTGGGAAGGGGGTAAATTTACCTGATACAGATTCTTTTGATTATCCCGACTTTGTTGCGGAAATGCGAGAGCTTGAAAGAATGGGGTTCATCAGTATAGAATGGTCAAGAAAAGAACGTATGATAGACAGAATTTCGCTTAATATTTCCAATATTGATGAAGCATACAAATACGCGAAAATCCCGAATAAAAGGACTGTAATAAACAACGTATGCAGTTTGATCTCGAAAAGTATTGAACGTATCCCAAACGGGTGGATCAGAAAGTATCTTGACGAAGAACTTGACGAAATATCCGCTAAAAGCAAGCTATTCGGACTATGGAGTGAGGACTATGCGCTGATTTCGGATGTACTAAAGGCGCTGGAATTGATATATGTACTTAACGGAAAACCAATCTCTGTCAGAGCCGCAAGCATTAGTCTGTATTCAAATTCCAAGCGTTTTGAGCGTTATGTAAAGAAGCATGTTGTGTTAATAATTTTGAAAAATCATCCCCTATTCGCCGAAAATGATATTTCGGAGATAGATGACCGTGACGCTTTGGCTCAAGTTGGAATAATTCTTATGCCGGAGGTGTTTGAGTTTTGCGGAAACTTAAAAATACGATATAAAAATGGCATAGTGGATTATTCGCCGATAAGATCGGGAAGCTGCATATCCGGCAATTGTCTTGAAGAGATCGTCAGCGTGGATCTGAGCAATGTAGACCAAATCTTATTTATTGAAAATAAGACTAACTACTCGGAATTTTGCTTAAAAAATAAGAATCCGCGGCTGCTTGTAATTTACCACGGAGGGCTGTACAGCCCAGCTCGAGGCGCATTTTTCAAATTTATAAGCAGCGCTGTAAGTTCTCAGAAGATCTTTTTCTGGGCGGATATTGATCTTGGCGGATTCAATATGTTTGTACGATTAAAGAACAATATTTTTCCTGCTCTTGAACCTTTAAATATGGATGTTGAAGGACTTGAAAAATATAAATCGATGGGGCTTGAACGCAGCAGCGACTATCTGAAGAAATTATCAAAACTCAAAGATAATCAGGAATATTATATGTTCTTTGAAGTTATTGATGCCATTATTGAATCTGGGGTAACGGTCGAACAGGAGAGCTTCTTAATAATGTAATCATAATTTGCATTATGAGAAGTTTGCCGATGGTTCAGTAAAATGTATCGAAGAGGAAATACCGTTTGAACTGCCGGAGGGGTGGGAGTGGACGAGGCTAGGTGTATTATTTTCTCATAATACAGGAAAAGCACTTAATTCCAAAAAACAAATGGGGACTTTTTATACATATATCACAACTTCAAATGTATATTGGAATAAATTTGAATTAGATGGAATTAAACAAATGCCCTATACTGAGGCAGAATTGGAAAAATGCACGGTAAGAACGGGCGATTTATTAGTATGTGAAGGTGGTGATATAGGACGCGCTGCAATTTGGACTAGAGATGAAGAAATACGTATTCAAAATCACATTCATAGATTACGTCCTTATGTTAATCTATGCGTTAAATTTTACTATTATGTCTTCCTTCTCTATAAGCAAACAGAACGTATTAGTGGAAAAGGAATTGGAATTCAAGGACTATCCTCTAATCAACTCCATGCTTTATATTTTCCGTTACCGCCATTATTGGAGCAAGAAGAGATTGCAGATAAAGTTGATAATTACTTTTATTATATCGATTTTATTGAATCGGAAAAGACTGATCTGCAATCCACAATTCAACTCGCCAAATCTAAAATCCTAGACCTCGCCATCCGAGGCAAACTCGTCCCGCAAGATCCGAACGACGAGCCCGCTTCCGTGCTGCTTGAACGCATAAGAGAAGAGAAAGAAAAGCTGATAAAACAGGGCAAGATCAAGCGCGATAAGAACGAATCCGTTATCTTTAGAGGTGAGGATAACTCTTATTATGAGAAGATCGGCGATAAAGTGCGCTGTATTGACGATGAGGTGCCGTTTGAATTGCCGGAGGGGTGGGAGTTCGCTCGGCTTTCAAATATATGCAATATCAATCCCAGAAATGATATTGACGATGAACTATTAACCTCGTTTGTTCCAATGTCATTTATAGGAAACGGCTTTTCAAATACTTTTTCGTTTGATAATCGGAAATGGAAAGATATAAAAAATGGATTCACACATTTTGCAGAGAACGACGTTGGTTTTGCTAAAATAACACCATGTTTTGAAAATCGAAAATCTGTTATTTTTAGAAATTTATGTAATGGCTATGGTGCTGGAACAACAGAACTGTATATATTACACCCATACTGTAATACAATATCACCAAATTATTTATTATATTTAATTAAATCAGAAAGATTCATCAATAGTGGAAAAGAAACATTTTCAGGTGCAGTTGGACAACAAAGAGTTGGAAAAGAGTTTGTGTTAAAACATATTTGTCCAATTCCTCCTATATCAGAGCAGATAAGAATAGAAAACAAAGTTTCATTGTTGTTAAAAACGCTTGATAATATAGAAGAGAGCCTCAACTGAGGCTCTTTTCTATTTGATCGATGGATTTTACAGCATTTTGTATCTGATCTATAATACGCTTTTGGTTTGATAATGGCGGTAAAGGAATTAGTATTTCTCTTACAACATCTGATGTAACTGCTTTAAACGTTGTTCCTGTGGCTTTTTCGTTAATAACTGTTTTGAACGCACACAACCAATATAAAATAAAATATTCCGAAATAGAATCCAACGGTTTGATAGCCGCCAATCCTCTTCCAATGCATATTAAACGATCAGTTATATTAACTTCACCAACAGGTGCCCTCACACACAATAAAACGGAGTTAGGCAGTGCCGTTTTGATAACTTCTTTTGTGTATTGTCCGCTTTTATTGATAAATAAATCAGAAAAGAAAATTTTGCCTTGATGAAACTCTATGTATTGAGAATCATTATTAATGTTGTTTCCGCTTGGAGATGCCCCCATAACAATATCGGAAATGTTTTTTAATCTACACCAAATCCAATTTTCCGGCAACTCAAACGGCACTTCATCGTCAATACAGCGCACTGTATCGCCAATCTTCTCATAATAAGAGTTATCCTCACCTTTAAAGATAACGGATTCGTTCTTATCACGCTTGATCTTGCCCTGTTTTATCAGCTCTTTTTTCTCTGCTCTTATGCGTTCAAGAAGTACGGAAGCCGGCTCATCGTTCGGGTCTTGCGGGACGAGTTTGCCTCTGATGGCGAGGTCTAGGATTTTAGATTTGGTTTGAACAAGGATTTCTTTTAATGATGACTTTTCTAATTCAATGGAGGAAGCATGCATTAACAAAGAATCAGCAGCAGGTAATATGCGCAATTGTTCACAGGTTGGGGGAAGTGGTATAAAAAGCTCCTTCAATGCTGTACCGTTACAATTTGGCTGCCCAACACCTACGGATTTGTCTGTAATTTGCCGCCAATAACAATAACTATTGAAAAAGTGATACAAATACTCAGCAGATATATTTTCAAATAGTCTTATCCGTATTAAGTATGAGGCATAAACAGATTCATACGGTAATTTATCAATAAGAAATGATTTTCCTACAGTAGCTCCTGTTCTAGCAAATACAATGTCACCTTTTTGAAGAAGGTATGCAGTTGGATCATCTACTGAAGTAAACGGAACATTCTCCCACATGACTTTTCCGTCTTGAATATCTGTTATACGCAGTATTCTATGTGTTCCGCTTGCTTCTGCTGAATTGCTTAAACCATATTGTATAGAAGAACTAATTATACCTAATCTCGTCCACTCCCACCCCTCCGGCAGTTCAAACGGGATCTTATCCTCTATACATTTAACGGAACCATCGGCAAACTTCTCATAATGCAAATTATCCTCACCCTTGAAGATAACGGTATCGTTTTTTATATCTTTAGCTTTCAGCTTTCCGTCCTTAACCATCTGCTGTTTTTCAGCCCTGATTCGGTCAAGCAGTACTGAGGCAGGTTCATCGTTTGGATCCTGTGGAACGAGTTTTCCTCTAATGGCAAGATCAAGGATTTTCTGTCTTAATGCTTTCGTGTCCATTATTCGTCTACCTCTCCAATCAGTTTTTCAAGCTCCGCCACTGCCGATGTGATGTTGTCCGATTTTTCTTTGATTATTCCAAGTAGTTCCGCCAATGTGTAATCATCGCTTGTGTTTTGCGAATTGATCCAGCTAATATCAAGGCTGGTTTTGTCTCTGGCGAGAATTTCCTCATAAGTAAATTTACGCCACCTTCCGTTAGGATTGTCCACACTGTAGGTTTCCTTGCGCGCAGCTAAATCACCATCACAATAACATTTCAAAAATTCATCGAAATGACTTTCTTTAAGGGGATTTGTCTTGCCAAATGATGGCATATCAGAGCGCAAATCGTAAATCCAAACTTCTTTTGTATTGCCCTTGTCGGTTTTTCCCCTATTGAAAAACAGCACATTTGTCTTAACACCTTGAGCATAAAAAATACCCGTAGGGAGCCGCAAAATGGTATGTAAATTGCACTTTTCCATTAAATCTTTGCGGATTTTTTCGCCGTCACCGTCCGCGAATAAAACATTATCCGGAAGAACCACAGCAGCTCTGGCGTTTCCGTCTGTATTCAAGCTTCTGTAAATATGCTGCAAAAAATTAAGCTGCTTATTGCTTGTTGGGAATGTAAAATCGTCACGAGTAGCGCGCTCGCCGCCCTTCTTTGTTCCAAAAGGCGGATTTGTAAGTACAACATCATACCCTTTCATCTGTTTCCCATAGTTAGAAAGAGTATCACCAAGATATATAGGACCGCTGATATCATGAAGCATTGCATTCATCAGCGCAAGCCTGTGAGTGTCGTGAACCAGCTCACAACCTGAAAAAGCCTTTGTTCTCTGGAATTCTTGTTCATCAACCGAAAGATCAAATAGATCATCGGTATGCTGCTTAACATATTGATCGGCAGCAATCATGAATCCAAATGTGCCGCACGCAGGGTCGTTACAGCGTTCTCCGGCTTGCGGGGCGATAAGCTGTGTCATTACATTGATAAGCACTCGAGGAGTAAAATATTGACCTGCTCCCGATTTCTTTTCAGTGGCGTTCTTCTCCAACAATCCTTCATACAGATTGCCAAGACCTTCCTCTTTTGCGCTATACCAATCGAACTGATCGATAGTTGTGATTATTTTTTCAAGATTAGCAGGCTCATCAATGTTTGTCTGAGCACCTTGATAAATCTCACGCACCCTACCGTTGCTTTCTCCAAGTTTTTCAAGCAACTGCTTGTAAAATTTTTTTAGTTCGATGCCTTGTTTACTGATAAGCATATCCCAGCGGTATTCAACGGGAATTGCATCTTCTGTTCCCGTTTCTTTGCACATCTTTAAAAACAAGATATATGTAAGCTCTGTAACATACTGCTGATAGGTTATACCGTCATCACGCAGAACATTACACAAATTCCACAGCTTTGCAACGATTTCCTGATTATTCATGCTATGTTTCCTCCATCATCATACAGATACTGGTTGATCTCGGTTACAATTTCGGATAGTTTCCCGCCGAATCGCTTGTCAATATTTACAAATCCGCCCGCGTTTTTGAAAGCGCCCATTTCAAAAATCTGTTTGTCAAGAACGCTTTCTTCAAGCATAGTTTTTTCAATGCGGTTCAGCCAATTTATCTGAGCCGAATTAAAGGCATGGTTTAATTTAACTTTGGCAAAAGCATTTTTTACGCGGGTTTCGTGACTTACAAGCGCTGAACCAATAGCTTGTTGACGAATAAATGCTATAATATCCGCCGCGATATCTTGGTTAGTCATTTCTTTCCACGCGGAATTGAGTTGCTTCTCCGTAAACTCGTGCCTATCCAATTCCATAAGCAAACTTCTAAGATCCTCGCGCGTAAGCTCGGACGGTTTTGTGCAAACGATCTTAAGCGCGGCAATGTCATTCAAATGTTCGGTAACAAATTGTTTAAATGCCTCGATATAATCCTCCGGCTTCTTGCCATCGCCGTAACCTCTGGTGTGTTCAATCAGTTCGTCATCATGATCATCAATAACAACCGACCGTTTTCCGTGATGTTTATCATTATCGAGCACCAGAAAGGCTTCCCTATTTGAAAGTATTTTTTCTATCAGCTTGTTGATTTTTTCGGTTTTTACGGAAGCACTGCCGGACAGTTCGGATTTCGTTAAATTATCGCTCTTGATATTTCGAGCAAATGTTGTTATATCTTGCCCGCCAGTCAAATACATAAATTGTTCGGTTGCGCTCTTACTTGTATGGGCGCGTTTCCGTTGCAGCTTCGCAACGATAGTGTCAATTAGGTGTGCTTTCTCTTCATCTGTTTTCGCAGCCGTCAAACCGTTAAGAAGATCGTCAAAAGACGCAGATGGGTTCATTACGACTGGCTTCATATTACTTACATCTTCCAAGGATTCATATACCCCCACCGGATCATAAATCTCAAAATGCGTTTTATGAATAGACGGGCATAGTCTGGTAGCTCGTCCGAGCATTTGTTCAAACAAAATACGAGATTTTATTCGCCTCATAAATACAAGGTTGGTTATTTCGGGAACATCAATTCCGGTTGTCAACAAATCAACAGTTACAACGACCATCGGATATTTTTCGTTTTTAAAACGTTTGATTGCTTCCAGAATTTTCTTCTTGTTGCTCCCCTCAATGCTTCCGGTTATTTTCTTGACCGCTTCCGAATCTACACCGCCTTTTTCGTAAATCCCTTTCAAAATATTTACGATAAGATCGGCATGGCTATCATTAACCGCATAGATTAACGTTTTCCCTTGCCCGTCGGGATCAAAATCCCATGCGATCTCCTCGAAAACAGTCTGATTAAATTTTTCGGTAATAACTTTACGGTTAAAGGTATCGATCTCAAACTTCATTTCATCTTCCAATACATCTCCGTTGATCATTTCACCTGTAACCGGATCATATAACGCAAGCTGTTCACCCTTGTTGTAGTTTATCCCCTCTACGCGCAGTTTTGTTTTGATATTATGAGGTGCGTCATGGTCAACAAGATATCCGTCAATAACCGCGGCGCGATACGAATAGTCAAAAATCGGTTTACCGAATATTTCCGTTGTATGCAGTGCGGGAGTTGCGGTAAGTGCAATCTTTACAGCGTCAAAATATTCAATAACAGATCTGTATTTGCTGATAAAGTCCTCTTGATCCCGATAAATCATTTCGGTTTCGCCCATCTCTTTGTCAAGCGTGTATCCCCTATGCGCCTCATCTACAATTATTAAATCATAATCGGTAACGGACGGCATTGTATCACACGGTGAAAACAATCGATTAACAAGGCTTTGAACTGTTGAAATCTGAATTTTTGTTTCCTTATCGATGTCCTTATTATCCAAGCCTTTTATATTATATATTTCATCAAGTGTCATAAGCTCTTCGATTTTAACTTCTTTGAAGACATCCTCTGCCTGTTCACCAAGAGCAGTGCGGTCAACCAAAAATAAAATGCGCTTAAATCGATTGCTTTTTATAAAACGGTATATCATTCCGAGAATGGTTCGCGTTTTACCTGTTCCGGTAGCCATAGAGAGCAAAACAGTTTTTTGCCCATTGACCACAGCATTTTCTGCTGCTTCAATCGCCCTGATTTGATATTCACGCAGGTTTAAACCGTCTGGATCGCGCAGAAGATCCATAGGCGTATTTTGAAGAATATTATTTGCCGCAGCAATGTCCTTTTCAAGCAATTCCACTATACCCATCGGGCTAATCCAACCTTGAAGCGCCTTTGGTGCAGAGTTATCCCGTAAATCCTGAAACCATATTCCGGATTTTGTTTCAATTTGTTTCAGATATTTTCTTCCGTTAGCAGCAAAAATAAACGGAACTTTATACTTACCCCATTGATTTATGACATATTCGCTGTGTTCCTCTTTAATTGAACTTGCATAGTCTTTGCATTGATAGTCCAATACCGAAGGAATATCAAGCTGAGCCTTTTTAGCCTCAATTATGCCGACAAGTTTTAAGCCTACAAAAAGGGCATAATCCGCATATCCTTTGCTTATAACCTGTGAATCAACAGGCCACTCTGATATGGCAAAATTTTTACCTTTTTGAGGGCGAGCCCCTTTTGAATATCTGATATTATTGGTATCAGCATCCCAACCATATTTACGGAGCTGCTCATCAATAATCAGTCTGGTTTCAGCTTCCGAAAGCTCCATGTTTTCCGAAGCTGTTTCGGATTTCTCAATGCGTTCTTTTATGGTTTTATCCGATACCGAGGTCGTTACCTTGTCAATTTGCTGTGTTAGTGTTGTTATTTTTGCTTCTTGTTCTTTTATAAGCTTTTCGTAATCGGGAATAATATTTTTTTGTGGCATAACAAAATCCGGAGCTTTGAAGTTCCAATCACCGTAAACTTCCATAAACCACGCCGATAAATTATATGTCATTTTAAGAAGGGATTTTGCCGTATCAACCGAATCCAATCCGGAATGCACAGCATCATTTCTCTTTTTTCGTAATGTATAAAGAATATCATCGATTTTTTGCGGTATTAAACCCTCTCTTTTCAATATGTAAATTCGGTTTGAGTGCGTGTTGTCTACATCCGGTTGAGGAATGTTCTCAAATGCAAATATCTCTAATACAAGTCTTTCCGCAAGCATTCCCAATTTAATCAAGCAAGAGTTGGGGTCTGTATATAAATAATTTTATGCCGTTTGACCCATTTGAGCAAGTGCTTTCCAATATTTTTTCAGAAAATCAAAGTTTGACATTGTACTCCTCCAACTTCTCATAATTATATATTATCAGAATTATTACACCATATTTTTCCCGAAAAAGCAAGTTTGCGGCAGTTTTTCTTAGCATTTTTAATATAAAAATTCCCGATAGTTAAAATTAGCAAAATTTTTGATTTAGTTGTACAATTTTCAATATCTTACCAATGTTGTTTTAAACAATGGCAGGCATACAAGCTTGCAGAAATTTGTATAAAATCACGAAATTTCCAAAATTTTTGCATTTTTGTGCAAAATGACACCTTATTTTTTGACATTTTTTATCCTATAAGTGAGAGGTGTTTTTCTCACGCCGTCATTTCGCACTAAAAAACCAGATGAAATTGTGCAAGGTGAACAAAGTGTTCTGAAAACCTACGAAATCTCGCAAAAAAGGGTTTACAAAACCTGCAAAATTGTAGGTACTTATGAGAGGACACAAATTCCGCTGACAAATTGCACTAAAATCGCCGCTCAAATTGTGCAAAGTCACGAAATAGTATGAAAACTCAAAATATTTTGCAAAACGGACTTAAAAAATCTCTCAAAAATGTAGGTACTTATGAAAGGGCTTTCTGCTGTTCGCCGCCGGAATGTCCTAACTCCCTCTCGAAAAAATTCAACAAACAGGAGGTCTATACTATGACAATGAGAAACAAACAGGAACTTATACAGCAGGTGGTCAACCTGTTGAACGCACTGATTGAGGTCGAGGAAGTCCCGACCACAGCACCGCCGCCGAATAATGAGCAAGTGGAAATGCTCACGATCAAAGAATGTGCACAGCAGGTCAGCGGACTGTCCGAGCACACCGTTAGGCAATTGGTTCTTCAAAACAAACTGCCGCATATCAGAACCGGTCAAGGACAGCGTGGGAAAATTCTTATCTCGAAGTCGGTGCTGTTGGAATATTTGAGAACGGCAGCGTAATGGTTTTATAGCGAGCACACTCAACTTTTTCTGTAAAGCGGGCAATGTGGTATGGTCAGCTGTTGGCTTTGCTAAAAAATCTGTCGAGGAACAACAGCCCTCTCTATATCACCGCTGAACAACAGTCAAGCTGAAATGCTCACCGTTAGAAAATGTGCGTAGCAGAGCAGCAAATTAGTATGCACACCGTCCGGTAGCTTGTATTCCAAAATAAACTGCCGCATATCAGAACTGGTCAGGGCAGGCGTGGAAAATTCTTATCCCCAAGTCGGCGCTGTTGGAATATCTGAGAATGGCAGTGTAATGATTTTATCGAGCGCACTCAACTTTTTCTAAAGAGCATATGGTGAAGAATGGGAAGCTGTTGGCTTCACCAAGAAATATTTTTGTCGATGAACGACAGTTTTACCCTTCCTTTGTCGAACAACAAACAGGCAGAAACGCTCATCGTCAAGGAATGAGCTCGACAGGTTAACGGAATATCCAAACGCACTGTCTGGCAATTGGTTCTTTAGAATAAGCTGCCCCAGATCAGAACCGGTCAGGGTCAGCGTGGAAAATTCTTGCGACAAAGTCGGCGCTGTTGAAATATTTGAGAACAGCAGCATAAGGGGGGGTTATAGCGAGCACACTCAACTTTTTTTCTAAGACGCATGCAGCGATGAACGGGGTGTTGGCTTCACTAAAAATATTTTTGTCGATGAACAACAACTTATCACTTCTCTACACCGAACCATAAATATGTAGAGGCTCTCACCATCAAGGTGTGCAGTCAACAGATCAACAGGCTGTCCGAATACACCGCTCGTCAGTTGGCTTTTGGGAATACACTGCTGTATATTAGGTCGGTAAGGGGAGATGCGGAAAACTCCTGTCCTTAAATTGGAAAGTAACGGTCATCTTTCTGAATAGCAAGGCTCAAAACCGGAATCGGTTGGCGGTTTGCGTCAAAAAATTCTAAGCTCCTCCAGACCGCCTATTACTTTCTCTACAACGAGCCGAGAATTTTTCTAAGGGGGTATCACTATGTAATGGTAAAATCCATTAAAAAAATCTGCGCACTACTTTATCCGTCAGTTGTTTCTCCAGAACAAACTCTGCGTATCAGAACCGGTCAGGGTAAGCCGGAAAACTTGTATTCCCAGGCAGGCTGTAATAGTCAGCTATCATTCAGTTGAAACAAAATATAATTGGTAGCCAATCCGATTCGGAAAAAATCCAAAGTCTCTAACCGACTGACCGCTACTTCTATACCCCAAGTCGAGAAAACTTTTGAAAGGTGGTATCACTATGTAAGAGCAAAACCATTTTCTGAAAAATTCTGCGCACTTGCCTTGTTGCTCAAAAATTTTTCGAGAAAAATCGGAGGGGGCATACCGTTTTCAAAGTAGCTATTGAAAATTTTTTCGAGGGGTGCGCATACGCGCCAAGGAGTTGAAAAAATCGGAATACGCACTCTAATGGTTTTTGTAATCATAGCAAGCAGAGAAAAAAGTGCATACTTTGACACTTTTTCCCATTTGTCGGAATACCCCCTCCAAATGTTTCTTAGGGAACCCAACCCTAAGACTAATTACCCCCAAAGCAGTAGGCTTTGAAAAAATTTCTAATCATTACAAGGAGGTCAAGAATTATGCGAAAGTACAAACAGGTCAAAGAGAAGAAGGTCGTCTATTCGCTCGAAGAGTGGGCGGTCATTGAATACCGTGCCGCCAAACTCGCAATGAAAACCGGAACATATATCAAGCGCATATCGGTTGACGGAGAAATCAAATATTATAGCGTTGGAGATATAACGCCGGTGATGAACGCGCTCAGAATTATCGGAAAAAATATCAACCAGATTGCTGCCAAAGCGAATGAAACTCACAGCGTAAATTCCAACGTTGTGGAAGAATTACGAAAGGAAGTTGATGCCTTATCCCGTACCTTAAGTCAATTAGCGTTCACGGTAATGTCGAACGTAGCCTAGCCTACATACTCAACCCAGAAAAGACAGACGGTCTGATTCTTACTAACTCAATGAATTGTATACCCGATCCGAAGTGCGCATACCTCGCGATGAAAATGGTGTACGAACAATTTTCGGGAAACAAATTTGATGAGCCGCCACCAAAGTCTGGCAAGGGCAGAGTGAAAGCTATTCATTACATTCAAAGTTTCGACCCCAAAGATAAAGTTTCACCGGAGCTTGCTCATCAGATTGGCAGAACCTTTGCAAGGAAAGCGTTCGGTGATAACTGCCAGATTGTCATTGCAACGCACGTTGACAAAGAGCATATTCATAACCATTTCATAATAAATGCTTACGGCATGGATGGAAAGAAATTCAACGACAACCTTACCACCCGAAAAAATCTCCGCGAGATTTCCGATAGGGTATGCCTTGCGTTTGGAATAAAACCTATTGAGCCGAAACACGGCGCGTCCGGTATCGACCACAGTGAATGGGAACACAAGCAGCGCGGCACATCTTGGAAAGAAAAAATTCGTAGCGAAATCAACAGGCTTATACTCAAAGTGAAAAATGTTGACGAGCTTCTCGCAGAGTTGGAAATGCTCGGCTACACAGTCAAGCGCGGGAAATATATTTCGATCAAAGCACCAGACCAACAGCGAGCGGTACGCTTGAAAACTCTAGGTGAGGACTACACGGTAGAGCAACTTGCTTCAAGAATTTTGTGGCGAGATGTCGGAGCAGGGATAAATAATCCGTGCGAGAAGTCAGCTATCCGAGACAAGTACTCGGAAACTATTATCAGTGTTCGCGAGGTCAGTGATTTGCACCCGACGTTTGAACAACTCGGAGCTTTGCTCTCGGTTATAAACCGTGACCACTTACAAAGTATTGGAGAGGTTGACGGTAAAATTGAGCAGATAAAATTTGAATTGGAGAAATCCAGACAGGAGGTAAACACTATGGAAACCAAATGCAATTTATTAAAGAGCCTTGCGGCACAAGCAGAAGAATATTTTGCTCTTATGGACAAGCCCTCGCTCACGGCGGAGGAACAACTTCGGGTGGAAATGTACATGGGAACCCTTGCGCAGAAAAATATTGAGAGCCGTTCGGACTTGGACTACCTCATAGGGGTTATCGCTGAAACGGAGCAGAAAGCTGCACCCATCAAGGCACACTATAATAAATGTGCTGCGCTTTTGAAAGAGTACTCCGATATCGTTGATACATTTAACGAAATTTCGCAGGGTGATTACATCAGCAAGTTAATTGAACATCAGCGGAAACAAGACGCTCTGCCGCACCATAAAAGATAAACAATTGTAAATTTGGCATACCTCTGTAAAAAATATCCGCAAATGCTTGACTTTAAAGCAGAAAAGTGATATAATAAATATGTACAGGGGTATGTCATAAATCCGCAACATCAAAATCGAAAGGAGAGATGTTTTATGGCAACCATCAGAAAACGGGGCGACTCGTACCAGATTCGAGTTTCCGTAGGCTATGATATTAAAGGCAACCACAAAGAGCAAACAAAAACGTGGAAACCACCCGAGGGAATGACCGAGCGGCAAATTCAGAAAGAGTTGAACCGCCAAGCCGTGATGTTTGAAGAAGCGTGTATGCACGGTTTCAAGGCAACGGCAGTAAAATTTGAAGAACTCGCTGAAGAGTGGTTCACGGAATATGCCGCATTGAACTTGCGCTCGTCAACATTAGAGGAAATGCGAAAGCTCACCAAGCGAGTTTATCCGGCAATCGGGCACTTACGGATTGACAAGATCACGCCGCGACAAATACAAGCGTTCCTCAACTCAATGGCAAGGGATGGAGCAAATGTGAGAACGGGCAAACCGCTCTCGCCAAAAACGATTCAGCACCACTTGGAACTGATCTCGGACGTGTTCGGCTACGCGATCAAAATGGATATTGTTTCGGACAACCCTTGCTCAAAGGTTACGATCCCAAAGGGCGAGGTCAAGGAAAAGCAAATCTATTCGCAAGAAGAAATGACACTGCTGCTCACGAAAATGGACGGCGAACCGCTAAAATACAAGGCATTTTTCTACTTAATGGCATATAGCGGATTTCGTAGAGGCGAAATGTTAGGTTTGGAATGGAAAGACATTGACTTCGAGCATAACGTGATAAGTGTTCGCCGAACCTCTAATCAAACGGTAGAGCGTGGCATCTACACCGACACAACCAAGACGAAACGCTCTCAAAGAACGTTGAAAATTTCGCCATACATAATGGAGATGTTGAAACAACTAAAAGCCGAGCAAGACGCGGAATCCTTAAAACCTGGCGATTATTGGGTCGAAACGGACAGACTCTTTACACAGGACAACGGCGAGCCGCAGCACCCGAACTCGACTTACACATGGCTGAAAAGATTTTGTGAGCGCGAAAATCTTCCGTTCCACGGGATTCACAGTTTCCGACACTTCGCGGCATCTTCGATGATCTCGGCAGGACTTGATGTTACAACCGTTTCGGGAGCGTTAGGACACACAAATTCGGGAACGACTTTAAATTGCTATTCCCATATGTTCCAAACCGCTCAAGCGAGAGTAGCCGAGGCAATGGACGGAGCATTCGGTTTCTTACAAAACAAACAGGGCGCATAACGCCCTTGAAACGGAAAATTTTAAAATAGCGGTCAAATAGCGGACAAGAACGAAAATCGGGCAAAACAAAAGCCGACAAACGGCTTAGCTAAGCCATTTGTCGGCAACCCAATTGGTCTGAGTGACAGGATTTGAACCTGCGGCCTCTACCACCCCAAGGTAGCGCGCTACCAATCTGCGCCACACCCAGATTTTCAACAATATTATTATACCACAAAATTCACGATTTGTCAAGGGGTTTTTCATTAAAATTTAATTTTTTTATTCTCGTTTTTGCGTACTTTGAGAATTATTCGAGTTGACAGATCCTGAATTTTGTGGTACAATATTATAAATTGGTCGATTGGGGAGAAATTATGAACATTTTTGGCTATACTCTACAAAATCTTCGCGAGTATTTTGTGAAAATCAACGAAAATCCAGCTAAGGCAGCAATTCTTTATGATGGAATTTACCGCCGCGGACTGCGCGATTTTCGCGCTTATGGATTCGCAGAGCGTGTTGTGGAGCACCTTGAGTCGGATTTCACATTTGAGATTCCAAAGGTGATTGAGCGGCGCGAGAATGAATCCGCTGCGAAGCTCTTGCTTAAGTTGTCCGATGGCGAGTTGGTCGAAACGGTTCTTATGCGTCAGCGGTTTGGAAATTGTATTTGCGTTTCTACACAAATTGGGTGTAATATGGGGTGTAAATTCTGTCAGAGCGGACTAATGAAACGTGTTCGCAATCTCTCCCCAGAAGAGATTGTCGGTCAGGTTCTTGCAATTTCCGAAACCTTTTCTTGCAAAATTAACGGGATATCGGTTATGGGAATCGGTGAGCCATTTGATAATTTTGATGCTGTTTCGAACTTCTGCGAGATTGTATCCGAGGACTGCGGAATGGCTGTCGGGCGGCGGCACATAACGGTTTCCACATGCGGAATTGCTCCAAGGATTTATGACTATGCCGATTTGTCTCGTTCGTGCAGCCTTGCCATCAGCCTTCACGCCCCGAATGACGCCCTGAGAAGCCGATTAATGCCGATTAACCGCCGCTATCCGATTGCCGAAGTTATGGAAGCCGCGCGATATTTTTCCCGGAAAACTCACCACCGCGTAGCCCTCGAATACCTTATGCTTAAAGGAATTAATGACTCTTCCGAGCACGCGCGTGAACTCGCAGGTCTTATCGGAGATGATGATTTCTATGTCAATCTGATTCCGTATAACTCAACCGATAATGAATTTTGCAAGTCCGAACCCGATGAAATTTCAAATTTCTGTGGAATCCTCAAAAATAATGGCGTTATCGCGACCAAACGTCACGAGTTTGGAGCTAATCTGAACGCCGCTTGTGGGCAGCTTCGCGCCGATTATCTGAAATAATTTTATAAAACCCCTTGACAAATCCAAATTAATGTGGTATACTATAATAGTACATTATGGAAGTACACTCCAATTGACATCAATTGGAAATCAGCCGGTGTGTTGGAATTGGCAGACGAGACGGACTCAAAATCCGTTGGGAGCAATCCCGTGTGGGTTCAAGTCCCACCACCGGCACCATGAAACATTGACAAAAAAGATATTATGCCCACGAAAGGCTGTACAAAGCCATTTGTGGGCATAAATCTTTTGAAAAACAGAAATCACCATCCGTAGATATTTTCGACACGAAAATGGACTTGAACCCTCCCCATGTAAAATTTTCCGGTTCGTTTTTGTATATGTCGCACAGAACGCCTGTGAATGCTCTCTCAATTATGAGAGGTCATCCACAGGCGTTTTTTTGTTTTCAGAATCTTGACAAAAAAGATTTGGACGGGACTTGAACCCTTTTAGCAACAAAATTTTTTCGGTTGAATTTATGCAACTCGCACAAAGAGCCTGTAAATTGCTTCTCTATTTATGAGATGCAGTTTACAGGCTTTTTTTATTTTCCGACAAAGTTCGGAAGAATCAATCAGTCAGCAAGCCTCAACAGAGCTTGAAATAAAATTACGGAGGAATCAGAATGAGCAATGAAAGCAAACAGAGCAAGCCCGACTGCCCGCTGATCGGACAGGACGGAAACATCTTCAATCTTGTCGGGATCGCGTCAAGAACCTTGAAAAGAAACGGCTTATCGGATGAAGCGTCCGAAATGACATCAAAGGTCTTCAAAAGCGGAAGCTACGAGGAAGCACTGGGAATCATCGGCGAGTACGTCAATATAACCTCGGTCGATGAACCCGATGAGGATATTGGATTGGATATGAGGTAACTCCTTTCCGTTTCAAAAAATATTTGTGGAGGTCAAAATGATAAAAGCAACAATTCAGAACAGTCCGTACTGCACGGAAATCAGATTCCCGTGTTCGGAAACGGAGCTGTCGAAAAAGCTCGTCGAACTTGGCATGAACACAGAGCATCTCGCTCCAATCGGTACGATCATAGAGATTGAGCCTGTCGAATTGTCCGTGCTGGAGGACTGCGACGTCAGCCTTGACGCGCTGAACTATCTTGGAAAGCGTATGGACGGTATGTGCAAGGCGGAGCGCAATCAGTTCCTCGCTGTGCTGTCGTGCGATGAGTTGGAAATCGGGTACGGCTTGAAAAATATCATCAACCTTACCTATAACCTTGCGCGGTATACACTTTGATCGAGGACACGGACGATCTCGAACGCATTGGACGAATTCATATGCTCAACGTTCACGGAGGGCTTTCCGAAGCCGAATTCAGCAACAGCGAATGGCTTGCCGAAGAAGGAATGAAGCTCCTGAATTCGGGCAGCGGAATCGACACCGAGTACGGGAAACTTTTTGTGAATGAGGAAATCCCGTTCGATGAAATTTTCAACGGAACTACATTCCCCGCTTATTTGTGTGAGCCTAATTCGGTCTCGGCGGTCGAAATAGGTTATTCCGATTTGACAGAGCTTGTCGAATTGCCGTGTGAGGATATCGCAATCAAAAAGGTGCTTCGCAGACTCGGCGCGGACAGCGTAAAGGACTGCAAAATTTCAGTCGATTCAACTCGGGATATTTCCGATGAGTGGTCGAAAAAGATCTCCGAGGTCGAAAAAACAAAAGACCTGTTTGGGCTGAACCGTATGCTGAAAACAGATGGTATCCGCTTGAATAGGGAGAAGCCCGTGAGCATATTTAATAAGGAAGTGACAAGGCAGCTTCGGGAAAATGACTTCGCCGTTTCCCAAGATGGTGATTCACTTAATGTCATGACAACCGACAGTTATTTGGTTAAAGTACTTGAAAACGGATCAATGCGTGTTCCCGAGAACTGTCCTTCCGATTCGTATTCTCAAATCAAAAAGGTAATGAAAGAGACTTACGATTTCTGTTCAATCTTTGCAAAAGCCGCACCGCTCAAAGCAAATGGATTGTCGGAAAAATACCGTTGTCTTGCTGAATTCAACAGCACAGTCCTGGCAGCAAAATATAATGAGGAATATGGCTTTGAATTCGTTACATGGGATAGGACGTTCGACGGAAAGGGCGTTACACAGGGAAATTATTATTCCGACTATTTGGCGGCAAAAGAGAATTTCGCAATCCGATCCGGACTTATCGATAAGGATAAGCTATTCAGCACGGAGGAACTTGAACAGCTCGGGAAGTGCGTGAATTTCACCGCAAGGCACAACGGTGATCTCAACTTTGACGATTGTGAAAATCTGAAAAGATTGGGCGAGAAAATTTCGGAGAGCCTTCCGGTGCAACAGCAGAGCGACGCTCCCGAGCTGTCAATGTGAAAGGGGCAGAAAATGAAGATAAGTTTTAAAAGCCCGTTTCACAGAAAAGCATTCGTGAAATTCATTTCGGAAAATATCGCAAACCCGTACTGCTGCCGCCGCGAATATGTTGCGGCGGTTTTTCTGTTATCTGCGGATAAGTTTCTGTGGAAACGTGCCTGCCGCTCTTTAGCGGTGCATTCGATGAAATTCGACGGACTTGACCTGGTGGGAATTTCCACCGAGGGATACGCATTATTTATGGCGGCAAAGTCAATATACTGCGGCGGCGCAGGTGTTTCGTTGAACGAATTATGCGACGTGAATCTGATCGATGACCCAACCGCAATGACGATTTTCGCTGGAGTTATGTTGGTCAGAAACGGCGTTGGATTGCTGAATTGGAGGATATAATATGAAACTGAAACCGATAACCATCGCCCTTGCTGTGGGCGCGTCTTTGATGATGACAAGCTGCGTATACAAAGTCGCAAACGAGCGCAACACCACCAATATTTTTAATATCGAGAGTCAGGGCGATATGGCGGTGACGCTGTACTACGACGTTGAAGAACCAACGATCACGTTCATAACGCCGGGCGGCACAAAAATCTCTGCGGACAGCCTGCCGACCGACCGCGATAATGGCGCGGTTTGCTACCATATAATCAACGCCGCTCCCGGTCAATGGCGAATGAGCTACGACAAGAAAAACAACGGTACGCTCGAGGTAAATTGGGCGCCGGAGCTTAAACAGGAGGATTTGATATGATAAGTTTTTTTATTAAGAACGGGAATAACTCGCTGAAATTTGATATGCCCACGGACGAGTTGGTCGACCATTTGGGCAGCATCGGGATCAACAGTGATATCCCGATTACTTGCAGCGAGAAGATATATCTCGACTTCTACCCTACCGATGAAACGGACAAGATCGCGAAGATCGTGTGCGACCGCTTGCTCCCCGGGGATAAGATTTCCGACGTGAATGGGCTTTGCGTAAAGCTTGACGGAATGTGGAGGTTCAGCGCGGAGGAATTTGAAAGCGCACTCGCGGAAAACGATGTTCGCGGCGCGCTGAACATTGACGCGGCTTACGAGAAAATGCTGCATGAACCGGAGCAGACGAACGGTATGAGTATGTGACGGCATTAGCCTTAACATAAAATTTCACGCGGAGGGAGGTGATAGCATGGCAATGAGCAGAGGACGAGTTGAATTCTACAAGGAGCATTATCCGGCAGGAACGCGCATTTGTCTTGACAGAATGGGCGACGATTCGCGATCGATTCCCGCAGGAACAAAAGGCACGGTAGTTGTGGTGGATGATATCGGAACGGTTTTCGTGAATTTCGACTGTGGAAGAATGCTTGGGGTCTGCCCCGAGGCGGACAAGTTCCACAAGATTTTCGAGCAGACGGAATCGCAGGAGCCGAAAATGTCGATGTAAAATCGACGAAAAAATTGCAGAGGAGTGATTTTATAGCAATTAAATTTTTTGATTGTTTCGCCGGAATCGGAGGATTTCGGTCGGGACTTGAACAGGCGGGTGGCTTTGAGTGTATCGGGTTTTGCGAGATAGATAAACACGCTGCGGCGGCTTACAGAGCCATGTACGACACGGAGGGAGAGATTTTTTACGATGACATTACGAGAATTGATACAGCCCGAATGCCCGACTTCGACTTGTTCGTCGGCGGGTTCCCTTGTCAAGCATTTTCGTGCTGCGGAAAAATGGGAGGGTTTGACGATCCCCGAGGAGCTTTGTTCTTTGAGCTTGCCCGAATTATCAAAAACAAGCGGCCTGCGGCTTTCCTGTTGGAAAATGTTCCCGCGCTGCTTGGGCATCAGTCGGGGAGAACCTTTGGAACGATCCTTTACACGCTTTCGGAATTGGGGTATTGCGTGGAATGGATGGTTCATAACTCTGCCCGTTTCGGAGTCCCTCAATCGAGGCGGAGGACTTACATTGTCGGACATCGCCGTCCAGAACGCGCCGGCAAAATATTCCCTGTCGAGTGCGGCGATTGCGAAAGCCCTGTCGAGATTATAGGCGGTCCGCAAGGCTCAAGAGTCTACTCTGCCGAGGGAACGGCGGTAACGCAATGCTATAGCGGTCGCTTTGATGCGCGGCATCCGTGCCGCGCTTTGGCGACCGCTTCGCAACATCGTGTTGCGGGCTCGGGCGGTGGCGGCGGAAAAACGGGCTTGTATTTTTTCGATATGAATCCCGATTTTGATTTTACGGAAAACGCTCGCTGTCTGCTCGCCCGATATGATTCGGGAGTGAGCAATCACAAGGGCGTTAATTCCAGAATTTTTGTTGAAGGAAATTTCCCTGGGGCAGTAAGATTTATTGACAAAAACGGAGTGCTGCGGATTGGCATTCTACGCAAGCTCATGCCACTTGAGAGTTGGCGGCTGCAAGGCTTTGAGGACGATCAATTTAACAAGGTTGCGGCACTCGGAATGCGTGATGGTCAGCTTTATAAAATGGCCGGTAACGCGGTTTCCGTTCCCGTTATCAAGGCGATAGGCGAGAAAATTCGTGATGTTATTTTTGACGGAGGTGAGGAAAAATGAAGCCAATTAACGCAAACGAAGCGGATTACGAGCGCTTTGAAATTCTCGGTCACGACGCGCTTTTCACTTGCTTGCGAATTGACCACAAGACGCTCCCCGAGGGGCTTTACGCCTACGATATCCGCGACAGCGATGACTGCGACGGAACGCCATCCGAGGTGCGGAAATTCGTAATGATCAACCATTGGGGAACAGTAATAACTCGAGAGCCTATTGAGGGCGCGGACGAGGGAATTGTCCTTGAAGATGATGATTACAACTATCTCGGCGAGGATATGACGCTCGATGAATTCGCAAATCCCGCTCCTATAATGGAGCAAACAATGTAACAAATAATTGTGTTCGCCTGTGAAACAGCAGGTGCAGCACGACTCCAAATTGAATAAAGGTTGCTTTGGTCACCTCGCTGTTTTACGGCTTTGCACATTGCAGGAGGTGATGAAAATAAATAGTTTTATGAGCTGGATCGGCGGCAAGAAAAGCAGCCGCGATATAATCATTCCGAGATTCCCGATATATTACGAAAAATATATCGAGGTTTTTGGCGGAGGTGGCTGGATACTCTTCGGAAAGCCGCCCGGCAACGATCATGAGGTGTTCAATGACGCAAATTCAAATATTTCAAATTTGTTTTATTGCGTTCGTGAACACAGCGAGGAACTAATCGAAAAGCTGCGATATGTGCTTAATTGTCGTGAAGATTTCGACAGAATCAAACACATCATCAGCGAAAAAGCGGAGATAGGTGATGTGCAAAGAGCCAGCGAATTTTATCAGCTTATCCGTTACAGCTACGCAAGCTCGTGTGACAGCTTCGGAGGCAAGCCGCACAGTATGTGGGGAAACTTTCCGCTTATCGAACAGGCTTCAAGGCGATTGCAGCGGGTCGTGATCGAGAATAAGGATTTTGAGAAACTCATCTCAGCACAGGACAGCGAGGTGAGCTTTTTTTATTGCGATCCGCCATACTTCTCGACCGAGAGCTATTATGAAAATGTTGGCTTCACGACCGCCGATCATGAGCGATTGCGGGATTCGCTGAAAAACATTTCGGGAAAATTCCTTGTTTCATACAATGATTGTCCCGAAATACGCGAACTTTACGGCGGCTATGAAATGTATTCATATGAGCGCTTGAACAATATCCGTCAGCGGTTTGACGGCGGCAGTATGTTTGGCGAGCTGCTCATAGCCAACTACGACTTGAACGAAAGGCTGAATACCAATCAGCAAATTTCACTTTTCGAAATGGAGGACAATTATGGTGACATTTAACAGCAGAATTACGAAGAGCGGAAACATTAAGATGTCGGCGCAGCTGAGGGATATCCTTGCGCTCGTGCCGAACGACAGGGTCACGGTAACGATTGATTGCGACGCTCCCGATACGCTGAGAATTCCGCCGGAATTTTTGGAAGAAGCGGGTATCCCCGAGGACAGCGTTCTCGAGGTTTACACCGAGGACGGGCGCGTGATCGTGCAGGAGGCTGACGATGACTGAAAACGAAATTATCCTTTTCAAGCATAAGGAATTCGGCGAGATAAGGACGCTGAATATCGACGGCGAGCCGTGGTTTGTGGGCAAAGATATTGCGGAAAAACTTGGGTATGTTGAAGCGGCAAAAGCGATAAGGACACACGTTGACACGGAAGATAAAGGGGTGTCCGTTTTGGACACCCCCGGAGGGCAACAGAAATTTACAACAATCAACGAAAGCGGACTGTACAGCCTTATCCTTTCAAGCAAGCTGCCGAGCGCAAAAAAAATTCAAGCATTGGGTAACCGCCGAGATTCTCCCCTCTTTGAGAAAGCACGGAGCGTACTTCACTTCGGAAACTTTGCATAAAACCATGAGCGATCCGCGTGAGCTGGCGAAGCTGCTCACTGCGCTTGCGGATGAGCAGGATAAGCGCAGAAAGCTCGAAGAAGAAAATGCTTTCCTTTCGGTAAAAGCAAGCTACTACGACCGAATCTTGTACAGCAAGAATTCCGTTCCCGTAACGCAGATCGCAAAGGACTACGGCATGACGGCGATTGCATTCAACAGAATGCTGCACGAATACGGAATACAATATCCGATTCGCAATTCGTGGGTTTTGTATGCGGAATATGCAGATAAAAATTACACGCAAAGCAAGACTTATCAAATCGGCGAAGATCGCTCGGTTATGCATACTTGCTGGACGCAAAAGGGGCGCATTTTCCTTTACGACTTTTTGAAATCGCATGGCGTTTTGCCTATGTGCGAACAGGAGGGCTATGATGAAACCCTTGTATAGATATTCGGTTGAAACTGCGAAGCGTGACGGCGAGCTTGACGCTTGGCGCGAGAGTCTAAAAGAGGATATCCGCTGTCGGGATTTCCTTGACGAACAGGTTAGGGAGAAATTTGACGGTTTTCGCTTGCCCGATGAATGCATCGAAAATGCTATCAAGGAATTCGGCTACGACAGAACTATGTGGGTAATCGCTAATACAATCTTGGAGCGTAAGGGCGACGGAAGATTTAGTGAGCAGAACCGGAAATGGGCAAAAAGCCTTAATATCTCATCAGATCGGCACAATTACGAGTTTGCACTGAATTCGCATAGCTGCACTGTTGACGGGCTGGCGAGTGATGTTCGGAAGATGTATGACGCGCTCGGCTTGTTTTCGGGCAAGCATATCGTCCAATCGGACGAGCCGCAGGACTATGAGGGAAAACTGCTCATTCTCCGAGATATCTCTCTGAAAGAGAAATATCGGACTCCCGAAAATCAGTTGTTTCTGGCTGACGGCGGATTCGGCTGTTCCCCTACGGCAAGCGGTCGCAAGGTGTACGGACAGTTTTTATCGGACGGTGAAAAAACGCAGTTTTATCGTCAAGACTTTATCGGCGTGATTGCCGACGAGCATATTCCCGATTGGGCGCGGGAAAAGCTCGAGCAGCTTACTGCGGAGCAGGAGCAGACGCAGAATAATTCGCCCGAAATGAAGATGTAATACCGCAGAGAGATCTGCGGTTTTTGCATAAATAAAATTATTTTTATGGAGGACTTTTTTATGAGAAACTTTTTCAAGAATGCAAAGGCAAAGGTTCAGGCTAAGGCAGTGCGCGCGGCGATGCTTATTCAGGCAAAGCGCGCGGAAAATTTCGTGGACAGCGGTATCAAGATTCTGATCGCGGTCGTTATCGGCGCACTGCTGCTCGCCGGACTGTACGCGCTGTTCGGAGAAACCATTATGCCCACCGTGACCGAAAAGGTCAAGGATATGTTCAATTTCAAGGGATAATGGGGAAGCTCGGAATGTGGCTTCTGGTGCTGATCGCGGTCGTGTTTCTTGCACGACCGCAAGGCACGGCAGCCGTTGAAGAACCACAGCAATATATAGCAAGCGCGGAATGCGCCGATGAGGGATCGGATAGCGGGTCAATCATATTAACTGTCATTATAATCGTGATCATTATCGGTGCAGTCGCGGACGCTTGCGGATCGGAGGATATTTATGAAAGTTGATGTGAAGATCACAAGTCTGAATCCCGGCGACGGAGCTACAAAAGCGTATGCTTCTGTCAATCTGGACGATGTTATCGCTATAAGAAATATCCGTGTCATGGAGGGAAAAAAGGGTCTGTTTGCCTCAATGCCCTCGTATCAGGGTGCGGATAAAAAGTATTACGATATCGTTTTCCCCAAGACCGCGGAGTTGAGAGAGGAAATCAATAATGCGGTCGTAGACGCATATAGACAGACGCTTGCGCAGCTTCAGGAGCAGACTGCCGGAAATTTTAATCGGTCGGAGCAGTCATATGAGGCGGCTCCGACGATGTCGATGTAATTAAAATTTCGGAGATTATTTGCGCCGTTGAGGATCAGAGATCGAGCCGCATTTATTTGTCGAATTTATCGGATCAGACATCGGCGCTTTGCCCGGGATTTTTATAAATATTTTATGGAGGACTTTTTTATGAGAAACTTTTTTAAGAATGCAAAGGCAAAGGTTCAGGCTAAGGCAATCCGCGCGGCGGTGCTTATTCAGGCAAACCGTGCGGAGAATTTCGTTGACAGCGGTATCAAGATTCTGATCGCGGTTGTTATCGGCGCGCTGCTGCTCGGCGGTCTCTACGCGCTGTTCGGCGAAACCATCATGCCCACTGTAACCGAAAAGGTCAAGGATATGTTCAACTTTAAGGGCTGATGATCGGCTCTGTTGTGCAGTTTGCAGCGATTACAATTTTGCTTGGCATAGGTTCAATAATGGACATTAAAACCCGTGAAATTCCAAATTGGATAAGCGTTGCTGTTTTAATTACGGCAGCGCTTAATTTTAATTTGGAAAATTTATGGGGATTGATTGTCGCCGTTATCTTTTTCTCCGTGGCTCTTGCTACGGGGAAGATCGGCGGCGGTGATGTCAAGCTGATCGCGGCTTTGAGCATGGTCTGCGGACTTTGGGGCAGCTTCGCGCTGCTCTTTTTCGCGCAGATATCCATGCTCCTTTTTTATGCGGGATATTGTATATTCTGCAAAATTAACGGTAAAACGGCAGACAAGGCTCCTGGGGGCAGCTTCTGCCTGCCGTTTGTGCCGTTTATTTTTATCGGTTATTTGGCTTCAAAACTCATATTTTGAAAGGAAGAACGGCAATGAAATTTTTGAAAAACAGAACGGTTCTCGGCGTGGTATGCATTGCGCTGTCGCTTATTATCTGCTTTGCGATCACTCCGCTTTTTAACGCAAGCAAGAGCAGCACGATGAAGATCGTGAGGATCAAGAACGACTTGAAGATCGGACAGGAGATCACCTCTAAGGACATTGAGGTCGTAGAGGTCGGAGCGTACAATATGCCCTCTGAGGTCATGCAGAAATTCGAGGACGTTGTCGGAAAGTATGCGGCAGCGGAAATGCTGAAAAACGAGTATGTTCTTGCGACAAAAATAAGCGATACCCCCGCTTCGGAAAACATCTATTTATACGGCTTGACGGGCGAAAAAAGAGCGATTTCCATAACGATTCCGTCATTCGCCGGAGGACTTTCCGGCAAGCTCATTTCCGGAGATATCGTGTCGGTGATCGCGGTCGACTATAAGGAAAAGGGCGAAACAGTCGTTCCCGAGGAATTACAGTATGTCGAGGTTATCGCCGTGACCGACAAGAAAGGCAACGATGACGAAACAGTTACCGTAAAGCCCGACGGCAAGGAAGAAACCGAGCTGCCCGAAACCGTTACCTTGCTAGTAACTCCCGAACAGGCGAATATCCTTGCCGAACTGGAAGCGGAGGGCGAGATCCATATTTCGCTTGTATACCGCGGAACGTCTGAGAACGCGCAGAAATTCATTTCGGCGCAGGAGAAATATTTGGAGGAACTTGCGGAGAAAGAAAATGAAAAAGAAAATAACAGCAAGCCCGAAAAGCCGCAGAAGCCTACGGAGAGCGAGATTACCGAGAGTAACACCTCCGAGGAGAACTCCGGCGAAAACAATTCCGAAACGGAGGTGACTTCCGATGCCGAATCTGTTTAAGTCGCTTATTTCGCGAGATGACGATGAGGAAATCGACCTCGAATTCGACCTTGCGAGTCCCGAAAATGATTGCTTTGAATTTCCGCCCGACAGACGGGATAATCAGGTGTTGGCGGTGTGGGGATCGCCCTCGTCGGGCAAGACGATTATGAGCGTGAAATTGGCGAGATATATTGCAAGCCAAAAGAAAAATGTGATTTTGGTGCTTGCGGATATGTCCGCGCCGCCTTTGCCCTACGTTTGTCCGCCTTCGGATTTGGAAGCGGAAACCTCGCTTGGAAATATTCTCGGTGCAGCTCATGTCGACGAGAACCTTATCAAGCAGAACGCGATTTTGCACAAGAAAAACGAATTTTTAACAATGCTCGCGATGCTGAAAGGCGAGAATGCGTTTTCTTACGCGCCGTATACCGAAATTCAGGCGCGCGAATTAATTTCGGAATTGCGAAAAATGTGCGATTATATCATCATCGACTGCACGAGCAACATCACTAATGACGCGCTCTCGGCGGTTTCTCTTATAGAATCCGATGCGGTTCTGCGACTTGTTTCGTGCGATTTGAAATCCATTTCGTATTTGAATTCGCAGCTCCCGCTTTTGTTGGACAATAAATTCAACGCGAACAAGCAGTACAAGGCGGTGAGCAACGTTTCGTCATTTCAAGCGGACGACGAAATCGAGCAGATTGTCGGCGGAGTCAGCTTCAAAATTCCGCATAGCGACGAGGTTTACAGGCAGTTTCTTTCGGGGAATTTATTCGCGGGATTAAGCGAGAAAGACAGCAAGGATTTCCGAAAATCCGTGTCAAAAATAGCAAATGAGGTATTCGAGTTATGAGTCTGACTACAAATTCCAATACGCAAAATCTCTTTTTTAAGAGCAACAAAAAACGCGATTTTCCCGATGTTCTGAACGAGGTTCAAGCGTTTATTTCGAGCAAATATTCCGCGCTTGTGGTTGACGGAATTAATGAAATTAATTCGGGAAATCACGAGGTAAAACAGCAAATTCAGCGGTATATCGGCAAGTATTTGCTGGACAATCGGATTGCCGTTGAGGGGCTTTCCCAAGCGGATTTGGTGGATAAATTGTATTCCGAAATGGCGGAGTTTTCGTTCCTCACAAAATATATTTTCGGCAGCGGAATCGAGGAGATAAATATCAATTCGTGGGACGATATCGAGGTGCAATTTTCGGACGGGAATAATGTGAAATTGGAGGAAAAATTTGACTCGCCCGAACACGCGATTAACATCGTCCGCCGAATGCTCCATGTGTCGGGAATGGTTCTGGATAACACTTCGCCGGCTATCCTCGGACATTTGTCGAAGAACATCAGAATTGCGGTTTTGAAAACTCCGCTGGTCGATGAGGACGTTGGTGTGGCGGCTTCGATCCGTATCGTCAATGCACAAAAATTGCGGAAAGAGGATTTTATTAAATCCGGAACGGCAACCGATGAAATGATGGAGCTGCTTTCCGTGCTCGTCCGTTACGGCGTTTCAACAACCGTCGCGGGAGCTACGTCAAGCGGAAAGACAACACTGACAGGCTGGCTGCTGACCACTATTCCGCATGATAAACGTATTTTCACGATTGAAAACGGATCTCGTGAATTGGATTTGGTGGAGCGCGACGAGAACGGAAACATCGTGAACAAGGTTGTCCATACCATAACGCGCGAATCCGAGGACGACCGCAAATCCATTTCCCAAGACGATTTGTTGGATATGGCGCTCCGCTTCCACCCCGACTATATCGTTGTCGGTGAAATGCGTTCTTCGGAGGCGGATTCCGCGCAGGAGGCGGCGCGAACGGGTCACACGGTAATTACCACAATTCACTCCAATTCTTGCGAGTCCACCTGGCGCAGAATGGTGACGCTCTGCAAAAGAAAATATCCGAATGTGGACGATAAAGTAATTTTGAATTTGGTCATGGAAGCGTTTCCAATCGTGGTTTACGCGAAGCAATTGGAAAATAAACAGCGGCGAATTATGGAAATTATGGAGTGTGAAATTTGCGCGGACGGCACTCGAAAATACCACTCGTTGTATCGGTATAAAATTTCCGAAAACCGCATGGAAAATGGGAAATTTATCGTCAAGGGCGAACACGAAAAAGTGGAGGAAATTTCGCAGTCCTTGCAGCGCAGATTGTTGGAAAACGGTATGCCGCAAGCGGAATTAAATCGGCTGCTCGGAAAGGAGAACGGCGAATGAATTTAATTTTATTGGTCGCGTTTATCGGCTTGGTTGTCGGGTTTTTCTTGTTTTTCGGAATATCTCCGATGGAGTTTACGGAGGGAATTTTTACGAAAATTCTTGCAAAACCGAACAGCATAAAATCACAAATTAACGAGGCTACGAAAAGGAAGAAGCCGAATGTTTTCAGGCGCGAAATATCCGAAGCGCAGGAAATATTACGGCTCACCAATCGCACAAATATGTTCGGAATTTTGTGCGCTTGCTCACTTGGTCTGGCGGCAATAGGAATATGTGTTTCGATTGCAATCGGGAACGCTTTCCTCGCGCCCGTTATGGCGGTGGGATTAATGTTTGTGCCGTTCTGGTACGTCAAAACCACCGCCGTGAATTTCAAAAAAGCGATTTCGTCCGAATTGGAAACCGCGCTGTCGATCATCACGACCGCATACCTCAGAAACGAGGATATCATAACCTCCATTGAGGAAAACATCCACTATCTGAACGCGCCTGTCAAGGCAGTTTTCGAGAATTTCATCAGCAGGATCAAGCTGTCGAACCCGGATATTACAGCAGCAATCCTCGACATGAAAACCAAAATCGACAACGAGGTGTTTCACGAATGGTGCGACAGCCTTATTCTCTGCCAAAGCGACCGTAGCTTGAAGTCCACATTAACACCGATAGTGAATAAGCTGTCGGATATGCGCGTGGTAAATGCGGATTTGGAGTATCTTATAACAGGTCCGCGAAAGGAATTTATTTCAATGGCATTTCTTGTAATCGGAAATATTCCGCTGTTATATATGCTTAATAAGGCTTGGTATAATTCGCTGATGAATACCGTTGTCGGGCAGATAATTCTCGCGATTTCCGCAGTCGGAATTTTCGTTTCTACAGCGGTTGTAATTCGGCTCACCAAGCCGATTGAGTACAAAAGATAGGGGGCGAAAAAATGCAATTTTTGATGTTTTTATTCGGAATTTTTCTTGCTTTCGGGCTGTTTATGCTGCTCGCTAACGCGTTGAAAATCCCCTATCTCAAGACCTCGAAAGCAGTCATGAACACGGGACGTGAGGACAAAAAGCTCTCGAAAAACATTGAGGCTATAATGCTCGGAATTGCGGCAAAAATCGGAAAAATTATCCCTATGGATAAGTACAAGAAATCCCGTCTTGAAAGCACTTTGAAGTCCGCCGGAATAAAAATGACGCCCGAAACCTTTACGGCGTTAGCATTCATCAAAGCCTTTTGTATTGCGGCTTTGGCGATTCCGTGCGCTTTCTTTATGCCGCTATTGATCCCGTTTTTCATAATTCTCGCCGTTGCGATCTATTTCCGTGAAAACGGAAAAGCCAACGAGAAAATGCGGGAAAAGCGTGATGCAATAGAGCAGGAATTACCGCGTTTTGTCGCGACTGTGGAGCAAGAGCTGAAAACGAGCCGTGATGTGCTGTCTATTATGGAGAATTTCAAAAAGCACGCGGGTGTGCATTTCGCATACGAACTCGATGTAACGTGCGCGGATATGCGTTCGTCAAGCTATGAGGCGGCTTTAACGAGATTTGAGGCGCGTATCGGTTCGGCGCAGCTTTCCGATGTCGTCAGAGGTTTGGTCTCTGTCATCAGAGGCGATGACAGCGCGGTTTATTTCAAAATGCTGGCGCACGATTTCAAGCTGATCGAATTACAGCGATTGAAAGCAAAGGCAACAAAGATACCGCCGAAGATCCGCGTTTTCAGTTTCGGAATGTTAATGCTTTTCTTGCTGACATACCTTGTGGTCATGGGAATGCAGCTGCTCGACTCGCTGAGTTCGATGGCGTGATGGAGGTGTGCATGAGAAAATTATTGAAAAGCAAGCGCGGCGAGGGCTACTTCGATATTGTCATCGTTGTGCTTGTGGTCGTCATGGTGTTGGCGCTTATTATGGCGGTCGCGCCCGTTGTTTCCGCGAAAATTCAGCTTGACAATTACGCCGATGAGCTTGTTCGCGAGGCGGAAATTTCGGGCAGGATCGGCTCGGAAACCACAGCGAGAGCGCAGGTGCTTACGGAACGCACCGGGCTTACGCCTACAATACAGTGGTCACGGTCGGGAAAGGTGCAGCTCAATCAGGAATTCACCGTTACTTGCACCTACAAAATGGACATCGGCTTTGGCGAGTTCGGGAGTTTCCCCGTGACTCTTACGGCGAAAGCAAGCGGAAAAAGTGAGGTCTATTGGAAATGATCAGTAAAATAACCAAATTGCTGCGCTCGAGAAAAGCCTATTCCTCCGCGCCATTGGCGGTCGTGATAGCCCTTGCCGGAATGATGTCCTTTGTGGTGCTGTGGCAGATCGTTCGGCTCGTTACCATCTCGGCAGGAGTAAAGGACGCTGTGCAGTCGGCGGTGATTTCGGCGGCGGTCGGAAATTACGCGAACGTTTACGACGGTATTCGCGAGGGATATTCGGGCGGTTACAGGTATTCGGGAAATTCGTGGAAGTCCGCGATTTCGACCGGCGATATTTACGGCAGAATCGACGCTCTTCTCGGATTGAAATCCGTTGGAGGTAAGCACGCGAAAGGTGATGAATACAGGGTTTACGGGTTGTCCGTAAATGTGGATAACGCGGAGTTTGCCCCCGATTTCGAGGACATAAAACAGTTCTCCGCGACCTCGTATATAACATTGGAAGTGCCGATTTCGTTTTGCGGGGAAATTCTCCCGCCGATGAGGGTGAATTTGTGCGTTAAGTCAAAATTTACGCCGAAATTTTAGTGGTTTTTCTACTGGATTTCCACGAAAAAATGTGGTATTGTTGAAGTAACAAAACTGAAAGGACAGGTGATTTTTATGACACTGAAAACCAAAAGACGACTCGCTGTATGCGGCGGAACGGTATTGTGCGCGATGCTCGCAATGCTGATAACAACGCGGTTTGCGGCGGATAAGGAGAACGCTCCGCCGAGCGTTTCGGCGGCGAATTCCGACTCTGAAATTCGCGTGGAAATTCCCGAAATCAATTCGGAAATTATTCTCAAAATTAATCCCGAAGTTTCAAAGCCGGAAATTAAAAATCCCGAAACTCAATCGGAAAATCAGCCGGAAAATAATTCGGAATTAATCGAAATAAAGCAGAATTTTCCCGAAACCGAAAAAGAAAATAATCCGCCACAACCGCCGAAAATCGAGGACGGGGAAACGCTCACAAACCCCGATGCAGAACCAATCTACGAACCCGAACAAACCGAGATAAAACCGCCGGAAACCTCCTCGAATACTCCCAATCACGGCGACAAAAAGGACGGTCGGATTTATATCAATGGGTTCGGCTGGGTAGTCGATGAGGGCGGCGGTGGAGTCGCTGAATCCGCGCCCGAAATGTACGAAAACGGAAATAAAATCGGTTACTTCGGATAACCGCAAACGCGCTGAACTAAAGGGTTCGGCGCATTTCCTTTTGGAGATGATTTTTATTAAATTCAAGCGTTTTTTCGCCGCGTTTCTCGCGGCGATTTTTTGTGTTAATTCCATCGCGTTCGCAGAGGGCAACCCGAATATCGACAACGGCGGCGGAAATCTGGGCAGCGGAACTTCCCAAAATTTCTGGAATCCCGGAAACGATGGTGTGAGAGTTACCGTTGTGGATTCCGAAACGGGAGCGGTGAAATCCGCGTCGGTCGACTACACGAACAGCAACGCGAGCGATATTAAATTCCATTTCGGAAAGGTGAGCAAATCCGCTTATAATGCGGGTTCGGAGCTTTCCGTAAGCACGGGGAAATACGTTTATAAAACTCCCGCTCAGCCTCTGCCGACAATTATTTCGGACGGAAATTCGGCGGCGAATATCCAAAAAATTCGCGATTATTTTACGGACGAGCAGGTGGTTCGCGGGATTTCAAATCACGTTGAAATTTCGTTTGAAAATCTCACAAACGGCGATTACAAATTGATGATCGAGCCGATTATGTATGTCACATACAACGGCTCCAGGACTGCGATGACAGCGACAGAAGCCGCGTTGTACAACATCAAAACCAACGGCGATTTGAATTACAAGCTCGGTCCGCTGTCGCATAAAAATCTGCCGCTTTCGATGTTCCTTGAACGCGATGATTTGGGCTACAGCGCGTGGACGGGTTCGACCGATTCAAAGGCAACGGACAGCGATATTATCCAATATCTCGGTGTTGGAATTGTGTCGTTTAGAGAACCGGATGAAGATGTGAAAATTTCGGGCGGCGATGTGGAATACCGCGTCGACACCGATGTGTACACAAGCGTTACTGTGAGCGGCGGCAGGCATACTCCGGACAACCCGGTGACCGTGAAATTTTACATCAAAAACAAGGTGTACACGGTTGGAAATATTGTGTATCCCGAAGGCGGTTCGCAGCTCGTCTGGTGCAAGTGGCGCACGCCAAATACCGAGCAGATCGTCAACATCAAGGTTACCGTAACGGGCGGAGCGTCCGCGAGCAAAACCAACATTTCGGCGAGTATCGTGGACTTGAATAAAAATCCGCCGCCCGACCCAACGGCGGACGACAGAAACGATAATTTCTCTGCTGCGAATGTTCCCAAAAATCCGCAGAAAACTGCGGTTGCGTGGAGCGTCTGGGAAGCGTATTGGCAGCCGAAATGGGTGTGGCATTCGAGTTGGCGGTGGACGGGAAATCACTGGGTGGATTACGGATATTGGGTTGACGAGGGCGAGTGGAAATTCCGCAGCAATTCTTTTTCTGTTTCGATGAACGCGAAAATGGAAATTTCCTGCGATGAGAAAAACCCGACCGCCTCCGGAAAAACAATGAAATCCGGCTATGGAATTAACGAAATTGTAACCGCGTCAATTTCCGGAAACGGCGAGCATACGCCGCTTCAGAACGCGGTTTCGTACTTCCCCGAATTTTATTATTCGACATATTGGAGGTTGCTCGAACGCACTTCAAATGATATTTTGGAGTTCCGAAAAAATAAATTCAGCACATATAATAATCGGACGCATTTCACGCCCGTGTGGTATCCCGACGGGAATTACAAAGTCTACACTTGGGCGATAGATTGCTGGACGCCCGCGAGAATGTTGTCCGCAAATCTGACCGACAGCGTTTCAATTTCGGGAAATGTTTTCGACGATTGGCACGTTGCGCCGACAAATTAAGGAGGATTTTTTATGAAAAAGAAAACGGTAAAAATTATTTTTTCGGCGGTTTTAATTATCGCCGTAATGTCTGCGATGTCGCTCTGCGCCTTTGCCGACGGCAATGTCGCGGGAGCGATTGAGGGTACTTGGAAAACGGCTTCGGGGCAAATTAAAACAGTTGTAAACAACGTTGTTTTTCCGATTATAGACCTGATTCTGGCGGTGTTTTTCTTTGCCAAATTGGGTCTCGCGTATTTCGATTATCGTCGCTCGGGGCATTTCGAGTGGACTGCTCCCGCGATTTTATTCGCGTGTCTGGTGTTCACGCTGACCGCGCCGACCTATGTCTGGACGATAATTAACGTCTGATTAATTTCAGCAATTTCGGTGTCCGAGCAATCGGACGCCGAAATATTGGGGGTGACAAAAATCTTTATTTTTGACATAGGCGCAGACTTGGTAAATAAGATTTTCGACTACGTCACGGATTGGCTCTATCAGCAGATTATCAAGGTTCTGGGCGAGTTTTTTGCGGTAATGAATACGATGGGAATCAGTCTGTTTGAGCTGCCTTGGGTAAAACAAATCGTGAAATTATTTTCAAATCTCGGGTGGGCGTTATTTGTGGTCGGAATTGTGGTCGCGCTGTTCGAATTCGCGATAGAATCGCAGAACGGACGCGGCGATCCAAAAACACTCGCGTTGAATATAATCAAGGGATTTTTCGCGGTAAATCTGTTCTGCAATGTCCCAATTCAGTTGTACGCGTTTTCCGTAAAATTGCAGTTCGGAATGAGCGACAATATGACGGGTCTGGTGAGTCCGGACGGCGGTTCGCTCGCGGAAAGCTGTTTGAAAATAATCAACGGAATGCTGTTCGGTCCGTTGTTGGCGATTTTAATCGCGGTAATGATGGGTTATAGCGTCATCAAGGTGTTCTTTGCAAGTATAAAACGCGGCGGCATTCTGCTGATACAAATCGCGGTTGGTTCGCTTTATATGTTCAGCGTTCCGCGCGGCTTTACGGACGGTTTTGTGATGTGGATAAAGCAAGTGATCGCGACCTGTCTGACCTCGTTTTTGCAGTCAACCATACTGGTTTGCGGGCTTATTTTGTTCAAGGATTATTGGCTGCTCGGACTCGGAATTATGTTGGCAGCGGGAGAAATTCCGCGAATAGCGGGAATGTTCGGACTTGAAACGTCCGTTCGCCCCAACATTAACGGGGTCGTAAATACGGCGCAGTCGGCGGTTCATTTGACGCAGATGATAAAAACGGTCGCAACGAAATAGGGGGAATTAAAAAAATGTACATTTATCCCGATAACCTCAAAACCGCGCCAATGCTGTTCCTGTGGCGGCTGAAAGACCTCGCTGTAATAGGTATCGGCGCGTTGATTTCCGTGTTCGCCATGTCGCAAACGGGGTTCACGATACCGCTGATTGTGACGCTTGTTTACGCGTTCTTGGCGATACGATTTGACGGAACGAGCATTCTCGATTTCATCAAATATGCCGTAAGATATTTTTTTACCGAACAGCAGGAATATAGGTGGAGAATTTAACTGGACTTTCGGAAAGCGTTGTGGTATAATCATCGTGAGGTGATAGTATGCGCAGGATAATTAAAAACAGCGTAAAATGCAATTTGTGCGGTGAGATAATTGTTTCGGAGGACGTTCACGATCTCAAATTCTGCAAATGCGGCGCGGTGTCCGTGGACGGTGGGAACGATTATTTGAGGCGCACTTATAGGAACAGTCCCAACGATTATACCGAGCTTTCCGAATACGAAGAAGTCGAATCTACCGGAAATCGGAGGTAATTTTGAAGAACAAAAAACAACAACAGCAGTCAACCAAACAGCTGCTTGGAATCGAGGGCATAACCGAATATTCGCTCAAGACCGCTTTCTCTGAGGCGGTCTTTTTCAGTATCAAGCCAAGCAACATTTCGGTGATGTCCGAGGCGAGTTTGTCGGCAAAGATATACTCGCTGATGAGCGTTCTGAAAGGCTTGACGGAAATCGAGATACTCTGCGTAAACAGCCGCGAGAGCTTCGAGGGAAACAAGAACCACTTGAAAAATCTCGCGCAGAAAGAGGATAATCCCGCGGTGCGCAAGCTGCTTGAGCAGGATATGCAGCACCTCGAACACATTCAGGCGATGACGGCAACGGCGAGAGAGTTTCTGCTTATCGTGAGAATACGTGGTTTGAAAGACAAGGAGATATTCTCGTATCTCAACAGGATCGAAAAGACCTTGAACGAGAACGGTTTCTCCGTAAGACGATACGACGGCGAGGATATCAAGACGCTCCTCGCCGTTTATTATGAGCAAAATGTCACGACGGAGAAATTCGAGGACGCTGACGGAGAAAGGTGGGTATTAAATGGCTGATAAGCTGGTTTTAAACGCCGATCTGAACTACAAGACTGCGGAATTCACCCCCGAAAAATGCACGGTGGAAAAGGTAATTGAGGTATCCGGAGCGGAATTCAAAAGGTTTTACGAAAAGCCTATGAAGCCTAATTACTATCTTTCGACGTACAAGAATTTAATGGGATTTTTCGATGAAAGCTATCACTGTGTTCTGTTTATCAACGAGCAAAACGGTGACGGACTGCTTATCAATTCCGAGGGCGCTGACTACGCGCGTTATTCGCAATATATTCCTAACGCGCGCGGAATTATTCGGGAGCATGAGCAAACTGGCGCGCTCGAAGATTTGAAAATCCACATGGACTGCTGCATTGACAGATGGCTTAAACAGTGCGCAAACGAGAGCAAATTCGGAATACCGCTGACAGACCTTATTGACAACAGCAATCTCGCCGAAATTTTTGTGGATTACGCTTCGGAAATGTTGAGCAATGATCCAAGGATTGAAACCTGTGAGTTGACGTCCAACACTCTCGAAGTATCCAAGCGAGAGTTAGTCGAAACAAGACTGTATTGTCCGCTGAAATTTGAGATGGATTCCGATGACGGCAGCGGTTATCCGCTTGAAATCGATTCGGCGAATTATATCGATTACGATGACGAAATAAACGAAAGTATCCGCAGGGATTTATGCAGCGACAAAGACGCGGTGGAGCGCGGTTTGGCGGCTTATCTTCATGACAAAAATCTTAATCAAAAGGTGTATTCCGCGATGCCAGAAGTCGAAACCCGCAACGGTGAAATTTACGGAGTTGTGCTTGTGAAATCCTACGGCGATTTGGAAAAATCCGAATTAATTGATTTGACGGAGGAACTGACCGGACAGCTTTCGGACGGCTGGGGCGAGGGCTTCGAGCAGCATCCCGTCACGCTTGACGGTGATGAGGTATACATTTCATTCTGGAGCAGCGATGACGGTTATTTCCTCAAGCCCGAATCCGAGGTGTTCCCCACGCAAAATTTTGAACAGACAATGGGAGGTATATCGTGAAGAAGAAAATAACAACCGTGGAAAGGGATTTCGCGACCAAACCGCAGAAGAATTTCCTTGACATGATAGCGCCGTCCGTGATCAAGTTTTTCACGGACTATTTTATTTGCGGGAACACATTTCGCTGCGTGTGGGCGTTGCGGGAATATCCGACCTCGACAAGCGAACAGGCAATATTGCGTTATCTCGGAGAGAAAGACGGCGTTACGCTCCGTATCTATACGTACCATGTGACAGCCGCCGAGGAAAAGCGGATCATCGCCAATGCCGCCAACAAGAACCGAATGCAGCGCAATTCCACCAACGACTTGCAGCAGACGGTCGCCGCAGAAAGCAATTTGCAGGACGTTGCGCAGATCGCCGCGGATATGCACCGGAACCGCGAACCGCTGCTGCATACGGCGGTTTTTCTTGAAATGATTTCGGACTCATTGGACAATTTGAGAATACTCCAAACCGAGGTGCAGACCGAATTGGTACGTTCCAAGCTGAATGTTGACCGCCTTATGCTCCGCCAGCAGCACGGCTTTATGAGCGTAATGCCGAGCGGTCGGAATATGTTTCGGGAGCAGTTCGAACGCGTTCTGCCCGCGTCCTCGGTCGCGAATCTTTATCCGTTTTCGTTTTCGGGAAAAACGGACGAGAACGGATTTTACCTCGGACGAGATAAGTTCGGCAGCAATATTATCGTGGATTTCGACAAACGCAGTGACGACAAAACCAACGCGAACACGCTTATTCTGGGCAATTCCGGGCAAGGAAAATCCTATCTGCTCAAACTGATACTGACCAATCTGCGCGAGAGCGGAAAGAACATAATCTGCCTTGACCCCGAAATGGAATATGTCGACCTTACCAAAAATCTCGGCGGTTGTTTCATTGACCTTATGTCGGGTGAGTATATTATAAACGTTCTTGAACCCAAATCGTGGGGCGATGAAACCGCCGATGATGACGCTCCGCAGGCTTTCAAATCCAAAACGAAATTGTCGCAGCACATCAGCTTTCTGCGCGACTTCTTCCGCAGCTACAAGGATTTTTCGGACAGAGAAATTGACACGATTGAATTGCTGCTCATAAAGCTGTATGAGAAGTTCGGGATATCCGATGATACCGATTGGAGCAAAATGCAGCCCACGGATTATCCGATACTCTCGGATTTTTACGAGCTTATCGAAGCCGAGTACAAAGCGTTCAATCCGAAAGAGAAAAGTCTTTACACCGCCGAAAACCTGCAGAGTATTTGCCTCGGACTGCACTCGATCTGCAAGGGCGCAGAGAGTCAATTTTTCAACGGTCACACTAATATAACGGATAATAATTTCGTGACATTTGGTGTAAAAGGATTACTCCAGGCAAGCAAGAATATCCGCAATGCTTTGCTGTTCAATGTCCTCGCGTATATGTCCGAGCAGCTTTTGAGCAGAGGAAATACGGTCGCGAGTATCGACGAGTTCTACCTCTTCCTCACCAATCTCACGGCGGTCGAGTATATCCGAAACTTTATGAAGCGCGTCCGCAAAAAGGAATCCGCCGTGATCCTCGCAAGCCAAAATATTGAGGACTTTCTCGTGGAAAATGTCCGTGAGCTGACAAAGCCGCTGTTCTCGATCCCGACACATATTTTTCTGTTTTATCCCGGAACCATTGAAAAAGGAACGTATATGGATACGCTTCAGGTGGAGGCTTCGGAATACGGGCTAATACAGTTTTCACAGCGCGGGGTTTGTCTTTATAAATGCGGAAACGAACGCTACTGTCTGTGCGTGAAAGCGCCCGACCACAAGGCTGGGCTGTTCGGCTCGGCGGGAGGTAGATGATATGGCGGTATCTCCTGTAGTAATAAAAGCAATCGTCACGGCGGCGACCGACAAACGCACTTGGAAAGCCGTTGCGGTGCTTATTACGGCGATTTTAATGCCGATAATTATCGTCATTTTAATGGTCGCCGCAATGTTTTCGGGAGTGGAATCCGCGAATAAAAATCTGTTGGATTACAGTTTTCTCAACGCGAAAATTCCCGCCGATTTTAACGGCGAACAGCGCGCAGCAATCGAAAATATGCGTGAATGGCTCGGCGAATTGGGCGAGGAAATTTCCGAAAAGGAAAACGGCGGCTTTGATGAAAATCTCGTCAAAGCCGCTTTTTATTGTCTGAATTTCGGCGGAGAAATTGATGATGATTTTGATTACAAAACGTTTTGCGAATGCTTTGAAAACGTGAAATTCAAACAGCTTGAAACGGCTCTGCGAAAGGTTTCCGAGGAGTTCCCCGAATATAAAATTTCGGGGAATTTATCCGTTTCAATCAAAAAAGTTTACGATTATTTGGAGGTGGAAAATGATGACGGCGAAAGTTGGATTTGACAACAAAAAATATGTCGGCGCGACCGCGGAGGACTGCAAGATGATTCATCTTGCGATTTCAAAGGGCAGCAAGCTGACGATTGACAGCAGCGGACGCATTTATGACGACACGGGACGGTGGATCGCGGACGGAAAGGAGCGGGAAAATGAACGCAATTTATACCGTGATTGAAAATGGTCGGGAGAGTTATTTCAGAACCGGTATCGCGGGCGGTTACAGTTATCCGTTTCTTGCTTACGGCTACGCAAAAAGCATGGCGCGGACTCTGAACGGGGTGATTCGATGGGAAAAGTCGGCGTTTCCGAAATGATTCCGCTGTTGAAAGCCAACGAAAATTTCCCCGATGATGTTCGCGGAGAACGGCTTTTCTACCCGCTTTCCGAAGAAATATTTTTTAAGCGGGAGAGCGAAATGTCGCAGTCGGATTTCACTCCGTTCAGCATCACTCTGGACTTTGACGAGCGGAAAATAGGCTTTGTTTTTAATCGAAACTGTCCCGAATTGCCGCTGCTGAAAATAGAGATTTTTATCGGCGAAACGGACGCGAGAAAATTCTGCGACGGCATTCCGTGCAACATTAAAAACTTGGAGAGCTACTATAAAAATGAGCTTTTGTGGAGCGTTCTGGAGCGTCCCGCTTTCGCAATAAAAATCGACAGCGATAAAATTCCCGAAATAGGATCGGCACTGCTGCCGCTGTCCGAACACAATCAAAAGGGGCTTATGGAAGAACTCGAAACGGACGACCTCGACAAGTGCGAGGTGCTTTCGGTTATCTCTTTTGACGCAACTCTGAACGCGCATTTGTGCTTGAACGGTGAGAAATTTTCAAAGCTGAATGAGCTTGCAAATTCGCTTAACAGACTGCGTTTGGACTGCGGAGATAACGCGTTCGCGGCATTTGTTACGGCGAGTAAAGCGGCGGAAATACACGGCGCGGACAACGCGATGACAGTTGTTGAAAACGTAAGAAACGGCTTCGCTATACGGGAAACGCAGGACTTGGATTTGAGAATGTGAGGAATTTTATGAAATACCAAATAAAATGTGCCGATCCGGAACAGCATTCGATGTTCTATTCGGACTGCGAACCCGCTCTTCGGAACGCTTGCGTAGGTCATCTGCGAATGGATTTCGGCAGCGGGAACGAGTTCTTTTCGACATGGTGGGGCAACCGCAACGACTTGAACGACAGCGTTTTCAAGTCCGAATTTGACGATGTTGTAAATAATTTGCGCGAGTCGGGATTGCTGAAAAACAGGAGCGAAATGCGGCGGGTTTGTTCCGCGAAAGAGAGTCTGCCGCTAGGCGAGAGTTATGGATTTTCGGTTGAATCGGAAAGCCATATTTTTCTCCTTCGATGTCGCCCCGAGCGCGGCAATTACGACTGCTATATGTACTGTTACAACAAGCGCGAATTGCAGCTCGCGCAGTCGCAGAAGCAGGACGAATCGCAGTCGCCGGAGATGTCATTATGAGCAGAAAAAATCGCGAAATTAACTACGCCGCAGAGCTTGAAAAAAGCTATGCCCGATGGGATGAGGTGTTCACCAAAGGCGGCTCTGACCCGTTCTGGAGCGACGGCGTGTCGCTCAACTTGATAAGAAATCATATTCTCTATTACAAGGAGCAGCTTGAAAATCAGGGCAATTCGCTGTTCGGTTTGCCCGATGTGTATTATCGGGAAACGCCGCCCGAGGTCGATCCAAACTATATGGCGCGCCCCAATGAAATCCGTGAAAACGCACGGAAAGCGATGGAGATTATTGACGCGGACGAGAATTTGAAATTCGTTCGGGAACAGGCGCCGAGCCTTTCAGAAGCGCAATTAAAGCAGTTTTGTATCGCCGCCATCATCAATTACGCGGAAAATCTGCGGCGCGCGATTGCCGAGGACGATCTTGTAATTATGCGGCGGTACGAACACCCCGACAGCTACCTCGAGAGCTTTGAGAGCGCGGCTATGAGGATACGCGATCCCGAGCGTTTTGCCGAAGGCATAATGCGTGTACAGCGGCGGATCAACGATAATCTGACCGTCTGCGATCCCGAAGATGACGAGGAATTAGAGGACGATTTCGAGGAGGACTGTTCCGAAACGGAACAGTCCGAGAGCGAGCCGGAGGAAGATTTTCAGCTAAGATTATTTTAATTTGAAAGACCTGCTAACAAAAGTCAACCCCTAAAATGAAAAAAATTAAAAAATTTTTTTGAATTTTAGGATTGAAAAATGAGTATAGCAAAGCTGACCGCCGAATGAGAATTTTTTTCGA
>JAAVIC010000020.1 GCA_014799385.1 Oscillospiraceae bacterium
GGTGTTCCGATGGCTTCGATCTTTCGCTTAATGGACTGCTCTATCGGGGAAAGGATCACCCAACTCTGCGAACTGTCAAAGCTGTTTTCAACGGCGTTATGCTCAAAATAATCGCTCAATATAAATCATCATTTATAAGGAGAGATTTCAAATGAATTATGGGTATATTCGAGTAAGCTCGGATAAGCAGACGGTGGAAAATCAACGATTTGAGATTCAAAACTTTGCGAAGGCAAACGATCTCACTATTGACGGCTGGATTGAGGAAACCATCAGTGGAACAAAATCCTACGATAAAAGGCAACTGGGGGTGCTCCTTAAAAAAGTTAAAAAAGATGATCTTATAATATGTGCGGAGCTTTCACGGCTGGGAAGAAATTTGTTTATGATAATGGAGATTCTCAACATCTGCATGACCAAAGAGTGTAAGGTCTGGACTATCAAGGACAACTACCGACTGGGAGAGGATATTCAAAGCAAGGTACTCGCGTTTGCGTTCGGGCTTTCCGCTGAAATTGAACGCAACCTGATAAGTCAGCGTACAAAAGAGGCACTTGCAAGAAAACGCTCGGAAGGGATAGTTCTTGGAAGACCTAAAGGCAGCCGTTCATCTCATGTAAAACTCTCGGGCAAGGAAGAAACTATTCGAGTACTGCGGGAACAGAAAGTTTCAAAGTCCGAAATTGCAAGGATATTCGGTGTTCATAGAATGACAGTTGACGCTTTTATAAAAAATAATAATTTGGATTATGCGGATTAGGTGATTAATTCTCTATCGTGATGCAGCCCTCAGGTGACAATGGCATACTTTCATATGTTTTAACAAAACGACCGCAGATTCATTGCTGCGGTTATTTCTTTTATTAAGCAATGCAGTTATAATGCGAGTTTAACTTGGTATCCTTAAATATGCCATACTCCCTAAACTTGTCTGAAACATATTTGAGAAACAAAATTGTTAACAGATAATCCTTATATTGGGAGATGTCAATATTATATTATACAATAATTTTAACGAATTTTCACCACTATTTTACATTTTTTAATCTGCAGGATTTTTATGTTTTGGTAGTAATCACCAAATTAAATGCAGAAGTTTTGTTGATTTTGTAATATGGGTCACCTTAACTATAATTACATAATGATGTTAAGAAGTGGATTGTGCTTTTTCTATGTAACGGTAAAGAATATTCCTGTATATAAATATATCTTCTAGTCGTATCTCGAAACACAAAATTTAAGTTTTCAATATTTTATGAAGACAATTAATGTAAAAATGTTGATACCGTTAATATAACAAAACCCGCACACCTTGTTAGGAGCGCGAGTTAAGCTATCCTATTCGGTTTTAGTGATTTCTCCGTTAAGGATATCACCCATTAAGGTCGGCGATAATTAACAAAGCTACAAAAAATAAAGCGTATTATGATTTTGATTCTTTGCATCTGCGGTTTCTGTCGGCTAACAAAATGGAAACCTCGTCAATCTTCTTCCGCGCAAGCTCCTTGTCGGAATTGACAATCGCGGCAAGACTTTTGACTTCACGCTTCAAATTATCCTCAATGTCGAACAATTCGTCGCACGTCACGGGATCGGAAAACTTGAATTGATCGGCAAGCTTTTCAAGCACCTTTTTAAGTTCTGTATCGGCACAAATATCAACTATATACTGCATATCCAACCTAAACATTTTCATTTGCTTAACAGACGCTTGCGTTTGAGCCTGCTGCTCGATTATTATGTCTCGCGCGTTGTCCGTGCCGATAAATCCTATCCCCGCGACTGCGAGAATCACAATCGAAGCTACAACTGCGACCCATATCGGAACAGCAACAAAGCAACCGACAATCACAATCACACAACCGACAATAATCTGCACGATCATGTATATAAACCCGACTTTGAACATCGGAAATCCGTAAATCTTACTTGTCAGTCCCTCGTTTTTGAATGCGTACCAACTGATTCCTGCGCCTGTGCAAATCGCGATTAGTGTGAACGCGAATTCTACCCAAGCCGTTCCCGATTTAGGGAACGGGATCACCAAAAACAACACGCAGTAAGCTATAAATATTATCGCGTAAATCAATACAAATGATTTCATTTTCTTATTCATGACAGTCTCCTTTACGGCGTGGTGCTGTCCGGCTTTTTAGCTCCGCAATCCGGGCAGAATTTTGAAGTGATTCCCTTATATCCGCAAGTCGGACAATCCCACGCTGCCGGTGGCTCGGGTTTTTTAGTGCCGCAATCAGGGCAGAATTTTGAAGTGATGTTCTTGCAGCCGCAGGAGCAGTCCCAGCTTTGAGGCGGCGCGGGACGCTTCGCTCCACATTCCGGGCAGCACTTTGATGTAATATTCTGTTCTCCGCAAGAGCAGTTCCATGAATCAAGAGCAACAGTCCGTTGCACTCCCTCCGCGACTCCGCCGCCTATAGAACTTGCCGTGTTCATAATAGGATTGAGCGCGTCCCTGGTCATGTTCATAATTCCGCCCATCGTCCCAAGAGTAACTCCAAGGCTTGCAATATCGCCAATTCCTCCGCTGACACCGCCGCCGGAACCGTTTCCCGTGATACCGTTTTGCATAGCCGCCAAACCGACTTGCCGAGCGGTTTCATCCTGATAGGTCATACCCTTCGCCTTCATAACGTTGGCTTCCGCTTCGCCGTGAGCCTGTTCGCCCGCCGCAAGCGTCTGTTCCATCAGCAGCTTCTTTCGCGCTTCGTTCTGCGCTTTTATGAAATCCACATCAGCGGCTGTTGTCGCGCGTGTGATTTGCTGAGCGCGTTCCGTTTCGGCGGTCTCCGCTTCGAGAGCGTTCAGCGACTGCGCTGCCAGCTTCTCGCGCATACGTTTGAAGTTGGGATCGTCTTCGGGAAGCGAAATCTTTCTTATGTAGAACTGCGGCATAAACAGACCGTAGTCTTCAAGCTGTATATTTATCACATCGCGTATAGCCGCCGCCAGCTTATCCTTTTGCTTATCTAAAAGGAAAATATCCAGCTGTTGTTCCTCGATAGTATTCGCGAGAACGTCAACGATCTTATTTAATATCAAATCCTTGAATTGCCCGGCAGCAGAGCTTGTGGAAAAATCTTCATCGCCGACAATATCTTTCTGCTTAAATTCGTCTATTGTGCCTATGTTTTTAATCAGAAACCTTCGTGCGTCCTTAACGACCATATTAAATGTGCCGAACGCGCCGACATCTATGTACATTTTGTACTTCGGCTCTTGAACACCGATTTTGTCGGGAGTACCCCACTTGATTTCCTTCTGTTCGGTCTTGTTTACAAAATAAATTTCCGTGCGGAAGGGGTCACCGTTGCTAAACGGCAGCGGCGCAACCTCATTCAGAAGCGGCAGTCTGTCGGTCGTAAGAACATGTCCGCCGGAACCAAACGTATCAAGTGCCGCACCGTCCTTAAAGAATACAGCTTCTTGGCTCTCATGAACAATAAGCTTTGAGCCCGTAACAAAATTATCTATCGGGTGACGCTTTACAAAAACTGTGTTGTCCATCTTACACTCGATAACGCTGGGCATACCACCACTCTTTGCATTGTTGGCGGCGATTTGTTGCTGAACATCAATCACCGTATCACACAGCGGACAAGTATATTCCTTTGCGTTTTTGTCGGCGGACAGCTTGCAGGAGCAAGACGGGCAGGTAAACTCCGTAAGCGCGCTCAGGCTCTCTTGAGTAACAAGCTGCTGATGGCATACAGGGCACATAGCGTCCGTACCCTTTGTCTGGTCATAGATCGCGGTGTTGCCGCAGTGCGGACAAGTACGCGTGGTCATCTTGTCCGTGCGCACGTCAATAGTGTATCCGCACGCGCAGTCTATCTTCTTACGGGCCAAAAAGCCGGTTTTCCCCTCGGCGTAGCTGCCGCAGTGGGGACATTCTATTACGAATTTTGACATTTCCTATGTCTCCCTTCTTTACCTTAATTAGCGCATTAAGGTGCGATAATGAATCAATCGGAACTTCTACTGCTTTGAGAGGAGAGCATTTATAAATCTATATGATGGTATTTGTTTACTTGATTAATGACCATTTGCTTCTTTTCTGATATTTTTTCACTTTCAAGTATTATGATTCGCTTAAAGTTACATTTGTAACATGGTGTGTTCTTATTATCGCAAATTTCAACTGCTCCACATTGAGGACATAGTTTTATTTTACAATTGGTTACAAAAGTACCTTTTACGCCCAAATTTGATAGGCTGTTACTTGTCATTTCTGATGAAAATGTTTTCTGCTTACTTGTCATTTCTGATAAAAATGTTTTCTGCTTATATGAATTTTTGTCGTTGGATTTGACTGCTGCATTCCAAATAGAACCAAACAATAAAAAGCACACAAAGAAAACGAAAACACCACCACCTATTCCAAAAAGTGCAAAGCCAAAGAACTTTGTTAATCCGCTTGCGTCACTGCGGAAAATCGGAACAGAAATACATATGCAAACTATTAATGCTATAATAAAGGGAATTACAAGAAAACTCAGTGCAGCATTTTCTCTTTTTTCATATTTGGTATTTATTTCATCGGCACTGCCATTGTGTTTGATATTTATTTCATTAACGTTGCTATTGTGTTTGAGGATAATTGATTCTATTTCGCTAAATTTTGAAATTATACCTTCTGCAACGTTTTTTTCCAATTCTATCCACTTTTTAAGTTGAATGTCACATTCCTCGGCTTTTTGGGCGGAGTCGGAAAAATCTCCGAGCGATAAAAAATTCTTCCTAGCTTTTTGGAAATCCTCTCCTTTACTGTTTGCCGAATTCAAAATCTGGACTGCATTGTTATAAACCAGCTGGTTAGCTTTGTGCAAACATTCTTCAGCTTTTTGTGGAGCGTCTTTATAATTTTTTATGGTCTCAAAGATTTTTTGGGCTTCATGATACTCTGATTCTGATGCAGCCACAGCCATTTTTGAACAACCGTTGTTATAAATTGCCCTTATCCGATAGTCCTCTATACGCTTTTTGGTTTCATTGTCCCCAAAGCGTAATATCTTATTGTAGTTATCGAACTCCGTAAATCCTGCTTTGTATGTTGCAAGTTCTGTCTCTTTGTTTAACTTTAACTCGGACAGAAGCTTGCATAAATATGCATTCGCATTCTCGGGATTTGCGTCAAGTGCCTTTTCTGCGTACTCGTCCGCCTTGGTAAAATCACCGTCTTCAAGGAACATCATCGCCCGCTTAACCAAAGAATCCGCCGTAGGATTTCCGCTCGCTTGCTGAATAAAATCCGATTGAGCAGTCGTCTTGGGTATGATTTTCTCAATATTGCTTACCAAATCCTGAAACGCTCTCGGACTGTTCAAATCCTGCCCCTGTAAGCTGCCGAACTCCTTGGGCATATCGTAGGGATCAATGTCGCGATAGCACGGGATAAGCATTTTTGACTTGTCGTTTTTCATCAATGACAAAAAGCGACTCCATTCGTTCTTAACCCAAACCGCGTTGAAGTACTCGAATTTCGTGCCGATAGAGAGCATTACCTTAGCCGAATTCAGAGCACTGAATATGTAAGGTTCATAGTCTTGACCGAGCTTCGCTTTGAGCGTTATTCTTGAATAGAAAACCTTGTAGCCCTTTTCGGTGAGTACATCATAAATATCATGAGCCAGTTCGCTGTCAACGGTGCGCCTACCGTTTTCGTCACTTTCCTTGTAACAAATGAAAACATCGAACGGTTGTTCATTTTTTGCGATTTCGAGAATCTCCTTTTGAAGCCTATCTATCTCTTTTGCCTCGTTGCGGAGCTGATTTACCGCAAGCGCGTCCGCATTTTCGCAAGCTTGGTCAAAGTTTGTATCGTCAAAAATACTCTCAAAGGACGTTCTGTGACACGTTGGAATTTTGTTCGCGGTAGCGGGATCGTCCACATACTCAATACCGAACTTGCACAAGCAAAGTCCCCAATATGCCTCGGATTCAGTCGGGAATTCCGCGACAATGCTCTCGTATACGCTCGCCGCCTTGTCGAAGTCGCACTTGCTGCGCAAACGATTCGCGCGGTTGAACAGATTGACCTTCTTTTCGTTGTCCATACTCGGAACGGTCTGCTGCCGTCCGCAATATTCGCAGGTTACGACAGTAGTTCCTTCTTGTATTTCAAGGTCTCCGCCGCAGCTCTTACAGTTAAATATAGCCATATTAACACCTCTTAAAGAATAATTATAACATAATTCAACAGCGTTTTGGTCTACTGCTGGTAGACTTTTTATCACACAGTCGCAGAATACACCCTACTGCGGCAAACACCGTAACAAAGCCACTTGAAGCGAATTTCGACTGAAAATTTGACGAGAAATAGCTCTACATTGTCAGCATGTCCATGCTGTTCTGCTTTAGTTCAAACGAGGAATGAACATACTTGTTCAAGGTCGTTTTTACATCGGCATGACCAAGCAGCTCGGAAAGGGTTTTCACGTCTACTCCAACTTCGATACACCGTGTGGCGAATGTGTGCCGTAGCGCGTGGAAGTTCGCTTTTTCAAGTCCGCAAGCGGCTACGATCTTTGTGAATTTCCTTTGGAGCAGTCGCGGTTCGACAATATTTCCGTTCTCTTGCAAGAGAACATTACCGCTTGGCTTTCGGTGTTGTTCAATGACTGACAGCAGAATTTTGGGAATAGGAATTATGCGATCCGATGAACTTGTTTTCGGTGGCAGTATCACGATTTCGGTCTTTTCGGAATCAGATTTCAGCCGCTGCATGGTTCTTTGAATATGAATCGTATTAGCAGAAACGTCCTCCCACCGAAGCGCACAAACCTCGCCAATACGAAGTCCGGTATAAAGCGTGAGAAGTATTCCAAACGAATAGATGTCATTTTGGTCGAGCAGTTTCTTCACAAGAACTTGCTGTTCCATTGGCGAGAAAACTCGCATACTCGCCTTAGAGGTTTTCAAGAAGCGAATCTCGGGCAAAGTCACTTGATACCGTTCGCGGGCATACTTGAATCCCATTCCCAGAACCATCAAAATTTGATTGATCGTTTCCATTGATAAATGTTTGGCTAACAAACTATCGGAAAATTGCGCGATAATCTGAGCAGTAACACACTTCAAAGGCAGTTTTCCGAGACGTTCGGAGATGTGATTTTGGACTATCGCCTGATACTTCCGATAACTTGAGATTTTAAGCCGGTTTTTGCTGCTGTCAAGCCATTCGCTCATCAGCTCGCCGACCGTTTCGGCACACTTTTTGGTGTTTTCTGATTGCTGATTTATCTTGACTAGTTGCTTCGCTTTGACTTCACGGTACGTTTTCGCGTAAACCGAACCGTACCTCTTCGTTCCGTCAAGCGCGATCTCCTTGATGTACCGCGCCTCCCAACGCCCGTCCTTGCGCTTGTAAATATTTTCTCCTCGTCTTGGCATGGCGAATTCTCCTTTTTATTTTTATGATAGCACATTGACGGGGCATTTGACCATAATTAGCAAAATTTTACGAAAAACGGCATTGTTAAGTTCGCGAATATTGTCAATTTTCACCAAAAAGCACTTGACTTTTGCAGAAAATTGTGTTATAATATATAATAATTATAGTATCGCAGTAGGGTGTATTCTGCGACTAAAAATATCTGTAATTTGCGCTGTTCTACTAATGAGCAACGCATTTTTAATGAATTGGCTCATAGTACATAAATTTCTTAATTTGATATTCTTAGTATATCACAAATGCAAGAAAATGTCAATAGTCTCTGTAAATATCTTTTCAATATTCATATACTAGATATATAGATATTGAAAGGAGGTACAGAGATGAGCGAATTATCCAGTGAGATTGGAAAGAGAATACGGAACTACCGAACGCAGTTGAAACTAAGTCAAGAGGAGCTTGCCGAGAGGTGCAGCCTTCACCCGACCTACATCGGGCAGGTTGAACGCGGCGAGAAGAACGCGACCATTGAGAGCATAAGCAAAATCGCCGGCGGGCTGAATGTTCCGCTGAGTACGCTGTTTGAGAACCTTGAGGGAACTGCTGTGTCCGAAAGAAGCTGCGCAGGGGAAGCATATGATCTGATTCAAGCATTGTCGGTTGATTCACAGGAGAAGGTGCTTGAAATATTAAAGGCAATTCTGGAACTGGAATAATTGTTAAAGCTTTCTGTATTTTTACGGAAGAGCCTTAATAATGTCATGTTATGAGGCATAGCTAAAATTGTAAAATACGCAAATCAAATGAGGAGAGCCTATGAAACCGACAATTCTGTTTTTTGATACCGAAATAAGCTGCGACGACAATATCAAAGACCTGGGCGCGATTTACGAAAATGGAAACGCTTTTCATTCCGCGTCAATAAGTGAGTTTTCGGAATTTATTTCGGAGGCGGATTTCCTTTGCGGTCACAACATCATTCACCACGATTTGAAATACGTTTTGCCGAAATTAAAAAACGCACGATTTAAATATATCGACACGCTGTATCTATCGCCCCTGCTGTTCCCCGAACGCCCTTATCACGCACTTCTAAAGGACGATAAGCTGCTCTCCGATGAGCTTAACAATCCGCTTAATGATTCGCAAAAGGCGCAAAAGCTGTTTTACGATGAGGTGAACGCATTTCTCGAACTTGACGAGCGCATAAAGATAATCTATTATAATCTGCTTAGTTCGCGTGAAGAGTTCAGCGGATTTTTCGATTATTTGGAGTACTCCGGGAAATGCGATGACATTTCAGCATTTATTCGTGAAACATATTCCGGGAAAATCTGCGAAAACGCCGATATTGGATCACTCTCCGAACAGCGTCCCGTTGAGCTTGTCTATGCGCTTGCTCTTATCGGTACAGAGGATTATCATTCGGTTACTCCGCCGTGGCTTATCCATAATTTCCCGAATGTCGAAAATGTCGTAAAACTGCTTTGCGGCACACGATGCAAAAAAGGGTGCGCTTATTGCAGCTCCGCGCTTGATATTCATAAAAAGTTGGGGGAGTTTTTCGGCTTTAACGAGTTCAGAACCTATGACGGCGAACCGCTCCAGGAAAATGCCGCGCAAGCCGCTGTTAATGGGAGATCTTTGCTTGCTGTGTTCCCGACGGGAGGTGGAAAATCAATAACATTTCAGCTGCCCGCTTTAATAGCGGGACAAGCCGAGCGCGGACTTACCGTGATTATTTCCCCGCTTCAGTCGCTGATGAAGGATCAAGTGGACAACCTCTCCGAAAAGGGGTTGGTGGAAGCGGTTACAATCAACGGATTGCTTTCTCCGATAGAGCGCACCGACGCTATCGAGCGCGTGCAAAGCGGGCTTGCCGCAATGCTTTATATCTCACCCGAACAGCTGCGTTCCCGTTCAATCGAGCGGCTGCTGCTGTCGCGCAATGTTGTGCGTTTTGTAATAGACGAGGCACATTGCTTTTCTGCGTGGGGTCAAGATTTCCGCGTGGATTATCTGTACATTGGTGATTTTATCCGCGAGTATCAGGAGAAAAAGGCACTCGGCGGCACGATTCCCGTTTCCTGTTTTACCGCAACGGCAAAGCAAAAGGTTATAAGCGATATTCGCGACTATTTCAAGGAAAAGTTAGGTCTTGAACTGGAGCTTTTCGCCACCGATGCACAGCGCCGGAACTTACATTACACCGTGCTTTACAAAGCAGGCGACGGGGAAAAATACGCGGCTTTGCGCGGACTTATCGCGAGGAAAAACTGTCCAACGATAGTCTACGTTTCAAGGACCCGCAAAACCCGGGAACTTGCCGAAGCATTGTCAAAGGACGGCTTTCCCGCTCTGCCTTATAACGGGAAAATGGATTCTCCCGAAAAAGTCGCCAACCAAGAGGCATTTATGAACGGCGAGGTAAATATCATTGTCGCTACCTCCGCTTTCGGAATGGGAGTGGACAAAAGCGATGTCGGTCTGGTGGTACATTACGATATTTCGGATTCACTGGAAAATTACGTTCAGGAGGCGGGCAGAGCGGGGCGCGATCCCTCTCTTAACGCTGACTGCTACGTTCTGTTCAACGATGAGGATCTGAATAAGCATTTTATTCTGTTGAATCAAACTAAGGTGAGTATCGGTGATATTCAACAGGTTTGGTCTGCTATGAAAGAAATGATGAAATATCGCCCTACCGTGTGCAGTTCTCCGTTGGAGATCGCGCGTAAGGCGGGTTGGGACGATACGGTGAGCGATGTGGAAACCCGCGTCAAGACCGCGATCGCAGCACTTGAACAGGCAGGCTATATCAAGCGCGGGCATAATGTGCCGCACGTTTACGCCACGGGTTTGACGGTGAAAAATCAAGAGGAAGCGCGCATAAAAATCGAAAACTCAAATCTGTTTTCGGAGGAACAGAAGAAACAATCCATACGTATTATAAAATGCTTGATTTCCGAAAGGAGCCGTTCAAAAACCGATTCCGAACAAGCCGAATCGCGAATTGATTATCTTGCCGATAATCTGTCTATGGACAAGCGTGACGTTATCAACTGCGTGAATTTAATGCGCCAAGCGGGAGTTCTTGCCGATACTATGGATATGTCGGCGTATATTTACAGCGGGGACAGCGAAAACCGCGCTTTGAAAATTCTCAATCAGTTTGCGGGATTGGAGAGATTTTTGCTCGATCAATTCTCCGAGGAGGAAAAAGAATATAACCTCAAGGAACTGAATGAAGCCTCCCAGAACACGGGAATAAATTTTGCCAATGTCAAAAGAATAAATACTGTTTTGAATTTTCTGACAACAAAGGAATATATCACAAGGGAACGTACAGGCGGCGACAATGTAAAAATCTGCTTCAAAAGCAAGCTGGATGAGCTTAGGGAGCGGTTCTACAGACGATATAAAATTGCCGAATTTGCCGTAAAAAAGCTTTATTCCGAGGCGTTGGCTTCAATACAAACAGCAACCTCAAAAAACAAAGCACTGATACAGTTTTCGGTTGTAGGAATTTTAAGCGAATTTTCAGAGCAGTCCGATTTGACAATAGGCGAAATTTCTCTTTCTGATGTTGAGGACGCGCTTTTGTATTTATCCCAAATCGGTTCAATGGAACTTGAGGGCGGTTTTTTCGTGCTGTATAACGGCTTGGAATTAAAGAGACTTATTCTCGACAACAAAATACGTTACAAAAAAGAAGATTACTGCTCTCTTGACGACTACTATAAGCACAAGATCCAGCAGATACATATAGTCGGCGAGTTTGCAAATTTAATGGTTAAGGACTATGATTCCGCTTTGCGGTTCGTACAGGACTATTTCCAAATGGACTTCAAGAAATTCATCGCTAAATATTTCAAAGGCGAACGCGCTGTGGAAATTATGCGTAATATCTCTCCCGAAAAATATCACCAAATAGTGGACGATTTGTCTGACATTCAAAAGCAGATCATTAACGATACCGAATCGAAATATATTGTAGTTGCAGCAGGTCCCGGAAGCGGAAAAACGCGCGTTTTGGTGCACAAACTAGCGTCACTTATGATGCTGGAGGACGCGAAGCACGAGCAGCTTTTGATGCTGACGTTCTCCCGCGCGGCGGCAACCGAGTTCAAAAAGCGACTGATAGAGCTTATCGGAAACGCGGCAAATTTCGTTGAAATAAAGACATTCCATTCATATTGCTTTGACCTGCTTGGAAAAATCGGCAGTCTTGACGGAGTAAAGGAAGTAATTCCAAAAGCCGTGGAGATGATAAAAAATGGAGAGGTGGAGCAAGGGAGAATTACGAAAACCGTGCTTTTAATCGATGAAGCGCAGGATATGGATAAGCACGAACACGCGCTTGTTCGCGCTCTTATGAGCCGAAACGAGGATATGCGCGTTATCGCGGTAGGCGATGATGATCAGAATATATATGAGTGGCGCGGCTCAAGCTCCGAATATATGCGTTCTTTTATTGACGAATTGGGCGCGACAAAATACGAGCTTACCCAAAATTACCGCAGCCGCCCCAATATCGTTGAGCTTGCGAACGAACTGGTGAAAACCATTCATAATCGAATGAAAATAATACCGATTTCCGCTGTAAATTCCGAAAACGGTATTGTTGAAATAACCCGTTATAAGAGTATAAATCTTGAGGAACCCATTGTAGAAAATGTTATTGAAACATATCGCGGCGGCAAAGCTTGTGTTTTGACAGTCACCAATGAGGAAGCCTTGCGCGTTTGCACTCTGCTTAACAAGCGCGGTATCCGCGCACGGCTTATCCAGTCGCTTGACGGGTTTAGATTAAGCAATCTGGCGGAAATCAGGTTCTTCTTGAAGAAGATAGACTCGGAACTGAAATCCGCCGTAATAAGCAATGAAATTTGGGAGAACGCAAAACGCTCTCTTAATGAATGTTTCCGAGAAAGTGAGTGTCTGGAAAATTGCGACAATCTCATTTCGGATTTTGAGAAAACTCACACCTATTCAAAATACCGTACCGATTTGGAGGAATTTATTAATCAATCGAATTACGAGGATTTTTATACGGACGAATTGGACGCGGTTTACGTTTCAACTATTCACAAGGCAAAGGGCAGAGAGTTTGGTAACGTTTATATGCTTCTTAATAACTTCACTCTCGACGGCGGGGCGGAAAGCCGCAATCTGTATGTCGGTATGACAAGAGCCAAAAACGAGCTTTATATCCATTGCGGCAACGGAATTTTTGAAATGTTCAACATTCCGGATATTAATAAAACGTATGATGAGAAAATGTATACCGCTCCCGATGAAATTACTTTATCGCTTACTCTCAAAGACGTTGTGCTAAGTTTTTTCAAAGGGAAAAAGCCGCTTATTTTCAGACTTCAAAGCGGTATGCCGTTAAATGTTGACGGAAGCTATCTCACCGCCGTGATAGACGGTGAGATACAACGGATTGCGAAGCTTTCAAAAGGCTGCGTTGAAAAAATCGAAGGACTTACCTCAAAGGGATATTCGCCGGTCGGCGCGAAAGTGCGGTTTATTGTCGCGTGGAAAGAAGATACCGACGAGGAAGAGAGTGCGGTGGTGTTGGCAGATTTATATATGGAAAAATGGGATCGGAGATATTATCAATTTCTACAATAGCTTTTCTGTGTCCAATCATAAATACGGTTCTGTATAATATTAATTGAAAAATGTCGAAGCCCTCCGTAATTTTTTTACGAAAGACTATTGACATAGGCAGAAAATTGCGGTATAATAGATATATAGCGTTAGTGATGGGGGGATATCTGTGCTTAAGCTTTTCGAGGTTGAGGGATTCAAGAATTTCAAGGACAAAATAACCTTTGACTTTTCCGATGTTAGGGATTATAAATTTAATACGCAGTGCATTTCCAATAATTTGTTAGGCAAGACCATTGTTTACGGAAAAAATTCTGTGGGTAAGACTAACCTTGGGTTTGCGATGTTTGATATTGTTACACATTTGACAACAAACAATGTTAATCTCGATTTGTATGAAAATTATATGTGTTCCATCGAATTTTACAAATTTATGAGTGAGGGTATACGGTTTCATTATATTTTTTTATTTGAATCCAATATAATAGATTACGTCTATACTAAAGATCTTAGACAAAACTTACTCTATGAGAAGATTGAAATAAACAGTAAATTGTTATTTGAATATAGTTTTGCTGATAAATCCGGGAATCTTGAAGCGTTAAAAGAGTTGTCACCGACATTAAATTTATCTATGATCAATATGAGTTCCGTTTTAAGATATGTAGTGAACAATACTGTTCTTTCTGATGATCACCCATTACGTCAGCTGATTCAGTTTGTTTCAAAGATGTTGTGGTTTGCAGGCTCTGATAAAAATCGTTTTATCGGATACAAAGCGAATAATAAAGATTATTATGATTTTATATCTGAAAATGATAATCTTTGTGAATTTGAAAAAATGCTTCATGATGCCGGAATAAAAGGTAATTTACATGTTTGCACAGATAATGACGGAAAGAAGCGGCTATATTTTACGGGAAAACATGATAAAATAACGAATAGTTCGTTAAATATGCCTTTTTTCTCGGTCGCTTCCAGTGGCACCAAAGCGCTCTACAACTTCTTTTATTGGTACAAAACCGCCGCAGATGTATCGCTTATGTTTATTGACGAATTTGACGCTTATTATCATTATGAATTGTCAGAAACGATTGTCAAGATTCTCGAAAAAATGAGCAATACACAGGTGATTTTGACATCACATAATACGAATTTGCTCTCAAATCGGATTATGCGTCCAGACTGCTTCTTTATAATGACGGAGCGTGGTTTAACCTCGTTTGCCAATGCTACAGATCGCGAACTTCGAGAGGGTCACAATCTTGAAAAATTGTATATGAGCGGTGAATTCGATGGCGGGAAATAAGTCGAAAATTCTGGTGCTGGTCGAGGGTGCTAAGACTGATGTTAGACTTATGGAACACTTGCTGAATATCTATGGCATAAGCGAAAAACACACGATTGTTCCGTATTACACGAATATCTACACCTTGTACAACGAAATGTTCCGTGATAACAATCCCGATGAGATCGATTTGCGCCAGTTGCTTAAGGAACGTGAGCAAGACCCGGAAAAGAAGCTTATTTTTGATGAAAACTATTCGGATATTTTGCTGATATTTGATTTAGATCCGCACGCTCCGGATTTTTCGGCGGATAAGATACGGGAAATGTCCGAATATTTTAACGAATCATCGGATATGGGCAAGTTGTATATCAATTATCCTATGGTAGAGGCTTTTTATCATATGAATAGTATTCCCGACATGGAATACTATTCGCGGTATGCGACAATAGAAGAACTTCAGGCGAAAGAATACAAACAGCGCGTCAACAGAGAAAACCGCAATCATGATTACAGTAAATTCGCGGTTGACAAAGCCGAATGTAATATAGTTATTCGCCAGAATATTGATAAGGGATTCTTATTATGCGGCATTGACGATCCGCAAGTGCCGCTGCCCGATTCTGCCGAGATTTTAAGCGTTCAACTTGACACTATCGAAAAGGAGCAGAGAATGGCGGTGCTTTGCACCTGCGCGTTCTACATAGTTGATTATAATCCCAAGCTGATCGAGTAACACATTTGTTGGGGGAGGGGAGTATATGGCTAATGTAATCACACGGAAGCGCAACGGGAAATGGGAGTACCGTTTTGAGGGCGCGAAAATCGAAGGAAAACGTAAACAGTTTTCAAAGAGCGGCTTCAACACCAAGAAAGAAGCGTTAGAAGCAGGGAACAAGGCACTTGCTAAGTATAATCAAACCGGGACAGTGATTCAACCCTCCGAGATCGGATTCTCCGACTTTCTGGACTTGTGGTATGAGAGCTATTGCAAAAACAACTTAAAGCCGGCTACTCTTACCAATTACCAAAAGAAAATCAGACTTCATCTCAAACCCGCGCTCGGAATGTACAAACTGAAATCGCTTGATCCCGCTAAGCTCCAGCAATTTATTACGGATAAATTCAACGAGGGGTACAGCAGAAACACATTGTCGGTTATTAAGGGAATTCTCTCCAACTGTTTGAGTTATGCTGTTGAGCCTATGAAGTACTTGGAAAATAATCCCATGGCTTTTGTTAAGCTGCCATTCAAGAGAGTTGAGCCTAAAATCAAATCGAGGGTTTCTCCACACGTTTTTATCCCAAAGGAGAAAATCACCGAAATTTTTGAGAGATTCCCGGAGGGTTCATCAACACATATCCCGCTGATGTTCGGATACAAGTGCGGACTTCGGCTCGGAGAAGCGTTCGCCGTTGCTTGGGAAGATATCGACTTTGAAAGTCGGAAATTATCCGTCAACAGACAAGTTCAATGGCGCGAGAAAGACGGCGATACACCCGGGTACTGGTTCTTCACTAAGCCGAAATATGATTCCGTGCGCGTGATCGACTTGGACGAGGGGCTAGTCTCACTGTTGATACGAGCTAAAGAAAAACAGGAACGCGCGAAGGTCTTTTATGCCGAGGAATACATACACAATTACGAGGCTTCGGATCATGCTTTGAATCAAGTGGGAAACGGAAAACCTATCGACTTAGTGTGTGTTAGAGAATCGGGCGAGTTCATTCAACCGCGGACTATTCAGCACACCTGCCGTGTTATTCACGGGAGTATGAACTACCCAGAGTTTGATTTCCACAGCTTACGGCATACGCACTGCTCAATGCTGCTTGAGGCGGGGCGGCACCGAAATATGTTCAAGAGCGTTTAGGACACAAGAACCTACAGGTTACGATGAACATATATCAGCACCTTACTCCGAAAATGGCGGAGAGCGGAAACGCTATTCTCAATGCGCTTTACTAACTTTGGTGGTCGCCCACCTCGCGTCCACCAAAATTAAAGCTGGTGGGCGGACTTTTTGTCCGCAGTGACTGATAATAAAAAATAGTACGCCATATCGTCTAGAGATACGGCGTACCGATTTATCAAAATCTATTGATCATTATGTGACCCTCGGCGAGAAAAAAATCTAATCCGTTGAACATTTTGCTGTTATCCTTATATTGTTCATATTGCAGCGCGCCTCCGCAAATGATTAAGGGCGTGTTGACATTTTTGTGTTGGTGTGATATAATAGGGACAGCCAATATCCTAAAAAATTACATTTGATTAAAGTCAGCGCAATATTGGGAACTGAAAATGTGGGGTGAGTTTTTGGACTACGAATATGTGGAATCGGTCAATTTCAAAAGCACGAAAATTCGTCTTGTATCCGACAAGAACGGTCGATTGTTTGTTCGGAAAAATGTTCGCGTTGACAGATTGCTTGCCGAAAAGCTCAAGGGTATTTCCAGCCCTTATATTGTAAAATTCATAGAGTTCGGCGAGGATAATGACGGCGCGTATGTTATAGAGGAATATGTTGAGGGAGTTACCGCCGCCGAGCGTTCTTTCACGAAAAAACAGGCAGTGAAGATACTAATTGAGCTGTGCGATGCGCTTGACGCTCTGCATTCCGCGAAAATTGTTCACCGCGATATCAAGCCGTCCAACATAATCATCACAAAGGACGAGCATATCAAGCTCATCGATTTTGACGCGTCCCGTATCGAGAAGGTCGTCAAGGACAGGGATACTCAGATACTCGGCACGGAGGGATTCGCGCCGCCCGAGCAGTTCGGTTTTTCACAGACCGATAGCCGCTCGGATATTTATTCGTTTGGAGTAACAATGAATTTGCTGCTAGGCGAAAATTCCATGCCTTTTAACAAGATAATCAAAAAATGCAAGGCACTCGACCCCGATGACCGCTATGATAGCATTTCCGCAGTGAAAACCGCCATAAGGCTCGCGGTATTAAAGAGGTTCGCGGCAATACCGATGGCAGCGCTTTTGCTAATTGTGTTTACAACAGTTTTTTCAGCGGTTTTGAATAATCGAGATTTCACAGACCATACGAGCGCCCCCTACTCGGAAAGCTACATTAGCTCTGTTTCCGATACAACGCAGCCGCTGCCCATAGATTCGCAGCCGGAAAGCGGCAAAGACAGCACTGATAGCACCGATAGTTCCTCGGGCGGAATTGATTCCGACAGTTTATCAACATCATCGGAAAGCCCAAGCGAACCCGAAACTTCAAAGCCGCCGGAAAGCTCACCGCCTACTCAAAGCTCCGAATCCTCAAAGCCGCCTGAAATCCCGCAATCCACGCAAAATTCCGAACCGCCACAGACCTCCGAGCCATCGGGTATCACTCAGTTTTTCACCACTATTACAAATTCATCGGGTGACTACGAGGACGTGTGCAATTATACTTTTAATGATGATTCCTTGGTTCACGGAACTTGGAATGCAGTCGGCACGCTTGAAAAAGACCGGCTGAAGAGCTTTACCAGAGGCAGAACAGACCTCCTGAACAGAACCATAGATAATATGCTGATACAAAACGTCACGCTCAGCGCGGACGGCTCGGCGGACGTGAACAACGGCGCGGGGGCTAAGTGGACAAAGGACTATTTTATCCTAAGATACAACAACGCGCAATATGTTCAAGGGCTTATATACGCCAAGGTGAACGGCACGGAATATCTGCTTATCGAAAATAAAACCGACGGCTACGCGAAAACCGGCACCACGAAAAATTATTTTGTCTTTATGAATGCCAATTCACGCAAAATCAGATATACTACGGTCATCAACGACAAAGGAAATTATGAAGATATTTGTGATTTGGTTTTCTATGACGATCCTGCTGTTTACGGAACTTGGGAAATGGTCGGCTACTTAAACAAGGACTACTACGGCGAATGGCTCTGGGGAGCAATAGATGCTTTTTCCGGCAACGGCTATTGGCTGAGGGAAATCACTTTTTTATCATCCGGTATAGCGAGAACACAATATGGAAACTTTGAATATTACGACAATATCTGGACTAACGGTTATTTTATTCCTTCAGAGGATATGAGTTTTCACATATGTGAATATTTTATTGTCACTCGAAAAGGTACTGACTACCTCTTGTTTGAAAACAAAGTCGGTGATTACACACGCTACGGAATAAGCGACACCTATTCTATACTTACACGCAAAAATGATTAGCTGCCCGACTCGGCAAATTGACAAAGATTTCCATATGGCGGGAAAAGGAGAAATATTATGACAATCACAAAGGAAAAAACCACGGGAGAGCTTGAAAACGAACTTAAGACCGCCGGCAGCGCGGACGAATACCTCATTCAAAATTCCGATTATCTTTTAAGGCAAAGTATTTCCGATGCCTTAAACGAGGCACTTTACAGAGCGGATATGACCATCTCAAAGGTGATCAAGGACAGCGGTCTTACACGCTCGCATGTTTATCATATTTTCGGCGGAAAACGTATGCCCTCGCGCGATAAACTGATTGCAATCGCGTTCGGATTGGGTTTGGGCTGCGATGAAACCAACTCGCTGCTGAAAAAATGCCGATTCGCGCCGCTGTACGCCAAGGACGCCAGGGATGCGGTGATTATGTTCAACCTCGCCCATAACAAGGATGTTTTTGAAACAAATTCCGACCTTGAGGAACAAGGTTTTGAAGTTCTTAATTGAGAAGTAGATTGCAAAATCCCGACTGAAAAACAGTCGGGATTTTTTGTCGAAAATTGTCTACAGTGGGTAGACCAAAAGTCATTTTAAGAATGCTATAATAAATATTGTAGAATACTGTTGTGTATGCTTCGGAAAGCCTTGATGGCGGTGAAAACTATACAAAATAAACCTATGAAATTTTGTATGTTTATTTTTGTGGCTTTTTGAACGAGTTAATTTCGTTTGTTCTCCCTGCGATATAATCAAGACTTACACCATAATAATCCGCAAGAGCAATTGCGCGGTCAAACGGAATCACTATCTTGCCGCTTTCGTATTTTCCGTAATGCTGCTGTGATGTGCCGATTATCTTCGCCGCCTGTGCTTGTGTGAGATCGTGATCCTCACGTAAGTCCTTGAGTCGGATTTGATAATTATTCACAAATTTCACCTCTAAATTTTGTTGTATTTACATAAATATAACATTTTTTAGTAAATAGGGGTTGATTTTAAGTCTTATATGACTTATAATATTATTAGTTAGGATATTTATTCTAATTATTAGCTTGGAGGATAATTTTATGAAAGTAACCTGCAATATCAATACCACTAAGAGATGCGCATTCTGCAAGTATTGGTACGACCCCGCTAACTCGGCTATTGAACCGGACAACCCCGCAAGGGGATATTGGAAGCTTAATACCGACGTAAAAGCGAAGTGCATAAAAACCAATTGCACTCGTTGCTCAGATAATAGCGCCTGCAATGATTACGTGTGCAAATTACCACGCTGATTTTGCGGCGTGTATAGCGAACCCATGATTCAAACCGCGTGTACTCAAATGCCACGGTCAAATTATAAAAAACCACGGAGGAAAAACAATTATGGATAGAGAAATACAAGAGACAGTAGAGATGATTCTTAATGCACAAAAGCCTATGATGGAATCATCGTTTGAGGACACCGAAATAGATATTGATGATCTTATAGACGTTGCCGAATCTGGTGATAGTGACGCGCAAGGTTCGGTGGGGTTACTGTATCTGTACGGCATTCAGGTACACAGAAACTATGAAAAAGCGGCAAAGTGGTTGGAGAAAAGCGCACGTCAAGGAAATGCAGGCTCAGAATTTCAATTAGGATTGTGTTATTCTATCGGAATGGGCGTTGAGGAAGATCTTGACGAGGCTATCAGGTGGGTTAGAAGGTCTGTTAAACATGGTTTTACAGAAGGAATGCCTTTTCTTATTATATTGGAAAGCTGTTATGATTAATAATCTTTCAAAAACGAAAAGAAACTCTGATTCGAGGAAGATAGACTTATGGGAATACTTAGCATGATTAACAATGCTGTGATGGGATATGTGGTTGTAAGAGAAACGGTCAATGGTATAATGTCGAAGGGCATAGACACTTTCGGAAATCTTGTGCCGAAATTTTCAATGGAAATAAAGCGGCTTATCCAAGAAAAACTCAAAAAAACAATTAAAAAAAATACTCTAAGTCTTTTGCTGTACATAGGCGCATTGTTAATAAGCTACTTTGCCTTTCCCAACAAAACCGTGGCTACTTATATAACGTCAATAATTCTGCTTGTGGTATTGGCGACAACTGTAATACGCGTTATAAAACTTATCATAAAATACCATTATTATATTTTCTGCTTGATTAGAAACCGATTCAAGCTGTTTGATTCGATTGTTTATTATGTACGCTGTAAAAAGGGAACCGCAGCAAAAATTGCCATGAAAATTTTAAGTATTCTTGTCAAGAGTCATTTTATAAAGGACAGCACCATAAAACAACTAAAGCGACAAGTGGTAAAATCGGCTTTGGGAATTGCAAAAATCATGGTTGCGGATTTGATTTTCTTTGCTGTATATATGATTGTTGTGTCAAAGGTAGTCAGACCGATGCTATTGGATAATATGGTGGGACTGACTTCACTACAGTTGTACATATATCCGTTTGTCAAATCTATTGATTTTATTTTTCACACGTCTCTATGCTCGTTTTTTGGAATTAGTATTTAGGGCAACACCGCATAAAGATTAATTATGATAAAGAACTGTACAAATGCAGAAACGAAATTAAAAAATTTTTTTGCCGCTTAAAACACTTCCGTAAGGTGTTTACCGTTATTTGATAGATATTAGTATTATACGCAATGTGCTATCTGCGCAAAACCAACCGCAAGGTTACATACAGAGGAGTGACATATCCCGTATACCGCGCGGTAACAGTTATTCGGTAATCGCTTAGGATTTGTAAACTAAACGTGACAAAAAAGAAATTATGCCCGCAAACGGCTCTACTAAGCCGCTTGCGGGCATAATATTTTGCAAAATCAAGATTCACGCTCCGCAGATATTTTCTACACGAAAACGGCAAGGTCGAACGAAGTTCGATTCGTGAACTCCCCTGCAAAATTCAGGCGGTTGAATTTATGCAGCTCGCACAAAGAACCTGTAAATTGCTTCTCTCTAATTATGAGAGAGCTTGAAAATAAACAAATACTCAAACAATTTACAGAAAAAATTTGTGCAAATGTGTGGTTGACATTTTTCTCATAATATGCTAAAATATAATTAGAATTTTAATTGTTAGAATTATAAGAAAGCGGGTTATTTAATGGAAGAAACTTTTCATTATTTGATTATGACAAATCATTTTATATTTCAAAAACAGCTTTTCTCGATGATCAGGGATACGGAGCTGTCTTTAGGACAGCCGAAGATACTTGATTATCTCAGAGATCACAACGGTTCAATTCAAAAGGACATTTCCGCGGCCTGTCATATTGAACAGGCTTCTCTGACGTCTGTTTTGAACGGAATGGAGAAAAAGGGCTTGATCATTCGAAAAATGCGCGATGGAAACCGGCGGTCGCTGTATGTTTTTCTGACCGAAAAGGGCAGCGAGCTTGCCGAACGAATTGCGGCAGAGTTTGAAAAAATTGAAAAGTCAGCTATGGAGGGATTTTCCGATAAGGAAAAAGAATCGCTTATAACGCTTCTTTCCAGAGTGTACAGAAATATTTGTAATAACGAATAATGGCGTGTTTCCGTTTTTAATATGGAGGTTTTTGATTATGGGTTCAACTAAAATGACTAAAACAGAGATGCTGAAAAGGTACGTTTTACTTATCATAGGACTGTTTTTTTCCGCAATGGGAGTTGCGGTCACGAAACGCGGAGATCTCGGTGTTTCGCCAATTTCTTCGGTAGCAAATGTTATAGCGGAAAAATTCAGCTTTTTTACTTTGGGCAACTGGCTTATTGTCTGGAATTGCGTATTGATCGTAGGGCAGATAATTTTATTAAGGAAGAAGTTTAATCCTGTTCAGCTGCTGCAAATTCCGCTATCTTTTTTGTTTGGGTGGTTTACTGATTTCGGGGTATGGTGCGCTTCGTTTATACCCGTTGAAATTTACCCCGTAAGGCTGCTGATGGTAATTGTCGGTACTGTTATTCTGGGATTTGGAATAACCATTTGCGTAATCGCGAACGTTGTTATGAATTCCGGAGAAGCGTTTGTTAAGGCTGTTTCGGATACAACACACAAAAACTTCGGTAATGTTAAAATAGCCTTTGATATCGGCTGCGTAATTATGGCAGTTATTCTTTCACTGATGTTCTTCAATTTCAAAATTGTCGGAACACGGGAGGGAACGATTATTGCCGCGCTTTGCACGGGTTTGGTTGTGAAATTCTTTTCAAAATTGCTTCACGATCCCGCAACAAAATTCTTAACCGGTAATGGGGTTCGTGTTTGAATCTCATTGGGTATCTACCTCCCCATAAACGCGAAATGCCCCTAGCGAAAAGCTAGGGGCTAAATATATTCTCATAAGCATACATAAGCACAATTCAGTTGCAACTAACTAGCGGGAACAAAAAAGCTTTAATTAAATGTGTAACTATAATCATCTAGGTTTACGCCGTCGACTTCGTCCTGAGGGACGGGGTTGCGACAGTATTGTGCGTCCTCTCTTGACATATAAAAATTGGAACCCTCTTTCCAGTAGGTTCCTCCAGGTTTTGTTACCCATCTGCCGGTCATTTCATAACCCTCAATGTTATGGTTTTCATCAATAGGTTTCCGCTCCGGTGCAGGGGGTTCTGTCCAAACAGGGGCGGGTTCTGGTGTCGTCGGTTGTGTCGGGGTCGCACCCCGTGAATATGCTCGTCATAAGCGCGGCTGCGATAAGCCCGCTTATGAGCTTTCGGGTTTCTTGTTTCATAATAATACCTCCTTAAGGTCTATCAAATACATTATACCACTTTTGGTTGGATTTGTCAAGAGGGCGGCACTTTCAAGGAGCTTTGCCAAAAAAGACCGACCGCTTCCGCGTTTTTTGTCGGGGAAACTGCGCGATATAGCACTATTTTCACTTGACAAACCAAAATCATTATTGTATAATAAAAACAGAGGTTGATTTTGGAAATCAGCCAACTAACCACTCAAAACCAACAACTATAAGGAGGAATCCCCAATGAGCAACGTTTATTTCACGAAAAACATCACCCCGGAGAGCCTTGTCGCGGTTTACAACGCGATGAAGTGGCAGCCCACGGGAAAGTGCGCGGTTAAGCTCTCTACCGGAGAGCCGCCCGCTTCCAACTATCTGCGCCCCGCGCTTATCAAGGATCTTGTTCAGCTCGTAAACGGCACGATCGTAGAGTGCAACACCGCCTATGACGGCGCGCGCATTAAAACTTCCGACCACTATCAGGTCGCAAAAGACCACGGTTTCACCGACATCGCTCCGTTCCAAATTCAGGACGAGGACGGTTCTATGACGCTCCCCATAAACGGAGGAAAGCGACTTCGGGAGAACTATGTGGGAAAAGCGTTTACCGACTATGAATCTTACCTGATTTTGTCGCACTTCAAGGGGCATATGATGGCAGGATTCGGCGGCGCGATAAAGAACATCTCCATCGGTCTTGGTTCAAGCGAGGGCAAAGCGTGGATCCACAGCGGTGGTACTAGTCTTACCGACCCGTGGCACGGCGAACAGGACGCGTTCCTCGAATCGATGGCGGAAGCGGGCAAGTCTGTTGCGGATTACCTCGGTGAGCGGATCTGCTACGTTAATGTAATGAACCGCCTGTCCATCGACTGCGACTGTGACGGACACCCTCACGAGCCTGAAATGGCGGACGTTGGTGTATTGTCCTCGCTCGACCCCGTAGCTCTCGACCAGGCGTGTATTGATTTCGTATACGCGCAGAAGGACGGCGATGGAAAGTCCCTCGTCAACCGAATCGAGGAGAGAAACGGCTTGCTGACGCTAAAGCACGCTGCGGAAATAGGTCTCGGAAGCCGCGAATACACCCTGATTTCACTTGACTGAAAAGGCAAAACACGAAAATGAAAGAAACTACAAAAAAATTAACCCTCTCGGCAATGTTCATCGCAATCGGAATACTGCTCCCGTTTTTGACGGGGCAGATTCCGCAGGTTGGCAGTATGATGCTGCCAATGCACATTCCCGTATTCCTGTGCGGGCTGATTTGCGGCTGGCAGTATGGCGCGGCGGTTGGATTTATTCTTCCGCTGCTGCGCTCGGTGATTTGCGCTGCGCCAGCAATGTTCCCTATGGCGGTTTCAATGGCATTGGAGCTGATGACTTACGGGCTTGTCGCGGGGCTTCTCTACGGAATCTCGCGGCATCAGTGCATTATTGCGCTGTATCGCTCGATGATTGCGGCAATGCTCGGCGGGCGTGTGATATTCGGGCTTGCAATGCTTATTTTCACGGGGATTCAAGGCAACGGGTATACGTGGAGCGCGTATTTTGCCTCGGTATTCCTGCAGGCGATACCCGGGATAATAATCCAACTCACGCTGATTCCCGCGATTATGCTCGCGCTCCACAAAACGGGATTGGTGACGTTTAAGCGGCATTCTTCGGGAGTGAAAAATGAGAGCTGAGGAGATCGCGAGAGCCGTTGTCAACGCGGCGGAACAAATCCCCGCAAAGCGAATTGTAATCGCAATTGACGGACGCTGCGCCGCCGGAAAGACCACCCTCGCGAAGATGATTTGCGAACGGACGAATTGGAACGCAGTCCATATGGACGACTTCTTTCTTCGCCCCGAGCAGCGCACTGCGGAGCGGCTTGCCGAGCCGGGCGGCAATGTGGATTGGGAGCGGTTTCGCGAGGAGATTTTAGTTCCGTTGGAGGGCGGCTGTTCCGTGATAAAATTCCGCTCGTTCGACTGCCGAACGCAGCGGCTCTCCGAGCCGATTTTTGTGAATGTTGGCGATGTCTGCATAATTGAAGGCTCATACAGTTGTCACCCCGAGCTGCGCGGATTTTACGGCTTGCGCGTGTTTCTGACGGTGAATCCCGAGGAGCAAATGCGCAGGATTATACTCAGAAACGGCGCTGAAAGGGCAGAGCAGTTCGCCGAAAAATGGATTCCGCTAGAGGAAGAATATTTCGCGAAATGTGATGTAGAGCGGTTATGCGAACTGAAATTCAATACGGATTAAACGAAAACTGGGGAGCGCAAGCTCCCCGCAGACTGTCGATAAACCCTCGCACCGCCCCGCCGCTTTGCGGCGGGGCTTACTTCGTCAACCGCACGGCGGCAGCCACAAAGGCTAGCCGCCGCACGTAGGTTGACCGCAAAGCGGTCATTCGTCCTCGTCTGCGAGGTTTTCTCGACAGTCTGAAAGAGTAGTCTTTTTCTACAAACTGAACGGGGGAGCGCAAGCTCCCCGGTTTAATTTCGTTCAAACAAAAAATCAAAGCTCCCTCTGGGCGTTTTGAGGCAGGTTTCAAGGACGTTCGCGAAGATTTTCAGCTTTCGCATAATCGATGGGTCGTCCTGCCTTGAATCGTCAAGGAACACCGTCAATGTCGTGAGAATAATTTCCGCGCTTTCTTTGGGGTATTCGGTTTTTATCGAACCCTCCTCGATGCCTTGTTCAAGCAGCACGGTGAGAATCGGCGACAGCTCCTGAACCGCCACGGTTTTCAGCTTGATGTGTAAAATCGCGTCCTCGTGCAAATGCAGCGTCATAAGTAAATTCTGTTTGTTGCCGAAGTCCTCGGCGGTTGCGCAGCGGAACAACTGTTTGATCCGCCCGAGCGCGGTCTGCTCGCTTGTCACGGAGTTCAGATACTCGCGTATCGCACGGCGATAGCTCCGCTCAATCAAATTGTCGAGGATCTCCTCCTTGCTGTCGAAGTAGTAGTACACAGTGCCCTTGGCAACGCCCGCCGCGCGCGCTATCGAATCCACCGAAATGTCCTTGAACGGCACCGTGTTCATCAGATCCCCAAGCGCGTCAAATATCAGCTCACGTTTGTCCGATTTGACTTGTTTCATACTTCTCACCTCTAAAATTACCAGTATTCGTGTGGATTTACCGTCCTCTTTTGTATTATATCACAAATTTTCGGGAATTTCAAGTATTTTTTCAAAAAAGTATTGACTGCCGGTCAGTTATATGGTAATATTAATATAAGGAAAACAGCAAATAATAAGTCGGAGATAGCATACTATCGCCGATTAAATCAAAAGGTAAATTTGACTGTCGGTCGAATTTGAAAGGAGATTCCGTGAAGAAAATGACACCTTTAGTTATAGCGGCAGGCGTTGGAGGATTGGCAGCGGTAGGAGCTGCGGCATCTTTTATCGGCGCAAAGACGCTGTTCAACCGCGTAATTCCGCGCCAGGACGGCGTTCGCGTGGACACAAGCGAGATGGCAGACGCGGAAAAGTGGGAAAGCTACATTGTAGGTATCCGCGCCGTTAGAGAGAAATTCCAGACGCGTCCGTCCGAACACATCACCATCAAATCCCGTGACGGACTTACGCTCCACGGCGACCTGTTCTCCGCGGAAAAGCCCGCAAACCGCATAGCAATAATGTTTCACGGTTATACAAGCTGCGGAATAAACGATTGCTCGAATATGGCGGAGTACTTTATGCAGCGCGGGTACAGCACACTGATAGTTGACCAGCGGTCACACGGAAAGAGCGAGGGACAGTGGATAGGCTTTGGAATCCTCGACCGCTTTGACTGCATAGGGTGGATAAACTACGTACAGGAGCGTTTCGGCAAGGACTGCGAGGTGGCTCTGTACGGCGTTTCGATGGGAGCGTCAACTGTGTTGATGGCAACCGGCACGGAGGGATTTCCTGCGAATGTCAAGGCGGTTGTTTCCGATTGCGCGTTCACATCGCCGTATGACGTTTTTGTTCATATCCTGAAGCGCGACTATCACTTGCCGCCGCACCCGATAATGGACATAAACGACAAGCTCTGCCGAGAGCGCGCGGGATATGGATTCAAGGATTTTTCCACACTGGACGCGGTGAAAAAGGGCGTATGCCCGATTCTGTTTATCCACGGCGCGGACGATACATTTGTTCCCGCGTATATGACAGATCAGAATTACGCGGCTTGCACCGGAGAGAAAAGTCGACTGATAGTCGAAAACGCGGGTCACGCGGCGGCTCTGTACGAAAACCGCGAGCTTTACTACAAGACGGTCAGCGAGTTCCTCGATAAATACAAAATGTGAGTAATTAAGGAGCAATTATGAAAGAGTTCAATATCAACGGCACTGTAATGCAGTGCTACCCGCTTACAGCCGCACAGCGACTTCACTTCTACACGCTCAAGTACGCGCCGCACCAGGTGACGAATATCGGCACGGGCTTGTATATAAAAAACGATGTGGATTTCGGAGTGCTCAAACAAAGCATTATGGAGGCTGTCGCCAAGTTTGATACCATGCGCCTTCGCTTTGTCGAGGACGAGGACGGAACGGTTTATCAGTATGTAGTTCCTTTTGATGAAAGAGAACTAGGGTTCTTTGACTTCTCGAATTGGAGGGAAGAGGACGCTCACCGCGAGATGGAGCAATGGACGCAAAAGCCGTTTGAGCGTTTCAATGCCGCGATGAACAGGGTCGTAATGATAAAATACCCCAACGGTTACAACGGAGTTTATCTCAAAGTCGATCATATGACGATGGATTCAAGCTCGCTTATCGAGTTTAATAAGCTCGTGCTGGAGTTGTACTGCGCGAAGATGTACAACTATCCGCAGCCCAAGCCCTTGCAGCCGTATATCAAGGCGCTTTTGCACGACCTTGAATATGAAAAGAGAGGCAATGCGGCGCGTAAGGCTGACGAGGCATTCTGGAAAGAGCAAATTGAAGATAAGAGCGAGCCTATGTATACCGATTTTACGGGTCCCGGCAGATTGCTCACCCAGCGCCGTGAAAGCGGAAATCCGAAGCTCAGAAGCGCAATGGTAATTTCCAGAGACCCTTCCGCGTCAATATCGGTTTATCACCTTGAAAGCGAACCATCGGCAAGACTGATGAAGTTCTGCGAGGAGAACCGCGTTCCAATGGCGAGCCTGCTCTTGATGGGGCTTCGCACGGTTTTGTCGAAGTTCAACAACGATGAAAAGGACGTTTCCGTCAAGACTTGTGTAGCGCGCCGCGGAACGCTGCTCGAAAAGCACAGCGGCGGCACAAGAATCCACTTCTTCCCGCTGCGTACCATTCTTGAACCCGAACAAACGTTTCTTGACGGAATCCACACGATTCAGACCGAGCAGAACAAGATTTTCCGTCACGCGAATTACGACCCTATCGAGCTTACCATGAAACGCTCGAAGTATCGTAAATTTACGCCCGGCGCAAGCTACGAGAGCATTTCGCTCACCTATCAGCCGCTGACTATAAACAGCAAGACCGCGAATCTTCCCGATATTGATTATAAAACGTTCTGGTATTCAAACGGCGTAGCCGGGCAGCCCTTGTATCTCACGGTAATGCACCGCCCCGAGGACAACGGCTTGAATTTCAATTTTGAATACCGCAAGGACTGCGTAACCAAACAGGAGATGGAATTTTTCTACTACTATCTGTGCCGCGTATTGTTCAGCGGCATTGAGGATAAAGACCGCACTATCGGCGAGATTCTGGAAATGATATAACCCGCCGAGCATAATAAATAAGGAGGATTTGTGATGTTAGAGGAACTTAAGGAACTCATCTGCAACTATGTTGAGGTTGAACCGGAGAAAATCACACTTAAATCGAAATTCGTTGACGATCTGGGATTCAACTCGTTTGATTTTATCACGCTGTTGGGCGAAGTCGAGGAGAAGTACGGCGTCAACGTAAACGAGGAAGAGGTTCTCGGTCTTACGACCGTGGGTGACGCGATTGAGTATATCGAGAAGCTGAGAGGTAAGAAATGAGTGAAATGAAAACTCTGTTCGACTTGGTAAGCGGAGCGAAAAGCAGCTTTGAAAACAACGTTTATATCCGCGAAAAGTCCAAAACGGGCGATGGAATAACCGATAAGACTTTCGGGCAGTTTTACACGGACGCTCTGAAAATTTCCGCGTTTCTGAAAGACAAGTTCGGAAAAAAGATTCACGCGTCTGTTATCGGACCCACAAGCTACGGATACCTGGTGGGCTATATCGGCTCGATGATTGGCGGAAACGTGGGCGTTCCGATTGACGCTCAGCTCTCTCCCACGGACGCAGGCGAATTGATGGATAGAGCGGACGTGGAAATTCTGTTTTATGATGAGCGGTTTGCGTCCTCTATTCCCACATTCAAGGAGAACTGCCCGAACATCAAGGAGTACGTTCTGCTGTCGGATAAGACGGACTGCGAGGAATTGACGCTCGGAAAGGTGCTGGCTCAATATCAGCCCGAGATTCCCGAGGAAAAGCCGGCTGCGGATTCCCTTGCGGCGATTCTGTTCACTTCGGGAACCACGGGCAAGGCAAAGGGCGTAATGCTCTCCCACGGCAATTTTATGGATAACGTTATGTGCTGCGACAACGAGGCGATCCCCGAGGACGTGATTTTGACGGTGCTTCCCGTTCACCACGTTTATTGCTTTACTTGTGATATTCTGTTGTCGCTGCGTTACGGAAACAGCGTGTGCGTAAATGATTCGCTGATGAAAGTCGCGCAGAATCTCAAGCTGTTCGCGCCGACAATAATTCTGCTCGTTCCGATGATAGTTTCCACGATTTATAAGCAGATAAAACACGTTTCAAAGACTATGCCGCTTATCCCGATGAAGGTTATCGCGAAGAAGGCATTCGGCGGCAGACTCAAGACAATGTACAGCGGCGGCGCGTATCTTAATCCCGAACTCATCACAGCTTACGAAAAGCTGGGAATAAAAATCGCGCAAGGCTACGGAATGACGGAGTGTTCTCCGAGAATCACAACAGGCGATCTGAGCCGCAAATCCAACGGCGATGTTGGTACGATCGTTCGCGGATGTGAGGTAAAAATCGTTGACAATGAGATTACGGTAAAAAGCCCCTCCGTAATGCAAGGTTATTACAAAGACTCGCAGTCTACCGCCGAAACGCTCCGTGACGGCTGGCTCTACACGGGAGATTTGGGTTATGCGGACGAAGAGGGCAGACTGTACATTACGGGACGCAAAAAAAATCTGATTATCCTGTCGAACGGCGAGAATGTTTCTCCCGAGGAGCTTGAAAACAAGCTCGAAGCGGCGGAAATCGCACAGGAACTCCTTGTATATGACGAGGACGAGGTACTCACCGCGGAGCTTTTCCCGGGTGAAATGTACCGTAGGAAATCCCGCGATAAAATGATTTCCGAAATCAAGGCGAAGATCACCAAGGTGAACAAGGAGCTGCCGAGCGCGAAAAATATCCGCAAAATCAGACTCCGCGAAGTGGAATTTGAGAAAACCACATCACGTAAAATTAAGCGCAAACAGAGCGTTCAAGGCGAAATCGTATAAAAATAAATCCGAGCTTACACGGCTCGGATTCCTTTTTATCTCGATTAAAGGCTTTCCAATTTCTTCTTGACGGAAATTTTTCTCCAAAGAACCGCTGCGGCAATAACCGTCAATATCTCCGCAATCGGGAAAACACACCACAAAAGCCAACTCATATCACTGTTTGATTTTGCAATTGCCGCAAACCAAAAAGCGAACGGGAACACAAACAGCAGTTGTCTTCCGACAGATACCGCGAGCGAACCTATCCCGCTGCCGACCGCCTGAAAAACTCCTTGAAACGCTGTATTTATCCCCGCGAACACAAGGCTTATCGACACAATGTGTATCGCGCCAAGGCAGAAATTCAGCGTTTCGCCGGACAGATTAAACATATTCGCGAACGGATTTGCGAATATTTCCAAAACGATTGTTCCCGCCAACATTATAATGCCGGTGTATAGCTGCCCGAATTTCACGCAGTCCTTAATTCGTTTGCTGTCGCGCATTCCATATCCGAAAGCGGTTATCGGAGTGATTGCATCACGCATTCCGAAAGCCGCAAACAGCAGGAACTGCTGAATTTTATAGTACAGTCCGTAAGCTGTCACCATATTTTCACTGATACTGCGAAGAATTAAATTCATTCCGTAGGTCATAACGGAAATCAGCGCTTGGGAGATAATCGCGGGCAGCCCAATCGAGTAAATCATTCCGATTGTTCGGAGCGACGGCTTAATATCCCGAAGCCGTATGCGGATTGACTTGTTGAATTTCAAATGGAAAATCAACGCTGCGATAAAGGACACGACTTGCCCGATAACAGTCGCGTATGCCGCGCCCTTTACCCCCATTTCGGGAAGACCGAGCCGTCCATAGATAAAAATCGGATCAAGAACGATATTCGTGACAGCACCGAGTATCTGCGCAATTGTGGAGCAAAGCGAATGCCCGGCAGACTGAAGCATTTTCTCGAAAATCGCGAACATCGCCATTCCGAACGAAAGTACACAGCAAATGCGTAAATATTCGATTCCCATTTCGGAAACAACGATGTTGTCGGTCTGCGAATTTATATAGGTTTCCGTTCCGAAAATTCCGAAGAGCAGAAAAACGATATAAATCGCGATTCCGAGGAAAACCGCGTTTCCCGCTGTTTTGTTCGTAAGCTCGCTGTCCTTTTGCCCAAGACTTTTGGCGATAAGGACGTTTGCTCCCACGCCCGTTCCGATTCCGACCGCAACCATCAGAACCTGCAATGGAAACGCCAGCGTCAGCGCGTTCAGTCCGTCCTCGCCGTTGACCGCCATATTTGACACAAACGCGCTGTCCACGATATTGTAGACTGCTTGCAGAACCATTGAAATTATCATCGGAATCCCCATCGAAAGCATCAGCTTTTTCACGGGAACAGTCGCCATTTTCTCGTCTTTTAAGTTCATTATATACCTCCAAAAATAAAAAAGTGCAGCTTACCGATTGGAATTACGCAGTAAGCTACACATCTAGATTAATTATATAAAATTTGCGGAAAAATGTCAAGGGATATTTTGCACAATTTTTTTGCCGAAAAAGATTGAATTTTTGTTGTTTGCACATAACCCGAATGATTACCGTAACAGCGGAAGGCTTCCCGTTAAACGGTTCACTTTCTTTTTTGAGCCGCACAGCGCGATTCCGAAATACCGCAAATCTTCCGCCGAGCTTATCTTATCTATAAATTCATCATATGTTCCGCAGCTTTGCGCTATATCGGTAAAATCCGCGATTGTGAGGTCAGCGTATTCCTTGTCGTACAACGAGAGCCGCAGCGTGCCGAGCATTTCGGCAGAAGCCTTTAGAATTGGCACGGGGAACTCGATAATCCCCATATGTTCTAGATTCCGACCATCGCGGACGTTCGCGCCCACAACATCGGGAAGCCGCGCGCCGAGCGTAATTCCGAGAATCGCGGCGGTGTTCGCGATGATTCCGATAGGCAGATTTTCGTCAACCACGATCACACATTTTCTGTCATTCATTTTGATTATCCTTTCCGTTGAGTACGGCACGTCTGTAAGCGGTCGGAGACAATCCGATAAATGTTCCGAATGAGTTGGTGAAGTGACTCTGATCGGAAAAACCTGTCTGAAACGCCGCGTCAATCGGCTTTGCGCCTTGTTCGAGCAGCTCCTTTGCCTTGCCGATGCGCACCGCCTGTAAATACCTGTACGGCGTAATTCCGCGCGCCCTTGTAAATGACCGCAGCAGCGTTGACTTGCTTAATCCGCTGCACTCGCAGAGCTGCTCCAGAGTGATATGCTCCGAGAAGTGTTCTTTCATAAATTCACACGCGCGGTCGATTTGCGCGGAATTACGTGAAATTTGTTCCAGAAACGGCATTCCCGAAATCCGAATCAACTCGGAAATCACCGACAGCAGCACCTCCTCCTTTTCAAATTCGCCGCAGCCTTGCATTATCATTTCATGCAATTTACGGAATTGCTCCGAGATTTCGCTGTCGCGGATAACATTCGCCGAAAAACGCGGCAATTCCGATTCGCCTGTGATTTCACGCGACAATTCGCCCATTACGCGTTCAGAAATATTCATCGCGCGGTAATCCAGCGTGCCCTTCGTCTGAACGCACCCGTGAGAATCAGACGGCGCAAGCAGCAGAATATCCCCATCGGACAGCGTGTATTCGCGGTTTCCGCACATCATCACCCGTTCGCCGCTTTCAATCATGCCAATCACATAATAATCATGAAAGTGGTTCGGAAACCGTTGTTCAACACCCTCAAACCGATATGCCTCGATTTGCAGCATATCATCGAAAACTGCAGTTCGGATTTCTTTTTTCATTTTTTTCGGTTTCCATTCAACGTTGAATTAACGCAATATTTCATAGAGATATTGCGTTTTTCTTTATTATACCATATTTTTAGTTCCCAATATTACGTTAATTTTAGTCGAACATTATTTTCTGTAAGGATATTGGGTTGTTTTTATTATACCACAAGTAAGCGGAAAAGTCTTGTAAAATATCGTCACTTTTTCAGCCACATCACTGCGATTTGCGTTCGGTGCTCCAGACCCGTTTTTTCGAGAATCGCGCTGATGTGGTTTCTTACCGTGCCCTCCGCGAGGAACAGCCGTTCGGCGATTTGACGGTTGGACATCCCCTCGGCGATAAGCCTCACTATATCCGATTCGCGTTCCGAAAGTTCGCGGAACAGCTCGGGACTGCCTGTTCCGCTGATTTTATCCCGCACGTATTTCAGAATATCCTCCTGGAAAACCGTTCCGCCCGCGTTTACGGTGCGAATCGCGTTCAGGATTCGTTCGGCGGGGGAGTTCTTCAGAATATACCCGCCGATTTCGCTTTTCAACGCGCGTAGGATAAAGTCCTCCTCATCGAATGTAGTCAGCAGAAGCGGCGCGCATAGCCCCTCGCCGAGCATTTGCTCCGCTGCGGAAATTCCGTCACACTCCGGCATTCGGATATCCAAAAGCGCAACATCCGGGCGAACGCTCCGCGCGATTTTTACAGCGGCATTGCCGTTTTCCGCCTCGCCCGCAATCTCCATATCTGCCTGCGAGGAAATAATCATTTTCAGCCCCTCGCGCACGATAATATCGTCATCGGCAATCATTACCTTGATCATAGATTCACCTCAAAAATATTTATTGCTGCAAACCCCGTAATCCCGCATTGGAACAGGCATTTCCCGCCGCAGAGAGCCGTTCGCTCCTCGATTCCCTCCAACCCCAGACCGGGGGTAAATCCGTGCGGATTTCTGCCATTATCGGAAAATTCGGCGCGGATAATTTTGTTGCACACGCGGATTTTCAGCGCGAATTTACTCGCGGAGCTGTGTTTTATCGTGTTGGTGAGCGATTCGGTGAGGTTTTCGGTTATGCATTTCCATACGGTGGGCGGGATTCTCTCCTCATCTCCATCAAGCGTAAACTCGGATTTAATGCCATAATCCGCCGAAAAACGCTCCAGAATTTCGCGCAGAGAGGCAGAGCTTGCGGCGGCGCGTTCGGGACGCTCCTCGCGCAGAGCCGCGCGTATCTCGCCCACGCTTTTGCGGAGATTTTCCGTTACCAAATCAATGCATTTTTCCGCATTTTCCGGATTGGTTTTAAGGTTCATTCGTGCGCCCTCCAACAGGATTATGCTGCCCGAAATTCCGTGACCGAGCTTGTCGTGAATCCGCGTGGAGAAACGCTTGCGCTCCTCCAGCGCGGCGGATTCGCGCAGCGTTTTGGAATGGGCTTTCAGCGCGGAAATCTTTCCGTTCAGCGCGTCTATCTGTTCCCGTTGCTCCTCGGACAGCGCGCGGAAATATTCCACTCGCTCAACGGCAATCCGCGCGAACAATCCCGTTGCGCAAAGCAGAACCGCTGCAATCAGCGTGGAATTATCGGGGCGGAAAATCATCGCCGCCAACAGCGCGGACGCGCCGGAAATCCCGTAAAAATATCCGCCCGAATCCAACAAGTCCGCAAGCTCGAAAATCCCCGTCAGCAGCAGTGGAAAATATTCCTCCGCGCCAAGTACAATGCACGCTGTGATTCCGATAACTGTGCAGATTATCGGTAGAGTTTTCGTTTTCATCAGCGTAGAAAAGAGGTAGTCCGCCGCGAATAAACAGCAAAAGGCGAGTGCGCCCGCGACCGTTTCGCCGCGCAGCGTATCCGCCGAAAAATATTCACCGAAAACCGCCGCCAAAGCCGCGGTTTTCAGCGTTAAATAAAGTGTGTTTTTATTCATTTTCTATTCCGTTTCAGGTTTTCTTACGTGTGAAAATCACAGCCGAAATCAAGAATACCAGCACAGTTGCCAACACAAGAACGCTGATATTCGGGAGGAACTCGAACCCTGAATTTGGGTGATAATTCCGCAGTAAATTCATTGTCCAGTATTGCGGGAAAATTTTCGCGACTCCGCTTACCGCGCCGAGATTTTCGCTGATAGGGAACCACGCGCCGCCCAGCATACTGCCGATACATGCGAATCCCACGCCCACTGTCATAAGCGTCATCTGGGATTTTATACACAGACCGAACATTATTGAAATTCCCACCAAAAACAGCATAAACATCTCCGTTGTAAAGAATGCCATTCCGAATGGAATTGCAAGCCCCTCGCTCGTTACAAACACGAAAACCGTAAATATCAGATTCAGCATGGTGGTGCAGATTACCCCGAAAAGACTGATTCCGAGAATGTATTCGGGGGATTTCATTGAGGAACATCTCATCCTGTCAAACGTTCCGAGCTGTCTATCATCGAGTATCTGTTTGGAGATGATCAATGTTATGGCGGAAAGCATCATCATAATGAACCCCACCGCCGAGGAGTACGCGCTTGTGGTTTTTTCCCGGGAATCCACCATTAAATTCGCTTCGGAGGATATTACCTCGTTTGGCAGTTTCTCGGAGTTCAGCATTTCGGAGAACATCTGTTCATCGCCGTTTGCCGCCTGAGAGATTACCGAGATTCCCTGCATATAGGTATCCAGATACACCTCAATAAACGCAGCATTCTCGTAATCTCCAAGGGTGGTGATTCTCAGCTTTTTGATTTCCTTGCGCGCGGCGGACTCGTAAAATCCAACGGGTACTTCTATTATAGCAGAAATTTTTCTGTCAATCAAGTCTTTTGACAAAGAATCGTAATCATTTTCCGATGTCCTCATTCCGAGGGTGTCTTCAAGATAGTTCTTGAGATTGTCCGAAATCTCGCCGTCATAATCGACAAGCCCGACAGTGATCTTATCTTCCTCGGCAGCCGTGTTGTCAGAACCGCTTGATCCAATACGGAAAATAAAGCACGCAACCGTTGCTGCGGCAAGGGTGAGAAGTATCATCAGCTTGTTTCGCAGAACGCTGTTCACGAATATCACAAGTATGTTCTTCATACGTTCTTCCTCCTTGTGTTTACTTTTATCCAGCAGGTGAGCAGTATTACCGCGAAAATCCCCAGCGCCCACAGCAGAACGCTCACTGCCCGTTCAGAGCGGGAAAATACCGTCAAATCAAATGCCGCGTTCAGCATAATATTAGCGGGGAGATATTCGGAAAATCCCGGTATGCATATGTCTCCGTCAAATGCTCCCGAAAAGAAAAGAATGATCCACATTATCGGCATAAGAACCGCCCATGAATTGGATTTCGGGAAGAAAAGGTTCATCAGAACACCTATGGACATCGCTGCCAGACCGCAGCAGATAAACATCGCGATAAGCAGCAGGTTTTCTGTAAGAGTGACGCAATAGTGAGCACCGAAAAATACCGTGCTAACAATCATTACCGTGCCCACCTGAACCAGTACCAGCGGAAGCAGCCCGATAATTTTACCGAAGAAGATTCCGGTTTGACTGATAGGCGAGATGTTCAGACGGTTGATAGTACGCGATGAGTGCTCTATGCTGTATGCCTCCGCGCCGCCTATTGTCGCACCGAAAAATATGATGACCACCGTCATTGCCACCGCGTAATAGTCCATCATCGAGCGCGTTCTGCCGAAATCGTGCGGTTCAACGAGATTATCCTCCGAAAGAACAATACTGCCAAGAGCCTGAGGGTTTACCGCCGCCACGCTCATATATGACGCGGCGGTTTGGTTGTAGCCGTCCATCAAGGCTTTTACCGTGCGGTTCTGAATCGCGTTTGTGCCGTTGTATATGCGGATTTCCGAACCGTTAAGCTCCACGGCGGCAGAGTATTTTTCCGCAGCAGAATCAAGCTTTTCCGAAGGGATTTTCACTGCGGTAATGGTCGAATCCTCATCAAGCGACAGGATAAATTCCTCGAAATCGTTTGCGGAATATCCGCCCTCCTCAACGCAGTACGCAAGATTTAGTTCGCCCACGGCATTATCTGCGACTTGGATATTTTCAAGCAGCGTTCCGAGAAAAAACGTCATAATGCTTGGAAAAAATATCGAAAAGAAGATAGTCGGACCGTTACGAAAGCTGGCGCGAATCGTATTTAATATAACGTATATCACGGCTTATCTCAGCTCCTTTCCCGTCAGAGCGATAAAGATGTCCTCTAGGTTTACGGATTCCGAGGTGATTCCGCGAATCGGCAGTCCGCGCTGCTTTATATGCTCCGGATAGAGCGCGAAATCGCGGCAGGAGGTCTTGATTTCCAGTATGATTTCGTTCTCGTCAATGCGCGCGTGATTTACATCGGGCAGGCTCGAAAGCTCGGAGAGAAGCTCCTTTACGGGGAAATCGGACTTGATTTTAGTGGTGATTTTCAGCGTTTTGCTGTCGCTGAGTTTGGAGATCAATTCCTGTTCCGTGCCGCTTGCTATGGACTTGCCGTGGTCGATTATGGTGATTCGGTCGCATATCTCCTCCACTTCGTTCATATAGTGAGAGGTGTAGATAACGGTCGCGCCGCGTTCTCTCAGCGTTTTGATTGAGCCTAAAATATGCTCGCGGGACTGCGCGTCAACACCGACAGTCGGTTCGTCCATAATTATCAGCTTTGGGTTATGGGCGATTCCGCACGCGATATTCAAGCGGCGTTTCATACCGCCCGACATCTTTTTGGGTTTCATTTTCGCGCGGTCGGAAAGCCCGACAAATTCCAGAGCCTCATTTACCGCCGTGTGAAGTTTCTTTCCGCGAAGCCCGTACAGCGAGGCGAAGAATTTCACGTTTTCCTCCGCAGTCAAAAACGGATACAAAGCCAAGTCCTGCGGAACCATTCCGATGATTCGCTTGACATCGCTGCGGTTTTTCACGAGGTCGAATCCGTCCACGGTAACCTTTCCGCGCGTGAAGTCGCACAACGTGGAAATCACGTTCATAGTTGTGGATTTTCCCGCGCCGTTCGGACCGAGCAGTCCGAAAATCTCGCCCTCGTTCACCGAAAAGCTGAGATTATCCACGGCTGTAAAATCCCCGTAATTTTTAACCAGATTTTGTACGCTTAAAAATTCCATATCAATACCACCTTTCTGTTAATAAGTATAACACATTTTGCGGTCGGCGGCAAGTAACTTTTGTCAGAACATCGTATGACATTTGTCATAAAAAAGGCGGTGCCGCACTGTCGCCGCAAACTGTAAAAATACATTATAACCGTACAGCGAAAAGGTATGAAACCTTGATTAAGCGGTATTGGGAATTGGGATTCTTAAGGGGCATTGCCCCTTAAGCGGGGGTGTGGGGGCGGAGCCCCCACATTGAATCACTGATTTTTTCTACAAACTAAGGCGATGCCGCAGCACCGCCTTATGTCAATGTTCCTATGAGGGAGCGCGTTATTGGGACGCGCAGAACTTGTTCTCACTTTCCTCTTTCCAGAATGATCTCCGCCATTTCCCCAACGTTCTTCATTCCGCTGACCTCGCGCATTGTAAACCGCATTTTGAACGCCTTTTCGACTGCGGAAATAAGCGTGATATGTTCAAGAGAATCCCACGCTTCGATGTCATCAGCGGTGGTGGAATCCGAAATCTCAATATTTTCATCGTCAAACACATCGCGGAAAATTTCCGTCAAACGCTCCATTATCTGCTCTTTGCTCATAATCATTCTCCAATCTGAATTTTTGTATCTATCGGATCAAACGCTTCCACGTTTAGTTTCCATACGGAATTACCCTCGTCCTCGGACGTTTTCGTAAATCCGAACTCCGCGAACAGATCCTTCACCATCGCATTCTTTTTGGTAGGGAAGTAGTATCCGAAAATCTCACGGATTCCCAACTCACGGCATTTCGCGACCAACGTGTTCAGCATTGCGAATTCCATTCCGCGTTTCAGAACGCGGCAGCTCATCAGCCATAAATCCAGATGAAGAGCGGCGTTATCGCGTTTCCCGATAACCACGGAAACGATACCGTTGTCTCCGAATTTGTCCGTAAGCCGCCCGCAAAGCCGAACGTAATCAGTGCTTGCGGCGACCTCCTCCATTTCGGCGAGGGTGTAGCGTTTTGTCGTCACGTTGAATTGGTTGCTCTTGTTGGTGAGCTGGGTAATTCTCGGAATATGAATCGGCTCGAAATCTCCGATTTCCGCGCGCATTTCCAATGATTCAAGAAAGTCATCGTAGCTCTCGAACCGCTTGCTCTGTTCTTCGCGCTGAGCGTTCGCGCGGTACATTTCACCGCGCTTCGCGTCGTCCTCGGAGAGCGTTGTTACTTCAAATAACCCGCACCCGTCCAATACGCGCAAGCACTCTTCGGGGCTGTCGAAATCCAAGACCGTAACCTCCGGCAGCTGCGCGCGTACTATCTCGCGCTCCGCAGGATTGTCGTCCACGAACACTATGCTCTCGGGCAGAAGATTCAGCTCCCGCGCTGTTTCCTCCAGATTCCGCCATTTCTCGTCCCAATTCGCTTTAATACATACAAAATCGCTTGGTTTTAACGCGCCGTCCGGGTGATTCAAGCCCTCAATCGCGTTCTCCATATCGTTTTTCGAGCAAACCGTCAACAGGATTCCCAAATCCTTCATACGCTTGATATACTTCTGGAGTGCGAGAAAGCTCTGCCCCTCGGAGGTTTCGCTGCCGATTTCGATCCCCGAAATCCCGTCATCTCCGATTACGCCGCCCCATAACGTATTGTCCAGATCCAACGCGAGAACCTTTTTATTGCGCCCCATAACGGAGCAGATAATCGAAGCAACGCTGTGCGCCACATCGGGAATCGCCGAAACGCTCATCGCGTACTTATAGAGGTGCCAGTGCCGCTCCTCGTGCCAACGCTCCAGACCGTACCGCGCGGCGAGGTAATTCAGGTCATTCACATAAAAGCTCTTGTGATTTCGCGCGTACTCATAAATCTGCGCGTTAAGCCGTGAAATAAAGTCGATTCGCCCGGACGAAGCCTCGCGGTTTCCCATCAGACGTTCGCTCGGAAGCTCAAAATTATTCTGGATAATTATGCACCCATATCGCTCCGAAAGCGCTTTCCAAATCGCCTCAAACCGCGCGGACTCTCGTTCCGCCTTGGAATTTACCGATTCGGGATTTTCGTTTATTTCGGGAAGTTCCTCGATATTGCGCGAGGTGGTATGAATAAACACGATTTCGGGCTTGAACGCGTCCAATTCGGGATTCCCGAACAACGCGTCACTCTGATACTGCGCGTATTCTGACTCGTAAAACGTAGGAATTATCCCTCTGTCGCGCAAAAACAGCTCCACAACCTTGACAATATCCGAGGTCGTAGAACCGCCCAATACCGCGATTCTCAGCGGGATTCCGCCCTCGCGCTCTTTCAGAATCCTCAGCAGCTTACGTTTCGAGCGCATAATCTCGTCATTGTCAAACGGGAACTCCAGTTCCTTAAGCATTACAGAATGTCCTCCAATTCGTACTGATTATCGCCCGTTGCGCTGAACGTACACATACAGAACAGCACGTCAGTAATCCCATGGTCCTTGACAAACTGCGAAATGCTCAGCTGGAACGTGCGCATATCCACTGCCCAGATTTCCTCAAACGAGTTTGTAAGGCAGGGAACAAGCGGATTCGCGTAGCTGTCCTTTACCACAAGCAGCTTGCGGTTGTTCTTCTTGTCCGTTGTAACGTGCGTTATTCCGCCATCGTCCACATGGTACACAAGATAGCAGTTCCACAAATCAACCGCCTGAAGATTGTCAAACAGATAGCTCTGCTGTCCGTTTGTCATATCAGAATTGTAATGCTCGGTGGAGTAGTTGTTTTGCGGGATATAAATGGTAAATGTCTCCGGATTGTCCAAGATTCGCTTATCATGATCGCTGAAACCGTCAAACGTTCCTACATATCCATCGCGCGACTGTACTTCGTAATCGGACATCGGAGCAAAATCGGTAAGCGCGGTTTTTGCAAATTCTTCTGCCGCGTAGAACGCTCCCAACGGCGCCCAGTGATGGTCTGTCGAAAGGTAGATATGCTCGTCCACGTGCTTTGAAAGCGCGGTGTATGCGTCCACGGGGATTACGCCGTCCAAATGCTCGTTGATATACTCAATGTTATCCCATTCGCTCGCCATATAGTTCTTGTACTTTTCGGGAAGATAGAACGACCCGTGAGTGGGCGCAACCAGCGAAAACACGTTTACCTTGTCCCCAACTCGGTTTTTTATCTCGTTGAGCGACTTCGCGTAATTCTCGCCGCGGCTGTATCCGCCGCCGTACAGTTGAATGCCCATACCGTTTTCCAGCACAAACACTTTTCCCGACATCTCTCCGTCATTATGTCCGTTGTTGGGATTGGGCGGTTCTGTTTGGGAAGTTGGTGTGCTGGCACTGTGCCAGTCGTCAGAACTGCTTTGGTTGCTGCCCTGATTGCCTTGATTTTCCGTGGAGGTGTTGTCCGCCGGAGTCGAAATAAGTCCCGGATTCCCCTGTAAATCGGAGCTGCCCGAATCCGTGCCGCTGCAAGCCGTCATTGACATCAAGAGTGCCATTACTACCGGAATTGAAATTGATTTTCTCATATTGTTTTCCCCCTGATTAATAATATATGTTGTTTGTTGTATGTAATACTCCTCACATAATATTCACAAGATTTTTTTGTGATGACCCCGCTGCGCTTTCTATATTCATCGCAAACAGCACATCGGTTATTCCCTCATCTTTGGCAAGCTCCAAAACGCTCTTCTCAAAATACCGCATATCCACCACCCAAATCTCCTCAAAAGAGGACGTGAGAAACGCTGGGAGCGCGTCGCCGTAGCTGTCCTTGACCATCAGCAGTCTGCGGCCATTTTTGCAGGCGGTATTGATGTTGACCGTGTAATTGTCTCCGCACATATTCACCAGATACCAACTGTTCACGGCTATGCTGTCTATATCGAGCATCATAGCTCCCGTATATTGATAGTTCAACGAATGGTCGTAATACGCGCAGGTGTATTCGGTTTTCGGCTTGTAGTAGGTGAATGTTTCGGGATTGTCCTTGATTCGCTGATCGTAATCGCTGTAACCGTAAAGCGTCCCGACATATCCATCGCGTGACACAAACTCGAAATTGTCCGTGTTAAGCGCGGGGAAGTCAACCTGAGCCGTTTTCGCGAACTCCTCCGCCGCGTAGTACGCTCCCAGAGATTGCCAGTGGTTGTCTGTCCGCAGATAAATCTCCTCATCGATGTGTTTTGCGATTGCCGAATACGCGTCCACGGGAATCACACCATCGAGCAGACCGTTGATGTGGTCAATGTGTTCCGATTCGCTGGACGTCATATTCGAGTATTTTTCGGGAAGATAAAACGATGTTGACGTAGGAATGGTCATTGAATAGACATTCACATTATCGCCTAATCGCGCCTTGTATTCATTCAGCGTTTTGGCGTAATTCTCCCCGGAAGAGTAGCTCCCGTAGAACATAACCAGTCCGCGTCCATCGCCGAGGACAAAGACTGTTCCCGACATTTCGCCCTCTATGGGGTCAAGCTCAACGGGCTGCTTATCCGTGGAGCTTGTTTCCTCCGTACTCTGATTGTCCGCGGAGGTGCTCGGCGTATTGTCAACCTGGTCGGGAATCACCACCACAACGGGTTTTTTTGAGGATGAAGAAGAATTGGCAGGCTTTTCGGGACGGCTCTCAATATCGGGAACTCCGCCGTGAATATAAACGCCGCCGTCATACTTCACGCCCAAATTCGCCCTGAATACCGAAATAAACGACTTGAACGTACTTCTCATCGGAACGGTATCGTTGTAAAATTTCGCGAAATCACTTGTGAAGTCGCCCTTAAAGTAGCTCTCTATTGTAAACTTCGGGCATTCAGCCAGATTGCGTCTTTCCTCGGTTGAAACCGTGGGACGCTTTCCGAATGCCATAAACAGCGCAATTCCGCCCATTATAACAAGAATTACTGCCGCATTCACGGTAACAAGAATCTTTTTTCGTTTATCCATCAGAACCTCCGGCACGGTATCCGTGCAGTCAATTCCCATTATTGCGCATAATGGAAACATTTCGTTTTCGCTGTACGGCTATAATGTGGTTTTTAATCAGAACCTCCAGTACAGGAACGCGTTGGTAGTCGCGTCAACCAACAGCACGCTGCTTAATAGCAGCATTCCCGCGCAGACCACTGTCCTCGACACAGAAATTGCCGTATCCCAACCCTCCGAGCGCGCCGCGAGCTTTTTCGCCGCCGCCATAATCGGAAACGTGCAGATTACCGCCGCGACAATAAGCCACAGATTGTTGCACAGCGAAATGACTTCTATCACGCTTCCCCAGCCGTTCGGGTTCGCGGGAGTGAGGTTGCGGAAAAACATTCCAAGCTCGTTGAAATCCTCAAAGTAGAAGATTCCGAAACCGATGATGATTACAAGTTTGCTGTAAATATGCCGTATCACTATCGGGATCTTGTTCATACGTTTCTTGCCGAGAGCGTTCTCCAACATAATGAACGCTCCGTAATACAGACCCCAGATGACGTAATTCCATGATGCGCCGTGCCATATGCCGGTGCAGAGCCATATCAGCAGCAGACTTAAGTATTTGTTGCGCCGTCCGAAGAATGTCACCGGCATCAGGTAGTCGCGGAAGAACGAGCCAAGCGAGATGTGCCACCTCTGCCAGAACTCCTGAATATCCTTGCAGAGATACGGGTGATTGAAGTTCTCGTTGAAATGAAACCCGAACATTCTGCCCATACCGATTGCCATATCGGAATATCCCGAAAAGTCGAAATATATGTACAGCGAGTAGAGGATTATTCCGTACCAAGTACCCGCAACGGTCAATGTTCCGACTTTTCCTTGCAGAAAATCATTAACGATACGCAGCAATTGGTCTGCCAGAATCACCTTTTTCGCAAGACCCACCACAAACCGCGTCAGACCCTCGCTCAAATCGGCGATTGAAGTATGACGGTTGTCTATCTCCTCGGCGATGGTGCTGTAACGCACGATAGGTCCGGCAATAAGCTGCGGAAACAGGCAGATGTAAAGCAGCAGCTTGAAGAAGTTCTTTTGCGGCTCGACCTTGCCCCAATAACAGTCCACGATGTAGGAGATTATCTGGAACGTGTAGAAGCTGATTCCCGCCATCACCGCGATGTCCGGCACGGGGATATTCGCTCGGAAAATCGAGTTGATGTTTTCGGTTATGAATCCGCTGTACTTAAACACGCCGATCATACCGATGTTATAGACAAGCCCGCCCGCGAGGAGGAGCTTTTGTATTTTATCGGTTTTCGCCTTGCCGATACCGATTCCGATGAAGTAGTTGATTACCGAAGAGAGCAGCAGAAACGCGATTCTTACAGGCTCGCCCCATGCATAAAACACCAGTGAAAAGACAATTAAAACCGCGTTTTTCCCCTTGATTGGCTTAACAAGAAAGTAAGCTATCAAACAAAGCGGAAAAAACGCGTACAAAAATATCAGTGATGAGAAAATCATAATATATTATCCCCAATTAAATATATCTATTCATTAAACGTATTTCGGGCGGAAAACTCACATCTTCTATCCGTCCATATAATTATAACACACCTTTCGTCAAATGTCAACAATTTTTTGGTTACAATTTAGTTACGAATTTATTACATTTTCGTAAGATTTATGCGGACTTTTATTTGTTCTTAAAATAAAGACAACACCGCACAAATTGTACGGTGCTGTCATAATTCTAAGATTTACTGTTATTCCGTTCCCGCCGCGCAAAAAAGGCGGGAACATATGCTGTCATAACCACCAGAATCCCCACCAGCTCCAGCCAAAAGAACGCGGGCATAGCATTCAGGAACGGGTATATCTCGTAAAGCTGATCCGGCAATGATGTAAGCATTACATAGTTCGTCCCGATAATCGAGTTCATTACCGCGATTGCTCCGACATAGCCGTTGCCGACAAAGAACGCAGCGACAGCGCTTTTGATACCGGTTTCATACCCGAGGACGAGCAGACAATACGCGCTAACCAAAATCAAAAAATGATGACTGATGATGAATTGGTAGAACACCCAACCCGAAGGTCCGCGGTGAAGGTCGGGCCAGACAATCGCGGGGAGCGGTCCGATGAGCGTAAAGAAGTAGACCACCCGATACAGTTTATGCTTGTTGTCGGTGAATAGTATGTACATCATAAAAAAGTTCGTGACAAAGCAGATATGCAGCGGCAAATCCTCTTCAAGGCTCCAGATACCAAGGATTATCCGCGCGGCATAGTGAATAAACATATTCGCGAACAGAATTGCAGCCGCTGTTCTGCGGATTACCGTATAATGCCCGAACTTGCGTAATTTCTTACGGAACACGACAATCAGTATTAAAAGAATCACGAATACAATCGAAATTGCGATATGCATTGGATTGAAGAGCTTCATGCCTGGGTCGTTTGGAAGTTCTTTGGCAAAAAAATCTATCATAATTATTACCTCACTGATACAGTAAAATATGTACTCCGGCTTTTCTGTGAAGTCGTTACAATTATAATTATACAATATAACAAACGTTTTGTCAATAGTAGTATTTGAATGTTGACAAACCTTGAAAGTTGTGGTATAATAATAAACAGTAATATCCCTACAGAAATTAAAGTTCAATTCATTACTAATTGGGAACTGAAAAGGAGAGCAGAAAAAATGCAAAATATTGTCGGCGGCAAAAACTCAGGTATGGCAAATAAAATTAAGATGGACAATGCCTATGTTCATGAGATAAATACCGAGTTTTGGGGCACAATAGGCAGCCAATCCTTGGGAGTAACTGCTTTACCCGATTGGGGAGGATTTTGTCCGTCAGAAGATAAGCTGCGTTTGCTTGGAGATTTATCGGGGAAAAAAGTGCTTGAAATTGGCTGCGGTCATGGGCATTCATTGAAATATGCCGCGGATTTGGGCGCGGTTGAGTTGTGGGGACTGGATATATCCAAAAGTCAGCTTGAAATCGCGGAGAGCTTTCTTGAAAAGCAAGGCGTCAGCGCAAACCTTATCTGTTCCCCTATGGAAGAAGAATGTGGGCTGCCAACCGATTATTTCGATTTGGCTTATTCTGTTTTCGGAATCGGTTGGTCAACAGATTTGGATAAAACCTTCAAGCTTATTCACTCATATTTGAAAAAAGGCGGTGAGCTTGTTTTCGGTTGGTCGCACCCAATCCATAAATGTGTATCGGTTGAGGACGGAAAATTTATTTTTGTCAACTCATATTTTGATGAAGAATGGTATTGCGGCGATTTGACAAATAAGGAGCTTGTGCTGTCCAATCGTATGATGAGTACATACATTAACGCTTTAGCCGATAATGGTTTTATCATTGAAAAGCTTGTTGAGGAAACCGACAAAGAAAAAGCTGCCGCGTCGGGCAGCGATTACGGAAGAAAGGCATTGATGTTGCCTACAGTTTTTGTTATTAAATCAAGAGCAGACTGAATAAAACCTGCCGCACAGCAATAGCTGTGCGGCATTGTCTTAAATGTTATGCACCGCGTCCGTCATCGACTTTACATATTTGTAAATCTCGTCTGCCACGTTTTCGCCGTATTTTTCAATGATACGCACTATTGCCGAGCCGACAATCGCGCCATCGGAAATCGCCGCCATTTTCGCCGCCTGTTCTGGAGTGGAGATTCCGAATCCGATTGCCGCAGGAACTTTCGCGTATTTTTTCACGCTCTCCATAATGCTCGCCAAATCGGTTTTGATCTCGCTGCGCACTCCCGTAACTCCCAGCGAGCTTACAATGTACAAGAATCCCTCCGCGCTTTCGGCTATGGATTTGATACGCTCCTCTGAGGTGGGTGCTATCATCGAGATTATGGAAATCCCGTGCGATTTCGCGATTTTATCCGCCTCGGATTTCTCCTCAAACGGCATATCGGGGCAGATAAGCCCGTCCACGCCGATTTCGGCGCATTTCGCGAAAAACCTGTCATACCCGTACTTAAACACGGGGTTCAGATATGTCATAAACACCAGCGGAATATCCGTTTCGGCGCGGACTTTTGCGGCAAGCTCAAACGCGCGGTCGGTGGTCATTCCGCCGTTCAGCGCGCGAACGTCCGCGTTCTGAATCACGGGGCCCTCCGCAATCGGGTCGGAGAACGGAATGCCTATCTCGATTAAATCCGCGCCGCCCTTTACCATAGCCATAATGTTGTCAAACGAGCTGTCAAACGTTGGGTCACCCGCCGTCAGAAAGCCGATGAACGCTTTTTTATTCTCGAATGCCGTTGAAATTCTGTTACTCATGCAAATCAATCCCCCTATACCGCGCAATTGCCGCAACGTCCTTATCTCCGCGTCCCGAAAGGCAGCAGATGATTATATCGTCCTTGCTCATAGTCGGCGCGATTTTCATCATATGCGCCACCGCGTGCGCGGATTCTATCGCGCAGATGATACCCTCGGTTCTCGCGATGTATTCAAACGCGTTCACCGCCTCGTCGTCCGTCACGGGAACATACTCCGCGCGTCCGATGTCGTGCAGGTACGCGTGTTCCGGACCGATTCCGGGATAATCCAGCCCCGCCGAAATCGAATAGACGGGCGCGATTTGTCCGTATTCGTTCTGACAAAACAGGCTCTTCATTCCGTGGAATATTCCGAGCGTTCCCGTAGCGATCGTTGCGGCGGTTTCACCCGTATCAACTCCGCGCCCCGCAGCTTCGCAGCCGATAAGACGAACTTCCTTGTCGTTGATAAAATTGTAGAACATTCCCATAGCGTTTGAGCCGCCGCCCACGCAAGCCATAACCGCAGTCGGCAGCTTGCCTTCAAGCTCCAGAATCTGTTCGCGCGCTTCCTTGGAAATCACGCTCTGGAAATCTCTTACAATCATCGGGAACGGGTGCGGACCCATAACCGAGCCGAGAACATACAACGTATCGTCAACGCGGGTAGTCCAGTCGCGCATTGCCTCGTTAACCGCGTCCTTAAGCGTCATTGTGCCGGTGGTTACGGGGTTTACCTTTGCGCCGAGCAGCTCCATACGATAGACGTTCAGAGCCTGTCTTACCGTGTCCTCTTTGCCCATAAAGATTTCACATTCCAAACCCATAAGAGCCGCCGCAGTCGCCGCCGCAACGCCGTGCTGACCAGCGCCCGTTTCCGCGATAATGCGCTTTTTGCCCATCTTTTTCGCAAGCAGGCACTGCCCGAGAACGTTGTTGATTTTATGCGAACCTGTGTGATTCAAGTCCTCGCGCTTGAAATAAATCTTCGCGCCGCCGAGGTCCTTTGTCATCTTCTCCGCGTAGTAGAGCAGGGAAGGACGTCCCGCGTATTCGCGGCTGAGCTTATCCAGTTCCGCGATAAATTCGGGGTCTTTGGAGAAACGCTCATACGCTTCCTCCAGCTTGTGAATTTCGTTCATCAGCGTTTCGGGGATATACTGTCCGCCGAAATCGCCATATCTTCCGTTTGCCATATCATTCTCCTTATCTAAAATGGCAAATCCGAAACCACGCAGATGAAATCCGCTTTGCGGATTTCATCTGCGTTTGCTGAGCGTTACCTCACACCTTCGGTGTTCGGCAACGCTCGCATTTCGGATTTGCATGAGTCTCCGGTAGGTTGTTTCGTGTTATACACTCGCGTTTTGAATTTGCACGAGTAACCGGTAGGTTGTTTTGTTTTTACACTCCATATTACACCTCACATATTCTCCGCAAAGAAATTCTCAATTTGTGTGAGAAATTCCGCGTTCGGAGCATTGACTAAATCTCTGTCGGAATCCGCGTAGATTTTCTCACGCTCCGTATCGGGAATCTCGCCGCCGTAGCTGTCGCTTAGTTTTTTATAGTCTGCGTTGAATTTGTCTATGTATTCCCGCGCCTCATCGGTATAGAACATATTGCTGTGCGCTATTCCGTTCAGCGTGATATATTCCGTATTGGGATTGGTGATCCGCGCTTTCTCGCTGATGATGCTTGACTTGTCATAGCCGATTTTCTTATCATCCGTTCCGTGGATTATCAGCACGGGAACGTCCGACTTATTTATTCCGTCAACCGCCGTCATTCCCGCATATTTCCCGAAGAGAGAGGTGTTGTAAGTCCAGATAAACGGCACCATCGCGTAACGGAATCCGCCCATCATACCCTCAGCCTCCTCAAGAATCATTTCGAGCGGCTCATTGTATCCCGAAATACTTGCAACAGCGGAGATTTTGTGGTCGAAGTTCAGCACCGCCGTCACAGCGTAACCTCCCCAACTATGCCCCATCAGGCACACGGGCAGGGAATTGAGCAGTTCATCGTTTTCAACGAACGTGAGAGCCGCGTCCAAGTCCAACGCAGATTGAGAAAGTCCGCGTGTTCCGTCCCCCTCGCTGTATCCGCTGCCCGTCGCGTCATACGCGAACACGCGCCAACCCTCGTCCACGAACCACATCAGATTCTTGATATAATGCTCGTGACCGCTGCCGATTCCGTGCGCAAACACCAACAGTCCCTTGTCATTCTCCGCGCCGTAGATAAAGCCTTTAAGTGTGTTTTTCCCCGATTGGAACTCCACCTCCTCGCGCGGGTAATCCGTCTTGTAATGCTCGTAGTGGTATTCGGTGGTGAATCGCGCGTCCGTATAATCTCCGCGCCGGAAATTTTTCCCCATCAACGTGGAAGTGGCAATCATTCCCGCCGTGAAAATCAGCACCAAAGCCGCCGCGACAATTATCAGCACAATTTTCAGCTTGGATTTCTGTTTGTTTTTTGTTTTAATCATCTTTTAGTTCCCTCAATTCGTGAATTGCTTTAACCGCCGCCAAAATCTTTGTGCGGTCTTTGAGCTTGTTCGTTTCGATTCCGCTGGACAAATCCACAGCATACGGATTAACCTCACGAGCGGCTTGCGCGAGATTTTCGGGAGTAAGTCCCCCCGCAAGAAAGAACGGTTTAAAGATTTTATCACGTTGAATCACCGAGTGGTCGAACGTTTTGCCGCTGCCCGTGCCGCTGTCAAGGAGAAGAAAATCCGCGTCAAGCGTTTCAGCCGCCTTAATATCGGAAAAGTCCGTGACTTTGACCGCCTTGATTATCGGCGCATTCGTCAGCGTTCGCAGACGCGCGATGTATTCCGCGTTCTCGCTTCCGTGGAGCTGGAGCAGATCCGCCGCGCCCGAACGCGCAAACTCCGCGAATTGCTCCACGGGTGCGTCCACCGAAACAGCCACGGATCTGATACGCGAATCCAATCGTTTCTTCAGCTGCAGAGCCGTTTCAAGGTCGATATTGCGGTGGCTTTTCGGGAACATCACGATAAAACCGATGTAGTCTGGCAGAGCCTCGTTCACATAGTCAATGTCATCATCACGGAACATTCCGCAGAGCTTGATTTTAACGCTCATTTTAACCCCTCAGTTCGTTTAGCTTTGCTTTCTTATCGGGAGCGCGCATAAGCGTTTCGCCGATCAGCACCGCGTTCGCGCCCATTTCGCGAAGTTTTTGAACGTCCTCGGCGGATTGGATTCCGCTTTCGGATACGAAAATTCTGTCGCGCGGAACAAGCTCCCGCAAATGCGCGGAATTGCCCGTATCCACCGAGAACGTCCGCAAATCTCGGTTGTTAACGCCGATAATTTCCGCGCCGATTTTCACCGCCGTTTCAATCTCGGATTCGTTGTGCGCCTCTACCAAAGCCGACAGCCCCAGCGAATGCGCAAGAGCCAGATATTCGCGCAGTTCACCCTCGTTCAGAATCGCGCAAATCAGCAGAACCGCCGCCGCGCCCAACGCTTTAGCCTCGTAAATCATATACGGACTTATTGTGAAGTCCTTGCGCAGTACGGGAATTTTCACGTTTTGCGTGATTTCGCGAAGATACTCATCGCTGCCCTTGAACCAAAACGGCTCTGTAAGACAGGAAATCGCCGCCGCGCCCGCGTTTTCATACTCCCGCGCGATTTGCAGATACGGGAAATCCTCGGCGATTATGCCCTTTGAGGGGCTTGCCTTTTTAACCTCGCAGATGAACGCAATATCATCGTTCATAATCGCTTTCTTGAACGGAAAATCACCGTTGCTCGGCATATTCTCGGCAGTTCTGCGAATTTCAGCAAGCGGGATTTGACGCTCCCGTTCGGTGATTCGCTCACGAGTTTTCTCCGCAATTTCGTCTAATATCATATCTAAAATTAAAATCCAAAATTCCCAAACGCTTAGGCTCCGCTTCGCTTCGCAGTGTGACCGCCTTTTGTGCGCGGCGTCCGTGCCGCGCTTGGGCGGTCACCTTGCGACTTCGTGTCGCCAGCGTTCGGGAACCGGTCAAAATTCTCTGCGAGAATTTTGACACTTTTTGGATTTCCTGCCTCCCTATTAAAGTTGATTGGATATAGTCACGAGCTTCTCCAGAGTTTTCAATGCCGCGCCGCTGTCGATTGTTTCGGCGGCGAGCTTTATGCCCTCATCAATCGTGATACCTTTATAAATATGCAGAGCTGCGCCCGCGTTCAGCAGCACGGAATCGCGCCCCGCGCCGCTTTCGCCGCAGAGGATTTTCCGTGCCAGTTCCGCGTTGACGGAGGGTTCGCCGCCACGCAGCTCCGAGATGTCGTGACGCGGCAGTCCAAACTGTTCGGGAGTGATTTCATATTCGTTGAATTTCTCGCCCTCAAACTCCACAACGCTTGTAGGCGCGCCAACGGAGATCTCGTCCAGACCATCTTGACCGAAAACCGCCATTCCGCGCTTTACACCGAGCTTTGAGAGGGTTTTCGCCATTGGCGTCAGCAGCTCTTTTTTGTATACTCCCAGTAACTGTAAATTCGCGTGAGCCGGGTTGGTGAGTGGTCCGAGAATATTGAACACGGTCGGGATTCCGATTTCCTTGCGAACCGGACCGACATATTTCATCGCGGTGTGATACCGTTGCGCAAACATAAAGCACATACCAACCTCGTCCAACAGCCGCGCACAGCCCTCGGGCGATACGGAGATACGCACACCGAGTGCTTCCAGGCAGTCCGCCGCGCCGCATTTCGAGGACGCTGCGCGGTTGCCGTGCTTGGCAACCTTCGCGCCAGCCGCCGCGCAGACGATCCCCGAAATGGTGGAAACATTGATGGATTGCGCGCCGTCACCGCCGGTGCCGACAATCTCCATCACATCGCCGTTGTACGTCACGCGGTCGGCGCAGTCGCGCATAACATACGCGGACGCGCTCACCTCGTCAATGTTCTCGCCGTTAATGTGCAGTGCGGTGAGGTATGCCGAGGTCTGGGCGGACGTTGTATCGCCTGTCATAATCTCGCGCATAACCGTCGCCGCTTCATCATAGGTCATATGTTCGCCGTTCGCGACCTTGAAAATCGCCTCTTTGATCATTGAAATTACCTCCAAAAAATAAGTGGATTTTTTATGTTGATTTTGCCGTCAAAATCACGCGAATTTTGCGTATAAAAGCTACCCAAAAAACACTCCGAAAATCGCGCTTGAAAAAAGTGCATCCTACACCGTCAAAATGGCTTAACCTCGCCAAAATTTCGAGTTTTCAACGTGCCAGAAAACGAGCTGATTTTGACGCTGAATTCGGCAATTTCTTTGAGGTGTTTTTTCGCGGATTTTTGCCCCCGAAAAACACCCAAAAAATCACCCGATTTCGAGGAAGTTTTGCATCATTTTTTTGCCGTGCTGTGTGAGGATACTTTCGGGGTGAAATTGCAGCCCGAAAATCGGGAATTTTTCATGCTCCACTGCCATAATTTCGCCGTCATATGTCCGCGCCGTAACACGCAATTCACTCGGGAAACCATCGTCTGCCGCCGCCAGAGAGTGATACCGCGCAACATCGAAATCTCCGTCCAAACCGCGGAAAATCACAGCTTCGGAATCGAATTTGATCGGCGATTTTTTGCCGTGCATAAGCTGCTTCGCGTAGGTTACAGTCGCGCCGAACACCTCGCAGATTGCCTGATGACCCAGACACACGCCCAAAATCGGGATTTTCCCCGCAGCCTTTAGGATCAAATCCTCGCAAATGCCCGCGTCACACGGTTTTCCGGGTCCCGGGCTGATGATGATATGCTCGGGAGCAAGCTCCAAAATCTCTTCGGGAGTCAGCTCATCATTACGAACCACCTTAATGTTTTTGTCAATTTCACCAATTAATTGAAACAAATTATATGAAAAACTGTCATAATTATCAATAAGCAGAATCATAAATCCTCCCTCTGCGCCGCTTCAAGCGCGACCACGACCGCCTTAGCCTTGTTGACGCTCTCCATATATTCGGTTTCGGGAACGCTGTCCGCAACGATTCCGCCGCCCGAACGCACGAAAACGCGTCCATTTTTCTTATAGCACAGCCGTATTCCGATACAAGTGTCAAGGCTGCCCGAAAAACCGATGTAGCCTACCGCGCCGCCGTAGATTCCGCGCTTGTTCTGTTCAAGCTCGTTGATGATTTCGCACGCGCGGATTTTCGGCGCGCCCGACAACGTTCCGGCGGGCAATACGGAATTAACCGCGTCAAGTGCCGTCAGACCGCTTCTTATCTCGCCGCGCACGGTTGAGCAGATGTGCATAATGTGCGAGAATTTGAGAATCTGCATATATTTTTCGACCTCAACGCTGCCGAATTTGGAAATTCTGCCCAGGTCGTTCCGACCCAGATCCACCAACATATTGTGTTCGGAAAGCTCCTTTTCGTCCGTATGCAGTTCAGCCTCGAATTTCGCGTCCTCGGCTTCATTGCGTCCGCGCGGGCGTGAACCCGCAATCGGGAAAGTGTGCAGAATACCGTCCTCCAGTTTTACAAGCGTTTCGGGAGACGCTCCCGCGACTTCCATATCATCGCTCGAAAAGTAGAACATATACGGCGATGGATTGGTGGTTCTCAGCACGCGGTAAACGTCCAGCAAACTGCCCTCAAAGTCAGCGTCCAAGCGGTTTGACAGTACAACCTGAAAGATATCGCCCTCGAAAATATAATGCTTTGCGCGTTCTACCATTTCGCAGAAACGCTCTTTGGTGAACAACGGGCGGAACTCGCTTTTTAGTTTCGCGGGCGGGATTTCGGCGGGTTTTCCGTGACGAATTAGGTTCGTCATTTCGTCCAAATCCCACTCCGCTTTTTTGTATTCTTCAACAATATTTTTGGTGGAAATGTTAGTAATCAGGATAATTTTTTGTTGAACATTATCAAATGCGATTACCTTGTCAAACAACATCAAGTCCACATCTTTGAAGTTTTCTTCATCGGGAGCGTCCAATTTCAGCCGCGGCTCGTTGTACTTGATGTAGTCATAGCCGAAATAGCCCACCAGACCGCCCGTAAAACTCGGGAATCCCTTTAGTTTCGGAGAGGTGTATTCGCGCATTAAATCACTGATGTAGTTCGCGGGGTGGGCGGTATTTTGGCGCGTAACCTCGCCGGTTTGAATATTCTTGACTGTAAGCTCGCCGTTAAGGCAGGAGATTTCCAACGCGGGGTTATAGCCGAGAAATGTGTAGCGTCCCCATTTTTCACGATCCTCGACCGATTCGAGAATGTACACGTGGCGGCTGACACCGCGTAGGATTTTCAGAACCTCGATCGGGGTTTTGATGTCGGCGAAAATTTCGCGTTTGATTGGAATTACGCCGTATTCGGAGAGCTTTTGCGCCTCCTCAAGTGTTGGTGTAAGCATAATCTGCCTCCTTTTAGTAAAAATGCACAAAAAAACCGCCCCAAAACAGAATAATTCTGTCATAAGGACGGAGAAAACTCACCGCGTTGCCACCTTATTTCGCGGAAAACCGCGCACTCATCGGATACAAACATATCCCCGCGATTAACGCTCGCACACGTCACGGAATACTCGAAATTCCGATTCGGCGAATCCGCGCCAAAACACGAATATGCCGTAAGAATCTCTTTGACCGCGCCCTCGGCAGTCCATTTGATACTCTGCGTTCTGCGGCATTCCCAGCACCGTCCGCTCTCTGTGAGTGCACAAATATCTTTATCTCTGCTTCATTGGTTTTTAAGGGCATATTTAATTGCTATTATATTTTATCACAGAAATTTGTTTTTGTCAAGGGATTTTTCAAAAAATCCATTATTTTGGACGCTATTGGTGATTTCGACGAAATTTTTGCTCTTGATTTATTGATTATGCACAATGATGTCAAAAAAGGGCTTAAAAAAGCGTTTTTTTACATAAAAATTCCCACAATTTCCCTGTTTCGGAAACATATGCTTATTAAATAAGAGAAAAAATTTGTCCCAAAGGCTTGAAATTTTAAGAATTATAGTGTATAATAAATAGTGAGATAATTTGCTATGGGCGAGTTATGCCTATAGTGGTATGGATACAAAATTCAAGAGTATGGATACAAGAGTTTAAGAAGTGAGGTATGTACAATGGCACTCTTCGACACCACCGCGTTCAGAATCTGCGAGCAGGGACTTGCTGTTCTGTGGCAGAAGCAACAGGTTATTTCTCAGAACATCATCAATCAGGATACTCCGAATTACAACTGTAAATATCTGGAGTTCGGCGGTATCCTCAAGGATAAGCTGCGTGCGAACGGCACTGTTAAAAAGGAACTTAACCTTGCTCAAAGGTTGGTTATCGATACCGCGACAAGCGACCAGGGCGACCGCAACAATGTTGACAATGATGTTCAGCAAGCGGAGTACACACGCGTGGCGTATCAGATTGACGCGCTGATCAATCAGATGAATGGCAACTTCTCGCGTATGCGCAGCGCGATCGTCACCAAGTGATGGAGGTAAAATATGGCATTTTTAAGCTCGCTAAATATCCCGCTTTCGGGAATGACAGCTCAGCGTCTTAGGTTTGACATTGCTTCGCAGAACATTGCGCTGGCGAATACATACGCGACCAGACCCGAGGACGCATATAAGCGCCAGATGGTGGTGTTCGCGGAGGATAAGTCGTTTAATAAGCTGTTGGCGCGGAAGATCACATCGGATGACTTCGACCCGCTTCAGTTTACCAACAATGTGTATGATTACATTGATTTGAAGGGCGTTCAGGTGGTTCGCGTGGTTGACGACCCAACCCCCCCGGAGCCTGTGTACAGCCCGAACAATCCGCTTGCGGACGAGTACGGCTACGTTTACGAATCGAATGTCGACAAGGCAATCGAGGAGATGGACGCAATGGAGGCGCAGAGAGCCTTCGAGGTAAACAAATCGGTGTTCGAGGCGATGCAAGGGATCATTCAGGCGTCGCTGAATATCGGAAAATAACAGCTTCCGCCAATAGCGGCGGGTAATACATTATATATAATACCGGAGGACAAATTTAATGGCTTCTATTTATCCTATCGAATCAGTGGGAGTTCTTACGCCGCTTGAGCGTATGGAAAAAATGGAAAGAATGCAGAAAATGCTGCCAATGGGGGCGGATGATGGAAAAACCGTTATCGCCGACCCGCAGAACATCTCATTTCTGGACATTTTCAAGGGCTTGATCACCAACGCTGTTGAAACCAACGAGCAGGTTGACCGCGATACGATCGACATTATGCTCGGCAACGTTGACGATTTGGCGACCATTCAGGCGCATATCAACAAGGCGGGAATCGCCGTGGATACGCTGGTTACCGTGAAGAACGAGGTGCTCAGCACATACAACTCTATTATAAATATGCAAATTTAAGCGGCTTTGTGGATTGCGCCGTCAAGGCTGTTTAGGAGGCTTATTACTTAATGAATGAAAGAATAAAAAAGGTTACCACCGTTGTCAAGGACAAGTGGACGGGATTTTCCAAGGCGGTGAAGATTTTGATTATCGCGATTCCCATCGCGCTTATCGCAATCATCATCATTCTGGCGAATCTGCTGAACCACACCAGCGATGTGGTGTTGTACTCGGGACTTACCGCGGCGGAAGCGGGCGAGATTTCCGGGAAAATCCAGGAGATGGGCGTAAATGATGTCACCGTCAAGGGCGGGGAGATCATCGTTCCGTCCAATCAGGCGGATTATCTGCGTATGGAGCTTGCCGTGCAGGGCTATCCGAAAAGCTCGGGAGACTACTCCATCTGGAATGACGGACTTGACCTATGGTCCACCGATAAGGATAAACGCGAGGTTATGCGTCAGCAGCGCGAACACAACATCGCGGTTACCTTGGCGAAGCTGAAGCCCGTAAGGGAAGCGACTGTACTGTTGGATGTTCCCGAAACGCGCGATTATGTAATCACTCAAAAGGAAGAAGTTCCCAGATGTTCGATTACGCTGACGCTGCGCGAGGACGAGGAGCTTACAAACGAGCAGGTTCGCGCGATTTTCGCGACCGTTTCCAACGCGGTTGAAGGACTTACATATGACAATATTTCTGTAGTCGATACTCAAGGACGTCCCTATGAGTGGATTTCCAAGGAGGAAGAGGAAGCATTGGGCACTGATAAATCCGGTGTGCCGATTGCGAAAAAGCGTTGGGAGTTCCAGCGTCTGATGCGTGATTTGCTGATGCAGGATCTGAAATCATTCCTCGAACCGATTTACGGTGCAAAAGGGTATTCCATAAGCGTTGGCGCGTGGCTCAATTACGATGCCAAAACGGTTGAGGAGATTCAATATTATCCCGTGGAGGGTACAGACCACGGCGTTCTCGAACAAGAGGATAAGGTGAACTGGTACAACTCCCTCGGAAATACCGGCGGAATCCCCGGTGTAACCACCAACGGCGACCAATCGCCCGAATATCCCACGCTGGACGGTCTTGAGGATGGTCAGGCATACTATTATAATAAGGATCAGAAACAGTATGACGTTTCCAATATCAAGACCAAAATTGAGAAAGACGGCTATGAGATCGAAAGGCTGACTGTGGGAGTCGCGGTGGACGCCAACTCAATCACCGAGGCACAGCGAGAGGCAATTGAGACGGTAGTTATGAATGCTGTTGCGGCGACTTCCGTATCGGTTATGGCAACGCCGTTTGCGCTGCCGTCCGCTCCCGGAACGTCCTCCAACACCGGAATCTTTACGCAGCCTGTGGATCCTTATCGCAATATGCTATTGTTCTTGGTTATTGTGTTGGGCGTTGTCCTTATTGCGTTGTTAATCGTTTCGCTGTGTATGGGTCACAGCCGTAAAAAGAAAATCCGCCGCAGACAGGAGCAGGCGCTTATTGCCGCTCAGTCAGCCGCAGAGGATATCAATGGAGGTTTTGGTATGGAGCACGAGGCTCCCGAAGAGATCGACTTCAACATCGCTTCCCTTACCGAGGAGGCGGGCAAGGATTCCCGCGAAACGATCCTCAAGCGGGAGATTGCCGAATTTGCGCGATCCAGTCCCGATATTGTAGCGTCTATTATTAAAAATATGTTGAGGGACGAAAGCTAACGCGTAAACTGAGGAGGGATTAAAATGCCTGCAAATAACCAAAAAGGCGATGGCGAGATTACAGCCGCACAAAAAAGCGCGATTGTACTCGCTTCAATGGGCGCGGAGAACGCTTCCGCGATATATAAGCACCTTTCCGATGAAGAGGTTGAGGCGATTTCCGTAGAGCTTGCGCGTATGGAATATCACCCGATGGAAGTCGTTGAGGAAACTCTCAACGAGTTCTATGAGATGTGTTTGACGCAGAAAGTGGTTGCCGAGGGCGGTTTGGATTACGCACGGAACGTTTTGGAAAAAGCGTTCGGCAAGGAAGCGGCAGATATGCTGCTTAACCGCATAACCAAGCAGCTTGAAACCAAGTCTTTCGACTTTGTGCGCAAGGCGGACTACAAAAACCTGCTGGCAATTGTTCAGAACGAGCACCCGCAGACCATCGCGCTGATTTTGTCATACGCGCGAACCGACCAGGCATCGGCGATTCTGTCTGAGCTGCCCAAGGAGAAGCGCGTGGAGGTCGTTGAGAGAATTGCGAATATGGACCGTGCTTCGCCAGAGGTAGTTAAGGCCATCGAGGGTTCGTTGGAGAAGAAGTTCGCGACACTTGCAAGCTCCGATTCTATGGAGGTCGGCGGCGTTGCATATGTTGCGGAGATTATGAACAATGTAGACCGCGCAACGGAGAAATACATATTCGACGAGCTGTCGGTGCGCGACCAGAAGCTGGCAGACCTCATCAAGCAGAAGATGTTCGTGTTCGAGGATATTGTCAGTCTCGATTCCGTGGCGATCCAGGAATTTGTCAAGCAGGTGGATTCCAAGGATCTGGCGGTTGCAATCAAAGGCTCGACACAAGAGGTTGCGGAGTGCATTTTCGCGAACGTTTCCTCGCGTGCAAGAGAAAATCTTCAGGCAGATATCGAGTATCTGCACAATGTGCGTATGCGTGATGTCGAGGAAGCGCAGCAGCGTATTGTCGGCATTATCAGACGGCTTGAACAAGAGGGAACGATTACCATTTCCCGCGGCGGAAGTGACGAGATCATTGCTTAAATTTACCGTGATTCGGAGGGATATTTTTGGGAGTATTGAAATACGGCTCCGTGCGGTATGGCGGTGGAGTGGATATTCAGAATACCGTCAGCTTTGCGAAAACGAATATTCCCGAGGAAGTGCCTGTTGAGCCGACCAAAGAGGAGATTCCCGAACCCGTTGAGGAAGAAACTGTCGAGGAGATTCAGCCGCGTTTTTCGGTGGAGGAGATCCTTGCGCAGCGCGAAACGGAGCTGATTCTCCGGGAGCGGCGCGCCGAGGAGCTTGAAAAGCAGCTTGCCGCGTTGAAGGAGCAGTACATCGAGCAAGGCAAAGAAGTCATTCTCGAGGCGAAGAGACGTGCTGAAAATCTTGTGCAGAACGCACAAAATGAGGCGGCGGAAATCGTGAAAGATGCCGAAACCAACCGCGAGGGAATGTTCATAAAGGCGCGCGCCGAGGGCTTTGAACAGGGCAAAAAGGACGCTGTGGCGGCTCTGCTGGCGCAGGGTCAGGATGTTCTGGACGAGGCAAGGACGTTCGCGGAGCGAATCAATTCCGAGAAAGCGGAGTTATTCGCAAGCTACGAGAAGGAAATCTACGAGACCGCAATGGAAATCGCCAACAAGGTAACGTTGGGTTCGATGTCCGTAAAGGACGGCACGGCGGCGAAAAAGCTCATCAAAAAGGCGGCGAAGGAGTTCCGCAACGCGCAGCTTATCCGCATTACATTGGACGAAAACGGCGCAACAACCGAGCTTGCGGGTGATCACGAGTATCTGAGCGAGCTTTGCGGCGGCATTCCGCACGTTGAGGTGGAGCTGGTTGCCGATGCCGCGCCGGGAACGGTGATTGTCGACAACGGCGAAGAAATTATCGATGCGGGTATCAACACACAGCTTAAAATGATTCGCGAACTGGGTGACGGGAAGTTCAAATCACCCGAGCCGAAAACGCGCCGCAGAAAGAAGTCCGCAGGCGAAGAGCCGGCGGAAGAACCCGAGAAATCGGGAGAAGATTAAGTTATCAAACGGGAGGGCAATCGGATATGTTAAATTTTGCCGGTTTCCGTGACGATATAAAGGGCAGCGACTTGTTTCGCTATATGGGCAGAATTGAAAAGATTGTCGGAATGACCATTGAGGCAAGCGGTCCGCAGTGCAATATCGGCGATGTTTGCCGAATCTTTTCAAAGGATATGCAAAGTTACATTTGCGCCGAGGTGGTGGGCTTCAACAAGAGTAATATCCTGTTGATGCCGTACACCGAAATTGAGGGTATCGGCCCGGGAAGCATTGTCGACAACACCGGCGACAAGCTGAATGTTCGGGTTGGTCCGGGTTTGGTGGGACGCATTATTGACGCAACGGGCAATCCGTTGGACGGTGGTCCGCCCGTGGACTACGTTGACGAGGTTTCCATAACGGGTATTCCCGTGAATCCGTTCACGCGACCGCCGATACACGAAACGATCCAACTCGGAGTTAAGGCGATTGACGGAATGCTCACCATGGGCAAAGGACAAAGAATGGGCATTTTCGCGGGTTCGGGCGTCGGAAAATCCACGTTGATGGGTATGATAGCCCGAAAAGTCAAGGCGGACGTCAACGTTATCGCGCTTGTAGGCGAACGTGGACGTGAGGTGCGAGAGTTTATCGAGCGCGACCTCGGCGAGGAGGGTATGGCGCGGTCGGTGTTGGTGGTTGCCACTTCCGACCAGCCAGCGATGATGCGCTCGAAGTGTCCGCTTACCGCAACTGCGATTGCCGAATACTTTATGCGGCAGGGCAACGATGTGCTGCTGATGATGGACAGCTTGACGCGTTACGCGATGGCACTGCGCGAGGTGGGACTTTCCACGGGCGAGCCGCCGATAGCGCGCGGTTACACTCCGTCCATTTACAGCGCGCTTCCGAAGCTGCTCGAACGAGCGGGGAATTTCCCGCAAGGCTCGATTACGGGCATCTACACGGTGCTTGTTGAGGGTGATGACACTAACGAGCCGATTGCCGATACCGTTCGCGGTATCATTGACGGGCACATAATTCTATCGCGTAAAATCGCGGCGCAGAACCACTATCCCGCGATTGACATACTCCCAAGCGTATCGCGACTTATGAGCGAGATCGCCACTCCCGAGCACAAAAAGGCGGCGGGTCAGCTGCGAAATCTGATGTCGCTGTATGAGCAGAATTTCGACCTGATTTCCATAGGCGCGTACAAGCACGGCACAAATCCCGCGCTGGATGAGGCGATAAACAAGATTGACGCAATAAACGGCTTCCTTATGCAGGCGGTTAACGAAAGCGTGAGCTTTGACGAAACGGTGCGCCGCCTGATTGAGTCGGTCAGTGATAAAAAGGGCGCGTGATTTGGCGCGCGGTGTTGCTTTAAGATAAGAGGGATAAGAGTTGAAGAAATTCCAATTCTCACTGCAAAAGCTGATGGATTTCCGTCAACAGGAGCTTGACAGGCAGAAGAACATTCTGTCGGCGCTTCAGGCGGAAAAGCGGCAAATTGAGGAGTCGCGCGAGCTGTTGGTGGTTAAAGTCACCGAGCAGAGCGAGCAGCTTGACAGAGTGTACCGATTAGGCTCGACCGCCTCGGACATCGCCATGCGCAAGCGGTATATAGTCACGCTCCAACAGGAGATTCACGCGCGCGAACAGCAGGCAATCGAAAAGCAGCGCGAAATCGAGGAGCAGTTATCGGTTGTCGTTGAGGCAACAAAGGAAGTCAAAACGCTTGAAAAGCTCGAAGAAAAACAGCTTGAGGAGTACAAAAATGCCGCAAACAAGGAAAACGAGCTGTTCATCGAGGAGTTTGTAAGCTCCCAGTCCGTTCGTGCGGCAAGCGGCGAATAATTACGGTATCTCGGCAGTAAAACGCCTTGATATATACATTACAATATAAAGGAGGTGTGTAAATGACAGTACCAATGAATATGGGCAGCACGGGCAATTACCGCTCGGACTTTATGATCAGCGACGCGGCTCTTCCGCAGCGCGTTGAACAGGCGGATATGCAAGAGAATCACTTTATGCGGATTCTGAACGAGGTCGGCGGCGTGGCGAAGATTACGCGGGTTGAAACCGCGGAAACCGTTGAAACGTCCGATTATGTGGACTTCAGCCAATTGGACGATCTGGAGCTTGCAATGAAGGTTGTCAAGGGCGAAGTGGACATCAAGGACATTCCCGCAGAGCGCATTACGCCGAGGTTTTTGCTGATGCTTGCGATTGCAAAGCGGCTTGCAAAGCGCGATAAGGACGATGAGGACGAGAAGTTCGAGAATCTCGGCGAAAAGATGAAGTCCAATGTGTTCAATCCCGCAGAGGCGGCGAATGCCCAGGAGCAACTTGCGCAGTTGATTGACGGTATGGAGATGGATATACTCCTGATTCTGAACCGTATCCGCGCGGGCGAAACCGAAAAAACGGAAGCTGTGGGCGAAATATCCGAGCTGATGGAGTCGCTGAGCAATGGTTTGCCGATTGCGGCGGATTTGGAGCAGCCGACATATGGCGAAGGTTTTATCGCCGAAATCATCGACCGAATGGTTGAAACGGCGTCAGAGGGTCAGGAGCAGGCGGAGCAATCCGTGAATGCGGACTTGTTTGTTCCGAGTGAGAGCGCGAAAACGGCGGTTGTTGAGGAAACGTTCTCAGCCGAAACGCAGACCATTCTGGAGAAAGCCGTTAAGAACGGTGAAATCGAGCAGACCAGGGTAATCGAATCCGAGGAGCAGTCCGAGGTTAAGACCGTAACAGAGCAAGCTGTAAAGCCAAGCTCCAATGCGCAGAGTCTTGACGACCGCGCAAAGAAGCTCGCCGAGGAGTTGGAAATGCTCCGTAACGCAAAGGCGGCGAAGTCCGCGCCCAAGGAGTTTGAAATCGAAGCTCCCAAGGACGAGGCTAAGCCCGTTCAAGCGGCAAATCCGCTGATGGCGGATAGTCCCGTGGTGTTCACGCGCGAGGACGGAAGCGAAATCTCCGTTAAGCCGAGCGAAGTTGTAAGGCAGGCGATGGAAGTCGTCACCAAGGCGGTTTCCGAAAACAAGGCGGACACCGAGTACAGCATCACGCTGAACCCCGAAGAGCTGGGCAAAATCACCGTAAAGCTCACTAAGGCGGCGGACGGTGCGGTTTCGGTTACTATCGCGGCGGAGAATGCCAACACACAGCGCATTCTCGAACGAAACAGCGAGCTTATGCAGAACAATCTGCGTTCCAACGGAATCCAGTTGGAGAGCTGGCAAACAGTCTCGGAGAGCCAACAGGAAACCACAGCCCAAGATTACAACGGCAGCAGCAAAAACCCGTATTACCGCGAGGATGATACGCAGGCAGAGGAAAATTCCGAGGATAAGTCATTTGCGGAAATTATCGCGGCAATGTAAGAAAGGAGGAAGAAAATGGCTGATTCGGTTAATGGCACATATTTATCCGGCGCGGATCAGATCCAAGCCAACTATGAGAAGTACAAGGACAAATTTGTTGACTCAAACAAGGAACTTGTAAACCAAGAAACGTTCCTGAAGCTGCTTGTTGCGGAAATGTCCAACCAAGACCCGTTGGAGCCTACATCCAACACCGAGTTCATCTCGCAGCTTGCTACATTCTCGTCAATGCAGTATATGCAGGATTCCAGCAAGTACTCAATGGCGAATTACGCGTCGTCGCTTGCGGGAAAGACCGTCACCGCCACCAAGATGGAAGGCAAAAAAGCGGTTATCAAAACGGGCGTTGTTGAGAAGGTCGTTATGGGTAAGAACAATACCTACACGCTGACGATTGACGGCGAAACATACAGCCTGTCGCAGATCACATCGGTTTTGGATTCCAACGACAAGAAAACCGACTCCGGCGACAAGACCGACACGGTTACAAATTCACCGCTCGGCGACAGCATTGCGAAAGCGGCGTCACTGGTGGGAATGTATGTTACCGTTAAGAACGGCGACAGCACATCGCAGGGTTGGATAGATTCCATCAAGGTCAAGGACGGCAAAATCACCGCAGTTTTGATTGACAAGGACGGAAAGACGGTAGGAAACGGAAACTTCCCCATTGAGGATATCACCGAAGTTACCGTAAAATACGTAGTGGAAGTTCCGCAGACTCCCAATGACGGAAGCACCGAAAATTCTGACAACACAACTACCGACACCGAAAATACGGGCAGCACGGACAACACAACTCCCGATGACGGCGGAGATGACGTTGTGGAGGATTTGGTTGAATCACAGGCTTGATATAAGCAAGGAGGCTTATTATGCTGATTAGCGAGTATCTTGCGCTTCGCGGTCAGCTCGGCGTTGCCAACATCACAACCGGGAATGTCACGGTAAACACACCGACCGAGGAAAACGGCAGCTTCGCCGAGGCGCTTGCCGAGAAGCTGGACGGAAAACAAGGCGTGGAGTTCTCAAAGCACGCAATGCAGCGGCTTTCGGAACGCAGCATAGACATCACCGAGGGAGATACGCTGGACAGACTGAACAAAGGCGTTGAAATCGCCGCAGACAAGGGCAGCAATGAAACGCTGGTGCTTGTGGGGCAGAACGCGTTTGTCGTGAGCGTAAAGAACAACAAGGTTATTACGACAATTCCGCAAGAGGAATTGAAAGGCAATATTTTCACGAACATAGATTCCACCGTAATCATGTGAACGGACCTTCGGGAATTCACGGAGAGTCTGCGAATGAGGCTCTCCACACGGGGAATCACAAATTAAATGGAGGTCAATTAAATGGTTAAATCACTTTATACAGGTGTTTCGGGTATGAAAGCCCACCAGCAGAGAATGGACGTTATCGGTAACAACGTAGCTAACGTAAATACCGTTGGTTACAAGACCGATGTAGTTACTTTCAAGGATTCGTTCTATCAGACCAAGAGAAGCCCCTCGGGCGCAACTTCCACATTGGGCGGCGTAAACCCCAGAATGGTTGGTTACGGCGTTCAGGTAAACGCGGTTGAGGCGAATATGTCTCAGTCAGGTTACACTTCGTCCGATAAGGTCGAGGATCTGGCAATCAACGGCAACGGCTTTTTCCAGGTAATGGACGGCTCGGGCAACATTTACTACACTCGTCAGGGCAACTTCCACTTTGACGATTACGGATACCTCGTAAATGCCGACGGTTATCACGTTCTCGGTGTAAACGGAAACTCCGAGGGTCAGCAGCCCGGTACGGAGATCATCCGCGCGGTAATTCCGGATACGAACGCGAACACCTCTTCGGCTACCAAGATGGTAAACGGCACAAACGTTACCCTGTCGGTTACAGCACCGTCCAACTACACGGATATGACGGTTTCCTTCGTGGACAGCACCTATCCGTTTGCGTCCTTCTCGGACAGCATTCTGACTATATTCTTCAACCGCGATGAGCAGTACAATTCTCAGCAGGACTTCGAGGACGCGATTGCGCTGGCTCTTAAAGCGGGCGGTGTTTCGTTGCCCGATGAAGTTCAGTTGAACTTCAGCTTTGAGTCTGTTCCCAACGATACAGAGGCTCTTACCGCGCACAACGAGGTTTCGGGAATGCGGTTCTCCACCACCACCGCAAGCACGCAGTTCCACGTATCGTATAATGATGACGGAACAATTCCGGCTGCCAATGGTACTGTTGCAAAGCACGCATATGTCGGCTTCTCGGTTGAGGATCCCACAAATAAAGACACTGTTAAAATCAATTATACTGCCGGCAATGCCCCCGCAGATTCAAACGCGGCAAAGGCGGAATATACAGCGGGAACAAACGGTAACCCCGGCACATGGACAATTACCGTATATGATGATACCGTATCGGCGGACATCACCAACGCAATCAAGGCGCACCTTAAAGAAAACTCGGAAGCTCCCGAGCTGAAGGTTACGGGATTTGTAATGCCCTCCGGTTCGAATAGAGCAAAGGTGCTTTCAGCGATTGGCGGTCAGCCTGCGCAGGATCTTATCGGTGTAGTAGACAGCAGTGACGGCGCGTTCGAGCTTGAGGCAATGGTTGAGGGCGAATACGCAAACAACTACAAGGTAACTTTCTCATATGTCGGCGGCTATGACAAGACCAATGCGGCATGGGACGAAAACAACCTGAACATTATAATTTGCGACAACACCACGATTGCCGATGTAAACGAGGCGATTAAGGCAGCGGCGCGCGGCGTTGAAAAGAAAATTCTCAAGTTCAATCAGATAAGCGGTCTGGAGTACGGCGATGGATATGATGGTACATACGCGACCAGAGACGCTAACGGTAATGTTACTGGTGTACCGACAAAGGATGCTGCCGATGTCTGGAATCCCGGTGCGCGCTCGGCGTTCTTCGGCGACTACCCCGCGGTAAGACCCGCAGAAGGCAAGGACTCGTTCTACACCGAGACCGCAAAGAAGCTCGGCACATTCGCCCTCGAAAACGGACGCACGGGCAGTGAGCAGTCTTGGGGCAACGTCACCGACTTCACCATTCAGGCGGACGGCAGAATCATCGCCAAGCACGCGATTCACGGTTACATCGAAATCGGCAGAATCGATCTGGCAACATTTGACAACAACAACGGTCTTCAAAAGGTAGGCGGCACGATGTTCAAGGAAACAGTTGCTTCCGGACCTGTGAAGCTCAATGTTCCCGGTACAGAGGGTGCGGGCGAAGTTGTTTCCGGCGCGTTGGAAATGTCCAACGTAGACCTCGCGGACGAGTTTACGAATATGATCACCACCCAGAGAGGTTATCAGGCAAACTCACGTGTAATTACAGTTTCCGATACAATGATCGAGGAGCTGTTATCTCTTAAGAGATAATTTGTTATACTAATAAATATAACCCAGCCGCGGGACTGCGGTTCCGCGGCGATTGGGTGATTTTTTGAGGTAAGTATGGTAATTTTAACAAAGCTTGACGGCACGACCTTTATGCTCAATGATGATTTGATCGAAACGGTAAACGAAACCCCCGACACGGTAATCGTGCTGGAAAACGGGCACAGCTACATTGTCCGTGAGAGTATGGCGGAGCTTCAAGAAAAAATTCGCGAAAATATCAGGCAGCGGCGCAGAGCGCGGTTTCGACCGCGTAATGACAGCGAGCCTTTAACATAATGGGGCAGAACCCCGAATCTAGCTTAAAAAACACAGAAGTGAGGGATATGTTTTGAATTTATCACTGATTATCGGATGGGTTCTCTCATTCGCGCTGGTAGTTTTTGGTATTGTTTTCGACATGGAAAAGGGCTTGGTTTTCGATAACGCAATGCTCTTTATAGAAGTCCAGTCCTTGGCGATCACCGTGGGCGGTACGATCGGATGTCTTATTGCGTCATTCCCGATGTCTTACCTCAAGCAGGTTCCCAAGCGGTTGATGCTTGCAATCAAGCCGAAGAAGTTCGACCCGACCAAATACATAAGCCAGATTGTCGACTATGCGCAGGTTGCGAGAACGCGCGGACTGCTTGCTCTCGAAGAGAGCGCAAACCAGAGCAGCGACCCGTTTATGAAGTCGAGCCTTATGCTGATTGTAGATGCGAACGACCCCGAAAAGGTTCGTGGGATGCTTGATGATACGATTATGTTTATGTGCGAGCGTCATGAGCAGGGCAGAGCGTTCTTTGAGAAGGGCGTTTCGATATTCCCCGCGTTCGGAATGTTGGGTACGCTTATCGGACTTATCAACATGCTTGGCGGTCTGGATTTGAACGACCCCAACGGTATGTCGAACCTTACCGGCGGTATGGCAACGGCGCTTATCACAACGTTCTACGGCTCTTTGTTCTCGAACGTATTGTTTGCGCCTGTCGGAATGGCATTGAAGAACAGCCACGATGACGAGCTTTTGTGTATGCAGATTGTTGAGGAGGGCGTGCTTGCGATTGCCGGCGGTTCAAATCCTCGGTATATCCAGGAAAAACTGGAGTTTATGCTCCCGAAAAATCAACATTCTGCCGATAAGAAGTGATTTTTGCGGAATTTTTTGTGAAAAATACATAATATTATATCCAAAATCGAAAAAAAGTAAAAAAAGTATTTGCTTTTTTCAAAAAGTTGTGTTATAATATTATAGAGTGCGAATTATAATAGTCCGTTGATTCTGTTCGGCGGACGGAAGATATATGAAAGGAGCGGTGCGATATGGCAAAAATGCCTCCAAAACAGGAATCCGACAACTCCGGCGAGTGGTTGAATACATACGCGGACATGGTTACGCTGCTGCTGACGTTCTTCGTGTTGCTTTTCGCAAGCTCGAATCTTGATGAAACCAAGATGCAGTATATTTTGCAGGCGTTTCAGTCGCGCGGAAAATATGTGAATCCATATGTGAGCGAATATGATCCTTCGGCGGAAAACGGCGGCGGAACTACCGATAATACTACCAACCTCGGCGGCGAGGGCAGTATGCCTCAGAGCTTTGAGGAGCTGTATCAGTTCCTTTCGGATTATATCGAGGATAATAATCTCTCAGATAACATTTCGGTGGAACAGGGTGCGGCGCATATTACAATTCGTTTCGATGATTCCGTGTTCTTTGACGGCAACAGCTATATCCTCAAGCCCGAGGGCAGAGCGATTCTTGACGGGATCTCTCCCGGAATCCAAGCGATTCAGGAGAGTATCCGTACCGCGACAATCTCCGGGCATACGTCGTATACCGGTCTTATCCGCGAAAGTGTGATAAATGACTGGTGGCTCTCGTCGGAGCGTGCTTTGTCGGTTGCGAATTACCTCAACGACAGAAATCATGTTACATTGGACGAAAACAAGTACCGCATACGCGGCGCGGGGTATTCCGAGCCGATTGCGGAAAACGATACGCTGGAGGGTCAGCAGAAAAATCGCCGCGTTGAGATTATGATGCTCAAAAACGAGCTTGACCTTACCGATAAGGATGTTATACAGGATATTCTGGAGCACGACTTCGGACTTGGCTCAAATCCGTTTGATGTGGATAATCAGAAGCCGGTGGATATCGGCACGCTGCCCGATGGTTCCGCAGACAAAATTATCGCGTTTATCGACAATAAGTTTAAGGACAATGATGTCACGAACGTTGGCATAATCGGTCCGGGAATTATGAATATTGATGATTTCGCGCCGTCCGCAGAAAGCGGGTCGGGTAACGGCGGCGGAGAATCCGAATAAACTACCGAAAAGTCGGGGGGAATAAAAGTGGCTGACGTATTAACGCAGGCTCAAATCGATGAAATGCTGAAAAGCGTTGCGATGGGTGCCGAGCCTGTTGTCACCAAGACCGAAGAGGCTGCGGTTAAGGAATATGATTTCCGTGCGCCTAAGAAGTTCACCAAGGAACAGATCAAGATTCTTGAGAGTATTTTCGAGAACTACGCACGGTTGCTGTCCTCGTACCTCACGGGCAAACTGAGACTTTACAGCAGAGTGAGCCTTATTAATATCGAGGAGCAGCGCTATAACGAGTTCAACAACGCGCTTCCCGATTATGTTGTAATGGGAATGGTCGACCTCGGTATCAAGAATGAGGAAATCAGCGAAACGGACGTAATCGTTCAGGTTTCCAATACGATCACCTATACAATGATCGACCGTCTGTTGGGCGGAAAGGGCGAGTTTTCCGAATTGAACCGTGATTTCACCGAGATTGAGATCACTATTATGACAGACGTCATGAAATCTTTTGCGGATCTGCTTAAAGAGCCGTGGCTGTCACATATTGACCTTGAGCCGCGTTTAATTGGCATTGAAACCAACTCCAGAGTGGTGCAGACCATCGGTCACGAGGATACCGTTATCATCGTGGCACTGGAGGTTGAGATAAACAGCTCAAAGTCCATTATTTCGGTATGTATTCCCGCAATCAATCTTGATGAGATTATGGGCAAGTTTATTCCGAGATATTCGGGACAGCGCCGCAAGACCGATGCCGCGCGCGAACAGGAACGCCGCGACATCATTATGACCGGTATCAGCACCACTGACCTTGAAATCAAGGCAGTGCTTGGAATGATAAATCTTGATTTGTACGAGGTTTTGACGCTTCAAGTAAATGATGTGATTCCGCTGGAAAAGAAAATCAGCGAGAACATCGTCATCAAAGTCGGAGACAGAGTATGGGGCGATGGAAAACTTGGTACATACAACAATAAAAAAGCTATAATGATAGAAAATTTTACAGAGAATTGAGGTATAGGTACTAATGGCTAACGGCAATGACGAATTGGCTGAGTTCAGCTCGTATGAAATGGATGCTGTCGGCGAGATCCTCAACATCAGTATGGGATCGGCGGCGACAGCGGTTTCAGAGCTGCTTAACGCAAAAGTATGGATTACCACTCCGAAGGTCAATGTTGTAAAGGTTCAGGACTTAAACTACGATAACCTGGAGCCTGCAATCTGCGTTAAAATCGTGTATGTAGAGGGTCTTACGGGACTTAATATGATGGTTTTGAAGCAGAATGACGTACAATTGATTTTGAATCAGTTGTTGGGAAATCCTTTGGTTATCGACCCCGATTTTGAGTTCGATGAACTGAACATCAGCGCGGTGAGCGAGGTTATGAACCAGATGATGGGTGCTTCGGCAACGGCACTGTCAGACCTTTTGGGTATGACAGTTGATATTTCCGTTCCAATGCCCTATATCATCGAGAACGCACGGTTTGGCGACCTGTGCGAGATGGATCCCGATGAGACCATCGTTGCGGTAACGTTTAACCTTACCGTTGACGGCGTTATGGAGAGTGAGTTTATGTCGGTGCTGTCGCTGCAGCTCGCAAAGACCCTCTCCGGAAAGATGATTGAAAAGTTTGATGTGGAGGATGAGCCTGAGCCTGCTCCGGCAGTGGAAGCTCCCGCTCCTGCGGCTCCTCAGGCAGCACCCGCAGCGCCTGCGGCTCCCCAAGCGGCGCAGATGCCTCAGATGCCGCAGATGCCCCAAGGCGATATGTCGCAGATGTATCAGATGCCTCCGGCGGGAGGATATGGGTATCCGAACCAGTATATGGCGTATGGCGCGTATCCGCCGCCACCTCCGCCTCCCGTAAATGTTCAGAACGCGCAGCTGCACCAGTTTGACGCGATGGACTTCGGGATTCCCGCAGACCAGAAGGACAATCTGAAGCTCTTGATGGGCGTTCCGTTGGAAATATCCGTGGAAATCGGTACGGCGCGCCGCAAGGTGAAGGATATTCTTGAGTTCACACAGGGCACGATAATCGAGCTTGAACGTCAAGCGGGCGCGCCCGTTGACATTGTGGTGAATGGAAACCTTATTGCGCGCGGCGATGTGGTGGTTATTGACGACAATTTTGCTGTGAGAATTACAGAGATTGTCAAGTCTAAGTTTATGGACAGCTTGGGCAAGTAATTACGCCTCATATTTTTGACGGTTGAACAGAGAACAATTTGCAAACTAAATAAGGAGAAGAGATAATGGACAAGAAGATTTTACTGGTAGATGACGCGGCTTTCATGAGAATGCTTATCAAGGATACGCTGACAAAGAACGGCTATACAAATATCCTTGAAGCTGCAGACGGAGCTATCGCGTGCGAGGTTTACGCGGCAGAAAAGCCCGACCTCGTGATTATGGATATCACGATGCCTAACAAGACAGGCATTGACGCGCTTAAGGACATCAAGGCGGGCGACCCGATGGCTAAGGTCGTAATGTGCTCGGCGATGGGTCAGGAAGCAATGGTTGTCGAGGCAATCAAGCTCGGCGCGATGGACTTCATTGTAAAGCCCTTTAAGGCAGACAGAATTCTCCAGACTGTTAAAAAGGTACTCGGCTGATTTACTGCATATTCCATTGGCGGGAAAATCACCCGCCTTTTGGTGTATTATGCGGTTTGAATGGTTGAATCAGGCAATTAATCACAATATTGGGAGGCGCTGTTTTGGAATATTTTCAGATGATAATGGCGCTTATTGGCGTGTTGGCGCTGGTGTTCGTGATTTTCTGGCTGATGAAAAAACTGAACCGCCGCATATCAATGTCGGACAGTCATAATATGCGCATTCTGGAGCGAATCAACCTGGGTCCGGATAAGATGCTGCTTTTGGTGAGTGTATGCGGGAAGTGTATGGTGTTGGGAGTGACTTCCAATCACACCGAGAAAATCCTGGACTTGGAACAGACCGAAGAGGAGCTTGTCGCGCGTCCCGAACAGCCAAACGGCGGGAATCCGTCGTTCGGTGAGAGTTTCAAGATAATCCTTGAGAATATGAGAAAGAAAAAGTAACGGAGGTACGGTTTTGATAAAACGTTTGTTTGAAACGGATAAAAGGCTGCTGCTGAAGTTTGCCGTTTCACTTTTTCTGACAATATTTCTCGCGGTGTTGGCGGTAAACCTGACGAGCTACGCGCAATCGTCCTCCGATGGGACGAGCACATCAAGCTCTGCCGATTCGGGAACTTCCGAATCCACGACCGGTCCCGGAGATTATCTTAACACCCCCGCCGAAGGTGTGGGACAGGACCCGGGTTCGTCATTGCTCCAACAAATAATCGGTGTGGACGCTTCACAGCCGTTGGAGGTAATCCTGCTGCTGACACTTATCGCGCTTGCACCGTCATTGCTGATTATGATGACTTGCTTTGCGCGTATCATCATCGTGCTGGGCTTTCTGCGAAGTGCCATGCAGACGCAGAACACTCCGCCGAATATGGTTCTTACGGGCATTGCGCTGTTTCTGACGATATTCATTATGGCACCGGTATTCGGCGAGATAAACGAGGTGGCATATCAGCCCTACGCAAACGAGGAAATCACCACCGGAGAGGCTCTCGAACGCGCTTCCGTGCCGCTTAAACGCTTTATGTTAAAGCAGACGACCAATGATGACCTCGAGTTTTTCGTGGAGCTTTCCAAAACTGAAGTTCCCGAAGATGGGCTTACAGATGAGTACAAGGAAAATGAACTGTCGCTGACGGTGATAATTCCAAGTTTTATGATAGGCGAGCTAAAACGCGCGTTCCAGATGGGATTTATGATATTCCTGCCGTTTTTGATAATAGATATTGTTGTGGGCAGTACGTTGATGTCTATGGGTATGATGATGCTGCCGCCCGCGATGATCTCAATGCCGTTCAAGATACTTGTTTTTGTTCTGGCGGACGGTTGGAATCTGATGATAAGCTCGATAGTTGCAAGCTACAACTTGTAGCTGCTCTAAAGTTAAAATGTTTGTTGAGTTTCCGCGTGCAAATCGCAAAAGCAGGTGAATGGAACGAAGTGAGGTTTGCCGGTTTTGCGATTTGTCAATAAAGATAAGGAGTATTTAATATATGACGCAAGACGTTGTAATGGAGATATTCCGTGAAGCAATAATGCTGGCGTTCAAGTTGGCACTGCCGGTTCTGTTGGTGGCGATGATTGTCGGACTTGTGATCGCGATTCTGCAAGCCGCAACGCAAATTCACGAGCAAACGATCTCATTTGCGCCGAAAGCCATCGCGGTAGGACTGACGCTGTTCTTTATGGCGCCTTGGATGATAAATGAGATACTCGATTTCGTGAACTTCATCTTCGAGAAGATGGCGCAAGTGCCTATAACATAGGGGAATAGCCTATGTCTGAAATTTGGACGATAATCGAAACCAAGCTTATCGTATATGTGATGGTTCTGGCGCGCACAACGGGGATTTTTTCATTCAACCCGATATTGTCGCGTAACGGCGTGCCGAACACGATAAAAGTCGGCGCATCAATGATGCTGGCGGTGATAATGACCGAATCGCGGGATTTCGCGTACACAATGCCGATGGGTCTGCTCCCGTTGGCGTTCGATTTGGTTAAGGAGCTGTTGGTTGGCGCAGTTTTGGGATTTCTTGTAAATCTGATGCTTCAGGTGCTCTCAATGGCGGGCGAGGTTACGGATATGCAGCTCGGGCTTTCAATGGCAAAGAGCTACGACCCGACCTTCGGCAACGCGGGACTTTCCACGCAGTATTACAGCTATTGGTTTACGCTGTATTTCTTTGCGGTGGGCGGGCATTTGAGCTATATTAAGTTGTTTTCTGTGAGTTATGATTCTATTCCGATTGGTTATAACTCTTTCAATATTAACATTCCGTATATTTTGGTTCACTACTTTGAAACGGTGCTTACACTGGGACTAAAGCTGGCGATGCCGATTATAGCCGCATCGCTGATTTCCGAGTTTTGTATAGGAGTGCTGATGAAAGCAGTGCCGAGTATCCATGTATTCGTGCTGAATATCCAAATCAAGATGTTGGTGGGATTTGTGGTGCTAGCGGCAAGCTGCGGAGTGGTGAGCGAATTTATGAGCAGGCTTATGTCATTGATGTTCGAGAACCTCAACGGAATCGTAACAACATGGACGTAGACAGTTTCTTGTGAAAGTGAGCCAAATACTTCAAACAAAGTTTAGGAGTGAGCGGCAAATTCCGCGCAGTACGGAATTTGCAAATTGTAATAAAGGGTAAGTAATGGCGGGAGAGGAAAAAACCGAAAAAGCCACCCCCAAAAAACGCCGCGATCAGCGTAAAGAGGGCAATGTTCTCCAGTCGAAGGAGATTGTCACCGCTGCGTCGGTGTTGGGGCTTTTCGCCGCGGTGAGACTGCTTGCGGGCTTTATGGTACGCAATATACTGGGTTACACCGCAACGGTCTACGAGGTCAGCGGCACATACGAGCTGAATCCCGATACGGTTATGCCGCTCATCGTGAATATGATGACGGTGTTTGTGGCAGTTGTCGGACCGGTTTGCGCGGTGGCGATGTTGTTGGGAATTATTCCCACGATTGCCCAGACGCGCGGACTGTTCACGATGAAAGCGCTCAAACCGAAATTTTCGCGTTTGAATCCGCTTGAGGGCATTAAAAAGATGTTCTCGATGCAGGCGATTGTCGGGGTTCTAAAGGGACTTATCGAAGTCGCGGTCATCGGGTATATGATTTTCAATGAGATTCAAAAGCGTATGCCGACAATTCTGTCGCTGATGGACGTTGGGCTTATGCAAGGTCTGACCTACGCGGCGCTGTCGATTTTCGACCTGGTAATGCTGATTTGCGTGCTGTTGGTGTTCGTGGCGGCGGGGGATTTCCTGTTTCAGTGGTGGCAGTTTGAAAAGAAACTCAAGATGTCCAAACAGGAAGTCAAAGAGGAGTTCAAGCAGATGGAGGGCGACCCGCAGGTCAAGTCCAAAATCAAGCAGCGGCAGCAGCAGATGGCTCAAAGCCGTATGATGCAGGAGGTTCCGGGCGCGGACGTAATAATCCGTAACCCGACACACTATGCCGTGGCTCTCAAGTACGACCAGGACAAGAACCGCGCCCCGATTGTGGTGGCAAAGGGCAAAGACCATCTGGCGATGAAGATTGTGGAAATCGCCGAAAAAAACGATGTCTATTGTATGGAGAATCCCCCTCTCGCGCGGACGCTTTATGCCGAGGTCGATTTGGGGCGGGAGATTCCATATGAACTATATGATGCGGTCGCCGAGGTTTTGACGGTGGTTTACCGCGAAAAGGGCAAGTCGCTGCACGCGTAAGCCGGATGACTGCCTATAAGATTTTGTGCAAAATGCGAAGCAATTTTCGTGGGCGCGGTTCGCAATTTGCTATTTAAGATAAGGAGTGAGAACAGAATTTTATGATACGAAAAATACTTGCCAATTCAATGGTTCTGTTCATAATTTTCATAATTCTTGCAATTATTATTCCGCTGCCTGTGATTATTCAGGACTTTATGATAATGCTGAATATCGCGTTGTCGCTGATTATCTTGATTATGACAATGTTCATAAAAGAGGCGCTGGAGTTCTCGGTATTCCCAACGGTGTTGCTGTTGTCAACGGTTCTGCGGTTGTCGCTGAACATATCTACAACACGATCCATCCTTTCGGGCGGTGGCTCGGGAAATATCAGCAACGTCATCAAGGCATTCGGCAACTTTGTAATGGGCGGTGACGCGATCGTAGGATTTCTGATATTCATAATCATCGTATTGGTGAACTTTATCGTAATTACCAAAGGTTCGGAGCGTGTATCCGAGGTTGCGGCGAGATTTACGCTGGACGCAATGCCCGGTAAGCAGATGGCGATTGACGCGGACTTGAACTCCGGTTTGATAAACGAGGAGGACGCTAAACGCCGCCGCTCGAATATTCAGCGCGAGGCGGACTTCTACGGCTCTATGGACGGTGCTACGAAGTTCGTAAAAGGTGACGCGATTATGTCTATCATCACCACGCTCGTCAACCTTATCGGCGGTGTAATCATCGGTATGGTGCGCAACGGCGGCGATTTCGGCACGATTCTGAACACCTACTCACTGGCGACTGTCGGCGATGGTTTGTGTTCGCAGATTCCCGCGCTGCTGATTTCCGTAGCAACGGGTATGATCGTAACCCGCGCGGCAAGCGATGACAGCCTTATGCATGACCTCAAGAGCCAGTTCACTGCGCAGCCGTTTGTAATGCTGATTGCGGGAATCGTGGTTATCGTAATGATGTTTATCCCCGGATTCCCGAAGATTGTAATGCTGATTTTGGGTGTTCTGCTGATTGTGGGAGCGATTATGCTGGAGCGCAACAAAAAGAAAATGGCAGAGCTTGAGCTTGCCCAACGTATGAAAGCGGAGCAGGCGGAGCTTGACAAACCCAAAACGGACAACGACTACTACCGTGATATCGACAACGTTTTCAAGCTGTTGAATGTTGAACCGATTGAGATGGAGTTCGGATATTCACTGCTGAGGTTGGTTGATGAAAAGAGCGGCGGAAATTTCATAGACCGCGTGGTTATCTTCCGAAAACAGTTCGCGATGGATATGGGTATGGTCATTCCGTCCGTGCGTATGACGGATAATCCCGAAATCAACCCAAATATGTACATCATCAAGATCAAGGGTGAGGAGGTCGCGCGCGGTGAGATTCTGGTGGATCACTATCTCGCGCTGGACAGCGGCGATGTCACAACGCAGATCGAGGGAATCGACACGGTAGAGCCGGCATTCGGACTGCCCGCAAAGTGGATCTCCGAGGACAAGAAAATTATGGCGGACGTGGCGGGATATACGCTTATCGACCCCGTTTCCGTGATGATTACTCACTGGTCGGAGATTATGAAGAATTACGCCCACGAAATGCTATCTCGTCAGGACGTCAACACAATGGTAGAAAATGTCAAGAAGAACAACCCGATTGTTGTGGACGATCTTATACCGAAGGTAATATCCATCGGATATTTACAGAAAGTATTGGCGAATCTGCTTAAAGAGGGCATTCCGATTCGCGATTTGGAAACTGTTCTCGAAACCTTGGGCGACCATACTAACGTCCTCAAGGACATTGACATCGCAACGGAGTATGTTCGTCAGTCGCTGAAGCGCACTATCACACACCGCTTTGCCGAGGCGAATTCCTTGCGTGTAATCACGCTGGATACCCAGATTGAGGATATGATAGTAAGCTCCGTCAAGAAGAACGACCAGGGCAGCTACCTCGCAATGGCTCCCGATGTTATCCAGAGCATTGTCGCTGCGACAAATAACGAAATAGATAAAATTAAAGATGTTATACCGACTGTAATAATTTTGACCTCGCCCGTAGTGAGAATCTACTTCAAGAAACTCACCGAGCAGTTCATTTCAAATATAACCGTGCTGTCGTACAGCGAGATTGACGCTTCGGCGCAGATTCAGGCGATAGGCAATATCAGCCTGACGGCGAACGTGATGGCGGGGTGATTTTTCATTAACTTCGGGAGGTGCGCTTGATGAGTGACGAACTGCAAGTTCCCATATCCGAGCGGATTGCCGCGTATAGGCAGTCGCGCGACATTGCGCTCCGAAACGAAATTGTAATGCAGTCGATGGGGCTGGTACGCTCCTGCGCGCTCTCTATGCGGAATATGTATATCAAGTACGGAGAGGTGGACGATGTAATCAACGAGGGCGTAATCGCGCTGATGGACGCGATTGAAACATATGATGATTCCAAGGGCGCGAAATTTGAAACCTACGCGGTGCTGAAAATCCGCGGCGCAATTATCGATTATATCCGAAAACAGGACTGGGTTCCCAGAAATATAAGAAAATTCGCGCGAACACTTGACAAAGCCAATCAAATGTTGTATAATTTAAGTGGGAGGGCACCCTCCACTGCCGAGCTTGCCGAATACCTAAAAATGGACGAGGATAAGCTGCTGCGGCTAATGGCGGAGTGCTCTGGAATGATGACGCTTTCGTTTGAGGAGCTGCTCTACGAGGATAATATCGATGAGCCGTCTTTGGAAACGCCCACCGACCGTAATATTATTATAGAGGAAACGCGCCGCGAGATTGCCAAGGCGATTGAAGAACTGAACGAGCGCGAACGGCAGGTCATCACACTTTACTATTATAAAGAACTTAAATATTCCGACATAGCAAAGGCTCTCGGTATCTCCGAAAGCCGCGTATGTCAGATTCATACTAAGGCTACGCTGTTGTTGAAAGCAAAGCTGGAGCCGTATTTCGGAAACAGGAGGTCCACATGAACAGAGGATATTATTACGCGTGTAACGGAATGATAATGAGTCAGCGTATGATCGACTGCATCGGCAATAACCTCTCAAACGCGAGTACTGCGGGTTATAAGCGCGATACGTTAGTCACGAATACATTTGACGAGCATATGATTCTCGTTAAGCACCGCCAAGAGCTTTCCGGCTCGTTCAAACACCAGTTTGTGGACACCACATACACCGACCTCGAGCAGAGTAACTTTGAGTTTACCGAAAGCCCGTTTGATGTAGGAATTAATGGAAACGTCTACTTCAATATCGCGGGGTACAACGGTGAAACGATGCTCACGCGCAACGGTCAGTGGGAGCTTGACAGCGAGGGGTATCTGTGCCTGAACAATTCGGGGCGGATTCTCGGCGAGAACGGCGAGATTTACCTCGGCAACAAGGACTTTGTAATTGATGTGGACGGCTCGATTTACCAAAAAGTCACCAATGATGACGGAACGGAAGAAAGACAGCTTGTCGACCGTCTTCTTTTGAGTTACATAGATCCCGAGGGTGATGTTACGAAATTCGGCGCGAATATGTTTACGTCTGTGGACGCGCGCCCCGTTCCCGAGGGAACGCGGTATGAAATCATTCAAGGCGCATACGAGCGTTCAAACATCGACTGGAACTACGAGTTGACTATGATGATGAACTGCTATCGTCTGTTTGAAACCAACAGTAAAATTCTGCAAATGGCTGATAGTATGAATGCAACTTCAAGCTCGCTGTGCAAGAAGGTTTAATCAAGTTTTTGTGATGAGTGGCAAATTCAAAACGCGCGTATAAGGAGAATTATAATGAATATATCATTCCACACCGGAAAATCGGCGATGATAGCGCAGGGCAAGGCGATTGACATCTACGGAAACAACATTGCCAATGTCAACACGAATGGTTATCAAACGCTTCGTCCGAGCTTCGCAGACTGCATTTATGTCAAGGAGCGTTCGCCCGAACCCGATTGGCAGACAGGTCACGGAACATATATCCAGAAAACCGACTTGATGTTTTCTGAATCTCATTTTGTGGAAACAGAACGCCCTCAGGATATGGCAATTGTTGGCGAGGGTTGGTTTGCGGTTCAAGACCGTTACGGCGATGTGAATTATACCCGCGATGGCTGCTTTGGAATGACGCAAGACCCGGATTCGGGGGATTGGTACTTGATTTCAAGCTCCGGCGAGTATGTATTGAATTATGACCAAGAGCGTATCGTTATCCCGTTTGAGGAGGTTTCAAAGGAATCTGTCCGCGCGGGAATCAACTGGAACGACATCAGCGCGAGAATCGGCACGTTCACGATGGATAATGTTGACGCGCAAAGGATACGCTATGACTACACTCCCGCAAGCGATGATGAAATCACTGCGGTAACAGGCGCGGCAGCGGACGTTGAGAATCAAACACTCGCCGCAAACGGATATTTCGCGGTTCGCGAAAAGTCGGGCGCAACGCACTACACGCGTGATGGAAGATTCGCGATGATCGAGAGCGAGGGCAAGTGGTATCTCGGCTCGTGGAAGAGCGAGTTTATACTTGACGCGGATAATAAGCCGATTGAGCTGTCTTTCGCCGATGCCGAGCATATTGGAGATTTCAACAGCGTGGATTGGAACGCTGCGGCGGCGCGGGTCGGAGTGTTCACCCTCGCTAATCCCGAAAATCTCCACACGGACGATACAACGCGTTATGACGGCAATGCCACAGCCAACGCGAATATCGGTAAAATCGTGGATACAGACTCGTATGAAAACGTAAAGCTGAACAACGCAGACGGTTTCTTTGCGGTTGAAGGTGAAAACGGAATCGTTTATACACGCAACACCAAGTTTGACGTTCGTCAAGGTGATGACGGTGCATGGTATCTCGCGACCAATCAGGGCGAGTTCGTGTTGGATATGAACAACGGCAGAATCCAGGTAGCGGCGGCAGACGAATATACCAATGTTCCCGATTGGGCTGAGGTAAAGCGTGAAGTGGGAGTGTTCCAATTCCCGAACCCGTTCGGACTGGAGGCGGGCGCGAACAACCGTTACGTGCAGACGCTGCGCAGCGGCGAGGCGGTTGCTTGCCGTGAGCCTGACGGCAACGGCGGGTGGATCTACACGATGGAAAAGATAGAGGGCGCGCTTATCACGTCTAATGTGGATCTGACTGATATGATGGTCAAGCTCATTGAGGCACAGCGTTCGTATCAGCTAAGCTCCCGCGTGGTGTCGACCTCAGACGAGCTGTCAAGAATTGCGAATAACCTGCGATAAAAATGTTAATCCTCGAAAGGAGGGTCGGCTATGCTGAAAAATTATGATGAGCTTTCTCCCGTAGCAATTGATTGCTTACAGGAAATCGGCAACATCGGCTCGGGGCATGCAGCGTCCGCGCTGTCCGCAATGCTCTCTCAGCCAATCAAAATGCACGTTCCGAAGATACGCGTGATGGATTATCAGTCCGTAATTGACGAGATCGGCGGTCCCGAAAAGGTCATTACGGGCATTATGGTGAAGTTCAGCGGCGATATTAAGGGAATGATTATGTTCTTGCTTGAGGACGCGTTCGCGAAGTTGGTCGTAAGGACGTTTATGGGCAAGGACAACGTTGATGTGGTGAAGCTCGATGAAACGGACTTCTCTGCGGTGAAGGAAATGGGAAATATAATGGGCGGCGCGTATCTGAGCGCGCTGGCAGGTATGGCGGGTTTTGATGTCCGTATGGAGCCGCCGTCAATGACTGTTGATATGATGGGCGCATTGATGAATTATCCGATGATTGAGTTCTCGGAAGTCGGCGATAAGGTGCTGTATATCGACGACGGATTTATTGCAGATAAAGACGATATCGATTGCAATATCGTCTTGATTCCCGAAATGGAATCACTCGACATTTTAATGAAGAAGCTCGGTGTTATTTGATGGCTAATTTTACGGTTGGTATCGGAGATTTGAAGGTTTGCAGAGCGCCTGATGTGCTGGTAACTTACGCGCTCGGCTCTTGCGTGGGCATTTGCCTTTTGGACAGCCAAGTAGGAGTCGGCGGATTATCGCACATTATGCTTCCCGACAGCACCTCGGGAGTGAACGCGACAACCACTCCAATGCGGTTCGCGGATACGGCGATCCCTATGCTTATTCGTCAGATGGAGCAGCTCGGCGCGTCAAAGGCGCGTCTTAAAGCGAAAATCGCGGGCGGAGCTACGATGTTTGCTACTGCTAGCGACAAGTTCAACATCGGTGAGCGCAATGTCGCCGCCGTAAAGCGGATTCTTATGGCAAACAGGATTCCTATCCTCGCCGAGGATACGGGTCTCGACTATGGACGCACGCAGTTTTTCTATCCCGAAACGGGGATAATGGAGATTCGCGCCGCCGCAAAGGGAATCAAGCAGTTTTAAGGTACATAATAAAACCTCCCCTTAATTCGGGGAGGTTTTTTCGAACTGAAACGATTGTGTTAATCTTCGTCATTTGGTAATTCCAACGGCTGCAGCTTAAGCCTCAAAAAGCGTATTTCCTTGTCAATGTCCCTCACGGTTTCAATTGCGTTTTCTTTCACTGCGGTTTTGCGAATACGCTTTAACCGCTGATATTCCTCTATAAGCTGCCCGTTGTAATGTTTATCCGTATCGTCCATAGCTTTCACCACTCTTTAATCTTCAAGTGACTTTTGGAGATCGTCCAAGATGTCGCGTAACTCCTCTTTAGCCTCTTCGTTGTCGGTGTCCTCAAGCAGCTTTTCAACCCGCTTTATGCGTTTTATGAGCTGTCTGTTGTATGCAGCAAATTGTTTGTCGGTCATTCCCATAGTTTTCACCCCCCATTTTTCGCATCGTTTATTATCTTTATTATATCACACTTCCACCGAAATTTCAAGTGGTATTCCCAAAAGATTTTGTGACATTCCGCATACTTTCTCCGACTATATTAACAGGAGGTGATAAAATGGAGGACATTGCGATAACCGAAATGCTGAACAGCCGCGACCAAAAGGGTCTGTCGGAGCTGAAGTCCAAATACATCAGGTTGATTCTGAAGATTTGCCGCAGCATTCTGCGGTCGGAAGAGGACGCGGAGGAATGCGCGAACGATACGCTGCTTGATATCTGGAACAGTCTTGATACAAATCGTCCCGAAAACCTGAAGGCATACGTTTGCAGGATTGCCCGCCGCCGAGCCGTGGACAGACTGCGGTACAACAAGGCGGCGGCACGGGACAGCGCGCTGCTTACGGAGCTTGACGAATGTCTGCCGTCACAATGTTCTGTGGAGGGTGTGGCTGAAACGGCTGAACTGTCCAAGGTGTTAAATGACTGGCTGCTCTCTCTGCCCGAAAAGCAACAGCGGCTATTCACAAATTCCACTTCCACCTTCTACTGGATATCAATCTACGAACCCGAAAAGGAAAATGGTTGTTCAACCATCAAGCAAGTTCTCACCGACCTTGGCGTTTTATAAAATTTTTACAACCGTTTTCTCTTTATCTTTACAATCGCTCTCGCAAATTTATTATAAACAATCCCCTCGGAATTACCCGAGGGGATTCATCTTATATATTCTGTCGCAACAGATTTCTGCCAAATGATATTCAAATTCTACGGCAACAGTTGGAACACTACAGTATAGGTCGCAAGCAGCTTTAAGATGCTTTGAGTACCCATCGAAGTCGCCTACTTCAAATGCCTTTACTGCCATATAAAACAATGCTTGAACTTTCGTTCGTTCTCTCAATACAGAAGGGAGTGTATTTACTTGAGCGATCATTTCCTCGCTACTGCATTTTCCCACTAAAAACCTTGCCGTTGCAAATTCAGGGGATAGTGCGTTTTTATTTCTTAAACGGGCGTTTAACAGTTTCTTGCTTTCCTGCTTTGCCGTCTTATCATTGAGTATTGTTGACTCATAGTATAGAATACCGGGAGCCTGTGTTCTGGGGCGATCCTGGTAAGCAGCCCGGCTGCCATCTCGAATTGCTTGTAGGGCTTCTGAGAATTTTTTAAGTTCAAAATATCCAATACTTAGAGCAACAAAAAATTTTGAAGAGCTTCTATCTATTTTGACGGAGTTTTGTTGAATTTCCTCAATCGTTTCTAAACAAAAGGACACTAAAGCTTCATATTGTCTTGCTCCAATTAAAGCTATGACATAGTTTCCGGGAATCAAGTCTGCGTATTCAGAGTGAGTCGTCCTTAAATGGGCTTTTTCCAAATATAACGAACAAAATGCGTCATATTCTTTTTTCTCAATCAATTCAAACGCTCCCATTGATTTGTCCTCCATTTTAGCATAATCGTTTTGTTCATTATAGCGTCTTTTCAGCTTTAATTCAAGGGCAGCTTCACAGTATTTTCTCTGTTTATACAATTTTAGAGAACTTCTCGGAATAGCGGGCTGGCTGTCAATGCCGAAGAAATGGCAAATCGAGTGAAGAACATTAAGGATATGATTGTCCTTTTGACCGCTGTTTAATATCACGAGCACTGCAAAATCAACCACACATTGTCGAAATTCCCTGCGGCTAAATCCTCGCGGCGAATGTAGAAATAGATTCTGCCGCCATCGCCGAACGCAAGCTCAAAGTTGCCGTCCACAATGCAGTCAAGCTGAAACAGAAGCGTCCAGTTGCGGTTTGCCCACTGCTCGGATTCCTGTCTGTCACGCGGGGAAATATCGTCCCAGCCGTGCCCTAGGTAATATCCCCGCGAAATCAACTCACATTGCTGCGACATATTCCCTTGAATCGGGTTCGCCCAGCCTAACAGCTTTGAACACTCGTTTGGCTCTTCAATGCCCAGGCTCTCCTCCACAGATTCAAATTCCTCCCAGCACTCCACCATTTTCGCCCGTTGTAGCGCGAAATCCTCAAAGCTCTGATATGAAAGCTCCGATTTGGCGGAGATTTTCATCATCGGAAAACGGTAGTCCTCCGCCAGATCGTCGGGAAATTCGGCGGTATGCAGCGCGTTTTTATCGGGAAACCAATGCACTCTCGCGCATCCCTTATCCTTCGGGTCAAATCCCCACCGCATGGATTCGGGTTCATAGAAAAACGACAGCACGCCCGTTTTGGGGAGCAGCCCGTCCGTGTCATACTGCGCCATCTCTTCGAGGTCGAACTGCGCAATAAATGCCAGCGGACGGGATTTCACCGTATCATCGAGAATACTGCCCCTGCCCTCGAAATAATCCCATTCAAACCCGTCCGGAACATCAGGCGCGCCGCCGAACCGCGTTCCGCCGATTTTTGCGTTTTCGTTCTCCCCGCCGATTTTCAGTCGAATCGAGTTGCAAGCCGATTTGATAAGCTCTTTTTTTATGTTCATAATTCTCCCCCTTATTAAAAGCAAATCGTGAACTGTCTCAACCGTTGCTTTGCAACGGTTTCGCCTAGCCGAGCGGCACAAATGCTTTGCTCCGCAAAGCAAATGCGCCGCTCGCTTTCACGATTTGCATATCTCCCCGCAAACTTGCTTTCGATTATAGCCCTCAAATTACCAATTCCACCAGAAACACTCCCGCGCACGCGCACACCGCAACGGTCAGCAGTCCGCGCTCGAAGAACGCAAGAACCGCCGCGACCAGAAATCCCGCCGCCGCGCTCATCAAGCCGTTGGAGCTGTAAAACACCGCGGGAATCGTCATCGCAGAAAGCACCGCATAAGGCACATAATACAGAAAATCCAGGACAAATTTGTTTTGGATTTTCTTTCGGAACACGGCAAGCGGAAGCATACGAATCAGGTAAGTAACCCCCGCCATCATCGCAACCGAGGCGAATAAGTATGCCGCGTCACTCATTCGCGCTCACCTCGCTTTCGCTTCTCGGGAAAATCAACGCTCCCAAAGCGGCGGCAATCACCGTGCAGATGATAATGGAAATTCCGCTTGAAATGAAGTCGAGGTATGGCATATAATAAATGAACCAACTCAGTGCCGCCGCCATAATCACCACGCACAGCACACCTCGGCTCTTTTTTGCCGGGGGAATGATTATCGCGATGAACATTCCGTATATCGCAATTCCGAGCGCGGATTTTATCATCTCGGGAAGAACCGCTCCGAGAACCGCTCCGACCGCTGTGCCGCCGCCCCAGAACAGATACGGGAGAATCATCAGCCCGTACATATATCGCGGCGGAAGCTCGTCCGCCTTGCCCGAAGCCACCGCAAACACCTCGTCCGTAACACCTAACGCGGCGGTTACGCGATGGAGAAAATTCCAGTTTTTATCCAGTTTCTGCGACAACGACAGGCTCATCAGCGCATACCGCAGATTGATGATAAGCTGCGCCACAGCCATTTCCGCAAGACCGCCGTGCGCGGCGATAATGCCGATCCCCGCGACTTGCCCCGCGCTTGTAAGGTTGGTAAGTGAAATCAGAATCGCGGTTATAGGCGGAATCCCCATATTCACGGCGGTTATCCCGAACGTGAACGAAACCGATAAATACCCCAACGCGATCGGCAGCCCGTCACGCAGTCCGCAGCGGAAATTCAACTTCTCTCTGTTTGCCTGCATTCTATCTCCTCTTATTTGGATTTGTCGTTTACTCCTTAATTTTAGCACATTTTTTGAGGTTTTGCAACCCCATTTTCAATGAAATTTGCAATACCCCCTTGTAATTAAGAAAAAAATGTGTTATAATGACTATGTATAGTTTTTGTAGATGGCATGCAAATCCAAAATACAAGCGTTGCCGAACACCAAAGGTGTGAGGTAACGCAAAAGCTCGCTTGCGAGATTTAATGTAAGCATACTTGAAATGGGGCGCAGCCACATTTCAAGTGTGCGGTTTTGGATTTGCCTTAAGATAGGGGCATTTGAAATGAACGGCGAACTTTCAAGATATATCGCGGAAAACAAGGTTTGCTCCGAATTGATATTCCGCGACCCGAAGAAATTCCTTGATGTGCTTTTCGCAAACGGCGGCAAAGTGGAGGGAATCGTGTGGTTCGACTATTGCAAAATCTCCGAGCAAGGCAAATCTCTCGGAAGCGGCGGATACATCGACAAGCAGAACAGCGGCTATATGTGGGCTGAAACGCAGATTTTCGAGTATCCCCTTACCGACAAATCCCTTGAAGAAGTTTTGGAATATATGGACGGAGTAAGGCGCGAATACAGCGCGTATGACCTGTATCCGTCATTTGATATTACGGAGTGAAATCCTTGAACGACAGATTACCGTATTTACGCGATAAAGCGAATCATCTCCCGCTTGAGCCGGGGGTTTACCTGATGAAGGACAGCTCGGATACCATTATATATGTGGGCAAGGCGAAAGCCCTGAAAAACCGCGTCACGAGCTATTTCCACGCAAATTCGCAGCACAACGCCAAGACGCTGAAGCTGGTGGACAATATCCGCGATTTTGAGTTTATCGTCACACCGTCCGAGCTGGACGCTTTGGTGCTGGAATGCAGCCTTATCAAGCTCCACCAGCCGAAATACAACATACTCCTCAAGGACGATAAGGGCTACAACTACATCAAGATTTCGCACGGGGAGTTCCCGCGAATTACTTACTCGCTGAACACCACCGACAAGAACGCGGACTACATCGGTCCGTTTACAAGCGGATTTTCCGTGAAACAGGCAGTCGAAGAGGCAAATACCATCTTTATGCTGCCGACCTGCAAACGTAAATTTCCGCGTGATTTCAACAAGGAACGACCTTGCCTGAACCGCCACATCAAGCGGTGTATGGGCGTTTGCGAGGGTTCTCTTTCCTCGGAGGAATACAAGAAAATCATTTCCGAGGCTATCCAATATCTGGAAAGCGGCAGCAAATCCTCAGTCGAGGAGCTTACCGCTCAAATGGAACAGGCAGCGGAGAATCTGGAGTTTGAGAAAGCGGCGCGTCTGCGTGACAGAATCGCGGCTATAACAAGGCTGACGGCGCAGCAGAAAATCCTCGACTACAAACAGGATTACGACATAGTCGGAATGGCGGTGAATGTCGGGCTTGCGTCATTCGCGGTGATAAAATACCGCGCGGGGCGGCTTATCGACAAACAGAATTTCTTCATCGGCGAGGAATACGATGAGGGCGAAATGCGCCGCGATTTCCTGCTCAATTACTATTCCCAATGTGGCGATGTTCCGAAAGAGATTTATGTTGACGAGGAATTTCCCGATATGGAGCTTTTGACTGAGCTTATCCGAGGGCAAGCGAACCATGCAGTGAAATTCGTGGTTCCGCACCGCGGCGACGGAATGGCGCAAGTCCTCCTCGCGAAGAAGAACGCGGGAGAATACCTCGCGCTGAGGGTCGGGCGCACCGCTAAGGAAATCTCCGCGCTGGAGGACTTGAAAAACCTCCTCGGTCTGGAAAAAGTTCCCAATATCATCGAGAGTTATGACATTTCCAACTTCGGTGAGTCGGGAATGGTCGGCGGAATGATCGTCTACCGCAACGGCAGACCGTTCAAGCCGGGATACCGCAAGTTCACCATCAAGACCGTTGAGGGGCAGAACGACTACGCGTGTATGCAAGAGGTTCTGCGGCGGCGGATAAAGCGGTTCCGGGACGGTGACGAGGGCTTTTCTCCGCTGCCCGATTTGATACTGTTGGACGGCGGTCACGGGCATATATCGGCGGTTTCCGAGGTGTTCGCGGAGCTTGGTGTGGATATTCCGCTGTTCGGTCTGGTCAAGGACAGCAAGCACCGCACCCGCGCCATTGCCAAAGAGGGCGGGGAACTGGAAATCAAGTCCAACCGTTCACTATTCGCGCTGTTGACGAATATCCAAGACGAGGTTCACAGATTTTCCATCAGTTTCCAGAGGGTAAAGCACAAGCAGCAGACCTACGCTCTGGAGCTGACGCAGGTTCGCGGAATCGGCGAGGCGAAGGCGCGTGCGTTGCTTAAAGAGTTCAAAACCAAGCAGAATATGAAACAGGCGAGTGTTGAGGAACTGCAAAAAACGGCGAAAATCAGCGCGGAAAAGGCTAAGGAGCTGCACGATTTTATACAGGAGAGATTCTGAATGAGAGTTATTACGGGAAGTGCGCGTGGGCGCAAGTTGATTACGGTGGAGGGAGCGGACGTGGTTCGTCCGACAACCGACCGCGTTAAAGAGGCGATTTTCAGCGCGATTCAGTTTGAGATAGAGGGAAGAACGGCGCTGGACCTGTTCGCGGGGAGCGGTCAGCTCGGCATTGAGGCGCTCTCGCGCGGGGCAAAGGAGTGCTACTTCGCGGACAGCGCGGCGGTGTCTATCAAGACAGTGCGGCAAAACGTGGAATCCACGGGCTTTTCGGATCGTTCGCATATCGTGAATATGCCGTTTTCCGCGTTTCTGAAATCCACTCGCGCAACGTTCGATATTGCATTGCTCGACCCTCCGTATGAAAGGCGGCTGATTCAAAAGGCACTTCCTCTGTTGATTCCGAAAATGAGCGAGAATGGTGTGATCGTCTGCGAACACGAGAGGGAATGCGTTCTCCCCGCACACGAGGGCGAGTGGGGAATCGTGAAAATTCTTCCACACGGAAACATTGCGCTTTCTATTTACAGGAAGTCAATCTAGGCGAAATGACTTAAGGCACGCTATCTGCGATTAATGCAAATTCGGCAAGCCGCCGTGGACGAAGTCTCGCAAGCGAGCCATCTGCGACAATGAAGTGGAGCTTTCGCGGCGAGGCTAGTGCAAACGCGGCAGCGTTTGCACGGTGCCGAATTTGCCATCTAGATAAGGAGAAATATGAAAATTGCGATTTATCCGGGGAGCTTTGACCCCGTTACCAACGGGCATTTGGACATAATCCAACGCGCCTCGAAGATGTTTGACAAGCTGATCGTTGTGGTGCTGATAAACCCGCTGAAGTCGTACAGTTTCAGCATTCCCGAACGCGTCCGGCTGCTGCACGAAGTTACGGGGAGCGTCAAAAACATTGAAATAGACAGCTTTGACGGACTTCTCGCGGAGTATTTCAACGAGCGTCCCGAGATCGATGTGATCGTCAAGGGACTGCGTGCTACATCGGATTTCGAGTACGAGTTCCAGATGGCGCACACAAATAAGGATTTGAATCCGCGCGCGGAAACGGTGTTCATTCCCGCGTCGTCCAATACAACGTTCATTTCGTCCAGTATGGTGAAGCAGGTGGCGATGTTCGGCGGAGATTTGACGAAGTATGTCCCGGCGGAGATTCACGAGCAGATACGCGACAAGCTGACTGCCGAGTTCGCGGCGAAACGTCTTGCGGCTCAAAACAGGAACAACTGACAATATAACCCGTTTAATGCTGTATAAACGTGCGGTTCTCCCCGCCGCAGGCGGGGAGAACCGCACAAGAAAAAACGGATATTCTTGTGAAAAACGGACGGTATAATCCGTCTAAAATATACAGAGAGGATAGAAAAATGGAAAATTCATATTCAATCGAGGACCTTATCGAAATGCTTGAGGACGTGCTCCACGAATCTACACGCGTGCCGTTTGGCAAGAAGAGTATGGTAGATGTGGACAAAATCGTTGATATTGTATCGGATATGCGTATGGTGCTGCCGATGGAGATACAACAGGCACAGAAAGTCGTGTCCGACAAGAATAACATAATTTCGGAAGCCAAGCGCGAGGCGGAAAGCATAATCCGCAAGGCGGAGCAGCGCCGCGCCGAGCTTATCGAAGAGAGCGATGTTATGAAAGAAGCCCGTCGCCGCGCGACAGAGGTAATCAGCGCCGCGCAGACGCACAGCAGCGACATTCGCTCGTCAACCAGTGATTTCGCCGATAAAATGCTGATGCGTGTAGAGGATCTGCTCGTTACAGACCTGAACAACCTCAAGCTCCTCAGAAGCAGCATAAACGGCGCACAAAACGGAATCCAGACCTCTCAGCCGAAAACACGAATTATGGAAAAGCCCGGAGAATAGTTATTCGCGGCGCGTTCCTGCAAGCAGTATCCCGCACATTACGAGCACGCATACCGACAAGACTGCGTTCACCGAGAACGGCGCGATGGGGCTTACCACTGCCGATACTGCGCCGCCCGGGACTTCAAGCATTGTGGACAGCGGGAGCGCGATTATCGCGGAGATTACTGCCGCCGCAGCTCGTGAAATCACAAATTTTCTCAGCGGAATGCCATTGGAGAGGGCTTTGATTTGCAAAAGCACGCACACTCCGCCAAAGCTCAGCAGAGCGGCGCAAATTGGCATTGCAGCAGGGGAGAACGGCATTTCCTTGATTCGCGTGACTTCCAACAATGAGAGGAAAATCGCCGAATTTCCGAAAAGTTTCTCGAACAGCGCGTTTATGCCGACCGCGCGTAAAAAAGCCGTCACAACCGAGAATCCGACAATCATCGCGCAAACCGTAAACAGCGTCTTTGCGGCGGTTACAATTGAATCGATAAAGCTCGCCGAATCAAGAGAGAATCGCGTTTCGGCGGGCTTTAGTGCTATTTCGCCGCGCATACGGACGAAAGCGGCAATCACTAACGAGCCTGCGAAGCACGCTCCGAACAGCATAAGCCCCGCCGCCGCGCTTCCGAAAACGTTCACTCCGACAATTCCGACTATGAATCCCGGACCGCTGCCAAAGCAGCAGCACATCATTCGCGCCGCGTCCTTGTCGGAAATTCGTTCCTCGCGGCGGAGCTGCGAGAGCAGTTTTACGCCGACCGGGTATCCGCCGATGTTTGCCAGAACAAACACCGCGCAAAGTTCCTCGTCAAGCCGCAGCAGCTTGGACAGCGGAAAGGTGAGCGGCTTCAGCGCGATTCGATAAAGTCCGCTTTTCTGGAGAAAAATTGCCAGCGCGGTGAACGCAAAAAGTGACGGCACAATGACCTCCAGACAGTCCGAAACCGCCGCCCCGACCGCCGAGGCGGCGATTTTCGGCTCGAACAGCAGAAATCCCGCCATTACCAACGATATTACCGCGAGTATTATTTTCATAAATGCTCCTCTTTGTTTACTCCCGCAACGCCGCCAACCGTTCCAAAGGCGGCGCACAAGCCGATTTTCAAGATCAATCCGCCGCCGAATCCGCTGAAGATCAGCGACAGAACCGTTACGGGCAACACGAAAAGCACTCCGCAGACCGCGCCGGTTTTCAAACCGTTGCGGCGGCGGAGGATTCCCGCAGTTTTGCCGCATATAAAGCTGCCCACCGACAGCGCGATGGCTGCCGCCGCTCCTGCGGCTGTTGAAGCCGAATCCGTCAGGCTAAGCACCGCCGCCGACAGAACGCAGATCACTCCCGTCACCGCATATCCGAAAATCAGTCCGATTATAAACGGCTTTGTGTGGTTGTCGCGTTTTGCTTTCCGCATTTAATCACCCCTTGGACAATATATGCGCGTAATGTACAAGTTAGAATAGCCCGCCCGACACAAAGTTTCGGCGGTGATTATACACAAAACAGGCTTTTCTTTTTTGGCAAAAATGCCCATTGACTAATTTCGGGAACGATGATATAATAAAAATGGATAGGTGGCAGAATCGCTCCGGGGGATTCCATTGCTTTTCCTTGCAGTATTATAAATATTATTTTTTGAAAGGAAGCGAAACAAATGAAAAAACATTTTTGGAAAATTTCAGCACTCGCTTGTGCGGCTATAGTATCTGCTTGCGCGGTTACGGCATCAGCGGCAGGCGTTGCTGACAGCAGTCGTTACGGCAAGTGTTTTACCGAGTCGGGTGAGGAATGTCCCACAATTACCGCTGAGGAGTTTGAAACATTGTGTAAGCAGAAAGAAGCCGAATACCGCGCTGACCCCAAGCATACGGTAGCGCCGTATATGATTGAAACCACCGAAAGCGGCTTGACTGTTTTTGAGGAGGCTCTTCTCGCAGGAGATTATTCTCTGGGGTGCGGAATTGTGGAATGCGACAGCGACCACGTTCATCTGAGCTCAAACTACTCGGAGGATTACCGTCTGAAAGAGATCGACAAGTCGGGAACCAGATTTGCACTCACAGAGTCTGAGAATGCTTCATATCCTTTGTGGACGGGCAGATTTATATGTGATAAAAACCTCAGCACTTACAAATGGTACAGCATAAGCCCCGAATTTTTCGAAATCAGCGGTGATGGAAGAAAAATCACAATGCGTGCAAATGACAACGTGTGGTCTTTGTATAAAAAGGTATCTGTACGTCTTACCTATTTGAAGGATAATAACATCAGATATACTAATGCGTCCATCAACAGTGTTACGGAACAAGAAATTACCGTAAACGGCGAAACTGCAGACGGCGAGCTTGTTGAAATCGCGGCTTTTGGTTATTTGTATGATGGCAGCACCGAATCGGCGGGCTTTAGGGAGGTTGCTATGGTTCATATCTTGAGCCAATGCTATGCCCCCATTGCCATTGAAAATAATGAACCGTATGCGCACTTGATTGATGAGTATACACCGATTTGACATTCGATTTTATGTAAAATGTTCAGCCCCGTGAAAACGGGGCTGATTTTTTGATATAAAAATCGTTACCGATTATTGTAACTATCTACAAAAAAATTAAAAAAATTTTCTAAATTCTATTGCAAAACGCAGAAAAATATGGTACAATATAAAGTGTAATATTAGGGATTATACCCCAATAAATTTTTTCGTTTAACAGGAGGACAAATCCAATGGCAAGAAAGAAGCTTACAATGGATGGCAACAACGCTGCGGGGCACGTTTCATACGCGTTTACCGATTTGGCGGCGATTTATCCCATCACCCCTTCGTCCGTTATGGCGGAGGTTACAGATTCGTGGGCAACGGCAGGCAGAAAGAACATCTTCGGCGAAACCGTTAAGGTTATCGAAATGCAGTCCGAGGGCGGCGCGGCAGGCGCGGTTCACGGTTCGCTTTCCGCAGGTGCGCTGACTACCACATACACCGCGTCTCAGGGTCTTCTGCTGATGATTCCGAATATGTACAAAATCGCGGGCGAGCTGCTGCCGAGCGTAATTCACGTATCCGCGCGCGCACTCGCGTCTCACGCGCTTTCCATCTTCGGCGACCACAGCGATATTTATGCTTGCCGCCAGACGGGCTACGCAATGCTTTGCTCTACTAACCCTCAGGAGGTTATGGATCTGGGCGCGGTTGCTCACCTTGCTACTATCAAGGGCAGAGTGCCTTTCCTGCACTTCTTTGATGGATTCAGAACCTCCCACGAGATTCAGAAGATCGATGTTTGGGATTATGACACCCTCGCGAAGATGGTTGACTGGGATTCCGTACAGGCGTTCCGCGACAGAGCACTCAATCCCGAGAAACCCGTTCTGCACGGTACGGCTCAGAACCCCGACATCTTCTTCCAGGCAAGAGAAGCTTGCAATAAGTATTACGACAACATTCCGAACATCGTTACCGAGTATATGGACAAGGTCAATGCCGAAATCGGCACAGATTACAAGCTGTTCAACTACTACGGCGCACCCGACGCGGAAGAGGTTATCGTGGCTATGGGCTCGGTTTGCGACACCATCGAGGAAACCATCGACTTCCTCAACGCTCAGGGACGCAAGGTTGGTCTTGTAAAGGTACGTCTGTACAGACCGTTCGTTTCGAGTGCGTTTGTATCGGCTATTCCGTCCACAGTTAAGAAGATTTCCGTGCTCGACAGAACCAAGGAGCCGGGTTCGCTCGGCGAGCCGCTGTTCCTCGATGTTGTGGCTGCTCTCAAGCGCGAGAACAAGTTCAATGATGTTCCCGTATTTAGCGGTCGTTACGGTCTCGGCTCGAAGGACTGCAACCCTGCGCAGATCATCGCGGTTTACAACAACAAGGACAAGGTACGCTTCACAATCGGTATCGAGGACGATGTAACCAATCTGTCGCTGCCGATTACAGAGAATCCGAACACCACTCCCGAGGGCACAACTTGCTGCAAGTTCTGGGGACTCGGTTCGGACGGTACTGTCGGCGCGAACAAGAACTCCATCAAGATCATCGGCGACCACACAGATATGTACGCTCAGGCTTATTTCGCGTATGACTCCAAGAAGTCGGGCGGCGTTACCATCTCTCACCTGAGATTCGGTAAGACTCCTATCAAGTCCACCTACTTTATTAATAAGGCGAACTTCGTTGCTTGCCACAACCCCTCTTATATCGACAAGTACGATATGGTTGAGGACGTTATTCCGGGCGGAACATTCCTGCTGAACTGCCAGTGGAGCGTTGACGAGCTTAGCGAAAAGCTTCCTAATTCCGTAAAGAGCTACATCGCAAAGAACAACATCAACTTCTACATCATCAACGCAATCAAAATCGCCAAGGAAATCGGTCTGGGCAACAGAACCAACACCGTTCTTCAGTCCGCGTTCTTCAAGCTGGCGAACATCATTCCCGCTGATGACGCAGTGAAGTATATGAAGGAAAAGGCTCTCGCTTCGTTCGGCAAGAAGGGCGAGGACGTTGTTAATATGAACTATGCCGCAATCGACCAGGGCGCAGGCGCGGTTGTCAAGGTTGACGTTCCCGCAGATTGGGCGAACTGCACAGGTGAGCTTACTCACCCGCATTTCGAGGGCGACAACAAGTTCCTCATTGATTTCGTAAACAACATTCAGGTTCCCGTAAACGCACAGCGCGGCGACAAGCTGCCCGTTTCCACATTCGCGGACATCGCGGACGGCACATTCCCGCAAGGCTCTGCTGCATATGAAAAGCGCGGAATCGCGGTTGACGTTCCCAAGTGGATTCCCGAAAACTGCATTCAGTGTAACCAGTGCGCAATGGTATGTCCGCACGCGGTTATCCGTCCGTTTGTTTACAATGAGGAACAGGCTGCTAAGCTTCCCGAGGGTACTTCCGTTAAGGACGCGACCGGAATGCCCAGTATGAAGTTCACAATGGCGATTTCCACACTCGACTGCACGGGCTGCGGCGTATGTGCGAATATCTGTCCCGCAGGCGCAAAGGACAAGGCAAAGAACGCGCTTGTTATGACTCCCATCGAGCAGGTTATGGATCAGCAGAAGTTCTTTGACTATGCCGTTGCGAATGACAGCGAAAATGACGCTGCAACCGAGAAGTTCAAGGACACCACCGTTAAGGGCGTTCAGTTCAAGCAGCCGCTGCTCGAGTTCTCGGGCGCGTGCGCGGGCTGCGGAGAAACTCCGTATGCTAAGCTGATTACACAGCTCTTTGGCGACAGAATGTATATTGCCAACGCAACGGGATGCTCGTCTATCTGGGCAGGTTCCGAGCCTTCGACTCCGTACACCACCAACAAGGCGGGCAAGGGTCCGGCATGGGCGAACTCCCTGTTTGAGGACAACGCGGAATTTGGTCTGGGTATGTTCCTCGCACAGGATACACTCCGTAAGAGAGCACAGACCAAGCTGAAGGAAATCGCGGCTCTTGAGGGTCACGACAAGGCAAAGGCACTTATTGATGAGTACTTCAAGACCGAGAATGACGGCAAGGCAAATGCAGAGGCAACCAAGAACCTCGTTGAGGCATTCGAGAACTGCCAGTGCAAGAGCGAACCCGCTGTTGCGGAGGTTCTGAAGCTCAAGAACTACCTCTCCAAGAAGAGCCAGTGGATCTTCGGCGGTGACGGCTGGGCTTACGACATTGGCTACGGAGGACTTGACCACGTAATCGCACAGGGCAAGAACGTAAACATCTTCGTATTCGATACCGAGGTTTACTCCAACACAGGCGGTCAGGCTTCCAAGGCTACGAACGTGGGCGCGGTTGCTCAGTTCGCGGCAGGCGGTAAGGACGTTAAGAAGAAAGACCTCGCTGGAATCGCTATGCAGTACGGTTACGTATATGTAGCGCAGATTGCGATGGGCGCTGACAGAAACCAGTGCTTGAAGGCAATTGCCGAGGCTGAGGCTTATGACGGTCCTTCGCTGATCATCGCATATGCTCCGTGTATCAACCACGGTATTAAGGGCGGTCTGACGATTGCTCAGCAGGTTGAAAAGGAAGCCGTTGAGGCTGGTTACTGGCACCTGTTCCGCTTTAACCCCGCATTGGCGGACGAGGGCAAGAATCCGTTCTCGCTGGACAGCAAGGCTCCGACCGGCGATTACAAGGCATTTATGATGAGAGAGGTTCGTTACAACTCGCTTATGCGTGCTAACCCCGACAGAGCGACCGCTCTGTTCGACAAGGCACAGGCGAACTCCAAGGCGAAGTACGACCACCTTGTTGAAATGCAGAAAGCATACAAGGAAGAGTTTGAGAAGTAATTCTCGCTGATTGGCAATAAATTTCCCCCTCGGGTAATTCCAAGGGGGATTTTTTTACCATTATTTCAGTGTAACCGAGAAGTCCAAAGAGTAGTCTGTTATAGTTCCATACGGATATTCCATATCCGAGCAGGTTTGTACACGGAGTTTTCCACTGTGCACACCCGGTTCTGAGGGTTTATCGTAATCGGGCATAACGGTGGGACCCGTGATATCTCCGTTTAAATAATCGGTATATGTTTGGAATGTGAAATTTTGAACGCATTTTTCTCCCTGCCTAAACGGAATTATTGTCATAACACAATCACGACAAACATCCCCGCGGATAGGGTATTCAATCAGATGCTCGAAATGCGGCATCAACTCAGCGGAATCATCGGTTGTCGCTGCGCCATATAACAAATTAATATCTTTGTCGGATTTGTTTTCTAGCGTTGCCGTCACATTAATTGGCTCTCCCACATCATATGTGCTTTTGTCAGTTGTTACCGTGAGAATAACTCCATCAAAGTCCTTGGTAAAGGTTTGCGGCTCGTTGGTATTTTCCATATATTTGTGGCTGGGCGAACCGGACTCTCCGAAGTCTGGTGCCTCATACGATGCTCCGTTTGGCTTAAGGAGCGAGCCGGCGGAGGATATAAAATTCCCGATTATTCCGCTCCAATTGCGGATTCCGACAGCAAGCGCAAGAGCCGCCGCCAAGGACGCCGCCGAAATCATTGTGATTTTGAGCGGTCTTTTACGTTTGCTTTGTTCTGCTTTTTTGATTGCGTTTGCGGCAATATCATCGTTGATTCCGCCTATTGCCTCAAATAATTGATTTCGATTAGTCATGATAAATTCCCCTTTCGGTCAAATAGTTTTTCAGTGATTCGCGCAGCCGCATAAGCGCGGTTGTCGCGGCAGTTTTGCTCATACCGCACGCTTGGGCGGTTTCCTTTACGCCGTATGCGTAGAAGTACCGCAATGTGAAGAGCGTCTGCTGCTTCTTGGGAAGACCGCAAAGCCATTTGTTCAGCGTTTCGGTAAGCTCGGACAGCTCGGCTTGACGTTCCACCGAATAATCGGACGGAATGCACTCTTCAAGCTCGGCGAGCAAATCCGAATTGCGCATTTGCGCGGTATTATAGCGCAAGCGGTTCAGCGTCAGCCGCCGAGCAATCTTGCAGATGTAGCCTGTAAGGTTTTCCGGGCGGTCGGGCGGAATGGCTTCCCAGAGCCTGAGCAAGGTATCGTTCGCGCACTGCTCGGCCTCCTCGGGCGAGCGGAGTATGCCGCGGCAGACATTCAACACGAGTTTCAAGAACTTGTCCTGAGCGGCTTTCACACCGCGTTCATCGCGGTTGTACAACAGCTCGACTATTTCTTTGTCGTCCATAATGGTTTTCTCCTTGACCGGATTGATTTTTTCGCCACGGCTGGGTTATATTGTAATATCCCGTTGATTTTATTTGAGAGCTTAAACGCGTTTTCGGTTCTCTGTTTATATAGACACCAAAGGGAATTAAGTGGTCACATAATATATATCGGAAAAATCCCCGACTTTTTTAGTCGGGGAATGATTATTTATAATACGCCAAGGTCGGTGAGGACGTCCATTATATAGATATTTTCATCGAAATCTTTCGTACAAACAGTCACCGAATACATAGCTCCGTGGTAGGCAAACGTTGCTCTATTTCGACAGATAATTCCAACAGAGCCGTCTTTCATATATATGACTTCACCGCCGTAACTACTGCTGAAATCAACCAAATCCGTATAATAATCTAAAGTAAAACCTACTTTTTGGTTAATGGTTTTATTGTAAAGATAATAGTCAAAGCTTATATTGCGGTCGGATACATAAACGCCCGGTCCGCCATTGTAATAAAATTCTTCATCTGTAATGACATTTTTAATCCACCCCGGTTCGTTCTTACTATCCGTAAAATTATCGTTCATCAGCGGGTGGATTCCAAATTCCGCAAAAATCTCGGTGGGACTCATGTCAACATCAAAGAAAGATTTACTGCTTTCGGTTTCATCGGGCTTAAACGCATCGGGGATAATAATTTTTTGGGGATAAACATTAAAATAGTAATCTTCATCATCAACTTTGATTACAAATTTGTTGTTTGGGTCGTAAGCTGAATCGTTTGTTGATGATGTTTTGGACTCCCCGAAGCCAGGCGCTACATACATAATTCCGCTTCTTCCAACTAAATTGCGGATTCCGACAGCAAGCGCAAGAGCCGCCGCCAAGGACGCCGCAGTGATCATCAACGCAATAGGACGCTTTCCGCAGACTTTCGCCGCCTCGGAAACGAACTTGTCATCAACGTTGTTAAGTGCTTCGTATATAGAATTAGTTTTCATAGTCAAAACCCCTTTCTGATAGGTATTTCTTTAGTGAACCGCGCAGCCTTGACAGCGCGGAGGTTGCGGCGGTAACGCTCATTCGGCAGAAACGAGCCGCGTCCTTTATGGATTCGGAGAAGAAGTACCGCCGCATAAACAGCGCCCGCTGCTTTTCGGAGAGCGTGCCGAGCCAGTCGTTCAGCGCGGCTGAAAGCTCCGCATTCTCGAACGCGGATTCGGGAGAGTATTGTGTAGAGGGCAGGCACTCGTCCAGCTCGGTAAGCAGCTCGGAGCTGCGCATTGGCGCGGTATTATACCGCAATCGGTTCAACGCTTTGCGGCGGGCGATTTTGCAGACGTAGGCGGTAAGGTTTTCGGGATAGTCGCGCTCAATGCTCTCCCAAACGGCAAGCAGCGCGTCATTTGCGCATTCCTCAGCGTCCTCTCGTGAGTTCAGCACACCGAGGCAGACCTTCAGAATCAGCCGCTCGTATTTCCGTTTTAGCTCTCTCAATCCGCTCTCCGAACGCTCCGAGAGAACGTACTCGTTGTTCAAATCATCACCCCCTTGCAATATTTGAGATTGAATTCATTCTCTATTAATATAGTCACGAGTAAAATAAATTTTGTCACAAAAACCCCCCTCAAATTTGAGGGGGATTGAATCTATGGAATCAGCGGCTGAGCGTGTAGTCGGATACACCATTAGTAGGAATCATTGGTGACTCCGGTGGCTCATATATAATGCAGGCTACCGTTCCGCCGATTAATGCCAAAAGGATTATTGCGCCTATTATTTCAATAAGCATTTCCTTGTTTGGCTTTTTCATAGTGAATACCTCCCGAAGTTAGCGGCTGGGCGTATCATAATTAAGAGGGGTTGGCGCTAAACAAGTGTTGTTCGCTAGGATAATAAGTCCAACCACTAATGCAATAAAGATTATTGCGCCTATGATTTCGATTAGTGTGTCTTTGTTGGGTTTTTTCATAGTGTATTTCTCCTGTTAGTTGCTGAGCGCGTAGTCAACTACATCATCGGAAGATGCCTTCGGTGGCTCGTATGTAATGCAGGTTACCGTTCCGCCGATAAGTGCCAGAAGTACTATCGCACCAATTATCTCAATTAGTGTGTCTTTGTTGATTTTCTTCATGGTGGGTTCCTCCTGTTAGTTGCTGATCGTGTAGTCGGGTACAATTTGGGGAGGAATATTTGGTGACTCTGGTGGCTCATATATAATGCAGGCTACCGTTCCTCCGATTAGTGCCAAAAGGATTATTGCGCCTATTATTTCAATAAGCATTTCCTTGTTGAACTTTTTCATGGTGAATACCTCCACGTTTGGATAGCTGTTGTGTTCTTAATTAGAATTAGTAGCTGTCGTATACAGGAACTGAAGATGATTCCGGTTCAAATGTATTGCAGCAGACAATTCCGCCGATTAGTGCCAAAAGGATTATTGCGCCGATTATTTCAATAAGCATTTCTTTGTTGAATTTCTTCATAGCGTATTTCTCCTGTTAGTTGCTGAGCGTGTAGTTGTTATCAACAGAATTTGAATCCCGTGACGGGTCATACGAGCAAACCGTGTTGCAGCTAACGATTCCTCCGATTAGTGCCAAAAGGATTATTGCGCCTATTATTTCAATAAGCATTTCTTTGTTGAATTTCTTCATAGTGAATACCTCCCGATTTTAGCGGTATGACATAAAATAATCATACATATCTTTTGAAATTCGTGCTGCCGCTGAAAAACAGGTGCTGTTGCCGTAAGGTTTTCCGTTAGTTAGTGAACTTCCTGTATGTATTCCTATGATTGTATAACCCATTCCATTATAGTAGGCAAATACAGGTGCACCGCTATCTCCGTCCGTTCCATCCCAATCGCCTTTCATAGTTCCTCGACCACGGTCAAGGATACCAATACTTGAATCTCTTATTTTTCCCTTACCGCTAATCATAAAGGTTGTGTCTTTGTTTTGTAATGAACAGTCGTATTTTGCAGGATATCCGACGACTTCGACACTTGTACCGTTATAAGATGACGAACTGGATTCTAATGACGGCCACCCGGTACGATTTCCAATGTCGCTCTTAAGCTCAATAACTGCCCAATCATCATTCCAGGTTGGGTTATTTATATATGCATCCGGAACAATAACGGAAGATGAGTATGCAACTCCATATGGTCCGCTTTGCGGTGTGGTAGTGACGTTTACAGCCGGAATGACAACAATGTGATCCAAAGTTTTTCCTGCGTTGAATGCGCAATGCGCAACAGTTACCGCAGCTTTCGGACCAATTATAAATCCCGAATAGATGCCTGAAGTGTTCCCGTCTGTATAAACTGAGTACATATAGCAGGTGTAAGAATACGGGGCAACTGTTGTATTGGTTACAACAGTTCTGTCATCGCTGCCGATAATGGCATTGGTTGAAATACCACCATCGTCATTGCCGAACGAACTTGCGGAAATAAGCTCGGTTTCCATAGGCACTGTTCCGCTTGTATGGAATATCCGAGTTGATTCCTCTCCTGTTTCGCAGTCGTATACCCATAACTTCAATCCGTTTTCCTCATACTCATCTGCCACCGCGGTTTGCGGTAATGCCGATGACCCTGCTGTAATCGATGTAACAGCCACACATACAGCTGCCAAAACAGCTTTCATTGCAGTAAAACGTTTTTTCATAGTGAATACCTCCTAAAATACACGAACTTGTTTTTGATTATTCTATTCTACATTCACTTTAATCACATCCTCACTTGGGAAACAACAAAATTTCCCCTTCTATAATATAAAACGGTTTTACACCCTGTTTCGTTACATCATTTTTTGAAAAAATCAGCGGAAACAGCAAAATTTGTATGAAGTGCCAAATATAACGCTGCGCTTTTGGTGAAAATGACATATAATACAGGAGCGCGTTTACATAAACCAAAATGTCCTAATTTCGGTTTATATAAACACGCTCCTGATTTATAGGGCAACTCTTCACAAAATGCGAAACAATGTCGAATGCACTGCGAAGATTAATTTATGACGCACAAGCGATTTACTTCCGTATCGCCATCTTGAAAATCTCTCCGAGCTTGATACGGTTTCCGTTGTGGAGAATGATCGCCTCGTAGACCTTGCTTACGACAATCGCCACAAGCACCACCATCACGGCAAGAACCGCAACCGCTCCGATTACCTGAACGGGAGAGAGCGTTCCTAGCAGCACCGCCGATGGCAGAGCGAACGGAGAGCTTATCGGGAAGAAATACGAGAACATCTGCACGGGGTTGATGGAAACTTCATCATTCGCCAAAGCGTCCGCGTTAAAGATAACAGGGAAGTACGCAAGGTAAACACCAAGCACCCCAAGCAGCGCATAGGGCTGCATAGCTTGCTGAAGATCCTCCATACGAGAGATGGACGCGCCGATAAGCGCGGCAATCAGCGAGAAGAAAACAAATCCCAGCAGGAAAATGACAATGATAATCAATATGTTCCAAAGGCTGAACGTGTTCGAAAGTGTGTTCATCGCCTCGGCAATCTGCATATCTGTGGTCTGCGCGCCAAGGTTTGTTGTTGCTTGCTGAAGCGCTTCCTGAATCTTGGGGTCGTTTGCTATCTCAAATGCCTTGCCGAGCATTCCGAACGGCGCGGAAATCGCTGCGCTTGCACCGCCCACAATTCCGATGAGGATAAACTGCCCAAAGCTCACCACGCCCATCGCCAACACCTTTCCGATTACCACCGCAAGCGGACGCACAGAGGTTAAAAGCAGCTCCATAACGCGGCTGGTTTTTTCGGTGGCAATGGACTGCGCCACGATTTGCCCATAAGAGAAAATCAACATAAACAGTATCAGTGAAACAGCCACAGGAACAAAATAATTCATCGCGCTTATAATGAAGTTCGAGGATTCGCCGCCCGCCTGCATTCTCGACACGGAAATCGGGTACTGCGTATCGGCGTATTTATCGGGAGAAACTCCCGCGTTGAGCAACACGCGGCGGTAGAGGACTTCTTGGGCAAGCGCGTTCAGTGTATCCACGGCATCGGTATCGCACGGCTCGGAATAGTAGCTCGTCACCGAGTATCCCGTAAATTTGCCGTCCGAATCCTTTTGAAGAGTTGTCTGAATCGCCACACTCTTGTTTTCGGCGGTTTTCAGCGTATCCACCATATCCTTGAGGGATTTGTCGGTGGCAGTGACGCTTGGAATCAATTCGCGGTCGGAATCGTTGAGAAGTCCCGTTTCGTCATAAAGATACACGGCGTTAAGTTCCGCAAGGGGATTATTCGAGTCGGGATTGTCAATGGATATTTCCGAATCATCGCCCGAAAGCCACACGGGGAGCAAATTTGACAGTGTGCAAATCGCCGCAACGATCACACACATTATAATAGTACCTATTATAAATGATTTGGTCTTGATGTATTGAATAAATGTGAATGAGAAGATTTTCTGCCAGCCTTTAGTTCTCATCTTTTGTCACCTCCAACTTCGGTCTGCGTTTCATTGGGAGCAAGCGGCGACGGCTCGTCGCCTACCTTTTCGATAAAGATTTCGTTGAGCGTTGGTTCGCGCAGCTCGTACTTAATCAGCGGAATCCCGCTCTCAATTATCATTTTAAGGAGCTTGTGCGCTTGTTGCTCGCTTTGTACATTAAAGCTCGTACCGTTGGGAGTGTCCTCGGTAATGACAAGCTCGCACTGCCGCGCCATTTCGCGAATATCTCCCTCTGTCTTTACAGTGAGCTTTACGCGCCCATAGCCTTTTTTGATTTCGTTCAGGTCACCTTGCAGAACGGTTTTTCCTTTGTTGAGGATCACAATGCCTTGGCAGAACTCCTCGATTGTGGACATCTGGTGCGAGGACATTATAATGTATTTCCGCTTTTTGATTTCCTCGCGGATAACGGTCTTGAAAAGCTCGGCGTTTACGGGGTCAAGTCCGGAGAGCGGCTCGTCAAGTATAATCAGCTCGGGATTCGGCGCGAGTGCCGCGATAAGCTGAATTTTCTGCTGATTGCCCTTGGAGAGCTGTTCGGCGCGTTTCATGCGATGCTCGTTTACACCAAGACGGTCGAACCAGTAGTCCAGTGACTTGATTGCGTCCACGCGGCGCATTCCATTGAGGGTGCAGAAGTAGATGAGCTGGTCGAATACCTTGTATTTAGGGTACAGACCGCGCTCTTCGGCGAGATAGCCGATAGGCTTGTCGGCGGCGAGGAACGACTTGCCGTCCCAGAGAACCTCTCCCTTGTCACAAGCAAGCATTCCCAGAATGATACGTATCGAAGTGGTTTTTCCCGCGCCGTTTGTTCCCAAAAGCGCGAACACTCCCGGTTCATCAAGCGTGAAGTTCAGGTTGTCCACGGCTGTATAATTGCCGTAATTTTTGACAATATTGCTTACAGATAATCCCAATTTGGATTCCTCCTAACTGTTAATAAGTGTTTATGTATTACATATACAGTATAGCATAGATTATACGATTTGTCAAGAGGGTAAACAAAAAAATATGGAAAAAATTTTGGAAAAAGTACTTGACAAGCGTGGATAAATGTGGTATAATATTAAAATGTATCAGTGGGGTAAGGGGTTATTGCGCCCAAATTTCCGGGCGGCGGCAACCTCATACGCGATATTTTGCGGCAACCGTTTGGGACCGCGATTTAGCGCGTTATAGTAAAACCGCCTTTCGGGGTGAAGTACAAATCCCACAAAATAACTGTTAGGGGTGCGGTTATAGTTCGCTATAACTCACGTCAACATATTGGTGATTAATGCAAATTGCGAAATCGAGCGTCACGAAACATCGCGTGGCGATGTTTCGTGACGCTCGGATAGCTCAGACGAGCAAAGCTCGTCTGAGCGGTTCGCAATTTGCCAATTAAAATAAGGAGTGATTATGCCGATGGTGAACACTAAGCCTGTGCAGTCGGGAAAGACGCTCAGACAGAGCTTCTCGAAAATCAGTGAGGTAATCGATATGCCGAACCTCATCGGGATTCAGAAGGATTCGTATGAGTGGTTTCTGAACGAGGGAATCAAAGAGGTATTTAAGGACGTTTCGCCTATTGAGGACACGAACGGAAAGTTCGAGCTGTCGTTTATCGATTATCGGTTGAGCGACGAAACAAAGTACTCGATAGAGGAATGCAAGGAGCGCGACGCGACTTACGCGGCTCCGCTTAAAGTAACCGCAAGGCTTCTTAACAACGAAACCGGCGAGCTTATAGATAATGAGATCTATATGGGCGATATGCCGCTTATGACCGACAGCGGAACGTTTGTCATCAACGGTTCGGAGCGTGTTGTTGTATCACAGCTCGTGCGTTCGCCCGGCGTATATTACTCATCGGAGTATGATAAGACGGGTAAGAAGCTGTTTAAGGCGACTGTAATCCCCAACCGCGGTGCGTGGCTGGAGCTTGAAATGGACAGCTCCGATGTGTTCTATGTGCGTATCGATAAGAACAGAAAGTTCCCGTGTACGACATTTCTGCGCGCTATCGAGCCGTCTGCGGGCGGCGATGACGCGGCTTTGGCGGCTCAGGCGGACGATAAGTCGCTTGTGGACAGATTCGGCGGCAGCCCGCTTATCACTGTAACTATCGAGGGCGGAAAGGACAACACCAAGAACAAGGAAGAGGCCTTGCTTGAAGTGTATAAGAAGCTCCGTCCCGGTGAGCCGGCAACGGTTGAGTCTGCAATCAAGACTATCGGAAATACGTTCTTTGACCCCAAGCGTTACGATTTGTCGCGCTTCGGGCGGTATAAATATAATAAGAAGCTCGCGATTTCTTCCAGAATCACGGGGCACAGATCCGCACAGATCATTTCCGCGCCGTTTACGGGAGAGGTTCTCTTGACCGAAGGCGAGATGATCACCCGTGAGAAGGCTCTCGAAATCCAGAACGCGGGTGTTACCACCGTGGATATTTATAAGGACAACGGCGAGGGTACGATTCGCGTTGTCGGCAACGGTATGGTGGATATTCACCTGTATACGGGCGATTTGGACGTGGAAAGCCTCGGCATCAACGAGCAGGTGCGTTTTGCGGTGCTTGCGGGGATTCTTGAAGAGGCGGACGGCGATGATGAGAAACTCGCGGAGCTGATTGCAAAGCGCTCGGACGAGCTTATTCCCAAGTGCTTGACACTTGACGACATTTTCGCGTCTATAAGCTATTTCATCAACCTCAACGAGGGTATCGGCAACGAGGACGATATTGACCACCTCGGAAACCGCCGTATCCGCTGCGTGGGTGAGCTGCTGCAAAACCAGTTCAGAATCGGTTTCACACGCATGGAGCGTACTATCCACGAGCGTATGGGACTTCAGGCGAACGATAACGAAAAGGTTACGCCGTCATCGCTTATCAACGCGCGTCAGGTAATCTCGGCGATGAAGGAGTTTTTCGGTTCTTCGCCGCTGTCGCAGTTTATGGATCAGAACAACCCGCTGGCGGAGCTTACTCATAAGCGTCGTCTGTCATCGCTCGGTCCGGGCGGACTTTCGCGTGACCGCGCGGGATTCGAGGTTCGTGACGTTCACTATTCGCACTACGGAAGAATGTGTCCTATCGAGACCCCCGAAGGTCCGAACATCGGATTGATTTCGTACCTTGCGACTTTCGCGAGAGTAAACATATACGGATTTATCGAAGCGCCTTACCGCAAGGTTGACAAGGCTACGGGCAAGGTATTGGACGAGGTTGTCTACATGACAGCCGATGTCGAGGATAATTTCGTTGTTGCGCAGGCGAACGAGCCGCTTGACGAGGAAGGACATTTCGCGCGTCCGCGTGTAAACGCGCGCTGCCGTGACTCGATTCTCGAAATCGAGCGCGAAAAGGTCGACTTTATGGACGTATCGCCGAAGATGGTGGTATCCGTGGCGACAGCGATGATCCCGTTCCTCGAAAACGATGACGCGAACCGCGCGCTGATGGGCGCGAACATGCAGCGTCAAGCCGTTCCGCTGATGACTACCGATAACCCGATTGTCGGCACGGGTATGGAATACAAGGCAGCCGTGGATTCGGGCGTTGTGGTATGCGCCAAGGAGGACGGCGTTGTTACCGAGGTGGACGCGGATAAGGTGGTAATCACCGATGACAACGGCAATCAGCACCTGTATAAGCTGATCAAGTTCAAGCGTTCCAACCCCGGAAACTGCGTAAATCAGCGTCCTATCGTCAACAAGGGCGAGAGAGTCCACAAGGGTGACGTAATTGCCGATGGTCCCGCTACCAAATACGGTGAAGTCGCGCTCGGAAAGAACGCTCTTATCGGGTTTATGACCTGGGAGGGCTATAATTACGAGGACGCGGTTCTCATTAATGAGAAGCTGGTTTATAATGACGTTTATACGTCTATTCATATCGAGAAGTACGAGCTGGAGTGCCGCGACACCAAGCTCGGTCCGGAGGAAATCACCCGTGATATTCCCAACCTGTCGGACGAGGTGCTTAAAGACCTTGACGAGCGCGGAATAATCCGTGTTGGCGCGGAGGTTCATTCGGGCGATATTCTTGTCGGAAAGGTTTCTCCCAAGGGTGAAACCGAGCTTACCGCAGAAGAGCGTCTGTTGCGCGCGATTTTCGGCGAGAAGGCGCGCGAGGTACGTGATAATTCGTTGAGAGTGGCTCACGGCGAGAGCGGAATCGTAGTTGACGTTATGGTGTTCGACCGCGATAACTGCGAGGATCTGTCCCCCGGAGTAAACGAAAAAGTTCGCGTTTATGTTGCGCAGAAGCGTAAAATCTCCGTGGGAGATAAGATGGCGGGCCGTCACGGAAACAAGGGCGTTGTGTCGCGTATCCTCAAGCAGGAGGATATGCCGTTCCTGCCCGATGGAACACCGCTTGACATTGTTCTGAACCCGTTGGGCGTACCTTCACGTATGAACATCGGACAGGTGCTTGAGGTTCATCTGGGCTATGTTGCGAGAGCGTTGGGCTGGAAGATCGCCACACCGGTATTCGATGGTGCGCACGAGCAGGATATCCGCGCTTTGTATAACGAGGCTCGTGAAAAACGCGAGGAGCTTGCGGGCAAGGATTCCGCGGGTCTGGACTTCACCAAGCTGTCGTGGACGGACGACTGTAAAACTCAGCTTATAGACGGCAGAACGGGTGAGAAGTTCGACTCTCCCGTAACCGTGGGATATATGTATTACCTCAAGCTGCATCACCTGGTTGATGATAAGATCCACGCGCGTTCTACCGGTCCGTATTCACTGGTAACGCAGCAGCCGTTGGGCGGTAAGGCTCAGTTCGGCGGACAGCGTTTCGGTGAGATGGAGGTTTGGGCGTTGGAGGCTTACGGCGCGGCATACACGCTGCAAGAGATTCTGACGGTCAAGTCCGATGACTTGATGGGTCGTCAAAAGACCTATGAGGCGATCGTCAACGGCAAGGACGTTCCGAAGCCGGGCGTTCCCGAGTCGTTTAAGGTAATGATAAGCGAGCTTCAGGGCTTGGGCTTGGATATTCGTATTCTGGACGATGGCGGCGAGGAGATCGACCTTAACATTGATCCCGATGAAGGAGATAGCTCTTCGTATGGTTCTCGCGAAACGGGTATGGATTTCCGTTCGAGCGATGAGGAGTTCGGCAACGCGGGATTTGAGGTAAGCTCTGCGGAGGACGCGGGCGGCGTAACAGATGACGAAGATGATATGTTCGATGATGACGATGAGGAATACGATGACGTTGATGATGATTTCGACGACGGCTTGGACGATGACGAGATCATGCGCGATGCAGAGCCGGACGATGATGAAGGCGATGATTTCGACAACGATGATTTCTGATGCGTAATGTGCGTTATAACACAAATCAAGCTATCCGAACGCAGGCAAATCGCGAAAGCGAGCGGTGCGGCATACGCGCAGCGCGTTATAACTCACATCAAGGTTTAGTAGTGAAATGCAAATTCGGCACGCGAGTGAAGTGTTTCATGCGCAGCGTGAAACACTTTGCTCAGCGAACGCAGATGAAATCGGACGTAGTTCGATTTCATCTGCGTGGTGCCGGATTTGCCAATTAAAATAAGGGGTTAATTATGGGATTTAATGTTTTCGAGTCTATGAGAATCGGACTTGCCTCGCCGGAGCAGATCAGGGCGTGGTCACACGGAGAGGTACAGCGGGCGGAAACCATTAACTACCGCAGCCAGAAGCCCGAAAAACTCGGTCTGTTCTGCGAGAGAATCTTCGGACCGCAAAAGGACTGGGAGTGTAATTGCGGAAAGTATAAGCGGATTCGGTTTAAGGGCAAGATCTGCGAGAAGTGCGGCGTTGAGGTTACACGCAGCAAGGTTCGCCGTGAGCGTATGGGTCATATCGAGCTTGCCGCGCCCGTATCGCATATCTGGTATTATAAGGGTACTCCGTCACGTATAGGACAGGTACTGGATCTCACCCCGAAAAAGTTGGAGGAGGTTCTGTACTTCACAAAGTATATCGTTATCGACCCCGGCGAGAAAACGGGATTGGTAAAGAAACAACTTCTCACCGAGGACGAGTACAGTCAGTATTCGTCAAAGTTCGCGGGAATCGATACATTCCGCGCGGGTATGGGAGCTGAGGCAATCAGAGAGCTGCTTTCCGAAATCGACCTCGATAAATTGGAGGAGGAGCTTAAAACCGAGCTTGAGACCACAGCCGCAGGACAGAAGCAAATCAAGCTGCTGCGCCGTCTGGACGTTATCGAGTCGTTCCGTTCGAGCGGAAACCGCCCCGAGTGGATGATACTGGATTGCATTCCCGTAATTCCGCCGGACATCAGACCGATGGTTCAGCTTGATGGCGGACGTTACGCGACATCCGACCTTAACGAACTTTACCGCAAGGTTATCATGCGTAATAACCGCCTTAAGGATCTGTTGGATAAGAAAGCCCCCGATTTGATCGTCCGCAATGAGAAGAGAATGCTGCAAGAGGCTGTGGACGCGCTGATTGACAACGGCAGACACGGCAGACCTTATGTAGGTTCAAATAACAGACCGCTGAAATCTCTGTCGGATATGCTTAAAGGTAAACAGGGACGTTTCCGTCAGAACTTGTTGGGTAAGCGCGTGGACTACTCCGGACGTTCGGTTATCGTTGTAGGTCCCGAGCTGAGGATGGATCAGTGCGGACTTCCCAAGGAGATGGCTCTGGAGCTGTTCAAGCCGTTCGTGTTGTGCGATCTCGTGAAGAACGGCGTTTCTCAGAATATCAAACAGGCGAAGAAGCTCGTAGAACGCGCAGACGACCGCGTTTGGGATTCGCTTGAAAACGTTATCAAGGATCACCCCGTACTGCTGAACCGTGCGCCGACCCTCCACAGACTGGGTATTCAGGCGTTCTCGCCGGTATTGGTTGAGGGCAGAGCGATAAAGCTCCACCCGCTATGCTGTACCGCGTTCAACGCGGACTTCGACGGCGACCAGATGGCGGTGCATCTGCCGCTCTCCAAGGAGGCACAGGAAGAGGCAAAGACGCTGATGCTTGCCGCAAAGAACCTGTTGAAGCCCTCCGATGGTAAGCCCGTTACCGTTCCGACACAGGATATGGTACTCGGTTCGTATTACCTGACTATTGATAAGGCAGGCGAAAAGGGAGAGGGCAAGGTATTCCGTGACGCGAACGAGGCGATTATGGCATACCAGGACGGCGTTATCACCATTCACGCGGCAATCAAGGTGCGCGTTACAAAGGACCTGGGCGATGGAAAGATCACAAGAATCGTTCCCACGACCGCCGGAAGAATCATCTTCAATGAGCATATTCCGCAGGATCTGGGATATGTTGACCGCACCGACCCCGACCATCAGTTGGATTACGAAATCGGCTTCAAGGTGGGTAAAAAGCAGCTTGGACAGATTATCGACCGCTGCCTGAAGATTCACGGAACGGCGACTACCGCGCAGGTTCTGGATAAAATAAAGGCGATGGGGTATAAGTACTCCACGCGTTCGGGAATTACCGTTGCGGTAAGCGATGCGGAAATTCCTCCGCAGAAAGCGGAAATCATCAAGAGAGCGGACGATGAAATCTCCGTGATGAACAAGAAGTTCCAACGCGGATTCATCTCCGATAATGAGCGCCGTGAGAGCTTCGTTAAGATATGGAACCGCGCAACGGACGATGTTTCCGCAGCGCTTACCAACAACCTCGACCACTACAATAACATCTATATGATGGCGGACTCCGGCGCGCGTGGTTCGGAAGCGCAGATTCGTCAGCTTGCGGGAATGCGCGGACTTATCGCGAATACATCGGGCGCGACAATCGAAATGCCTATCAAGGCAAACTACCGTGAGGGACTGAATGTCCTTGAGTACTTCATTTCGTCACGCGGCGCGCGTAAGGGACTTGCCGATACCGCGCTTCGTACCGCCGACTCGGGATACCTCACCAGACGTCTGGTTGACGTATCGCAGGAGGTAATTATCCGCGAGGACGACTGCGGCACAACCAACGGCATTGAAGTGTACGAGATACGCGAGGGCAATCAGCTTGTTGAAAAGCTGTCCGAGCGACTTGTAGGAAGATTCCTCGCCGAGGATTTCACCGCCCCGGACGGTTCGTTTACCATTTCGTCCGATAAATTGCTTACAGACGCTGACGCGGACAAAATCATCGCTGCTGGAACAGAGCGCGTAAAGGTTCGCTCGGTGTTGACCTGCGGGCTGAAAAACGGCGTTTGCGCGAAGTGCTACGGCGCGTCCCTCGCGAACGGGCAGCTCATTAACCGCGGAGAGGCAGTCGGCGTAATCGCGGCGCAGTCCATCGGTGAGCCGGGTACACAGCTTACAATGCGTAACTTCCACACCGGCGGTGTTGTCGGCGCGGAGGACATCACGCAGGGTCTTCCGCGTGTAGAGGAACTGTTCGAGAGTCGCCGACCGAAGAACGCGGCGATTATCACCAGAATCTCGGGATCGGTGAAGTTCGAGGAAATCAAGAAAACACGTCACGCGATAATCACTGCAACAGACGGCACACAAGAGGCATATGCCGTTCCGTTCGGATACCGCCCGAAGGTTCAGGACGGCGACACGGTAGTTGCCGGCGACGCGCTTACCGAGGGTTCGATTTACCCGCCCGATGTTCTTGCCGTAAAGGGCGAGAAAGCGGTTCAGGATTACCTCATCAGCGAGGTTCAGAAGCCCTATCGTTTGCAGGGTGTTGATATCAACGACAAGCACATTGAGGTTATAGTTCGTCAGATGATGCGCAAGGTTAGGGTCGTTGACCCCGGCACCAGTACAATGCTCGCGGGCGCGGTTGTCGGCAAGAACGAGTATGAGGAGATGTGCGCGGAGCTGAGAGAGCGTGAGGCTAACGGCGAGGCAATCGTAATGCCGACCTCCGAGCCGGTGCTGTTGGGTATCACCAAGGCATCTCTCGCGACCGACAGCTTTATGTCTGCGGCATCGTTCCAGGAGACCACACGCGTGCTTACCGAGGCGGCAATTCGCGGAAAGGTAGACCCGCTGACGGGCTTGAAGGAGAACATCATCATCGGCAAGCTGATTCCCGCGGGTACGGGTCTGCTTTCTCAGGAGCAACCTGAGGAGGCGCAGGTTTCTCAGGAAACCGAACCTATTACCGAATCCGTTGAGGAAGCGGCGGCAGAATAAATTAAATTTCCCCCTCGTTGCTTTGAGGGGGATAGTTGTTTTTAGTCGACAATTAAGGTGCACACTTCGTGCGCGTTATGTCGTGCTTGACATCGACAAAATTTACTCCGGGGTTGTCATAAAATATAAAAATGTATTGACATTTTTTAGTCGGTGTGATATAATTAAGGTAGTTGGATTCCAAAAATACACGGCAAATAACGCGTTATTTAATTCAGAGGAGGTGATTTAAATGTTCTTTTTTTCAAAGCCCAAGAAGGAAGAGCCCAAGAAAGAAGAGCTTATAGTTGACAATCCCGTTCTTGGAAAGATGGAATATGTATATAATTGGTGGTCATTTGACCGAATTGACGTTTTTATGTTTGGAAAAAAATATTCTGTAAAATATTATGCAGCCGCCGGGGAAAATAAAGGTTCTCCAAACTCTGAACAAGAAGATGCCTTCAAAAAAATGTTGTCTGAAAGGGAAAAATGGCAAATTGATGTTGAGCAGGCTGTTATTCGGGAGATAAAACTCGCTCCATCCTTGGAATATAAGGACGTTATAAAAGTAACGGGAATACACCTGTCACATGACGGAGGATATGGAATATCAATGGAAATATCCGAAGAATATCTTGACGTTGTTGATTTGGACGAGCTTGATATAACACCCGATCAATGCTTTGGAGTGTCCGTTTTTCCTGACTTATATGTAATCAAATCGCATGATGATTTTGATAATATTTATTTATATTTAGGTTGATTAATAATCGCTATTTGGAGGTGATTTAAATGTTCTTTTTTTCAAAGCCCAAGAAGGAAGAGCCCAAGAAAGAAGAGCTTATAGTTGACAATCCCGTTCTTGGAAAGATGGTGTATGTCTATAGGTGGTGGTCATTTGACCAAATTGATGTTTTCATGTTCGGAAAAAAGTATTCTGTAAAATATTATGCAGCCGCCGGAGAAAATAAGGGTTCTCCAAACACTGAACAAGAAGAGGCTTTCAAAAAAATGTTGACCGAAAAGGAAAAATGGCAGGTCGACGTCGAGCAGGCTGTTATTCGGGAGATAAAACTCGATCCCTCTCTGGAGTATAAGGACGTTATTGAAGTAACTGGAATATGCCTTTCACGAGACGGAGCATACGGAATATCAATGCAGCTTACCGAAGATTACCGTGATCTTGCGGAAGAACTTGATATTTTACCTCACGATAGCTTTGGAGTATCCGTTTTTCCGGAATTAAATGTAATCAAATGCGAGGACGATTTTGATGAAATTTTTGACTAACAATCGCTATTCGTTTCTTGCCCGTTCTATGACGTTGCGGCGATATTTTGCTTGCCGCCGCTGATTTTAATCGATTTCATATGGCTTATTGTCTGGAGAATACGCCACAGAAAAGACGATGATTCCGATGATATTCCCTATTGGGAGGATAATGCATAATGGACAATGTGCGCCGCGAAAGCGGCGCACATTAATTATCAATTGTTTATAATGACCAAAATCCGCCAAAAAACAAGCGAAAAACACAAAAATTTTACAAAAAATCGGAAAACCCCTTGACAAATGGTTATAAATAAGGTATAATTTATAGGTGTGATTTTATATTCTGCAGAAATGCGGGTATAATACACATAATCAAAATCAAAAAGAGGTGAAAAATAATGCCTACGTTTAACCAGCTCGTCCGTAAGGGACGTCAGGTGTCCACCAAGAAGTCGAAGGCTCCCGCACTGCAGAAGGGTATGAACACCCTCCACAAGGAGCAGATCGATCAGCACTCTCCGCAGAAGCGCGGCGTTTGCACGGCGGTAAGAACGCAGACCCCGAAGAAGCCTAACTCCGCAATGAGAAAGGTTGCCAGAGTTAAGATCTCTAACGGCTATGAGGTAACCGCGTATATCCCCGGTATCGGACACAAGCTCCAGGAGCACTCCGTTGTACTTATCAGAGGCGGACGTGTAAAGGACCTCCCCGGTGTGCGTTACCACATCGTAAGAGGTACTCTCGACGCTCAGGGAGTGGACAAGAGAATGCAGGGCCGCTCCAAGTACGGAGCTAAGAGACCCAAGGCGGGTAAGAAGGCTTAATCGCCCCGAAAAGCTGGCATAAGGCATTATTTGCGAATTATAAATCATTGCCTTTTGCACGGCGGGAGTTTAACTTTCGAGTACCTGTGATTTCATTTGAATCCGTAGGGATTCCGGCGGCGCGTTACCAAATTCGCCCGCTGAATAGTGTAAGGAGGGAAGTAAAGTGCCTAGAAGAGGTAATGTCCCCAAGCGCGATGTTCTGCCCGATCCGCTTTACGGTTCGGAGTTGGTGACCAGACTCATCAACAACATTATGCTTGACGGAAAAAAGGGCGTAGCCCAGAAGATCGTTTACGGCGCGTTTGACATTGTCAAGGAAAAGACCGGCAGAGAGCCGCTTGAGGTTTTCGAGGAGGCAATGGAGAACATTATGCCTCAGCTTGAGGTTAAGGCAAGACGTGTCGGCGGTGCGACCTACCAGGTTCCTATGGAGGTTCGCCCCGAAAGACGCCGCACACTCGGCTTGAGATGGATCACCAAGTACAGCCGTGAGCGTAACGAGAAGACCATGAAGGAGCGTCTTGCAAACGAGATTTGCGATGCTCTGAACAACCAGGGCGGCGCGTGCAAGAAGCGCGATGATACCCACAAGATGGCGGAAGCAAACAAGGCGTTCGCACACTTCAAGTGGTAATCTTGTACAATTGAAAATCAACAATTGTTTATTACGGAGGATTTTATGAAAAGAGACGTATCTCTTGAAATGACGCGTAATATTGGTATCATGGCGCACATAGACGCGGGTAAAACCACCACCACCGAGCGTATTCTGTTCTATACGGGTATTAACCACAAGATCGGTGAAACCCATGACGGTGCGTCTACGATGGACTGGATGGATCAGGAAAAGGAGAGAGGTATCACAATTACCTCCGCCGCTACTACCGCGTTCTGGAAAGACCATAGAATCAATATTATCGATACTCCCGGTCACGTTGACTTCACGGTTGAGGTTCAGCGTTCTCTGAGAGTGCTTGACGGTTCCGTTACCGTATTTTGCGCGAAGGGCGGCGTTGAGCCGCAGTCCGAGACGGTATGGCGTCAGGCTGATAACTACCACGTTCCCAGAATGGCTTATGTAAATAAGATGGACATTATGGGCGCGAATTTCTACAACGTTGTGGATATGATGCACGACAGACTGAAGTGCAACGCTGTGCCTATTCAGCTTCCTATCGGAGCTGAGGCAGATTTCAAGGGCATTATCGACCTGATTGAAATGAATGCGGACGTATACTATGACGATCTCGGTAAGGATATGCGCGTGGAGGAGATCCCCGCGGATATGAAGGAAAAAGCCGAGGAATACAGAGCTAATCTGCTCGAAAAGGTCGCGGAGCTTGATGACGAGCTGATGGAGCGTTACCTCGAAAACGAGGGTTCGGACTTCACCGTTGAGGAAATCAAGAAGGCTATCCGCAAAGGTACGATCGAGAACAAGTTCGTTCCCGTTATCTGTGGTACTTCTTACAGAAACAAGGGCGTTCAGAAGCTTCTTGACGCAGTTGTTGACTATATGCCGTCTCCCTTGGATATTGCGTCCATCAAGGGCGTAAACCCCAACACCGAAGAGGAAGAGGAGCGTCACGCGGGCGATGACCAGCCGTTCTCGGCTTTGGCATTCAAAATCGCCACCGACCCGTTCGTTGGTAAGCTCTGCTTCTTTAGAGTTTATTCGGGTTACGTTGAGGCGGGTACTACCGTGCTCAACTCCACCAAGGACAAGAACGAGCGTATGGGACGTATTCTCCAGATGCACTCCAACCACAGACAGGACATCGAGGCTTGCCCGTGCGGAGATATTGCAGCGGTTGTCGGCACTAAGTACACCACTACCGGTGATACTTTCTGCGATCCCGCTCATCCGATCATTCTGGAGTCGATGGACTTCCCCGAGCCTGTAATCGACCTCGCTATCGAGCCGAAGACCAAGGCTGGTCAGGAGAAGATGGCAATCGCTCTTGCAAAGCTTGCCGAAGAGGATCCGACCTTCAAGACCTGGACAAACCAGGAGACAGGTCAGACCATCATCGCGGGTATGGGCGAGCTTCACCTCGAAATCATCGTGGACAGACTGCTCCGCGAGTTCAAGGTTGAGGCAAACGTTGGCGCGCCGCAGGTTGCTTATAAGGAAACCATTACCGGCAACGCGGACGTTGACGAGAAGTACAAGCGTCAGTCGGGTGGTTCGGGTCAGTACGGTCACGTAAAGATCCGTGTATCCCCGAACGAGAGCGGCAAGGGCTACGAGTTCGTAAATGCCGTTGTCGGAGGCTCTATCCCCAAGGAGTTTATCCCGGCGGTTGACCAGGGTATCCAGGGCGCGCTGAACGCGGGTGTTCTTGCGGGTTATCCCGTTGTTGACGTCAAGGTTGAGCTGTACGACGGTTCTTACCACGAAGTCGACTCGTCCGAAATGGCGTTTAAGATCGCAGGTTCGATGGCAATCAAGGAAGCCCTCAGACAGGCACACTCCGTAATTCTCGAGCCGATTATGAAGGTTGTTGTTGTATCTCCGTCCGACTATACCGGTACGGTTATCGGCGACCTCACTTCCCGCCGCGGTCAGATTCAGGGTCAGGAATCCCGCAACGGCACAGAGCAGGTAACTGCACTCGTTCCGCTGTCCGAGATGTTCGGCTACTCCAACGACCTCCGCTCCAAGACTCAGGGACGCGGTCAGTACGTTATGGAGCCGCACAGCTATATCGAGGTTCCCAAGAACATCGCCGAGAACATTATGTCTAAACGCAAGCAGAACGATTAATTGATTCGTTTGAAGTAGATTGCGCTTGCGTTACGCAAGCTGAATGACTAATGTTCGGCATGAACAGAAAAAATTTACCAAAAGTACTTGATTTTTCGAGGAAAATATGGTAAAATAATATTAACAACATTTTTGAAGGCTTAAAGCCTTTGTGAATAAGGAGGAAATACCAATGGCTAAGGAAAAATATAATTCCAGCAAACCCCACGTAAACGTCGGTACTATCGGTCACGTAGACCACGGCAAGACCACCCTTACCGCAGCTATCACCAAGTGGCTCGCACTCAAGGGTCAGGCTAAGTTCGAGGCTTATGACATGATCGATAAGGCTCCCGAGGAGAGAGAGCGTGGTATCACGATCAATACCGCACACGTTGAGTATGAGACCGATGCGCGTCACTACGCTCACGTTGACTGCCCCGGCCACGCGGACTATATCAAGAACATGATTACCGGTGCGGCTCAGATGGACGGCGCTATCCTCGTTGTTGCAGGTACTGACGGTCCTATGGCTCAGACCAAGGAGCACATTCTGCTCGGTCGTCAGGTAGGCGTTCCCGCTATGGTCGTATTTGTAAACAAGTGCGATGACGCAGGCGAGTATGACGCTGCTACCGGCGAGTACAAGGATCCCGATGGTATGCTGGAGCTCGTTGAGATGGATATCCGCGAGGAGCTTTCTAAGAATGAGTTCCCCGGCGATGACATTCCCGTTATCTTCGGTTCTGCTAAGGTTGCTCTGGATTCCGATTCTAAGGATCCCGACGCTCCCGAGTATCAGTGCATCAAGAAGCTGATGGAGGCGGTTGACAGCTATATTCCCGCTCCTGAGAGAGATGAGGCTAAGCCGTTCCTGATGCCTGTTGAGGATACTATGACCATTTCCGGTCGTGGTACTGTTGCTACCGGTCGTGTAGAGCGTGGCGTTGCTAAGGTTGGCGATACCGTAGAGATCACTGGTCTCGTTGAAGAGCCGAAGTCTACCGTTATCACCGGTCTTGAGATGTTCCACAAGTCTCTTGACGAGGCTATTGCGGGTTACAACATCGGTGCGCTGCTCCGTGGTGTTACACGTGACGATATCGAGCGTGGTCAGGTTCTCTGCAAGCCCGGTTCGATTCACCCGCACACCAAGTTCACCGGTCAGGTTTACGTACTCAAGAAGGAAGAGGGCGGTCGTCACACCGCGTTCGTTTCCAACTATCGTCCGCAGTTCTTCTTCAGAACCACTGACGTTACCGGCGTAATCACCCTGCCCCCCGAGAAGGAGATGTGCATGCCCGGCGATAATGTTGTAATGGACGTTGAGCTGATCACTCCTATCGCAATCGAGGAAGGTCTGCGTTTCGCTATTCGCGAGGGTGGACACACCGTAGGTTCGGGCGTTGTTACCAAGATTAACGCTTAATTTAGCCGAATAAAAACTAACCGCCGTTCGCAAGAGCGGCGGTTTTTTTAAGAGCCTGTTCGGTATCTCGCCGTGCGTATATCGAACAGGCTCGAAGGGGTGATTAAATGGAACTTCCGTTCCAAATTTGTGAGATCCTGGAAAGGCTTGAATCAGCCGGATATTCAGCGTATGTGGTGGGCGGGTGCGTCCGTGACGCGGAAATGGGGACAGAGCCGCACGATTTCGACATTACGACCGCTGCTCCGCCGCGCGAGGTGGAGCGTGTGTTCGCGGACTGCCGCGTTATTGAAACGGGGATAAAGCATGGGACGGTGACAGTGCTGTACAAGGGTATTGGCGTCGAAATCACGACATTCCGCGTTGACGGCGAGTATGCCGACAGTCGCCATCCAAGCTCCGTCAGCTTTTCTGCTCGAATCGAGGACGATCTCGCGCGGCGCGACTTCACAATGAATGCGATTGCGTTCAGTCCGCGGCGCGGAACAGTCGACCCGTTCGGTGGAAGAGAGGACATCGGGCGCGGTGTAATCCGCTGTGTGGGCGAACCGTGCAAACGTTTTTCCGAGGATGCGCTGCGGATTCTGCGCGCACTGAGATTCGCGTCTGTGTGCGGGTTTGCGGTGGACGGTCCCACATCGGAAGCGGCGCGCAATCTCCGAGCGAATCTTCATCGCGTATCCGCGGAGCGTATTTTTGTGGAACTGAAGCGGCTTTTGTGCGGTGAGTCGGTAAAGCAAGTGATGTTATCATTCCCCGAGATTTTTGCGGAGATAATCCCGCCGATTGGCTTGCAGATCGGGTACGATCAGAACAGCCGCTTCCACGATTCCACACTGTATGAGCACACCGCGCGCGCCGTAGAGTCCGCGCCGTCAAATCCCGTGATGCGGCTTGCAATGCTGTTTCACGACACGGGAAAGCCGTTTTGCCGCTCCACAGATGAGGACGGAGTATCGCATTATTACGGTCACGCGGAGCGCAGTGCGCAAATCGCCGAGGAGCAGCTCCGCATTTTGAAGTGCGACAATGAAACCTGCCTGCGAGTGGTGGAAATCGTGCGTTTTCACGATTTACCACTCCAAGACAGCAAGCGATTCATCAATCGGCAGCTTTCCAAACACGGCGCGGTGCTTTCGGACATAATTTTAGCCCATATCGCGGACGACTCCGCGAAGACTCCCGAGGCGCGGGAGCGAATCCCGAAGTGGCGGCAAATCTTCGCGCTCACCGAGGAAGTCGCAGCGCAGCACCCGTGTCTGACCACGCGCGATTTGGCAATAGGCGGACGCGACCTTATGGAGCTAATGCCGCCATCGCCGCGAATGGGGGAGATTCTGCGCAGTTTGCTTGCCGAGGTGATTGACGGCACACTCCCAAATGAGCGTGAGCCTCTGTTGATTCGTGCAAGGGAGCTTGCCAATAATTTGTAATTTTCAAATTTACACGTGATTTTTTGTGCAAATTGCCTATTGAAAACCCGATAAAATTGTTGTATTATATGTATATGAAACAAAAATCGGCAATAGTTTTGTGGTTGAATACACCATGAGGTGATTTGTATGAACAATCCGAATATAACTATTAAGGACGTTGCAAAAGCGGCGAATGTTTCGGTTGCGACCGTTTCCCGTGTGCTGAATAACAAGAAAAATGTATCAGAGGAAGCCATCCACGCGGTGAATCACGCAGTTGAGGAGCTTGGGTACAGCCCGAACTTCATCAATCATGATCTTCACAAAGCCATTACGGGACGGATTCTCGCTTTGATTTGCGATCCTGAGCCAAAAAGCCGAATCGAACTTTTGCGTGGAATGCAAAACGCGGCGACAGCGGCGAAATACAACTTGCTTATATCGTCCACCGGTGGTGATGTCGAGTTGGAATCGCGTCTGCTGACTATGGCGGCGGCGCGTGTGGTGGACTGCACAGTGCTGATTTCTCCGCAGCTTGACAACAAAACGCTGGTAGAGTTCTCGCGGCGATGCAGATTGGCGCTATGTCCAAAGTGCACCGATGTCGCCAAAGTTCTCAATGTGACGATTGACAACGAGCGCGCCGCGTTCGATGCGGTAAGCTATCTTATTGGCAAGGGCAGACGGCGAATTGCGATGATAACCTCGAAAGAGCGCAGCAATACCGTCATAGACCGCGAAAACGGTTATATGCGCGCACTTGAAAAAGCGGGGATTCCGTATGATAGCGAGCTTGTAATAAGCGGCGATCTTGATGAGGATTCAGGCGAGCTTGGGTGCGAGATACTGATGAGCCGCCCGCGCCGTCCGAATGCGCTGTTCGCGGTGTCTGATGAGGCTGCGTTCGGGGCGATGAAATACGCGGGAAGTCACGGGATAACGGTGGGGCGCGATTTGCTGGTATTCGGGTTCGACAATATCCCCGCAAAAGACACGTTGATTCCGAGATTGTCTACCGTGGAGCAGCCGTGGGCGCTCCTCGGACGTACGGTAATCGAGAAAATCATCGCGAATCTGCACGAGGAAACATTCGACAGAAACACGTACATATTGCCGCACAGCCTGATTCTGCGCGAGTCCACGGGAGATTAGTGTTGGGTAAAGATTACACTTAGGGGGTTAACGGAAATCCAAAAAGAGTCAAAAATCTCGAAGAGAATTTTGACCGGTTCCCGAACGTTGGCGAAGCGCAGCGGAGCCTAAGCGTTCGGGAATTTTGGATTTTTTTAAGATATGAATAATATTAAAAAATACAATTTTATTACTGATGAGGATTTGGTAAAGCCGAATTATGACCTTGCCAAATATCCGTATAAAGTCCGTGTGGTATTTGAGCGTTCCGGGAATATTATCATTCTCGGAATGGTGAACGACTATGTTTATTGGGCGTCTTATACCAACGTTGAGGATACGGAGATAAACGCTGCGATTTTCAATGAAATTACGCGCAAGGATTTGTCGCGTATCTCGGATGAGTATACACTCATTCCCAAGATTGAGATGGATTGGGACGACTATCACTATCTTTTAGCGGAGGAGGTTTCACCGCGCGAGGACGGCGGATTTGATACTCCGTTCGGTCACGGATATTCGGCGGAGGGGGAAAAATGCGGAAAATGGTTTGCCGCTGATTTGCGCCGACATCTTGACCATATGCGGGAGTTGTGCAAGACCCGCGAACAGGACGGTTTGTATGCCGGAATACTTGGAAAGTACCTCAAGCAGCTAGAAAAGCTCACTTGGGAGGACTATGGCGATGAAAGCTCGATACGCTCGATAATCAGGAGCGAGAGGTATCTGGTGCTGAGCGACAACGAGGCGATCCGCGGTGTGTATATCGAGTGTGCGCGCCGTCTGAAATCAATTTACTGCGAGTATATGGATCATATGCATTAACCGAAAATGCTCTGAAACCATTCAAATACAGCGAATTTAACCGTGATTTTTTGCGGTTTGCCGAAAGCGTCCAGTACGTTTTCGGCATTTTCGTCTGCGGAAATCGGCTCGGAAACCGCCGGAAGACAGAGCTGCGGGAAAATCACGCACCACCAATTATGTCCCTCGCCGCTGCCCAGTGTGATTCGCAGGGCGCGGTATTCGCCTGCGGGGAGGATAAGGCGGTCATACTCGCGCGTGGTGAAGTACATCGTGGTAAGTTCCGCCTTCGCTCCGTAGGAGAATCCATTGTCGAGGAGAAATTCCGTGCATTCGCGTTCGATTTCGGGAATCAGCTCCTCGGCGCGTCTCTCGGCAATTTCAAGCGTTCCGCAGTCGGAAAGCTCGCCGCCGAACCTCTCCAGAACGAAATCACGGAGAGAGAGCTTTATTTGCTGATCCTCTTCGCTGTCCGAATTTGCGGGAATATGCAGCCTCAGAACCTCTTTTGTTACATCGCCGCACCGATTCGCGAACACCTGAAAGCTCCCGAATGCAGCCGAGAACAGGATTCCCAGAACCAAAACCGATATTGTAAGTATGTTTTTCATAATGTACTCTCCTTGATGTCAATAATTAGTTAATGGTTTGCTGCTGACATTATTGGAATATTTGTGGAATTTATTCAAAAAACCCTTGAAAAATCCAAAAAAATGGTGTATAATTAATATAAATGAATTTATTCGAGCATTGCGCTTGGGAAAGGACGTTACTATGCCGCTTGAAGAGATTAGCCGGGAGTTTTCATTCCCGCTTAAGAAGATGATTGAGGAAATGAAATTAGAGGTGCTGTATATGCCCGAAAACGGCGAGAACTCGCTCATTTCCAACAACGATACAAACCGCCCCGGATTGCAGCTTGCGGGCTTTTATGACTATTTTGACAACAAGCGTGTTCAGGTGTTGGGCAAGATGGAACACGCGTATTTGCAGGGTCTGGATTCCGATACGCGCAGAAAGCGTATCGAGGATCTGTTGTCTTATCGTTTCCCCGCGTTGGTTATTACACGCAGTCTGGACGTGTTCCCGGAGCTGATGGAACAATCGCCGAACTATGAGATCCCGATTCTCCGCACGGACGAGAGTACTACGGTGTTTATTTCCAAGCTGATGGCGTTCCTGAATTTACAGCTTGCGCCGAGAATAACCCGCCACGGTGTTTTGATTGAGATTTACGGCGAGGGCGTGATGATTATGGGCGAAAGCGGAGTCGGTAAAAGCGAGACCGCCGTGGAGCTTGTAAAGCGCGGACACCGCCTTATCGCGGACGACGCGGTGGAGATTCGCAAGGCATCGAACATCACGTTGGTAGGCTCCTCGCCCGATAATATCCGCCACTTCTTGGAGCTGCGCGGAATTGGTATTGTAAACGCGCGCCAATTGTTCGGTATCGGCGCGGTCAAGACCTCCGAAAAGATCGATATGGTGGTCGAGATGGAGCTGTGGAATCCCGAAAAGACCTACGACAGAATGGGCGTGGATACGCATTTTATGACGATTCTCGGAGTTAAAGTGCCGCTGTTGAATATCCCTGTTAAACCCGGACGTAACCTCGCGGTTATTCTTGAGGTAGCGGCGATGAACAACCGTCAGAAGAAGATGGGATACAACGCGGCTAAGGATCTGCTCCGTCAGCTCGGTATGGATTCCGATGTCGAGGAGATTATGTCCGATTTGAATTTGTAATATGTACGGGGTGGTTTTCGCGGGTTTTGACGGAACGGATAACTCCGCGCGGCTTCTGGTAGAACGGGTTTCCGCTCCATGCCGCAAGGTTATTATGCCGAACGACATCGCCCTCTCCGCGGTTTTAATGCGCGAGGAGATTGCCCGAGATCCCTCACTGGTGATAATGACGGGACAGAAGCCGTCCATTCGCTCAAAGATAGCAGTGGAGCGTTTTGCGAGAGCCGAGTACGGTATCCTCCAAACGAGCGTTGACTGCGGCATGGTAGTGAGTTTTTTTAATGAAAACGGCTATGACGCGTATCTGTCGTCGGGTGCAGGAAACTCATACTGCAACGCGGTTTACGCAGAGGTGTTAAAAATATACCCGCGTGGGCTGTTTCTTCATATTCCGACTATGGAAAATATCTCCGTTTTTTGGGAGCTTGTGAGTGCTTTTAATAGATTTATCGGTGAATTTAAATTTGAACAGGAGAAATTATTATGTACAATGTAGGTATTGATTTAGGCGGTACTAACATCAAGGTCGGCTTGGTAAACGAGAATTACGAAATCGTTGAAAAGGCGTCCACGCCGACAAACCTCCCGCGTTCGGCGGAGGAAATCGTAAAGTCCATGGTGGACACGATGTGGAAGGTGCTGAATGCCGCAAAGGTGACTATTGGCGAGGTGAATTCCATTGGAATCGGAACTCCCGGTGTGGCAAACAGAAACAGCGGCGTGGTGTTGTATTCCTGTAATCTGGATTTCAAAAACGTTAATCTGCGCGAGTTGTTCAAGAAGTATCTTGATAAGCCGCTTTATGTGGAGAATGACGCAAATTCCGCGGCGTTCGGAGAGGTTCTCGCGGGCGCGGGACAGGGATACAAGGACGTAATCGTTGTTACGCTCGGAACGGGCGTCGGCGGCGGAATCATCATTGATGGGAAAATCTACACGGGATTCAACTTCTGCGGTGCGGAGCTTGGTCATAATGTTCTCGTGTACAACGGCAGACAGTGCGGCTGCGGACGCAAGGGCTGCTTTGAGGCTTATTCCTCGGCGACTGCGCTTATCAATATGACGCGTGAGTCGATGGAGGAGCATAAGGATTCCAAAATGTGGGAAATTGCGGGCAGTCTTGAGAACGTTGACGGCAAGACCGCGTTTGACGGAATGCGTGCAGACGACGCGGCGGCAAAGGACGTTGTGAATATGTATATTGACTACCTCGGCTGCGGACTGACGAATATTATAAACACGTTCCAGCCCGAGGTTCTGTTGATTGGCGGCGGAATCTGCAAGGAGGGCGAAAACCTCACAAATCCGCTGAACGAGTATATCAAGCGCGAGGCTTACTGCGTTGACGCAGAGCGCACCACCAAGCTCAATATTTGCAAGCTCGGCAATGACGCGGGCATAATCGGCGCGGCTTTCCTATATACTATTGCAGAGTAATACTAATTCACAATCTACGTATAGACAAGATTGCGAATTAGTATAAAATGTGTTCTGATTTTACGGAGAATCGATATGAATTTTGACAGTATTATCCAAGTCTGCAAAGAGTATGGGTGCGTGTGCGAACGAAATTTCATACTCGCGCCGTTGACAACAATGGGGATAGGCGGCGAGTGCGGCTTGTTCGTTGAGCCTGATTCGGAGGACTCTCTGCGCGAGGTACTGGATATTTGCCGCCGTGAGGGGATTCCGTATTTTCTGCTCGGAAAGGGCAGTAATCTGTTGATAAACCGTTTTGACGGTGTTGTGATAAAGATTGGCGGAAATCTCGGAGCGTTCGTTTTTGACGGCGAACGCGTAACGGCGGGCGCGGGCGGTTCGCTTGCGGTGCTTTGCGCGGAGGCTGCCAATAAGGGGCTTTCGGGAATGGAGTGCCTGTACGGAATCCCCGGCTCGGTGGGAGGCGCGCTGTATATGAACGCGGGCGCATACGGTTCGGAGATGAAGGATATTGTCAAGTCCGCGAGATGTATAAACGAGCACGGCGGAATCGTTGAAATAGACGCGGAGGATATGGGGCTTTCGTATCGGCATAGCGTGTTCTCCGAAAATAAATATTGCATTTTGTCGGTGACTATGGAGCTTAAACGCGGCGAGGAGAGCGAAATCAAGGCGAAGATGAAAGAGATTGCCGCCAAGCGCCGCGACAAGCAACCACTGGAATATCCGAGCTGTGGGAGTACGTTCAAGCGCCCCGAGGGATATTTCGCCGCCGCGCTTATCGAGGAGTGCGGGCTTAAAGGGTTCACCGTGGGCGGCGCACAGGTGAGCGAAAAGCACTCCGGGTTCGTGATTAACAAGGGCGGAGCAACATTCGAGGACGTGATGGGCGTGGTCGATCACGTCAAGTCGGTAGTCCGTGAGCAAAAGGGTGTAGAGCTTGAGTGTGAAATGCTGATTTTGGAGTAGGTATGCAATTTCTGATTGTAACGGGAATGTCGGGTTCGGGAAAATCCGCGTGTATAAAGGTTTTGGAGGACATCGGGTTCTTTTGCATAGACAATATGCCCCCCGCGCTGATTCCGAATTTCGCAGCGATGTGCAGCGAAAACAGCGAAATTACGCGCGTGGCGATTGTCACGGATATTCGCGGCGGAGTGATGTTTCTGAATTTGTCCGAAACCATTGCGGGTTTGAAAAATACCGATGGTCTGGAACTGAAAATCCTCTTTCTGGAGGCTTCCAAAGAGGTGCTGATGAAACGGTACAGCGAAACGCGCCGCAAGCATCCGTTGGATGATATTTCCGACGGGGATCTGTCCAAGGCGATTGACGCGGAATGGGAGCTGCTGTCGGAGATACGCACGCACGCGGATTTCTTTATCGACAGTTCGCTGCTTACCGCCGCGCAGCTTAAGGATCAGGTCGCGGGGCTGTTTTTGGACAAGCCTACCGACCGAATGATCGTAAGCTGTATGAGCTTCGGGTTCAAGTACGGGGTGCCGGGCGAGGCGGATTTGGTGTTTGATGTGCGCTGTCTTCCGAACCCGTTCTACATACCGGAGCTTAAACGCAAAACGGGTCTGGACGCGGATGTTAGGGACTATGTGATGCGGTTTGAGCAGTCGCGCGAGTTGGAGCGCAAAATCCTCGATATGGTGAAATTTCTGATTCCGCTGAATGTTCAAGAGGGCAAAAGCCGTATGGTCATCGCGTTCGGCTGCACGGGCGGCAAACACCGCAGTATCACGTTCGCCGAGCGAATCGGCGGAAGTCTTGCGCAAAACGGCTGCAATGTGAGAATAATCCATAGGGATATTGATAAGAAGTAAAGGGGCGGTGAGATGTCCTTTTCATCGGAAGTTAAACGGGAGCTATGTAATGTCCGCGAGCTTTCGGCGGGTGAAATGTCAGCAATGCTGTACGGATTGATGTTCGCGGGGCGGACGGTAAACCGCAAACCCGTAATCCAGACGGAAAACACGGATTTGATCGCTGCGGCGAAAACACTCTCCGAGGGAGTGTTTTCGGGGGCAAAGACCGAAACCACGCGTTTGGTAAGGAACGGAAGTTCGTTGTATACATTTTCGGTGAAGTCCGCGCGAGTCGGCGAGTTGTACGGGGATTTCAGTATGATAAATCCCGAAATCGTTTCGGGGAACGACTCAGACGCGGCGGCATTTTTGCGCGGAGTTTTCGTGTCCTGCGGCTCGATAACCGACCCGAAAAAGGAATATCATCTCGAAATCGTTCTCCCCGAGGACAGCCGCCGCGAGCCTTTGGCAGCGTTTATCCGCGAACACGGAATGGAAATCAAAACTGCCTCGCGCGCGAATAACACGATCATCTATGCCAAGGAGAGCGGACTAATTGAGGATTTTCTGACCTACATCGGCGCGGGGATTCACGCGCTGGAGATTATGCAGGTGAAAATCGAAAAGGATTTGCGTAACCGCGCCAACCGTAGCGTGAACTGCGAGTGCGCGAACCTTGACAAGACAGTTGCCGCGAGTGAGAAAATCCGCCGCGACATTGAGCTGATTATCGAGAAAGGTGAGTTTGATTCTCTGCCGCCGGAGCTTCGAGAAACGGCGGAATTACGGCTTGCGAATCCCGAAAGTTCGCTGTCCGAATTGTGTGAGATGTTTAATCCTCTTATTTCCCGAAGCGGGCTGAATCACAGGTTGAGACGGCTCTCCAAGTTTGCGGAGAGTTTAAGAAATGATTAAAACGGAGGACATTGCAGTCCTCCGTTTTTGTTATCTGATGAAATTTGTTCTGATTTTGGGTTCGGGAGTCGGGAAGGCGATTCCGTTTTCCGCACCCTGTTCGATACATTTCAGCAGCCATGCCATATTAGTGCCGAGCATACGCATTGTCTGAAGTCCCTCTTCGTCTTGCAGAACCTCCTCGGGAGAGTTTCCGTGTACCTGATTCCAGTAATTGGAAGAAACAATCGGCATTGAGTTTATCGTGAAGTATTTGTTCATCTGGTCGAATGTTGCGGACGCTCCGCCGCGCCGACATGAAACCACGGACGCTGCGGGCTTTCCGCGAAGAAATGCGCCGCCCGAATAGAACGCGCGGTCCATAAACGATGTTATCGCGCCGCCCATTGACGCGTAGTGTACGGGTGAACCAAACACAAAGCCGTCCGCGTTTTTCGCCAGCTCCGCAAATTCATTTACGGTGTCCTCCGAGAAACATTGACCGAGTTTCACACACGCTCCGCAGCCAATACATCCCGTGATGGGTTTGTTACCGACCCAGAAAATCTCGGTTGAAATTCCGTTTCGGTTCAGCTCCTTTTCAACCTCGCACAGCGCCGTGTATGTACAGCCCTTTTCGTGCGGCGAACCGTTTACCAATACTGCTTTAAGCTCCTTCATAGCAAAGTTCTCCTTGTAGTGAATATTAGAGCGTGTTCACATTAACGCTCTAGTTGACTTCCGTCTAATTAATATTATACATCTTTTTACTGAAAAATTCAATAGATTTGCACAAAAACCTTGTATAAATTTTGTTCATTTTTTTAGAAAATTTTTGAAGAAACCCCTTGACATTACAAGGGACTTGTGGTATAATAGTTTCAGAGATTGAAAATAACTGAAAGGGGGATAGGGTTATGTTCACAAGCTCACAGCATATGAATGGAGGCGGGTAAAATGAGTGATTGTTTAAGTGTGTTGAAGTCCGCGCGCGAGGCGGAACTTGAGGTAAAGTCAATGCTGGAGCAGATTAAGCTGTTCCACGGGATTTTGAACCTCAAAGGCAGAACGCGCGAATGGGCGGAGCGCACGGTGGAAAAAATCGCGGAATTGGAGAACGAGTTGAATCGTCAGATTGACGAGGCTGTTGACCGTAAGCGAGAGGCTGTGAAGGTGCTGAGCGCGCTCAGCGGCGCGGAAAAAGCCGCGATGTATCAGTACTACATATTGGCGCGGGACTGGAGCGAGATCGCCGATGAACTGTATTTCAGCGAAAGGCAGGTTTACAACATCAGAAAACGCGCCGTGGCGCACCTTTGCGAACGATATGCGGTAGTTAGTTGATGGAAATAGTTGTTAGTTACTTGGGTTAAAATCATAATCCGCTGTTTGTAGAGCAATTTAGGTGTGTTATAATCCAAAACGACTAACCGGAGTGAAGTGCAAATCCAAAACGCAAGCTAAGGCGACCGCCTTAGTTTCGCGGCATCCGTGCCGCGCTTTGGGCGGTCACCGGCAACGTCGTGTTGCCGCACAGCACCGCGCAGCGGTGTAGCGGCTCGCTTAGCGAGTGCAGATGAAATCCGCAAAGCGGATTTCATCTGCGCGGTTTTGGATTTGCCATTAAAATCAGGAGGAATTATGGCTATTAAGGATGAGATCAGACGTTTGAGAACCGAAATGGGGCTTTCCCAGAAACAGCTTGCGGCGCAAATTGGCGTAACGCCCGCCGCGATAGGAAATTATGAGTGCGGAGTGAGCTTTCCTAAGGAGGAAAAGCTGATGGCTTTGTTTACCGCGCTGAAATGTACCCCCAACGACCTGTTGGGCGAGGGGTATGTCGAGGAGGACGTTCTCGCGCATTCGTCGGATTACGCACGGCTGGACGAGCAGGGTCGCCGCCGTGTGGACAAAATCACCGAGCAAGAGATGAACCGGTGTGGGGTATCATCTCGGTTTGCGGCGAATGAGAGCAGCTCCGCCCGCGAGGTGCTTATTGCCGCGCGTGACGGCGGTGATCCGAAGAAGTCCGAGCTTACGCCGCGTCAAGGCAAGAGCGTTCTTGACGCGCCCGATTACCGCGGAGGAAAGCGGTAAATGGAAATCGCGGAAATCTACGAGCGCGCGGATATCCGCTCTTTACCGATAGACCCGCTGTCGGCGGCGCGCTCCCTCGGGATCAAAGCGGTCAGCTATAAAATAATCTCCGAGTGTTATCAAATTACCTTTGAGGAGCTGTACCGTAAAAGTCTGTGGGGATTCAGCTTTCTTGAAGGGGAATTTCCCGTAATCGCATTGAACGAGAGCGCTTGCTGTGAACGCAGACGGCGGTTTACGGCGGCGCACGAGCTTGGACATTGCGTTCTCGGACATTTGCACGGCGGAAATCTCGAATCGGCGGAACGCGAGGCTAATCGCTTTGCCGCGGATTTCCTCGCGCCGCTGTGCGTTCTGGAGCGGTGCGGAGTTAGTTCCGCAGCAGAGATTGGGAGGTTGTGCGGAATTTCCGAGTCGGCAGCGGAAATCAGATTACGTGAGCTGCGCTCCGGGATATTTCGGCGCGATGAGCGGATCTCGGAGCAATTTGCAAGATTTATCGCGCGTTATTTTTAATCGGACTGGTTTTAATCGGACTAATGTGCTCCGCGCTGTATGTTTTCGCGGAGCATTTTTCGAAAATATTCAAATCTGTAAAAAAATTTCAAAAAACCCCTTGACAAATACATAGTAATATGATATACTTTAAGGGTAATGAAAAATAAATGCGGATTTCCGAATATGGGAGCGCAATAAAAAGGAGATTTTATTATGGCAAACAATTACAGATTCGAAACACTTCAGGTTCACGCGGGGCAGGAGAAACCCGATGCAGTCACAGACGCACGCGCAGTGCCGATTTATGCGTCCACCAGTTTTGTATTCCACGATGCGCAGCACGCGGCAGACCGTTTTGCGCTGAAAGACGCGGGCAACATTTACGGTCGTCTTACCAACCCCACTCAGGATATTTTCGAGCAGCGCATGGCAGCTCTCGAGGGCGGCGTTGCGGCTCTGGCGACCGCTTCGGGCGCAGCGGCGATTACATACACGATTCAGGCTCTGGCTCACGCGGGAGAGAATATCGTTTCCTCGCGCAACATTTACGGCGGAACATACAATCTCCTGGAGCACACGCTTCCGCAGTATGGAATTACGGGCAAGTTTGTAGACCCCGAACCCGCTGAGTTCGAGAAAGCGATTGACGACAAGACCAAGGCTTTGTATATAGAAACGCTCGGTAATCCGAATTCCGATGTCGCTGACATTGAGGAAATCGCTAAAGTGGCTCACAAGCACGGTATTCCGTTGGTTGTGGATTCCACGTTTGCAACTCCCTATCTGCTCCGCCCGATCGAGTACGGCGCGGATATTGTGGTTCACTCCGCGACTAAGTTCATCGGCGGTCATGGAACTGCAATCGGCGGCATAATCGTTGACGGCGGTAAGTTCGACTGGGCTAACGGAAAGTTCCCGTGGATCTCCGAGCCGAACCCCTCTTATCACGGAGTTTCGTTCTCGCAGGCGGTTGGCGCGGCGGCATTTGTAACGTATATCCGCGCGATTCTGCTGCGCGATACCGGAGCAACGCTCTCACCGTTCCACGCGTTTATATTCCTGCAAGGTCTGGAAACGCTGTCGCTGCGTGTTGAGCGGCACGTACAGAACGCGCTGAAAATTGTGGATTACCTCGCGAAAAATCCTAAGGTTGAGGCGGTTCATCACCCGTCGCTCTCCTCCGAGCCTACTCACGCTCTGTATCAGAAGTACTTCCCGAACGGCGGCGGTTCGATCTTCACGTTTGAGGTGAAGGGCGGCGCGTCAGAGGCAATGAAGTTCATTGATAACCTCGACATTTTCTCGCTGTTGGCGAATGTTGCGGACGCAAAGAGCCTTGTAATTCACCCCGCGTCTACCACGCACTCGCAGCTTAACGAGCAAGAGCTGCTCGAACAGGGAATCAAGCCCGGCACGATTCGTTTGTCTATCGGAATCGAGCACGCGGACGACCTGATTGCGGCTCTGGATAAGGCATTCGCGGCTATTTAAGATGAATAAGTTCTTCAGGGTTCTGGGGTACATTCTCGGGATAATCTGGCTGTTGGTGCTGGTGTTTTTTCTTTCCGGAATATATTCGGAGTTCAAGCGCGAGGACGGCGGTCTTCCGATATGGATAATCCTCATTCTGGCTTGGTTTGCGTTGGTCACGGCGGTTATATTTATTGTTCCGTGCGTGACTGTCAAAATGCAGCACAAGAAAGAGCGTGAGTACTGTGAGAAAAACATCTCCAATATAATTCTTTCCGATGATTTTTTCGGGGTGATGGTTTTCGAGCTCGACAGCGAACTGAAAACGCTGGATTCCAAGGACGTCAATCTGCCGCCGTTTGGCGCGGATCCCCCCGGAACGCTGGAGATTTACGGATATTCCGAGGATTTGCACAGCACGATTTTTGGAAATCTGCGGGAGCTGTATAACCACGCGGATGAGCTTATGGAGCGGGTCTGCCCCGAGTTTTTGAAAACTTGCAATGATTACGAGGAGGTTGACGAGCGCGGCAAACCGTACACGCTTGATTCGTTGAGGAAGTCTGTTTATGCGGACAGAATAACGATTACAAACGGCGGAACATGTTTTGAGCTGTATTTCAGCACCGGTTACGTCCGTTTTGGAGGACACAGGTTTGTTGCGTGTGTGAACTTTTCGGATAAAACATTGGATTTCAACCTTGAAGTCTGATAAAAAAATCCCTCGCTTTATGGAACGTGCGGTATAGAAGTTTTTCGGTGTCGAGCGAATACGCTTGACACCGATTTTCTATGAAACGAAATACCAAAGGCGGCTCGCCTTGCGGCGGGGGATTTCTGTTATTTACCGGCAATCAACTCATACATTTCGGGGCGGCGGTCACGGAATACTCCCCATTCGTACCTTTCTGTGCGTATCTCATCGAGGTCGAACTCGCGGAGCAGAACGCAGTCGGATTCACGGTCGGCGGATTCGAGGATCTCGCCTGTGGGGTCGGTGATAAAGCTGCTGCCGAAGAATGTCAGCTCGCTTGTCTGGTGAGCGTTGCCGTCATCGGGGGTAACGGATTCCGTCCCCGTGCGGTTCGCGGCAATCACGGGGAGAACATTCGCTGCCGCGTGTCCTTGCATACACCGCCGCCAGTGGGGCATACTGTCGCAGCCGATAATCGGTTCGCTGCCGATAGCAGTGGGGTAGAGCAGGAGCTCCGCGCCTTGCAGAGCCATACAACGCGCCGCTTCGGGAAACCACTGATCCCAACAGATTCCTACACCGATTTTCCCGAAACGCGTTTCCCATACGCGGAATCCCGTGTCGCCGGGCGTGAAGTAGAACTTCTCTTGATAAAAATGGTCATCGGGAATGTGCGTTTTGCGGTACACTCCGAGAATCTCACCGTTGTCTATCATCGCGATTGAGTTGTAGAAGTTGCTCACGTCACGCTCGTAAAACGAAATCGGCAGAACGATTCCCAACTCGCGTGAAACCTCGCTAAACCGCTTTATAGCGGGATTCTCAAGCAACGGCATCGCCAAATCGTAATGTTCATACCTCCGCTCTTGGCAGAAGTATTTTGTTTCAAAAAGTTCGGGTAGCAGCACAATGTTCGCGCCCTTTGCGGCAGCCTCGCGAACTAACCTTTCCGCCTTTTCAATGGATTTTTCGCGCGTTTCCGGGATTGACATCTGGATTGCCGCAACTGTAATTTTTCTCATAATCTCCTCCTTATCTTAAAAACAAATCCAAAACCACAAAGACGAGCTTTGCTCGTCTTTGTTCGCTGAGCGAACCGCTACACCGCAAAGCGGTGTAGCGCTCCGCTCACGTTTTGGATTTGCACTGTTCGCCAATAGATTGTTTGGTTTTAACGTTTTAGCCTGAGTACACGTTCGTACTTTATATCCGAATCGAACACAACCTCGATTTTACCTGCCTTGATTAGCTTGTCAATTCTCAGCGCGTACCACCAATCGCCGATTCCGAGCGGGTTTTCGCCGAGGATTCGCCCGATAAGCACTGCCTCGCGAATCGGTTCTTCGGTAAGATACTTGCGAATCAGAAAATCGTAGAAATTCGCGGGAGCGCTAATAACCACACCGTTTACGACCGCACGAAGGGGAGCATTCTCGGATTGCAGCCTCTTCCAGTCAAACGCGTTTTTGCGTATCTCGGCGCGCGGGATTTTCCGTTGGAGCGGCAGAAAGTCCGCGAAGGATTCGGGTGTAAACTCGCCCCACGAGCTGTAACAATGCGCATTGTTGCCAACAGCGACCACTCGCGGCATCTCCACGGAATATACATCGCTGTCATAATTTTCCAATAGAGAGCACAGCCACAGCAATCCACACATTGAATACGGCGCGGAGCAGTGCCAAATCCGAATGGGTTCACCGCTTTTGAGGTACGCGAACAAACGCTCCAACTGTTCCGAGTAGATTGCGCCGAGCTGTTTCAGCTCGCGTTTCATCTCCACGTCCTTGCCCCATTGCTTACGGTAGAGCATTCGGGCAATCAGCCGCCGCCGATATTCCCCGGTAAGCGGCTTGCTAATATCTCCAATATTTGCCATAAACGCTAAGCAAACCACATCGCGGCTAAGGATAAAACCTTGTTTCAGCGCGTATTTCATCGCTCCCGATTCGTTTTCGCCAAACAGAACCTCAATCATTTTGCACCTCCGAAAATTGGAATTTGCTGGGTAATGCAATGGATATTTCCGCCGCCGATGAGGATGTCCCGCGCTTGAATCGGGATTATCTCGCGCGTTGGGAACAATTTCGCAAGCAGTTCACGTGCAGGCTCGTCCGCGGGGTCGTCGAAAAACGGCATAACCACCGCGTTATTCGCGATGTAGAAGTTGACGTAGGACGCCGCCAATCGTTCACCGGGAGTGCGCGTTGGCTGAAAATCACAGGAATCCAGACCCTCGCATTCCTCGGCGGTGACAGTCACGGGCGATGGGCAGCGCAGCTTGTGAACCGTTATTCTGCGCCCTTTCGCGTCGGTTTCGTGCTCCAGAATCTCGAGACAGGAGCGCGAAAGCTCGTACTGCGGGTCTTTCTCATCGTCTGTCCATGCGAGAACCACCTCGGCGGGTTTTACAAACGCACAGATGTTGTCCACATGTTCGTTGGTTTCGTCATTGAAGATTCCGCGTTTCAGCCAGATCACCTTGTCTATGTTCAGATACTCACGCAGATTATGCTCAATTTCCTCCTTTGTGAGGTCGGGATTCCGCCCCGCGCTTAGCAGACAAGCCTCCGTGGTAATGCACGTACCCTCGCCATCAACGTGAATTGAGCCGCCCTCTAGGGTAAAATTGCCCAAATCGTACATATCTTTTTCATACAAATCGCACAATTTTCGTGCCATTTTATTGTCCAGATCCCACGGGAAATACAGCCCGTCTACCAAGCCGCCCCACGCGTTGAAATTCCAGTTTATGCCACGGATTTCATTCCCCAGAGCCCGGGTGGTACCGTTCGTGACAAAGGTCGGCGCATAATCCCGCGCCCAGGAATCGTTCGAGGACATCTCCACCACGCGGATTTGGCTCGGGAGCATTCTCCGCGCGTTTTCATACTGTCGCTCGGAGGCACACACCGTTACGCGCTCACTGCGGGAAATCGCCTCGGCGACCTGCGCGAACGCTCTCCGAGCCGCGTATCCGCCGAACTGCCACGAATCCGCGCGTTCGGGGAAAATCATTATGCAGCCGTAGTGCGTCTCCCATTCCGCCGGCATTCGGAATCCGTCCGCGCGCGGTGTTGAATCAATTATTTTCATATATTAAAACTCCCGTGAATGTATTTCCGTGATTTCTCATAGACAATCACATAACTATATTAATTGTATCACATAGAATCGTAATTGTCAAGATATATCAAAATTCGGCAATTATCACAAATTTTCACGTGAAAGATTGTGAAAAATCACCTGTGGAAATTATTGACAAGTGGAATTTTTTAAGGTATAATTTCTATGTATATAGTTTTTCAGGAGGTGTATCTATGTTCCCGGGGATCCAAATCGGTCCGCTTTTTCTCAGCAGCTATGGAATTTGTGCAATAATCGGGATTTTCACAGCGTGTCCGTTGGCGATTCACATCTACAAAAAGCACACGGGTGATTACATCTCGATGGTTTTTATGTTTATGCTCAGCGCGATCGGTGTGTTTGTGGGAATGCATATTCTGTTTGGAATCACGAATATTCAATATTGGAGGATTTTTCTGAACGCAGCGGATTTCTTTGACTTTTGGAAACGCTTTGGGCTGCTTTTTGGCGGGTCGGTGTTCTACGGAGGGCTTATCGGCGGACTTATCGCGGGGGGAATCTTTATTAAGATTCGGAAGATGCCTGTGGATATAGCCACGGACTGCGGCGCGATGGTGATTCCGTTGTTTCACGGTTTCGCGCGTATCGGGTGTTTCTTTGGCGGCTGCTGCTACGGCATTGAGTGGGAACACGGTGTGACTTTCACGAACTCAATCGTGGAGAGCGCAAACGGAGTTCCGCGTGTGCCGATTCAATTGATTGAAGCGGGTTTTGAGTTTCTGCTGTTCGCAGTGATTTTCATTCTCTTAACCAAAACCAACAAGCTGCGCGGCGGTCTGTTGGGGTTGTATCTGCTGGTGTATCCTGTCGGGCGGTTTATTCTGGAGTTCTGGCGCGGTGACGAATATCGCGGTTTCATTTTCGGACTATCGACCTCGCAATTTATCAGTATTCTTGTATTTGTTGGAGCAGTGGTTTTCTTTATTTTGAGAGCGCGTAAAATCCACGAATCCGTATAAAAAATGCCGAGCTTAACGCTCGGCACTTTTGTATTAGAATAGATTACTGAACATTTTCAATCGCATCGCCGATTGTCTGACCATTCTCATGAACGATAACGCAGATATATCCGTCATCGGTGGTGTCCATAACCGCGCCCTCTGCTGCAGCCTGCTGCATGGGGTAGAACGCGAGGTCGGGGTTGTTCTTGACGTTGCCGTAGAATGTCGCAAGCGCGTTTTCAACCTTTTCCTCCGAGCCTGCCTTGGGCTTTACCGCAAGTGCATACATAAGCTGGGTGCCGTTTGGGCAATAAGCAAGGCAATACTCCTCGCAATCGTCGAGTGAGAGGTCGGGAATCAGTGCGGGAGTGGTCTCCTCGTTCATTAGCATCATAAAGCCCCACTCGTCAGACGAGAGCATTGTTCTTACGATACGTCCTGCTCTGTTGTCGGGATATTCAAGCGCGGCGTTTGCCACTGCGGGGTTGACTTCATTGTCACCATCGGGGTCGGAGTTCTCATCGGGAGTGCTCTCAGTTGTGGACTCGTCCCCGGTGGACTCGTTGGATTCCGTGGTGGATTCGTTATTCGTTGAATCGTTTACGGTCGTGGAGTTTCCGGTGCTCGGGGTGGAAACCTCCGTATTATCGCTGCAACCGGAAATTGCCATTGCAAGGACGATTGCCGCCAAAACTGCGCTCATAATTCTTTTCATAGTTTACTTCCTTTCTGAACAAAACTTTAATTGATATTATGCGGAATCTGCGATTTTTCGCAGAATCTGCAATCCGCATTAATATTATAATATATCTCTCCGAAAAAATCAATAGTAATTAATGTTGAATTTGTACAAACAAGGACGCAAAAATTCGTGATTTTGCACAAAAAACCGCGCCGAATAAAAATCGGCGCGGGACGCATATTACCGGAACATTGCTCGGATTTCCCATTTTATCGGTACTACCAGTACATTTCGGTGATTTTGCTGTGGATTTTACTCGCCTCTCTGCTTAGCGAAGCACTCGCTGCAAAGAACGGGTCTGTCGCCCTTCGGCTCGAACGGAACTCTCGCGGTCTGTCCGCACTGCGCACAGGTTGCTTCATAGAAGGTACGTGCGCCTCTGGAAGCGTTCTTCTTGGCATCGCGGCAAGCCTTGCATCTCTGCGGCTCGTTCTCAAAGCCCTTTTCTGCGTAGAACTCCTGCTCGCCCGCGGTGAATACGAAATCCGCTCCGCAGTCCTTACATTTTAGTGTCTTGTCAGTGTACATAGTAATACCCCTTAATAAAATAGAATTGACCCTGTCGGATTTGCACCGACCAACTTACTAAACCTCATTGAGGCAGGTCATATGTAATGGGATAAATTCCCAATTTAACTGTTTCCCGTAAATTTCAAGCCGCGGAACATTTTTCTCAGCTTGGTTCTCGCTCTTGAAAGCGCGTTATCCACGGTTTTTACGTCCACCTGAAACTCGCTTGCGATTTCGGTGTAGGAAAGTCCCATTGTCGCAGCGAATATACATTTACGTTCCAACTCGGAAAGCTCGGAAGCGACCTTGCGAAGCGCCGACTCATATGACTCCTTGGCAAGCACTACCTCCTCGGGAGTGGGTGCCGGGTCGGCGATGTCGGCAAGCTCGTCAAAATCCGCGCCACGAAGGTTTGAGCTGTGACGTTGAGCCATTCGCGCGGTATTGCGCAGACGATTCGTCACGCATACCGAGGCATACGTGCCAAACTCGCCGCGGCTTTCGTCATATCCGCGGATTGCCGCCAGAAGCCCGTCCATTCCGTCCGACACGAAGTCCTCATAATCGGCGCGGTTGTAACGCTCGGAGAACTTTCGAGCAGCCGCCAGAACCATCTTCATATATCTTGAGATCAGTTCTGTGGTTTTCGCGCTGTCGGGGGGATTATTTGCAAGCAATTCAAGATCGCTTAACGATGAATAGTCAGACATAGTATTCTCCCCGCAGGAATTGACAGAATTTTTTACATATTATATTGTAACATATTTAATTCGATTTGTCAACGATTTTTTGTAATTTCTCACGAAAACCGCCAAAAATTAACAAATATGTGAATTATCGGTTGAATTTTAGGTTATTATGACTACAAATTCTGTGAAAATTTGTAATTGTTACACGGATAATTCACGATTGTGAATTAAATTATCCCTTTTTAATTTTGGTGTTGCTGCTGCTCAAATTTGTAAACCTTTCGTCGAAATCACAAAACAAGCAGCCGCCTCTGCTCGATAACTTGGAATATGGTTCAATCATTGCATTTAATATATTGATAAAACTGTGTATGCAAACGTCTCATTTCATCAGGGGCATTTATAGAGTGCTGATACATAAACACATTTCCAAAATTGCTTCTGAAAACTAAAGTAAGCCCGATTTTAAGTATAAAAATGGACAAATAGCGGAAGATATTCATTTTCTTTGGCGAAAGGGTTATTCCCGAATCATGTAGCAAATTAAAATTTCTTTTCATTCGCTTTGCAGTTTTAGTCATTATTTCACATTCCCGCCACACCTCTTTTGGATTTTGAGCTTCATAATAAGCATCCGCAATCGGAACAACCATTGCAAGATGGCATAACTGCCATTGGTGCATGTCTTTCACAATCTGGTATGGTATTCCCGCTTCTTTTAGTAGCTCAGCTAATTTTAACAAACGTTTCGTTTGACTGCCATCAATTTCAGCAAATGTGGTAGGTTGAATCATGCGTGGCGTAAGAGCAGCTTTTAGTATGCCGTTATCAAAACTGCCGCCTGCGCCCGGAAATGCGGGAATGATACGTCCTTTCCCGCAAAGCTCTTCCCAATTGCTATATGGTTCAAGTGTATTCACCATAGTAATGATATTAGGGCTGGTATTCAAGCTTAGCTCCTTTAACGCTGTATGTACTTGATTTTCTTTTACCGTCAAAAAAATGAAATCATATTTATCATCTTTTTTTAGAAGGTCTATAATCTTTACTTCTGCTTTATATGTTGTGCCCTTCATTTCATAAAGCAAACCGTTTTTTCTGAATGTCTCAAGTCTTTTCCCTCTCGCATATAAAGTAGTGTCATATCCCGCTTGGCTGAATAAAGCTGCATACCAGCAACCAATTACGCCCGCACCGTAGATCAGTAATCTCATACTATAACCACCCTGCCCAATTTCGATTTGCCTCTTTACATTAAAACATATCACCATACCCACAGCAACAGCGTTAAATGAAATCGCCGGAGTTTTAATCGTCAACACTTATCTTAAAGCGCATATTTTGCACGGCCGCTTTGGAAGATATTTCCACCGTGGCAGTCGATTGCGACTGTCAATGGAAATTTATCGAACATCAGCCGCTTGACGCTCTCGCAGCCGAGATCCTCAAACGCTATTACATCGCATTCCGTTATGCATTTTGCGGCGAGCGCGCCCGCGCCGCCTATCGCGCAGAAATACACCGCGCCGTTGCGTTTTATCGCCTCGCAGACAGCTTCCGAGCGTTCGCCCTTGCCAATCATCGCGGCGAGTCCACGGTCGAGAAATCCCGGGGAGTACACATCCATACGGCTTGAGGTGGTCGGACCGCACGAGCCGATAACCATTCCCTCACGCGCGGCAGTAGGTCCGGCATAGTAAATCGCCGCTCCGTTCAGCTCATAGGGGAGCTTTTCGCCGCTGTCCAAAAGCGACTTGATTCGTTTGTGTGCCGCGTCACGCGAGGTATACACCACTCCCGACAGCAGTACTTTATCGCCCGCATGGAGAGTTTTCGCTTTCTCTTTGAGTTCAGTTGTGTTAATTTCTATCATATTTCACTCCAAAACACAATAATGAACAGTTGACCGTCATAACGACCGTCAACTGTTCACTGTAAATTAATCAGAATCCTCCGAACAAATCGCTGCTCATATCGTCATCGCCGGTGTTCGAGCCGCCGAAATCCCACAGAGAGCTGTCGTCCGTGTTGGGTACTTGCGGGTCCTCGTTGTAGGATTCGTTCAAGTCGGTGCTGTCCGAGCCATCGAATCCGCCCATATCCATTCCGCCGCTCATCGAGCTGAATTCCGCTTGAAGAGACGCCCACGGATTATCCGCCGGAGCTACATCGCCGCTGTCGAAACCGCCAATTCCTGCGGAACTGTCATTGCCCAGCGAGTTGAACTCCGCCTGAAGCGATGCCCACGGATTATCCGCAGCGGGCGGTTCTGCTCCGAAGCTGCCGCCGACCGACTCGGGTTCGGTGATCGCCGAGCTTTGCGCAAGCAGTGCTGCGGTGAAGCTCTCATCGAATCCTACCGTTTCGTTTTCGCTGATGGGAGAAATCGCCTCAACCGCGCCTACTCCGCCCATGGAGTCCATATTGAACATATCCTCACCCATCGGGTTGAGCGGCTGAACCTCGGTTATCGGCTCGTTTGCCGAATTATCGGAAATAGAGTCGAATGAGAACATATCTCCGCTGTCGGTTTCTGTGGAAATTCCGGCGAAAACTTCTTGCGGATTAACCGCCGGAGTCGGGGTGGAAACCGGAGTCGGAGCGGGCATAGGAACACTCGCTTGGGGTGCCTGAATTTTTGAGAAATCGGGCATTTCCACGCTCGCTGCGGGAGCACCCGTACCCAAAGCCGCCGCCTGCGCTGCAACTGCTTTGAATCCACTGTTTACGATTTCAACAAATTTGCGCGCCTCTGCGATGAACTCCTCGGAAACCGCGCCTCCCGAACCGCCGACAGAACTTTTCGCGGACGAAATGATGTCTTGCGCAGTCTTTTTTGCGCGTTCAACAATGTCGTTGGCTTGTGCGTTAGCCGCGTTAATGATTTCCGCAGATTTCTTTTCCGCTTCTGCCGTGCTTGCTCCGCGAGCCGAACCAGCGTTTTTGAGCTTGCGTTTCAGCTCATCAATCTGATTGGTGAGCAAATCGCTGTTTCTGCGTTCGGTTTTTAAGCGGACTTCAAATTCCGTAGAGGACGCCATAAGCTGTTTTTTTACTTCCTCAACTTCCTTTTTAGCCGCGTCAGCCGCTTTCTCTGCTGTTGAAATGCGATCCTCACATGTTTTTTTGAACGTTTCCGCTTCTTGAATGCGCTGTCTGCATTTGTCTATGTAAGCGTTGACCTCGTTCTTATCAAATCCCATAGGTACTGTACGGAAAGAGCCATCTCCTGCCGGTGCTGCCATAAAACATTCTCCTCTCGAGTTAAGGGAATACTGCACAAAGACCGCGCTTCGCGCTTTGCCGCCTGTTTGCCTTTAATGCGCGGCATCCGTGCCGCGCTTTGTATAAACAGCGCAAACATCCTGTTTGCGCACGCTTGCTTGCAAATTTTAGGTTGAACGCGAAGCGTTTATTCGGTCATTTTTGCCCAAAACTCCTCGATAAACATCAATATTATCTCATCGTTTTGTGCAGCTTTTTGCCGAAGGAATAATGCGCTGACAGAAAAATTTGCTTGACGCAATCGGACGACAATCTTTGTGCGGTGCTGCCTTAAATTCACAAAATTCCCATAGGTCTTACAGCCCACAGGTTATATTTTAATTATAGCACAAATCTTTCGAATATTCAAGGGGTTTAGCAAATTTTATAAATATGTATATTTTGGGGGCAATTTTTTGTGAAAAATGCCCAAAGAGAATATGAAAAATTTGTGATTTTCATAGATTTTCTTGCTTGGATTCGGTTAATTTGGTAAATGTGGTTGTTTTTTGGATAAATATTGTGTATAATTAAAGTAGGGAAGTGGAATAGGAGATCTCAAACTGCGGCTTGCCGCAAGGAGATTTTCTGAACTCCGGAAAGGAAATGATTAACTATGATGGACAAAACAATGACGTTCTCGGTGCATGAGGACAGGGAAAATGAGATGAAAGAGATACTCACGACCGTGTATGACGCGCTGAAACAAAAGGGCTACAACCCGATAAATCAGTTGGTGGGGTATATTCTGTCTGAGGACCCTACATACATCACCACGTATAACAACGCTCGGGGGCTTATCCGCCATATTGACCGCGATGAGCTGCTTCAGGTGTTGGTCAAGAGTTATCTTGCAAATTGATTGCGTAAAAGCTATCCGCGCATTTCATATGCGCGGATTTTTTGTGTTTACCCTCTTGACAAATTCAAAATATTATGGTATAATAAAGACAACCCAATATCCTTACAGAAAATAACATTTGACCAAAGTCAACATAATATTGGGAACTGAAAAAATGGTATAATAACAATATGCGGATATAGTTTATCGGTAAAACATTAGCTTCCCAAGCTGAGGTGGTGGGTTCGACTCCCATTATCCGCTCCAGTTTACCAAAATCCCCCTTGCTTGCAAGGGGGATTTTGGTAAACGCAAAGGCATTTGCGGACTCCGTCCGCAATTTCGCTTCGCGAAACCGGAAAAATTGCGCGGGACGGCTCTCCTCTTATAAAAATCTTTTTGGTCACGATATCACAACGCGGTATCCACGCAGTCAATTCCCAATGAAACGCTCATTGGGAATTTCTTTTTGGAATAAAGGTTTTTCTACAAACTGAAATCCCCCTATAAGGTCGGGGGATTTGTTGATTGTTCGTTTATCTGTTTGTAAATCTCGTGGAGCGCAATGAAATATGCGTCCGGACCGAGATGGATCCCATCGCCGGCATCGTACTTTTTAAGCAGCTTGCCGTCCTCATCGGTCAGCGGAGGGGTGAAATCGATAAAATGCACGCGCTTCTCGCCGCTTTTCGCGTAATCGGCTGCCAGCTTGCGGACTTGCTCGTTGAACTCGTCAATTCTGCCCTCCTCGGTGAATTCAGCGCTGATGGGAGTAATGGCGCACAAATACACTTCGGCGGAGGAATTTTCCAGCGCAGTATCAGCCACGTTTTTGAGATTCGTGTAGTGTTCTTCTGCGGTGACCATATTCACATCGTTCATGCCCATCGACAGGAACAGCCGTTTCGGATTTACTTCTTTAAGCACGCTTACGAATTTGCGGTTCTTGCCCCCGTAATAGACGGTGGTTTCCAACAGATTGCGCGCGCCAATATCTCCCGATGCGAAGGACTGCTTTGCGCTGACGAAACCATATGCCATATATCCTCTGCACACGCTGTCGCCGGCAAACATCGACTCCGCGGCGAGTTCTTTCAGCTCCTGCGGCAAAATATATTCGCCCGAGGGGTCATAGGTTATGTAAGTATCGGGATCGTCAAATTCCAAGGGCTTGTTCGGTGGTTCGGGAATATCGGGGGTTGAAGTTGTGACAGGCGGTGTGGAACTCGAAGAGATTGGAGGATTTGACGATGTCACGGAACTCTCGGTGCTTGGGTTCGGAGAGCTTGTCCCGAAATTATAAACAAGCGGCGGAGTTGCCGGGGCGGGAGAGTAAATCCCCGATCTTCCCGTATAAATGCAGGAGCACAGCAGCGAAACAACAGCAAGCAAAGCCGCCGCGCTTAAAATATACTTCTTTTTCAAAAAATCACCTGAATTAAGTTGTGATAGCGGCGGCAGATTCGTAACAAATCCGCCGCAAGTATAGTATCTGTTTAAGATTTGAAAACGCGCTCACCGAAACGACTTACGTACAACAGTGAGCGCAGGGAATTATGTCTGATTATTTCTTCTTTTTCTTGTTGGACTTAGCTGCGGCGGTCTTTGCTGTAGCAGGCTTGCTCTCCGTCTTTGCCGGAGCAGCGGCTGCGGGCTTAGCCTCCTCCTTTGCGGGGGTCTTTACTTCTTCCTTAACGGCGGGTTTGGTTTCTTCCTTTGCGGAAGTTTTGGCAGCGGTTTTTGTCGCGGTCTTTGTTGCGGTCTTGGAAGCTGCCTTGGTTTTCTTTTCGGGAACTAAGCATTCAAGCGCCTTGAACTTAGCAACATCGCCGCGCTGAACTTTTGCGGTTCCGTCGGACAATGCCTTATCAAATGTCAACGCGCCGGAGAACAGCTTGTCAACGATTTCGGCGGAAGCCTCGATTACGCAGTTGCAGTCATTGTAGAAATAGGGTTCAACCAAAAGCTCGCCGTCTTTTACAACAACATAAATATCCTCGTTATTTTCTGAGATGAGGGAGAATGATACGGCAACAAGATCCTCAAACTTTGCCGCCTTGTCAAGCGAACCTTTGAGGTTGTTCCAAACCTTCTGCTGTAATTCAACGTTAGTCATAATAAAAATCCTCCTGATTATGTTTCGGAACGGCAGAACCGAAAGTTCTGTCCGCAAATTTCGATGTATTTTTGTTCCTTTTAATATTATAACATAACGTATTGATAATTTCAATAGTCAATTTCTATAAATTTGACAAAAATTTGGAATCAAATTATACAAAATTCACATATCGCCAATGCGATTTGTGATATATCACGGATCAATTGTGAATTTTTTCCTCAAGCAAAATCATACATATGCAGCGCGGAAACGGAAATTATAAAACAGTTAATAGTTGTTTGGATTATAACCACAGTTCACTGTTCAAAGATACATTTTAGCACGTTATAATTCAAAACAAGTTATCGGTGATCAGTGCAAATTCAAAACGCAAGCGGCGTGCAAAACCGTTTTACGGTGTTGCGGGTCGCTTAGGCGAACCCAAACGAAATAGCAAAGCTATTTCGTTTGGGTGATTTTGAATTTGCTATTTAAGATAAGGAGTGAGTTTATGTTGAATTTATTTACTGTTGCGGCGGTGGTTTCGGCGGTTTCGAGTTTGGGGAATCTCACGGTTATCGGGGATTCTATCGCATCGGGATACGGACTTCCCGGCTATGTTTCGGGGGACGATTACAGTGCGCCCGGCTCGTTTGGGAGTATTCTGGGCGGTGAATCCGAGGATTACAGAAATCTCGCAGTAGACGGACGCAAGTCGGGAGAGCTGTTGGCGGCTCTTGCAGGAGGTGAAATGGCGGACGCGGTTTCCGCTGCGGACAATGTAGTTATTTCGATTGGCGGGAATGATTTTCTCAAGCCGCTGTTCAGTGCGGTAAAAACCAAAGCGATAACGGACACAACGATTATACAGGCGATTCTGGACGGAACATTCAAGGCGGAAATGATTTCGGAATACACCAATCGGATCATGACGGCGGCGTTATCGGCGGGTGAGAATGTTGATACGGCGGCTATCGTGGATAACATACGTCAAATCACCGAGCGGATACACGAGCTGAACCCCGAAGCGAAAATCGTTCTGCTGACGGTGTATAATCCGTTTAACGGGAATGTGCTGTTGTCTGCGGCGGGCAGAGTCGCTGACGAGAAACTCGCCGAGCTTAACGGCGGTATAAAGGGGTTGGAGAGCGATTATGTGGCTATAGCGGATATATACGAGACGTTCCGCGGTAAGGAAGCGCAGACCACCAACATCAACAAGCTGGATATTCACCCCAATTCCGAGGGGCATATTATAATAGGTAGCGAAGTTAAAAAGGCACTTTTGAAATCCTAATGAAAATAATTTTACAAAAGCCCTTGATATTTTCGGTTAAATATGATATAATCATTATAATTGCTATAATAATGCAAATAAGGGGTGTTGGCTTTGGATAAAAAGTTGGCTTTGTATGGCTTTAATAATCTCACGAAAACGCTTAGCTTTAATATTTATGATATATGCTACGCGAAAAGCGAGAGAGAACAAAAGGATTATATCGCGTATATTGATGAGCAGTATAATTCCGAGCGTTTGACGGGGATTTTGTGCGCCGTTACCGAGAGGATAGGGGCTACGGTGCTTAATATATCGAAACAGGATTACGAACCGCAAGGGGCTTCGGTGAACGTGCTGTTCGCCGAGGGGAATATCAATCCCGACCGCGTTGACAGCTCCTGTAACAAGGGTATGGGGTATTTTCAGAATGTCGGCGGAAATGCCGAAACCATACTCGCTCACCTGGACAAAAGCCATATCACCGTCCATACCTTCCCCGAATATCACCCCGATAAGGCGATTTCAACGTTCCGCGTGGATATTGACGTTGCTACTTGCGGCGAAATATCTCCGCTGCAAACGTTGGATTTCCTTATCGGCAGCTTTGATTCCGATATAATTATCATCGATTACCGCGTCCGCGGATTTACGCGCGATGTAACGGGCAAGAAGTGCTTTATGGACGCTCCGATGAATTCCATTCAGCAGTTTATCAATCCCGAAACACTGACAAAATATGACGCGATGGACGTTAACGTTTATCAATCCAACATATTCCATACGAAAATGCTTATCAAAGAAATCGAGCTGCAGAATTACTTATTTAATACGGACGTTTATGAGGTTCACCCGCAGGAGCGGCTGGAGATCACCAACTCTCTGCGCAGGGAGATGATTGAGATATTCAGCGGAATGAATATTTATTGACAGGAAAATAAATGAAATTGAATCAGGATTACGCCCCGCTTTACGAGGCTATGCGCGAATACCGCAAGAATCGTATAGTAAAGTTTGATGTGCCGGGACATAAGGGCGGGCGCGGAAATAAAATACTTACGGATTTTTTGGGGGAGAACTGCCTTCAAAGCGATGTGAACTCCATGAAACCGCTTGATAATCTATGCCACCCGGTGTCGGTGATAAAAGAGGCGCAGGAGCTTGCCGCAGACGCGTTCGGCGCGGAAAACTCGCTGTTTATCGTCAGCGGAGCAACCGGCGCGGTTCAGGCGATGGTAATGAGCGTGTGCAAGTCGGGCGATAAGATAATCCTCCCGCGAAACGTACATAGAAGCGCGATAAATGCGTTGGTGGTGTGCGGCGCGATTCCCGTATATGTGAATCCGGGAGTGAACGGCGAACTTGGAATCCCGCTGGGAATGACTCCGGCGGAAGTGGAGCTTGCGATTATCCGCAACCCGGACGCTAAGGCGGTTCTGGTGAACAATCCGACTTATTACGGAATCTGCTCGGACTTGCGAAAAATCGTGGAGATTGCTCACAAGCACGGGCTGATGGTGTTGTGCGATGAGGCTCACGGAACGCATTTTTACTTCGGCGAAAATCTGCCCGTTTCGGGGATGGCGGCGGGCGCGGATATGGCGGCGGCGTCCGTTCATAAGACGGGCGGAAGTCTTACGCAAAGCGCGATTCTGCTGATGGGGAAAAACGTCAATTGCGACTATGTGCGGCAAATCGTCAACCTCACGCAGACCACCTCGGCGAGCTATCTGCTGATGGTATCGCTCGACCTCGCGCGGCAAAATCTCGCGCTGAACGGTAGGGAGTTTTACGCAAAAACCGTGGAGTTCGCCGAATACGCGCGGCGCGAGATAAACGCTATCGGCGGGTATTACGCGTTTGGAGAGGAGCTTTGCAACGGCGCGGAGTTCTTCGCGTTTGACAAGACCAAGCTGTCGATACATACGCGCGCGATGGGTCTGGCGGGAATAGAGGTGTACGACCTATTACGCGATGAATACGATATTCAGATTGAGTTCGGCGACATCGGGAATATCCTCGCGATTATTACGGGCGGCGACCGCGCCCTTGACATCGAGCGGCTGGTAAGCGCGCTCTCCGAGATAAAGCGTCTGTACGGACGCTCCCCGGCGGGTCTGTTCGACCACGAATATATTAATCCCACGGTGGACCTGCCGCCGCAGAAAGCGTTTTACGCAAAGCGCGTGTCGCTGCCTATCGAGCAGACGGCGGGCAGAGTGTGCGGCGAGTTTGTGATGTGCTATCCGCCGGGGATTCCGATTCTTGCGCCCGGAGAGCGAATCACGCGGGATATTCTCGATTATATCGCGTTCGCTAAGGAGAAGGGCTGTTCGCTGACGGGTCCTCAGGATATGAATGTGGAGTATCTTGAGGTTGTGGAGTAATTTAAGGAGATACATATGAGTGACTTTGGATCGCAGTTCGTTAAAAGGTTCTTTGGGAGAATGTTATGGGGCGGAGTAGGAGTTTCTATCGCCGCTGTTTACTGGTTGATAAAAGGTGCGGCATTTTCCGGAACAGTGCTTTTGATTGTTGGTCTTATATGCGTTGCGGGCGGATTGGTTTACAAGCTAACACATAAAAACCGCTGATGTTGGGTAAGTCCGCAGGATGTGAATGTCGAGCGGTTGGGGGTTGCGGAGTAAATGGAATACAGAAAATATCCCGATGATGAAACGGTAAACGAATATATCAAGCGCAAAGAGCCGCTGATTATCGCGATTCCGTTTGACGATACCCAACCCGTAATCGTGGCGCACGTTAAGGACGCAGATGAACATCATACTCTGCTGACTCAGCTTGATATTCTCGATAAGAATTTCAGGATAGTCATTAACGGGGACAGCGCGGACTGGACGTTTATGTGTCCGCATAATTACAAGGGTATCTCCGACCCTAAACGCAGAATAACGCAATTTTATAATGACGGGTTTGCCGCAATATCTAAGGTGCTTTCGGATATCGGGTACTTCTCGGATATAAGGATTCCAAGGTGGTATAGATGTTTTTTTGACGCTTTGGATAATGGATAATTCAGGAGGTTCATTATGGTCGATTATGTTGACATCTGGGACGAATATTCCATTGAGTTCTGCAAAAAGCTGGAGTATCAATGCGGCGGCGACTGGAACAAATTAGATGAGGACGAACAGGAAATAGCCGCGTTGTGGAAACTGGTTGTGGATATATACAACGGCGGCTTTGTGCAATTTTTCTGCAACTGGGGATTTGATTGCTATTGGTACGCTATGAGAGGTATTCAGCGTATAGGGGACAAAAAGCTGCTGGAGCGGCTGAATAGTACCTATAAAAACGTTTTCGACAAGTTCAAAGATGACAAGCGGCTCACAAAGTACTGGGATATTCCGCAGTACCTCACCGAGGAGGATGAGAAAATCCTCCGCGATACGGATACCGAGTTTTGGGATAAAGAGGGCGAGATTCTTTGCAAAATGGCATATGATTTTTATCATGATAATCTCAAGAAGTTATTGGGGTGATTTGATATGGACGGCGAGGCTATTTTAAGCAGCAGCGGAGAATACACTTCGTTCAGCTACAACGGACGGACAGTTCGGTTTATGACATCTCCGTATCTGGATAGATATATTGAGGTCAAGGAATGGGATAACGGATATATCGTGGTTACGGCGCGGTATCGCGGCGTTGATGAGGAGGAATACATTGATCTTATACCAACTTTGGAGGATTTGTATATTGACGCGAACGAGTTCCTGAAACCTATTAAGAAAGTGAGGATAAGTTATGATTGATATACATGAGATAGCGGACAATGCTGATATGATTGTAATCGGATACGCGTTTACAAAATGTGATGGAAACATTCGGGTGCTTAACTTGAATAATGTGGAGAGCGCGGCAGTAATCAACGCTAAAGACGAGGTTATAGAAACGACTATGGACGAAATCGAGAAAGATTTTATATTGAGAAAACATCGGATGGTGCGGACGCTTTGATAATTGTCAATTGTAAATAGGAGTGAGATTATGGAGCTATGGTTCACGGAAAATCATACGGAAAGCGTGCGGTTTTCGATTAAAATCCGCGAGCATCTGGTGAGCGAGAAAAGCGAGTTTCAGCAGATCGATATTCTTGAATCCGAAGAGCTGGGACGGATTCTTGTACTGGACGGATTTCTTATGCTCACCGAAAAAGACGAGTATATTTACCACGAAATGATCGCTCATGTTCCGATGGCGGTAAATCCGAATATCCAGCGGATTCTGGTTATCGGCGGCGGCGATGGCGGCGCGGTTCGCGAGCTGTGCAGATTCAAGAGCGTGGAGCATATCGACCTCGTGGAAATCGACAGGCGCGTGGTGGAGCTTTGTCGTGAGTATCTGCCGCAGACCGCGCGTTCCCTCTCGGATTCGAGAGTGAGGGTCTACTATGAGGACGGACTGAAATTCGTGCGCGGCGCGGAAAACGTATACGACTTGATTATCGTGGATTCCACCGACCCGTTCGGTCCGGGAGAGGGATTGTTTACCAAGGAGTTCTACGGGAACTGTTACAAGGCTCTGCGCGAGGACGGAATCCTTGTGAATCAGCACGAAAGCACGTTCTATGACGAGTACGCGGCGGCAATGAAACGCGCTCACAGCAGAATCAAGGCGTTCTTCCCGATTGCGCTTGTGTATCAGGCGCATATCCCGACTTACCCCAGCGGACATTGGCTGTTCGGGTTCGCTTCCAAAAAGTATCACCCCGTTAATGACCAGAACGCAGAGTGGTGGCTCGAACAGGGGCTGCGCACGCGGTATTACAATCGGTTTGTTCACAGCGGGTGCTTCGCGCTGCCGAATAACGTTCGCGATACGCTTGCGGGGAGGATTTAGAATATGAAAATCAAATTAACCCAGTTAATTTTAATACTAATTTTTTTAGGGTTAACGATATATAACATTATCGCTGCAATTTCGGGACTCGCCAAATCCGAAACCTGCTCTCCCGATAATCCGGAGAACAGCGCGTTGTGTGAGTTCGAGGTGGACTACGCGCAAAAAATTTACTGGATTAATAAAAAGCTGTATGGACTTATTCCTGCAGGAACTGATCATTATTATCTTGTATCTTCAAAGGGAACACCGTGGACTATGATGGTTAAAGCCAAAGATGAATGGTTCGCGGAAAATTTCGATTCCTCCGATGGAAAGGGTGGAAAAGCGAACAAAAGGGTTGTTGTGTGCGGCGAGGTGAGAGAATTCTCCGATAGCTCGAAAAATAAAATCGCGGAGATGAACGGAAAGCTATCCCATATTGATGTAAGGTTGGATACAGATAATTACGTTGATCCTGATTACCGAACACGCTACGTATTGAAGTTGGTAACGAGTGTGATGGAATTGATTGGATTGGTAGCACCATTTATCATTGTCATTCGGTTTGACAAAACTTCGCAAAAGGCGATAAAATTGATGATGCTTTATATGTTGATTGCAGTATTAGCAGCTATCGTATTAAATACATATATCGGAAAACTGTAGAAATGGAGGCAATATGCTATGAAAGTTAAATTCGGACTCGTGGTTCTTGTTCTCGGATTTTTGGGTTGGATGGCGTGGAGCGTTGTCACGGGAATTTCGGGGCTTACAAAAACCGAAACCGAGGAGCTGACAAGATATTCAAAAGAGGGCACGCTGTGCGAGTTTAATGTGGAATATGCCATAGAGGTTCACAACTTAAAGCATGTAATGTTCCTATTTATTCCCTTGGGAACAGACCACTTTTATCTGGTGACTACCGAGGATTCGGTAGAGCCGCTTCTTGTGAAAGCAAGTCCCTCATGGTACGATAAGAATTTCAATTCCTTGGGATTAGCACGCGGAACGGTTACAATACGCGGCGAGGTTCGGGAATTTTATTCTCAATCGAAAAAAAGTATACGTACAGTAAACAGCAAGATTGCAGAACTCAACGTGAGCGTCAGCGAAGAAAATTATGTGGATTGCGATTATCGGACGACTTACATTCTGCGGTTGTTGACGGCAGTGCTGCTGTTGAGTACGGCGGTCGTGGCGGTAGTAACGTTTATGCGTGTCGGGCAGATGTCCAAGGCGGCGGCAAGCGCGGCAACGATTTATATGATTGTCGCGGTATTGGCAAGTATTGGTATGAATTTGTATTAAGGCAGCAAACCATAGTTATTTGGATTATAACCCAGATTCACTGTTTGGGGTGCAAGTATGGCACGTTTAATTCAAAACAATTTATCGGCGACTTGTGAATAGTGCGTTATAACCGACAACAAGTTATAGGTATCAAAGGCAAATCCGAAAACGTTATGGGGTGCGAGTTAAGCACGTTATATATTAAAATCAACCTATTGGTGATTAATGCAAATTCAAAACGCGAGCGGCGCGGTGCACGCGTAGCGTGAACCGGGTCGCTCAGCGAACACAGACGAGCGTAAGCTCGTCTGTGTGGTTTTGAATTTGCTATTTAGATAAGGAGAAGAAAGATGAGTAAGGCATTGATTATTGGCGCAGGCGGAGTCGCGGGAGTCGCGATTGCAAAGTGCTGTCAGAACAGCGAGGTTTTTACGGAGATTATGATTGCGTCGCGCACGAAGTCCAAGTGTGACGCGATTCGCGATAAGCTGCAGCCGACCACTAAGACCGTGATTTCCACGGCGGCGGTTGACGCGGACAATGTGGCGGAGCTGGTTGCATTGATCAAGAGTTATAATCCCGACATCGTGATGAATCTGGCACTTCCGTATCAGGATCTGCATATTATGGACGCGTGTCTTGAGTGTAAGGTAGACTATCTAGACACCGCGAATTACGAGCCGGAGGACACCGCGAAGTTTGAATATTCGTGGCAGTGGGCATATAGAGAACGTTTCGAGAAAGCGGGAATCACCGCGATTCTGGGCAGCGGATTCGACCCTGGTGTTACGGGAGTGTTCTCGGCATACGCGCAAAAGCACGAGTTTGACGAGATAAATTACATCGATATTCTGGACTGCAACGGCGGCGACCACGGTTATCCGTTCGCTACCAACTTCAATCCCGAGATAAATATCCGCGAGGTAAGCGCAAAGGGAAGCTACATCGAGGACGGCAAATGGGTTGAAACCGAGCCGATGGAGATAAAGCGCGTTTATAATTTCAAGGGCGTGGGCGAAAAGGATATGTATCTGCTGCACCACGAGGAGCTTGAATCACTCGCGCTGAACATCAAGGGAATCAAGCGGATTCGTTTCTTTATGACGTTTGGGCAGAGCTATCTCACTCACCTGAAGTGTCTGGAGAATGTTGGAATGACGTCTATCGAGCCGATAATGTACGAGGGCAAGGAAATCGTTCCCTTGCAGTTCCTCAAAGCGGTTCTGCCCGACCCCGCCTCTCTCGGTCCGAGAACGGTCGGAAAGACCAATATCGGCTGCATTTTCCAAGGCAAAAAGGACGGAAAACCTAAGAATTATTACCTCTACAATATCTGCGACCACCAAGAGTGCTACAAGGAAGTCGGCTCTCAGGCGATTTCGTACACTACGGGAGTTCCCGCGATGATCGGCGCAATGATGGTACTGACGGGCGAATGGAAAAAGCCCGGGGTGTTCAATGTTGAGGAGATGAATCCCGACCCGTTTATGGACGCTCTCAATAAGTGGGGCTTGCCGTGGGAAGAGGATAGAGACCCTGTGTTGGTGGACTGACGTTTGAGGAATATGCAATGATTGACATTACAGAACTTCGTAAACTTGTTGTGGATATTGATAATATTATTGTTACAAAACATACCGCATATCGTTTTAGAGAGCGTGGTATAAAATTGTGCGATGTGTGTAATACAATATTAAATGGTGAAATAATCGAACAATATCCCGATGACTATCCATATCCGAGCTGCCTTATATTGGGACTATCTGTTGGCGGAAAATCCCTTCACGTATGTGTAGGTTTGGGAGATGGTAAACTGTTTATAATAACCGCGTATTATCCTACGACGGATAAATGGAACGCGGATATGAAAACACGAAAGGCTGGTGATTGATATGACTTGTTTCTATTGCAAGGGCGAAATGGAAGAATCGACAACGACACACGTTGTCGAGATTTGTGACCGCATTATTGTTATCAAGCACGTTCCGTGCCTTAAATGCAAGCAGTGCGGCGAGGTGGTTTATACGGGTTCTGTTCTTGAGCGTTTGGAGCAGATTATTGAACAATTGGAAAACACCTTGATGGAAGTCGCCATTGTTAATTACTCGGCGGCGTAAACGGGAATCCCGTTTTGGTGGACTAGTATGAAACGTATTGACAATGATTGACACAGACTATGGAGGTGCGTAAGTGAAAAAGGCTTTGCTTGTGGTGGATATGCAGGAAGCAACAATGGGAACCAATCACGCTCCAATTTTTAGGTACGATTCCGATTTGCTGAATAGGGTAAATAGTGTGATAGATAAAACCGATGCATCTTTAGTTATTTATATAAAGCATTTGACGAAGAAAAATCTTATCAATATGCTCGCTCCCGTGAAATGTTTTGAAGGAACAGCGGCAGCGGAATGGGTCAATGGACTTAAAATCGTTTCACCGCATTGTTTCCGTAAATATGTTGGCAATGCGTTTTCTAATGCTGAATTAACAAATTTCCTAAAGGAAAATGCTTGTGATACAATAGAACTGATTGGTGTGGACGGCGGTGCTTGTGTTGCGCTTACCGCAATAAGTGCTTGCGAAAATGGGTTTAAGGTTATTTTGAACACATCGGCAATCGGAACAGTATTTAAGTCAAAAAGAGATAGGTGTTTTAACAAGTTAAAAAGGCTTGGAGCTGAATTTATTTAGGCAACACCGCACAATTATTGTCGTTCGATTGCGCAGTCAGATTTTTCGTCAGATTGTGCAAATTGAGTGCCGTAAGGCTAACGCCTTTCAAGCGAAATTTGTGCAAGATGACGGAAAATATGCAAGCAAGCGGACGGCAAAGGCGATAGCCGCTAATTGTGCGGTGTTGCCTTAGGAGGTCGGAATATGAGAAACCCAGAAGAAACAATCGGCAAGATAATCGACAAATCCGGTACGAGCTTTATCTCGTATATAGACGCGGAGGGCTTTCCCGTTACAAAAGCGATGTTAAAGCCGAGGGAGCGTAACGGAATCAAGGAAATATGGTTCTCGACAAATACGTCCTCAAACAAGGTGAAATGCTTTTTGAAGAACAACAAGGCGAGCGTTTATTTTATGGACAAGCGTTATTTCAGAGGGGTGAGCCTTGTCGGAACGGTCGAGGTTCTGGAAACGGCGGAAGCCAAGGAACGGATATGGCAGTTCGGCGATAAGATGTATTACAAAAAGGGTGTTACTGACCCCGATTACTGCGTGCTGAAATTCACGGCGGAAAAGGGAAGATATTACAGTAACTTCAAATCCGAGGATTTTGATATATAATGTCTATCACAATAAATATATATTACAGCGGAAAAAACAAAAACGCGAGAAAATTCGCCGAAGAGATGGTGAGCAGCGGTATTGTTGACGCTATCCGTGCGGAAAGCGGAAATCTGAGATACGAGTACTTTTTTCCGATGAATGATGAGGAAACCGTTCTCCTTATAGACAGCTGGAAAGACCAAGCCGCGTTAGACGCTCACCACGCTTCGGATATGATGGCTCGGATTGCCGAATTGCGGGATAAATACGACCTCCATATGAAAGTGGAGCGATATGCGTCCGATGAATTGGAGGAGCGCGACAAATCGTTTATAAGGGAATAGGCTTGTGAAACGGTATTCTGTATGGAGTGAATAAAATATGAAAGTATATATACAATCCTACGAAAACAATATACCGCGGAATTATAATTTTATGAACGCGTATCAAGGTTTTCGCGAAATGGGATTTGAAACCGTTCATTTTTGTGATAAGGAAAAGCTCCGCGAAAGCAGTAAAGAAGACGTTGTGGTAGGATATGTCGATACGGTAAGGGAGCGTCTGTATGATTTTGGACTTATTACACCGGATATAGATTATCCCGATGAACTGCGGAAGTATCTGGGGCGAAAAATTTGGAAAGCAAAAATGAATGAAGTAAGCGATGACCCGGAAAAGTGGCCTGTGTTTGTGAAACCGCTTGAGGATAAGCAATTTACCGGAGTTGTTATACATTCTCCGAAGGATTTGATAGGCTGCGGAATAATGGGTGTGAATCAAGATGTTTATTGTTCCGAGGTTGTTGACTTTGCAGCGGAGTGGAGATGCTTTGTGCGGTATGGAAGAATATTGAGCGTAAGACCGTACAAGGGAGATTGGAGAAAGCAATACGATTATAAGGTGATAGAAAGCGCAGTCAAAGATTTTTCCTCCGCTCCTGCTGGCTATTCGGCGGATTTCGGGATAACCCGTGACGGAAGAACCTTATTGATTGAAATTAATGACGGTTATTCATTAGGCTGTTACGGATTATTTTATATTGATTACGCAAAGCTGCTTTCGGCGCGTTGGGCTGAACTGACGAATACGAAAGACGAGTGTGCTTTCGATATAATTTAACATAAGGAGTTGACGGTCGATGACCGATTGGATAACCAAAGTAAAAACCCCGTGCTACGTTATTGACGAACGGCGGCTGCGTGAGAATCTCGAAATTCTCAAAGATGTGCGGGAGCGTTCGGGATGCAAAATTCTGTTGGCGCAGAAAGCGTATTCCGCGTTCGCGACATATCCGCTTATTGCGGAATATCTGGACGGCTGCACGGCGAGCGGCTTGTACGAGGCGCGTCTGGGATACGAGGAAATGGCGAAACCGTTCGGCAAGGAGAATCACATCTTCTCGCCCGCCTATCGTGATGAGGACTTTGACGAAATCGCCGAGAAATGCGGACATATAAGCTTTAACAGCATTCACCAGTACGAGAAATTCAAGGACAGGGTGAAAAACGCGTCCTGCGGGATTCGTATTAATCCCGAACATTCCACGCAGGAGCACGGAATTTACGACCCGTGTGGCGAATTTTCACGATTGGGCGCAACGATCGCGAATTTCCCCGAGCTGCCCGATGGCATAAAAGGACTGCACTTCCATACGCTGTGTGAACAAAACGCGGGTGCGCTGAGCGAAACAATGGCGGCGGTAACGGAGAAATTCGGGAAGTTCCTCGGTAAAATCGAGTGGCTGAATATGGGCGGCGGACATCACATCACGCGCCCCGATTATGATGTCGATTTGTTGATTGAGGTGATTAAATCCACGCGGAATCGGTACGAATTTGACGTGTATCTCGAGCCGGGCGAGGCAATCGCGCTGAACGCGGGGTATCTCGTCACAACGGTTCTGGACACGCTGCAAAACGGTATGGATATCGCGATTACGGACGCTTCCGCGGCTTGTCATATGCCGGACGTTCTGGAGATGCCGTACCGCCCGAACATCATCGGCGCGGGGAATCCCGGCGAGAATCCGTACACATACAGGTTGGGCGGAAACACCTGCCTTGCGGGGGACATAATCGGCGACTATTCGTTCGAGAACAAGCTCCGCGAGGGCGACAGACTGGTTTTCACGGATATGGCGATATACTCGATGTGCAAAAACAACACCTTCAACGGGATTCCTCTGCCGTCGATTTATCTGCTGCGTGAAAGCGAAGAACTTGAACTGCTGCGGGAGTTCGGCTATGAGGACTTCAAGAACAGATTGTCATGACAGTTAAGGGAAGTTTTTGGTGATTCGTGCAAATTGCGAAAGCGAGCGGTGCGGCATACCGCGTAGCGGTGTGCCGTGCCGCTCAGCTAGCATAAACGAGCGTAAGCTCGTTTGTGCGGTTCGCAATTTGCCATTTAGATAAGGAGTTAAGATGGCTATTCAATATAATATGGATCCGTTTGCGGCTTTGAAAATAATCTATCAAGGGGCAACGGACGGCTTTGCCGCCGAGGACTTTGTGATAAACGAGCGTGAGCGCGGAATCACACTTCCTATGGTGCTGAAGCGGTTTCTGCTGGATTATGGGTATATGACTGTAAACCGAATCTCCGACAGCGTTCGCTGGCTTCACCCGAATATAATGTCCGAGCGCGTATTCAGGTACGGGAGCAATGACGAACTTCCGCTGGTATTGATAGGAAGACTCCAGGACTATCAGGTCGCGATTTCGGATACCTCTGCCGACAACCCGACAATCTTCTTGTTGAAAACCGCCCCGAATGAAACACAGATACTTCCAAGCGATGACACGCTTATCGAGATATTCAAGGTTCAGATTTGCTCTGTTCTGATGAATTACGAAGGCTCTGTAACCGCGGACGAGCCGGAATTAGCCGCGCGGCTTTTGCGGGAGAATATGGTGAACTTAGACTTGATCGCCAATAATCCCAAGCTTCGCCGCGAGTATTCGCTGAACTTCTCCGAGGAAATGCGGACATTCGTTGTCGCGGAATACATCGAAGGGGAACTTTCACGTTTCTTCTTTATAAGGAATGAACAATTCCTTTCAGGAGTAAATTCATAAAAAATCTCCCGCTGAAAGGCGGGAGTCTTTTTGTCCTTAAATCCCAAGATGTGGATACTTCCCCTTGATGTGGTGTACATATATAGTAAAAGTGCACAGAAAAAGCCACAACAGAACGAAAAATACAGTATACTTTTTGTTGAAATTGCACAAAAATATGAACAAAATTTAGTCTTGATTTTTTTCGTTTAGCCCTTGAAAAAAATTTTTGTATGGGTTATAATATAAATGTGGGGAAAAGTGGTGAGAAAATCCACTGTTTTGGTGAAAAGTTAATAAAAATATATAGATTCATCAAAATTCCCGAAAAAGGAAAATATATCAAATCTACGAAAAACACCGTCTGAGGAGGACGGACGCGCTTTTCAAAAGGGGCATTGCCGCAGGGTATCACGCGGCGATGAAAGCTCAAGGCAGGGGGGATGGAAATGTACGGCGAATACGAACATACCGTGGACGCTAAGGGCCGTATGAACTTTCCCGCGAAACTGCGAGAGGAGTTCGGCGATCACTTTTTCATCTGCAAGAGCTTTAACGAAAAGTGCTTAACGGTTTACACCGAGGAGAGCTGGGAGGCATTGAAAACCAGTCTTAAGGGTAAGCCGACAAAGGTTGCGCTGCCGATCGAGCGTTTTTTGTTCGGTAGCGCGTGCGAGGCTGAACCCGATAAACAGGGCAGAATCGCGATAGCTCCCGCACTGCGTACATACGCGAATATTACCGGCGAGGTCGTGGTCGTAGGACTGGTCGACCGCGCCGAAATCTGGGACAAGCAGCTATGGGAGGAGTATAACGCCAACACATCTCCCGAGGATATTGCGGGAATGGCGGAGGAATTGAGCATTTGATGGAATTTAAGCACACAACGGTGCTGCTGCGCGAAACGGTTGACGGAGCGTTTTCAGACCCAAAGGGCGTTTATGCGGATTTAACCACGGGCGGCGGCGGTCATAGTCTGGAATTGGCAAAACGGCTCTCGGGGGGGAGATTGATTTGCCTTGACCAGGACGCGGAGGCTTTGGATGCTGCCGGGGGGCGGCTGAAGGGGTATCCCGTGACATTTGTGCGGAGAAACTTCCGCGATTTGGAAAAAGTGCTGGACGAGCTGGGGATTGAAACGCTCGATGGCATTATCGCGGATCTGGGGGTTTCGTCACATCAGCTTGATGACGCGGAGCGGGGATTCTCGTTCCATAATGACGCGCCGTTGGATATGCGTATGAGCGGCGAGGGGCTTTCGGCTCGGGACGTGGTGAACGTCTACACTGAGGAAGAGCTAAGACGGATTTTGTTCGAATACGGAGAGGAGAAATTCGCTCCGAAGATCGCTCGCGCAATCGTTACAGAACGCGGGAAAAACCCGATAGAAACAACAGGGCAGCTCGCGGAGATAATCAAAAACAGCGTTCCTGCGGCGTATCGTAGAGAGAAAAATCCGTGCCGCAAGAGCTTTCAGGCAATTCGCATTGAGGTGAACGGCGAACTTGACGCGTTGGATTCGGTGTTGGAAATCGGGTTCAACCGTCTGAAAATCGGCGGGAGAATGTCAATTATTACATTCCACTCGTTGGAGGACAGAATCGTCAAGAATCGTTTTCGGGAATTCTGTACGGGCTGTACTTGTCCGCCCGAATTTCCCGTGTGTGTGTGCGGAAAATTGCCGCGCGGCGAATTGATTACAAAGAAACCGATTACACCGAGCGAGGAGGAGTTGGAAAGCAATTCCAGAAGCCGAAGCGCGAAGCTGAGAGTGATCGGTAAAATAAGAGATTAGAGAATTGCGTTGTTCGTGATTCAAACGAAAGAAATTGGAAGTGAATTTAATGGATTATAATAATACCAACCTCGCATATGACCTTTCACGGTTTGATATGTCGGGGCGTGAACAGCGCGAGGAACAGCGCAAAAAGGACGCGGAAGCGCGTAAAATCCGTATGGCGCCGCAGCTTTCGGTGTCGAAAAGCGGCAGCAAGCTGTTGGTATTGGCGACCGCTGTGGCAGTTTTCGCGGCGCTTTTCGCGGTGAATTATTACAACGCGAAAAATGATGACGCGGCTCGAATGGTTTCCAAACAGCAAGCGATCCTTGCGGCGGCTCAAGAAGACAACGCGCTGCTGCAGAGCAAGCTGGACAGCAAGGTAAATATCGGTTTTATCGAGAAGTACGCTACCGAAACGCTTGGAATGACCAAGGTTGGCGCGCAACAGAAGAGGTATATCAGCGTGAACACCGAAAGCCTTATCGAAACCGCTCCCGATGACAGCAAGGGGTTCCTCGGTTCGATTAAGAAGGGCTTTGGGGACTTTTTGGAATACATCGGATTCTGACGGCATAATATAGGGGTGAACAAGCCCTGTGGCTGTCGGCATAATGCACAAAATCAGCAAAGCCGGCTTGATTCGGCTTTGCTTTTTTGATTTCCGTTATCTGTTTTATCAAAGAAGATATTGTGGAGGAATGCGTTTTGGGAGATATGCGTAATTCGAGGAGAAAAAGAGATAATCGCGGATTACTTCGGCGGATTTTCGACTTTGCGAGGAAAAAGGACGCCGAGGACGCTGAGAAAAAGCCGTTGATCGGTGCGCGCGGACGGCAGATGTTCATTTTGGTGTGCATTGTGGGATTCTCGATGTTTGTCGGGTATCACCTGTTGAAGTTCACCGTGCTGGACGGCGACCAATGGCGCGCGCTTGCGAATCGTCAGCAGATGTCCGAGCTTACCATCAAGGCGAATCGCGGCACTATCTATGACGCGAACGGAAGCGTCCTTGCGCAAAGCTCCACAGTGTGGGATATAATCATAGCTCCCACGCCGATTCACTTGGCGGACGAGGAGCGCCGCAAGGCATATGACAAGCGTGTTAAGAACCTCAAAGAAGGAGAAACAATCGAGCCGTATGTTCCGCTTGCGGATTTGATTTGCGAGAACATCGCGAAAATTCTCGACATCTCTCCCGACGGAATGAAAAATGCCTGCGCGCATTATGATGATTCATATTACTACACCGTCAAGCGCAAGGTGGAAAAGCCCGAGGTTACGCTGATAAATCAGTTCCTCTCGGACAACAATATCCTGTCGGACTGCGTTTATCCCGAGGAATCCAGCAAGCGTTACTACCCTTCGGGAAGTCTTGCGTCCACAGTAATCGGATTCACCAACTTTGACGGGGACGGCGTTTACGGACTGGAAGCGTACTACGATGAGTACCTCCGCGGCACGGACGGCAAAGCGTTCTACATAAAGGATGGTCAAGGCAGAGCTGTAGAATATCGCAATGACAACTACTTCTCCGCCGTTGACGGAAACAGTCTTGTGCTGACTTTGGACGAGGTTATGCAGCACTATCTGGAGAAAAACCTCGAGCTTACCGTGTCGCAGTATGACGTAATAAACCGCGCCACAGGCATTATAATGAACTGCAAAACAGGCGGAGTTATCGCGATGGCGACTGTTCCCTCGTTTGATTTGAACGATCCGAGTGAGATTGTCGGAACTTACGAAAAGGGACAGCTTGACGCTCTGAAAGCGTCCGGAGCCTCCGAGGAAGAATACGATAAATTGGAGGCTGCACTCCGCGAGCAGCAATGGAAGAATAAATCGGTCGTTGAGCTTTACAACCCCGGTTCGGTATTCAAGACTATAAGCTGTGCGGCGGGTCTGGATACGGAAGTAATCGATATGAACACCACATTCACCTGTGAGGGCGGAATGGACGTTGCGGGGCAGTTTATTCACTGTTGGAATTGGGGCGGTCACGGAACGCTGACAACACAGGGCGCAATTACCAAGTCCTGTAACCCCGCGTTTATGCAGATAGGCGCGAAACTCGGCGCGGATAAGTTTTCAAGCTACTATGAGGCATTCGGATTTACTCGTCCTACGGGAATCGACCTTCCCGGCGAGGCAATGAGTATTTTCTATACGCGCGACCAAATGGGTCCCGTGGAGCTTGCTACCTCCGCGTTCGGACAGTCGCATAAAATCACGCCGATTCAGATGTGCACGGCATTGTGTGCGGTGGTAAACGGCGGAAAGCTCGTAACTCCACACCTTGTGGACAAAATCCTCGACAGCAACGGAAACGTGATCAAAACCATTGATCCGCAGGTAAAGCGTCAGGTAATCAGCGAGGAAACATCAAAACAAATGTGCACTATCTGGGAAACTATTGTTTCGGAAAACGGCGGCACAAACGCGTATATTGAGGGTTACCGAATCGGCGGCAAGTCGGGAACTGCGGAAAAGGTTGACGAATACAACGCGGCAGGCGGCGAGGCAGGTGGCGCGACAATGCGTTATGTGGCTACATTCGCGGCGGCAGTTCCGATGGACGACCCGGAAATCGTAATGCTTATTGCAATCGATTCTCCGACAGGTGGTTCGTCATATTACGGTTCGGCGGTTGCCGCGCCCGTAGTATCGGCAGTGTTCAGCGAGGGTCTTGAGCATCTGGGGATTTATCCCACCTACACCGCCGAAGAGCAGGCGAAGATGGACGCGATAGTTCCGTATGTGATAGGTCAAAATTCTATGAGAGCGCAAAGCGCGCTTGTTGAGCAAGGCTTTGGTATAGAGATAGTCGGCGATGATACGGGTGACGCGGTGGTAACAAACCAGATTCCGTATTCGGGAATGAGCGTTCCCAAGGGTTCGACCGTGGTGCTGTATATGGGCGGCGCAGAAAGCGAAACGGCGATTGTTCCCGGTGTTATCGGTCTGGATCTGGCTTCCGCCAACAGCGCGATAACCAACGCGGGATTCAACATAAAGGTTATCGGCGGCGCGGCGTCCAATTCCGAGGCGAAGGCTGTTTCGCAAAGCGTAAGCTCGGGTACAACGCTTGAAAAGGGTTCTGTGATTGAAGTCACGTTCCGAGTGGATACGCGTGATAACTAGTAGTTTTGTGGGTTGTAATCCAAAATCGACCTATTGGCAGCTAGAGTTTAGCGCATTATAACCCAAATCAACTTTTTGGCGGCTAGTGCAAATCCAAAATGCGAGCTATAGCGACCGCCTTAATAGCGCGGCATCCGTGCCGCGCTTTGGGCGGTCGCTGGCAACGTCCTGTTGCCGCGGCATACCGCGCAGCGGTGTGCCGTGACGCTCAGCTAGAGCAGACGAGCTTCGCTCGTCTGCTCGGTTCGCAATTTGCTATTAAAATAAGGAGTTAAAGCTACTAATGACAGTCAGAGAAGTGTTCACGGGGATTTGCTCCGTGCCCGAATCCCTTGCGGATAAAGAGGTTGCGGGCGTAACCTCCGACAGCCGCGAGGTTAAGGACGGGTTCGTGTTCGTGTGTATAAAGGGAGCGAACTTTGACGGACATTCCGTGGCGGAGAAATTTCGGGACGTCTGTGCAGCGGTGGTTACGGAACGTCCGCTTGGTCTTGAAAACGAAGTGACCGTACGGTCTACACGCGAGATTTACGCGCGGTTGTTGTCGAACTTCTGCGGAAATCCCACACGCGGGTTGAAGCTGTGCGCCGTTACAGGCACGAACGGCAAAACAACTGTGGTGAACCTGTGTGCGCAAATCGTGCGGAATCTCGGGCATTCGAGCGGCATAATCGGCACGCTCGGAACGGACACGGGCGGCGGATTGGTCTACTCCCATGACGGACCGCCCACCACTCCCGAACCAAGGCGGCTGTACGAGTTGTTCGCCGAGATGAAAGAACGCGGCACGGAGTATTGTTTCATTGAGGCAAGCTCTCAGGCATTGGCGCAGTATCGGTTCGCGGCGGAGAATTTTGCGTCCGCTGCGTTTACCAATCTCACAAGAGACCATTTGGACTATCATGGCACGATGGAGAACTATTTTCTTGCCAAACGGCGGCTGTTCGGTATGTGCCGAAACGCGGTGGTGAATATTGATGACGAATACGGCGCACAAATCGCGGAGTATTGCCGCGAAACGGGAGTTCCGGTGTATACGGTTTCAACGGAAAAGGACGCGGATTATAAAGCCGAGTTCATAAAGCTTCTGCCCGACCGCTCCGAATTTGTGCTGACGGATTCGGCGGCGGGGAAGAGTTACCCAGTAAGATTCCGAATGACGGGTCTGTACAACGTCCTGAATGCCGTTGAAGCGGCAGTAACAGTTCATCTGACGGGGATTCCGCTTGATGAGGTTATCGAGTCGCTCACGCGTATCGAGGGAGTATCCGGGAGGTTGGAAACGCTTTACAGCGGAGAGAAAACGGTGATTCGCGATTACGCGCACACCGAGGACGGACTTAAACAACTTTTGTCCACGCTGAAACCGTTGTGCAAGGGGCGGCTGATAACGGTATTCGGCGCGGCGGGGGAGCGTGACGCGGGCAAGCGTCCCGATATGGGCAGAGCGGCGGCGGAGTTTTCGGATCTGCTGATTGTCACTACCGACAGTCCGCGCCACGAAGACCCGCAGAAAACCATTGACGATGTGGTTCGCGGAATCCCCGAGGGAGTTTTGTATGAGGAGTTTGTCGACCGTAAAGAGGCGGTAATCCGCGCGCTGGAGCTGGCGCGGAAAGGCGATGTGGTCGCGCTGTGCGGCAAGGGTCACGAGGATTATCAGGCAATCGGCGACGAGTATTTACACTTCGACGAACGTGAGATCGTTGAAGAATATTTCAGGAATAAGTAGGTGGAGAGATGTTTTCAACAAAGGAAATCGCGCAAGTAACAAACGGAAAATTAGTGGGAGATGATGTGAGTATCTCCTCGGTGTCGTCCGATACGCGGACGATAAAAAAGGGTGCGCTGTTTATCGCGATAAACGGCGAACGATTTGACGGCAACGACTTCATAAAGCAAGCGGCGGCAGCGGGCGCGGCGGCGGCGATCTCGGATATGCCCGCTGGCTCGGTCAAGACGGATATTCCCGTAATTTATGTCGGAAATTCGCGCACCGCGCAGTTGATGCTCGCAAGGTATTACCGCAGCAAGTTCGATATTCCGTTGTGCGGAGTGACCGGCTCTGTCGGCAAGACCTCCACCAAGGATATGATTTATGCGGTACTCTCCGCGAAATTCAACACCCTCAAAACGGAGGGAAATTTCAACAACGAGATAGGACTCCCGCAGACGCTGTTCCGTCTTAATGAGGAGATGGGCGCGGCGGTTATCGAGATGGGAATGAGCGACCGCGGTGAAATCAGTATGCTTTCCAAGACCGCAATGCCCGATTGCTGCGTGATTACCAATATCGGTTATTGCCACATAGAGCAGCTCAAAACCCGCGAGAATATCCTCGCTGCAAAGATGGAGATACTTGATGGAGCGACCTGTATCGCCCCGCTGATTGTCTGCGGCGATGACGAGTATCTCTCCAAGGTAAATCCCGATTGCCGCGTGGTACGGTATGGAATGTCCGCCGCGAATGACGTTTACGCGGATAATGTGCGTCAATCCGAAAACGCGATGGAATTTACAGTGCATTACAAGGGAAAGTCATATGACGCGCGCGTTCCCGCTGTTGGAGAGCATCACGTGCTGAACGCTCTCGCGGCATTTGCGGTGGGAATCGAATACGGAATGACCCCCGAGGAGATAGTCCCTGCGTTTATGAACTATGAGGGCAGCGGACTGCGCCAGAAAATCGAGAAGAGAGGCGATGTGACTGTGATTCTCGATTGTTACAACGCAAGCCCCACATCAATGCCCTCCGCGCTGAAGGTACTCGGCTCTATGAAAGGACATAAAGTCGCGGTTCTCGGGGATATGCTGGAGCTGGGCGAGCAGTCCAAGGCTCTCCACGCGGGACTTGCCGATGTAGTTTCGGCGAACGCGGAGCTGATTTTCCTGTACGGGCGCGAAATGCACGCGCTTGCCGCGGAGCTTTCAAAGCGCGGGGTTTCCGTGTTCCATAGTGAAAACAAGGAGCAGCTTACGAAAATGCTTATCGAGAATATCAAAAGCGGCGATGTGATTCTGTTTAAGGGTAGCCGCGGAATGAAAATGGAAGAGATTGCGGACAAAATAGGTGGAAAATCGTGATTAATGAGAACATTCTGACATATGTGATTGCGGCGTGTGTGGCGTTCGCGCTGACGTGGCTTGCGGGATTCTGGCTGATTCCGATGCTGCACAAGCTGAAGTACGGACAGACCATTCTGGACATAGGTCCCAAGTGGCATAAGGCGAAGAAAGAGGGTACGCCGACAATGGGCGGAGTGATGTTCATTGTGGCGGTAGTGCTGACGTTCGCGGCGGGAATGGTGGCTCTGTCGGCTATGAGCGAATCCGCGCTGGATAAGGCGGAGCTTACGCGTTCGGTTTCGGGGCTGGTAATGGCTGCGGCATTCGGATTTATGGGCTTTCTGGACGACTTTATCAAGGTAAAGAAGAAGCATAACGAGGGCTTGACACCGATTCAGAAGATTATTTTTCAGGTGATGATAATCGCTGCGTACTTCGCGACAATGTATGTAAGCGGTCTTGCGCGCACGGTGATAACATTCCCGTGGGGACAGTGGGATATGGGATTGCTGTATTATCCGATCGTCGGTCTGGGGATTCTGTATCTCGTAAACTCCGTGAACCTGACAGACGGCATTGACGGGCTGTGCAGCTCGGTTACAGTGGTGTATATGGCGGCATTCGCGATGATTTCGGGAATGTTGGGCGCGTTCGGCGAGGAACTGCTGACGTTCTGTACGGCGGGCGGCTGCATAGGTTTTTTGATGTGGAATTTCCCGCCCGCAAAGGTGTTTATGGGCGACACGGGTTCGATGTTCCTCGGGGGAATAGTGTGCGCGGTAGGTCTGGGCTGCGGCGCGGAGTTCCTGATGGTTCTCGCGGCGATGGTGTATATTCTTGAGGCACTGTCGGTGGTGATTCAGTCCACGGTGTTCAAAATCACCAAGCGTATTCACCACACCAAAGAGGGAAAGCGTCTGTTTAAGATGACTCCGATTCATCACCACTTTGAGCTTTCGGGTTGGAGCGAGGTCAAGATTGATGTGGTGTTCTCGCTGACGGCGGCGATTTGCGGCGCGGCGGCGGTTGTTTTCGGGTACTTTATGTACATTGCATGACAGTGTACGATTATGCTTTGAATTATAATGATAATCCACTATTTAGAGTGAAATTTCAGCGCGTTATAACTTACAACAATAAATCGGGTTGCAATCAATGTGCGTTATAACTCACAGCAAGCTATCGGCTACTCGTGCATAGAACGTAAAATTCACAACAGCCTACCGGCGACTTGTGCAAATTCCGCAAGCCGCCGTGGAAGCGTAGCGCAGCGGAGCTTTCACGGCGAGGCTAGTGCAGATGAGCTTGCTCATCTGCACGGTGCGGGATTTGCTATTCAGATAAGGAGATTACAATGCAGCACACAAGACAAGGTTCCGCGCCGCGCGGTCGTACACGGCAGCCGAATCCGCAAGGTCGGGCGAATCCGCAGAGACCGCAGGGTCGGGTGAATCCGCAAAATCCTCATGGTCGAGCGAATCCACAGAGACCGCAAGATCGGATGAATCCGCAGAATCCTCAGGGTAGAGCGAATCCGCAAGGGCGAACGATTCCTAGGAATAAGCCGAAATCGGCTAGGAAACCCACTCCCGCGCAGATAAAACAGGCAAAGCGCGAAAAGCAGCAGAGAGACCCCAACCGCGTTCGGTTTTTCAGCCTTGACGGCAAAATCGATGTGCCGATGTTGGTAATTATAATGGTGCTGTTGGTGTTCGGAATTACGATGATGTTTTCGGCGGGGCACGCGCTGTCCTATCAGGAAACGGGCAACTCGCTGTATTATGTACTGCACCAGCTCCCCGCAGCAGGTCTGGGGCTTGTGGGAATGTTCGCTCTGACGTTGTTTGATTATCGCTTTTTACGGCACGAAATCAGGCTGTTCAAAACCAATATTCGTACTACTTTGGCGCATATCCTGTTGGTGGCAACGATGTTGCTGAACTTTATGACTATCTTCATCGGAATCCGCGCGGAAATCGGCGGTCAGAAACGCTGGCTGCCAATGCCGATTATCGGACAGTTTCAGCCCTCGGACTTCTTGAAGGTTGCCGTGGTTATCTTCTTCGCGTATTATATCCACAAAAACTTCGACAAAATGCGGCTGTTTTTCTACGGAATCGCAAAGCCGGTTATGATTCTGGCAATGATAGTTCTGTCGATAATCAGTCAGATGCATATGTCGTGTATGCTGATTATTCTGATGGTGTTCGCGGTAATGCTGTTTGTTGGCGGCGTGAACATCAAGGAGGCTCTGCCGATTGCGTTGGCGGCGGTTCTTGCGGTGTATCTGGTTATCGTGGTGTTCAAGGTGGGGTATTTCGAGGAGCGTATTATTTATATGGATCCGCTTTCCGATCCGGGAGACGGCTCGTACCAGAATTACCAATCCGCGTTGGCAATCGGTTCGGGCGGAATCTGGGGCAAGGGATTCGGAAACTCCAGCCAGAAGTATTACTATCTGCCCGAGGCGCAGAATGACTTCGTTTTCGCGATTCTTGTCGAGGAGTTCGGCTTGGTGGGCGGCGTGGTAGTAATTCTGCTGTTCTTGATTTTCACAGCTCGCGGATTCTACATAGCGCGTCACGCGGAGGATAAATTCGGGTGCTTACTTGCAACGGGAATCACGTTTATGACGGGTCTTCAAGCGTTCCTGAATCTCGGAGTAACGCTGTGCTGTATCCCGAATACGGGTGTTCCGCTGCCGTTTTTCAGCTACGGCGGTACGGCGTTAATGCTCCAGTTGTGGGAGATGGGCTTGCTGCTCTCTATAAGCAAACGCGCAAAGCTCAGTTAGTTATTAGTTTCTGATTTTTGGATTTATAACTATGATCCGCTGTTTGGGGTGAAGTGCAAATTCAAAACGCGCCTTTTGAAGAGTGGATTTGGCGCGTTATAATTCACAGCAACAAATCGGGTTTCAATTTATGCGTGTTATAACTCACAACAACCTACCGGCGACTCGTGCAAATTGCGAAAGCGAGCGTTGCGGCATACCGCGCAGCGGTGTGCCGTGACGCTCAGCTAGAGCAGACGAGCTTCGCTCGTCTGCTCGGTTCGCAATTTGCTATTAAGATAAGGAGTGTTAGAATGAGAATACTGTTCGCCGCGGGAGGAACTGCGGGGCATATCAATCCCGCGCTGGCAATCGCGGATAAGGTTCGCGAGGTGTTCCCCGAAACGCGGATTCTGTTTATCGGAACTCCCGAGGGAATGGAGAGCCGATTGGTAAAGAAAGCGGGATATGACTTCCGCGGTGTGGAGATGTCTGGATTTCGGCGGGATATTTCACCGAGCGCAATGGTGAGGAACGTCCGCGCGGCATATTGCTACTTGATTTCCGCAAAGAGCGCAGTGCGGAAAATAATCCGCGAGTTCAAGCCCGACCTCGCCATCGGAACGGGCGGTTACGTAACGGGCACGGTTTTGGGTCAGGCGGCGGCTATGGGAATCAAGACCATCACCCACGAGAGCAACTCCTATCCGGGAATGGCGACAAAAATGCTCTCCACAAAGGCGGACAAGGTTCTGTTGGCGACCGAGGACGCAAAAAAGCACCTCAAAGATTCCTCGCGGTGCATAGTCACGGGAAATCCTTTGCGGACGAATATCCCACTCGAGGAGCGGAAAGCCGCACGTGAACGTCTGGGACTTCCCGAGGGGTTCACGGTTCTGTCGTTCGGCGGAAGTCTTGGCGCGAATAAAATCACCGAATCGGTAGCGGAGCTTATCGCGTGGGAGCAAAAGACCGGGGGAATCAATCATATCCACTCCTATGGCGGCGGCAACCGCGATATATTTATGGACGCGCTGAAGTCCGCGAATGTCAGGGAGGATAAAAAGCGGCTGATGTTCAAGGAATACATCGATAATATGTATACGTGTATGTGCGCCGCAGACTTGATCATTTCCCGCGCGGGGGCAATGACGATTACCGAGCTTACCGAAATCGGGAGACCGTCTATTCTCGTTCCGTATCCCAACGCGACAGAGAATCATCAGTACTACAACGCGCTGTCGCTGGTAAACGCGAATGCGGCGATTCTTATCGAGGATAAAGATTTGACGCGCGCGCGTCTGGTGGACGAGATTTCGCGGTTGTATTCCGACAGAGCGCGGCTATCCCTTATGGAGGAGAACGCGAAAAAGAGCGCGAAATCCAACGCGGCGGATAAAATCCTCGCGGAAATTGTGGATTTAGTCGGCGAGGAGGCTTTAAGAAAGTCCTAGAGCGTGTTCACATTAACGCTCAATCACAAAATTTCCCTTTCAACATATTATGGTGTATACCTGTTTCGTTTTTCGGCGAAACGGTTCAACGTCGTGTTGAATATTTGAAAGGGTGATGTTATGGATAATCGCCAGAAATTGATTGTGAACGGCGGATCTCAGCGGCGGATAGAGGGCGAATTGCGCGTACACGGCGCAAAGAACAGCGCCCTGCCGCTGCTGTCGGCGACCGTTCTTGCGCACGGAGAGTGCGTTTTGCACAACACTCCGCGCCTTACCGATGTGGACGCCGCTTGCCGTATCCTCACGCAATTGGGCTGCCGCGTGCGCCGTGACGGAGATACCGTGAGCGTGGACGCAACAAATGTATCGGGATATGAGATACCCGAAACGCTGATGCGTGAAATGCGCTCGTCCATCGTGTTCCTCGGTGCGGTAATGGGGAGGAACGGCAGATGTCGATTGTCGTTCCCGGGAGGGTGCGAGTTGGGCGCGCGCCCGATTGACTTGCACCTGTCGGCATTGGAGCAAATGGGCGCGGAAATTACCGAGGAACACGGCTATCTGAACTGCGAGGGAACGCTCCACGGGGCGAAAATCACGCTGTCTTTCCCATCGGTGGGAGCAACCGAGAATATAATGCTGGCGGCGGTTACCGCTAAGGGTTACACCGAGATTCACAATGCCGCCCGAGAGCCTGAGATTTCCGACCTGGCGAACTTTCTGAACAAGATGGGAGCGAAAATATTTGGAGCGGGAGAGAGTGTAATAACCGTGCGTGGCGTGGAGCGGTTAGAACCCGCAGAGCACAGCGTTATCCCCGACAGAATTGTCGCGGGGACATATCTGTGCGCGGCGGCAATCACGCGCGGAGAGCTGATTCTCACAAATTGTGAGCCGCAGCATATGAACGGATTCCTCACCGTATTGGAATCAATGGGCGCGCGAATTTACAACTATGGCGGTGAAAAGTTGTATATCACCTGCAAAAAGCGGCTTATCGCTCCGCCGACAATTCGCACAATGCCGTATCCCGGATTCCCGACCGATATTCAAGCGCCGTTCACCGCGCTTTGCGCCACCGCCGAAGGAACGTCCGTTTTCGTGGAAACCATCTTCGAGAATCGATTCCGTCATATTCCCGAACTGGTTCGCCTGGGAGCGTCCGTCAAGACCGAGGGCAGAGTCTGCGTTGTTGAGGGCGTAAAGCGGCTTTCGGGCGCGAAGGTCTGCGCTGCGGAGCTTCGCGGCGGCGCGGCATTGGTAACGGCGGCTCTCGCCGCAGAGGGCACAAGCGAAATCACCGGGCTGCAATATATCGACCGCGGCTATGAGAATATCGAAACCGCATTGAGGTCAGTCGGAGCGGACATACGCAGAAGTTAAAAAATCAGGAGCGTGGAAAAGAATGAACAAAAAACCCGCAAAATCACAAAATAAACCCGTAAAACCGCAGCAGAAATCCGTCAATCAGCTGGGAAGTGCGCCCAAATCCGCGCGTCCGCAGAATTTGCAGAAAAAAACTCCGCGAAAACCGCAGAATCCGCAGATGAGAACCCCAAAAAAGCCTGTGCAAAAACCGCAGAATCCGCAGCGGAAAGCACCTCAGCGGGCACAGAATCCGCCGAGACGTCCCGCGAATCCCAAGGCGGATAAGGCGATTACAGCGGCGATGCGGCGGCGCAATCCAAAAGCGCGGACAAAGCGGTTTCGCGGCGGAAATTACATTCTTTACTACCTGATGGCGGCGGTGGTGGTGATTATCGTACTGATAATCCTGTCGAACACGGTGTTGTTTAAGTGCACGCGGATCGACGTAGCGGGGAACGTGCGATACAAACCCGAAGAGATCCTCTCCGTGTGCGGGATCACTGAGGGTGATAACCTGTTGAGGGTCAATACTGCCAACGCAGAGAAAAATATTGCCGATGCGTTGGTATATATTGACAGCGCGAGTGTGAAAAAGCATTTCCCGACACGTGTGGAAATCACCGTTACAGAGGCTGAAAAGTGGTATTGCGTGGAGGAGAACGGTATCACGGCGGCGATTTCGCGCGGCGGAAAGATTGTGGAGCATTGCGCGCCCGAGGATTTCCCCGTTGTTCACGGATTGGAAGCGGAGAGCCTTCAGACGGGCGCGTGGCTGAAATCCAAAACGGACGGCAAAACTGGGATTCCCCCGCTGCTGCTGAACGCTGCCGAAAAGGCGGGCTTAAGGGACATCACCGCCATCGACATCGCGGACAAGTTTTCGATAAAAATGGTGGTTGACGGCAGAATCACGCTTGAACTCGGTTCTTCGTCCGAAGCGGAATCCAAGCTGATCATCGCGAAATCCATAATCGACAGCGACATCGGCGAAAATGACAACGTAACAATGCTGCTGAGCAATCCGGATAAAGTCGCTTTGCGGAATAATCAAACCGAAGTGCCCGTTCAGTCTACAACTTCATCTACAAGTACTCCGGCTGAATCTTCCGAACCTCCCGAAGAATCAAAGCCGGAAACCCCCGAAGATTCCGAATAAAGGCGAAATTTAAGGCAACACCGCACAAAGATTGTCGTCCGATTACGTTAAGTAAATTTTTCGTCAGATTGCACAAAATTGACGCAGTAAGGCTGTCGCCTTTTAAGGGAATTTTGGGTAATATGACGGAAAATTTACAAGTAAGCGGGCGGCAAAGCGCGAAGCGCGGTCTTTGTGCGGTGTTGCCTAAAAACAGTCGAAAATAATTTCAAAAAACAGTTGCATTTTCCAAAAGAATGTGGTATAATTAAAAGTAGTCTTATATTTTTCATTAAATTATAGTCCGGAGGAGTTGTAAAAAAATGGCTTTTGAAATTGACAAGAACGACGATGGCTTCGATATATCAGACGATTTTCAGATGTCCACAAAGCTGATGGTGTTCGGCGTAGGCGGCGCGGGCGGTAACGCCGTGGAGCATATGGTGAACAGCGGAATCGTTGATGTGGAATATGTAATCGCCAATACCGATGTAATGGCGCTTCGTAAGAAAGACGGCTCTAAAATGGCGCGTATCCAGATCGGGCGAAAGACCACGCACGGACAGGGCGCGGGCAACGACCCCACTCGCGGCAAGGCTTCCGCCGAGGAGAATCACGATGAGATTGCGGAAAAGCTTGAAGGCGTTTCAATGCTGTTCATAGCTGCCGGAATGGGCGGCGGAACAGGTACGGGCGCGGCTCCCGTGGTGGCATCCATAGCGCGTGAAATGGGAATCCTCACTGTCGGAGTAGTCACAAAACCTTTTAATTGGGAGGGCGCTTTTAAGATGGAAACCGCAATAAGCGGCGTTTCCGAGATGAAAAAGTACGTTGACGCGCTGATAGTAATTCCCAATGACCGCTTAAAAGAGCTTAAGGGCGCAAAAATCACGATGAAAAACGCGTTCGCCGAGGTGGATAATATCCTCTGCAAGGCTGTTTCGGGAGTGATTCGCCTGGTTCAGGGCAATGGCTACATAAACGTTGATTTCGCGGACATCTGTATGGCTCTGCGCACCAGCGGAATCGCGCATATGGCAATCGGTCACGGCAAGGGCGACGATATGATAAACGACGCACTGGACGAGGTTCTGAACAGCCCGCTGCTTGAAACCTCTATTGATGGTGCTCGCCGCTGCTTGCTGAACATCAGCATACCCAACAGCGATTCGTTCGGATTCGATTCCTGCGAGTCGATTACGAACCTCATCGCGCAGAGAATCAACCCGAACGCGCAGTTTAAGGCGGGCTTCGAGTTTGATGATACTCTGTCTGATGACGAGATTTCGATAATCCTCATTGCGACCGATTTCGCCGAGGAGGACGAGCCTGTAAAAGTCGCGGGAATTTCCTCTTCCAACAACGAACAAAGCCAAAGCCAGAGCCAGGCTGCGTCCGTAACAGTAACGCCCACCTCCGAGGGTCTTTCGGGAAATGTCGGTTTCTCCGAGCCTAACGACATAGACGCTCTGTTGCGTAAGTTCAACCAAGGCAGAGGAATGGATTGATAAGTTCATCTAATTTGCCTAAAAGCGAACAAATCAAAGCCGATTGGTGTATCCTATCGGCTTTTTTGTAACTTTTTCCTTAAAACCTCTTGCATTTTTCACATATTTGGTATACAATATAATATGTAGGAGTGTTTTCTAATACTAATTCACGATTAAAAGCAGACAAATTATTTGCGAGGATATTTTGCGTCCTGCAAGGAAGAGGACGACAGCAGGCTGACGCCTGCCTAGGACGATGACGCAGCAGGACACAAAATAGACCGCAAAGAATGTCTACTTTTAATCGGGGATTAGTATAATATGTCAGCCAAAGCCTATCGTTCTCTCCCGCCGAGGGCGGAGAGAACGTAGGTATACGGATTGATGTAGGAGTGTTTTCTCTTACCTTTGTTTCGTACATCAAAAAAAGGGGAATCTAAATGGATAAATTTGACATCTTACTGAAATTTTACAAAAACGTTTGGTTCAGACGCGCCGTAGCGGTAATCTGCTGGCTTTATACCATAATAATGATCTGGGTCGCGTATCTGAGCTTCGGGTACTATATCGAGTTCAACAATCCCAAGCCGCTTTTCGTGTTGTACTTGTTCATAAACGTTGCCGCAATGGGACTGATGATACTCTCCCGAAAGCAGGTAATTACGCAAATCAACGCATATGTCTTGCCGTTAGCGGTATTCGCGCTGGTAATTCTTGGATTTGGCAACTGGTATATCGTCATTCCTCCAATCGCGGTGACGGTGGTATTGTTCTTCGTAAATTCCTCAAATGAAACGCTCAAAACCGTTGTCGGCACGATGTATCTGCTGATGTATGTAATCGGTATTGTGGGCTACATTGCTTTGCAGATGTTTATGGGCACTATCACGTTCAACGGTCTGGATTTCAATATGAACACCCGCGACAGGAGTTATGAAAAACTCTCGCCATCGGGAGAATACCGCATTGTGCGTTATCTGGAAACAAGCGGCGATCGCAAGCTCCAGCACTATTACATCGAAAAAACAGAAGATGATATTAAGATTCCGATGGGCATATGTAAGCGTGTGTACGGCAGTTATGCTCTGAACACCGCCGCCTATACGGACACCCCCGCTGATATTGACGCGTGGACTACCCGTAAAGTGGACGGGGTGCTTCAGGACGTGCCGGTGGTTGAGGGCAGTATCCGAGAGAATCCGTATCTCATCAAGAAAATCGAGAAAACGGAAAGTTCAAGCTCCGTAAAATCCACGCAAACAAGCACCACAGAGTCAACCGCCGCCGAATCGTCGGCTTCTGCGGAATAATCAAGAAGGAGAATGGTTATGGATACGCTGAAGCTCGTTGGGCGCACGTCATCGGAGATAGTATCGCTGCGTTTTCCCACAACATTGCTGAATTTTTACAGCTTTGATTTGTCATATTTTGCCAAAGGCGCGATAGAGGTCTGCAATGAAGCTCTGAAATCGGGCACTCCCGACTATGACCGTATGATGGAGCTGAAAAACGACATCAGAATCTTGCATTGCTACATCGAGCAGCATATCCGCACAACCTACGACAAAATCATCGAGGATTGCTGGATCGATTACATCTGCCGCCGAGACAACATTGGATTAAACACGTTGTGGAATCGTTTTATCCGCTGTAAATCCCCGTTTGAAAAGACTATCTTTGCGCGCTTGTGCGAGCTGCGCTACCACAAGGCGATAAATGAGTGGGTCAACATTGTGCGGGTTCAGGACTATGCGAAAACCAAGTTGAATTTCATATTCACGCCTGATGTGAAATCTGTTGGGGACGCTGCGGTGCGGCGCGATTATTTTGACCTGATGTTCAGCGTCACCGCAAAAGAACTGGGCTGCCGACTGGAGGATCTGGGTGTTACAAAGGTGTTTACCGTTGGAAGAACCCCTTCTTCGCCGTTTATGTTTCCGAATATTTCCAAGGAAATTGTCCGCCACGTATTGCAAGGATTTGATTATTCCGATGATTATTCGGACGTTGGTGATTACGGTGAGATTTCCGATGAATTGGCAATGGACGCGTTTATGCGAATGAAACCCGGACTTCCGTCCGAACCCGCGTCCTATAACGTTTCACGCGGAAAAATGGAGATATTCTCCGGGAAGATATATATGCCGTGCAGCTTAAAAGCGGCAATCGATTTAGAGTTCGATGCGATAATCGAAAACGGCGGCTGGCTGGCTAAATGCAAGCGCTGCGGTCGGTATTTTCTCCGCGATAAGGACCATACCGAGGAGTATTGTTCACGAATTGTGGAAAGAGGGAAAACCTGCCTCGAAATTTATGAGGAGGAGAACCCCCGCATTCGTATGACGCCCGAACTGGAGCAGAAGTGCAATGAAGTAACGGACGAGATGTATCGCCGTGTTGACGTGTCTATCAACGTCAAGGAGTACGAGTATTGGCGTTCATATGTCGAGGCTATGAAGAACAAAGTAAACTCGGGTGAGATTCCGCCCGAGGAATTGGAAAACTTTCTCGACTATTCGCTTGTGGTAGATATTTCCAAAAGCCACCCGATCCAACAGGTGGAAAAACCCGCGCCCGATGCGCCGAAAGAGCGCGTAGTAAAGCCGTTTGTCCCGGAGCGGATAAGCCGCAGCGAGCTTGCGCCCAAACAGCCCGAACCCGAGCCTGAACCCGTTGAAAAGCACCCCGAGGGATTTTTCACGTCTCCGCTTGTTCAGCGCCGAAAGGACAGCCGACCGATTTCACATATAATCCGCAACGGTGAAAGCCGCGGTGAAACGCATGACTACAAACCCGACCCATCGGGATTTCAACCGTTTGTGCAGACCGCCGCGCCGCCTCCTCCAAGTCCCGAAAAAACCGCTCCCAAGCCGCAGCGAAGCCCCTATGAGGATTTGAAACGTCTTGAAGAGAAGCTGGAGGAGGAGAAGCGTCTGCGCGCTCAACAGCGTGAGCAGCCCCTCTCCACAAGCGGATTTACGCCTTTTGTTGAAGAGACGGTTCGGGAATTTGAGCCGTCAGCTCCGATACCCGAACCGCCGGAGATTCCCGAGCCGCAGCCCGAGAAACCTCCCGCGCCTAAACCTAAGGTGATACGCAAAAATGCCGCGGCAATCAGCGCATACGGAAAAATCGCCGGCGCGGCATTAACGACCGCTCCGCCAGAAATGGATGTAATCTCCGATTCGGATTTGGCGGATTTTAACAAATCTGAATCTATATACGATGAAAAAATTGTTGAAAACGTTGAAATTCCATCGCTTGAAACCGAACTGCCCGATGCCGATCCATTCAAAAATATTGGCAGCATTTTCGATGTTTTGGAGCAGTCCGAGCGCGATATGAGCAGCGCGCGCCGCCACAAGCCGCGTGATGAAACTCCCGAACCCGTTCCCGAATGGGAGGACGTTCCCGCGCCGCCAAAGCGCGTTACGCGTGAGAACCCGCCCGAGGGATTCTGGACAGAGGAACGGCATTTGTTCCCCGAACAGGAGGTCGATGAACGAATCCCCGAGGAGCAAGAACCGGAGCAGTCCGAGCTGGATATGCTCAAAGAGAAAAAGCACGCGAAATCCAACAAGACCAAGCGTCTGTACGATATTATAATGCGCGATGCCGAGGACAATCCTAACTTCCGCAAAAAACCGTAAACAAAAAATCGTAAAATCTTACAGATTTCTCGGAAAAATTTTTCAAATTTGTGAGAAATGCACAAAAAGACGTAACAAAGTTTATGGATAATTTAGACAAAAGTGGGATTGAAATTGTCCTGTTTTTGTAGTATAATATAAGTACAAATTGGTGCGGATTGCCCGCGCTGTTTGGAAATTTTTTATGGAGGATTATTCTATTATGAAGAAGATTTTTGCAGTTTCTGCTGCAGCTATCGCAGCTATGGCACTTGTTCCCACAGCAGTTTCTTTTGCAGCTGAGGAAACAGTTAAGGTAAACTTCAGCATTACAGGCACTGACCTTACCGGTTGGCATTACTATGATTTTAGCCCCAATGTTGACGGTGCGGACTTTACCGCTCTTACCGTAAACGGCAGCACCGCTACTTTCTCTGTTGATATTGCACCGGAAGAGGTTGCAACCTACGGAGTAGTACTTGTTGACAACAATGCTTGGGGCGGTACTCAAAGCGTAGATGTCAAGATTACCGGTGTTGAGGCTGCTGCAGGCGATGAGATCAATGTAACAGTTACTCTTGGCGAGGCAAATGATGAGGGCAAGCTGACTGCAACCGTTTCTGCTGCTAAGGCTGCTCCGTCCAGCACCACTCCTGATACCACTACTACTCCCGACAATGATACAAACACCGATACCGGTGTTGAGGGCGTAGCTGCTGTTGTTGGCGTAGCTGCTGTTGCTGCCGGCGCAATGATCGTTGCAAAGAAGAGAAAGTAATTTCGCTTTGAGCAACGTGGACTGAAATTCATTTCGGTTCATACATATGCAAATAAACACGGGGCGTAAAGTCCCGTGTTTTTTATTTTGTGCGGAGTTCTTAAAATCGGGAACTCCGCATATTTATTTACAGAAAGAAAAAGCACCGAACGAGTCGGTGCTTGTGAGTTTAATTGTTTGCAACGGTTGAATCCGCCGGCGTCTTGTCTTTTTCTTTTAGCGACATCAGCTCAGCCAAACAACTGCTGCAGATGTTGCGATTCTTGAATACCGTCACATCGCTTGCGTTAGAACAGAAACAGCAAGCAGGCGAGTACTTCTTAAGAATGATGTGGTCGTCCTCGACATAAATCTCCAGACTATCCTTATCATTGATATCCAAGTTTCTCCTAAGCTCAATCGGAATGACAACCCTTCCAAGATGATCCACTGTTCTGACAATACCCGTAGCTTTCATAAAAAAACACCTCCATACAAACTTCGACAAACAAATTAACAATTCTTTGCTCTTTTCTATATTATACCACAATATGTCAAATTTGTCAATATTTTTTATTCTCATCTTTGCGGGTTTGTGAGATTTATCACAAATTTTTACAAAAACTTCCTTAAATAGGATTCGTTGGTAGGTGAATTTAATGAAAATTTTGCTGATTGTAATTCCTGTTGTCTCACTGATATTTGCGATAGTGAATGGAAGAATTTCGGAGATGTCTGCGGGAATTTTGGATAAATCAGGCGAAGCGGTGGAACTTGTAATTTCTCTGTGTGGAATAATGTGCTTTTGGTGCGGAATAATGCGCGTTGCCGAACGTGCGGGATTAATGGAGAAATTGGCGAAATTGCTCAAACCGATTGTGAACTTTCTGTTCAAATCTACTAAAAACAATGCAAAAGCTGCCGCACTTATCACCGCAAACCTTGCCGCGAATATTCTCGGGTTGGGGAATGCCTCCACGCCGTTGGGAATCGCTGCAATGAGGGAGCTGTCGAACGGCTCGTACAGCGCATCGGACGATATGATACTGCTTGCCGTGATGAATACCGCCAGTTTACAGATAATTCCAACCACGGCGGCGGCTTTGCGAGCCGCAAACGGTGTAACCAAACCATTGGACATACTTCCGTGCGTGTGGATAGTGTCCGTCTATGCCGCTGCAATCGCAATAATTTCCGCAAAGGTAATGGGAAAATTTTCGCGAAAGCGTGATAAGAGTGAATAACTTTACGGACTACATAATCCCGCTGTTGACGGTGGGAGTGCTCGTCTACGCGGCAATCAAGCGCGTGGACGTGTTTGACGCGTTCTGCGAGGGCGCGGCCGAGGGGCTGAAAACCTGCGTAGACATTCTGCCCGCGTTGGTTCTGCTGTTGGTGTGCATCGGAATGTTCCGCGCAAGCGGAGCGGTGGAAACGCTCACCGCGTTTCTGAAGCCTATTTGCTCCGCTGTCGGATTCCCAAGCGAGGCTACGCCATTGGTGATTTTGCGACCGTTTTCGGGGAGCGGCGCGATGGCGGTCTATAACGAAATAGCCGCGTCAACAGGCGCGGACAGCTTTGCGGAGCGCGTTGCGGCGGTGCTTATCGGCTCGTCCGAAACTACGTTCTACACCATCGCCGTGTACTTCTCAGCGGTTAAGGTGAAAAAGACGCGCTATGCTGTTCCGGCGGCTCTGACAGCCGATTTGACCGCGTGGATAGTCTGCGGAGCAATTGTGTTTGCTTTTTTTGGAGGGTGATATGGGTAAATTGGATATATTTGGAAACCAAGCAAAATCACCGAACCGCGCATTTGCGGCGCGATTGGACGAGGTTTGCGGCAGTCTGCGCGCGATCCGCGCGAGCTTCAACATCGTCACCGACCCCGCCGCGATAGACGCGCTTATCTACCGCGAAAACGCGATAATGTGCGAATTTGCTGCGCTTCTCCATGAGGCAAAATCGAAAAACATCAGGCTTGAAATTTACGAACGCGAAAATAATTTCCGAAGATTCTGAATATATTTCGGAAATCCGCGCAAAATATGTTTGCGGCAGAAAGAACCGCAATAGTTTACAGGAGGAATTTGAAAATGTCTAATCAGAATAACCAGAACCAGCAGAATCAGCAGAACGAGAGCCAGCAGAGCGAGCAGAACAAGCAGAACAAGCGCTGAGTCTTAGCCGGGCGAAGAAAATCTTCCCCGGCTTTACATATTTTTTTCAAAAACCCCTTGACAAATTTCGAGAAGTGTGGTATAATAATAAAGTCGACTGGTTGTGTTGAGTGCAAGTAAGACGAGCTATGATGATTAAGGTCTTGGACGGCGTTAGTCTGAGCATGACAGGTGACAGATACCAATTTAATACCAAAAGTATGACTAATGGAAAGATGGCTGAGTTGGTCTAAAGCGCACGATTGGAAATCGTGTAACGGCTAATACCCGTTCAAGGGTTCGAATCCCTTTCTTTCCGCCAGCAATGAGAAATTCCCTCGCGCTTCGCGCGAGGGAATTTCTCATTGACTAAAGGCTTTGGTCTACGCTGTTTCGCGTCTTGACCTCAGCTCTTTAGTAGCGCACTTTTCCTTTGCGGACTCCGTCCGCAATTTCGCTTCGCGAAACCGGAAAAACTGCGCGGAGTTGCTTTTCTCTTATAAAAATCTATTTGGTCACAACATCACATAATAACGATTAAAGAAATCGACTTTTTGTCATATTGGATTACAGATAAGAACATACTTTATTGGAGGGATTATAATGAATGAATTTCTGGAATGGCTGAAAGAGAACAAAATCAATATTAACGGAAAATATAGAGGAAAACGGTGGGGTTCGGTAAACAAATCGGATAACGGTGATTGGCATATTCGCGTATGCGTTCAATATGACGAATATTTAGAACCCGTTTTATTAAATGAATCTGCTGCAATGCAAGAGTTAGTCAAAATGCGCACAGGGCATGAAGGATGCGGCAGATGTATAGACGGTAAATGCGCTTTTACCGGTTTTGATTTGGTAAATCCAACCGACGAGCAGATTGAGTTAGCGAAAAGGTTAATTAAATTCAGGATCAATGCTATTAAAAACGGAAGAATACCGAAATGCAGTTATATAAAAATATCGAAACAAGGTGAAGCAATCGAACCATGTGCTGTATGTAAGGTATGTGATCCCAAATGCAAGGCGATGAAAAAATACTATGGCTTGTTTGAATAACGGAAATCTTTTTTATCAACGTTTCACAGTTTAACAAAATTCCCCTCGGCTGTGCCGAGGGGATTTTGTTAAACGCAAAGGCATTTGCGTCTCGCCGTTGGCGAACCGCAAACACTCTTTGCTAGCGCGCAAATAGCAGATAAACCTCTTGACATTTTGAAAAAAGGGATACAATGTATAACCGTGTCCCTTTTTGTTGGCGGTAAATCTTTCTCACTTTCGGTTTATAAACTATTTATTAGTATTTTTGATTGTTTTAACACCGAAAATAAAATATAGGATATGGAAAACCCAAACGCACGCAAGCACTATCCTCCCGACAACCACCTGATTCATCATAATAAACCCAATCGTCATCAGCACTGTAACGGTTATCATAATTTTGATCTTGGTTTTCCATGTCATACCTTGACCCTTTAC
>JAAVIC010000021.1 GCA_014799385.1 Oscillospiraceae bacterium
AATACGGATTTGGTATCCTATCTGGAACGGCGTGGGGAGCGCGTGAAACGTGTTGGCTCGACCTACCAGTACATCTACACGGACGGCAGCGGAACGCATGACAGCGTGACAATTTCGGGCGGAAGATGGTACGACCATAGGAATCAGCGCGGCGGCTATGCAATTAAATTTTTGCAGAAATTTTTGGGTTTTTCTTTTCAAGATTCCGTGATCGAACTGCTCGGCGGACATTGCAGCGCACAAACCGTGCGTCCTGTTCTATGCGAGCCTCCCGAGCCTATCGTGAAACCTTTCGAACTGCCCGAAGCCAACTCGGATATGCGGCGGGTATTCGCGTATCTCACCAAGCAGCGGTTTATTGATCCGAAAATAATCTCGCACTTCGCTCACGAACACAAAATTTACGAGGACGGCAAATACCACAACGCCGTGTTCGTTGGCACGGACGAAAATAATATTCCAAAACAAGCCTCAGTGCGCTCCACACTTAGTTTCGGAAAGACATTCCGTATAACGGTCGCAAATTCGGACACAAAATACAGCTTCTCGCATTTCGGAAATGACGAGAAGCTGTTCGTTTTTGAAGCACCGATAGATATGCTGTCGTTCATCGCGCTCTACCAAAAGGATTGGGAAAATCATAGTTATATAGCGATGAACGGAGTGTACGAATCCGCGCTGATAAAGGCTTTGGAGAGCCATTCGGAATTACAAAATATTTATCTTTGCACCGACAATGACGAGGGCGGAATTGACGCGTCGGAGCGTTTGCGGGATATTTTGCGTGAGAAAAATTACGAAAATATTTTTCGAATTTCGCCGCAAAGCAAAGATTGGAACGAGGACTTGAAAGCGCGTAACGGAGCGGATTTTCTGCCCCCTGTTCCACACGCGCGTAAAGAAAAATATCTGGAATTTATTTCGGAATTAAGTGAAATTAAAATTAATCCGAATCGAATTTCCGATGATTTAATTTCAATTTACAACTCCGCCGATCGCGTTAGATTGGCGGAGTTTTCTATTGCAGCGAGTGAGCATTTTCTGAAAATTGCGGGAGAGGATTTCCCCTCGACAGAATGAAAAACCGACTTGTCACTGAATACAAATGCTACCAGGACAAGGGCAGCATTTCCGTGAAACTCGGTAAACTGCAAAATGCCATAACGATTGGATTGGAGCAGCTTCGCAAGCCCTCGCAGACCGCCGCGGAACTAAAAATAACGGCAAGAAAACTGTACGATATAGCCGACTGCGCTCTGCGGCTCTCGACCGAGGAAACGCTCGTCCAACGCGCCGAGCAACGCGAAAATTTAGACGAGAAATCCGAACTTTCGCAAGCAATGAGTTTTTAATTTTGGAGGTAAAAATGAACTACACACAAATTCTACTGCTCTGCATCTGCGGAGCAGTTTTTCTTGTAATCGCAATAATCGCCGCAGTCGGCGACCGCTATTCCCTCAAGGGAATCCCGAACAAACCCGTAGGTAACGGACAGCACGGTACGGCGCGCTTTGCAACCAAAGGCGAGGTTACCCGAACCTACAAGCAGATATCGTACGCTCCGCGGCTGTGGCGCAATGGTGAACAGCTTCCGAGCGTTGACGGTCTGATTGTTGGCTGTCACGAAACGCCGGGCGGCATGACCGCGCTGGTGGACGATGCGGATGTCCACACGTTGATGATCGGCGCGTCTGGTGTCGGCAAGACCGCGAACTTCTTCTACCCGAACATTGAATATTGCTGCGCGGTGGGAATGAGTTTCGTTACCACCGACAGCAAGGGCGACCTTTACCGCAACACGGCGACCATCGCCGAAAAATATTACGGCTATAAAATTCCGTAATCGACTTGCGAAATCCCACGCGCAGCAGCGGCTACAATATGCTCTATCTCGTGAATAAATACATGGATTTGTACAAAACCGAGGGCAAGCTGGAATACAAGGCAAAGTCCGAAAAATTCGCGAAAATAACTTCAAAAACAATTATCAGCGCGGACGGCGATGTGTCTAACATGGGGCAAAACGCTTTTTTCTATGAGGCGGCGGAGGGCTTGCTGACAGCGGTAATTCTGCTGATAGCGGAATTTTGTCCTCAAGAGAAACGACACATTATCAGCGTATTCAAGCTGATACAGGATCTGCTCGCGCCCTCGGGAACAAAAGGCGTATCGCGTTTTCAAATGCTGATTGACAATCTGCCCGGCGAGCATAAGGCGCGTTGGTTTGCGGGGGCGGCACTCAACTCGTCTGATCAGGCAATGGCGAGCGTTATGTCTACCGCGCTATCGCGATTAAATTCGTTTATTGATTCCGAGTTGGAGCAGATTTTGTGCTTTGACACCTCAATCGATGTTGAGGAATTTTGCAATCACAAATCCGCGATATACCTTGTCTTGCCGGAGGAGGACGCGACTAAACACTTCTTGATCTCGCTGATTTTTCAGCAGCTCTACCGCGAGATACTGACGGTTGCCGATGAGAAAGGCGGACAGCTTGACAAGCGCGTGATGTTCTATATGGATGAAATAGGAACGCTGCCCAAAGTCGACGGCTTGGAAATGATATTTTCCGCGTCTCGCTCCCGAAAGGTTTCAATCGTTGTGATAATACAATCGTTGGCGCAATTTGAGAAAACCTACGGCAAAGAGGGCGCGGAGATCATCGTGGACAACTGCCAATGCACCTTGTTCGGAGCGTTCGCGCCCAACTCCAAGACCGCCGAGGCGATGTCCCAGAACCTTGGAAAGCAGACTGTTCTCAGCGGCTCTGTATCGCGATCGGCGGGCAAAGACGGCTCATCGCGTTCCTTGCAAATGATCGAGCGACCGCTTATGACCGTTGACGAATTAAAGTCTATGCCGAAAGGTCACTTTATCGTGATGAAAACAGGCTGCCATCCTATGAAAACGCGGCTGAAGCTGTTCTTCAGGTGGGGAATCCAATTTGAGGATGCCTACTCGATTGAAGAAAAATCCGAGCGTAAGGTGCAGTATGCCGACAGCCGAGAGGTTGAAGCGGCGGTGTTGGAGAGGTTTCCGCCAAAGCCTGTGCCGATTGAATTTGCAGAGGGATATGATAATCCCGGCATAGATTTCTTGGAAAAGAAACGATTGCTCAGAACAAGGACAAAATAGGCTAAACGTTTATACTATATTAAATATACATCATTACACTCAAAGAAATCAACTATTTTTACCTCTTTTCCGCTAAATGCTACCTGTTCTCCGTTTTGTATTGAAAATTTTGAAATATTATGTCATAATAATTGTGAAAAAGTGTGAGGGGGAAGGACATTTAAGAAGTCTCTCGAATTACATTTTTTACCAAAACCCATTTCGTTCCCAAAAAAGACGTTTTGTCCAAAATATGTTGATTTTTTGAAGATTTTGTAGTAAAATCTAGGCAAAAGATAATACTTAAATCTGCCAAAATAGTACCGTTTTGGCTTGTTGGCAGTTGACTTTTGGAAAAATATGGTGTATAATGTTGTTGCAAGAACTATGTCGCTTTAAGCGACAGGACGAATTTTAGGAGGTAATTTATGAAAAAATTCTTATCAGCGCTTCTCTTGTGCACATTCCTTTTGGCATTAACCACAAGCTTAACAGGATGCAAAGGTGTGACAACCGAGAGCAAACTGAAATCAATGGTTGAAAAAGCACTGGAGGAAAAGTACAAGGAAGAATTCGTTTGCACACGAATTATACCCGGAAGAAACCCCGGTGGATCATATACGACTGAATGCTATCCAGTAAAGAACAGTGATTTATTGTTTGATGCGCAATTTCATCCCGATAATATGAAAATGGGGGTTGATTACTATCCCAACGCCATTGCAGCTTTGGAGTTTTCACAAATGTTTGACAGTTACATCGGCGATATGCTAGGTACACATTTTATAAGTTGTTATCATAGCTTGGGTACTTATGATGATGACACAACACAAGCAATTATTGACGGGAAATTCACGTTAGAATTATATATGTCAAAAAGATACAGTTACAATTATCCGGATGGTATAAATCATAAATTGGAAGAAGGCTTTTTGATTTGTATTGACTCATCGACTTTGAACGCATCGTATGATGATGAGTGGGATGCGATTATGAATGCCTTGGAATGTATTCGTCAAAGAGGGTTGAACAACAACACCGATTTGTGCTTCAGAATCTGGCTGTTCTTTGTTCCTCATGACACGTATAATACCGGCCTTAAGTATAGCAAATCGAATATTGTTGGTATATCTTATTTGGAAGATTTGGCGGCAGGTGGGGAGTATAAGTTCAACAGGATAATTCACTTTGACGTTGGTCTTGATATCGACCCTATTACCGAGGACGAGTACGTTAAATTAAGAAAGGAAGTTGATTAACATGGCAGATAACAGAAATATCACTCCAGCGGAATACACCGATAAGGATATGTGGGCGGTCTCACGACTGGCGTATATTAAGTTTGAAAAATGTGGTTATGATGTGATGAATAAAACATTGAAAGACATCCTTGATATTCCTGATGTTTTTAATTTCTGTGTAGGCGACTGGGAAGAAATAGAGCCAGGTTCATTAGAAGAGGCTAAATATGAAGAAGCGAATGATTTTTTTACCATGCTCAAAACCGATCCCATTTATAGCAAATGGAAAATCGTTGATTACAAGAATGGAAACGATGAAAACGGCTTCTGTGCCATAACGATTGAAACCGATGCCAATAGTGCAATTGTCGGTTTCAGAGGCAGCGAAGGTCTTGGCGGCGAATATTATAAGGGAAAAGAAAAAATTTTTATTGATGATTGGGTTTTGGCTGATGTTGGTTTGCTTAACTCTGTATGCACCTCACAGCAGGCTTCTGCCACTAAATATATGGAAACCATTAATGAAAAATTTGATTACTTGGATTATGTAACATGTGGACATTCATTAGGCGGAAACCTGGCTATTCATGCGCTTCTTACAGCTCCCGATGATATGACTATTGTCAGCGGATATGGTCTGGACTCCCCGGGTTATTCCGATGAATATCTAAGTCAGTTTTCCAAAGAAATAAAAAAACGTGGAAGTAAAATAAATCATTACCAGTGGAGTTTGGTTGGGGGATTGCTAAACAACATAGGAAATGAGAATTTTAAATACCTAAAGTTAAGAGATGAAGCGTATGAAGGCGGCTTAATGTCACATGCCGAACGGCACGATTTGTTCTATATGGAATTTGATGACAATAACTCGGTTTTGTCGGGCGTGATGGACGGATCGGACTATTCCATTATTAAAATAGTTAACGATTTATCGGCAAACGTTGACAAAATGGATGGTTCTATCAGATTGATAGTTCTTAATACGCCAATTTTAAGGTTAGCTGCATTTGCGGAACCTATTAACCGATATATTAATACATCAAATAGATTAGGAATAAGTGCAGCAAATAGGGAAATTATGTCTTGGTCTGCAGAAACATTTGGCACAATGATAGGTGGTGCTCTTGGACGTGCATTAGTACCAATACTTGGTTTACCGTCCGGATATTTGAATGCCATAGAAATAATTGCAACTTGTGAATATTATGGCGGAAAATTTGCTGAGAAACTCGTTCAGATGCTTTATGATATAGCTGAAAATGCTGTAGAGGGTTTCGTTAATTTTTGTGGTTGGGTTGGAGGTGTCTTTTCCAGAGAAATTATATATGGTAGTTTCCTTAGTGAAAGATTGCATGGCGACTATAGGGACAACCAAATCCATTGTATGGGCGGAGATGACTTCGCATATGGTTATGATGGCAATGATTTGATTTATGGTGATGATGGAATTGATATTCTTTATGGTGGAAATGGCAATGATGTAATTTATGGTGGAAAAGGCAATGATTCCATTTATGGTGAAGATGGATATGATAAACTATATGGTGAAGATGGTAATGACACATTGTTTGGAGGTAACAACGATGATGAATTGTACGGTGGGGCAGGAATAGATTATCTTAATGGTAATGATGGTCATGATAAGCTATATGGGGGAGTTGGTAATGATACCCTAAGAGGTGGAACAGGTAACGATGAACTATATGGTGAGGACGGTGATGATCTCCTTTATGGTGAAGAAGGGGTTGATAAATTATTTGGCGGTGCGGGGAATGACACATACTTTTACGGAAAGGGCTATGGCAACGACACGATTTATGACAACTCCGGAGCAAACAATATCAAGTTCATCAACCTCTCACCCGAGGATATGACGGTATACTATCCGAGTTCAAGTAATGATGCGATTCTTACAATCACCTCAACAGGTGAAACGCTGACTATACAAGATTTCCGTAGTTCAAGCTACTACCGCAACTTCACGCTGGCATTTGAGGACGGAACAACGATGAAACTTGATGATGAGGGCAGCCCGTTCCTCAATGTTGTGGGCAAGGAGACGGACGAAACTGTTGTTGTTTTCTACGGCGGCAGCACAGTTCACGCTTTGGGCGGAAATGATACGGTGAACGGCTCAAGCGGTAGCGACATAATCTACGGCGACAGAGGCAACGACACCTTGAATGGTAACGGCGGCGATGATGTTCTTGACGGCGGCGAAGGCAATGACTATCTTGATGGCGGACGTGGCGATGACACCTACATTTGGGGTAAGTACTATGGCAACGATGAAATTTATGACGGTGATGGAAAGAACAAGATAAAGTTCACAAATCTCTCACCTGATGACATGACCGTGTACTATCCAGATTCAAATAATGATGCAATTCTGACAATCACTAAAACCGGGGAAACACTCACCATACGCGACTTCCGTCGGCATTGGTGCAACCATAGTTTTATTTTGGAGTTTAAGGATGGAACGACAATGGGTGTTGCCGATGATATGAGCCCATTCTTGAACGTTGTAGGAAGTGAGTTTGATGAAGCCTTTGTTGCTTTTTTTGCCAATAGCACTGCACAAGCTTTGGCTGGAAATGATACGGTTTACGGCTCAAGCGGAAATGATACAATCTATGGCGGTGCGGGCAACGACTCGCTTTACGGTGGTTATGGCGACGACATTCTTGATGGCGGCGAGGGTGACGATTACCTCTTCGATAGAAATGGAAATGACACCTATATCTGGGGTAAGAATCTCGGAAATGATACAATACATGACGGCGATGGAAAGAACAAGATAAAGTTCACAAATCTCTCACCCAATGATCTGACTGTATACTATCCAATCTCCAGCAATGACGCAATTCTGACGATCACTGAAACTGGGGAAACACTTACCATACGCGATTTCTGCTCCTATACTTGGTGGAGAAACTTCACTCTGGAGTTTGAGGACGGAACAACGATGAATCCCGATTCCGATGGCAGCCCGTTCTTGAATATTGTGGGCAAGGAAACAGACGAAACTGTTGTTGTCTTTTATCCGAACAGCACAGTTCATGCTCTGGGCGGAAATGACACCATCAACGGCTCAAGCGGGAACGACATAATCTACGGCGGCAAAGGCAACGACACCTTGAATGGCAACGGCGGTGGTGACTACCTGGACGGCGGCGAGGGGAATGACTATCTTGCTGGAGGAAACGGAAACGATACATATATATGGGGCAAGAATCTCGGAAATGATACAATATATGACGGCGATGGAGCAAACAAGATCAAGTTCACTAATCTCTCTCCAGAGGATATGACGGTGTGCTATTCGTCCTCTAGCAATAATGCAATCTTGACCATCATCGAGACGGGGGAAACGCTCACTATACAAAACTTTCGTTCAGCAAGCTACTACCGTAATTTCACCTTGGAGTTTGAGAACGGAACAACGATGAAACTTGATGATGAGGGAAGCCCATTCCTGCGTGTTGTTGGAACGAACGGAGACGATAAGACTCTCATTTCGTTCTTCGGAAACAGTGTTATTGAAGCTCTGGATGGAGATGACGTTGTAAACGGCGCAAGCGGAAATGATATAATTTACGGCGGAAAAGGTGATGACACTTTGAACGGAAACAACGGTGATGATACCTATGTTTGTGGAAAAGGTCTGGGCAACGATATAATTATCGACAGTAGCGGGACTAATGTAATTAAATTCACAAATCTCTCGCCAGAGGATTTGTCTGTGTATTATCCGAGTTCCAATTATAATGCAATTCTTACAATCATCGAAACGGGTGAAACAATCACTATACAAAACTTTCGTTCGAGCAACAGCTACAGGAACTTCACTTTGGAATTTGAGGACGGAGCAACGATGAACCCGGGCGATGAGGGCAGTCCGTTCCTGAATGTTGTGGGCAAGGAAACGGATGAAACTGTTGTTGTCTTTTATCCGAACAGCACGGTTCACGCTTTGGGTGGAAATGACACGGTACATGGCTCAAGCGGCAACGATGAAATCTATGGCGGCAAAGGCAACGACACCCTGAATGGCAACGGCGGCGATGACTATCTGGACGGCGGCGAGGGAAATGACTACCTCTACGGCGGCGATGGAAACGATACCTACGTCTGGGGCAAGAATCTCGGGAACGACACAATCTCGGACGGCAGCGGCGCAAACAAGATTAAGTTCACGAATCTCTCGCCCGAGGATATGACGGTGTATTATCCGTATTCCGGATACGACGCGATTTTG
>JAAVIC010000022.1 GCA_014799385.1 Oscillospiraceae bacterium
AAAAAGGTGGGAGTATTGACAATGGCTAAGATAATCAAAGGTGCGGTTGTAATCTCGGACGAAGAGCTTGAGTCTCTGCTTAAAGTTGATAAGGTCATTGACAAATTCATCGAATTTTATGATTTGATGAAATCATTAACCGAGAAAGAGCAGAAAATGCTCATAAAATCGCTTGAAATGACGGATGAGGAGATGAAAGATAATGGCTGAACATAGTAAAAATATAAAAATGCTCCTTGAGCTTATAAAGGAAAATCCCGGACTTCCCATACTGCCTATGGTGGATTCCGAAATATGCGGAGACGGCTATGGACGATGGAGCGGAACGTGGGGAGCGGCAATGGTTGACAGGTACTTGATTACCAATGATGAGTGGGAACCAAGAATAATCTTAGAAAGCGACGGTGATGTGTTGGAAGCTTTGGAAAGGTATCTGACCGATTATGAGTTTGAACGGCTTCCGGACGATGAAACCGAATGGCAAAAAGTCTATGATGGTCTCCCGTGGATAAAGGCTATCATTGTCAACATTGATGTTTAGGGGGGTGAAAGTAATGGCTGAATGCATAGAGCGTAAAAAGGTTTACGCGGATATAAGCCGGCTTTTAGTTGTTGACGACATTGAGCCGAAATATCAAGATGCATGGGAAACGGCGATAATCGAGGCTATGTCAATAGTCGAGAAAGCTCCCGCCGCCGACATTCGCCCCGAGAGGCACGGGCGGTGGTTGTATTGCGGAGATGGATATGAATGTTCAGAATGCGGAGGGGATTCGAGGGTAAGCTCACATCCATTTTGTTGGAGGTGCGGCGCGAAGATGGACGGAAAGGACGGTGATACTGGTGAGGAATGATGATAAATGGCACATCGGCGGTGGAAAAATGCGCGAAATGAAAGAACTCCGTCAAACGGCGTTAAAATCAATGTCGCGTGAAGAATTTAAGCAAAAGGAAACAGAAACATTTAGGTCAGTGCGTGATTTCCTGAAAGAAGAATCGAAAAAATCACTTGCATATAACTCTGCATATAATAGATGTTTCAGCATGCCTTGGATTTTCTATGGTGTTTACAGCTTCGAAGAGTGTGTAAAAATCTTGATTGCTGAAAGCACTGAATCTGAGGGAAAGGACGTGTAAGAAATGGGATATCAACCTAAACTTATTCTCGGAAAAGTAAAAAATACCGGCTATCCGATAGACGGTCGAGAGCTTTTTTTCTCACTGTGGGATTATGACAATTATGAAAGCTATCATCTTAGCGGTTGGCGCGAGGACGATGATGAAGCTGTTATGCTGACCATATATCAGAGCGGGGAAGAAGCTGGGCTTTGCGTATATGACACTTTGGAGGACTTTACAAGGGCGTGGAAAGCAGGCGAATATGAGCCGGAAGGTACATTCTGCCTCGCTCCCGACAATGTGGACGTTTTGGAGGTTATACAGGAAGAGAAGCGGTCGGACGGAAAGGACAGCAAAAAATGATTTATGGATACATACGAGTTTCGAGCGATAAACAGACAGTTGAAAACCAACGCTTTGAAATCAACAATTTCTGTGAGCGTGAGGGATTAAAGGTCAACGGTTGGATTGAGGAAACGATAAGCGGCACGAAGGCTTACGATAAGCGTGAACTTGGAAAACTCCTCAAAAAGGTAAAGAAGGATGATTTGATTATTTGCGCCGAGCTTTCGCGGTTGGGAAGAAATCTGTTTATGATAATGGAAATTCTCAACATCTGCATGACCAAAGAGTGTAAGGTCTGGACTATCAAGGACAACTACCGGCTGGGAGATGATATTCAAAGCAAGGTACTTGCGTTTGCGTTCGGGCTTTCGGCTGAGATTGAACGTAACCTGATAAGTCAGCGCACAAAAGAGGCTCTTGCAAGAAAACGCTCGGAAGGGATCGTTCTCGGAAGACCTAAAGGCAAACCGGCATCTCATGTAAAGCTTTCGGGCGCAGAGGAAACTATCCGCGATCTCCGTAAACACAATGTGTCAAAAACCAAAATAGCGCGAATTTATGGAGTACACCGCGAAACTGTTGCAAAATTTATAAAAGACAACAATTTAGAAGACGGGGATCTTGGTCTAAAGGAGGCTGACTCATGAAAAAAGTCAATAGTGACCTTGAACGCATTGTAGCATTAGCAGATGCTGAAGGGTTGACTTACGGGAAATACGTTGCAAAGGAACACGCAATCTGTACTCAGCGTAGACCTTCAGCACTTGATACTGTCAAGCATTGCGGGATGTCCACTATTCAAGCAGCGTTACCTATTGATTGCCCAAAATTACGCGTTGTAATTGATGAATCTGTTCCAAATTTGAAAGGATTTTCCGCTGCTCAAGTAGTGCGATTGCATAAACAAGGCTATAACACTGTCGCTATAGCTAACCTAATTGGATGTACGACACGAGAGGTTGTATCATGCCTAAAAAATGCAGGGATAAAAATCAAAATTCAAAGTCAGGCGAACCTCCCGGATGAAGTAATTCGTTCCATACAAAGCACAACGGAAACACGGGGCGGAGCAAGACGGAAAGGACAATGACATATGAACACAAACAAAGCTAAATTTGCACAGGCTGTTGTAGGATCAGCTTGCTCGGTCATAGGCGCGGGAATGTATGACAGCACTCCTCCTGCCGTTTCCTACGATGATAATCCGTATCGCTCCGAAGGAGCACGGGCTTTCAAGCACAAGAAAAGACGGCGCAAGATTGCCGATAAATCAAGAAAGACAAATAGAGGACGGTGAGAGCGATGGATAGGCTGACAGTTAATTCCGAAATTCTTGACGGACACCACGAGTTAAAGTGCCTATGCAATGATGTAGTACCCGAATACAAGGGAAATTGTTGCGATTATTGTGAATTAAACGCCGATTGTGAATATTGCGGCATACGACAAGCGTTTGACCGCCTCGCCGCCTACGAGGACACGGGGCTTACTCCCGCAGAAGTAGTCATACTTAAAGCCAAGATGGAAGATAGTTACACTGAACATCTGGATATGCTGTGTGATACGAAAGACAATCAAGCTTCAGTACTATTTATCGAAAATCAGCGGTTGAAAAAACTCATCAAAGAGATTGAGGACATTTTGAGAAAGGGTGAAGAATAATGCAGATTCAATGCAACGAATGCGGAGCAACACAACTGTTCAAGTATTCGGAGAAGAACGTAAACAGCCTTATCGCGTTCGGCTGGAGCAGCTACGGCGGCAAGCTGTACTGCCCTGAATGCGTTGAGAAAACCGACGATGCCACAGGGCTAGTATTCCTCGGAGCGGAAAACACACGGGCGGTTATTGACAGCATTGCAGAAAGGCAGGACGTTTTATAATGGAACACAAAAGTTTTCCTGTAAAAATAGATAACCCGCACGATGTGGTGATTTACGATCTGATAACGATAATCCGCAATTTCGGCGAAAAGGTAGATGTAGCGCACTTTGTCAGAGATGACCTTACTTTGGATAATATCGAAACAAAGGGTGCGAATTATATAACCGTTATCGCCGAAAGTCCGTTGCACGGCGAAGTTTACCGCTACGGAAGCCACGGAAAATATTGGGAGCAGGTCGGCACGGTCTGCGGGTATGCATAGGAGGTTACGAAGATGAACGAAACAAGAGGACTTTGGCGCGGGAAGGTTACGGACGAGGTTCCCTACGAACACAACGGCGAATGGGTACAAGGCGATTTGATTTGCAGTAAATACCCAGATGGTTCAATTGATTGTTCAGTTTGCGCTCGCGAGGTTGGGGAACTCAAAGGATATTTGGTTGACCCCTCAACCCTCGGCGAGTGTACGGGCTTGCGTGACAAGAACGGCAAGCTCATTTTCGAGGGAGATGTTGTTAAGCACAAAGCCGATGTTTTTGAAATAAAATATTCGGACGAACAAGCGCGGTTTCTCGCTGTCCTTGCAAATGGAGTATTTAATCCTGTGGCTATAAAAAATTGCGAAATCATCGGCAATATCCACGACAACCCAGAGCTGCTGAAAGGAGAAAACGATGAAATGTAAAAGCTGCTTTAGATGTCAAGAAGATTGGCGCGATGCGAAAGCAAAGGGTTTGAAGCCGCAATGTCATAAACCATTATATTCGGCAAAACCAAGACCTGGAATCAAGCTGCTTTGTACAAGCGTGATGATTGAAAGAGAAATCACACCGAATACCAAAGCCTGTAAGGATTGGGAACACAGAGCCGTCTGGAACGCAAAACTGCGAATGGAAGAAATCAAGTCAATGGTAAGACGGATTGTTGATGTTTGTATTCGCGCTCCGTTTGGCAGATTGAGAAAGCCTGTACAGCTTATATGGAGTGACACATACGATCCCCAAACAGATAAAATTATTCGTAATGCAGAGCCAAAATGTCCGCATTGCGGCGAAATGCCGTATAGCATGGATTGTTGTGTGTTCTGCGGGCAGAGATTCATTCAAGATGAAGCCATCGCAGAATACAATAAGCCGCCCGAAAAGGTTATGATGAACTGTCCGAGGTGTGGCGGTGAGAACACATTGGTTGGGACGAGAGCAAAATGCAACGGACATTTTCACGGTAAATGTGAGAAATGCGGCTGTAAACTTATGGAATGAGGTGTGAAGATGAACAATACCAAAATCGAATGGTGCGATGCAACGTGGAATCCCGTTACAGGGTGCCTGCATAGCTGTGAATATTGCTATGCACGTAAAATCGCGAACAGATATAAGGGCTGCAAACAGGACGAAAGCAAATATTTCTCAAATTTCAATGGCGAAGAACTCACAAGCATTGAGGTCTTTAAGCTGATGGAAAGAGTTCAGAAAGACGGCAAAACAGTATCTGGGCATTATTATCCGGATGGTTTTCACTATGTCATACAGACACCAAACAAAGTTGAACGTAAATTTATCGCGCGAGGCGATGTACGCGCTAAACAAATTGAAATTATTGAGGGCGAACTGATTAAGTTAGTCTAAAAGAGAGGTAAACATGGGCAAAATCAAGAAACAAACTCCGGCTCAAAAGAAAACGCATGACATTGCGGTTAAACTCCGTAAGATGACCGATGAACAGCTTGTCGAGCGGCTTTCGATGGCTCAGAATACGGTTCGGGAAAGTTCTACGGACAAAGTTGAAGAATTTCTGCGCGAGTTGGAAGAGGAAAGCATTCGGGGGATTGGCAAAGTAACAATCAAGAAAATCGGCGAATTTGCCAAGGCAAAAGGATACATTTAAGGGGGAAATCACGAAATGACGCTTTTGGAACTTAACGAATACGGCATACTCAAGGCGCATATTGAGCAGTGCCACGATAAAATCCGTGAGATTAGCAGCAGAACAATTCGCTCGCCGATAATCGACACAAGCGGCATTTCAAACAGCCCCTCAGCGAGAAATCCTGTTGAAGAGAGATACATAAAGGATATGGCCGAGCGGGAAAAGTACGAGCGGCTTATCGCCGAGGATACGGCGAAACTGGAGCGCATTGAACGTTATATCCAACGAATTAAAGATCGCAGAACCAAGATGATTTTCGAGATGCACATTTACGACAATGTGAAATTTTGGAAAATTGCAATGAAACTCGGCGGAAACAACTCCGAATCCAGCGTCAAACAGATTTTTTATCGTTATATCGATAATCACCCTCACGGCTAAATAAGAAAACGGCACTGTGTTTTGGCAGTGCCGGTTGCGTAAAAATATTTCAATTTCTGAATTTTCTAAAAAATATGTTACGAATGTTACGTTTGTAACGATTAAAATGTGATAGAATATAATTGTAATCTTAATCTCACAAGTGCACTCCTTGATTTCCGCGCCATCGCCCGGGCACGAGCTAAAATTAAGGAGGATTATTATGTCAAAAAAGCAAACTCAACCAGAAGAATTACAGGCGGTTGAAATGCCGCCCGTTAGAGATTTCCTGACGGAAACACAGCGCGATGGGACAACATTGTGCGCATCGGACGTTTATTCGGAAACCTATTCATGGCTGAAATTAATGGGCTGTGAAAATGCAGTGAGCCGACAGCTTATCGAGCAGTACGCAATGTCGGTAAGCCGCTGGGTACATTGCGAACAGATAATTTCAAAGTACGGTTATATTGCCAAGCACCCTACAACGGGAGCAGCAATGACCTCGCCCTATGTCACAATGTCACAGGCATATATGAAACAGATCATATCTATCCGCGCCGAAATAAATCGAATAGTTGAGGACAACCGCCCTGTAACATCAAACTTTGTGCAGGAGGTGGTATACGGTGAATAAAGACATTGAATACTATCTCGCTGATATTTCCGAGTTGCTGCCTTACGCACGAAACGCGCGTACACATTCTCCGGAGCAGATTGCGCAAATCGCCGCGTCAATCAAAGAGTTTGGATTCCTCGCGCCGGTTGTAGTTTCCGGGGATAATACAATCTTGTGCGGACACGGTCGTTTCTACGCGGCACAAAAGCTCGGACTCAAGAAGATACCATGTATCAAGGAGAGTCATCTTACGGAGGCACAGCGGCGCGCGTACATAATCGCTGATAACAAGCTATCGCTTAATGCGGACTGGGACGAAAACCTTCTCGCAGTCGAGCTTACCGATCTTCAAGGGGATAACTTCGATTTGTCGCTGCTCGGATTTGACGATATGGAAATCGCTGATTTGTTTTCTGGAGATAAGAAAACCGGGACAACTGACGATAATTTTGACCTCACCGCCGCGCTTGAGAAAGCCGCATTTGTGCAGCTCGGCGACATCTGGACTGTAGGCAGGCACAGAATGATGTGCGGCAGCGCAACAAGCCCCGAGGATGTTTCTGCACTTATGGACAACAAGACCGCAAACATTGTCGTTACCGACCCGCCCTACAATGTGTCCTTTAAGTCCTCAAGCGGATTAAAGATACAGAATGACTCTATGGGCGGCGAGGATTTTTACAATTTCTTAAAATCAGCTTTCGACAATATGGCGGCACATCTGGAAAGTGGCGGTGCAGCTTATGTGTTCCACGCTGATACCGAGGGCTTGAATTTCCGAAAAGCATTTATTGATTCCGGATTCCATCTTGCCGGGTGCTGCATATGGGTGAAGAATTCGCTAGTCCTCGGGCGGAGTGACTATCAGTGGCAACATGAGCCCGTGCTGTACGGATACCTCAAAAATGGCAAACACTGTTGGTACTCTGACCGCAAGCAAACTACCATTTGGAATTTTGACAAGCCCAAACGCAACGAAAATCACCCGACAAGCAAACCACTTGATTTACTCGCTTATCCAATTTGCAACAGTTCGCAAGAGAATGCCATTGTTCTTGATACATTTGGTGGGAGCGGTTCAACGCTTATGGCGTGCGAACAGACAAACCGCACTTGTTTTACGATGGAGCTTGACCCGAAATACGCGTCAGTTATCTTGCGGCGGTATGTCGAGTATACCAATCGCCCGGACGATGTGTATGTATTGCGCGGCGGTGAGAAAATACCGTATTCCGACCTCGTCAAGGAGGTGGAACACGGTGAGTGATTTAACTTTAGGCTCGTTGTTTGACGGGAGCGGCGGTTTTCCGCTTGCAGGAATATTATGTGGAATTACTCCGATTTGGAGCAGCGAAATCGAGCCGTTTCCGATTCGTGTAACGGAAAAGCGACTGCCGAATGTGCGGCATTTTGGCGATATATCCAATCTGAACGGTGCTGAATTGCCGCCTGTGGATATTATAACATTCGGTTCGCCGTGTCAGGATATGTCGGTAGCCGGGAAACGGAGCGGCTTGTGCGGAGAGCGTTCGGGTTTATTTTATGAAGCAATCCGCGTAATAAAGGAAATGAGAGGTGCTACTAATGGCAAACATCCGAGATACATCGTGTGGGAGAACGTCCTCGGTGCGTTCTCCTCAAACAAAGGCGAGGATTTCCGCGCCGTCCTTGAAGAAATCTGCCGCATCGCGGATAATAAAGTATCAATTCCTGGATTTGAGAAGTGGCGTGGTGCGGGAGAAATCGTGGGAAACGGATATTCCCTTGCTTGGAGAACCCTTGACGCGCAGTTTTGGGGAGTTCCCCAACGTCGCCGTAGAATCTTTCTTATCGCAGATTTTAGAGGTCAGAGTGTCGGAAAAGTATTATTTGAGTCCGAAAGCCTGTCTGGGCATTTTGAGAAGAGCAAAATTGCGCGGGAAAGAACTACCGGAAGTGCTGAAAAAGGCTTTAGAGCAACAGTCTGCTTGAACGACCAAGGCGGAGAGCGCATTGACATCACTGATGATGTCACTTGCACCTTGAGAGCCTCAGCTCATCACCCGCCATGTGTTCTCAACGCGGCAGGGTTCTGCATGGAGCATTCCGCAAACTCTCGGAGCATTGGCTACGAAAAAGAAACCTCACCTACACTCCGTGCCGGGACTGTTCCGGCTGCTGTTTTTGAAAATCATTCACAGGATACGAGATACACGTTGCTTAATGAGGTCGCTCCCACCGTGTCCTCAACCTATGGAATGGGCGGAAATAATCAGTCTTTGGTAGTGGAGAATGTCGGAAATTTCGATATTCGGCTGACTTCTGAGGGCACAAAGAACGCCCGGGCGAACATCTATGAAACAGATACCTCACGCACAATCGACTGCAGCGGAAATTCTCCCGATAGGAATCAGGGCGGGCTTGCTATAGTCTCATACGGAATAGACCGAGCAGCTTTCAATCAAGGCAGAAATGCTCAATTTGATTTTACTGTTGATGAGGAGATACAACCGACCATTGTCGCAAAAGGTGCAGGGGCGGTTGTACAGCCGACTTTTACATCAAGCAAGGCATCGTTTTTTACAAATTATTCGGAAGAAGTGACAGGCACACTCGTTGCGACCGACTACAAAGACCCACCAATCGTCAACGATAGCGAGTTGCAATACATAGTGCGTCGCCTGACTCCAACTGAATGCGCGAGACTGCAAGGATTTCCCGACTGGTGGTGTGAAAATCTCGGTGAGGATAATCCGAACGAGGGTGAAATTGCACACTGGCGGCAGATTTTCGAGGAATATCGAGCGGCTGCAGGCAAGCCGTCAAAGCCAAAAACCGATAAGCAGATTATTAAATGGCTTCGTAATCCGCATAGCGACAGTGCGGAATACAAGCTGTGGGGAAATGGAGTTGCTTTGCCGTGCGTTTGTTTCGTACTGTCGGGGATTGTTTGGTACAATTCCGACAAAAATTTGCAGAAATGTTTGTACACCAGTGACATTGATAAATCAACGTAGAAGAGTTAAAATGTCAGTACAAAACAAGGAGGGGTTTTAGAATGAAAATCAATTTTAACGTTACCGGCACACGGCGTAAGGATTTTGTGAAGGCGATTGCTGAAATTTTGGAGGTTCAGCCGAAATATCTGGGAACACCAACAATGGCTTATCAAGTTGACTATTTTGAAGTCGATAGGAACGGCATTTTAGAATTTGATGACCGCACCGGCAGTAAAGAAATCGAGAACCTTTTGGAGCGGCTTGCAGAGCGCGGATTTTGCGCTGTAACGTCTCAAAATGAAGAGGATGGTGAAGTTGCTCTTCAAATGCAACAAGCCCCGCAAAACGCAAATTTCGGGCTTGTTGTGGAAGTTCCGAAAGAGTGCGTTAATGTTGATAATATCAACAATCTAATTTCGGCAAAAGGCGCGCTGATTAAAAAGGCTTTATCAATTGAGAATTTGCCCGTTGAGGTGGGCGAGAGCATCGTTAAATTTCCGTGGTTTGAACGCGAACTGAGCACCGATGAAGTGAGTGCATTTACGCATTTCATTTCCGCGCTTTGCAAAATGTCCGTGGAACTGAAGCGAATTGATTGCAAGTCCAAACCGATCGAGAATGAGAAGTACGCGTTTCGTTGTTTTTTGCTTCGATTGGGATTCATCGGCTCGGAGTACAAGACCGAACGTAAGATTTTGCTAAAAAACCTTGAGGGCTCGGCGGCATTCAAATTTCCAAAGCAACTGTCATAATATACACAAATTCTTCGTTGAAAGTTTGTGTACAAATGGTATTGCTATAATCCTCCAAAAGAGTTAATATACAGTTACCGAAAGGGCAATGCCCTACGGAAAACAAAAACATTTTGGAGGACAAAGCAATGAAAAATACAGAGAAGCAAATCACAGAAATTAAGAGCCAGACCATTGGGGTTGAGGTTGAAATGAACAACATTACCCGCGAAAACGCGGCGAGGATTGCCGCAGAGTTCTTCGGAACAAACCGCAGCGAATACACCGATAGCCGAAACGGATACCGCACTTGGTCGGCTTGGGACTCGCAAGGGCGCGAATGGAAATTCCAGAGGGACGTTAGCATTGCGGGACCCGACAATCAGAAATGCGAATTGGTAACCCCGATACTCACCTACTCGGACATTGAAACCTTGCAGGAGCTTATCCGCAGACTTCGCAAAGCGGGCGCGAAAAGCGACGCCACAAGAGGGTGCGGAGTACATATTCACATTGGGGCGAAAGGGCACACGGCACAGACATTACGCAACCTCGCGAACATAATGGCGAGCCACGAGCGGCTGCTTGCAAGCGCACTCAACATTGACAGTCGCCGAATGAACCAATATTGCCGAACGGTGGATACACGCTTCCTTACCGAGCTTAACCGCAAAAAGCCCGCAACAATGGCGCAGCTTGCAGATATTTGGTACGGTTCGCAGGGAGAGAATTATGACAGAAACCACCATTACAACAGCAGCCGATACCATATGCTGAACCTGCACGCCACATTTACAAAAGGAACGGTCGAGTTCAGACTTTTCCAATTTGACGCACCCGCTGACGGCAAGCAGAACGGACTGCACGCGGGGCAACTCAAATCCTACATTCAACTTTGCCTTGCACTCAGCGCACTTGCAAAGAATGCGAAAAGCGCCTCACCGAAGCCCCAGCAAACCGAGAATCCGAAATACGCAATGCGGACTTGGCTGCTTCGGCTCGGATTCATCGGTGAGGAATTTGCGACAGCGCGAGAAATCTTTACCAAGCGGCTGAACGGTGACACGGCATTCCGAAACAGAAGAGCGGCTTAAACCGCCAAAATTGCCCCGCAAAGGCGGGGCTTTTGCGGTGGTGGTAAAACTACCAGGCTGAATGTTAAAAACGCAATACGGCGCAAATTTAGGGCTAATTTGGTGGGTGTAAGCTGCACAATTCCAACTGCCGATATTTGTGGAAATTATTATCAAAAAACGCTTGCTATTTATCCGTTTTAGAGTTAATATGTAACTACAAAAGGGAAAACAAAACACAAGCGGAGGATAAGAAAATGAAAAAGGCTACTTGGACAGTAAAAATTCACACGGTTACAGGCGAGGGGAAAACAACGATTGAGAACGGCATTAAGACCTACACTCCTTGTACAGGCTGGGTTGAAGTCAAAACCTTCAGCGACTTCGCGGAAGCAGACGAGTGGGTTTGTATCTACGCGAGGGAGCACGGGGTTTTACCGAATGACATCAAGTTGACGCGCACAGAAGATTGACGCAAAACCGCCTCGCTTCGGTGGGGGTGGCGGTAAAAGCGAAAGGAGGAAATTATGAAACGGCTTTATTTGGCTTATGGCAGCAACCTCAATGTTCAGCAAATGCGGTATCGTTGCCCGGGTGCAAAGGTTATCGGAACGGCGGCAATTCGCAACTACGAGCTGCTGTTCAAAGGTTCGCAAAGCGGCTCGTACCTCACCATAGAACCAAAGCACGGTGGCAAAGTCCCCGTTGCGGTGTGGGAAGTGGACGAAGATGACGAACTAGCACTCGACCGCTACGAGGGATTCCCGACATTCTACTACAAAAAGGACGTAAACATTGATGTTAAGTTCTCCGATGGCACAGTTGAAAGGCGAGTGGCTTTTGTGTATGTTATGCACGAGGAACGTCCCCGTGGAACACCGACACAGTATTATATGGACGTGTGCCGCGAGGGGTATAGGAGCTTTGGATTTGATGAGAAGTTCCTCAATAACGCATTTGGAAGGAGTGTGAAAGTATGAATGTAAGGAAAAACGAGCGGCTTTGTGGTAGAATCTGCCCGAAATGCGGTATAACGTATCACGATGTTCCCGCCGTGTCGCGGACAAACGGAACATCAATCTGTCCCGATTGCGGCGTGCGTGAAGCACTGGAGAGCATTGGCGTATGTACGGCGGAGCGTGAGGAAATCCTTAAAACAATTCACAGAGCAACGCGTGCAAATTGTACATAAGTTCAGAGCACTTGATAGGGTGGAACACGTTACTTTTTCCGTTCATTATCTTGTCTTTGACGTTGAACAAAAGAAAAAGGTACTGTCCCGCCCCCGCCGGGAGCCTGCGGGCTCGACGACCCCGGATTGCGCTCAGTTAGTGGGCAAAAAATGGGGGCATTAAACTAAACTCGAAAATTGAAAGGGGATAGGGTTATGGCAAGAAAAAGCAACACGGAGCAGAGCAGTTCGAGCAGTAAAAAGCGCGCTGCCGCCAGTGGAACAAAGCAAATCATCTATTCGCTTGATGCGGGTACACCGATTTTTGTTACCGCTGCGGATATTTGCACCGCGTTCGGGAAAACCAAGTCGCGAATCAGTCAGATTACCGGTGACGGGATTATACATAAAACAACAACGAAATTTGGGTCGCTGTATAACCTGTTTGAAACCGTAAAATCATACTGCGAGTACCTTGAAAACCGCGCAAACAAGGTAGACGAGAATACCGCCGCGCTGGAGCTCCGCCGCAAAAAGGCGGAGGCAAAGCTGAAGGAGTCCAAGGCTACGGTGGCGGAGCTTGAGGCGGCGGAGTTCCAAGGCAAAATGCACCGCTCCGAGGACGTTCAAGCGATGACAGCCGATCTGCTTTACTACGTTCGCGGTTCACTTTTGGCGCTTGCGGGACGGTGCGCAACCGACTGCGCCGCGTCCGATGATCCCGCCGAAATCCAGAAAATTATCGAGCGTGAGGTCTTTGCAATACTCCATGACCTCTCGGAGTATAAGTATGACAGCAAACGCTATGATGAGCTGGTTCGGCAGCGTATGAAGCGCGAGGTTGATACGGACGTATCCGACGGCGATGAAGATAACGAATAGCGGAATTGTGCAATTTTGACAATATCACAATCCGATATTTGTACAATATTTTTCAAAAAAAATGTAACGAATGTTACTTTTGTTACGATTGACCTGTGGTATAATAGAATTGGACAAAAATACAGCCCCCGCGAAAATTAATCGCGGGGTTTCTTGTACCCTCGAATCCCTAAAAATCTTAATCGAACGGGAATTTCTGCAAAATTCTCAACAAATTCACACTATTTTACGTTGAAATGTTGAAAATTTCGTGCGAATTACAGGCAAGTTTCCGCTCGATTAAGTAAAAATGGGATACGAGCGTACTGTTGAAAATGGAGGTTGAAATGCAGCACAACGAGGACAACGAGCAAATAATGCTATTTGACTGGGCGGCGGCGCAATCGGGGAAATATCCCGAATTGTCGCTGCTTTTTCATATCCCGAACGGTGGAAAACGGAATGTTCGCGAGGCGGCGCGGTTCAAGCGTATGGGTGTAAAGGCGGGTGTTCCCGACTTGTTTCTGCCTGTTCCTCGCGGGAAATTTCACGGGCTTTTCGTGGAGCTTAAATCGACTAAGGGAAAACTATCCGATTATCAAAGGAAATGGCTCTCCGAATTGGCGGCGAGCGGCTATGCCGCTTGCGTGTGCTTTGGATTTGACGAAGCTCGGCGGGATATTTTGAATTACCTTGAGGGAAAATTGTAAATCGGAAATTTTCCGTTTTGCACGCGCTTGCAAAAATCCGCGTTGTGCCGCTGAAGTATCGGCGGCAGACCGCGGATTTTTCCGTATCACTTTGGCGCGGGTTGGACACAGAGTCAAACAATGCATTTTTTAGTCTGATAACCACCGCGCCAAGCTGATTTTATGGAGGTGGAATTTTTGCGAAAAGAAACCGAGCAGCAGCGGGAGGCAAAGCTAAACGCGTGTATTGCGAAGGTTTTAAGCGCAATGAAGCCTCCCGAAAACTTGACTGTATCTCAATGGGCGGATAAGCACCGCCGTTTATCTTCGGAAGCGTCTGCGGAAGTCGGCAAGTGGCGTACATCGCGTACTCCGTATATGAAAGAAATTCTGGACAGCTTTACCGACCCAAAGGTCGAGCACATTGTTGTCGTTGCGGCGTCGCAGGTCGGAAAGTCCGAAGCCCTTAATAATATGATCGGATACTGTATCCATCAAGACCCCGGTCCGATTCTGCTTGTAGAACCAACGGTCGATAACGCAAGATTTTATTCAAAGGAGCGTATTGCTCCAATGATTCGTGAAACAAAATGCTTGAAAAAGGTGATTTCCGCGCCGAAAAGCCGCGATTCGGGGAATACGGTCTTGCAAAAGGCTTTTCCGGGAGGTATGCTGACGCTTACGGGCTCTACCGAGGCGCAGGCATTGTGTTCGCGCCCTATCCGATACCTTTTCGGAGATGAACGTGACCGTTGGGCGGCATCGGCTGGCTCGGAGGGTGACCCGTGGGGGCTTGCTCTTGCGCGTACAACAACATTCTATAACCGTAAGATGGTTGAAGTATCAACCCCAACCATCAAAGGCGCAAGCAGAATCGCCGAATCGTATGAGTTAGGAACAATGGAGCGGTGGAAAACCAAGTGTAAGCATTGCGGCGAGTACTCGGAGATTAAGTTCGAGGACATTCGGTTTGAACACACGGTGTCCGGAAACGAGAAAAAGACGTTTGAAATAAAGTCGATATGGTATGCCTGCCCGATTTGCGGCGCGGTTTCCACCGAAAATGAGGTAAAAAAACAGCCGTCCGCGTGGTTCGCCGAAGTTCCCGAGGCTAAAGAGCTGCACAAGACGCGCTCGTTCTGGCTTACAGCTTGGGTTTCCCCGTGGGCAACGTGGGAATCAATCATACTGCAATTTTTACAAGCAGGAAATGATTCCGCAAAATTGCAGGTCGTTTACAACACCAAATTCGGTATGTTGTGGGAAAATCGCGGAGATATGCAGTCGGAGGAGGGTATTATGGCGCGACGTGAGGATTACGAGGCAGAGCTGCCTGACGGTATTCTTGTGCTGACGTGCGGTGTGGATACACAAGACGACCGACTTGAGTATGAGGTGGTTGGGCATGGGCATTTTGGCGAGAAATGGGGCATCAAGAAAGGTATTATCATGGGCAGACCCGACAGCGATGATGTGTGGGAGCGGCTGGACGATGTGATAGAACGTAAGTACACATTCGCGAATGGAAAGACGCTGGGCATTTCGTTGACGTTTATGGATGAAGGTGGACATTTCACACAGGAAGTCCGATGCAGATGCGCGGAACGTCAGCACAAAAATTTGTTCGCGATTAAGGGCGCGGCTGGCAATCGGGATATTCCGTACACTACCGTGCCGAAAAGGCTGAAAATAATTATAGGCGGACGGTATATCGGAGAGGTATGGGTATACGAAATAGGAGTTGACGCGGGAAAACAGAAGATTTTCGACAGTCTGCGGGTGCAAACTCCTGGGGCAAACTACTGTCACTTCCCGCGTCGTGATGATTACGGCAAGGAGTACTTCAAATCGCTGATGTCGGAACATCTTGTGTATGATAAAAAGCTGAAAAATCCGTGGCATTGGGAGAAAATCCCGGGACACGAGAGAAACGAGGCACTTGACTGCAGAAACTACGCGAATGCGGCATTCGCTGCACTTGACCCTGACCTTGACGCAATTGACGCTAGGTTGAAACAATCAGTCTCAAAGGTTAGTGCACCCAAGAAAAAGCCGTCTGTTGTGAAACGCAAGCCGAAAAAAGAGATTTTTAACGATTGGTAGGTGTTTTTTATGATTAGCAAAAAAACCGCGCGGAAGATGTACGACTACTACACCGAGCGAATCGACCAGCTGATACAGGCGCAAACCGCATTGACAGTAGGCGGTGTTAAGTCCTACACCATAGGGGACAGGCAAATAACCAAATTTGACTTGTCGCGGCTGTCCGATGAGCTTGAAAACGCAGTGGAGATGCAATCCTACTATGATAATCTGCTCCACGGCAGACCCACTCGAAATATGGTAGGGATTGTGCCAACGGATAGGTAATTTTGCTAAGGAGATGATTCAATTTGAGCGGCTACTCGGACGCGGGCGCAAGTACAATTAAACGCTCGCTTAAAGCATTTGTTGCGCACTCGCTGTCGGCGATAGAGGATATTGATTATAACAATTACACGCTAAGGCAGCGCGCCCGTATGCTTTATATGGCGTCACCCGTCGCGGCATCGGCTATCAACACTAATCGCACAAAAATTGTCGGGAAAGGACTTCGGCTGAAGTGCAATATCGACTATTCAACATTGGGAATATCCCCCGAGGCGGCTAAGGAATGGTGCAGGCGAACCGAGGCAGAATTTCTCCTGTGGTGTGAGGACAAGCGTAAGTGTGATGCGCTCGGAATGAATAATTTTTTCGAGCTTCAGAGCCTTGCGTGCAAATCGTGGTTGATGAGCGGCGATGTATTCGCACTGATGAAACGCGAAGATCCGACTGCGCTTAACCCGTACTCCCTGCGTATTCAGCTGGTGGAAGCCGATAGAGTGTGTACTCCAATGACATTCGGCAACTTGTGGGGAGTCACCGAGGGTGAATTCGAGGGCCGAAGAATACATGACGGTGTGGAGGTCGATGAATGCGGAAGAGTAGTCGCGTACCACATCTGCAACATCTATCCCGGTCAAATGAGCGCGAAAATCGAGGACTGGGTGCGAGTTAAAACGGTCGGTGATAAAACGGGCATACCGAATATTCTGCACATAATGGACGCAGAACGTCCTGATCAGTATCGGGGCGTTTCGCTTTTGGCATCTGTTATTGAGATGGTTTTGCAAGAGCGCAGATACATCGAGAGTGAGCAGATGGCAGCACTTGTTCAGACATATCTCACCGCGTGGATTAAGACCGATACGGATGCCATTCCGTTTGTGGGAAATCAAGGCGGCGACGAGGATGACGACACGGAGGAGAAATACGATGAAGAACCCGAGATGTCACCGGGAAATGTTATTCGTCTCAAGCCGGGCGAGGACGTTGTTCTCGGAAACCCGAACATTCCCACGGCGGGGTTTGAATCATTCTCTAACGCGATTCTGAAACAAATAGGCGCGGGAGTGGAGATTCCGTATGATGTGCTGATTAAAGAGTTTAATTCCTCGTATTCGGCATCAAAAGGCGCGTTGGAAGAGGCGTGGGAAACTGTCAAGATGCGCCGTGCGTGGTTTGTATCTGATTTTTGTCAGCCTGTTTATGAAACGTGGCTTGCGGAATCGGTCGCGCTAGGTAGAATCAAAGCCCCCGGTTTTTTCGATGACCCGCTGATTCGAGCGGCTTGGTGTGGTTCGCGTTGGGACGGACCTGCGCAGACGCACCTTGACCCACTAAAAGAGGCGAAGGCTAACGTGATTATGGTACAGAACGGATGGAAAACCAACGAGCAAATCACCCGCGAGTACTACGGCGAGAACTGGGAGGAGAATATGCGCCGCTTGGAACAAGAAAACGAGCTGAAGAATAGGGTCTGTCCGCCGATAAGCGGTATGAATTTCAATGACGAGGAGGATGACGAAGATGCCAAAACCGATTAACATCGCAACTACCAATTACTCTATAGCGGCTGACAAAAAGTCAAACAGCGCGGAAATTAAGATGTACGGCGAGGTTGTGGAGAAACGTCCGACAGATTGGTGGACAGGTGAGCCCATTGAGGGGGATTTCATAATTCCATCGGAATTTATCAAAGACATTGAGAAGCTTGGTAAATGCAAAAGACTGAACATTAGGCTTAATTCCATCGGCGGCGAAGTACACGCCGCCATTTTGATACATAACCGGTTGCGCGAAATGTCAAGAAACGGAACTGAAATTACCTGCAGCGTTGACGGTGTCGCGATGTCGGCGGGGTCTATGATTATGTGTGCTGCCGATCACGTTTCAGTATCGGCGGAATCACTGGTGATGATACATAAATCAATAATTTGTATTTGCAGTTGGCTGAATGCCGATACCTTGCGTGATCTTGCCGAACGATCCGACAGCTACGATAAGGTGATAGTTGCGGCATATAAGCGAAAAACAGGGCTTGACGAAAAAGAACTATTGGCGATGATGACCGAAGAAACGTATCTGACTGGCGAAGAAGCAAAAGAAAAAGGATTTGCAGACGAGGTTTACGAAAGCGAAAACAAAACCGAGATTGCTGCTTGCGCGGATAAGAGTGCGTTGGTGGTCAACGGTAAGATGTTCCCGCTTCGTGGAATGCCTTGTCCCGGAAATTTACCCGTGGTAACACTGCCCGAGCCGCAAAACAGCGGTGAAGGCATTACAAATATCAAAACAACCGAAGGAGGTAACAAAATCATGGCAAGTAATTTTGATGAGTTGCTGAATGAGAATCCCACTCTTGCGGCCGCTATCGAAAAGGAACTGACAGCAAAAGTAAACTCGAACGCAGAAAGCGAGAGTAAGGCGGCGGCAACTGCGGCCATAGAGGCGGAGCGCAAGCGTCTTGCAGAGATCGACGAGATTTCGGCGCAGTGTTCGCCCGAAATGGTGAAAGAGGCGAAGTACGGCGAAAATGCATGCACGGCTCAGGAACTCGCCTACCGAATGTTGCAGGAGAACGCCAAGAAGGGCAAAACCTATCTTGACAACGTGATGTCCGATTCCAACGAATCCAATGTTGGGTCTGTTCAGGCAACACCCACGATAGGTGATTCCAGCGCGGCTGACACCAAAGAAATCGGACTTAGCTTTATGGACAGTGTCCTTGCAGGAAAGGAGAATGCGTAATGGATAACAAGTTATCGCGTAAGCTCGGCGAAGTATCTTATGATAACCTTTTCGCCGGGGCAACTCCCGCGCCGCGCACCATGGGCGGCGTTCTTCGCAAGGGAGCGGAAGATGTTACTCTGAAACGAGGCACACTGCTTGCAAAATCAAGCGTAGACGGCAAACTGGTGATTCTCGGCGAAACTGCCAATGAGGGAGAAACGTTAGAACCTTACGGTGTTTTGTGCGATGACACTACCGTTGGAGTGGCAGAGGACGAACCCTGCGCTATATATGCCGAGGGACATTTCAACAGCAACAGTTTGATTGTTGCCGATGAATACGAAATTACAGAGGCAGATCGTGATGCACTGCGTAAATACCGCATTGTATTGAGTGGTGCGCTGTCTTAATCTATGAGGAGGTAAAAATACACATGGCAACTAATATTAAAATTGATTTCTCGGATACATATACGCTTATGCGCCTTATCCGAGATATTCCGCCCGAAACGCACTTCTTCCGTGATCGGTATTTCCCCACGGGAGAGGGCGATTTGTTCAAGGAGAAGAAAATTCCCGTTGCGTTTCAGGACGGGGATATGAAAATGGCTCCGTTCGTTTCCCGCCGTCTTGGACCCATTGAGGTTGAACGCGATGGATTTGAGGTTTTTGAATACGAGCCTGCTTTCATCAGCGTTAAGCGCACTATCAACCCCGATGACCTTGATGTTCCAATGTTCGGTGAGCAGTTTTTCAAGACAGAGGACGAGGCTCGGCGTGCTATTAAACTCCGCGCTAAGGATATGATCGAACTTAATCGTATGATTTCCCGCCGTGAGGAGTGGATGGCGGTTCAGGTTGCGCTTAACAATGCCTGCACTGTTCAGGAATACGTTGACTCGAAAACTAAGGGCAGGAAAAGGTATCTTGAGTTCTTCCGCAAGAACGACAAGGAACATATCTTTACTGTTTCCAAGCCGTGGACGGATCCCGATGCGGATATTGACAACGACGGTGCGGAGATGTGTCAGATGGTCGCGGATCACAACAACAATCCGACCGATATGGTTGTCGGTCCCGATGTGTGGCGCGTAATGCGAAACAACAAGAACATTATGAAAACTCTTGATAAAACGCTGTCATTCAATGATTCCACCATTCGTGAAAGAATCCTCGCGCCGGGTGTTATGTCGCCCGGTAAGCTGATGTTCGGAGGGTATATCCTTGATTTGTTTGTAGTTTCCACCAAATTCACCAACGATGAGGGTAAACTTGAATCTTACTTCCCCACGGACGGTGTGATGGTATCGTTCCCGAAGTGCGGTCACACGATGTACGGCTCCGTGTTGCAGCAGCCTTTCGGCTCGATTGAGTACCAAAAAATCGCCGCCGCAAGAATCCCGAAGTTTGTAAACAATAATGGGGAGGATCAGAACAGTTGGATTTTGAAGTCCGCTCCTCTTGTGGCACCTCACACCTACTGCCCGTATGCGTTCGCACCGCACGTGCTTGGTGATTAACGTAATTGAAAGGAGCAGAAAATGAAGAAAATCAAGATAATCGGGGGGAGATACGGATATATCTCCCCTTCGGGTGTTTACAACGTAAAAACTCCCGATGACCCGCCTTTTGAGGTCGACAATGCCGAAGCCGAACGCTTGATAAAGCGCGGCGTTGCGGAAATCATCGGCGCGGGCGCAGCAGTACTCGCAAAGGGTGTGGCGGACGATGAAAAATTGCCCGCCACACCCGCCGATGATGACGAAAATGACGATGAATCGGAGTATGACGATATTCCCAAGTACAACAAGGAAAGCACAAACTCCGAATTGCAAGCGATTGCAAAAGAGTACGGCATTGAGATTCCGCCGCATGCAAACAAGGCACAGATCATTGAAATCCTTGACAACTATTTCGCGGATTCGCCTGTGCTGAATGCCAAGGAGCCGGAATAATGGGGTTTAAGGAAATGGTTGCACAAGATAACGCGCGAATTATTCTGAATACCGAGGAATTTGCGGAATATCACACAATCAGATTTGACGGCGAGGAATACACGGATATACCTGTGGTGTTGACAAAAGTCAAGCAGTCGGACAGGACGATTCTGCAAAATGACCACGTTGAGGGACTCTATCTGGTAACGGCAAAGGCATATTTCAATGCCGCAGATACCAACGGACAAGTCCCCGAAAAGGGAAAAGTGTTCGAGATCGATGACGGCGAGGCACTCGGAAGACCGTTCTTTAGACGATACCGTGTTGCAACGTCCGAAAACGCAATGGGTATGATTGAGTTGGAATTGGAGGCTTATGGTGAGTGATAACTATTTAGGAAATTCCATTTCTGGAATAGTAAATGTCACTGTCACGGACGGAAGCGACAGCGGTGCAAGTCGCGCGTTATCTCGTGCCGAAAAGCTCCTTGCAGGGTTTGAGGGCGGCGTCAACAAGGCGGTAAATTCCGCACTGTCACGCGCTGGCACAACAGGACGAACATCCGCTGCACGTGAGGTCGGAAAATATTATCAGCTTAAGGTCGCCGACTTCAAGAAATATACTCAATCTTCGCAGAAAATTCAGCAATCGGGCGACGAAATAAGCGTTGGAATTAACTTTCGCGGCACGCATATCCCGCTGATACGGTTTAATACGCGTCTTGGCTCCAACGGTAGAATAACAACGCAGGTGAGGCGGGATTCGGCGCGTAAAACTCTTGACCACGCGTTCCATGCAACTATGGATAGCGGACACGTCGGTATTTTTGAACGCGTTTACTCGTCACGATTACCAATTGGAGAAATGCTCGGTCCGTCCGCACCGCAGATGATGGGCGCGAACGAGAACTTAGCGAACGCTGTTGGAGATACCGTACGGAAAACGTTTGAGGAACGTATGGAACACGAGATTCTTGCGATTATGAACGGTTGGAGGTGACGCTGATTGAATGCTATACTTTTGCTTGATGCGCTGAAAATCGAGTGCAAAAAGGCGGTGAAAGGTTTAAAGATGTCGATGATGCCGCAACAGGGCGACAAGGAACTTACACAGCGAGAACCCGCCATACATTTAATGCGTCTCCCCGAAAGCCGTTCTTACGAGAGAGTCGCGCCGTATATCATTGTGCAATTTGTCACCGGAAAACACAATCGCGTAGAGCCGCCCAAGCCTTACAACAAGGCAACGGTGCGGTTTATATGCTGTGTGTACGACAGCAACGAGGAACAAGGCGCATTAAATCTTTTGAACGTAATGACAGCAATACAAATGCATTTGCTGAAACTCGTTAAAATCGGAAAATGCTTTACTCTCGACCCAGAAGTGGGCATTGAGATGATAGCCTATACCAATGATTCCGCACCGTTTTATGGCGGCGAACTGGTGGCGGATTTCTTTATGCCGCCTATAGAACAGGAGGTGGATTTAGTTGGCTAAAAGAAGAAATGATGACGAGGAGATTTCGGTGGTTACAACTGATGAGACTGCCGAAGTTTGGTCAGAAGAGACCCCTGTCGTTTCCGAAAAAATCCCCGAAAAATCGGGGGTTTTCGTTTATTTGGGTCCTACAATCAGAGGGTTCATCTCAAACGGCAGGATTTACGCAGGGACAAAAACGGCTATTTTGAAGGATTTGGAAAGTCTGATTTCAAAATATCCGCAAATTGAGCGGCTTATCATTCGCGACTGTGATATTGCGTCGGCGCGTGAAAAGCTATCGGGCGGCGAGGGCGCGATTTCGGTTGCGTTCAAGGCACTTGAATATAAATTGAGGGAGGGTTAAATTTGTTAAGACACGGAATTAACACATACAAGGACACCGAGGACGTGTTTACCGTTCAATCGGCGGCGGTCGGGATTCCTTTTTACATTGGTGCGTGGCCGTGCCATATGGGCAGAGGTTACGCAGGAAAACCGCAGTATGTGAAAAAATACGGTGAGGCGAAAGACTTGGGCGGCTACAGCGACGAGTGGAGAAACGCGGACGGTTCTCCGAAATGGAGTTTGTGCCAAGCAGTATATGCGCATTTTGCGCTTATGGGAGTATCTCCCGCGATTTTCTACAATCTGTATAATCCCGAAGAGCACAAAAAGGCAGTGCCTGCGGACGTGTTTGAGGTTGCGGATTATGTTGTGAGGCTTCCCGCTGACGCTATCGTGAATGACAATCTTGTGGTTAAGGCAGACGACACTACGCTTGTAAAGGGTGTGGATTATGAGACGTACTACCAAAACGGTGCGTTGTATATCGAGCTGCTTGACAGCTCGGTGAGCTATGACGCAACAGTGCTGACAATCGGATACGATATTGCGGATTTGTCCGGCATCACCGCCGAGGACGTGGAGCTTGCGGTTGAAGAAATCGAGAAGTGCCGCAGCGTGTGCAGGGTTGTTCCCGATTTGATTTGCGCGCCCGGTTGGAGCAAGAATCCGATCGTTGCGGCGGTTATGGCGGCGAAAGCTCCGAGCATCAACACTGTTTTCCGCGCAAAGGCGGTGGTGGATCTCGATACGACTGTTGCCACCGACTTTACAAAGGTACTTTCCGCAAAGAACGACAACGGCTATACCTCGGAGGATATGATCGTGTGCTGGCCGATGGTGAAAAAGGGCGATATGCTTTTCGATTTGTCGGTTATCATCTGCGCTCTTATTGCGAAGGTAGACAGCGGTAACGGCAACTGCCCTTATGAATCTCCGTCCAACAAAGAAATCCCTATCAGCGGCGCGGTATTGGCGGACGGTACCGAGGTTAATCTCTCGCTCCCCGATGCGGACACCGTGAGCGTTGCAGACGGCGTGGTTACGGCTATCAATTTTTACGGCTGGGTTTTGTGGGGCAACTATCTCGGTTGCTATCCGAAGAATGATCATGTTGAGCGGAAGTTCATCTGCACCAACCGCGTTCAAGACTGGATTTGCAATACATTCGTTGCAACTTACTGGAGATTTGTTGATCGACCGATCACTACCGCGCTCCGCGATGCGATTACATTGTCGTTTAACACTTGGCTGAACGGTTTGACCGCAGAGCACAAACTGTATGGCGGAAAAATTGAGTACATCACCGAGCTGAATCCGGTGACAAATTTGCAGGACGGCATTTTCAGACTTGACACCACGGCGGCATCTCCCGTACCCGCGCAGCAGATCGATATGCACGTCACGTACAGTCTGGATATGTTGGAAGCGGCTATGTCGTCATAAAAGAAGGAGGGATAGACTATGGCTAACGGAACAGATGAAGGTGTAGTTAATTACGCCGTATATGAGGACGGTAAGATTAAGCTTGGTATCGCAGAAGTGGAACTTCCCGATGTCGTGTTGAAAACTTTTACCGTCAATGGTCCGGGGATTTTGGGAGATGTGGAGATGCCGGTAACGGCATCTCCGAACGCGATGATAACAAAAATCAATTTTCGTCATGCAAGTGCGGAAGCGTACTCGCTCGCTGAGGAACGCACACACAATTTGACGCTCTACCGAGCCGATCAGAGCTATGACAGCAAGAGTGGCGAAATCGATGTTACTTCCAGAAAAATCATTATGCGCGTTTTCCCAAAGAAACTTACCGGCGGCACATTAAAACCCGCGTCCCCGCTTGCAATTTCGGGCGAGTATACGGTGTTGTACTACGCCGAGGAAATCGATGGCGCAATTATGCGCGAAATAGACCAACTCAACGGAAACTACATTGACGGAACGGGTACAGACCGCGCGGCGAAAATTCGCGCTGCTCTTGGAATGGCATAAAACATAACGGTATTAGGGCGCATCACGCGCCCTAAATCGTTTTATTGATTTACGGAGGTGCTACTATGGCAAAACAGGAAACGAAAAATGAAGCAATTGTTGAGGGAGTTGACCTTGAGAAGGCAAATGAGAAAGTCGAAAAAGCAGCGGAAGAAATGATTGAGAACATCACAAATCCCGCAAATACACGTCCAATTAAGCTCAAGAAGCCGATTAAAAACCACGATGAGGAAATCAAGGAGTTAACGTTCGATTTCGACAAGCTGACAACAAAGGACGCTCTCAAAATTGAGAACGAGCTAATCGGTTCGGGTAAGAACCCTGCAATGCCCGCGTACAACGGCGAGTACCTGCTGCGTTTGGCATTGTTCTCGTGCGAACAGGACGTGGATCTGGATTTCTTTATGCGGCTGTCTATTGTGGATTTTAACCGTGTGGAGAGTAAAATGCGTTTTTTCTTGCTGGGGTCTGCGACCTAAAAAAGCTGCGTCGCAATATCCTCGTTATGTCGGTGAGCGGCTACGCGCCTATTGACTATTGGGAGAACTGCACGCTTGGCGAGTTTAGCCGTTGGATTGATGCGCATAACAAACTCCAAAAGGAGTTGGACAAGGAGTGATTTTGAGTGGCTTCAAGGCAATATGAAATGCTGTTTACGCTCGGTGCTAAGCTAAACACGGCATTTGCGGGTTCGTTTTCGTCCGCGCAGAAGATTCTGCAGGCAACGCAAAAAGAGCTTGCAGCGATGAATAAGGTTCAATCGGACATCACGGGCTATCAGAAGATGATTCAGAGCCTTGAGAAATCGGAGAATCAGCTTGCCTTATATCAAAAGCAGCTTGAGATTGTTCGCACCAAAATAAAGGAAAACGGTGACAGCACAGGCGAACTTGCGATTAAAGAGACTGAATTAGTCGATAAAATTGACCGCGCAAAGCTTGCAATTGCCGATAAAACCGCGCGATTGAACACAATGCGACAAGGGCTGGAAGACGCGGGGGTTGATGTCAATAATTTGGCAAGGGAAGCTTTTGATTTACAAGGAGAAATGGCTAAACTTGCCAGACAGGAAGAAGAAGCGGCAAAAGAGCTTGACAACTTCGGCGTTAAGGGCATTGAAGCGTTTGATGCCATGAATGACGCTCTTGAATCATCCGGAATTATAGATGGACTCCAAGAACTGTTCAACGCATATAAAGAGTGCGTTTCAATCTCGATGGAGTTTGAGGCAACGATGTCCACCGTTGAGGCACTGTCGGGAGCAACGGCGCAGGAAATGAAAGCTCTCACGGCGCAGGCAAAGGAAATGGGCGCGACTACCGTTTTCACAGGGAATCAGTCCGCCGAGGCTATGACCTATATGGGAATGGCGGGCTGGGACGCTGCGGAAATGATCTCGGGACTTCCCGGTGTCATCGCGCTTGCGGCGGCAAGCGGCGAGGACTTGGCAAGCGTTTCCGACATCGTTACCGATAACCTCACCGCATTTGGGCTTGCGGCTTCGGACACAGCGCATTTCGCGGACGTTCTCGCAGCGGCGGCAACCAACTCCAACACCGATGTCGGAATTATGGGCGAAACGTTCAAAAGTTCGGCGGCTGTCGCGGGTGCGCTTGGTTACAGCGTGGAAGACGTTGCAGTGGCTGTCGGACTTATGGCGAATGCGGGTGTTAAGGGTTCGATTGCAGGTACGGCACTCAAGAACACGTTTAACGGCTTGCTTTCGGGTGCTACACTTACCGCTGAAGCATTCGGCGAAGTGGAGTATACCACCGTAAACTCCGATGGCACGATGAAGAACTTTTCAGCGACTATCAACGAGCTGCGCGGTTATTTCGACCAAATGACCGAAGCCGAGCGCGTGAATAACGCTATGGCACTTGCCGGACAGCGCGGATATAATGGACTTTTGGCGATTCTGAACGCGACAGACGAGGATTATCAATCGCTTTCTGCGTCTATCAACAACTGCACGGGCGCAGCGCAAAGAATGGCGGACATCAAACTGGATAATCTTCAGGGCGATGTTACGCTGTTTAACTCCGCTTTGGAGGGTGTGCAAAACACGCTCGGCGGTATGTACAACGAGGAAATGCGCGGCTTGACGCAGCTCGGTACAGAAATCCTTACCGGGATTAACGAATTTTGTGAGCAAAACCCCGCTGTCGTTAAGGGAATTATGGCGGTTGTTGCGGGAATCGGCGCAATTGTCGCGATTTACGCGGCATATAAGGCGGCTAAGGTAGCACTCGCAGCGGCGGAAAAAATTTTAGCGGCATCTATGACGGCGACTAATGCGCAAATGCTGATTTTCGCGGGTGTGGCTGTTGGTGTTATCGCCGCGCTTGCCGTTATCCGCGAACTATGCAAGGAGGCGGCATTTGAGGAGCAAACCCTCACAACGGCAACGCAGGAACAGCAGAACGCAGTCACCGACCTTACCGCACAGTATGAGGACGCTTGCGCGATGTACGGTGAAACCTCAGACCAGGCACGTGCGCTGAAGTACGACCTTGACGAGGCTACGGCGGCGGTTGAGTCACAGTCTTTCTCGGTGAGCGAGCTGTATGCAGAAATTGACGCTCTGCACGATTCCACTGCGGAGCTGCTCACCAACATGAACGCGTCCACTACCGAGATTGACGACAATTACGAATCCGCTATGATTCTGTCGGCAAAGCTCCGAGAGTTGTCAACAAACACCGACAAGTCGGCGGCATCCACGGCAGAAATGGAGCCCATCATCAGGCGCCTGAACGAGATGTACCCTGAGCTTGGATTATCTGTTGAGAATGTCGCGGACAGAATGGGCAGTCTGAATGACGAAATCGAACGCGCCGCAGGTGCGCAGAGCTTACAGGCGAAGTATGACGCGGCAAATGAAAGCCTTGATGATTTGTACATCAAGCAAAAGCAACTTCAAGAGGTGTACGAAAAGGCGGAAGTTGCTCAAGCTAAAGCGCGTGATAACTATCTCCGTACCGTTGGAGACGGCAATGTGGGAAAGGCACTATGGGCGACAATCAACGGCACAGAGAAAGCCGCGAATGAAGCCCTTGACGATACGAATGAGGCGTTTTCAACCGCTGCCGAGGATTTGCGGAATATAAATCGGCAAATCGCCGAAGCCGAGGCGGCAATCGAGGAGTACGGCGCAGTCGTGTCGGGAACATCGGAAGAAACAGTATCCGCATATGATGCGATTTCTATCGCTGTGAACGGTGTGACAAAAGAAACAGAGGAGTTGATACAGGCTTACAATGACGCGTATCAAGCCGCGCTTGAAAGCGTTTCGGGGCAGTACAATCTCTGGGATGAGGCGGCGGAGGAATCCGCTGTCAGCATCGGAAAAATCAACAGCAACCTCGAAGGTCAAGCGGATTACTGGAGCAAATACAACGCTAATCTTGAAACTTTACTTGGGAAAACGGGTGAGATTGAGGGCTTGAGGGAAGTTATCGCAACGTTTGCGGATGGTTCGCCCGATAGCGTTAATATGATAGCCGGAATGGCTAACGCGACCGATGACGAGATCAGAGAAATGATTGATAATTGGGAGATGTTGAAAGATGAACAGGGCAAGGTGGTGAAATCTCTCGCCGACACAAAGGTGGATTTTGAAGACCAAATGAATCAAATCTCCGATACTGTAGCGGATACTATCGAGGGTATGAACATGTCCGCAGAGGCGCGACAGGCGGCGAACGACACAATTCAAGCCTACGCGGACGCTATTCGCGCGGGGCAAGGCTCTGCTGTGGAAGCAGCGGCGCAGGTCAAGGCGGCTATGGCGGCGGCATTAGGTTTTGCATCCGAAGCCGAAAAAACGGGAAGCGGGGGTGGATTCAGACCTTCGTCTGTCACTGGAAGTGGCGGCGGGTTTAGACCCTCGCGCGGATACGCTGTCGGTACGGACTATGCCGCGCCGGGGCTTGCACTTGTCGGAGAAAACGGTCCGGAACTCGTGAATTTTCGCGGCGGTGAGGCTGTATACACCGCTAAGGAAACGAGCGGAATGCTGGGGAATAAAATCAATATTTCTCCGAATTTCGTTATTAACGGCGGTAGCGGTGATTTTACGGAGCAAAATCTGCGTGAGATTGCGGATCAGCTTGTGGATATGGTCAAGGACGCGCTTGCCGAGGCGGGAATTGACAAGCAAAGGAGCGTGTATGCGTAATGAAATATACCACAATCCAAGGCGATATGTGGGATTCAATAGCATATAAGCTGTACGGCGATGTCAACCGCGTTGACGTGCTTATCGCGGCGAATCCCCAACATCGAAAAATTTACATTTTCTCGGCGGGAATTGAGCTTGAAATCCCCGATATTGAGGAGAATACAACGCCGAGCGGCTTGCCGCCGTGGAAAATTTCGGATGGATAAGGCGGTGGAGAAATGAGCGATATCAATAGCGCACGCCGAGCTGATGTGCAAATAAATTTCAAAGGCTCGGAGCGGCGCATCACACTGAACAAGGACTGGATGTCGTTTACCTACACCGATAATGAAGAGGATGAGGCGGACGATTTTCAGCTTAAAACGCACGACCGCGAAGGAAAATGGCTGCGCGACTGGCTGGCGGGTTTTGTTCAAGACCAAGCAAACTCCGGTGAGATCATCAGCAACGCCGAGCAGGCGCAGACGGCAAGCGGCACAGTGTCAGGCGGTTCATCGTCAGGCAGTAAGGGCAGCACCGCTCACAACGTTTATAAAGTCACATCTCCAAACGGCTTGAATATTCGCTCGGGAGCGGGCGAAAAGTATAAAATCCTCGGGAAATACGCGTATGGGGATTACATCGAAGTAAAGAGTTTTTCCAACGGCTGGGCGAACGTTTCCTATGCCGGGAAAAATGCGTATGTTAAGGGTGCTAATCTTGTTTTGGCGGGAACGGCGACAACATCATCGGGATCATCTTCGGGCAGTACTACATACAGTACGGGAACTTCGGGCAGTTCGAGCGGCTGGACAATCGGCGAGGCGGTGATTTGTACCGGCAGACCGCAATATACCAGCTATGGCGAAGGAAATCCCGGAGTAATGGTGACGAATCATAAGGGCAAGGTAACATATCTGAACCTTAAGGCAGGCGTTCCGTACCCCATTTGTGTGGATTATCTCGGCTGGTTCGCGGAAAATCAAGTGACAAAAGCATCGGAATCCATACCTACACCGAGCAGCGGCAACACTTCCGCAATCAGTAAGGGTGTGAAAATCTCCGCATCAATCGTCCTCAGAAACGCAAACAACGATGGAAAGGATGAGGTGCTGGACTGCGGTTTATTTGAGCTTGATTCCATTGATATGCAAGGACCGCCGTCAACGCTCACCATAAAAGGCACTTCTCTGTCGTACAGCTCTACAATTCGGCAGACGCTGAAATCCAAGTCGTGGGAGAATATCACACTCTCGGCGATTGCAAAGGAAATCGCGAACGCAAACGGAATGTCAACGCTGTTTGAATCGGCGAATAATCCAAAATACTCCCGCGTGGAGCAATACAAGATGTCGGATATCGCGTTTTTGCAAAAGCTCTGCCACGACGCGGGTTGTTCGCTGAAGGCGACAAACAACATTATCGTGATTTTCGACCAAGCAGAATACGAAAGCAAGACCGCGGTGAAAACTATCCGATTTGGCGCGGAGGGCGGCTACACCAAATACAAGCTGTCAACAAAGGAGAATAGCTGCTACACGTCTTGTCGCGTGTACTGCACCACATCAAGTGGTGCGGTGATTTCCGCCACCGAGTACGCATCGAATTATCGCGAGGGAAGCGATGGTCAGCAATGCCTTGAGGTCAATCAAAAGGTTTCGAGCATTGCCGAGGCGCAGCAACTGGCGCATAAGTACTTGCGATTGCATAACAAATTTGAAACTCAAGCAACGTTCACATTTCCGGGCGATCCCGCGCTTGTCGCGGGGACTACGATAGTGCTTGAGAATTTCGGAATGTGGGACGGAGTTTATATCATCAGGCAAGCAAAACACACTGTATCATCGTCCGGCTACACCACCGAAGTTACATTGCGGAAAGCCCTTGCCAGCAATGAGAAAATTGCGTCCGCTTCAGTTTCAGCAGACGATGACGCGGCGATTCAAGAACTCGCAATGCAATGCATACGCGGCGATTGGGGCAACGGACAAGACCGTGAGGACAGGCTTACCGCCGCTGGTCACGATTACCATACCGTGCAGGCGAGAGTGAATAAGATTCTTTACGGATAGGAGTGAGGAAATGGCGGAAATTAGAATCGGGCAAGTGTCCGATATAAATATAAAAAAATGGATTGTTCGAGTAAGATTTCCTGATGTCGGCATTACATCGGGGTGGCTGAAGGTTTTATGGAACGAAACATCTACCCGCCGCGAGGATGATGATTCCGACCACGAAAAGCGCAATTACAAGCCTAATGTTAAGTCGTGGTTTCCCGATGTCGGGGATTTTGTCTTATGCCTATATGATGAGGGTTTCAACTCCGATGGCTATGTATTGGGGGGACTTAAATGACAGTTGGGTATCTGGGTGATATCGTTTTCTCAGTATCATCAAACCAAGTCAAAACACCGAACAACATTAAATATTCAAACTCCGCAAATTACTCGGAGCAAAAGCGGCACAATGCATCGCCGATTTTGGAGTATACAGGATATAATCTCGCTTCGATTTCTTTCAAAATGACATTGTCGTATTTGCTCGGAGTGAAGGTCGAGGACGAACTGAAAAAAATCGACGATTATATGAAAATCGGAAAACTCCTGAAATTCGTGCTTGGAAAAAGGTGTTACGGCTCATATAGGTGGGTAATCACAAAATACAGTGTAGACTATCAGACCTTCAACGTCAAGGGCGAGGTGGTGACAGCGGATATTACAATTTCCCTCAAGGAGTACAACAACTACTCTTGGGGCAATACAACAGGGGGCGCGACTAAATGACGGTAACTGTTAATTCGGGCGATAATTACGAACTGACATTGGCACAGTCAGAAACGCTGAAATCTGTCCTGCAAAATGTCGCGGTACTGCTAAATACACGGTGTGGAACATCACCTATGTATCGCGAATTCGGGTTGCCTATGGAATTTATAGACAAGCCAATTGATGTTGCCGAAACAATCGCGGTTTCCGAGATCTCGGAAGCACTGGAGAAATTCGAGCCGCGAGCCACGTTGCAAGACTTGCGGTTGGTTAAAAATGCGGAGGGAACTATGAATATCGAGGTGGAGGTGAGTATCGATGCGGGGGAGTGAATACAGATTTGTGACGACTGACAGCGCGAATATCGTTGCGGACTTAACGGCAAAATACGAGGAGCTGACAGGTCGTTCTCTGTTGCCGTCCGACCCCGATAAACTGTTTATTTCGTGGGTTGGGGGAATCATTATTCAAGAGCGGATTCTGCTTAACTATGCCGCGAATCAGAATATCCCGTCACGAGCGGTCGGAGAAAACCTTGACGCGCTGGGCGAAATGGTTTACAATGTCAAACGTCCGCAAGCCGAGCCTGCCGTCTGCACAATGAGGTTTACGATATCCGCGCCGCAGAAGTTCGCGGTGGAAATCCCGAAAGGCACAAAAGTTACCGACAGTGGTGGAAAATACACATGGGAAACAGTTTCGGACGCGATTGTTCCCATTGGCGCGGTTATTGCCGACGTTGAGGTTCAGTGCACAACTGTGGGAGCAGTTGGGAATGGATTTGCCCCCGGACAGATAAGCACGCTTGTTGACGTGGATAAGGTACTGTATTATCAATCCTGTGCGAATATCGACACTTCCAACAGTGGCACGGAAATGGCAACAGACGCAGAGTACTACGAGCTTATGCGGCAAGGGCTGGAAGCGTATAGCACAGCGGGTCCGCGCGGTGCGTATGAGTATCACGCGAAAACGGTTTCAACGTCCATTGCGGACGTGTGCGCGATAAATCCCGTTGACAAGCCCGGACACGTTGAGATTTACGCGATTATGTCGGACGGAAGTATCGCGGACGACGGCACGAAAAACGCAATTCTCGAGGCTTGCTCGGACGATAAAGTACGACCTCTTACTGATATTGTGGAGGTCTGCGATCCCGAAACGGCGGAGTTCAACGTTGATTTGACGTACTATGTCGACCGCGCGGAAAGTCGTTCAATCGCCGATATTGGCGCGGCAATTAGGGCGGCTGTCGATGAATATACCGAGTGGCAATGCGCGAAAATCGGGCGCGATATCAATCCCTCGCGGTTGATGTGGCTGCTTCGCGATACGGGCGCGAAACGTGTTGAAATTCATGAACCTGATTTTGTGTCGCTCCGCGACGGCAGTGGACGATTAACTCCCCAGACTGCACGGCTTGGTACTGTAAACATCATAAACGGAGGATATGAAGATGAGTAGTTACATTACGGACGAATCCGCGCTTGTCGGCTCACTTCCATTCTCCATATCAAGAAATGATGATAAGGAGCGGCTTGCCGAGACAATCGCCGCAGAACTTGCCAAGCTCGTTGGAAACACCGACTGTGCTGCGATTTTACCGCGCGTGGACGAGCTGCCCGAACAGGTTTTGGATATTCTCGCGTATGACCTGAAGATTGACTGGTACGAGCCGTCCGCACCAATTGCGAACAAGCGGCGAGCTGTCAAGGAGGCAATGTTCGTACATCGATACAAAGGAACAAAATACGCGGTGGAAACTGCTTTGCACTCTGTGTTCCAATCCGCTGAAGTGCAGGAGTGGTTCGAGTATGGCGGAGAACCATTCCATTTCAAACTCGCGGTTTATGGCGGCTCCGCCGGCAGCAATCTGAAAAGCCTTATCGCGCGGATTCAGTACGCGAAAAATCTCCGAAGCGTAATGGATACGGTAGAATTCACAATCGAGCCTGACGGCGAGATTGAGGTTTATTTCGGTGCGAAAATCGCAGGAATAATCAAGAATCTGCAATCAAAAATAACCGCCGAATTTGACAGCTTTGCCGTCACTGGCAGCTATTCGGCTGGAATGGCACTCGCGGGACGCGAAAGGCACTATACCGCGCGAATGAATTACAATGAGGGCGATTTCTCCGTTTCGGGGGATTTCTCTATAGGTGCGAAAACCACATGCTTTGTCAAAAAAATAGGAGGCTGATAAAATTGAGTTGGAATGAAGTGGTGCTGACAAAGGTCGGCGAGGAGCTGATTGCGGGAATGTTGGGCGGGGCGAGGCTTACCATTACACGAGCCGAAATCGGCGATACGGCGGTTGACGAGGAAACGCTCCCCGAACAAACGGCGGTGTTTTCGCCAATTTCCGCGCCTGCGCTGATTCGCGGACAGGGAATGGTCGAGAGCAGGAACGGCACGAGAATCGACATTCAGATTCGCAATGATGGAGTAACAGAAACATCGCGAATGAAACAAATCGGCATTTTCGCCAAAACGGAATCGCACGAGGAGATTATGCTCGGGATTTTGCAAGACGATGTAGGTGAGGAAATCCCTGCATATAACGATTTTCCCGAGTGGCTGATTTCGCTTTCCGTGATTATCGGTATCAGTCGTACTAACAACATCGTTGTGAATGTCAATCCGCACGTTTTCGTTACGTTGGAGGATTTTAACGTATTGAAGGAGCAGCTTTCCGCTCATCTGGCGGAATCCAACTGTCATCATCGAGAAATCTCGCGGCGATTCCGTGATCCTACCAAGCCCGATTATGGGATAGGTGGAGGGGATGCGGCGGGAGTAACGTTGATAACGGCTGAATATACGGGAAACACCGATGTAACAGTTGTAATCAACGGTAAAGAATACGACGGAAAGAACATAAGCCGCAGAGCGGAGGACGCTCCGAGCGGCACGCTTATAATCAAGGAGGAACAGTAATATGGCAAATACAAAGTACATTTTGGAATCCATTAAGGTGGATAACGAACTGAAAGAGATTATCGCCAAGTCGAACGGCGAGAACACCACCGTCACTTACGGCGGAAAGGAGATGACACTCTCGGCGGCATTGGCGGAAATCGCAGCAAGCGTATCGGACATTCCCTCGGGAGAAAACATTGACAAGAAAATCAGCGCGGCTATTGACGAGCTGATTGGCGGTGCGCCCGAAGCCTACGATACCTTGAAAGAAATTGCGAACTACATTATTGAGCACGAGGACGTTGTTTCAACGCTTAATAACGCTATCGGAGGCAAAGTCGACAAGGTAGAGGGTAAGGGCTTGTCCGCAGAGGATTTCACCACAGCCCTCAAGGAAAAACTCGAAAGCCTTCCCAACATTACATCGGCGGACATTGAACGGCTTAACGGTATTCGCGGCGTCAGATACGGCACACAAGCTCCAGATGATATGCAAAACGGAGAACTGTTTGTTCGCGTGGTTTCCGCTTCGGAATAATCAGTACAATTAGCAATCTTTTGGCGCGGCAAAATGCTTGCCGCGCCATTTTGAAAGGAGGACAATATGTCAACTATTGAACGTGATATAGTTATGCAGTCGAAGGATGAAAACGGAAATCCTACGATTGATTTGCCAATCACGAGGCTTGGGAACATCGAAGATACCGCAAAAATAAAGGAAAAACCGGTTAAGGGGGATTATCTCGCGATTGTTGACAGCGAAGATAATGGGGAAATGAAGAAAGTAAAGGTTGGGGATATTTCACTCCCCGCAAACGGCGGCAACGCAGACACGGTGGACGGCGCGCACGTTGTCACTACCTCCGCGCTCGGACTGCACAAAATGGCAAGCGGAACAGCCGCCGCAAACTCCACGAACTGTCCGCCAGGGTGTTGGTATGGGCAGTATGAGTAAGGCGGTGGAGCAATGATTACAGCAAACGATAACGGCGTTCTGCGGTCGCTCGGAACTGTTTCGGAGAATAACGGCGGTGTGCTTCACGAAATGAACACCGTCCACGCGAATGACGGGGGAGTGCTGCGCGAGATTTTTTCGAGTAGTGTTGATTCCGCGACCGTTGATGGCATTACCCCGTTAGTTGTCGCCGAAGACCACCTCGTAATCGTCAACAACGGCTCTTTTACACTCTCCGCACCAAAGGGAGCAAGAATTATTGTAGGCGGCGCGGCGCAAGGCACAAGCGGCGGAAATGTCGCGGAGTACGTTCTGGATAAAAACACCAGAAATGCAGTTTGTGTATCAAATTGTGCCGCCGTAAATTCAGGCGGTGCTACAACCTTGACAGTCAATGGGACTACATACGACAGCGGCTCAACCCGCCAGATTATCCAATCAAAATGGGGTCCTATTGGTGGTAGCGGCGGCTATGGTAGCACAAGTGGCAACGGAGGTAATGGATCAGGTGCAGGCGGTGGCGGCGGAGCACGCAGATATTGGGGCAGAAACGGAAATTATGGAGGGGATACGGCGGGAAAAGGCGGAAATTATGGTGGCTACGGCAACCAAGGTGGAAATGCTAAGGGTGCAGGTCATCACGGCGGTGACGGCGGCTATGCTGCGGGTGGCGGCGGCTATGGCAGTCTTACGGATTATTTCCACACCGAAGATGAGTACGGGTATTTTGGTACCGTAAACGGAACGGTCGGTAGCGGCGGCGCGGGAATAATCGTAATCGAATGGTAAAATGCAGGAGGTATTTTTATGGTTAAATTTGCAAACGGAAAACAGCTTGAAACAATCGCCGTATACGGCGGAAAGCAGACGTTCCAGAACGCGAACCGCGGAACTTTGGAAATCCAAATCGCGGCGGAAAACACGACATTTGACGAGCTGAAGGAGCTTTACACCGACAGCGCGGCATTGTCCGAAATCGAAATCACTGAAACGGGAATCGTTCAAAACGAAAACGGCGAGAACGAGGAAAAAGTCATCACGCAGTCTTTGCAGCTCAATTTCACGCTTCCCGTGGAGCTTGCACTCCGCGAGATTGATGGTGCGCAGACGTGGTGTGTGAAACTGGCGCAAAAGTCCGAAATCGAGATTGCACAGGAGCGTCAAGCTGAGGCTATCAACGACACACAGCTCGGTCTTATCGAGCTTGCGGCGATGATTGGAGGTGAGGGATAATGGCTAAGATTTACGCGACCCAAATCAAGCGCGGGACAATCACAATCAACGATGTGCCCAAGCGGTGGCGGAGCGCGGTGGTGGTGCTGCTTAATGGCGATACCTAAGTCCAATATAGCATTATGCGGTTTGGCGGCGGATTTTCTGCCGGAGGGGGTGATGAAATGGACAGTGCGATAATCGTCGCGATTATAACAAGCTGTATGGCACTTTTGGGAGTGATTTTTACGGCTGTTTTTAATGCGGTAATAGCACGAAAAAACGCAAAAGAAGCGCAGAGGCTCACCGAGGAAACGCGGCAAGCACTTGATAACGCTCAAACGGCAAAGTACGAAAAGCACATCGAGGACGGCGTACAATGCCTTTTGAGAGCGGAGATAATTCGCTCTAACGAAAAATACACAGCAAGAAGATATTGCCCTGTATACGCGAAAGAAAGCCTTAAACGCGTATATAAAGCGTATCACGAGTTAGGCGGGAACGACGTTGCAACCCATCTGTACGAGGAGTGTATGGAACTTCCCGAACGAAAGGAGAATGAAAATGAAAATTAATTGGCAAAGAAAACTGACAAGCCGAAAACTGTGGGTATCTGTCGCGGGATTTGTCGCGGGGCTTATCGTTCTCGGGAACGGCTCGCAGGATACCGCCGATAAAATCAGCGGCACGATTCTTACCGGGGCAAGCGTTCTCGGGTACATACTCGGCGAGGGGCTTACCGACGCGGCGAATAAGAAGGGAGATGATGAAGATGCGTGATAATAAGAAGAATCCTTCCGAACAGGAAGAACCGATTATTACGGACGTAACGCAGTTTTCACAGGCGGCCCTGGACGAGCACGCCGACGCGAAAGGAGACGACGAGTAATGAACTTCACTAATAGCCCGTTGGTGAACTATACAAAAATTTCACCGTTCAGAACCCCGAACAGAAACCACGCAATCGACACTGTGACGATTCATTGCGTTGTCGGGCAGTGTGCGATTGAATCACTCGGCGAATTGTTCCAAACGAAGGAATGTTCGTCAAATTACGGCATTGGCTATGACGGCAGAATCGGAATGTACGTTGAGGAAAAAGACCGCTCTATGTGTTCCTCATCGGCTTCCAATGACCACAGAGCAATCACAATCGAAGTCGCAAGCGATACAAAAGAACCGTATGCGGTTAGACCCGCAGCGTATAACGCACTGATTCGCTTGCTTGTGGACATCTGCAAGCGAAACGGTATTAAGAAACTGGTGTGGTCCACGAATAAAAACGACCGTGTGAATCACCTCAACGGCTGCAATATGACGGCGCACAGGGATTACCACAGTGGGAAATCCTGCCCGGGAACATATCTGTACGAGCGAGAGGGGCAAATCGCAGCTGAGGTCAATAAATTGCTCGGCGTGGAGGATTCCGCAGGCACACTAGGCACATCGGAAAGTACGTTGTACCGCGTTCAAATTGGCGCATTCAGCGATTGCAAAAACGCGGAGAATTACCTCGCAAAGGCAAAAGCATCGGGATTTGTGGGGTTTGTTATTCGCAGTGATGATAACCTCTTGAGGGTGCAAATCGGAGCGTTCACAAGCAAGCAGAATGCGGAAAACTACCTTGAAAAGGCGCGGGCGGAAGGGTTTGACGGATTTGTTGTCAAAACATCAAACGCGGCGCAGTCCGAGCCGAAAAAGTCCGTGGACGAAATCGCCCGTGAGGTAATCCACGGCGATTGGGGCAACGGTGATGAACGCAAAAAGCGTCTTACCGAGGCGGGTTATGATTACTACGCGGTTCAGGCGCGTGTGGAAGAGCTGCTCAAGTAGCGGTGGTGAACGTCAAGGATTTGACATTGATATAAATATCCAAACATCCCCTCGGAGAAATCTGAGGGGATGTTTTATTGCTTATTCTAAAGTATCCTTTCTTGCACTCCAACGAATTGTGCCGTATAATGTTGGTTGTATGGAGGTACACAATTATGGATTGCAAAAAAAGAAATTCGCTGAAATGATGCGTAAAGCGCGGGAATCACGAGGAATGACAATCGAGGAGCTGACAGACCCACTAACGCAATGTCAAGTGTGGAAACTGTTTTTGGCAACCGAAAGTTTATTCCTTTATACTGGACTTTGAAATGTACATAGTGATGTGCAACATATGGAGGTGCATATTTATGACAAAAACAAAAAGAGTAATGTCGGTTTTATTTGCATTGACAATCTTTGCAACTATGTTTGCGGGGATGAGGTTAGTAAATGTAAACGCTCATGCTGTTGAAATACTTGCAGCTGATTCTATAACATCTAAGTTGGATGCAGTGATAAGCGGCACATACGGGAATGGAAAATATTTTCCGTACCATTCGGGAGATCTTGGCTCTGTTCCTGCTAGTCTGGCAGGAGTAGCAGGTGGTCAACAGTGCTTTGGATATGCCAGATATGTGTTTTATCAATTGTTTGGTATTCCAGCTCCTGTCTTGATTGAAAGAGATAGCGATGAACTCAGTTTAAGCGATACTGGTGGAAACGGGATTACCCTTCAGGAGGTTGCATCATGTAAATATTCGGTATCGCCAAACGGCAACACTGCTTCTATTTCCAAAAATGCTTTTGCAAATGTGAAACCCGGTGATATTGTTCAATGCCGCCGTACAAGCGGTAGCGCGCATACGATGATTGTGTATTCGGTTTCTGACACGTCAATTAAAATCCTTGATTGTAATGTTATGACCAATCAGCCAAACATAGTTTTGCTTCGTGACGAAACCTACAGTAATTTCGCCATATATAATGTGAATTTCACAATATATCGCTCAAAGAATTACCCCAATTCATCGGTAGAGAATCCTAGTACAATAACATCCAAATTGGATAAAGTAGTCAGTGGCACATATGGAAATGGAAAATACTTTCCGTACAATTCTGGAGATCGTGGTGCTGTTCCTGCAAGTTTAGCTGGAGTAGCCGGTGGCCAATCGAGTTTTGGATATGCCAGATATGTATTTTATCAACTGTTTGGCATCCCGGCTCCTATTTGGATTGAGAAAAACAGCGATGAACTCAGTTTAAGTGATACCGGTGGGAACGGAATTACTCTTCAAGAAGTTGCATCATGTAAATATTTGGTATCACCAAACGGCAACACGGCTTCCATTTCCAAAAATGCTTTTGCTAAAGCAAAGCCCGGTGATTTTGTTCAGTGCCGTCGGAAAAGCGGCAGCACACATTCAATGATTGTATACTCGGTTTCCGATACATCAATCAAAATTCTTGACTGTGATGTTATGCTTAATCAACCGAATGTAGCTTTGCTGCGTGATGAAACATACACTGATTTTGCAAGCTATAACGTGAATTTCACAATATACCGTGCGAAAAACTATCCGGGCTAAATAACTGGTTAACACTCACGGTGAAGTGCTTTACCAAACACTTTGGGAAAAGGTCTTTTGACAATTTATATATCCCTAATCTTATAGGGATTACCTTCATAATAAAAAATTCCGAGAGGACATATCCTCTCGGAAATTTTTACACCTTGCACTTGTAGACAGATTGAGGTTTGCAGTTTTCGACAGTACGAAATTTGTTGGGAACAAATTCCACAATATCAGATAAACTGCATTGTAAAGCTTCGCAAATTCTGTCGAGCTGTTCAAGGTTCACACGTTCCACGACATCATGATACAAGTCGTTTATAGTGTTTGAACGTATGCCCGTTGCTCGTGCAAGTTCCGCCTGCGTGACCCGCATTTCGCCCATTTTGCGGGATAGTGTAATCTTAATCATCGCAGTACACTCCTTTCGATTAATTGTACCACTTTTTGTAATATTTGTCATTTATTTGATGAAAAACAACGAATTTTGGTGAAAAATAACAAATATTATTTCGCGATGAATGTATGTAAACAAGTGTATTCCTATGAAATCTTCGGCGGTTATCCCTGGTATCACAATCCCGATGTGATGTCTTACAACGGCTTCCCGTGGGCAACAAGCGTGCCTGAGCGCGCCGCATTGATGCGAAATCCGCTTTCGCGAGGTGAGGCTGAGAGCTTCGTCCACAAGGCATATGTGGACTGCCTTGCGGGAGTCGACCACCTTGACGGCGAAACCGCGGAGCAGCACCGCACACGCGAGATGTTCGTGTTGAATTTACAATACTTTATGGCAACGCTGCTTGAAATAAATGTTATAAAAGGAAAACAGAACATATTTGCAATTATCAATCACAAAACTGCCCCTCTCGAATCCGAGAGGGGCAGTTGGTTATTTAGTTTTTCTTGCGTTTGGATCTAGATTTCACCACAGTAACTCCAGTTGCTGCTGCAGCTGACAAAAGAATCCAAGTCCACGTTCCAATAGGATTACCCGTACCGGGATTCTGATTGTCACCGTCACTCGGGGTATTAGGTGTGGTACTATCACCTATGTTGTCAGAAGAAGTATCGCTGCTGTTGTCAGAAGTATCGCCACCGTTAGGATCACTGTTGTCATTATCGGGATCGCTGTTGTCATTATTGGGATTGCTGTTGTCATTGTCGGGATCGCTGTTGTCACCATCAGGATCGGAGGGATTATTGCCGCCCGGTCTTGTGCCGCCCGGAGGAGTTGTACCGCCCGGAGGAGTAGTGCCGCTGCCGGGATTCTTGGGTATTTCTTCTCTGTCTTTATTGTAGTTGCCTGTTCCGGTAATCTTAATTTTGCCGTTCGGGTCGACAGTAATCGTATAATCCTTATTGGGTATTAAGGTTTTGTCGCCGTCCGTAACCGTCACTATGGGTGTATCGGGATCATCTGGGTCTTTATCCACAGTTACCTTTATTGAGGGGTCGGTTATTGGTTTTGGTGTAATCTCAACCCTTTCGGTAAAGGGACCTTTTATTACCTTACCGTCAAGTTCTACCCTATAATAATCCGTGTATGTTCCAACATCTGTGTGGGTCGGTATTGTTGTGCTGTAAGTACCGTCCGGCTGACGATATGTTATTATAGCTCCCTCGGGAACATTATCGGGAGTTACGGTAATGCTGTGCCCCTTGCCGTCATACATACCGCTCCAACCGGTGGAGGTAACACTGACATCGCCGTATTTATCGGGAATAGTCTTTTCAACTCCATCTGTGTAATTGCCACCATCTTTTCCGGTAACCGTAATTGTGTATGTGGGTTCTCCGGTAATCGGGTCTGGGGTTGGACCGCTGATGACAACCGTATAATCCGTGTCCGGTACCAAAGGTGTGCCGCCGTCCGTAACTTCCACCTTGGGAGGATTATTAGGATCATCCGGGTCAGGTGTTACCGTCACCATATCATCAGTTATCGGCTTCGGTGTAATCTTAACCGTGTTAGAGCCTGTTTCTACTTGACCGTTGGGCATCTCCACCCGGTAATAAACCGTGTATTCTCCCACGTCCGTATAAGACGGATTAGTCGAACTGTAATCACCGCCATCTGTTTCGCTATATGTTATAGTCGAACCTGCGGGGTAATCCTTCACGGTGATGCTGTGTCCTTCACCGTCATACATACCGCTCCAGCCATCGGAATCAACAACGTATACAGATTTGTTTACCGGATCCTTGTAGTTACCTTTTCCGGTAATCTTAACATCGTATTTCGTTCCTCCGGTGGTTGGGTCTATGGTTGGACCGCTGATGACAAGTGTATAATCCTTGTTGGGCGTTAAGGTTATGTCGCCGTCATCAGATATGCCACCGTCCGTAACCGTTACCGTGGGTTTGCCGCCATCGGGGTCGGGAACTATATCTATCTTCACCGAGGGGTCGGTCATCGGCTTTGGCGTAATCTTAACCGTAGAAAAGCCGGGTATTATTTGACCATCGGGTGTTTCCACCTTATAGTAAACCGTATAATCTCCGACATCTGTATAAGACGGGTTGGTCGCGCTGTATGTACCGTCTTTTGTTTCGCAATATGTTATAGTCGAGCCTCCGGGAATATCATCGGGAAGATTTACGGTAATGCTGTGCTCTTTACCGTCATATACGGTAACAACTCCGGTGGCGGTAACATTGTAAATTTTATCGGAAGTAATAATAAAGGTGATTTCCGATGTCGCGGGCGTACCATCATCATTTGTAATGGTAAGTGTCGCCTCGGCTGTTCCGACTTTTATGTTATTCTTATATTGGATTTCCGTGTCAGCCGGTTTTTTGACGCCTGTTCCCGCCCAATTGTCGCTGTATGTATTGATAACCTCCTTGAGTTCGCTTCCGGTATAAGAAAAACTCGGACCGTTCGGTACAGAAAGCGTTGCAGTAGCAACGTGGTTGCAGCCGTTCTTGTGGCACGCCTCCGTAATTATGTTATCCTTAGCAGTGTAGGTTACATCGTGTGTTTTGTCAATATTGCTTCTATAATCATATTGACCGACCCATTGATTTTCAGGATACTGATCATAATACAATCCAGCCTGCGACATATAATCGTCCAAAACGGCACAGGACTCAATTATAAGACCTTTTGTCCCTTCTGCCACACATGGACAATCAACAAAAACATCGCCACCCAATTGGGGGATTGTGTCCGTGCCCTTAAACACCACCTTACTCAAAGTATCACAACCTGCAAATGCCCAGTCTCCTATGTAGGTTATGTTTTTGGGAATTACTACTTCCGTCAAGCTATCACACTGATCAAACGTATTTTTTTCTATTCTTGTCACAGTTTCCGGGATTGTTATGCTTGCCAAAGAACCACAATTAGCAAAAGCGTATTGCCCCAAAGACTCTAATTGGTCGGGTAACTTCACACTTTCCAACGTTTCACAGTGCCAAAAAGCTTCGTTATATATTTGTTTCACACTATTTGGAATTGTTAAGTTCTTTAGACCGTAACTAGAATAAAAGGCCCCTGTTCCTATAAGTGTAACACTTTCCGGAATCTCAATCGTTATGCCCGTTGTATCGCTGAAATTATGATGGCAAAAAGCATAGTTTCCTATACTTGTCACACCGTTTTCAATGACAACTTCTTTTATTTGATCTTTGAAATTATACCATGGTCTATGCTGCCAGTGTTCTGCGTCAACATCTGGGTTGTTACCAGTTGTCCAATTTGGCATATCTCCGCTTCCGGAAATTGTAAGTACGCCGTCCTTATAATGCCAACTTAAATTGTTGTTCTCAAACGGCTTATATGTACCGGAAGCAATTGTTACTTCAAAATCGCAGAATTTACCGCCGATTTCTCCTTGTGGGCTTTCTGCCGGGTCAGCAATGACACTTAAATCGAGCGGAATACCGATTGCGGTGCTCGTTCCTAAAATAATTGCTGATGAAAGCAATCCTGCCAATATTTTCCTTGATTTTTTATTTTGTGCTTTCATACTACACATCTCCCTTCAATTATCACAGATACAGAAACCGACCCACTATGTACAATAGAGGAGAAACGCAGAATGATGTACGATCAAAATCGCCTGTACCTCTATTTTGATTTTAACACATTTTTCGGCGAATGTCAATAGAAAAACTCTACCAACGTGTACAAATTTGTTAAGTAATTTTGTGCACTTTTTACAGAAACTTTTTCTGTATATTTAATATAGTCCGATAGATCCGTTTTGGTGACGCTGAATTAATACAAGCAGTATCGGAATACGATTATATGATCCAATTTTTGGAAGGGGTAATCGTATGAAAGTTACAATCACATATTCAAGACTCACCGAAAGCGAGAAGAAAAGATTTACAGAGGAGGTGACAAAGAAAATGTTGGAGATAGTGGATAATTTCCGAAAATCCAAAAATCCTGACCAAGTGAGGGAGAAATCAAGATGACGGCAATTTACTGCAGAAAATCGGTGGAAAGGGCAGACAGCACAAGCATAGAAACTCAAATTGAGTTCTGTAAAAGGCTGCTGCTGCCCGATGAGAGATTCGAGGTTTATTCCGACAGAGGTTACAGCGGCGGCAACACGAACCGCCCCGACTTCCAAAGGCTTATGTCAGACGTGGAGCAAGGCGCGGTATCGAGGGTGATCGTCTACCGTATCGACAGAATAAGCCGTTCCGTTCTGGACTTTGCGAATATCTACGGAAAATTGGAAGAAAACAACGTTGAATTTGTATCGGCAACAGAGCAATTCGACACCTCAACGCCAATGGGAAAGGCTATGCTGCAAATCATAATGGTTTTCGCCGAGCTTGAACGCAAAACGATTCAATTAAGAATCAACGATAATTTCTACGAGAGAGCCAAAAAGGGGTTGTTCCTTGCGGGGTCAGCTCCGATAGGATACAAGAAAATTCCGTTTGAAATAGCGGGGGTGAAGTCGCATATTCTTGATGAGGATATCGAAACAAGCGGCATTGTGAAGTTTATCTATAAGAAATATCTTGAGGACGGGGTTTCGATGGGGCAAATCGTAAAGTACCTTAATTCTCCCGAATGTGAATTTAAGCACTCCCAAAATTTCACAAATACCTCGATAATGAGAATACTCTCCAACCCCGTGTACGTTCGCGCGGACGCGGATGTTTACAGATATTTCCAATCAAAGGGAGCGATTCTGCATGACAATATCGAGCGGTTTGACGGGGTTCACGGCTGTACGATTTACGGTCGCCGCAAAGGAAAAAAGAGGAGCAAATTCAAAGATATGGAGGACGAAAATGTTCAGCTTAATCTTCACAAGGGGCTTATTTCCTCCGAGGAATGGCTGCGCGTTCAGAAAAAAATGGAAATCAACAAATCAATAAAAAACAGCGGGCGCGGGAAAAACAGTTGGTTGTCGGGGCTTATCAAGTGCGGATACTGCGGCTTGGCGATAACCGTTGTAAACGGTCAGCGCAACGGAAAACGCTATGTTTATTGCAACGGCAGAAAAAACGGAATTTGCTTCGAGAGAAAATCTCACGCTGCATTTGACGAGCTTGAACAAAGCGTTGAGGGAGTTCTTCTGCCGCATATCCACAATTTCAAGTACGAATTAGCCGAAAAATCGAATGAAAACAATATTAGGCTGAACGAGCTGAAAATCCGGCAAGCGAAAATAGATGAGGAAATAAATTCGATCGTTGAAAGATTTGTGAAAGCAAACGATACCGTGTTGGAATACCTAAATAATAAGGTTAAAGAGCTTGAAAATCGCAAAAACGGTATCACCGAGGAGATACTCGCCCTCACAGCCCAAAAGCCGTTGGAGGTTGATTTTAATCGGATAAAAGAGTTTATGAGCAATTGGAAAAACCTGGATTTGGAAACCAAAAAGCAGACAGCAAGACTGTTTATCAAGCAAATTACATATACGGACGAAGAGCTGAACATAGAGTTTATTTTGTGATTTCTTTTTGTATCTCCGCGTGACCGCAAGGACAGAATGTCGATGGCGCACGGGTTGGAGGTCCGCGTGCCGTTCTGCGACTATCGGTTGGTAGAATACGCGTACAATATCCCACGCGAGTTCAGAGATTATAATGATCGTGAAAAGGGAATCGTTCGTTATGCGATGAACGATTACCTCCCCAAGGAGATCGTATGGCGTAAGAAAAGTCCGTATCCCAAAACACATAATCCCAACTATCTGCGACTGCTAAGCGACAAGCTGAAATCTCTGCTGAACAGCTCCGATTGCCGCCTGACAGAGATCGTGAACGCCGACCGTCTGCGCGAAATGCTTGACACGGACGGCTCCACGTTCACCAAAAACTGGTATGGACAACTGATGACGGTTCCCCAAATTTTCGCGTATTTTCTCCAAATTGACAGTTGGCTGAAAAAATACGATGTAATCGTGAAATAATTAGTGAATCCTCCGCAATAGCGGAGGACTTCGTTTTTTTCTGCTTAATTGAAAAACAGGCGAAATCAAATAAAATACTTGACAAATCTCAAAAAGTATTGTATAATTTTAATAAGTATTGCTGCAAATGAGAGGGGAGCGACGTGGATATGGACGAGCGTCTGGAGTGGTTTATGCCAAACCGCATAATGAAAACAATTCACGACTTTAAGAGTCCTGTTGGCGGCAGCCGTTTATTCATAATCGGAATCGGAATGAACGGTGTGGATATTGCTCTCAGATGCAAGGATTTTGCCGAAAATTTCTGCGATTTCGACTCTCACACCATCAGGTTTCTTGGAATCGACCTCGCGGAAAACCTGAGATTTTCGGAATACTGCGGCTCAAAACTGCTTGACACAGAGCGAATCGAGATCGACCCCGAGGAGTCAATTTATCCGTATCTGAACGCTCCCGAAAGTCTTCCCGAACCGGTTCGCGAGTGGTTTGACGAAGGACTTTTCAACTATACGCAAAAAACGCCCGTTTACGGAAAGAGCAAGCGTCAATGCGCGCGGTTGTGCGTTTTTCATTATATCGACAAGATAACGAACGAATTTAAGACCGCTCACGCTGATTTCTCCAAAGGAAAAAAACCGTTGGAAATAATGCTCGTGGGCAATCTTGGTGATCCGTTCTTCGGCGGAATGGCAGTCGATTTAGCATACATAGCGAGGTCTGTATTTGGCGATGTAAACTATTCCGCGCGGATTTGCGCGCATATGCTCGCTGCGGACACCGCACTGCTGCAAGGGCTGTCGGGGCGCGATCTGGCGGCATTTTACGCGAATACGGTAGTTACCAAGTCCGAGCTTGACAGCTTTCAGTCCAAGCGACGCAGATTCACGCAGACGTATTCCCCGAAAGTAGCTTTACAATGCGATTCGTCCCCGTTTTCGATATGCAGCATTTACGCTGCGGAGAGTACATATGATTTGACCGTGGATAAGGTCGCCGTCAGGATTATGAGCGACTTTTCCGTACCATATACACAAGATGGTGATATTGACAAGAAACTGACCAACAATATGTTGCACCGTGACAAGAAGCGGAGATTCAACTACATTACAGGGGAAAGCATTTTTAATACTGTACCTATTGCTAAGATTTTTTGTTATTTGTCACTGAAAATCCTTGTTGGACTAGATAGCTATTTGTGCAAAAACACAATGGATGAGATGGAATTGGGTCTGCTGAAAGGCAAGGTTTGCCCGGATGCGTTGATATTGGCAAGCAAGGCGGGAAATGTTCCGAAGTTTGAATTTGATGAAATAATCAATCCGCTTTTCTCATTTGAATCGCTGAGACGCGGCCGTAACGCCTCAATGAAGTATGTCACCGACCGATTGGAAACGATACAAACCCTTTGCGAGTCCGCTTCCGAAGCCTATTTGCAAGAACTTTTCGACTATGTTAAAAAAATCTGCGAGGACGCTGTTTTCGACATAAAAAAAGGTCCCAGATATGCCGAGGGGATAGTGAAAGGCTGCTTAAAAGCGCTCAGAGAGCGCTCTGAGAAGATTCGCAGTTCACTTGGTGAAATTGACGAAAATGTTTCACGTGCTGAGGCAAATTTGAAAGCCTTTCACCGAAAGCTAAAAGCTCCCGGATTCATTGCCAAAAAAGCCGTAGAGCCTTACATTGACAAGCTAAAAGAGTTCACGGAGCTAAAAAGGTCACAGCTTACCGGGTGGATTATGATCGCGTTTTATGACAGATTATGGCAGTCGCTTGATGAATACGCGAGTGAAGATTTGTGCAAAATGACGAACATTTTTGACGATGCGAAAATGCTTTTGGAGTCGGACAAGATCCTAAAAAATTCCCCCCGAAACGGCTTTATACACGAGATTTTTGACCCCTCTACAGGGAAATCGCGCGAGATACTTGATCGCGTAGTGAGCAATCTGAGCGTCGACAGGAAAGAAATGCTTTTTAAGCACATAATCCTGCAAACCCTTTACCGGGGTGACTCCGCTGCGGTTGCGAAGGAAATATCCAAAATAGCGGCAATGTGTTTCAGCGAGTTGTTTTCAAAGGGAATAAATGAACTTAATGACGAGTTTGGGGAAGGGAATATCCTCACGAGCGTGCTTGCCGATTGCGTTGACAATATTTTAATCACAACTCCGACAGATGATGAACAAACAATCACGAGAATCGTGTTGCCAAAGGAGTGCGAAAACTGTAATTACAGCGAGCTTGACGGCGAAGAGATGCTCGTGAACGTGTCAATCATGCGGAATGCGGCGTTTGTGACACAGGTCAAGAGCGGAGTCAGATTAGATAAGTTCAGAGATTATGAACAATGGGAAAATATGAGATATGCATATGTAAATGATTCGCTGAAACGTCAAGGTATACATATTTTCAAGTGAGAATCGAAGAATCTTTGTAGATTTTATACAAAATGGTGGAACAAAAATGAAAAAACAAAAATTTGCGGACGTTGTGTTGGTTTTTGACAGTTATTACCGTGATAAACCTAATGCTGTGGCACTGATTCTTAAAAGAATCCTGTTGTGCTGCGGGATAAATTTATGCGCGCTGATGTATATTTTTCAGATTTATCAGCTTTCGGTGAATAGATTGCTGTCGGGAATAATTTGCGTGTTGGCATCGATTTTGTTCTCGGTTCTGTTTGTTTTTGTGAAAAAACTCATCGCCATTCCAAGCATAATTCTGATTGTAGGATTGGCGATTTGGCGCATTGGAGAACCGTTCTTTGAGCGTTTGTCATTGTTTTGGGATAAAATTCTGTTGATTATGGACGGCAGGTTTTTCTATTCGAGTTTTTTCATATCCAATGTTGTTACTCAGATCAACTCGCAATCACCGGCATATCAAAGGAGCGAGTTACTTGGTGTAATATTATTGATTTCCATTTTTTCCTTTATCACAGCAGCGTGTCTGTTCAACAAAATCCACTCGCTCCCCATGATCCTTGTATGGATCATACTATGGATTCCTGCCCTTGTTGGTGAGAAGTTATACTTTAACTGGTGGTTAATTCCATCGGTGGCGCTATATATAGCGGTTATTGCGATGTCTATTTCATATTCGCAGGGGCTTGCGATTGGCAAGGGCGTGACCTCATATCACGGAGTTGTCAGATATAACGAGATTTCATTTCTCCGTCATACAGCAAAACAGCCTTACACTTCCAAGGTCGTAAACCGCCACGAATATTACTCCAAGTACTATTCACTCGGCACTTATTTGTTCATAGTGTTCGCGATTTTGGGAATTGTTTCGACAATACTATTAAATGGAAAGGACGGATTGGACTATTCGACTTTTTATGATTTTGTTAACTCGATAGGACCAACAAGTCAACGTTCCAGTCCGTTTGAAAGCGGAGCTTTGTCAGAATACTTCATAAATCCGGGGTATAATATGAATTTTCGCGACGCCACTCTTGGAATAAGCTCACCCGGACAGGGAAATCAGGAAATTTTGAGTGTAACAAATTCCGGGGAACTGCCCGTGTATTTGCGAGGTGACATTGGGATTGATTTTACAGGTGGTTCATGGACATCGCCCGTGAATACCGACCTCAGCAAGGGTCTGTGGGAACAAACCGAACTATCCGATGCTTTCCGACCGGCAGAGCTGAACGCTCTTTTGGCATATATTGATGATCGGAACAGCGGCGATTTAATAATTCATCCTGACTCTGATCTTATTCGTCAGCAAGATGTCACCGTGAACTATCTTTGTGACACAAATGTTGCTTTTTTGCCGTCTTATGCCACAGATTTTGGCTATTACGGGAACGAAATGTTCGATATTTACGGCGATTTTGTTGCACGTGCCAACAAAAAATACAACACTGTCAGCACCCTTAATTTTACGGCGCTCGTCCCCAATTATATAAACGTTGACAGCCTTTCCGGTGAATTGGGTTCGGATACCGTTGGAGTTGTGAATTATCTGATTGGTACTGATTTTTATGAAATTAATGATTATTTTGACAAGTTCTGCAGTTCGGCAAATGTTTTTTCGCGGTATCGAGATTATGTGAACAGGGCATATCTGGACGTTCCGGACGAGCTTGCGGAGCCGCTTGATGTGTTCATTTCCGCGAATAATCTTGGGCTTCACGGCGGAGTTTTGGATGTACCCGAGGTATACCAAACCGCCGTGCGGGTTGCGGACTTTTTGCGCGACAATTACACTTATTCACTAATCGCGCCCATTGATCCCAACAACCCGATAATGAGCTTCCTGAATGATGTGAAATCCGGACACTGCGCGCTTTATGCCAGCTCGATGACGCTGATTCTGAGGGAGATGGGGATTCCTGCCAGATATTGCACGGGATTTGTCGCACAGCCCGGTAACGGTGAGCCGCAGGTTCTGCGCGCCAGAAACCTCCATGCGTGGTGCGAGGTATATCTTGGGCGGCTTGGCTGGGTGACGTTTGATCCAACCAGTGCAGCGGCAATGGGAAATTTTGGCACAAGCGATATTTCAATTCCCGACTTCTCGGGTGATTTTTCCGTTCCGCAAATCAGCATAAGTATTAGTTCGGACTCTGCGCAAAGCAGTGAGGTTTCAAGCGACTCATCAAGTAAAACCGATGAGTCCGACAATAAATCAAATGATTCGGAAGAGTCTGATTCCACGATCGTTCCGTTTGGCAACAACAAGGTGAATCCATTGCAGTACATTTTGGGAATCTCGGGAATTGTAATTGTTGCGGGATTGATCGCGCTGGTAATTTACCGATACAAGGTGCTCGAAGATGATGCGAAAAAGGCACTAAAGCGTTACTACAAGAGCAATGATTCGGATTTGCTGCTTGCAAAAATTCACGATGTAATGTGGGTTTGCGGATTCCGCCCGAATCGCGGCGAGCTGCCCGAGGATTTTTATATGAGAGCCGACAAATCGCTTGGGTGCGAGATTTACAGCAATCATGAGGTGCTAGAGGCAGCGGCATTCGGAAAATCCGGCAGATCCGATTGCAGAGCGCTCGCAAAATTACTGGAAAATCTTTACAATCAAGCGGAAAAAGATTCAAAATTCACAAGAAAAATTCGTCTTAGAAAAAGCCTTGTCAAGAATAAATAAAAAATTCAAAAAGTACTTGATTTTTCCAAAAAAGTGTGGTATAATTAAATAGAACAAATTATTAAGGAGTGATATCCTATGGCAATGCGGTTGATTACGCGGTCGGATTTTGACGGATTGGCTTGTGGCGCGCTTTTGCTGTGCGCAGGTATCGTTGATAGCTGGACTTTTGCGCATCCAAAAGATTTGCAAGATGGGTTGATTCCCGTCACAGAAAATGACTGCCTGGCGAATGTTCCGTTTGTCGAGGGGTGTGGATTGTGGTTCGATCATCACTCCAGTGAGGATGAGCGTATTCGTTACAAGGGCAAGTACAAGGGCGAAAGCCGTATTACACCTAGCTGCGCGCGCATTATTTACGAATACTACGGCGGGAAAGAGCGCTTCCCTAATTTTGACGATTTGATGATCGCGGTTGATAAGGTCGACAGCGGAAATTTAACACGTGAAGAGATTTTGAACCCCACAGGTTGGATTCTTGTCGGATTTCTGATGGATCCGCGAACCGGTCTGGGTCGTTTTAGGAATTTTACAATCAGCAACTACCAATTGATGGAAAAATTGTTGCGTTGCTGTGCGTATATGAGTACAGATGAAATCCTCGCTATGCCCGATATTCAGGAGCGCATCAAGCTGTATAACGAGCAAACCGACTTGTTTAAGAATATGGTGCGCGAACATACACGCGTTGATAACGATGTGATCATAACGGATTTGCGTGGTGTGAACCCGATTTACACCGGAAATCGATTCTTGATTTATTCTCTCTACCCCGAGCAGAACATATCATGCTGGATCGTTGACGGTAAGGGCGGCAAGGGATGCTCTTGTGCAGTGGGTTACTCCATTTTGAATCGAACTTCCCGCGTGGACGTTGGCTCGCTGATGTTGAAGTATGGCGGAGGCGGTCACAAGGCAGTTGGAACGTGTCAGTTCACTGATGCGGATGCAGCAACGCAAGTTCCGAAACTGCTTGATGAACTTGTGAATTATAATAAATATTACTCCTTTTCTTGATATGTAAATTAAAGTTAAACGCAACTGCTTCAGTTGCGTTTAACTATTTTGGTGATATATAATTTGGGGTTTTCAACATAGAACGAAACCTCGAAACCTCCGTAAGACATTGTGTAGATACGTTCCGCATTGGACTGGTATTGCGGACGCGGGTCCTGGGCAAGCAGCTCAATCAGAACATCAAGCTTTTCATTGGGAATCGTATCGGCGATATTTTGTGGTATGACAACATCAAGTATACCCGATGTTGTTGCAAGTGCCCACCCGTTGGAGGCTTCGGGAATGCTGTCGGCATATGGAATATACGGCTTGATATCAAAAATCGGTGTGCCGTCCATCAAATCCGCGCCGCTAACGACCAACATACCGGGTTTGATCTCCTCAAGCCGCACCACGCTTAGCCCCAGCCGATTGGGACGAAACGGCGACCGCGTTGCGAATACGCCTTTTCGTACATTTCCGCCGAGTCGGGGAGGACGAACCGTTGGTGAAAACGTATCCTCCGGGACTTGAGAAAATCCCCAAATCAGCCAAATGTGTGAAAAATCTTCCAGCCCTCGAAAACAATTCAAATCAGAAAATTCATCTTCAAAAACAATTTCGGAACGAATAGATGTTAATCCACTTTGTCGTGGAGTACCAAATTTCTCGATTAAATCGTTGTGGATTTGCGCAATTTGGCGAATTGTGTATGAAAACATTATAATTTCTCACTTTCGATGCATTTTGTCCAGTATTTCTTGAATCGCCCGATTGATTTCATCAACTTCGAGTTTAAATTCGCGAGCCGAAATGCGTGTCGCCCCGGAACCCAGAATAATGAGCTGCTCCGTGCCGTCTGAAGTCGCCACACGAACGCGGTTGTCGCTGCTCAACCGATGTGCGGTCTTTTCGATGAACATATCCGCAGTTTCCGCTTCGCGAGTGTAGACCACTTTTAGATTTCCGTATTCTTCCACCTCTCGGTCGCTTTTAACTCGATATGCATCGAAAACCAAAATCACATTGCAGCGCCGAAAACCTTGATAATTACACAATATATTGATGAGCTGTGCACGCGCGGCGCCAAGATTTAGTCTGGCAATCTCTGCCAGCTCATCCCACGAAAAGATAATATTGTATCCATCAACCAACAAAAATTCCTCGCCGCGCTTTGGCGGCGGGAGCTTCGCGGTTTTCTCTAAATCCTTGTCGCGCCGCATTGCTACGCGGTTTTCACGTTTTATCTTGCCATATGTTCGTTCAAAAATTTCCATTAATTCCTTGTCAGTTGCCGCACGTTGCTTATATGATGCAATCTCGGTTTTTGTTGGATATTCAACTTCTTTCGCACGGAATACATACGGAATGTGCATTTTCTCGGGAACTTCACTCCATTTAACCAGTTGCGCCGCACCATGTGAGCAAAAGATACTATCCGCAGTGTTTTCAATATCGGATTCGTGATTATAACCAATTTTCTCGATGATCTCTTGTGCATTGTGACAAGGGAAATATCCCTTCGGAATTAAAGTTAGACTCCCCAAACCGTGCGTATATGCATTAACCTCGCGTTGATAACCGCGCATTTCATAAATTGAGCAGCTCCCGGTGATTGTTGAAAATTCAGTAAAACCGCATGGCTCCGTGAAATCCGCGTCCATTCGTTCCAAGTCGGTAAGCGCTCTGCCAACGCAATTGACAGGTATCTCCAATTTGAACGAGTAAAACGGTTCAAGCAGTATGGATTTTCCGCTTGCAAGTCCTTGCCGAACGGCTCTCCATGCGGCCTCACGAAAATCACCGCCCTCAGTATGCTTTTGGTGTGCTCGTCCGGCGACTAGCGTAATTTTCACATCTGTGAGCGGTGATCCGGTCAAAACGCCGAGATGTGACCTCTCTCGGAGAGATTCAATCACCTGATTCTGCCAATTTTCCTCCAGATTATTACATTTTGAGCAAATTTCAATTCCGCTCCCCGGTGGCAGCGGCTCAAGGAGCAGATGTACCTCCGCATAGTGACGAAGAGGCTCATAGTGCCCCACGCCCTCGATTGGCTCTGCAATTGTTTCACGATATGAAATATTCCCCTCGTCAAACGTCACATTCAGACCGAATCGCTCTGCTATGCGACTTTGAAGTACCTCAAGTTGCAGCTCACCCATCACCGAAACGTGAATTTCGTTCAGTTGAGAACTCCAAATGAATTTTAACTGCGGATCTTCTTGCTCTAATGCTTTAAGCCTCGAAAGTGTTTCGACCGAATCCGCCCCCTCCGGTAGGATTATCCGATACTCGAGAATCGACTCCAGGACCGGCTTTGCGCCTATTTCCTGCACCCCGAACGCTTGTCCAGCATATGTCTGTGACAATCCAACCAACGCGCAAAGCTGCCCCGATTCGGCAGAATCGATTTGTGTGAATTTTGTTCCGTTATAAACGCGGATTTGTGAAATTTTGTCACCTGAATTGTCAATAGCTGTGCGGTTTTTCAGCACTCCGCCGTTGATTTTGATGTGTGTTAGACGCGAACCTTTTTCATCGGTAGTGATTTTGTACACTAAGGCAGCAAAGTCTTCGGAGCGCGATTTGGGTATCGCAAGCCGTTCCAGAACGCTAAGAAGTTCATCAATGCCCTCGGATTTTAGTGCCGCCCCGAACATTACAGGGAACACCCTCCGCGTTGCAATGGTGCTTGAAATAAGGGTTTCCGGCACATTTCCGGAATCAAGCAGGGAATTCATACATTCCTCGTCCAGCTCAGCAATATGTTCAAGAAAATTATTGTCCAATTCAACGAAATTTTTGTCTAACTTCAACAAATCATCAAGCAGTTCTTTGTTAGATTTATACGAAATATCCATCTTGTTCACAAAAACGAACACAGGAACTCCGGCTCGCTGTAAAAGCCCCCAAAGCGTTGCTGTATGCGGCTGAACGCCGTCCGTGCCGCTGATTACCAACACCGCTGCATCCAGAACCGAAATCGCACGCTCTGCCTCGGTAGAAAAATCCATGTGACCGGGGGTATCGAGAATTGTTATTTCGCAGTCATTAATTCTCAGAATCGCCTGTTTTGAGAAAATAGTTATCCCGCGTTCACGTTCAATCGGATTGTTATCAAGGAATGCATCGCCGTTGTCGACCCGCCCGCATTGCCGAATCGTCCCCGACTTGAACAGCATAGCCTCAGCAAGTGTGGTTTTTCCGGCATCAACGTGAGCCGCCAACCCGATAACCAGTCTTTTCATTTTTTCTCACCTACGATTCTTGTTAAAATTGCATAAATTATCCCGCTTTGAGAGCGGGATAGAATGTGTTTGTATAATTCGCACAAATCAACGTGTAATAATCACTGTTGCTGTCGCGTAATGCTTGCAGTGGTCAACGGAAATGTTGATTTCAAAGCCCTCGCGCTGTTCCATCAGCTTCGCATTTCCGCTTGTGATGATGAACGGAGAACCCAATCTATCGCGTAAAACCGCAATGTCGCGCGCTCTGATAATGCGAAAACCGGTACCGATCGCCTTTGCCAATGCAATTTTTACACAGTAGTTTTCAGCAATAAGTGCTGGTGACAACTTACGGGAAACGAAAAAACGTATCTCGTCCGCAGAAAAATAATTCGACAGAAAAAATCTGTTTTTCGCACTTTTGGCGATTCGTGGAATCTCTACAATTGCTGTTCCGGTTCGGATAAACAATTTACTTGGCATGGCTCTGTAACCTCGTGCGGAGCATTCCCGGAACTTGCTGCACAATCGCTTTCTTTGTCTTTTCATTGGGGCTGAAAATCAGCATAACTGTGCCATAATCACCGTGCTCTACGAACAAATAAGCAACATCGTTCTCGTTGCCGCTCGATGCGTGAACAGTTGTCTTGGCGCGATTTCCATTCACCGGCGGCTTTTTTTCGGTAAAATCCTGCGCCTTGGACAAATCAATTGTGATCATACGTTTCCGGCGACTTTTGGCAATGATTTTATCAACGTCCATCTGATTGTTGGTGATGATATACTCGTATTCCGAGTTGATATTTCTAACCAGCCACACACACAAGGCAATCGCCCCCGGCACTCCAAAAAACAATATCGGAGAGATAAACCCGGCACCTAAAACACACAGCATTGATACTATCGCTGCCGCGAGGATCAATCCGATTGCTTTCAGGACATCAGCTCCCGTCCGCTTTTTAGCAACCAATTGTTCACATACACAATCCATTAGAACACTCCCATAAATTTCTACTGTAATTATACCACATTTGTTAGCAAATTGTCAAGAGGTTTTATGGAATTTCGATAAATTTTATCGAACTTTTTCCATAAAATTGCTTGTATTATAAAATTTGCGTGAAAATTTACGAATATGTGTTGAAATTTACGGATTAATTTGGTATAATAAAATAGTATGGGTATCTTAATACTTATTGGAAAATACAGGAGATTTCCGTGGAATAAAAAGGACTGATAAATTATGCCGAATTTTAGGGACAAAAAACGTGTTGTAATCAAGGTTGGCAGCAGCACGCTCGCCTATCCCGAAACGGGAAGTATGAACATTCGCAAGAGCCGCGCGTTGGTCGAGGTTCTGTCGGATTTGAAAAACGCGGGCAAGGAAATCGTGTTCGTAAGCTCGGGGGCACAGTGTGTGGGCGCGGCGAAAGGCGGATTTCCGAACAAGCCGCGGGACATTCCGTCAAAGCAAGCGTGCGCGGCAATCGGTCAGACCGAACTGATGAAGTTTTACAGCGAGAACTTCGAGCGTTACAACCATAAGGTCGCGCAGCTTCTGCTGACGCGTGACGTCATCAGTAACGAAACCCGCCGCACAAACGTTATCAATACGTTTAACAAGTTGTTTGAAATGTCGGTGATTCCGATTATCAACGCTAACGATGTTGTATCCATCAAGCAGCTCGATTTCGATGAGAATGACACGCTCTCGGCGATCGTTGCAACACTCTGCAAGGCTGACCTGTTGGTGATGCTCACCGATGTGGACGGGCTTTACACCGGTGATCCCACCAATCCCGAGTCGAAATTCATTCCCGAGGTTGACAACATAAATATGGAGATCATCACAATGGCGCAGGGAAGCGGCTCAGCAGTCGGTACGGGCGGAATGCTCACCAAGATAGAGGCGGCTCAGATCGCTGCCGAAGCGGGAATCGACTCCGTGATTATCGGAAATAAAGACCCCAAGCTGCTCTACGAGCTGTTTGAAACGGATAACGCCCGCTGCACTTACTTCAAGGCTCCGAGGGACTGAAACTATAGGCAACACCGCACAAAGATTGTGCGGCAGTTGCGCCAGCAGATTTTTCGTCAGATTGCCCAAAACGACGAAGTAATACTGGCGTATTTCGAGGAGTTTTGGGCAAAAATGACGGAAAAGATGCAAGCAAATACCGTACAAAGCGCGAAGCGCGGTCTTTGTGCGGTGTTGCCTAAATGTGATCCGAAATCGGAAAGGACAGGTTAAAATGAGTATTGAATATATAGAAAATCTCGGCAGAAATGCCAAATCCGCCGCTCCGCTGATTGCGGGCAGCGAAACCGCGAAAAAGAACGAGGCATTGTCCGAAATTGCGCGGCGGATCAACCAAAACACGCGGGAGATAATCGCCGCGAATACGATCGATATTGAAAACGCACGTAAGAACGGTATGAGCGAGGCAATGATAGACCGCCTGACGCTCACAGAGAAACGAATTTCCGTGATGGCAGAGGGCATTGGACAAGTTGTGGCGCTTCCCGACCCGATAGGAACGCTCCTCAGCGAAAAGACGCTTCCGAACGGTTTGAACGTCAAGAAAATCCGTGTGCCGATGGGTGTTATCGGAATCATCTTCGAGAGCCGCCCGAACGTTACCGTTGATGCGGCGGCACTGTGTTTCAAGGCGGGCAGCGCGGTGATTCTGCGTGGCGGTTCGGATGCAATAAATTCTAACAAATTTCTTGTGGGTTTGATGCGCAAGACCATCGCGGATTTTGGTTTTCCCGAGGACTGCATTCAACTGGTTGAGGATACAAGCCACGAAACCGCCAACGAGATGATGCGGCTGAACCGTTACATCGACTTGCTGATTCCGCGCGGCAGCGGACGCTTGATTCGCGCCGTAATTGAGAATTCCACCGTTCCCGTGATTCAGACGGGCGAGGGCAACTGCCACGTTTTCGTGGACGAAAGCGCGGATTTGGATATGGCGGTGAACATTATAAACAACGCGAAAACTCAGCGTCCGTCCGTTTGCAACGCTATTGAGAGCATTTTGATTCACGAAAAGATCGCAGAGCAGTTTTTCGCAAAGCTGGACGAGTGCTGGCACGGAAAAGTCGCGATTGTCGGCGACAAGCGCACTTCCGATCTGATTAATGTGGAGCGTCTTGCCGAGGAAGCGGATTACGGCACGGAGTACCTTGATTTGCGGCTTTCGTCAAAGATCGTAAGCTCTGTTGACGAGGCGATTTCACATATCAATAAATACGGAACAATGCACAGTGAATGCATTGTAACAAATTCCGATGAGAATGCCGCAAAATTCCAATGCGCGGTGGATGCGGCGGCGGTATATGTGAATGCCTCCACGCGTTTCACAGACGGATTCGAGTTAGGCTTGGGCGCGGAAATCGGAATTTCCACACAAAAGCTCCATGCGCGCGGACCGATGGGCTTGGAAGAAATCACCACATATAAATATTTGATAAGTGGAAACGGGCAGATAAGGGGATAGAAAATAAATGTCAAAAAAGAAAAGAAAATCTGCCGAACAGCATACCGATGAGGTTTTGAGTGAGCTGTTCGGAAACATTGAGGATGTTGACAGCGACATTGAAAACGACATCACAGAGCTTGGCGATATGCCGGACGATGACATCAAAACCGCAGAGCCGCCGAAAAAAAATCGATTCTTTTTCGGGTTCGCGATTTTTACCGTGATAATGGCGGTAATCGGCATTATTTCGTGTGTTTCATTTGTTTCGGGCGCGATTAGAAATATAGTGGACAACACCTCGCTGAAAAACGAGTTCGCGCGGTTTCTGCTGCCCGTTGTGGCAAACGACATACCCGCGTTTGAGCAGCCCAACGATCTTCCCGATTCGGTGAAAATTCGCTGCTCGGTGTGGAATATCCTTATTAATAAAGATATTTCGGACTACAAAGTATCTCTTGAGGGTCAGTATCAGATTCCGGAATATGATATTGACAAGTCGTGCAAGGAGCTTTTCGGAAGTGAGGCGACACTGAATCACCGCACGATCAATTACGGTGATTTGCAGTTCAGCTATTCCTCTGATAATCACGTTTATAACTGCGCGCGCGACCTCAGATACCTCAATTACGCGCCGAAAATCACCGATATGACAGAAGAGAACGGTGTATACAAGCTGACTGTGGAGTATATTTCCCCATCGCTTTCAATGCTTGCCGAGGATCTGGATTTGGAATCCACTGCGGACAAGTCAATGATTTACAACGTTACACGCGTTGACGGCAAAATAACGCTGCTCTCCGTGGATTTCCCGCCAAGCAGCTACGCGAACGGTATTGTTAACACACATGGTTAATCACCGTATTTAACCATTATAAATTTTAGGAGGACTTGAAATGAATACAAATTTTAAGAAGCTCGCTGCGGCATTTTCGGCGGCGGTAATTGCGTGTACGTTTACAGCGTGCATGGATAACGGAAGTCTGATGACCGTAGACGGCACCGAAATACGCAACGGCGTTTACATCAGCTACCTTACGAATTTCACAAACACAGCGCAGTCAAGGGTCAGCGCGGAAAGCTCCGCAAATTCAACGGATTCAACCGATTCCGAATCCGAAACTGATTTCTGGAGCGCTGCCATTGATGGCAAGGACGTAACCGAATGGATCAAAGAAAACACTCTTAAAAGCGTCCGCGGACATATTGGCGTACAGCGTCTGTGCGAAAAGTACGGAATTTCGCTTACCGATGAGGAGTTGACTGAGATCAACACCGAATGTGACAAGGAATGGGAATCGTCCGATATCTATGCGAAATACATCTACGGATTCGACACTGTCGGCGAAATGAACGAGGCGCGCGGTGTCGGCATCGACTCCTATAAAGAGATCGTTCGTGTAAATATGCTGCGTAATAAGCTGTTTTTGCATTACTATGATACAGATGGTGAGTATGCGGTTTCCGATAATGAATACAATAAGTTTATAGATGAGAATTATGCCGCGATCCGCATAATGTCGCTGCCTTACAAAGATTATATGGGCAACGATCTTACAGATGAATCCGACATTAAAGCGATAAAGGATAAGGCTCAGGAATACGCAGATAAGCTCAACGATGGCGAAAGATATGAAACAATCCGTTATCTTTATGAGCTTGCAAAGGCTCAGGATGAGGCTCGTAAAAAGGCGTCAACGGAATATTCCGAGGAGGTTGCGGGCGGTCTGTCGCCCGATGAGTACATCGAGAAAGCCGCAGATGAGGCGACCTATACCGTTCCCGATGACGCAAGTCTGTTTGATATGGCATTTTCTAAAGCAAATTCCTCTTATAATACCGAGGTGACGGATTTCATTATGTCACTCGCGCGTGATGGAAAGCCGTATGTATTCCACAGTGACGAGGCAAAAACATCGTATGTTGTTGTCCGTATGGAAATGTCCGTTTTGGAAAATTGGAAAGAATCAAATCGCGAATCAATTCTTCAGCAGATGCGCGGAGATGCGTTCAATGAACTGCTCGAGCAAGCGTCCGCGAATTATGAGGTTCAGCAGGATAACTATCTCGTGAATACAAAATACACCCCCAAAAAGGTCAGCGAGTATGTCAAGCCGGCTTATTAATTATGCAGCTTCTGGGAATTAATAACGTTTCAATGAGTTTTGCCGACCGCGCATTGTTCACCGATGTGAGCTTTGACGTATACGATGGCGAGAAAATCGGATTCGTTGGTGTAAATGGAAGCGGAAAAACCACACTGTTCCACATCTTAAACGGCAAAATTACACCCGATGACGGAAATGTGCATATTGCGGGCGGCATAAAAATCGGCTATATGGAGCAGTTTGCGTGTAAGGATTCCGCGCGAACGCTGATAGATGAAACTCTGGAGATCTTTTCGGGATTGCAGGAACTGGAATTGCAGATCGAGGAGCTTCACGATAAAATCGACCTTGGAAATTGTTCGCCCGAAATCATCGAGCGTCAAGCACTGCTGCGCGAACAATTTGAGCGTGACGGCGGATTGACATACCGAAGCCGCACGGCGGCAGCGCTGACAGGTTTGGGGTTCGCCGAGGAGGATCTGAATTTGCCCGTAAGCGTGTTGTCGGGCGGACAGCGCAGCAAGCTGCAGCTTGCGAAGCTGCTGCTCTCAAACGCCGACTTATTGTTGCTTGACGAGCCAACGAATCACCTCGACATAAAGTCCGTGGAGTGGCTCGAACGCTTCCTCGCCGATTATCGCGGCGCGTTCATCGTGATTTCTCACGACCGATATTTTCTTGATAAGGTTACGGAACGTACACTGGAGCTTGAAAATCGCCATATCCGCGACTATAAGGGCAATTACACGCGTTTTTTGGAGCTTAAAGCAGAGGCTCGTGAGCGTCAGGAGCGCGTCTATGACCGCACAATGCGTGAAATCAAGCGGGTCGAGGGCATTATTGAACAGCAAAAACGTTGGAATCAAGCGCGTAATTACGTGACGATCGCCAGTAAGGAAAAGTCCATAGAACGGCTTGAACAGACGCTTGACAAGCCCGAGAACGCGCCGGAAGCGATAAAGTTCGCATTCCATGCGGCAGACGGCTGTGGAAATGACGTGCTTGAAGCGCGGAATTTGTCGCTGGGATTTGATGGAAAGCAGTTGTTCCGCAGCGTGAATCTCGACATCAAACGCGGCGAGAGGGTGTTCCTTATCGGCGACAACGGCTGCGGAAAAACATCGCTGTTCCGCGTTCTAATGGGGCAGTATCAGCCGCTTGGCGGGGATTTTCGGTTCGGCGCGCGTGTGCAGGTTGGTTACTTCGACCAACAGCAGCGTGGGCTGTCAGAGGATAAAACCGCGTTGGACGAGGTTTGGGACACATATCCGAAAATGACGGAAACCGAGGTGCGGAACGCGTTGGCGGTGTTCCTGTTCAAGGGCGATGACGTGTACAAGCACGTTTCGGAGCTGTCGGGCGGCGAGAGGGCACGGGTCGCGCTGTTGAAGCTGATGCTGTCGGGGGCGAATTTTCTTCTGCTTGACGAGCCGACAAACCACCTCGACATAACCTCCTGTGAGGCATTGGAGAGCGCTCTTGCGGGCTATGACGGTACATTGTTGGTAATCTCGCACGACCGTTACTTGATCAACAAGCTGGCTAACCGCGTGTATCACCTCACCCCGACCGAAACTGTGAATTATCTCGGAAACTACGATTATTATTTGGAACGTACAATGCAAGATTCCAAGCCCTCTCCTGCAAAAGCAGAGAAGGTTCAGTCCGAACAGGCGCTGTCCTACAAGCAGCGCAAGGAGCGGGAAAGCGAACACAGAAAGCTAATTGGCAAGATATCGCGCCTGGAAAATTCCATTGAAGAAATGGATTCTAAAATTGCCGAAATGACGGAACAACTATCCAATCTTGCAGATTATAAGGAAGCAATGGAATTGTCTGAGCAGATTGAGCAGCTTCGCCAAGAACAGGAATTGGCGATGGAGGAATGGGAGCAAGCGTCTGCGGAGCTTGAAAATTTTGAATAATTTGCATATTGAACTTGCATTTCGGAGGGATTTTCGGTGACAAAGCAAATCAGGGCATATCTGGTATTTCTTGAGGAGTTTTTCGCGGCGGAGCACACAACCGAGGAACTCCTGAAGCAGCGTGAAAAGCTGCTTCAGAGAATCGCCTTCTATCAGCACGAGCGCATTGTGCACCTTATAGTTACGATGTCGTTTGCCATTTTCTTCCTTTTGTCATTAGGGCTATGGTTCGCAAACGGCGGAATCGGTCTGATTGCTCTCACAGTGCTGCTTCTCGTGATGACGATCGCATACATAAAGCATTACTACTTCCTCGAAAACTCGGTTCAAAAGATGTATCTTTACTACTTTAAGGTGGAAAATCTATAATGCAATGTGTGCAGGATTTTGAAATGAATTATTCATAGCTGTATCTTGCAAAATGAGCATAAATTCACTCGCAAAGGGATTTGCGAGTGGTTTTTGCGTGTAAAAAAGAATGAGGTGAACAAAATGTCTATTTTTGATGTTTTCAAGCAGATTGAGAGCCGCGAACCCGCGCCAACAGGCACTTTGGAGTATATCATTGTAGGGTTGGGAAATCCCGGAAGTGAGTACGATTCCACGCGCCACAACATCGGGTTTATGACCGTAGACACGCTCTGTGAGCGGTATGGACTGCAATGCAAGAAAGTGCGGTTCAAGTCGCTGACCTGCGATGCAATGATTGCAGGAAAGCGCTGCCTGATTATGAAGCCGACCACATATATGAACAAAAGCGGTGAGGCGGTGACCGAGGCAATGAGCTTCTACAAAATCCCGCCGGAGCGCACCATCATCGTATTTGACGACATTTCGCTTGAGCCGGGGAATTTACGGATTCGGCGAAAGGGAAGCGATGGAGGGCACAACGGCATTAAGAACATTATCTACCTGTCCGGTTCGGACGCGTTTCCGCGCATAAAAATGGGTGTTGGTGCGAAGCCGAATCCCGAGTATAACCTTGCGGATTGGGTGCTGGGTCGCTTCAAAAAAGAGGACGGGGAAAAGCTTGAGAAATGCTTTGATAATGCGGTTTCGGCACTTGAGCTGATGGTAAATGGCAAAATTGATGAGGCAATGAATAAGTTTAATTCGTGATTTTGCAAGTTGTAAATTCAAATCCTGCATAATGCCCAAATGTGTATTTTGCAAGATATTTAACCCTATAAATTCAAAATTGGTTAAGGTGGAATAATGAACTTTTTTGTAAATGCAGCACTGAAGAATCCATACTTTTCTAAACTGCTGACCTATCTGGATTCGGATAATTCATTACCCGCGATGGTTACAGGTGTTTCGCATATATGCAAAGCGCACTTCCTCGCGGCGCTTATAGCGCGGCTTCCCGCAGATGAGCCGTCATTGATAATCGCGGAATCAGAGGGCGAAGCACAAAAACTCTGCGCGGATATTAATATGATGCTCGGGTGCGATTCGGTGCTGCTTTACCCAGAAAAAGAGATGATTTTCGCGGACGCGTCCTCGCGCGAATATGAACAAAAACGAATTTTCGCGCTCTCGAACCTGCAAAATCATAGGTGCCGCGCTGTGATTTGTTCACCGATTGCTGCCGCGCAGTTCACAATCCCGTCCGAGGAACTGAAAAAACGTACTATCACACTGACCTCGGAAACCGAAATGCCGCTGGATGAGCTTATCTCGCGGCTAATTGCGGCGGGATATTCGCGTTCCGATATGATTGAGGGCGCGGGACAGTTTTCGGTGCGCGGCGGAATCGTCGATATATTTCCGCCAAGCAGCTCTGTGCCTTGCCGCGCGGAGTTTTTCGGAGATGAAATCGACAGTCTTTCGGAGTTCGACCTTGAGAGCCAGCGCCGCACAAATTCTTTGGCAAGTCTTGCTATCTCTCCCGCTCGCGAAACCCTTTTTGACAGCTCCGATACACTTTGCCAAAAACTGGAATTGCTCGTTCAAAAACTCCGTGGAAAGTCCTCCGAGCGCGCGCGCCAAACTGTTTCGGACGAGATTGACAGTCTGCGTGGTGGGGCTACCCCGCAGGCAATTGATAGATTCTTCCCGCTATGCTACGAAACGCAAGCCACGGTTTTTGATTATGCAAAAAACGTGTTCGTCTGTGAGAACACCGCAACGCGTGAAGCGTTGCGCAGCGCGGATTTGCAGCATATAGAGGATTTGAAGATACTTGTTGATGAGGGTAAAATTTGCAAGGGACTTGATAAATTTATGCAAACCAAGTCCGAGTTTTATGAGACACTTAGCAGTCGAACACGTGCTTATTTTGATAATTTCATACGTGGCGGAGGGCTTGAGCTTGGTACAATTGTCAATGTAACCGGCGCGGTTCAGAACGCCATGTGGAGCGGTGAATATAAGGTGCTTTTGCAAGATTTAGAGCACATTCTTGCAAAAAATGGCTGTGCGTTTATCTTTGCCGGCACGGAAAAAGGTGCGAAAAACCTTGCCGCTGATCTTGCCGCAGAGGGTATCAACGCTGAATTTTATGATTCACCGGAGGACGTGATTTCGGGAAAGGTTCTGGTTACTGCCGGCACACTGTCCGCAGGTCTGGAGTACATCGACAATGACTTGCGCATTTTCACTCACACGGCTGTCCATGCGGGTCGGCGGCGGATTCCCAAGAGGAAAAAGGGCGAGGAGATACGTTCGTTGGAGGACATCTCGGTCGGTGATTTGGTGGTTCATTACTCCCATGGAATCGGAATATTTGACGGTGTTCACAAGGTAGAATCGGGCGGTGTTGCAAAGGACTATATCCGCATAAAATACGCAGGCGCGGACGTTCTTTATGTTCCCGTCACGCAGTTGGATATGATTTCGCGTTACATCGGTTCAGCGGAGACGTCCACCGTGAAGCTCAACAAGCTGAATTCCGAGCAGTGGTCAAAGTCTAAGGCGAAAGCAAAGGCTGCCGCGAAAGAAATGGCACAAGAACTGATTTCACTTTACGGAAAGCGAATGAAGTCACAAGGATTTGCATTCCCTGAGGACGATAACTTGCAAGAGGACTTTGAGCAGCATTTTCCGTACGTCGAAACGGACAGCCAGCTCCGCTGCATTGATGAGATAAAATCGGATATGCAGCGCGTTCAGCCGATGGAGCGTCTGTTGTGCGGAGATGTGGGTTTTGGCAAGACCGAAGTGGCTCTGCGCGCGGCTTTCAAGTGCGTGGAGTCGGGTAAGCAGTGCGCGTTGTTAGCTCCGACTACCGTTCTTGCGTGGCAGCATTTTCAGACCGCGACCTCGCGAATGGAAGGATTCCCGATAAATATTGCGCTGCTTTCACGCTACAAATCGCAGTCGGAAATGAAGGAAATCCTTCGCGGACTTGCAAGCGGACGCATTGATTTAGTCATCGGAACACATAGAATAATCCAGAACGATGTAAATTTCAAGGACCTCGGACTGGTCATAATCGATGAGGAACAGCGCTTCGGTGTGGCTCACAAAGACAAGTTCAAGGAGGTGTTCACGGGTGTGGACATTCTCTCACTGTCTGCAACGCCGATTCCGCGCACGTTGAATATGGCGATGAGCGGAATCCGCGATATGAGCGTACTTGACGAGCCGCCGCAGGACAGGCAGCCCATTGCGAGCTTTGTAATCGAACACGATTGGGGCGTGATTGCGGGCGCGATTCGCAAGGAACTGCGCCGTAGCGGTCAAGCGTACTATATCCACAACCGCATCGACAGCATCTACAAGTGTGCGGAGCAGCTCGGCGCGCTGATTCCCGAGGCGAAAATCGGTGTAGCGCACGGCAGAATGTCCGAGGGGGAGCTGTTGGAGATTTGGCGGCAGCTTTTAGACGGTGAATTGGACGTGTTGGTATGCACAACCATTATCGAGACGGGCGTGGACGTTCCGAACGTCAACACGCTGATTATCGAAAACGCGGACTATATGGGTTTGGCGCAGCTTCATCAGCTTCGCGGACGGGTCGGGCGTACGAACAAACGTGCCTACGCGTATTTCACGTTTCGCCCCGGCAAGGTGCTCTCGGAGATTTCTCAGCGGCGATTGGACGCGATTCGCGAGTTTACGCAGTTTGGCAGTGGATTCCGTATCGCACTGCGGGATTTGGAAATCCGCGGCGCGGGGAACATCCTCGGTGCTTCACAAAGCGGACATCTTGCGAACGTTGGATACGATATGTATCTGCAGCTTCTGGACGAAGCGGTTCGCGAGGAGCGCGGCGAGAAACCCGCGCCTCGTGAGGAGTGCCTTGTAGACATACGAATCAACGCGTTCATTCCCGAGAAATACATCTCAAATCAGGCGCAGCGCGTGGATTGCTATCGCAAAATCGCGCGGATATCATCGAACGAGGACGCGTCAGACATCACCGACGAACTGATAGACCGTTACGGAGAGCCGCCCGAGCCGGTTCTGGGGTTGATTGATGTGGCACTGTTCCGCAATATGGCGGCACAATCGGGAATTTCCGAAATTTCACAAATCGGCGACAATCTGATATTCCATATCTCAAAATTCGATATGATGAAGATTTCGGCAGTTACGAAAGCGGTTGGCAAGAGAATGCGCCTGGAAACAACAGGCAAGCCGCGTATGTTGGTGAGCGTTGGCAATGAGAACGCGCTTGCGGTGATGAAAACCGTCATAAACGCGATGGATAAAGGCATTGAGGAAAAAAAGACGGATTGAATTTGAGCTGAAATGTTTGCCGGAGCGGGTTTGCGGTGCGTCCAATTTGGAGTGTTATTTCGGTGTCTTTATTTACTCTTGCAAAACTGCATAACAATCGCGTTTGTTGGCGTTTTAACCGCAAAAATCGGCTGAAACGTTTGTGGGAGCGGACTTGAGCAGTGTTGAGTTTGGAGCGTTTTGGGGAGGCTAAAAATGTTAAATCATTTCACGTTTTCGGACGACAACAAACGCTATCACACCTTGGCGTATCACAACAGGAAAACGTATGGCGGAAGGGTGTGTAAAGCCACTGTTGACGCGGGTTTGAGCTGTCCCAACATTGACGGCTCAAGGGGATTCGGCGGCTGCGCATTTTGTGCGCAAACTCCACGATGTGAACAGTCCGTTAAGGAGCAGTTTGAGTCGGAGAAAGCCCGTATTCTGCGGAAGTTCCCCGATGCTCGGATTTTGCTCTATTACGCGGCTCACAGCAATACCTATTGTCCTACTGGGCATTTATCGGAAATGCTGCGTGAAGCAGTGGATTTGGGCGCGTTCGGGGTGTCGATTGCCACTCGCGCGGATTGTCTTGACGAGGAGAAAACCGCGCTGTTAAGCTGTTTTCCTCGACCCATGACTGTGGAGCTTGGACTTCAAACCGCGCACGATTCCACTGCTGCGCTTGTCAACCGCTGCCACACGTTCGCGGAATTTCTGCGCGGATATGAGCTGCTGAAAGCGCATGGAATCCGCGTTTGCGTGCACATTATTAACGGTTTGCCGCATGAAAGCGCCGAGATGATGCTTGAAACCGCGCGAATCCTCGGAAAACTCCGACCTGACGGAATAAAAATCCACTTATTGCACATATTACGGGGCACAAAATTGTGCAATATGTACAACAGCGGCGAGCTTAAACCGCTTGAAAAGTCCGAGTATATAGACATTGTGGCGCGGCAGTTGGAGCTGCTCCCGCCCGAAACGGTCATTGAGCGCGTAACGGGCGATGGCGACAAGAATTTGTTGGTCGCGCCGTTGTGGAGCGCGGATAAAATCTCCGTGTTGGGCGGACTGGACAAGCGTCTTGCGGAGTTGGATACATTTCAGGGCAGGTGCTTTGTGTGAATGTTTAGGGGAGAATAATGCAAATTTCACTTGATATGAATTCCAAGAAGCCGCTGTATGAGCGGATTTACGAGGCATTAAAGACCGATATTCTCACCGGAACGCTCAAAATCGGCGAGAAGCTTCCAAGTAAGCGTTCTTTCGCGGAGCAGCTTAACGTCAGCTTGGTCACTGTTGCGAACGCGTATGAACAGCTTATTGCCGAGGGGTATGTTCGGGCGGAGCAGCGTAGCGGATATTATGTTCAGTACAGCGGTGGTATGGTGGAGCTGAACTCGCTTCCCGAGCTGTTTTGCGAGGAGCTTCCGCCCGATGACGAATCTGCGGAAACGAGCGGAGTATTTCCGTTTTCGGTGTGGACGCGTCTGATGCGGCGCGTGATTCTTGAAAAGGGCACGGCATTGCTACAGCCTGTTCAGAACGGCGGAGCATATGAACTCCGAAGCGCGATTTCGGGGTATCTATATCGTGCGAGAGGGCTTTATCAGCCGCCCGAGCGCATTATTATAGGGTCTGGTGCGGAGTATATGTACAACCTATTGATTCAGCTTCTGGGTCGGGATAAGCGGTATTCCGCAGAAAATCCCGGATTTCCAAAATTACCCAAAATCTACGCGTTGAACAATGTGAATTTTGAGCCGATTTCACTTGACAAGTACGGAGTGAATGTTTCGGAGCTGTGCGAAAAGCGTGTGGACATCGCGCACATTTCGCCCGCGCACCACTTCCCGACCGGTATTGTTATGCCGATTTCGCGGCGGTTGGAGTTGGCTCGGTGGGCAATGGACGGCGGTAAGTTCATTATCGAGGACGAATATGACAGCGAGTTTCGTTGGAGCGGTAAACCGCTGCCCGCGCTGTTCGGACAGGGTGCGGAGGGTCGCGTGATCTATATCAACACGTTCTCGCAGACCATCGCACCATCGGTGCGTATCAGCTATATGTGCCTTCCGGAGGAACTGTATGAACAATGGCAGCAACGTCTCGGATTCTATGCGTGCAGCGTGCCGGTGTTTGAGCAGTTTACGCTTGCAAAATTCATCTCGGAGGGGTACTTTGAACGTCACTTGAGCCGCGCCAAAAAGTACTTCCGCCGTATCAGAGAGCTTGTAATACGGCTTCTGGAGCACCTTGACGGTTTGGAAATCTCCGAGTCCAACGCGGGACTTCACTTCACTGTGAGGATTTCCGAGAATCGCGAAAAGATTGTTTCTGAATGTGAACAATATGGAATCAAAATCACTCCGATTTCCCAATATTACGTGGATAATTCGTTGATTCCAATCGAGAATAACAGGTTGTTTGTTGTTAACTTTGCGTCCGCAAATGAGGATAGATTAAAATCTGGTCTTATCAAATAATCTCAAATTGGTTATTGAGATATATCCAAAATGTGTTATAATGAATCTGCAAGGATGAAATTCCCAACTTGCAGATTTTTTATATTCGAATTGGAGAACAATTATGAAAAAAGAACAGATTATCAAGTTATGTGTGACGGGAATGTTCACCGCGCTGATTTGTGTTGCAACAATGGTGATTCAAATCCCCGCGCCGCTTGTTGGATTCCTTAATCTTGGCGACTGCTTTGTTCTCGTTGCCGCGTGGATTCTCGGACCGTGGTACGGATTCGTGGCGGGCGGAATCGGTTCGGCATTGGCGGATTTACTCACGGGGTTCGCTCAATATATCCCCGCAACGCTGATTATTAAAGGTTTGATGGCTGTCGCGGCTGCGCTGTTGGTTCACGCGTTCTTCAAGAAAAGCGACGCAGTTCGCCCAAAAGCGCAACAGGACGTTGCGCAACAGAGGCGAACAAGCGGCAAATCGCGCTTACCGGGTTTTGTGGTAAGTGGGCTTGCCGCCGAAATGATTATGGTGTGGGGATACTACCTATTTGAGGCGGTAATTTTGCAGTACGGTTGGATTCCCACTCTTGCGAACATACCGTCAAACTGCGTTCAGGGTGTGTTTGGACTGGTTTTGGGCGTGGTTCTGATTCAAGTCATCGTGAAAACGGGAGTGATTAAAAAGTTCCGCGTTTATGCCGATTGATTCTCGAAATACCCTTTCTGCCGCTTTTTCAGGCGATTCCAGATGATTATGTAGCATATGATGTGTGTAAGCAGCGTCACTGTCCATGTGACGGGGTAGGAGAGGTAGACCGTTGTGATTTTGTGGTATTCGGGAATTTGGAAGATCGTGGCAATCCACAGTATACGCAGACCGCACGCGCCGATTACCGATACGATCATCGGCATAATCGAGTAGCCCAACCCGCGGAGCATTCCGACCATAACGTCCATCATTCCGCACAGCGCGTAGGTCGTGACAATGTAGCCCATACGTACTATTCCCGCTGCGATGACTTCTGCGCGGTTGTCGGAGTTGGTGTAAATTCCCACTAATTGCGGTCCGAACAGGTATGCGATCCAACCCAGTGCAAGTCCCGTAACAGTCACGCAAATAAGCGAACTTGCGAGTATTCTGGGGATTCGGTTGTATTTTTTCGCGCCGACATTCTGCCCGGTAAACGTAATCGCCGCTTGGTAGAATGTGTTCATCGCCATATAGATGAACATTTCGATGGATTGCGCCGCCGAGTTTCCGTTCACCACCGTGTCGCCGAACAGGTTTACCGAGGACTGAATAACCACATTGGACAGTGAGAAAATCGCGCCTTGAAGTCCTGCGGGAACTCCCACTCTTACGATTGAGCCTAGGACGTGCGCCTTGATTCTCAGCTTGCGGAGGTTCAGGTGAATGCTGCCCTTTTCCTTGATCATACAAACTACCGTAAGCGTTGCGGAAACGGTCTGAGAGATAACCGTTGCAAGCGCAACTCCCGCAACGTCCATCTGAGCAACGATTACGAACAGCAAATTTAATCCGATATTCACCACACCCGCGATTGTGAGAAAATACAGCGGGCGTTTGGTGTCCCCGACTGCGCGGAGAATGGACGAGCCGAAGTTGTACACCATCATTGCGGGCATTCCTAGGAAGTAGATTCGCAGATAGAGTGTAGCCAGCGGAAGTTGGTTTTCGGTTGCTTTCATCAGCTCCAACATTTCGGGCGCGAGGAACACTCCGATTATCGCCAGTGCAGCACCGCAAATCACGGAGAGCAGCATTGACGTGTGAACCGCGTCTTGCATATCCCGCTCGGAGTGTGCTCCGTGGGCGCGCGAGGCGATGATATTCACCCCGACCGACAGCCCGATAAACAGGTTTGTGAACAGGTTGATAAGCGCAGTCGTAGAGCCTACCGCGCCCATTGAGTTATCTCCCGCGAACCGCCCCAGTACGATTACGTCTGCGGCATTGAACAGAAGCTGCAGCATTCCCGAAGCCATCAGCGGCAGTGAAAAGCGAATCATCTTGCCGACTATCGACCCGCTGCACATATCTATTGTATAATCTTTTGCCATATGTAATCCCCCCTAAAATTTTATTTTAACACATAATCCGACATATGTCAAGGGTTTTACGCTAAGTAAAACGCATAATTTTTTCCAATTCGGGGAAATTCGCCGTCCTTTAGCGGGGGAGAATATATTGAAATAATCACTTAATTTTCAAAGAACTACACAAGTTAGGCATGTGGTTGACAGACCACGGCAATCTCCTTTTGCGTTTTAAGTCTTTAACGTGAATAACCATACGACCTATCCTCACTGATAGGCGCACCCGTGAACGTTACACCCACGCACGATGTCAACTGTACGTGGTTTACGGGCTATTCGGTGCTGACGAGACCCGTTGATCCTTGGAAAGGTTTCGAGAAACATTTCCACTTCTATCCGAGGTGATTCCCGTTTCCGAGCACTTTACTTCAGCCGCCGCGCGTACTTTCGGACGCGCGGAAGAGTTCACGGTTTCATTATGGAGTTGCGTTGTTTCTTCTTGTGCCGATTTCAGTTTAACATACCGACAACTGCAAAACAATGAAAAGTCGTCACGGTTTGGAGCGTAATGACCAAAATCACATTTCCCGAGATGACACAGGAAAAAGGGGGTGGGTCAGCTCTCGGGCTGCGCCCGAGAGCTTAGCGTTTTTGGCTGATTCGCACTTCGCGCGAATCAGCCAAAAGCCGCAACCGCCCAAAATGGGCGGGGGCTTTTCCGTCCTTAGGGTTTGCTGAGCATTTTTCGCGCAGCGAAAAATGCAAAGGCTTGGCACAAACAGGATGTTTGTGCTGTCGTCCCAAAAGGCGGCACGGATGCCGCCAACAGAGGACGACAGGCAACAACGCTCTGCGCCGCAGGCG
>JAAVIC010000023.1 GCA_014799385.1 Oscillospiraceae bacterium
CTTTTTCCTGTGTCATCTCGGGAAAGTTGTTGTTAGTTATAATGCGCCTATCCGCAGCTCGTCCATACCATCGGACAGTACGCTTCCACAACGAACGCACGTAACAACTGTTTTGTGTACGTAAACATCGCTACCGATAGTGGGAGCGTTTCTACAATCTCCCCGCGAAGGGTAAACCGTAAATCCCGAACCACCGAAAAACGGGGGGAGGGGGGTGAGGGGAGAGGGGAAAAGGGGATCGGGGGAAAACCCGTAGGGGAGCGGGGGGAGTCCCCCGTTTTTGCCGGATTGCTGAGCATTTCTCACGAAGCGAGAAATGCCAAGGCTTGGCAACAACGCTCTGCGCCGCAGGCGCAGTTAGCGTTGTCCAAGACTTAGCCCGCTCCCCGAAGGGTTGTCCCCCGCAATCCGCGCCGAAGGGCGCGGCAACACCCGAAGGGTTGTCCCCCCACACTTGGGGGCGTAGGGGGTTCGCCCCCACATTAATGGTGGCGGGAGTTCCCCGCATTGGGCGGGCAATACGAATAAATCCCCACGGATCTCCTCCGCGGGGATTTACATATTACAGCATAAAACAAAAAGGGGCAGACGATCGGTCTGCCCCGTGAAATTAAAGATTGTGCCATGCGCACCGCAGTTTCAAAGCGGAACGAAAGGACAAATTACTCGGCAAATTCGCTTTCTACGAGCTTTACCAACCCATCGACAGCAAGCTGTTCGTCAGATCCGTCTGCGATGATGCGAATCTGCGCGCCGCCTACAATACCGAGAGAAAGGATTCCGAGCAAAGACTTTGCGTTTACTCTGCGCTCCTCCTTCTCAACCCAGATAGACGACTTAAATTCGTTCGCTTTCTGGATAAAAAATGTAGCGGGTCTGGCATGCAAACCAACCTGATTTTTGACTTCAATGTCTTTCATGCACATAATGATACCTCCAAAAATGTTACTCCGGCGAGAGTTTTTCTATGTGAGAACAAGCGGCGCCACCTGACTGCACTCATTTGTTCTTTTCTCTGCTCGGCTATGCAAAAGAGAGTTCGGATTGCTTATTCCGCGTTTTCCCCATCTCTTAATTACAGTATAGCCCATTATTTTTGATTCGTCAACAGTGATTTTCAATTTTTTGGGCAATTTAGGTCAATTTCTGTTTTTTGACGTATATTCACGAATTAAACATCGCTTTTTTGTATACCTTGCACAAAAAGTTTTCAACTAATTATTCAACATATACAGCCGTTTTTGAATTGATAACGAACGCAGCAGCGCGGCGCAAGGGTTTCTCACCTGTCTGACTGTCAATTATGTACAATTCGTTTGCGATAATTTAATAAAAATTGTGGGAAAATGACGAAATTCACCCAAAAGGTTACAAAAAGGTTACAAAATCGCTTGAAAAAACCTGTCGAATGTGATAAAATATAAACAGACTATATAAACAATGGAAAGATGGATCAAGGAGATTTTATGATTTTAACGGACGAAACCGAAAGTACAGAATCGGCGGAAACCGCCGAGAATACGAAATCAACGGATAATACGGAGAACACGGATTCAACCGAAAACACCGAGAGCACGAAAGCCACTGAAATCTCGCGGGCTGTCTCTGTGGTGTGGAACACGGTTTTCACGCGGGTTTCCGCAGTGGGAGAACTGCTGTTTGCGGCAGCGCGCACAATTGGAAGAGTTATCGTGGTCGCCGTTTTGGTGCTCATCTCGAAGATTTTGTTGGGTCTTGAATGGCTCGGAAAACACCTCAAACGCTTTTTCAAGTGGCTCGGCAGCGTGATTTATGCCCCGATAAGCCGCTACGTCAAAGCGCTGAATATGGGCAAAACCGAGATTTCCAAGGCTCGTGAAGAGAGTGGCTCGGGCAAAGCGTTCACTACGGGCACTAAGGTTGCGGGGCGCATAATTTTCGGCAAGCGCGGAATACTGGTGACTGTTGCCAACTGGGTTCTGCCGATAGTGTCATGTGTATTTCTGTTCAATATCGTGGGATATGCGAACAATCAATCCTATGCCCTGAAGCTCACCGTCAACGGCAGCTTTATGGGATACATCTCCGATGAAAACGTTTACCTTGAAGCCTCGCAAATCGTTCAGAAGCGTATCAACTACTCCGGAAGCCACGTTGAAACCATTACGCTCGAACCCGGTCTTGAAGTCAACGTTGTCGGCTACGCGAACACATTAAACCACTACCAGCTCGCGGATAAAATGCTTGAGCTGTTAATGGGCGCGGACAACATCAAAGAGGGCTACGGATTGTTCATAGGCGACGCGTTTTACGGAACTCTGGAGTCCACCGAAAAGGTTGAAGCGGCTTTGGACGAGCTTCTGGCGAAATACCGCAACGGCAATCCGGGTGAAGTCGTAACGTTCGACAAGGAAATTACCTATACCCCCGGGCTTTACCTAACCGACAGCTTTGTGGACGAGGACGCAACCGCTCAGATGCTGACCTCGTACAAAACGGTCGCGAAGTATTACACTGTTGTAACAGGCGATGCGCATATTCTCATCGCGAATAAAGTCGGAATGACTATGGACGAGCTTGACAAGCTCAATCCGGGGTTCAAGAACAAGCCCCTCCACGGCGGAGATCAGCTCAAAATCACCCAGGAAGAGCCGTTCCTTAATGTAAGGATAACCCGTTCCGAAACCTACACCGAGTCGATTCCGTATGAAACGGAATACTACGAGGATTCCTCACTCTATGAGGACAATGACGCGATAAAAACCCCGGGTTCAAAGGGCGAACGCACCGTTGTTGCCAATGTTTCTTACGTTAACGGTGTGGAAGTAGGTCGAACCGTTACATCGCGAACCGTCACCAAAGAGCCTGTAACCGAGGTTAGGGCAATCGGCACAAAGCCTCGCCCGGCAAACTCCGCAACAGCTCCCGGTACAACAATTGAGGCGGGCAAACTGCTCTGGCCTGCGGGCGGATATTATCAAGGATATGCCGAGGGAGGACTTATCAGCGAGGTTACCTATGCCCACGGCGGATACTATGACCACAAGGGCATTGATATCGTATGTGACGCGTGGTCTCCGATTTACGCAGCGCACAACGGTGTCGTAATCGAAGTCGGCGCACAGCTGAATACATCCTATGGGCGCGGAAATTATGTCAGAATCCAAGGCGATGACGGATTGGTTACCCATTACTATCATATGATCGAATGGCCGTCTGTCTATACGGGGCAGCGTGTGACTGCCGGTGATGTGATCGGATACGTTGGCTCTACGGGACGCTCCAGCGCAAATCATCTCCATTTCGAGGTTCGCTACAATGGAATTGTACAGTACCCCATAGACTACCTCCCCGCACATGCGTTCGGCTCATGGTGCAAACATTATTAATACGAATCCCCCTCCGCTTGGAGGGGGATTTTTTTAATCGGGAAGTTTGGTCGGTTGAAGTTTCAATTTAATGAGATTCATTTCCTCATTAATTGCCTTTTCCGTTTCAGTCGCGTTTTCGGTTCTGGCGATTTCTCTAAGCCGTTTCAGTCTTGAGTATTCATCAATCAACTGCGCGTCAAATTGCTTGTCGGTTTGTCCCATTTCGCTCATCCCTTTCATCATATTATCCCTTTTAATTGACTTTATTATATCACATATTGCGCAATTTGTCAAGTATAGTTCATAGTGATTATTCATCGGGGGGCTGCCCCGATACCTCCGCATTTTGTGGGGGGTTCGGGGTTCCTCCCCGCAATCCACGCTAAAGGCGCAAAAACTCCCCGATTTTCATCGGGGAGTTATTGGTTATTCCGTTCTCAAAGCCTCTACAGGGTCTTTTTTGGACGCTATGGAAGCGGGGAACAATCCGGCAATCAGTGTTAGGAACATACTGATAGCCACAAGGATAACGCCGCCCAGCCACGGGAGTTGTGATACATTGTCAATATCCGTAAGGTACTTGATGATGATGTTTATCGGAATATTGAGCAGTACGGTAACAAGAACTCCGATAGCACCCGCAGCGAATCCCACGATAAGGGTTTCCGCGTTGAACACGTTGGAAACGTTCGACTTGGAAGCTCCCATCGCGCGGAGAATACCGATTTCCTTGGTTCTTTCCAATACGGAAATATAAGTGATGATTCCTATCATAATGGAGGAAACGATAAGCGAAATCGCCACAAACGCAATGAGAATATACGAAATCGCATTAATAATGGTGCTGACAGAGGAAATCATAAGCCCCACATAATCCGTGTAGTTTATCGCGTCTTCTTTTTTGTCCTCATCGGCGCGGGCTTGGTTATAGTCGGTGATGAATTGAGTGAGTTGCTCCTTACCATCGAAATCCTTTGCGTAAATCGAGATGGAACTTGGCTTTGCAAGGTCTGCAACGCCCAGAAGTTCGAGGTTGCCGTCATATGTGGCTTTGGTGCTTGCGGGCTCACGGGTAAGCTCCATAAGTCTGGCAAGCTGCTCTTGCGTGAGCGTCTGCATAAACGCGGTTGAAAGCGCGGAGGGCTCAACCATTCCGAACAGCGCGGCTTGCTGCTGCTCCTGAGGGAGCGACATAAGCTGCTGAAGCTGCTCGGGCGCAAGACCCGCAGAGAGCGTCTGAGAGAGCTGCCCGATCTGTTCGGGCGTCATCATCTCCATAATCATCTGCATAGCCTCTTCCTGAGACATCGGCTGCTTGGGAGTTTCGTCCTCTTTGGGGAATTCGATTCCCGTGAACACGTCCACATCTGGATTCTCGCGCTGCTCCTTAACGAGCGCACTGTCGTCCACACGCTGTATCATATATTCGGTAAGGTCGTGGGTATAGCCGATTCCGCCGCTTTGCGAGGAATTGATAATGGAATCGCCGTTGGGACGAATTATTCCAACGACTTTGATTTCGGGAGCATTATCCATCGCCTTGGACATAAACTCCTCGTCCTTGGACATATCCTTATAGCCAATGCCATCGGCGTTCTTTTCGTAGAAATCCGAGGCAATAAGCAGCTTAAACCGCAAATTCATAAGCTCGTCATAGCTGAAGGACTTATCGGCGGTGTCCAAGTCAAAGGTTTCGCCCTTCGCTATTGCGCTCATCATCTCGCCAAGCTCTTTCTGGTCGCGCAGACCGAGAGCGTAAAGCGTAACATCGGACAGCTCGTTGTGCTCATTTACGATAAGCACGACTTCGTTCCAGCTTTCGGGAGTACGTCCGGCAAGGACCTCATACTGCTCCTTCACGGCTTCGCTGCTCAACAGTTCCTCCCAAACGTCATAACCGCCGCCTGCCATCGGCATAAATGAAGAGTAGGTCGATTGCATCTGAGATATGCTTCCCGCCATACTCTCGCCCATCATAGCCTCCATTACGGTAGAGGGATTCACGCGGACAATATCATCGTTCAAATCACGGCAATAGATGTACAGATTGGAAGAATAGCCGTATTTTATCTCTCTTACGCTATCGAGAATATTATCGGGATTGCTTTCGATATACTCCTTAAATGCCTTAAGGTTGTTGGTCTGCATTTCGGAGAGCATGGTCTTTACCATTTCGGTGGAAACATTGTTGGTGTAAACGCGGTTTTCCTCGCGGTCGGAGCGTTCACCTTCGTTCATTCCCATCATCGAGGACATTATTCCCGAAAAGTCAATGGTTTCCTGTTGAATGGTGATGGGATAAGAGGACAGCGTGGTGCGTTCAACACTGTTTATGTACAACTGAACGCCGTTGGAAAGCGACAGTATCAGCGCGATTCCGATGATACCGATACTTCCCGCAAAGGACGTAAGAAAGGTTCTTCCCTTTTTGGTAAGCAGATTCTTGAATGACAGCGACAATGCCGTGAAAAAGCTCATCGAGGGCTTTTTCTGCTTGGACTTTTCGCTCGATTCCGCGGATTTCTCCGCCTCCTCGCTCGGCTCAAACGGGTCGGAATCCGACTTGATTTTTCCGTCCACAAGGCGGACGATTCGCGTTGCGTAATCGTTCGCGAGGTCGGGGTTGTGCGTTACCATAATAACCAGACGGTCGCGGGCTATCTCCTTGATAAGCTCCATTATCTGCACGGAGGTTTCGCTGTCCAACGCGCCCGTGGGTTCGTCCGCAAGGAGGATTTCGGGGTCGTTGACGAGCGCGCGCGCAATCGCCACACGCTGCATCTGTCCGCCGGACATCTGATTCGGACGCTTGTTAAGCTGGTCGCCCAGTCCGACCTTTACGAGAGCCTCCACGGCTCTGCGGCGGCGGTCCGCCTTGGAAACGCCCGAAAGCGTAAGGGCAAGCTCCACGTTTGCCAATACGGTCTGGTGCGGAATCAGGTTGTAGCTCTGAAAAATAAAACCAACCGAATGGTTACGGTAAGCGTCCCAATCGCGGGACTTGTACTGCTTGGTGGAACGTCCGTTGATGGAAAGGTCGCCCGAGGTGTATTGGTCAAGTCCGCCGATGATGTTCAGCAGCGTGGTTTTTCCGCAGCCCGAGTGACCGAGGATCGCCACAAGCTCGCAATCGCGGAAGTTGACGGAAACGCCGCGCAGCGCGTGGACTTTTTCGTCCGTGCCGGTGTCGTAGTCCTTGGTGATGTTCTTTATTTCTAACATTCTGCTCTCCTTTTATTCAAAACTAAATCAATCACTTAAATTGTACCCTATTGAAGTTGGTTTTGTCAATTGGCAATTTGCATAAAATTCCATTGTCTGTACACCATAAATTAGTAGGGGTGTGAAATTGTGACTTGTATTTCCAAAAATTGGGGATTTTTTGTGATATTTTCGGGGGTTATGGCGGCTTTGGCTGTTGCGGCGGCATTTCTGATTATATGGATCGCCGTGATTATCGCGGCGGTCTGGGCATATTTGTTGTGGAGATTTTCCACAATTAAGTATCGGGTGAATGGTACGGAGCTGGAAATCCGCTCGGGGATATTTGTGAAAGCCGTCCGCCGGGTTTCGCTGCGCGGGATATTGTGGAAAAGCCGCGTTTCCGTATGCAGCGCGGCAGTCACCGTGCTGCATACCGCCGCCGGAAGCGTGTTCCTGTTCGCCGATTTTTAATTTCTCAACATTTTCAACATTTTCAACTTGGTTTTCAACAGTCGGTATAGTTGAAAAGTGGAAAAACTCCTCAAATCGCTTAAAATCCGCGATTTGCGAAAAGAAAAACTTGCCGCCCTCAAGACGGCAAGTATACTTTCAGAACGCTCGAAAAACGGCTTATTGGCGCGAATCATCGCTATCGGTGACAGCATTCGGCAAAAAATCGTATAACTCGTTGTAATTTTCTTCTTGCTCGGAACTCGGTTTCGCGGGAATCAGCCCCGTGCAGTCCATATCGCTGGATACGTTCATCAAGTCGTCATTCCAAGGCTCGGAATCAAATTCGTTCATATGCGGATACATAAAATCAACTCCCCTCAGCCTTATTATTTGTGGGGAGTGAAAAAATATGCATATCACAGCGAAACTTCCGGTTAAAAATCACGGTGTAACCGAACGGGGAGCTGCCACGAACCCTCCGCGTTTTAGTGGGGGGACGACCCTTCGGGGGTTGCCGCGCCCTTCGGCACGGATTGCGGGGGACAACCCTTTTCGGGGAGGAACCCCGAACCCCCGCGTGGATAACGGGGGACAACCCTTCGGGGAGCGGGGGGAGAATGAAAATCCGGCAAAAACGGGGGACTCCCCCCGCTCCCCTACGGGTTTTCCCCCGATCCCCTTTTCCCCTCTCCCCTCACC
>JAAVIC010000024.1 GCA_014799385.1 Oscillospiraceae bacterium
CGTTTTATTCTGTTCTCAAAGCAAGGGGCAGTCACAACCCTCATTTTTGCCTGTCCTTTTTCGCGGGCGCAGGTTTAAAGTTTCATTTTCATTTGTCCTTTATTTTGGGGGCTGTACCGTTCACGAATCGAACCTCGTTCGCCTCTGACATTTTTGTGTCAAAAATATCTACGGAGCGTGAATCTTGATTTTGCAAAATATTATGCCCACAAGCGGCTTAACAGAGCCGTTTGTGGGCATAATATCTTTTTTGTCACAATATCATGGTCGGAGTGACGTGATTCGAACACGCGACCTCAGCATCCCAAATGCCGCGCCCTACCAACTGGGCCACACCCCGATTCCACAATATATTATACAACAAAAAAAAGGATTTGTCAAGGGGGTGAACATAAAATTTCGCGAAAAAAGGCTTGACGCGCGAAATTTGGCGTCAAGCCCGCAATTATTTCACTTTAACCTTATTTGCGGCATATTTGAACGAATTAAGCATCACATCGTCAAGTGAGAGGTTCCCGTTGAACCAATACTTGTTGATTCCCTCCTCAAATGACTTTTCAAGCGTGTTCACGGACTTATCAACATTCGAGCCGCCCCAATACGCGAAATATCCGACTTCATCATTTTTTTCGCTGAAATATATCACAAGAAAGGTATCATTATCCTTGATATTTTTGAGGTACCACTCCTTGCAGTAACTTTGCCTCTGAGAATTGGTGGTAACGCTGCTGTCAAACGTCTTGAAAACCACATACGGCTGGATTCCGTATTTCATGTAGAAAAACTCAAGGTCTTTTCCCAGTTTGGTCGGATTGTCAAACCAACCCGTTTCATCCACAACGCAATCCGCGTTGAACGGATTCGCCGGAGAATTTTTCGTAACAGTTAGCTGCGTGTCATTATTGTTCTGATTGCCTTGACCGAGACTTGCAGGCGTGGAACTCGGAGGCTTCTCATAGTCCGTGGTATTATTTTTTCCGCATGAGGAGCAGCTCAGACAGCTCACAATATTAAGGCATGAATTTAATGCAAACAGACCGCCAACAAGAACAAAAAGCATTACCAAGCTGATTATTCCGCTTAAGCAGCCTCCCCCGCTGCGTCTGTAACCGCCTCCGGGAGGTGGCGGCGGTGCTCCGTATCCTCCGCCGTATCGCGGCGGAGGAGGCGTTCTGCGTGATGGAGGAGGTGGTGGAGGTCTGTGTCCGCCACCCGAAGGTCTTCCACCGCCCATAGAACTGCCGCCCATAGGTCTGCCGCCACCTCCGCCTGAAGGACGCGAAGGGCGAAATCCTCCGCCCGAACCTCCACCGGAGCTTCCGCCGCCCATTGGTCTGCCCATTTATACCACTCCTTTCAATGTGCCGAATCGGTGCAAGTAATTACTGTTAAAATGCTTCGCATACTTATAAGTTTAATCGCGCATCCTTCTCAACCGATTGTCATTATTTATAAATTGGATTTTACAAAACGTGTGCGTCTGTAATAGATACTTTCATTTTATCGGATTCGGTAAAGCGAAAATCCATCTGCAAGGTTAAGTCATTCAACTCGTTATCTGTTGTGAAATCATAATCCACCGCAAATCCCGTACCATCATTATAAATGTAGACTTGTAAATGGCAATATTCAAACCCGTCATAATAAGGCAGTTCATTGATTTTGAGAAAACCTTCCACAAGCTCTTTGAACAATTCCAATGAAAGACCATCTTCGAAATCCGCATATTCAGGCAATTTCCCATAGCGTTTATCCGCAATACAATCAACAACAGCCTTTACAAATGGTTCTGCCATTTTCTTCGCTTCATTATCAAGCATACTTAATCCCCTTTTCTTATACCATCTTTTCAGCTTCCAATATCGGATTTCCCTTGGTTAGATATTGATTTCTGCAAGGGTATGAGGTTTATAGTATAATTGTCCATAACTGCGCGGAGCGAACGAAGTGAGCATATGTGCGTAGACATAAACGTATAATAAAAGTATTTATGCTTTTATTATACCACATTTTCCCCAACTTGTCAACCACACAATTGATATTTCTTGATTTATGTCTAAAATGAAAAAAGCTATTGACAATTCCTCGAAAAAGTGGTATAATGAAATTAGATATTGTCAGATTATGTTCACACTGCTTAAATATGGAGGAAGTTATGTCTGAGGACAATCAAAAAATCGGTAAGCTCGCCGCGGATATTCTGGAGATGGCACGCGGCAAGCTGCTTGTAAATCTGCGGTTTCTCGACCTTGCGCTCAGCAGCTTTATAATGCAGCAGAACGATGAGATCACGCCGATCACCGCCACGGACGGAAAGGTGTTTGTGTACGATCCGCGGCATATTCTGTCGGCGTTTCGTACTGAGGAGAACATTCCGGCGCGCAGCTTTCTGCACTCCGTTTTTCATTGTGTGTTCAAGCATATGTTCGTGGGGACGCTTGTGGATTCGCGTTTGTGGAACTTATCGTGCGATATTGCCGTGGAAAGCGTCATAAACGACCTCGGGATACCGTTTCTGGCAACCGGCAGTTCCCCGCAGCAGAAGAACTTTCTTGACGGGTTCAAGGATAAGGTTTCGGGAGTAACCGCCGAGAAGATTTACCGCTTTTTATTGGACAAAAACCTCCCCGAAAAGACCGTAAGCAACCTCGAAACGATATTCCGCTCTGACGACCATTTGTTGTGGTATATGACGGACGAGCAAAAAGGCAATCTAGGTATAACAGGCTACGAGTCCCTCGCCGGCAGCGGAGCGGATATTTCTCAGGTGTACATAAAAATCGAACTGGAGCGCGTTTGGGGTGACATTTCCGAACGTATGAAGACGGATATTGAAATGTTCTTGAACGGCAAGTTCCCCGGGAATGACGCGGGATACCTCACGCAGAACCTCAAAGAAGTTACTCGCGAACGTTACGATTACACAGCGTTCCTCAAAAAATTCGCGGTTCGCGGCGAGATAATGAAGATAAATCCCGATGAATTTGACTATAATTTCTACACCTACGGTTTACAGTTATACGAAAATATGCCGCTTATCGAGCCGTTGGAATACAAGGACGTAAAACGAATCCGCGACTTTGTTATCGCAATCGACACCTCCGGCTCGGTCGCCGGCGCAACCGTCCAGGCGTTTGTCCAAAAGACCTACAACGTCCTCAAAAGCACCGACAGCTTTTTCAGCAAGATAAATCTGCACATAATCCAGTGTGACGCGGCGATTCAAGAGGACATAAAAATCACCACGCAAGAGGAGTTCGACAATTATCTGGCGACAATGAAGTTACGCGGTCTTGGCGGAACGGATTTCCGACCCGTGTTCAGCTATGTCAACGCCCTTGTGGAATGCGGAGAATTTGCAAATCTTAAAGGCCTGATCTACTTTACGGACGGATACGGGCAATTCCCCGCGACAAAACCCGATTACGACACGGCTTTTGTGTTTATTGACGAGGACGACAACAACTATAATGTACCGCCTTGGGCGATAAAACTGATACTCAGAAAGGACGAAATTTAAGATGGATGAATTAACGGCTGAACAGAGGGAAATCATCAGAAAACGGCAGAGGCTGGAATACTACACACTCTTCAAATCCCCCGAGGAGGTTGCGGAAATCTACAAGGAAGTCGGGCAGGTGGATATGTCCGCGCACGCGTTGTGTTATGCGTGCCGATTCCGAGGGGTGGAGTGGGTAAAAGTCCTCGTGGAAAACAGCGCGACCTTTGATTACAACCGCGAGGAGGTTAAATTTCCAAACCGACCGTATATATGGTATAAGATTGACTTTTCGTTGGGTATGCTCAGATTCAGCAAAACCATTAAACGCTCGTTTTACGCGCAGGGCAATTTGCACGATTGGTGCTTCCCCGACCCGTACAAGCTGGAAAAAGCCAACAAAATAATTGAGGTTCTGCCGCTTGAAGAGCGTCTGAAATGCTTTGACTATCTGGTTACCGTTGCGGACAAGGTGAGCTTCGACCCTCAGATGTTCCTTTATAACGCGGTGCTTTCCAACAATATGGATATGGTAAAAGCCCTGCGCGAGCGCGGGATAGACCTCCCCGAACAGAAGAAAACAATGGTAACCAAACCCGACAAAGAAACTGCAAACGACTGGTATGAATTTACCTGGCATCTGAACTTGATGAGCGATGATGAATTTTATTCCGTCGGAAACTGCTTGCTGGAGCTTACGGGCGCACCCGTTCTGAAATACACCAACGGGGTTTTCTATGATATTATGCGGCACAGATTCGGAAATCCCGAATTTTTCAAATATATCGTCACGCATTTCGACCAGAAGAAGATGAACAAAACCGAAATTATGCGTGAAATCATTGACCGCGACGCAATCCCCTGTCTGCCTATCTGCGAGGAGATTGGCTGGCTTTCGATGAACCGCCGCCGCGATGAGCTTATCAAGCACGCGACCGAAAAGAAAAAGACCGAAGCCATTGCGTGGCTGATGGACTTCAAGAACCGCACCGCCGATTTCGCTGCCGAGCGTGAAAAAGCGGAAAAGAAGATGATGCGCGAGTTGAACGCCGACCCGAATTCCATAGGCGAGATGAAAAAAATCTGGACTTACAAAAAGCAGGAGGACGGAACGCTGGTCATCACAAGCTACAAGGGTTCGGCAACGGTGGTGACGATTCCCGAGAAAATCGGCAAGGATACCGTTACGGCAATCGGCGAATACGCACTTGCGGGCGGCAGTCCAAAGGCAGCCGAACAGCACCGTGAAGTGCGCCGGAAAATAACCAAAATCATTATTCCCGACACAATAAAACGTATTGACGAGTATGCGTTTTTGAAATGCTTCTCGCTTACCGAGATAAATATTCCCGACGGAATTACGGAAATCAGCGACTGTATGTTCATGTACTGCGAGAAACTGAAGTCCATTAAACTTCCCGAATCCGTAACAAAAATCGGAGCCGGCGCGTTCAGCCACTGCGAAAATCTGAAATCCGCAGAACTTTCCGAATCTGTAACAATTATCGGAGATAACGCGTTCGGCCACTGCGAAAGGTTGGAAAAGCTGAACATTCCGGATAACGTTACTGAAATCGGCAGATTCGCTTTTTTCGCCTGCGCCCGAGTAAAGAGCTTTGATATTCCCTCAGCGGTAAAGTCAATCGGGGAAGGCGCGTTTTCGCATTGTGAATCCATTACGGAACTCAAGCTGCCGCGCGGAATTACGGAAATCGGAGACAATATGCTCGCGTACTGCTTTAATCTGAAATCGGTTGAAATCCCCGATACGGTGGAAACAATCGGCGAATATGCGTTTTTGTGCTGCGAGGAAATTAAACGCATCGAACTTCCCGACAGCGTGACAAATATAATGGTTTACGCGTTCAGGAACTGCCTCAAGCTTGAAACGGTAACACTCCCGTCCTCTGTCAAGCAAATTAAAAACTGGACTCATTCGGGACAAAAACCCGATACGGTGTTTGACGAGTCGCCGAACGTTACCGCGATTGTTGAGCCGAAATCCTACGCGGAGCGGTACTGCAAGAGGAACGAAATCAAATACAAATATAGTGAGGTAAAATAATGGCTGAGAAACTAACCCAAGAACAGAAAAAAGAAACGCTTGAAAGCGCGGTAATGTGCAAATCCGCAGCGGAAACAGGAGAAATCTGCAAGTCTCTCGGAAAGATTCATTTTTCCGCGCGGGCATTGGGAATCGCCTGCCGATTCAAGGGTATTGATTATGTCAAGGCACTGGTGGAAAACGGCGCGGATTTCGCGAACCGATACAGCAAGGTGCATACCGACCTTTATTATTGGCGCACGGATTTCGCCGCAACGCTTTTTGACATCAACAAGGTTCTACGCGAATCAAATTCCGTTCATGAAAAAGACGATGTTTTCGGGGACGTCTTTTCCGCAAACGGCGAAAACCTCAAGGTTCTCCCGCGCGCGGAGCGTCTTAAAATCGCGGAATACCTGCTTGGCAACGCTGAAAAGTGTCTGCTCAACACCGATAATTTCCTGATGAACAGTATTCTTGTCAACGACAAGGAATTTATCGATTTGTGCCGCAAAAAGGGAGTGAAATTCTCCGAGGACTACGTGGCAATGCTCACTGTCGGCAACAAAAAGCTGACCATCGAGTGGTCGGATTTCTCCAACAGGCTGTTTGATTTAAGCGACAATGAGGACGATTTTTATGCGGCAATCACTAACTTGAGGCAGGAATGCGGCGGGGAGATGATTCTCTTTACCGATATGGTGCGCATTATGATGCAGCCTCATCTCAGCAATGTTGACTTTTTCAGATTCGTTCTGGACAATTTCAACCGAACGAAAATGAATCAAAAAGCCATTATCGAGGACATTATCCAAAAGGAAGCGCTCCCCTGTCTGCCCGTAGTTGAAGAGATTGGCTGGCTGAAAATGCCGCGAAAGCGCGATGAGTACATAAAGTACGCGTCCGAGAACGGCAAGACCGAGATGACCGCGTGGCTGATGGACTTCAAGAACCGCACCGCCGATTTCGCCGCCGAACGCGAAAAGGCGGAAAAGAAAATGCAGCGCGAGCTGAACGCCGACCCGAATTCCGTGACGGAAATGAAAAAAATCTGGAGCTTTAAGAAATCGGAAGATGATGAACTGATAATCACCAATTACAAGGGCAAGTCCACCGAAATCACCGTCCCGGAAAAAATCGGTAAAAACACCGTTACCGCGCTTGCAGAGGGCGCGTTGTCGACGATGGGTTCGCGAAAGACAAGAGAGGTTGCCGATGTTTTGAAAAATGTCACGAAAATCACGCTGCCGAGCACGATAAAATCTATCGGAGAGGGCGCGTTTGAGTTCAACTTTAATCTGCAAGAGGTGAATATCCCCGACGGAGTGGACGAGATAAAAGATATAACATTCCTTCACTGCCGCACAATAAAATCCATCACTCTTCCCGAATCTGTCAAAAGAATCGGAAACGCGGCATTCTCCCAATGCTATAAGCTCGAACAAATCAATCTTCCGCAAGGAATCACCGAAATCGGCGAAAGCGTGTTCAACGGGTGCAAAAGTCTGGAAACAATTGAAATCCCCGATTCCGTAACCAAAATCGGAAGAAACGCGTTTCAGGACTGTCATAAACTTCGGGAAATCGTCATTCCAAACGGTGTTGAGGAAATCGGCATAATGGCATTCGGACACTGCAAAAATCTGCAAACCATTGTAATTCCTCCGTCCGTCAAAACAATCAAAAACGCGACCGGAACTGACGGACCGATAACGGTTTTCTGTTACTCTCCGAATGTTACCGCAATTGTCGAGCCGAAAAGCTATGCGGAAAAATACTGCGTGAAGTACAATATTCCGTATAAGTACGCCGAAAAATAGTGAACCTTATATCCTTACAGCGAGAACGTTCGACCAAGGGAAACGTAATATTGGGAACTAAAAAAGGAGGAAAAATGATTCCGATTCTTTCAGAGGAAGAAAAGTCCGCCGCTTTGTTGACCGCTGTCATCAATCAATCCCCCGAGGAGATTTCCGCGACCTATAAGGAATTGGGCTATTTGGAAATGTCCGCTGCCGCACTGGGAACGGCTTGCCGTTTTTGCGGAGTGGACGCAGTGAGGGCACTGGTGGAGGGAGGCGCGAAATTCTCATTTCCCGAATCCGAGGAAATAGAGAAGGCATACAGCTGCTATGTGGGAACGCTTTCCGAGAATTACCGCACAAATTATTCGCTGTATCTGCTGAAAATCTTCAAGCATATCAAGGGCGCGTGCTGCTTTAAGGGCACAAAGCTTCTCAAAAAGGCAGTCCGCGAGGACAAAAAAGCTCTTCCTTTTTTGTCGGACGAGGAGCGCGTCAAGGTGCTGGATTATCTGTACGAAACCCGTGACAAAATCGATTTTGACCCTAGCGAAATGCTGTTCTATGCGTACTTCGCGCAGGATGATATAATTGTTGACGAACTGAAAAAGCTCGGTGTAACACTCTCGGAAACGCGTATTAAGTACATAACAAACGGCGGCGCGTCCAGCGATGGATATTGGTATGAATGGTGTTCGCTGATGGGGAATTTGAACAAAGAAAATCTCATTCCGATAATGAACCGGATACGCGGGGAATTTTCGGGAAAATTCCATTTCACCGAATGGCTCTATCATCGCTGTGAAGCAATCTTCTTCGAGCCGGAAATTTTCGAGTATTTCATCGACAATTTCAAGCAGGAAAAAATGAACAAGTCCCAAATAATTCGCGAATTGATCGATAAAGAATCAGTCGATGTGTTGCCGATTATTGAAAAGGCGGGTTGGCTCAGCAGACCGCAAAAGCGCGATGAGATGATAAAATACGCGTCTGATAACAACAAAACCGAATGTACCGCGTGGCTGATGGACTTCAAGAACCGCACCGCCGATTTCGCTGCCGAACGCGAAAAAGCGGAAAAGAAAATGCGCCGTGAGCTGAATGCCGCGCCCAATTCCGTGACCGCGCTGAAGCAAATCTGGAGCTACAAAAAACAAGAAAACGGAGAGCTGATCATCACCAACTACAAGGGTTCATCAATGGAGGTAGTCGTTCCCGAAACTATTGGGAAAAGCACGGTTACGATAATCGGAAACGGCGCATTCGCGACAGAAAGCGGACGCGCCGGGGTGGTATATACCAATGCCACCTATGAGCAGCTCGCACATCGCCGACAAATAACCAAAATCACGCTTCCGAAAACGATAAAGAAAATCGACATCGGCGCGTTTATCCGCACAGACTCTCTCCAAGAGATCGAGATTCCCGATGGTGTGGAGGAAATCGGTATGTTTGCGTTTTATGAGTGTAATTCCCTCACCCGCATTGTGATTCCCGGCTCGGTAAAGACAATCGGAAAATTTGCATTTGCGTGGTGCAAGAACCTGAAAGAGGTTATAATCCACAATGGCGTGGAGGAAATCAATGAGTGCGCATTTTACCATGACATTCAACTGGAACGGATCGAAATTCCCGCATCGGTTAAAATCATTAAAATCTCCCGCCTTGCGAACAACGAAATTGCGGGAGCGTTTCACGAATGCCCCAAGCTGTCCGTAATCTGCCCCAAAGACAGCGAGGCGGAAAAGTACTGCGAGGATTTCGGGTACAAAATAAATGATTAAAGCGGAATTAACTTAAAGCAACTTACCAACGACTTGTGCAAATCCGAAATGCAAGCGTTGCCGAACACCGAAGGTGTGAGGTAACGCTTGGCAAGTGCGCGCGGAGCGCGCATGGTTTCGGATTTGCCATTTAGATAAGGAGAAAAGAATGAATATAAAGCAAGCAAAGGACGACATCAAAAACGCTGTTTCGGCGTATCTCACCAAGGACAAGTTCGGGAATTATGTTATTCCGTTGGAAAAGCAGCGCCCCGTTTTCCTGATGGGCGCGCCCGGAATCGGCAAAACCGCGATTATGGAACAAATCGCCGAGGAGATGAAAATCGGTCTGGTGAGCTACTCGATGACGCACCACACGCGTCAGTCCGCTCTCGGACTTCCGTTTATCGTCACCAAAAGCTACGGCGGCGAGGAATACAGCGTGTCGGAATACACAATGAGCGAAATTATCGCCTCGGTGTACGAAATGATTGAGGCAACGGACTTGTCCGAAGGAATCCTGTTCCTCGATGAGATAAACTGTGTATCGGAAACGCTCGCGCCCGCGATGCTTCAGTTTCTGCAATACAAGACATTCGGGCGGCACAGAGTTCCCGCGGGGTGGATCGTTGTTACTGCGGGAAATCCGCCCGAATACAACAACTCCGTGCGTGAATTTGATATTGTAACGTGGGACAGACTAAAGCGGATTGACGTTGACCCGGTCTATGACGTCTGGAAAGAATACGCGCACTCAAAGGGAATCCACCCGGCAATCACGACATATCTCGATATCAAGAAGGACGATTTTTATAAAATCGAAACCACCGTTGACGGCAAGAGCTTTGTCACGGCGCGCGGCTGGTCGGATTTGTCGGATATGATGAAGTTGTACGAACAAAAGGGTTTTCCCGTCAACGAACAGCTTGTCGCGCAGTATCTGCAGAACGCGAAAATCGCAAAGAGCTTTGCGGTTTATTACGATTTGTTCCGTAAATATCAAGAGGATTATCAGGTCGATAAGATACTTGACGGCAAGGCGGACGCGAGCATAAAAACACGCGCCCGCGAGGCGAAGTTCGATGAACGCTTGTCGCTGCTCGGTCTGATTTTCGATGGATTGACCGAGAAAATCAAAGAAACCGTTTTGTCCGAGGACACAACATTTGAACATATGGAGTGCCTGAAAAACCTGAAAATGGACTTCACCGCGAACACGGATTTCACCTCCGCCGTGGACAGCCAGATTGCCTTAAAAGAAAAGGAGATCGCCATCGGAAAGAAAGCGTCCAACCTCTCTTCGGACAGAGAGTATGTGCTGCGCTCGATTATTGAAATCCTTGAGGGCGCGCAGAAGATAATTCTTGAAAAATCCCCAAAAGACGCCGCAGAAGCATTCAAGCTCATTAAATCGGACTTCGACAAGCGTCAGAAATCCGTTTCCAAACTTGCGAGCGCGTCCTCTGCCGTGCTTTCAAACGTGTTCAATTTCTGCGATGAGGTGTTCGACAAGGCGGGTCAGGAGCTGCTGATTTTAGTCACCGAGATCACCAATTCCAAATACGCGATTCAGTTCATCAAAAAGTACGGCTGCGCCGAATATGCCGAGCACAATAAGGAAATGCTGTTCTACGAGCGGCAAAACGAAATCAAGCAAGAAATCGACAAGCTGGATTTGGATTAAAAAAACACCGCACAAAGCGCAATCTTTGTGCGGTGTTGTTCTAATGTTCACACATTTTATACTCCGTGTCCTCGTCAATCATTTGCAGCATAATATCCACACACTCCGGTGCGAACTGCGTTCCCCTGCCATTTTCTATCTCCTCGCAGATCACCTTCTGCGGCAGAATATCACGGTAGCTTCGTTTGGAAGCCATTGCGTCATATGCGTCTGCGATTCCGATGATTCGTGCAGGCAGCGGAATATCCTCTCCCGATAATTTGTTCGGATAGCCCGTTCCGTCATATTTTTCGTGATGATACCCAGACCAACAGCATTTAAATTAAAAAGGTCATTGCAAAATGCGAAAAATATGGTATAATAAGAAATATGAAGATAGAAGAATTAAAGGGACGTTTAAAGAGCTTGGACGACCCAAGAC
>JAAVIC010000025.1 GCA_014799385.1 Oscillospiraceae bacterium
ACGGTGTATTATCCGTATTCCGGATACGACGCGATTTTGACGATCACCTCAACAGGCGAAACGCTGACTATAAAGAATTTCCGTTCAAACACATATTGGAGAAACTTCACACTGGAGTTCGGGGACGGAACGATTATGAGCCCTGATGCCAATGGCAGTCCGTTCCTCAATGTTGTGGGCAAGGAAACTGACGAAACCGTTGTTGTCTTTTATCCGAACAGCACGGTTCACGCTTTGGGTGGAAATGACATCATCAAAGGCTCAAACGGTAATGATACAATCTACGGCGGCACAGGCGACGACAAGCTCTACGGCAACTATGGAAATGACTACCTTGATGGCGGCGAGGGCAACGACTATCTTGAAGGTGGAGCCGGAGACGATACTTATGTTTTCGGTAAGGGCTACGGCAACGATGTAATCTACGACAACAGCGGCGAAAACAAAATCAAATTCACCAATCTTTCGCCCAATGATATGACGGTGTATTACTCCGGTAATGACGCAATTCTGACGATTACCGAGACGGAAGAAACGCTCACCATAAAGAATTTCCGTTCAAGTGCAGCTTGGAGGAACTTCAAATTTGAGCTTTCCGACGAAACGTCATACTTGCTTAATTTTGAAACAAGAGAATTTGAAAGGATTCTCTCCGAGGACGAGCTTGCTCAGGAGAACGCAAATATTCTGGACGAGCTTTACACAGACGCGAATCCTATGTTGGATTCGCTTACAGGAAGCGATAATACTATAATCTCCAAGATTACCAATAGTGTTTTCGCAGCGAGAAAAAAAGATAATACGGCTGACCCAATCGATGTTCAGGTGATGATACTCACCGAAAATATGGCGGCGTTCTCAAATGAGAGCAGTATTTCCGACAGCATGAATATGCAGAATAACACAGACAACTTCACGTTTGCAAATCAGCTTCTGGTCGGAACTCAGGCATCGTAATTTAAAAGCGATATAATCCAATGCGGCGGCATTAAAGCCGCCGCGTATTTTTTCAAAAGGAGGTCGAAAAATGGAGAAAACGCAGGACAGCGGGCTGACTTGTTTTATGATAGTGATGAAATTCCACGGGATTCCCATAACAAAAGAGCAGGCGGAAAATCTGTCGGTGCTTGATTCCGAACAAAGAACAGGCGAAATCGAAATTATCGAATCCGCGAAAAAGCTGAAAATGCGCGCAAAACTCTGTCGGCTGAATATAAGCAAGCTCAAAAATGTAAACGCTCCCATTATTGCTAAAAACAGTGACGGCGAGTTTTTTATAATCGCAAAATCCACGGAAGATAAATTCATGATTTTATTCGCGGATAAAACTCAGCCGGAGATAAAATCCCGCGAAGAACTGGCTGAATTCTGGGATGGCACGGCTGTTGTGATTACCAAGAAAGGCATTACGGACAGAGAGGCGATTTTCAGCTTCAAGTGGTTTATCCCCACGATTCTTAAATTCAAAAAGGAATTTATACAGGTTCTGATTGCCGTTTTCACGGTGCAGATTCTGGGGATTTTAACTCCCGTAATGACGCAGGTGGTCGTGGATAAGGTGCTGGTACACCGCAGTATGTCCACGCTGAATGTGCTTGCAATTGGAATCGGGATAGTTTATGTTTACGAGCTGATTCTAAGCCTGGCGAAAAATTACGTTTTCACGCACACCACCAACCGAATAGATGTAATGCTGAGCTTCAAATTATTTCGGCATTTGTTTGCGCTGCCGCTGAAGTACTTTGAATCAAGGCGTGTTGGAGAAACGGTGGCGAGGGTTCGTGAGCTTGACAGTATCCGAAATTTTCTCACGGGAACTCCCCTGTCTTCAATGATTGATTTGATTTTCATAATCGTGTACATAGTAGTGCTGTTTTTCTACAGCCCGTTGCTGACGGTTATAGTGATTTGTTCCATTCCCGTTTACGCGGCTTTGTCCGCGATAGTAACTCCGCTTTTCAAAAAAAGACTGGACGAAAAATTTGAAACGGGAGCAAATACGCAGTCATTCCTGGTGGAATCCATAACGGGAGTGCAAACCGTAAAATCCTACGCTCTTGAACCGAAATTCGAGAAGAAATGGGGCGACCTGCAATCCGATTACGTCAAGGCAAGCTATAAAACCTCGATGGTTTCGGCAACCGCGGGAACGACCGGACAATTTATTCAAAAGATATTTGATTTGCTGATTCTGTTTTTCGGAGCAAAAGCCGTAATGGACGGCAATTTCACGGTCGGGCAGCTTGTTGCGTTTCGCATGCTTTCGGGCAGAGTCAGCGGTCCTGTGCTGCGATTGGTGCAGCTCTGGCAGGAGTATCAGCAGGCTTCGCTTTCGGTCAAGAGAATCGGAGATATTTTCAATACCGCGCCCGAACCCATTTTGAATACAAATCAGACCTCGATGCCAAAAATTAATGGCAAAATTGTTTTTGATAAAGTGCGTTTCAGATATAATCCGCAGGGCGGCGAGGTTATAAAAGGAATGAGTTTTGAAATTGAGCCGAACACAATAGTCGGAATAGTTGGCAGAAGCGGTTCGGGAAAAAGCACAATTTCAAAGCTTATCCAACGATTGTATATTCCCGAGGGCGGTAAAATTTCAATCGACGGTATGGACATTTCGCTTGTTAATCCTGCAATGCTGCGAAAACAAATCGGTGTTGTTTTACAGGAAAACTTTGTGTTCAACGGAACGGTCGCCGAAAACATCTCGATTCACTGTCCAACCGCGTCAATGGATCAGATAATCAACAGCGCAAAAATAGCAGGAGCGCACGATTTTATTCTGGAACTCCCCGATGGATACAACACGATAATCGGCGAAAAAGGAATGGGACTGTCGGGCGGTCAGAAACAGCGCGTAGCAATCGCGCGGGCAATTCTGAATAATCCGAGGATACTTATTTTCGATGAGGCAACCTCCGCTTTGGACTACGAATCCGAGAGCATTATTCAAAACAATCTCAAGGAAATCTGCAAAGGTCGGACTGTTCTTATAATCGCTCACAGATTGTCCACGCTGAAGGACGCAAAGAAGATTATGGTTATCGACAGGGGTAATCTTGTGGAGTATGATACTCACGAGAATTTGATGGAGCAGCAAGGGCTGTATTTTCATTTGTACAATCAGCAGAAACGAGGTGACACCGATGAACAATGTGCTGACGGAGTACATTCTGAAGCACGGCAAAAAGCGTGACAAAGAACTCAAATACGACTTTATGCCGTCGCTGCTTGAGATAATCGAGCGACCCGCGCACAAAGCCGGAACGGTTATAATTGTCGGGATTTTCACACTGCTTATCGGCGTGATAATCTGGGCTTGCGTTTCAAAAATTGACGTGGTAATAACCGCGAGCGGAAGCGTTCAGCCAATCGGAAATCTCAATGTTGTAAAAGCGTATTCGGGCGGAGCGGTAAAATCAATAAACGTTTCCGAGGGTGAATTTGTAAATCAGGGCGATGTCTTGATTGAGCTTGATGCGGAGTCACTCGAAATCGATGTGAATCAGCTGCAAAATCAACAGAAAATCCTTGAGGCGCAGCGGGAAATTTACAAGAAAATAATAAACAGCGATGATTTGTCCGAAGTTAAAATAAGCAGCTATTCCGATGAACTAAAGCCGTACATTCAAGCAATTCTGGATTCCGATACGGGATACAGAAACTCGCTTGCGAATTATGAAAACGAAAAATCCTCCGCTGAGATAAATAAAGAAATCGCGGAGCTTCAACTGGAGCAATATCGAATCAGCGGCACTCAGCGTCAAATAAAGGCTCAGGAGTTGTCGGTGCAGCAGTACGCACTGGCGGTGGAAAACGCGGAGCTGCAAATTTCCAATGTGAAGGCGCAGTACAGTTCGCAGGTGAATTCCAACATTTCCGAGATAAATAAGGAGCTTGACGAAATTCACGCGAATCTCGAAAAGTACAGGCTGTCAACGGAATATCAGAGGATAACCGCCCCTGTCAGCGGCTATGTGAACAGCGTAGGCGTGAACACTCTCGGCGAAACCGTAACTTCGGCGCAGCAGCTTGTGACGATAGTTCCCGACAACACTCCGAACGAAATGATTTGCTATGTGAAAAACACGGATATTGCGGACATCGAACTCGGAATGGAAGCCGAAATCAAGCTAGAGGCGTATCCGTACAACAGGTATGGCACGGTCAAGGGAACGGTGAAGTACATAAGTCCAAGTTCATTTTCCAATGAACAGCTAGGGAACGTTTATATCGTCAAGCTGGAGCTCGACAACAGCAACGAAAATATAAACGTTATTTCGGGACTTTCGGGCGCGGTAGAGATCAAAATCGGCAAGCGCACAATTATGGATTACTTCCTGGAGCCTATAATGAAAGGGTTCGGGGAGTGTTTGAAAGAAAAGTGATACGCAAACTATTACTAAAATTTTTGCAGAAAGGTTAAGGGTTAGACTATGGAAAACCATATATTATATTGCTATAAGGAATGGCTAAAAAAAGAGGAGGGCGACTTGTTTAAGCAGATATTCAAAATACCTGTTATGGCACGTGTTCTTTTGGGATTCCTTTTATTGGTGTTGATAGGTTTTTTCGTTATTTTAGGTTGTTCGATCAATGGAAATGACGTTACTATCTCAACCTTAATTTTAGGTGCGATATACATTATACTTTGTATAATTCTCTCTATTTACACAGAGAGATACCAGGTTAAACACAGTAAACTCGGTTTGGAGAATTACAAGAAGTATTGTAAAGATATGTCGAATTCGGTTTTGACCGAAAACGGCATTTCCAATGAATTCATTCCCGAATTGATTAAAAGGTTTAATGTGATGAGCTGCGAGATTGATGAAAAAATAAAGCTAAAACACGATCACCTCAACAAATTTATGGAGATGCTGCTGATACCGATTTCCGCATTAATATTGGGTGCTTTGCTCGATAAGAGTATTGATACTGTGGAAACAGTGACTCTTGGAGTATCGGGAGTATTGATAATATTGATCGTTTATGCAATCATAATTTTCATTTCATTCTTGTACGATATTGCTATGAGGTTTCCGCAAGGCAAGTATAAAGAATTTGTAACCGATTTGCAAAGTATCCTTGATTTTAAGAAATGTGAAAATACGGACGAATCTTGTGATGACATTGTCGCTTCATCTCTAATAGAAAACACATCTGAAAGTGCAAATGTTCATTCATAATCTGTATACCATTGAGCGAATATGCGAAAATATAATAGGAGCTGATTATCATAGTAGGCGAAGCCGATGCAGCCTGTGGAATCAAAGGGCTGTTTGGCGGAATCGGCAAATCACCGAAAAATCAATCAGCTCATTTTGATAATTTCAAGTCCGAGGCAAAAAGCCTCGGATATTTTTTTGTCCAAAAACGGATAGAGCCTCGGTGCAGATCGCCTCCGAATTCAGATTTGTAACACAAAAACAAAATCTGAATTTAGGAGAGACTAAAAATGTCCAAACACATTATCTACATTAACGGCACGGCAATCGAGGTTTCCGAGGAAATCTACACATACATCAGTCGTTCCGACTGGAACACCGAATATGCCGAAATCAAGCGCAAGCGTGAAAAAATCACGATGGACTGCGAAACTCAGACCGTGAAAATAACTTCGAGCAAGGAGGATTCGCTTGACAGACTGATGGCACTGGGAATTGAATTCCCCGACCAATCCGAACCGCTTGAGGACGCGATAATACGAAAAATAACTCTTGAACAAGCGCTCGCACAGCTTACCGCTGACGAGCGCTTTATTATTTGCGAGCTTTATTTTGCGGATAAAACAGAGCGCGAATTGGCAAAGGAACTGTGCGTGAGTCAGGTTAATATTCACAAAAAGAAATGCAAGATTTTGTACAAATTGTATGAAATTTTGAAATAATCGTTTTTTTCGGTTATCAAACCTACCCCTTAATTTCCGAATATTATGAAGGGGTAAATTCTCCCTCAAGCTCTTTGAAAATTGAATAGCAGTATTTCAGATACTTTCCCTCGGCGCACGAGGGCGGCTCGCAGAGCCGTTCTCGTGCGCGTTAGCAGCCTGACAAGGTGGAAGCGGCGGGAGCATTTCCGCGAAAATTACCGAATCGCAAAACGGACAAGCTCGGTGCTTAGTCGAATGAGAAATCTCAAAAAAGCCCCGCATACCGATTCGATAAAAAACGGAAATAGGCTTCAAATCCCGCGTGGCAGCGGGTTCGCGATGACCTGCACGAGGGGATAATGATACTTCCGTCCAGCCACAGCCAGACGCAATGGGGGCGGTTTCATGAGAACCATGTTGAGGTGAGAGACCTATGATGTCGTGACGCTAAACGACAGTCTGAAATACTCCCTTTTTTAGTCGGGCGCGGGGCAAATACGACACAGTTTTTACAGGCAAATCAGCGGAGAAATCCGCTTGAAATATAGAGTCGCGACTCCGTGTAAAATTACGCGGAGTCGGGATTTTACATATCGTGAGGAACTAAAAATGAACAAGAAAAACATACGCCGCGGGGAAATTTATCTCGCGGATTTAGAGCCGATTATCGGCAGCGAACAGGGCGGAATCCGCCCCGTTCTCATAATTCAAAACAACAAAGGAAACCGGCACAGCGGAACAACAATCGCCGCGCCGATCACAACAAAACGCATCGCGAATCGGCTTCCCGTGCACGTTTTCACGTTCGCGGGGAAATCGGGATTGCCGCAAAATTCAAGCATTATGCTTGAGCAAATTCGGGTTCTGGACAAATCGCGATTGACCGATTATGTCGGCAGAATCAACGATTTTACGATGGACGAGGTCGACCGCGCGCTGAAAATCAGCGTGGGTCTAAATTCAAAATATAACTGAGGTGGACTATGAATAACGAAGCGTTAATTCGCTACAAATTTTATTTGTGCAGAAAATTTCTGGACAAATTATTTGATGATAAATTAATCACAAAATCGCAAATGAGAAAGCTTGAAAACGCTGTTATAAAGCGGCTTGCGGGAGTTTGAACCCTCGTCCGTTTTTGTTGGTTTTAACACAAAAATTTACTTTATATTTCTTTCTGTTTTGAAAGGTCAAGTTCTTTTTTGTGTTGTATGTGTATGCCTATATGTCCGATGCCTAAAATAACCGCTGCTATTAACATACATGGGACTTTGCCATATATTCCGAGCATGAAAAATGCAACAACAGGTAATGTCGCTCCGGCAAGTGGTATACCTAAAAAATCACAGTAAAAGTCTGCCAATTTTCGTTCACTCCGAAAATAACGTACCCACCATAATTCGTACATTGCCATTAGAATAAAGGCTGCAATCAGCCACCAAGACCAAGCAGTCCATTTATGTATGTTAAAGTCAGAAAACACTAATGAACAGCAACAGGTCAGCACTTCCCCTACTCTCTCAAAAAACAGTAAAATTTTACTCTCTTTTTTAGAGGTATATCCCTGTGGCTTATTTCTTGACCATATTATATTGGGAATAAACAACAGCACCAAAAATGTCAGTCCAATATATGAAAAACCAAAATGTCCAAACACTTGATTACTCTCCTTTATCCGCTAAAAGTTTTTCTGCTTCTTTGCACCACTCTAAATAGGTACGATATGTTTTTATTCCGAATTCTACCGTAATCAAATAGTATTTATGAGCAGTATCTTCATCAATACTTTTCCTTAAAATTTTCTCTGCGTTCAATAGATACTGCAATTCCTTTTCAATTTTTTTCTCAAATGTTTCTATATGGGAAATTGCCTGTTCCGCGCCCTGTTCATTTCCGAAAAAAAGTTTTAATAAGGTTTCGTAACGAAGCTCGTCTTTATCAACAGGTAATGTTAGCCACTTTTTTAAATAACTCCGTCCATCATTTGTTATAGAATATATCAGCTTATTTCTCTTACTCCCTGTATCTTCTATTCTGGTTGCTAATCCACGATCAACTAAATCATTTAGGGCAGGATATATGCTGCCATAACTTGCCCCCCAAAAATATTTAAGTGTGGTATCCATTCTTTTCTTTATTTCATATCCTGTTAATTCTTCGTGGCTTAATAAGCCTAAGATCACATAATCAATCTTTTTTTCATTTGCCATTGTTATTTTCCTTTCTTTCGATTATTCCATAGGTTAGGACATTTTTGGGACAATTGTCAATACACGCACCACATTGAATGCACTCAGTATTGTCAATCTTTTTATTTTTTGTTTCACTTATAACATCAATTCCCATAGGACAAACCTTGTTGCATTTGCCACAAGAAATGCATTTGCTCTGGTCATTAGTCTTAATATGTATTCCGGGCAGATGTAAAACCCTGCGGAGTTTAGTTCCCAACATCATAAATGGAGCCATCCAACAAAAGTAATGGCAAAACACTCTCTTTCCGAATAAAATAGAGGGAATAAATACTAAGCAAACGATTCCATAGTAAATAATATAGCTTTGGATAGAAGAAACAGAAATACCATTTTCAGTTTCAAAGAAAAAATTTATTGTTACAACTTCTCCACTGTAAAAATAGCAAAAAACAACTGCAATCAACCAACTACCCCATATTATGAATTTAATATAGTTTCTCCACCCTTGTTTGGGATTTTTTTCATTGATTGCAAAAGCACATTCCTGTAATCCACCCGTAGGGCAAAAATAAGAACAAAATATTCGTCCAAAAGGAATGGATAATAAAAACATTAAAACAAATACTATAAAACTTCCGTTAATTGTCCTGTTTAGCCCTGCATTTATGATTAAAGCAGGACTGAAATAATAAAGCGTTATAGGAAATAACAGTAATGAAATTATAAGTAATAGTCTTCTTATTCTTTGTCTTGTCATAGTAATACCTCCATTGTATCAAACTGATATATCAGACAAATATATTATACAGCATTTTGTATTGCCTGTCAATAGTTTTGCGGAAGTTTTCGCTAAATTTTCACCAAACCTCCACAAAGCTCTCACCTTTACCAAAAAAACATGCGGTGGAAAATCGATTTAATTCTCACAAAATCGCTGTCCCGTGTATCAAACTGATATATCAGACAAATATATTATACAGCATTTTGTATTGCCTGTCAATAGTTTTGCGGAAGTTTTCGCTAAATTTTCACCAAACCTCCACAAAGCCCTCACCTTTACCAAAAAACATGCGGTGGAAAATCGATTTAATTCTCACAAAATCGCTGTCCCGATTCGTGCGAAATACGGTCGACAGCTTGAATTACATACGCGAACTGAAGTCGCTTGGAATCGCGGTTTGCTTCGAAAAAGAGAACATAAACACGCTCGAAACCGACACAGAAATGATGCTCACGATTATGAGTTGCTTCGCCCAAGCGGAGTCCGAATCCATCAGCAAAAACGTGTCGTGGGGAATCCGTCAGAGTTTCAAAAACGGAAACGTTCCGATGCAATACGCACGGCTGCTCGGCTACCGAAAAGGCGCGGACGGAAACGCGGAAATCGTTCCCGAGGAAGCGGAGATCGTCAAGGAAATATACCGACTTTACCTTGACGGAATGAGTTTAAATCTGATTGCTGACAGGCTAAACAAAAAAGGCTTAACGACAAAGGGGAGCAATTCGCCGTATCGGAAAGAGGTCGTTCAACGTATTCTCACGAACGAAAAATACATCGGCGATGCGCTGTTGCAAAAAACGTATGTAACCGACTGCATTACCAAGAAAAGCCGTAAAAACAATGGTGAGCTGCCGATGTATTTGGTGAAAAATCACCATGCGGCGATAATTTCGAGCGCGGATTTTAATCGGGTTCAGGAAGAAATGGCGCGGCGTTCAGCGAAGCGAGCAATCGCCGATAAGCTCACCAAAGGTGAACAAGGCAAGTACAGTGCGAAATACGCACTTTCCGAGCTGCTGATTTGCGGCGAATGCGGAGCGAATTACCGGCGCGTAACTTGGACTGCCAAAGGTTTTAAGGAGATTAAATGGCGGTGCATTAATCGGATTCAATATGGAAAAAGAAAATGTCATTGCTCGCCGACAATTGGTGAGGAACTGCTTCACCGCGCGATTGTGGACGCGGTAAATGAATTTTGCAATGTAAGGGACGAGGTCGCAAACGCGCTCAGGGAGAGCATTCGTGAAGTTCTCGACCCGAACCAAAACGGGAGCGTACAGGCGGCACAGCAACGGGTCGACGAACTTGCAAAAAACATTGACGAGCTGATTAAACTCGCGACCGTTCCCGAAAATTCCAAATCCGCAATGAGGGATATCGAGAAGTTCAGCGAGGAAATGAAATCCTTGCGGGAATTTATTGAAGTCGAAAAAGCGAAACAGTCCCAAACACAACAAAATTCCGTAGAGCTGAACGTGGTTCTGGAACGACTCGAACGCGAGAATTTTACACTGACAGAATTCGATGATGTGGCAGTGCGGCAGCTGATAGAAAAGATTACGGTTGAGAACAAGGACACCATAATGGTCACCTTCAAAGGCGGCTTTGATGTGAGAAGGGAGTTGGAAAATTGATGACTGAGGAAAAGAAAGGAATTACCGTCAAGATCGACGTGGAGCTTCACGCAGAGGTCAGACAGTATGTTGAGGATCACGAAATGACAATGGCGGAGTTTGTGACCCTAGCACTTCAAGACGAACTTCACCCTAAAATGAATATGGAGGTTAAAACGTGGGTAATATGAGAACGATGGCATTCCAAGTGCCGGAGGAGCTTTTTCAAAAGATCAAGGACTATCTGCAGCGTAACAATATGACGCAAAAGCAGTTTGTGATCGGGCTTATTGAAAACGAAATCGAGCGCGATCTGGCGCAAAGAGCAGCGGAATCGAAGCAGTGCGAAACAGCCAATGCGAACGAGTTTGGGGGCAGTTCCGGCGACGAAAGTGAGGATTTGGACGACGAGCAAGACGAGTCCGAAGATCAGGGAATGTCGATGGGGATGTGAGTTAAGTCACCATGTCGAAATCCGAACAACTAAATTCGGATTTCGACAAAATTGGAAATTATCAGCGGCTTTTTATTTGGTTAAAACTAACAAAGTTTGGGTTTGAAATTTGACGAATGATACAAAAATCGTACATTTCACGCAAAATTTCGACATCTTGCGCAAGGCCGAGGGTAATGGACAATTTCCAGTTAGAAAACTTGTTGATTTTTTTGTTATGATATGGTATAATTGCGATAGGATATTATCGGTGGATAATTGTATATTATCATTTTTTAAATTAAACAGCTACTATTATTTGTAAAGTTACAATGAGGGAAAAGCATGAAAGATACAATAGCTGAACTTGAAAAATTCTGGGAGTTAAAGGGTGAGAAAAATGTCAAAATGTATATCGATGATTTATCCAAGTTTACATTTGTTCCTTTTATAGGTTCGGGAATGTCAGTTCCCTTTGGATGTCCGACTTGGTCAAACTTTTTATCTAAAATTATTAATGACTTTTTTGAGCTAAGCGAAAGAGAACCTTTAATTGATTTGCTTAAAAAAGAGGAGTTTCTTGAACTCGCTGATAAGCTTAATGATATTCTTGGAAACGGTGTTGTTGAGGAACAGGTCAGAAATGAATTCGGTTTCACTGATATCAAAAGGGTAAACAAAGATAGAAATTATCTTTCGTTTTTAAAAAACAAATCGTCAATAAATACATTTGTCACCACTAATTTTGATTCTGTTATTGAGACTAGCCTTGGCTTTTCGGCAGATAAAATATATCTTCCAAGCAATCTTCTAAAATGCAATGATATAGTTGATAAAATCCGTCATGGAGAAAGCTGTATTATAAAGCTACATGGTACTGCCAGTCAACCGGATTCAATAATTCTTACGGGAAAAACTTTTGAAGCCATGTATAAACGTGAAAATACCGCTTTACAAGAATTGGTTGATTATTTATGGAATAGAACTGTCCTTCTTTTTCTTGGATGTGGATTAAAAAATGATTACCTAGTCGAACATCTCCAAGATCTTGCAAGTACAAAGAAGGTCAATTGGCATTATGCAATATTACCATATCCGAATGAAACGGAAATTATAAAGCGGAGAAGAGAATTGGCTGCGCTCAAAATCAGACCAATATGGTATGAAAAAGGGAACCATGAACAAATTCTTATAATATTGAACTTAATAACGGGGGATTATGGTCTTCAAGGCTCTTTAGAAACCAATGAGCAAAAAAGGTCTTCCGAATTAACAGTAAATGTAAATAATGGAAATATTGGGACACAAACAATGCTTAATATTAAATATTTAAATGGAAACATTAATCAGTAAATTTATTAGGCGAAAGGCGATGAGGATCAATGAAAAGCAATCAAGACTATAATACGGTCAATGAAGATAATACGCGCACATCCTTCGAAGCCGAAACTGTTGATCAAATATCAAATGAGAACAAGAAACCATTTGAACAAGGAAATAGAAATATTGATAAATTTAAAGAAACGCTTTTATCTAGGAATATCAATCAAAACGATGGAAATATAACCACACAAAATATTTATAATATCGATTATATGGCAGGAAGTATTTTGTCAATTAAAGATGAAAGTAATTTGACAAAAGCGGAAAAACAATATAATCTATATGAACGTTCTGAATGTTCAGAGTTTGTAAGCAAATACAAAAAGAGCCTTCATCTTGCCTATGCTATTGCAATCAGTTTGTTTGAGTATGTACCCGTTAGTGACCTTCAAAACCTGTCAGAACGTTTGTTGATGCGTTTTGAGGACACATTGGATTCAAACGGGGTTGAAGATAAAACATACACAACTCCATTTATTTCTCTTGATTACATTTTGTCAATTATCGGTGCGAAGACTTGCATAATTTCTTATGCGTCACGGTTTGAAAACGTGACTGAGAGGTGTGTTTGTTTTGTTTCACAGCAAAAGAAAATAATGGAGAATCTGTGGGAATTGTTTCCAATGCTGCGGAATGAGATTGTATCGTGGCTTATTGAAGTTGACTGCGCGTTTAAAAATAATAATAGCTTTAGCACGGATTGTTTTGTTCGTGCTATGGTCAATATAATAAAATTTGATTTCGCCGATTCATTAAATCGACTTTTTCCGAAGTTGGTGTCAGAACCCAAAAACAGGGACTTGCTTATAAGGTTATTTATTATTCTGACAGAAGATGAAGAAACGAAGGAAAATGCATATGAGGTGCTAAAGCAATGGTCTTGTTCATTAAACTGGTTATGGGAGATTCCACTTTTTATTTTCGCCGAAAATATCCCAAGTTATCTTTTTGAGCGGGAATTAGAAGAAACCTTGCAGAAAAAGATTTTAGAAAGTCTTGAAAGCGACGAATGGAATTTAAAACTTATCTGCGCAAAAATGTTGGCTTCTCTTAAATTGCGGTCTATGGTAGCGTCTGTTTTTGAAAAAATATTTATAAGGAGCGACAGTAGGCAGCATAAAAGCTCCGTTTCATTATTATATCTACTGACAATATACGAATCATATATGCTTGTAAGTAAAATAAATATGACGTTGCCACTAGTTGCTTTTGACGACCTTCAGCAGTCAGACAAGATCAAGCCAATAATTCTTTATATTGTTAATGATTTTACTCTGCGGCGTATGCTGTTTAATTTATTGGAAGCATATATAAATCAAATAGATCGTTATGATATCCCTCCTTCTCTTCTAAATCGAATTAAAAGTTTTTTTTATATTCTCGCCAAAAATAGCTTGGGATATTACAATGATATTCTGCGCTTTCTATCACAATTACAGAGAAAAAACAAGACGGCGGAGGATATTATGCGATTCTTGCATGAAAATATTTTACCAGGAAAGGATTTGTTATTGATATGAAAGAATTGATCGCAAGTGAAATGGTATATAATGGGGGGCTATTTCCTAAAATTCCAAATAGGGTAAATGGTCAAGATACGCTACTTGTTAACTCACAAGGTATAGCGAGAAAAGTTGATGATCGGCTCACCACAAAGGACATAAGGATCGGCAAATATAACAAAATTGTACGTATTTCTATCGTTCCGAACTCGCTTGATATCTCATTGAAGGCTGTAAGCAAGAACAAACCCTATGAATTTATAATAACGATTGGTGTGGAATATCGCGTAAAAGATTCCGTTGTTTTTTACATGAACAGGGAGTTATATGACATTTCTGATAGTATAAGTACTGCACTGACGCGCATTATTAATCCGATAGCTAAACAGTACGAATTGACAGACGATTGTATTGATAATGCGATTCTTGATAAATTATCAGGATGCGAATATCCTTTAGAGGCACTTGGTATTACATATTCTGTGCATTCGGCAGACGCTGAGCCTTCTGAGAATGCAACAACATTTATTAAACAGATGTCGGATGCAACTCTTAATGTGCGTGTAGAACAACATAAGGCTGTAGAAGCGGAAAAATTAACAACTCGAAATATGGAGTCTGCTATTATGTCAAAAGTGGCATCTGGTGAAATAGATATGAAAACGGCACTTGAAACATTAAGTAATTCAAACCGTACTGAAGGGCTAAATAAGATCGAGGATATTGAACGTTTGATTGAATTTGTTCAAAATCTATTGACAAGAAACCTGATTAATGACTTTGAGGCAGGTCAGCATATAAATACTTTGCTACAAAGTTTACCTACAAATATATCAAACATAAAAGCATTGACAAGTACAATTACACCGCCTGGCAATAAAGAAGATAAGAATAATGATGCAACTCTTGAGGCATTATTTTTGGATGGGAATCAGGTGGAGCAGGATGAACAATAAAATATTGCAGACCATACTTGATATTCCCGTTTTTTGGCGTGCGCTTATTGTTTTATTTATGTTATGGTTGCTATATCTGATCTTTTCACGGGGAATATTCAAATTGCTGGCTTTAGCATTATCATTGTTAAGTAAAATTTGGCTTGTTCCTTATTTAGTCATTAATAATATAATGCATGGTATTCATAAGTTAGCAGGAAGAACACTTATCAGTGCCGATCAGGCAGTAACAGACTTTTTTGGTGGCGTATATAACTTTGTTTACATGATAAAATCTACCATAGAAAGTTTTTGTGTTAATAAAATCCCAATATATGATATTAACGGTAATCAAGTGTTAGATAAAAATGGTACGCCAAAATATAACTATGTATCAAGAAGACCATTTGCAGGTTATGCTTTGATTATTTCCCTTTTGTTGGTGTTGTGGATTAGCCTTCCAACTTGGTTACATACAGAGGATAAAAACAATTTTTTTAATGTTGCCTATAGCACTTATATTGTCACTGAAAAAGAAGTATTGGAAATGATTTTTTTAGAGTAAATCATCTATTGGAATCCGCACTCTCAGCACAAACAAGGAGGTTCTCATCGATATCTGCAAGGTAATGGACACCAGTTTCAAGAGGCGCAGCAAAAAGGTGCTTATTGAAGGTATTAATGACGTTGGCGATGTTATGACGGAACGCACAGCTTTGTTTCGGAGAAGCACGAGAAAGCTACTATTAAACTTATTAAAGTGGAAAACCTCATTGACACGGAAACACTCGTAAATTCGTTGATAATGCTTTTCGCAATGGTGAGATGAAAACCACAGGTACAGATATGGCAAGATACTCCCACATGTGTCACGCTTCAGCGTGGGAAACTGCGATGTAAAAAAAGGATTATTGATGAGCTTAGGGCTTTCTTTGAAAGGTTTTTCGGAATTGGGTAACATTAGAGACAATGCACCGAAATACATTATACATGATTCATTCAAAATTCAGGAGGATGTTAATGATGAAAATTGATGAAACAACAGTTGAAAAGGCGTATAAAAAGCTGAAATCGAGTGTTTACTTTGATAAAACTCAGTTGATTTTGCGTAATGACATTGTGAATTTTGAGAAAAAACATGGCAATCTTGATGTTTATCTTTGTTCAATATTTGATGCGTTGAATGATGAGAACAAATTCGATAATCTGCAAAATGAAATCCTTGACTCCATATCGGTGTCATCCTTTCCAAAGAAGTTAGATAAGAATGACAGAAGCATCATATATAACTCGTCTTTGAAAAAGAATAAAATTGTCGATCTTCAGCATTTTATCAACATGCGTGTTGAGGGCCATATTCTTGGAGTACTCTGGATTATGCTAATCGGATATCAAATGGATAAAGAGGTGTATGAACATTCGTATGGAAATAGAATCAGGAAAAATTTGATCAACGAGTTTAGCGATAATCCCACATACTCTCCATATCTTTTTGAACCATATTTCGTTCAGTACGAAAGTTGGAGGGATAAAGCTATGTCAGAGGCTCAAAAACATATGGCTTTAAATCAAGATGTAGTAATTATAACTATGGATTTTGAAAGATATTACTATTCAATTGATGCGGATGAGTCTGTGTTCAACACGATCTTAGAAAAATTTTGTCCGAATGAGGATACAAATATTTATTTTGAACAGAATGATATTTTAAAACGGCTTAACAGTTTTGTGTATGCGGTAATAAAAAAATACTCTGAGCAATTTGGCGACGAATTTAAAAGCCGGAACATACTTCCAATCGGTTTTCTGCCATCTAATGTTTTAGGAAATTGGTGTCTGCAAAATTTTGATAAGGCCGTAGTCAACGGTTGGAACCCCGTTTATTACGGAAGATACGTTGATGACATTTTGATAGTAGATAAAATTGAACATAACAGCAGTATTTATAATAAAGCCAAAGTCGAGGAATTGAAGAGTGATGATATTATAGAATTTTTTTTGACGCAGTGTTCAAGGTGGAAAGGAAACCAATGTCCTTGCGGAGATAAGGAAAACATTGCCCTTTTAAATGAAGTGAAAAAGGAACAAATTGAAAATGATAGCACCGGAAGCAATAATAATCCTGTATATCGGATAAATCCAGCCTACAATGTTTTTGATGGAAACAAATCCGAAATCATAGTACAAAACAACAAGGTAAAAATATTTTACTTTAACAGTGGTGAATCGGATGCGCTGTTGACATGCTTTAAGGAGAGAATTTCCAAAAACAAAAGCGAATTTAGACATATGCCAGAGGATGAAGCGGTTTTTCAAAGAGATGATTACAATGAGATTTATTCTCTAAAAGGCGGCGAATCTCCCAATAAGCTTCGCGGGGTGAACGGCATTGAAATTGATAAATTTGAATTATCGAAGTTCCTTGGTAAATTTTTAAGAATAGGAGGGTTAGTGGACAATAAAGCTGAATCAAAATTTGAAAAAGATGTACTTAAAATATTTGATTCACAAACAATTATCGAGAACTATTCGGCGTGGGAAAAAGTCATAGAGATTTTTGTTATTGCAGAGCGGTTTGAATCACTAACAAAATTTGTCAAGCGGGTCTGCGAAAGCATAGAATCCATTGAATATTACTCGGAGAATTCTCGAATTGAAGTTAAAAATGTTAAAAAGTCACTTTATCTTTTTCTTCACTCAATTTTGTGCAGAGCCTTTGCGCTTGTGTGGAAAGGTGAACGCATATCTGCTCAAAATAAAATATATTCCGAAAATATAGAGTTTGCAGATAGCGTTCCGCTCGTATATGACAAAAATGGCAAATGCGAAGATTACATAAAAGATATGTGCACAGCATATTGCTGGTCCTGCATGATTGATAATTATATTCTTCCAATCAATATTTCTATGCTGCCAATAGATGAAATTGCTTCAATAAATGAGCAAGTAAATCTTACTCGTTTCAACGATGTGCTATCTTTGAATTTAAGCGAATGGAACAATAAATACAAATATTATCCATATATTGTTAATATGTATGACTTCAGCATGATTTCTTTTGTCGAAGAAATCAAGAAATCCTTCCCCTTTGCTGATTGTAAGGCAATTCACAATCGTCAAAGCAAAAACTACATTATTTCTAATTATAATCTTAGGGAAGGTGACGAGCATTGGCAGAATATAGCAAGTTTGATTGATGTGGATGCATTTGAAAAGTTGCCTGATAATGTTTTTATCGTCAAGGTTGGTAAAGGAAAAAAATCCAAGCTGCGGGTTGCTGTCGCAAATGTTCGCTTGGACTATAACAATTTCAAGAAAGTTGTAGAGGATAGGCCGAATTGTTCTTATAAGCGATATCGTGAACTATCTTCGGTTATAAATCAGGCAATAGATCAGCATTCTGATATGCTTGTGATGCCAGAGGCGTATGTTCCGTTTGAATGGCTTTCAATTCTGGCACGGACATGTGCAAAAAATAACCTTGCCGTTATAACAGGGGTTGAACACATCAAGTATGATGGTAAAATATTTAATTTTACTGCTGTTATATTGCCCTACACATCCGATGATGATAGAAAATGCGCGTTGATTTCCTTCCACTTAAAGAGGCACTATGCTCCGCATGAAAAAGAACTTATTAACGGTTATCGACTTCAAGAAATTAAGGGCAACCACTATGAGTTGTACAAATGGAATGATTGTTATTTCCCTGTTTACTGCTGTTATGAGTTGGCTTCTATTTCGGATAGAGCGTTGTTTCAATCATACGCTGATTTGGTTATTGCGGTTGAATGGAACAAGGACGTTAATTATTATAGCAACATCTTGGAATCGTTAAGCAGAGATGTGCATTGTTACTGTGTTCAAGTTAATACTTCGGATTATGGTGATAGCAGAATAACAAAGCCATCCAAAACTGAGGAAAAGGATATCATCAGAACCAAGGGTGGAATAAACAGTACTGTTTTAGTTGGTGATGTTGACATAAATGAACTTAGGGAGTTTCAATTTAAGGAGTATTCCTTACAGAAAGGAAACAAATTTAAGCCTACACCGCCCGGATTTGATCCGCATATCGTCTTGAAAAAAATTCGAGGCGAGCATTTCTGATATTATGCCAATAATATCAGAAATGCTTAGCTTTAGTAATAGTTTAATAAAACCTTTGCATTATGTCAGACAAAGGTTTTAAAGCAGATAAAAACCACGTTTTTGATTTTTTGCTCTTTGTTTGTCCTTTATTGTTATGAAAAAGCACTTAAAGATACGAAAATGACCGATTTCGTATGGCTCTGTTATTCAGAATTTTGAAGTTTTTTCAAAAGCTGTGATAAGCACTTAGCCTGATTCAAATTCTGTCACTCAGACCAGCGCGATACCCCTGCAGTCAATTCCTTATGAAACACTCATCGGGTGGACACCTGTCGGAATCTGAACCCCTAAGGTTCGGACTACGGCAGGTATTTTGTTATAGATCCTTTCCCAATGCGATTTTATGGCAGATCGATCTGAATTTCAAAATGGACACCAAAATCAAAACAGTCCAAAATCGAAAAGTAAAAATGAGAAAAGTCGGAATCCAAACCCCTTGCGTCCGATTTGAAGTGTGGAAAATCCGTACAATATTGAGGAGTGTTAGGATGATGTCTATTTTCAGCGTGTCACTTTTGGCGTTCGCGGTACTCGGTCTCTTTCCTTAAAGGCGTTTTATAACCATTTTGGGCATGAGGGCGTTTTTCATTATAAAATAGCATATAGTTGGTGATCGCCGTTCTGAGCTCTTTCTCAGAACGGTATTTTGTTCTGTAAAGTTCTTCTCGCTTTAATGAGGAAAAGAACGATTCCATAACAGAATTGTCATACGGCAGATGTGCTCGTGAAAATGATTGGATTACATCCAACGATTCAACGTAGCTACCAAACGATTTTGAGCGGTAGTTGCTGCCACGATCGGTATGAAATATCATGCCTTCCTTTGGATGCCTAAGTTCATAAGCTGCCTTAAACGCACTTTTTATCAATTGGGTACTGTTTTTGTGTCCGACTTTATAACCAACAATCATTCGGGCATATAAATCAATAATGGCACAGATATAAATGTTCTTCTCGTTCCAACGAAAATATGTAACATCACTGACCCAAACCTCGTTTGGCTTAGAAACATTAAACTGTTGATTGAGGCGATTTTTAAATTTTCGTTGTTCATTATCATATATCGATTTGGCATCTTGACGAATACTTATCAATCCCATATCGCGCATCAGTTTTCTGACGGTTTTATCGCTTGTTCGATAGCCCTGCTCCTTTAGCACAGCTGCGATTTTTGCAGCTCCGAAGATTTGGTTGTTCTCGTCATAGATTTCTTGTATTTTTATGCGCAGCTCCTCCTGTCTCTTTGAATACCAAGTGCTATCACGCTTGTTGCGAAGAATGAAGTTGTAAAAGGTTCCGCGAGGTACTTTCAAAGCCTCGCAAAGCATATGCACGCTGTATTTCCCGTACAGTCGTTCTAATGCGTCGAGCTTCTCATTAAGCGGGGAACTAACGGTGCAATTAACGCTTTGCAGGATTTCGATAATCCCTTCAAGACGCGTGACCTTGTTTTCAAGCCGACGTAAACTTGATTTTGTAAGATCGGGAGGAACATTATTCTGTTCCTTGACCCATTTGTAAACGGTGCTCCTTGAGATTGAAAGCGATATGGCAATTTCGGCTGCGGGAGTGCCCGATCTATAAAGGTTTATTGCCTCTTGCTTGGTTATATCGGAATGTCTGTTCATAATGAAACCCCCTTTTGATTCTATTATATAATAAAGCGTGAGGTTTTGCAAGAGGCACAATATAATGTGGGCACTTCAATTGTATAGAAAATATATTGACATTTAGCACAATATGCTGTATAATATAAAAAGAAGAAGTTAAAGACTTTAAGGGCGGCTAATAAAATGATTTTACACGAAAAGAACAAGGCAAATTCTCCGTTGACATTCAAAGCACCACAGGATTTATGCGTATTTGTCAAAAATGAAAACCCGCATTGTGGTATTATGGAGAGAGAAAAAATTATTGTCAATGGAATTGGATGTACTTTAAATAATGTAATAAGAAGCGGACATAAATTGGATTACAATACTCAACGAGATAAAGACTTGCTTCAAAGATTGATACAAACGCACACTTTAAAAGAAAGCATTATTGTAAATAGAGCCGTGCGTTCCATCGAATATGAATTGACATTAGCCAGAAACAAAGGATTGTCAAAAAAGTGCTTGTTTCATGATGGATTTGTATACACATCTTTACTTAACGCATATTCAGGTTAAATTCATTTAAATATACTAATCCCCAAAGGTACACCATATTTATATACAGGTATTTTTAGCAACACTGTTGGTTCATATCCTCCCGAGGAAAATCAGACAATCGAGGATACAGTGGGAGAGCTAATATTAGATATTGGAACAATCTTAAAAATTGATAGAAAGAGGCGACATGGTGGAATCACAATATATGATGTCCATGTAGATAATGCACATAACATTGAAAATTAAGTAAATTAATATTTCTTTTTTGAAACCTGTTGAGAACTGAAACCCAACGGTTTGGACAACGACATTTTTGGTTGTAGTTCCTTTTTCAATGCGGTTTTACAGTGATTGTTTTGGATTTTAAATTGGACACTAAATTTGAAACAGCTCAAAAACGAATACCAAACACGAAAAAAGGCGGGAGCCGAACCGCTAGAGTCCGATTTGGAATGCGAAAAATCCGCATAATATTAGGGAGCGTTAAAATGATTTCTATTTTCAGCGTGTCTCTTTTGATGTTTGAAGTATTCAACATCCTTCTTTAGCAAGAAACAGTAACCGTGAACGATTATGAGAGTGTTTCCAATAAAATCAGAGACAACATGGGAAGCACCGATTTTTCGGCCGACTTTAACAAATTGGAGATTTCAACATTCGTTAAATTATACAAAAGCCTATTGAGGATTTTAGGCAATCAAATAAAAAATTACACGTTGCGCAGGATTTCGACATCTTGCGAAACAGGCATTGAAAAACACACAAAAGTATGCTATAATAATTGTAAAATTACAATATGATTTTTGAGGGAGGAATTCAAATGGCAATTAAATTAGTGACGCTGCCGTCAACAGAGTTCGGCGCGGAATTGGAACGTGATGGGAGCGAAGAGTTTCGTGTGGTGTACCGTCCGAGTGAGCGCAACCCGGATTTCTACATATACCACGGTTTGTGGTATCCCGAGGAGGATTATCCGGACGGTTACATTGCTGTACCGTTCGGTTCGGTGTACGGCGGAATACAAATGTTTGCTGCTGGTACAGCCTTTGCAAATGTTGAGGGAAGCACGGACGACCCCAAACCGGGTCATTATAGCACGTGGCGGCAGCTGATGAAGGATAAAATATCAAATTACACGACCTGTTGTGCGGAAACGGACACAATTTACCGTTCCGCGACCCGACAGAGGGATATGCGCTTTCAATGCACATATGGCGGAAATGAAAAGCCCAATTATGTCGATTACAAAAAAGGAATATGGATGCAGGGCGCACACGTTTTGATGAACGAAACATCATCGCGTAAACCGTCGGAGGGTGCGATTGTATATATGCTTCCTCTTTGCCAAGCACACAACATTTACGATAAAATAACCGGAACTTTCGGCACGGGCTACTTTATGAAGCTGCGCCGCGCTCAGGAGGTCATAACCTTGACGGGATTTATTTCGTCGAGTACAATTCAAAACGCGATATTGAAGGAGGAACTTGAAATGCAAAGCTTGCAGACAACCGAAAAACCACAGCTGTCCGTAGGACTGGAATTCACGTTTATGGGCGTGGATCTCGGTGCTTATTACACGAAGAAAATCGACGGCTATCAAATCTATGTTGCACCGATGAACGTTGACAACAAGGCGGAAATTTCCTTGAGCGAAATGATCGAGCAGTTTAATCAATTGGCGGGCGCGGGTTCGCTTTCCGAGGACGACGTTAAAAGGAAGATCGAAACCGAAGAAAATAGTGAGACTGTCGCGAACATCGATTGGGGTTCGATAAAATTCTGCCTGAAAATGCTTTTTTTGAACATCGATTCGGAAAAGGATACGAAAACCACGGAATACGCGCTGTCGCTTCAAATCATCGCGGACGGGCTTATTCCAAAGGAGATCACCGTGTTCAATGTCAAGTCCTTGAGCTTCAACATCTGGAACACAAAGCGTCAGAATGTACTCGACAAAATGGCACTGTCAACTCCCGAATCCCTTTAAGGATGTGATCGTTTGAGCGAGAAGGATTTTTCATTGAGCGTCGGTATGCGCGGAACCCTGCTCGGCTACGATGCGGTTGCCGCGTACAGCCGTCAACACGGCGTGAACTGTTTTCAAGGTCGTTTGAGCATAGACGGCGGCGACGCCAATTGTTTAATTTCACAGATCGACAGCGGTCTGTCGGAAAAATTGCGTGCTGTTTTGCCCGATTTTTTATCTCAAATAAACGCCGATGTGAGTTTTAGCTTCGGCTACGACCACTCGCTTTTCACGGTTGATACGGATAGTCTGAAATTTACTGCGCTCTCTTTGAAAAACGAGCGCGGCGAATCGACTGGAAGCGGCTTTCTGTGCGTGATTTCGGAGAATAACTGTAAGAGCGAAAATAATGGGATCATTGCGGATTTAATTAAAACCGCAAAGGACTTCATCGGCATAGACAATTTTTATTTCTGCGTTCTGAACGGACAGCAGCCTGTCGACATCGGCAGACTGCTGAAGCCGTTTGACAAAAGGGAAGCGATAATGCCGCCCGCGAAATTATTTAACGGCGGATTTTGCCTATATTCAAATTACGAATTTTCCGAAGAGCACGGCGGCGTTATGGACAAGTTTTTGGGTGAACTGCTCGGTATAAAAGGTCTCGCGTTTTTTGCCGGCAAGGATAAAAACAACGCGGCGTATTTCGCGCTGTCACTGCCGCGGCTATCCAACAACATCCTGAGCGTTGAGGATCTGATCCTGAAATTCGCGAAGGGCAAAACTGGCGTTTATTTCGAGGTCTCGGGTGCGCTTACTTTAAGCACAGTTCCCGAAATGAAATTCGCGCTGAACTGCGCCCTGTCGTCCGAACGCGTAATGCTCTCCGCGGCGGTCGTGTCGAAGAAATTCGTGAATCTTGTCGGCAATTTCTACCTCGGCGATGTGGTACTCACAATCGGTTACGACAAAGGGTTGACGTTCGGCATACTCGGCGAAATGCAATTGCGGAAGCTGTTTTTGTTCGGCGCGGTACAGCTCACTTACAATGGCGTTCTGAACGTGCAGTTGATAAGCCTCGCAACAGGCAAACTCACAATATCGTCGCTCGTCGAAAATGTCGCGGGGCTGTATATTTCGGGTCTTAACGCGCTCGACAATATTCTTTGTATAGATTATTTCAAAATCGATTTCGGGGGAAATTTCCGGATTGATTGGTTCAAAGACGGTGCTGTTCCGCAGATTGTGGGCTTCTTTAACGACAATATCAAGTCGGATCAATTGATGCTTCATGATGATTACGTTACGATAAAAAAGGAGCCGCAAGGCGATGGCTATTACCTCACGGACAAATTCCGTATGCGGCATTATTACGTTGACGGCGGCGGGAATTTATCACTGCGTCCGCAGTTTTATTACTCCAATGTCGCGGAGCCGTTTGAGCTGGCGAACGGCATGGTAGTCAGTGCGGGAATTTTCTTTTGCGCCGAGATTCGCGTGTTTGAAATAATTTCGCTTAAAGTGCTGTTTTCGTTTCGACCAAACGAGGGTGCGCTCGCGTTCGGAATGTTGTCGGAGATCGACCTGGGAATTATAAAAATTTCCTCGTCTGATTTTAAGGAGGACGATCCTATACCTTTGCCCGAAAACAGCGTTTTAAAGCAGTTCCTCGACATTTCGTCAAAGGGCGTGGCGTTCTTTTTGCAGACGTCAGCTAACGAAACATCATTTTATTTTGACGGAATGATCTCAATCGCGGGCTTGTTCAAATGTCAGGCACGGCTGTTTTATGAAAAGGGTTTTATCTCTGTCAATATGGAAAGCACGCTTTGCGGTATGACGACAAAAATTTCGATCTCCGCGAATTACCGGAGCTTTAAAAGCGCGAGCTTTTCGATTGCCGTCTCATTTGACACATACAAGCTCGAGGAAGCACTGACGGCGGTGAAAAACCGCTTGACTCACGCAATCCAGGTATGCAGAGAAAAAATCAACAACGCCGACCGCTCACTTGAGGACGCAAAGACCAAGGTGCGGAAATTGTACGGTGAGATCGATGTTCTGAACGGAAAGATCAACGATTGCAGAAACAGACTGAACAGCATGAGCTGGTGGAAAAAGATTTTCTGTGCGCCCGTTATCGGCTGTGAGATCGCGGGATTGGAGATAGCGAAGGGCGCGATATACGCCGCGATTTCTATCGCGGAAGCGGCTTTAACGGTGGCACAGGCGGCAGTACATTTCGCGGGAACGCTCGGTGAGGGCGTGTTGAAGCTCGTGCGCGGCGTCATCGATTCCGTCACATCGCTGTTCTTTATACGCAAGCTCGAGGCGATTGTGTCGGCAAATGTGAACGAGCTTTATATGCAACTCGGCATTGAATTTGTCGCGCTTGGCAAGGAATATAATTACAATTGGTCGGTTGAGAAAAAAATTATGGGCAATACCGATCAAGGACGCGCCGCGCTCTCGAACGCGATGATCAACAAGATGGAGCCCGATGTGAGTGACTTGGAAAACGGCGTTGTCTCGAACGCACGCCAAATGCTTCAATATGCAAATTTTGAGGATTATTTTGAACAGCCCGCGAAAATTTCCAACGCCGCGGCAGTGCTTGAGAGAAACACCGAAATGACGCGATTTATTCAGAACGCGTATGTTGAGGAATTCGGCGAGGAGCCGCCCGATTTTGACGAAATGAATGCGCGGCTGCTCGAAAATATCGGCGTTATAAAAGCGAACATCAACGTTTCCGAAAGAGCGGCAACGCTCTACGAAATAAAGGATACGGTTGACAAGCTTCGCGAAATTTCTATGACCGCAAACGGCGATGATTACGGCGCTGCCGCGGAAGCTGTTAAAAAATACGACAACGCGGTCAAGCTGTCCGGCGATATGCAGGAGCTTCTCGAAACGCTTGACGAAACGCGTGACGAGATTTGCTCCATCAGGGACAAGCGAAGCCGAATTGCTCGCGAGGCTGTGCAGTCGCGGGGAATTAACGGTGAGCAATACCGTGGTAATATGTACGAGTACGCAAAAAGTGTTCGTGAAATGATGGAATCGACCTACAAAGACCTTCCGCCGGACGGCTACATAAATCTATGGGATGACGACCAAATTCGGGAGACAGTGCTTCGGGCGGAGGAGTATTTTAAGACAAGCAGCTGATAAGTAAATTGCTTGGTGTTCAATAGTTTTGGATAGTTTCTTCGGTGAAGGTCGAAAAAATCTTTTTGGTAACGATATCACAGCAATGAGGAAATTCCCCCACGCTTCGCGCGAGGGAATTTCTCATTGACTAAAGGCTTCGGTCTGCGCCGCAGAGCGGCTTGACCTCAGCTCTTTAGTAGCGCAGTTTTTGCGTATTTTGCGCTTCGCGCAAAATACGCAAAAACTGCGCGGGGTTGATCTTCTCTTATAAGAATCTTTTTGGTCACAATCTCACGGTTGAGGTAAATCCCCCTTGCAAAGCAAGGGGGATTTCTGCTCAACGCAAAGGCATTCCTCTGCGCCGCTTCGCGGTTTGATGAATGCTCTTTGCCAGCGCACTTTTTCCTTTGCGGAAAACTGCGCGGGGCTGCTCCCCTCTTATAAAAATCTATTTGGTCACAATTTCCGCATAAAAGGAAATGTTTTTACTGCTTTTATATGCTATAATAAAATCATCCCGGGAAGGAGGACTATCATGCAAAACGCAGATATCATTAGAGCAGGTATTGTTTACATCGAGCAAAACCTGAAAACTGATATTACGCCCGAAGAGTTGGCACGAAGGGCGGGATATTCGGTCTGGCACTATCAACGTTTGTTTGCCCAGGTGATGGGCGTTCCATTGGCAGCGTATATCAATAGACGGCGATTGGATCGCGCACTGGCGGAAATATGCTCTAATCGAAAAGCAATAGACGCAGCCATGGAATATGGATTCGATAGTTACGCAGGATTTTACAAGGCATTTTTGCGTATGTATGGTTGTTCTCCAAAAAAATATTTATCCCTTTACGGAACACATAAACCAATATCGGAGGTATCAACTATGTTTACAGAAGCAGAATTACGGAAAGTTTTGAATAATTGGGACATTCCGCAGGATTTGATCATCAATGATGTGAAGATTATGGATGGCACAAAAACGGCAAACAATGTGTGGCAAGTCGGCAGGGATTACTTCCTTAAAACCGGAGACCGGGCAATATTGCTGCGAAACGCTCGAGTTGCAAAAGCAATGGAGGCGCAAGGTTTCACTGCGGCAGTTCCAGTTCCGACAAAAAAGGGCGGTGATCTTACAGATGATCAAAATAATTTTGTGTTAATACGCAGATTAAAGGGTGAACCGCTTCATAAAGCTGAACGCTTTGGTGCTGATTGCGGAAACTTTGGATTCAAATACGGACGAAGTATTGCCAGACTGCATAATGCACTGGCTGCGGTAGAAGCGGACATTCAACCGTCTGAGCAGAATTTATATGCTCATGTAACCGAATGGGCTATCCCTAATGTGCAAAAGCAAAATATCCAATGGAATATGGGGATACCGGACAGCTTTTTTGAGGAGTACATCCGCGATTTTGGCATGCTGTTTGAAAAGCTGCCAAAGCAATTGATCCACCGCGATCCCAACCCGTGTAATATTTTATTTTCCGGCGGCGATGTGAGCGGATTTATCGACTTTGACCTAAGTGAACAAAATATCCGCTTATGGGATCCTTGCTATTGTGCCACGGGAATGTTGTCCGAGCAGCGTAATGTAGAAAATGCTTATGATAAATTCCTTTTAATATTGGATACGATCCTGCATGGTTATGACAGTATCAATCCTTTGACAGCCGAAGAAAAGAAAGCGGTATACTATGTCATTTGTTCTATTCAAATGATTAGTGTTGCGTATTTTGAAAGCGTCGACGAATATAAGGATCTGGCAAGAACTAATCGAGAAATGTTGCTGTATATTATAGATCATAAAACACAAATCAATAAAATTTTTAAGTGATTTTTTTGTTTCTCTTGGTAACGGAATGCTTCAAATATCGATCTTGGGAGAGACTGTTTAAGCCTCTCCCGATTTTTGTTTAATCATGCTAAAATCTATTTGGTCACAATCTCACAGCAATGAGGAAATTCCCCCGCGCTTCGCGCGAGGGGATTTTGTTAAACGCAAAGGCATTTGCGGCTCGCCACTGGCGAACCGCAAACGCTCTTTGCTAGCGCACTTTTTGCGTCAAACAGGTTTGTGAATTGCCCTAATGGCAATTCGATTTTGCGCTATGCGCAAAATACGCAAAAACCGCGCGGGGTTGCTCCGTGTGATACCTGTGCAGTCAATTTCGGGAAAGATTGATTGTATTTTTCCCGATTTTTTAGAATTGGTATTGACAAATAAAACTTTTTCTGGTATAATATAATGATTTAGTTCTGTGAAGCTAAATGGTTGGCTTGGGAAATACTATAATTAGCTATGGAAAGGAAAAAGAAAATGAAAATGAAACATGATTATCGGTTCATATCTAAAAAATCGTCGGACGTTCGGAAAGCTAACGCAGATTTGCAGGATATTCTAAATCAAGTACATAGAATCATGCGTGAAAATTTCACATTTCAGCACAAGATAGTTGGCAGTTATTCTCGAAATATGATTACTCGTGACTTCAAATCAAATGTCGGCTATGATTTTGATGTCAACATTTACCCACATGATAACAATAATGATTATTCTCCTAAAAAAATCAAGTTGCTTTTCAAGGAAGCATTGGATAAGGTAGCCCGCAATTATGGGTTTGATTATGCCGAAGATTCAACGCGGGTTTTGACTATTAAATTCAAGGACAGAAAAAATTCGCGTATCCTGCACAGCGTTGATTTTGCATTTGTGAACGATGAGGGAAATGAATGTCAAGAATATATTCATTTCGACAAAAAACAAAAAGAATATACCTGGAATGAACAATCTTATGGTTTTTATATGCTTCCCGAAAAAATTGATTGGCTCAAAGAGAATGGTTTGTGGGGAGAAGTGGGAACAATCTATATTTATAAGAAAAACTATAATGATAATCCCCATAAACACTCTCGCTCGCTGTTTGCCGAGTCGGTTAATGAAACCTATAACAAACATTATCAACCCCCAAATTTCCCACCCAAAGAAGTTTGCACTATTCCATTTACATCAAATAACTCCAATGAGATAAGAAAAATCGGTGCGGGTTATTACTTTATGGTCGGAGCAGTCGCATTTCCGCTTCGCGAAACCGGAAATACTGCGCGGGTCGCTTCACAGCAATAAACCACAATCAATTCCCAATGAAACGCTCATTGGGAATTTTTCGTTTTTATCAAAAAGGAACAAAATCTTAAAACACAAATTCCCCAAAAAATGAAGTTATTGTACAAAAACAAATCGGAATAATAAGACTTGATCTGCAAAAAATATAATCATAGCTTCGATAAATTTAGTATTAATGTTATATGGAAAACCATAAAGAAAGGAATGATTGAAAATGATGGATAAAATTGCTCTTTGGATATTGCTTATTGGCGGTCTTAACTGGGGCTTAGTGGGTATTTTCCGTTTTGACCTTATAGCGTGGGCGTTTGGCGGCAGTGACAGCCTTGTAAGCCGCACCCTCTATATTGTGGTCGCTTTGGCGGCGATATGGTGCGTTTCGCTGTTTTTCCGCAGAAACGAGCTTGTCGGTAACGGTGTAAAAGAAAGCCGTAATTAAACCTATCAGGTTTTTTGAAGTATAGCAGAACCCTCCGGAGTTAGCAGCTTCGGAGGGGTTTTGTTTTCAAGCGTCACACCTATTGTTTCTGTAGGTGTCTTAGGCTCATTTGAGTTGCCCGAAACGGTGGGTGTTGTGGGCTTTGTTCGGGAATAGGCTGATAGAAGGAACTGCGAATTTATATACAATATGAGGTATAATAAATGCGCTGCCTTTATAAATATCATAGAGAACAACAAAATATGTATATATTTTGAAAAAGGTATTGACAAATGCAAAAATAAGGTGTATAATAGTTCCATAACCTACAAATCATAGTGAGATAGTAGGATAAGCATTTTTAGAATATAAATACGGAGGTAACTATCATGAGCAATATCAAAGAGAGCGCACTGGAGCTTATCGGCGGCACACCGATTCTCAAGCTGAACGGCTATACAAAGAAAGCGGGTATAACCGAAGCCGTGATTCTCGCCAAGCTGGAGTATCTCAATCCGGCGGGAAGCGTCAAGGACAGAATCGCGCTTGCAATGATCGAGGACGCGGAAAAGAAAGGTATTCTGAAGCCCGGAGCAACCATTATCGAGCCGACCAGCGGAAATACCGGAATCGGTCTTGCGGCTGTTGCGGCGGCGAAGGGTTACAAAGCTATCCTCACTTTGCCGGATACGATGAGCGTTGAAAGAAGAAATCTCCTTAAGGCTTACGGCGCGGAGCTGGTTCTTACCGAGGGCGCAAAGGGAATGAAGGGCGCAATCGCAAGGGCTGAGGAACTCGAAAAGGAAATAGACGGCGCGGTGATTCTCGGTCAGTTCGTAAATCCTGCCAATCCTGCTGTACATAAGGCGACAACCGGTCCTGAGATTTGGGAGCAGACAGATGGAAAAGTTGACATTTTCGTTGCCGGAGTTGGTACGGGCGGAACAATCACGGGTGTTGGCGAGTTCTTGAAGTCCAAAAATCCGAATGTGAAAATCGTAGCCGTAGAGCCTGCGGCGTCTCCCGTACTCTCTAAGGGTACGGCGGGAGCGCATAAGATTCAGGGAATCGGCGCGGGATTTGTCCCCGAAACGCTGAACACTAAAATTTATGACGAGGTTATCACCATCGAGAATGATGACGCTTTCGCAGAGGGCAGAGCATTTGCTGTAAGCGAGGGAATCCTTGTTGGTATCTCCTCGGGAGCGGCTCTCAAAGCTGCCTCGATCCTCGCGAAAAGACCCGAAAACGCGGGCAAGACCATCGTGGCTCTGCTCCCCGATTCGGGCGACAGGTATCTGTCAACGGCTCTTTTCGGCGGCAATTGATTTGCACGGTATCACCTAAAATTTACCAATATCTAGCGCACCTCAAAGGGGTGCGCTTTTTAATAAAATACTTGAAATTTGGAAAAGTTTATGGTAAAATAGGATTGTGCTTATTATATTCGGGAAGGGAGCTGCTTCTGTTATGAAGAAGAACAAGCTTGTTGCACCTGTTTTGAAATGGGTGGGTGGTAAAAGGCAGTTAATAGACACTTTTTCGCCATTGCTGCCTAAAAGAATAACGTCATACTATGAGCCGTTTGTCGGCGGCGGTGCATTATTGTTTTATTTGCAGCCGAATACAGCCTACATAAATGATTATTAATGCAGATTTGATTTGCGTGTAAACTGCTATAAAAGAATATGTCGGTGGAGCAATATTATGAAGGTTAACGGCAATACCATAAACTGTACTCTGTTGCCGATGTCGATTTTGGCGGTATCTTTGCCGCCATTTGAGAACAACAGACGACAATCTTTGTACTGTGTTGCCGAAATTTCGTTTCAAAACAAATATAAAAGGACAAATATTCGGACTGTATATAAACCCGCGGTTCTCTTCGCTTTTGGTGACTTGAGCCGGGCTGGTAAGGAGAATTGCAGAAATAGAGGCTTATATTTTATAAAAAGGCTTTTTATATAAGCTGAGAGTATTATATGGATTGGATTGAATATAATGGATTTGAAATTTGAAACATCAATTGCCGAGCAATATAAAAGCAATAGACAAAAAGTTCGTGTAATGAGCGAAAAGTGGGTATCTGATAATATGTACTGTCCTTGCTGCGGAAATTCAAAAATAAAAAAGCTTGAAAACAATAAACCCGTTTCAGATTTCATATGTGAAAAATGCAATGAAATTTTTGAGCTAAAGAGTAAGTGCGGAAATCTTGGCAGTAAAATTGTTGATGGCGCATATGAAACTATGATTGGTAGGATTATGGACATAACAAATCCAGAACTGCTTGTTTTACAATATTCTCCGCAATATTGTGTTACACATTTGACACTTATTCCGAAATTCTTTTTTGTGCTTGACCTTATCGAAAAGAGAAAACCGTTACCGCCAACAGCGCGGCGCGCGGGGTGGGTAGGGTGCAATATCCTATATAATAATATCCCCAAGCAAGGTAAAATTTCAATAATATCAGACGGCAAAATTGCAGATGAAGATAAAGTTATAAATTTATATAATCGTATGAAAAAATTGCAAGTTTCTGATATTGAATCCAGGGGTTGGCTTATGGATATTCTGAACTGTGTAAATGCAATTCGAAATAGTGATTTTTACTTAAATAATATGTATGAGTTTGTTGGTCTGTTGCAAGTAAAACACCCGCATAATCATAATATAGAGGCTAAAATCCGCCAGCAATTGCAAGTGTTAAGGGATAAGGGTTTTATTGAGTTTTTAGGTAACGGTCATTATAGGAAAATATAAGGTGTCCCGAAGCAACTATTGTACAGTGTTGTTTTATAATGTTTGGGATTACATTGTACCGCATTACCAAACAAATGTCAAATTTCACTGTCAATTTAAGGCAATACCGCACAAAGATTGTACGTTAGATGTGTTAAGCAAATTTTTCGTCGTCAGATTGCCAAAAACCTCGGAGTTGATGCGGAGCGTCAATTCGGAAATATGTTAGTATTACTTCATTGTTTTTGGTAATTCCAGGGAGGTTTATGCCTGACTAAAATTTACTGTTGTAATCATTTGACAATAATTGTGTGGTATTGTCTTAGGAATACTCAACAGGTGCGCTTTTTTCATAAAACCCCTTGAAATTTGGCAGAATATGTGGTACAATAGAAGTATATGTTTATAATATTAAAGTATCTGAAAGGTATGTGTTATTATGAGTAAAGTGGTAAAATTTGGCGGAAGCTCGCTTGCCGACGCAAAGCAGTTCAAGAAAGTTGCGGACATCATAAATGCCGACCCCGAGCGCGTTTACGTTGTTCCCAGTGCGCCCGGAAAGCGTTTCAAGGACGACACAAAGGTTACTGACCTGCTGTATCAGTGCTATGAGCGCGTACTTACGGGAGAGGACTTCGCGAAAGCATTCGCGCCCGTTCGCGAGCGGTATGACGGCATTATAAAGGATCTGGGACTTTCGTTCGACCTCAATGAGGACTACGTTAAAATAGGAAAGGACTTCCGTTCAGGAGCAACCCGCGATTACGCGGCTTCGCGCGGCGAATACCTCAACGGAAAAATCCTTGCACACGTTCTGGGCTATGAGTTTGTGGACGCGGCAAACGGAATTTTCTTTGACAGCAAGGGCGAATTTGACGCGGACATTACAAACGCTTGTCTTGGCGCGATTCTCGAAAAAACTCCCAAAGCCGTGATTCCGGGATTCTACGGCGCGCTGCCGGACGGCTCGATTAAGACGTTCTCACGCGGCGGAAGTGATTTTACAGGCTCGGTAGTCGCTAAGGCGGCGGGTGCTTCTCTGTATGAGAACTGGACAGACGTTTCGGGATTTCTGGTTGCCGATCCTCGGATTGTTAAAAATCCCGCGGGAATTGAGGTTATCACCTACTCCGAGCTGCGCGAGTTGTCGTATATGGGCGCGGGCGTACTTCACGAGGACGCGATTTTCCCCGTGCGCTCCGCGAATATTCCCATTAATATCAAGAACACCAATGCTCCCGAGGATAAGGGTACGCTGATCGTTCCGACTGCAGACAGCAACACCAAATATCTTGTGACGGGCATTGCGGGTAAAAAGGACTTTTCGGTAATTTCGATCGAAAAGGACAGAATGAACTCCGAAAGCGGATTTATGCGCCGTTTGCTCCAGGTGCTGGAGAATCACAGCGTGTTCCCCGAGCATATGCCCACGGGAATCGACACGATTTCCGTTGTAGTAAACTCAAAGGAGCTTGACGGTCAGCGCGATAAGCTGGCTCAGCGTCTTAAAGACGTGGTTCGCCCCGACCATTTTGAGATTATCGATGGTCTTGCGCTTATCGCGGTCGTGGGTCGCGGAATGAAGTCCAAAAAGGGAACGGCAACTCGCGTGTTCGCGGCTCTCTCTCACGCGGATATCAATATCCGTATGATCGACCAAGGCTCGTCCGAGCTGAACATCATCGTGGGAATCGATGAGAAGGACTTCGATAAGGCAATCCGCGTGATTTACGATATGTTTATTCTGAGTGAGCAGTAATTCTGAAAGGAATATTTGATGTCTTATATTGATGAATTCAAAAGCATGATTTTGGGTTACGCGTGTGATGTTCAAAAATATCTTTCGGGCGACAGGTCGGATTACGTTTACTGCGCAGAAGAATCCGAGGAATGGGGAACATTCGATAAAAACCACAAGAATCGTGCGCGGCTTTGTTATGCGCTGTTGTATGACGTATGCGAAGTGACGGATAAAAAGGAGCTTGTGCGGGAGTTATTTTGCGAGGAGCTGACAGACCGCGAAACCGATGACTTTCAAGGCATCGGAGATAATCTCAGAATGCTGACGAGTTTGCTTTTGGAGCTTGGTGAGCCGTCCGACAGTGAACTTTTCGAGCGCGCAAAAGACGCGAATTTCGATTGCGCGTGCGGATACGAGCCGTGCAAGTTTGATGTTGTTCCGCTTGACGAGTTTTCGCTTTGTGACTGCATAAACGCGCTGTATGACCTTGATGAAAAAGAGCTGATGTTCAAGTTTACCGATGAACTCAAAAGCAGCGAGTTGAACCTCGATGTATTGAGGTTGAGGGAGCTGAGGTCGATTGCGAAGTGGTGTACCAAACGAGCCGAGGATATGGAATTTGCCGTTACAAAAATCTATGAGATATTTCAAAAATCCCCGGAATTGTTTGATAAAAACTCGGCATTTAACGCAGTGCATGATTATGTGGAGATATTGATTGAAAAGGGAGATTCGCAGAACGCGTCCTTGATATTTAACAGGCATAAAGATACGCTTGAATGTTACAAGCGCAATTACTACAAGCTGGGCGCAAGGCTCATCGCGGGCGGGGCGGCGGCTCCCGAAACGATTTGGGCGGACATTCTGCCATACATCAAAGAGGATATGGAAATCAATATGGTGGCTCCCGTAAACCGCGATACTATACTCGCCGCAGCGGAGCTAGCGAATGACCGTGAAATGACGGAAAAGCTGAAGACTTATTTCGATGAACGCTAACCCCGCGTTTAGGAGGCTTTATGAGCAAAGCAGACGAACTCTTCATTCAGAACTGCCGTGAGATTCTCGAACATGGCACTTGGGATACGGATTTGTCCGTTCGTCCAAAATGGGAGGACGGAACCCCCGCGCACACGATAAAGCGTTTCGGAATCGTCAATCGGTATAACCTCGCTGAGGAGTTTCCGATTATGACGCTACGGCGGTGCTATTACCGCTCGGCGATTGACGAGATTTTGTGGATCTACCAAAAGAAGTCCAACAATATTCACGAGCTTTCCTCTCACGTGTGGGACGAATGGGCGGACGAGAACGGCTCTATCGGCAAGGCTTACGGCTACCAGATGAGCGTTAAGCACAAATATCCCGATGGGGAATTTGACCAGGTGGACAGGGCATTGTACGATTTAAGGAATAATCCCGCGTCACGGCGAATATTGCTGAATATGTACAATCACCACGATTTGAACGAGATGGGGCTTGCTCCCTGTGCGTACTCACTGACGCTGAACGTAACGGGGAATCGGCTGAACGCGATACTGAATCAACGTTCGCAGGATATGCTTACCGCATCAAATTGGAACGTCTGCCAGTATGCCGCATTGGTTACGATGTTTGCGAAGTCGAGCGGTCTTGAGGCGGGGGAGTTGGTTCACGTAATCGCAGACGCGCACATCTACGACCGCCATGTGGATATTGTAAAGCGGCTGATTGACCAAGAGCCGTTTCCCGCGCCAATTATGCGTGTGGAGGACATCACGGATTTTTATAAGTTCACTAAAGACAGCTTCACAGCGGAGAATTATCGGTATCACGAGTTCAACGAGAAAATCCCGGTGGCAATATAGCGAACAATGCAGCATTGCGCTTTGTTGTTATTGAATTGCACAAAAACTATTGACAAATTCGTGTTATAGTGATATAATACAATTAGGAATGAGGTGGAAAGATGCCCGAAATAACAAGATTTTACGGAATCGTAATTAAGATATTTCTTACGCGTGAGCACAACCCGCCACACTTTCATGCGTTTACGGTGAGTACAATGCCGAAATATCAATTGAAAACGGCGAAATGATAGAGGGCGACTTGCCGCCAAAAGCTCAAGAACTGGTTAAGGAATGGTGGGATAAATATCAAGGTGAAATTGAAAAGATGTGGAACACAAAAACCTTGATAAAACTGCCGCCGTTGAAATAGCAACCGAAAGCTCCCGTCATAAGTTAAGGAGCTTTTTGTTTAATTTATGGGGAGGGGTGTAGCGTGGAAAAATCCATAAAAATCAAAGAGGTTTATCCATCAGATGATCTGCACTTAATCGTCATTTTTGAAAACAATATAGTCAAGGATTATGATGTTAAACAGCTCTTTGAGAATTTCCCCGATTACAGGGCTTTGCAAAATCCCGATATTTTCAACCTTGCGCGTGTAGATTGCGGCGGATGCGGTGTGTCTTGGAGTGAGGATATTGATATTTCGGAATGCGAACTTTGGGAAGGCTCAACAGACTTTACAGGTTCGGAAATGATGTTTAGTGCATTATAATTCAAAACAAGTTATTGGTGATTCGTGCAAATTGCGAAAGCGAGCGGGGTACAACGCCACGAAGTGGTGTTGTGGCTCGCTCGGCTAGTGCAGATAAAATCCGCAATTTGCCATTAAAATCTCGTGCAAATTCAAAACGCGAGCGGCGCGGTGCACGCGCAGCGTGCACCGTGACGCTCAGGCGAACGCAAACGAAATAGCTAAGCTATTTCGTTTGCGTGGTTTTGAATTTGATATTAAAATAAGGAGTATTATGATTGAAGAGAAGAAACTTGCGCTGCTTATCGACAGCGACAATGTATCGGCGAAATACGCGCAGTTTATACTGCAAGAGGCCTCCAAGTACGGCGAGTTAACCTATAAGCGCGTTTACGGCGATTGGGAAAAGGGCGGCAACGGCTGGCATTTTCCGGCGATAAACAATTCGATAATGCCGGTTCAGCAGACTTGCTATATCGCGGGGAAAAATTCCACCGATTTTTCGATGATTATCGACGCGATGGATATTCTGTATTCGGGCAGGGTTGATGGGTTTGTGTTGGTTACGAGCGATTCGGACTTCACTCGTCTTGCTATTCGTCTGCGCGAGGGCGGAATGCTTGTCGTGGGAATCGGCGAGGTAAAAACTCCGCTTGCGTTCACGTCAAGCTGTCACCATTTCAGCTACCTGAATCAGGTGTGCGAAACGGTTGATGATTTTGATGAGAAGTCATTGCGCAAGGCGGTTCTGGATTACGTACGCGATAATGATGACAAACGGCTCGATTTGGGCAAAATCAATTCGTTCATCACGTCACGATACGGGAATATCGATTACACCACATTGGGATTCAATCGTTTGTCGAACTTTATCGACAGCTTTTCGGAGATTGTACGTAAAAATACGTTTGTATCGCTGAAAAGGGTGTCGAAACCCGCGCCCGCTGCAACTCATATTGAACCTTCGTTAAGCGCGGTTGTTACGGAAATTGAGAAGTTCCTTAAGATAAACGGCGCGCAAAGTGACAATTTGATTGTGCTGGAACGTCACTTGAATCAGGTTTTCGGGAAAATCGACTTCTCGCGGTTCGGCTCAAAGCGTTTCGCAAGAGTTATCGACAAGCTCCCCGAATTTGTCCGTGTGGGAACAACCGTTTCCCTTGTTGAAAACGCATCGGCATCCAAGGTGACAACAGACGCGTTCGAGAGTATAGTCCGCAAGTATGCGGAGGATAATATGCCCGGCGGCGGAAACCTCGGTCAATTGAACAATATCTTGATTGAGAAATTCGGCAAGGGTTATCTAAAGGAGCTTGGCTATGACGATTTCGCCACGGCGCTGAACAGCGTTTCGGGAGTAAAGGCTGCCAAGAACTTCTTATATACCAGCGTGGAATCCGAACAGTCCGAAGCTGCGCAAACAGCTAAGCAGCCCGAAGAACCCATGGAGATCCAAGTCCAAGATTCCGAGGACAATACCGAGAAGAAATCCGAAGTTCAATCCGCGCCCGAAGCTCGGGTTGTGCCCGAAGCTCGGGTTGTACCCGAATCCCAGGATTTGCCGGAAACCCCGGCTGTGTCCGAGGAAAAGGCGGCTCCCGAAATCAATGCCGTTAAGCGCGATATTCTCAGTCTTGCCGCGCAGAGCGATAACGGAATCGCGCTGCCCGTACTGGGCAAGCGGCTCTCGGAGAAGTACGGAAAGGACTATCTCAAGGCACTGGGTTTCAAGTCAATGAAGAGCCTTGTATCCAAGGTCGCTGGGGTTTCCGTGGTTGAGAACCGATTGACAATCAACGAGGAGTTCCTTCGCCGCACAGACGAAATCGAGAAGTTTGTGTACGAATTTGCCCGCGGAGAGGGCAGCCGCGCGATAAAAGCATTGTCCGGCAAGCTGCGCAAGGCATTCCCGGGATTTGATTACACCGATTACGGCTACACCAAGCTCTCGGACTTCATCAACGCGATTGACGGAGTCCGCGCGAGCGGCTATTACGTTGAGCCTGTGGATTAACGGGGGCGGATTCGATGAGGAAAGAGATTATATACACGCTTTCGGGGTTGTATCGCGATGACTTCCGCGTGACGGGATATCGCTTCGGAAAGGGCGAGAAGTGCTGCTGCATAATCGGTTCGCTTCGCGGCGATGAAATTCAGCAGTTGTATATGTGCGGGCAGTTGGTGCGGGTATTGGCGCATCTTGAAAAGAAAGGCGATTTCGCCCACGACCGCGAGGTGTTGGTGATCCCCTCGCTGAACAGCTTTTCCACCAATATCGGGCGGCGGTTCTGGTGTCTGGACAACACCGACATCAACCGAATGTTCCCGGGCGACCCCAACGGCGAGACCACTCAGCGAATCGCCGCGGGGGTTCTTGAGGAGATTCGGCAGTACCAGTACGGGGTGCAGTTCGCTTCGTTCTATATCCCCGGAGTTTTCGTTCCGCACGTGCGTATGATGAAAACCTGTAAGGAGAACACCTCTCTGGCAAATCTGTTCGGCTTGCCGTATGTTGTGCTGCGTACTCCGACCGCAATGGACAAATCCACGCTGAACTATAACTGGCAGTTTTCGGGAACGGCGGCATTCTCGGTTTACACCAATGCCACCGAAACGATTGACGAAAATACCGCCGAACAGGGAATCTCGGCGGTGCTGCGGTTCTTGTCGCGTATGGGGATAATCAAGTACAAATGCCACGGCGGATATATGGGCACGATAATTGATGAGGACGATATGATGACCGTCAAGAGCGACTGCGCGGGGATTTACCGCGAGGTGTGCCATATCGGCGATGAGGTGCATAAAGGTGATGTCCTGGCGCGGGTAATTCATCCGTATGAGGGCACTGTTGAGGGAGAAATAACCGCCCCTATGGACGGGATAATCTTCTTTTCCCATAAGAAGCCGCTTGTAACCCAAGACGCGCCCGTGTTCAAGATGATAAAACGTTTGCATAAATAGCATAAAAGCAAAGGGCATAAGGTCTGTTCAAGACTTTATGCCCTCAAAGTTGTTACGATCTAATTTCCATTTCGTCCAATTTTTTTATCAGTTCATCGATCTTATCTTTAATTGCTGTGTCATCGGTTGCGTTTTGCTGCAATTCAAGAAATTTTTCAATTTCCTTAATGTCGCCAACTGTAAGTGTTTGTTTCGGCATTATTTTCACCTCTTTTAATAGTATTTGTTATTCTTATTATACTACGTCTGTTCAAAAATTGCAAGGGGTTTTGCGTGAGAAAATTATATTTTTAACCGCACATTAACTGTCAACCGTAAATCTCACTTTAATACTTCTTCGGCGATATAATATCCTGCTGAATATGAAAGTCCAGACCGTTCCCGCGATTAACGCGACCGCGAATATTGCCGCGCCTGCCCATATCGGCAGACCGAATCCGTTTGATTTCGCGCCCGTTAGGATTATCACAGCCGATACGGGTATCACCGATATGTACAACACGGCGATTCCATTGAGCGAGAAACGCATAATGATCGGCGAACCTAATAAAAACGTTCCGCACACAGTTCCGAATATAATCAGAGTATCCGCGAATTGAACCGATTCCGCGCCGATAATTCCCAGAAACAGAAAGTATGCGCCGATAAACACCGCCGTAATCGCTGCGGAAACAACCGAAATGAACGTCGGCATTGATTTGGTGTACAGTTCCCGCGCGATAGGCAGGGACGGCACGAGCTTGTTTTGCGAGAGGTCGCAGCAGCCGTTTATCACCGTGAGCGTCACAAAGAACCACGCCGTAAACGCGAGGAACGCTTTGGGGTATATGTAATCTTCACTGCCAAGCTCTTCGTGGAACACAAACGAAAACACGGAAACCGCGATTCCGAACAACGAACCGATAAGCATAATGACGCGTTTTCGCTTGAGGCTGTTAAATATGTACTTAATCCCGAGCATCTTATTTCTCCTTATTTGATTCACAATTCACTTTTGGCTTGCTTCCAATGCCTCTAATTCTTCTTTTAATAATCGAATGGTTCCATCAATATATATTACAAGAGTATTGGGGTGAAATTTGATATAATCTTTTATAGACTGTCTTTTTTGGGGACTTTGTATGTCAAGTCCTCCACAGAATGGGCAGACACCAGCACTACAAAATTTATAACCATGCCCCGGAGAAATCGTGTTTATTCTTTTATCTAAACGCCCCGATTGTCCACTATAAATTTCTTCTGTTGTTAATGGCGCAATAACTAACTGCTTATCACTTGGTGAATAGACGCTGCCGCAATAGCAGCTTAACATATCGGTATCAGCAGTTTCAACCGTATATTCAAATATATTATTACAGTATCTGCATTGGACAGAATAAACATATAAAAGTTCAGACAGTAATTTTATCATTTTTTTACAGTCATTATACATCCGGCTATGCCTCCACAGATTTCGATTACAGAACGAACGGGTTTTGGATTTATGTGTGGAAGTCCATTACTTCTCCCTCTCCCAAATCCTTTTGGTGTTGATTGTGCTGTACAAAACCCCGACAGCGCAGAACACCGCGCATACGGCAAACATCACGAGTTTAATCTCATCGGGAATCTCCTCGCCGTCCGTTATGCCGTTCAGAAATCCCTCCATAAATCCAACCACATAGAATGGAATTGTACGAAACCACATACCCATATTTCCGAACAGATTTATCCAGCCTAACATAAACAAAGTCAACCCCACAAACATCTGAGAGGTATTTCCGAACAATAGAAGTTCCGCTGCGGCGAATATCGCCGTGCCGATAAGCAGATAGATGTCCGCCGTTAATAAGGCGCGTTTGAAATCAGATGACGCGTTCGGGAGGGAGTGGAAGAATCTGTATCCCGGGGAGGATCTCAGGTTTGCGTTGAATAGCCAGCACATTACGACAAAAATGCACGAGATCCACATAACCTCCCCGATAAAACGCAGAAAGTCCCAAACCTCAATATCGCCGCTGCACGCGATTACAATTCGCGCCGCAGCTATACATGCGAATGCTGCCGCCAAAAGAATCTCGATCATAAGTATCACGGACTTCCCCGTGAACAGCCTATACGATTTGAATCCGTTCATCGTGTTTCCTCCGCCTTGTGGGCAGCTTCTGCCTGTTTTAGCAGTTCCACGCTGAGATTTCCGAGAGTCGGACGCTCACACACTGCGCCCAGCTCCTCCAGACGCGCCGCGTTTTTGGAGAGCGCAAGCCCCGAAAACGCGGTCTTGTTCGCGCTATGGGAGAGCAACAGCGGTTTCGCCTTGTCGAAATCCGTCGAATCGCCGCGTATTATGATATACTTCTCTTTCAAGTCCTCGATAAAGCCGCGCTCGATGATTCGCCCCGTATCCATAAATATCGCGTAGTCGGCGGCATTCTCCATATCGGAGATATTGTGCGAGGAGAACAATATGGACTTTTCGCCGTTGCCCTCGTCCAGATACTCGCGGAAGCGGTCGCAGAGGCGGTCGCGCATAAGCGGGTCGAGCGAGCTGCCCGGCTCGTCCAGTACAAGCAGGTCGGTATCCCGCGCGAACACCGCCGCAAGCGCAAGACGCATTTTGTTTCCATCGGATTGTTTGTATATCGAGCGGGCTTTCTTGGTTGATTCCGCGTCAACATTTAATTCATTGCACAGGCGGCTGAATTTTTCGCGGTCGAATTTCCGATAGGCTATGGACATTGCCGCAGCAATATCGCGAGGCTTCCACATCGCGGGGAAGAAGTTCTGGGCGGCGCAATAGCCGATACGCTCGCGAATCTCGGCGGAATCGATATCCGCGTTCTCACCGAAATAGTTCACCTCGCCGCCGCTGCTTCCGATCACTCCGCACAGCACATCGATGAGGGTAGTTTTACCCGCGCCGTTCGCGCCGATAAGCACGGTAGAAAAGCCCTTAGGCAGCTCGAAATCCAGCTTTCCCAATGTGAATTTCGAGTATTTTTTGGTGAGTCCCTTTACAGTCAGGATATTTTCCATTTTACTTTCCTCGTGATTCAGAATCGGTATGTTTTCGCGCCAAGCTCAAACGCTTGGAATGCCTTTTCCAAAGCGTCCAGTGCGGTCTTTTCGTCCGCGAACTTCGCCGCGATTACTTGTCCGGTTGATTCTCCGAAAGCTATAATCGCGTATTTCGCGTCATTTTTGCCGCCGATTGTCCGCTGAACCTCCAACAGTCTTGCGTCAATAACATTCTTTTTGTCCTGTGAATAAATAAGCATAAATATCCCTCCTAAACATCATAAAGCACGTTGATCATCCGAATCAGCTCGTCCTGTGAAAGCCCCGCCAGCTTCGCGGATTCGATTGCGTTTTGCAGGTGCTGTTCCAACAGCCGCAGATGCTGTTCACGAACCATTTCGCGGTCTTGCGGATTGACGATGTACCCTTTGCCGTGAACCGGCGAGATGAGTCCCTCGTCCGATAGCTGCTCATACGCTTTCATAGTGGTTATCACGCTGATTTTCAGGTCGCGCGCCAGTCCGCGTATTGACCGCAGATACTCGCCCTCGGTGATTTCGCCGCTCATTATCTGCTCCTTAAATTGCGCAGCAATCTGCTTGTAAATCGGCACATCGCTGTTTTGTATAATCTTCATTCTGTTCCCTCGTTTATATGGTGTTAATACCCTATATATACAGTATAAACCGATTTTGTGGATTTGTCAAGGGGTTTTGTGAAAATAAGCTGAAAACAATATCCGCGCTTGATCGGCGCGGATATTGACAAATTATGTCGAAAGTGGTATAATATACTTACCGGCACTCCCGGAATTTTTTGAAGGGAGGTGATTCGAGTGGAGTTATTACTAGCACTATTGACTTCCGTCGAAGCGGGTTTGCTTGTTGAGCTGATCTGTAAGTGGCTTGACGGAGACGGTCGCCGGTAAAAAGCACAGCGATACACAAAAATCCCCCTGTATGCTTGCCGGCTCAGGGGGATTATTTTGTGACCGAATGGATATACTAGCACTTTCTCTGTCACTTATATTATACCACACCAATCTTGATTTGTCAACACCTTTTTACAATTATCAATAATACTCTTCGTGAATCAGAAAATGCCCCGAGAAATCGAATGCGGTAACCTTGAATTCTACCTCTTTGCCGCCCGTGTTCACGGTGAGGCTCTCCGAATGTGGAAATGCCTTGTTCAGCAAAGTCTCCTCGCCTTCGGTATCGGTGATTTCGATTCTCAGCGAACCCTCGCCATCACCTTTAACCTCTATCTCGAACACACCGCCCTTGAGCGTTTTCTCCGTCGTTCCATTGATTTCACGTCCGTAAACGTTCCAATAAGGCGGATTTGTTGAGTATTCAACTTCGATATTTCTCGCGCGGAATCCGCCTGTTATGGTATTGTAAAATAACGCGAATGCCGCGACAACAAACACAATCGCCAACATTCCGGGAACAATCAGCCATACGAGAATCTTCTTCCGTGAGGTTTTTTCGACCTTGTTCGGGTTAATCGCCGGCGGGATATAGCCCTCATATATGCCGTTGTTTTGGTTGTTCGGTTCATTCATAGTCAGAACTCCTCTTTGACAAGGTACTTCGGGCGGTTTTTGCCCTCAAGGTACAGCTTGGAGAGATACAGCGACACGATTCCCATACACCCGAGAATCACCCCGCCGATGAACGTCATCACGGTAAGCAGCAGGAACAGTAAATATAGCGGATTGCCCACAACCGCCTGAACGATTGTTACGATCAACAGAGCCAGTGTCGCCGCGCACATCACGATTCCCATAATCAGCGGAATGGCAAGCGGCGCGGTTGAGAACGCCATAATCCCGTCAAGAGAGTAGAGAAACAGCTTCCAAAACGACCATTTTGTTTCGCCCGCCGCGCGTTGGATATTCTCGTATTCCAGCCATTTGGTCTTGAATCCCACCCAACCGAAAATCCCTTTGGAAAAGCGGTTGTACTCTTTCATATCGAGAATCGCGTCCACAACTTGCCGCGTCATCATACGGTAATCGCGTGCGCCGTCCACGATGTCCGCCGTGGAGATTTTGTTCATCAGCCCGTAGAACCGCCGCGCGAACCACGAGCGGATAGGAGGTTCGCCCTTGCGGTCAACGCGCCTTGTCGCCACGGAATCGTATCCCTCTTCAATGTGAGAGTACATCTCGGGCAGCAGAGCGGGCGGGTCTTGCAAATCCGCGTCCATCAGCACAACGACATCTCCGCGCGCTCGTTCAAATCCCGCATAGATTGCCGCTTCCTTGCCGAAATTGCGCGAAAACGACACCAAATGCACGCGTTCGTCCTGTTCGCGGAGATTTTTCACTGCCTCGACCGTTTTATCGCGCGAACCATCGTTCACGAAAATAAATTCAACCTCCACGCCCTTGTCGGCGAAGAACTTGTCCTGTTTTATCGCCTCCGCGTAAAACAGCGGAACGCTCTCTTCCTCGTTATAACACGGGACGATTATGCTGAGTAAATTGTTATTATTCAATAGTAAGACTCCTATCAAAAAATTTCAGATCGGCAAGAAAGCCGCGAATACGCTCAATTATTCTTCGGGCTTTGGCGCCTTGTCCTTGTTCTCCTCCACGAGTATCGTCATCTCAAACGGCGAGAACACGCGTGAATACGGGGTCAGCGGATTCATCACGGTTACCTTGCCCATAACCGAGCGGAAGAAGTTTACCGTATTGATTTTCATCACGTCAAACTGCGTCTGATTCTGCTTTACGAATACGCTTATCCGTTCGGGGGAGGTGAAGAACGGCACGGCAACTCTTCCGTCTTTCTGCATCATCAAAATATTCAGATGCTTCTCGCCGTTTACCGACTCCTCCGTATATTGCCCTATCATAAGCACCTCTGCCGCCATTAAATCGGGCAGCAGCTTGCTCCACTTGAGCTTGGTTTCATCTTGATTCGCCTCCAGGATACGCGCCTCCAACTCCTTGTTGAAGTTCTTCATATCCTCCAGCCATTCATAACCCTGTTCCTTTTCGTCAGCCATTCTATACTCCTTATCTTAAAAGCAAATTGCGAATCGTCGACATCGCCGCAGGCGATGTCGACTAGCCGAGCGTCACGGTTCACGCTGCGCGTGCACCGCGCCGCTCGCTTTCGCAATTTGCACTAGTTACCGGTAGGTTGTTTTGGTTATAACGTGCTAAACTCGCGCCCCAAACAGCAGATTAGAGTTATAGCCCAAATAACCGACAACTAAAAATTATATTGTTATCTTGTCTTTTCCGCGTTCTCCTTGACGATTTTTGCGATTACCTCATCTGTGGGAGACGCGCCCAAATCGCCGTCCTTGCGCGAACGCAGCGAAACAGTGTTGTCCTCGACCTCTTTGTCGCCGACAATGAAGAAATACGGAATCTTCTCCAACTGCGCCTGGCGAATCTTGTAACCGATCTTCTCGTTGCGGTTGTCCACGGTTACGCGGATTCCGTATTTGTCAAGCTCTGCGGCAATCTTCTCGCCGTATTCCTTTGCTCTGTCCGTAACGGGCAGGATTCTCACCTGCTCGGGCGACAGCCACAACGGCAGCGCGCCCGCGTATTTCTCGATAAGATAAGCGAGGGTTCTCTCATAGCATCCGAGAGAGGTACGGTGAATGATATACGGATTCTTCTTTGTTCCGTCAACGTCAACATATTCCATACCAAACTTTTGAGCAAGCAGCATATCGATCTGAAGGGTAACAATGGTATCTTCCTTGCCGAAAACATTTCTGTACTGAATGTCCAGCTTAGGTCCATAGAACGCTGCCTCGTCAATTCCCACGGTATATTCAACGTTCAAATCTTTGAGGATTTTTTCCATTGCGTTCTGCGCTGTTTCCCACTGCTCTGCCGTACCCTCGTACTTGTTCTTGGGATTTGCGGGGTCCCACTGCGAAAAGCGGAATGTGCAGTCTTCGAGCATTCCAACAGTGCCAAGCATATATTTTGCAAGGTCAAGGCACTCCTTAAACTCATCTTCGAGCTGTTCGGGGCGGAGAATATAATGCCCTTCGGAAATTGTGAACTGACGAACACGGATAAGACCGTGCATTTCGCCTGAATCCTCGTTGCGGAACAGGGTAGAGGTTTCCGTTAATCTCATCGGCAAATCGCGGTAGGAACGCTGACGGTTCAGGAACACCTGATACTGGAACGGACAAGTCATCGGACGGAGCGCAAAGCACTCCTTGGTTTCGTCTGCAGGGTCGCCGAGAACGAACATTCCGTCCAGATAGTGATCCCAGTGCCCCGAAATTTTATACAGCTCACGCTTTGCCATATACGGTGTCTTGGTGAGCAGGCAGCCGCGCTTGGCTTCCTCGTCCTCAACCCAACGCTGCATGATTTGAATGACTTTCGCGCCCTTCGGAAGAAGTATCGGCAAGCCTTGTCCGATATAGTCAACGGTGGTGAAATATTCAAGCTCACGTCCGAGCTTGTTGTGGTCGCGTTTTTTCGCCTCTTCAACACGCTCCAGATGTTCGTTCAGAGCTTCCTTGTTCGGGAACGCGCAGCCGTAGATTCGAGTAAGCATTTTGTTCTTTTCCGAGCCGCGCCAATACGCGCCTGTCACCGAGGTGAGCTTAAACGCTTTAACCGAGGACGTACTCATCAGGTGCGGACCCGCGCACAAATCGGTGAAGTCGCCCTGTTTGTAGAACGAGATAGGCTCGCCCTTGTCGGCGTGCTCCTTGCAAAGCTCGACCTTGTACGGTTCGCCTTGCTCTTCAAGGTATTTTATCGCTTCATCGGGAGAAAGCTCAAATTGTTCCAGCTTGATACTCTCCTTGACGATCTTCTTCATCTCCGCCTCGATTTTCGAGAGGGTTTCAACGGTGAACGGCTCTTCGGTGTCGAAATCATAGTAAAATCCGTTCTCGATTGCCGGCCCGATCGCCAGCTTGGTATTCGGAAACAGACGCTTAACGGCTTGTGCCAGAACGTGAGAGGCGGTGTGATTGAACGCTCTCTGACCCTGCTCGTCCTCAAAGGTGAGGATATTCAGCGTGCAGCCCTCGGTAAGCGCGGTGCGCATATCGCAGACCTTGCCGTTGATTTCGGCAGCGCAGGCGGTCTTAGCCAGACCAAGCTCCCGTGCGGCGTCAAACGCGGAAATTCCCGCGTCAAATTCCTTAACTTCTCCGTTTTTCAATGTGATTTTCATAATGTGAATTCCTTTCCGACGGACTATACAAACGTCCTGTCGATATTCGGGGCATCTCTAAAAATCTTGTTTGAATCAAAATCATTTTTAGAGAGGCTCTATTGGCAGAGATTTTCCCTACTCTCTATTATTCTACAACTTTTTCCCGAAAATGTCAAGGGATTTAGAAATTTTTCGGGATTTTTACACAAATTGAGCCGATTAACCGAAGTAAGAAAAAACTTGTTCCATTCAAGAAAAAAAATTACCGAAAACACTTGACATTTGCCGAAAAATAGTGTACAATAAAAGTGAATAAAGATGTGGATTCGCGAATTTGCTCATTATCGGGAATGTCGCGGTTTGCGGGAAACGGATTTGTTCATTGCCGAGTCAAAACGTGAGTTTTGAGAAAGTCAGGTCATAAGCGCCGAAAATCACTTTGATTTTCAGCTGTCACAACCGTGGGTGCAAAGTCCCGCATTCGGGGAGAGGCGCAGGGCAGGCTTTGGCGATTTCGATCCGGGCGGATTGACAAGGCGGAAAACGCGGAAATATCGGTATCCAGCACGATACGGGACGGTAAACCGAGCGATAATACGTTCAGGCTCACTGCCGCGATTGGGTGAAACTGCCGAGTTCCATAGCGTTTGTTGTTTGATTTGGACGTTCATTTAAGACGCGCTGTATCGCGAAAGCCGCATGGCGATCGTGATACAGCGCCTTTTTCTTTTCAGTCAGCCGACATATCGGTTATAGTAGAAGTATAAATCAAAATTTGTGTTTAGCAGAAAGGGCAAAAAATAAATGGATTTCTCAATTGTTGAAAAAAATTTGAAAGATAGGGGATATGCAGTAACAATCTTTGAAACAGCTGCTGAAGCTGTAAAATATTTAGATGTGCAAATTGATAATCAGACAGTCGGTTTTGGGGGTTCAGTAACACTTGAACAGATGAAGTTATTTGAAACACTCCAAAGCCATAACACAGTATTTTGGCATCAAAGGATACCGGTAGGAAAAACAAGTGCGGAAGTCAGGGTTGCAGCTAATAAAGCGGCAATATACATATCTTCTGTAAACGGATTGGCGGAAACAGGCGAAATAATAAACATTGACGGTAATTGTAATCGAGTGGCTTCTATTTTTTATGGCCATAAGAAAGTATATTTGATAATCGGTAAAAATAAATTGGAAAAAGATTATGACAGTGCCTTATATCGTTCTAGAAATGTGGCTTCGCCCTTGAATGCAAAAAGAGTTGGTGCAAAAACCCCTTGTGCAATTAAAGGTGATAAATGTTATGATTGTAAGAGTCCGGAAAGAATTTGCCGAGGACTTTCTGTCTTATGGGGTAAACCAATGACAGGTGAATTTGAAGTGGTTTTAGTCAATGAGGAATTGGGATATTGACAATTCCAAGTGTGTTTACCAGCTATTACTACAATAGTAATGAAATAGTTACACAGCGTCAGAGCGTATAGAAAATTTAATCCATGCGCTCTATTTTTATGTAAAGGAGCAAAGAGTAGGCAGAAACCCCAAACTAGCAACATTATCGATTGACAAATTTTATCAGAAGATATTTTGCTTTCGGCATTAGAAACAGCGGGCAACAGAAACAAAATAAATAAGCCCCCAAAGTTTTCACTTTGGAGGCTTATTTGTTTAAGCAATGAAATTAGTTTGCCTGAGGAGCACCTACAGGGCAGGTTCCTGCGCAAGCGCCGCAGTCAACGCAAGTATCCGCGTCGATAACGTACTTGCCGTCACCCTCGGAAATAGCGCTTACAGGGCAGCCCTCTGCACAAGCTCCGCAAGAAATGCACTCATCTGAAATCTGATATGCCATTGGTATGTACCTCCTGAAATTATTCAACCACTTGGGTTCTATCTATATTGTATCATATTTTCAGAAAAAATCAAGTGAAAAAATGTAGAAATTTTATCGGAATTTTTGTGTATTTTAACGTAGTTATGACTAACTGCCGAACCACAAATCGGATTATCGCCCAAAAACCGCACGGGAAATTCTCTTGTAATCGGTCATAATACTAATTCACAATCTACGTATAGACATCTTTGCGTCAATCTCGCGCCTATCGCCGCGTCAACGCTCCTTGCAAGAGGACGGAACGTCCTCTGATACATACAGTACGCCTGCGTCGCTAGGTTGAACGCGTAGCGTTCATTCGTCCTTGCGCTAGACGCGACCTTGCCGCAAATCTTGTCTATACTACGATTGCGAATTAGTATAAATTCAAAAACCGCTTGATTTTCCCGATAAAATGATGTATAATATAAACAGGGCTGTAAAAGCCGCGCAAATTCACAGGCGGGTGAAAAAATGAAACTATATGGAAAAGACACACTTAAGCGTCATCTGGACGAAATCGCCGCGAAAGGCAGGCTTCCGCACGCGATAATGTTCTCGGGACATTCGGGCAGCGGTCGGAAAACTCTCGCGCGATACACGGCGCAGCTTTTCCTGTGCCCGGAACGAGACTGTGGACATTGCTCTGTTTGCCGCAGCATTGAGAACGATGCCCACCCCGATGTAATCTTCGTTAAGCGGCAGTGCGGCGGGAAGTACCTGATGGACCCATTAAGCGATGTGCTGCGCGATGTAGTGGTTCTTCCTATCAGCGGCAAGATGAAAATTTACGTGTTTGAGGAGTGCGATACAATGCTGTCGCGGCACTTGAACGCTCTCCTGAAGCTGATTGAGGAGCCTGCGCCGCATTTGCGCTTTATTTTTACCTGTGAAAACACCGCGATAATCCCCGAAACGATCATGTCGCGCGTGACGGAGTTTGAAGTCCCCGACACGTCTGTTGATGAATGCGAACGGTATTTGCTGGACAGCGGTATGGATTCCGCAAAGGCAAGGTCGTTGGCGGAGATGTTCTCCGGAAATATCGGAAAGTGCGGCGGATTGGACGGCTCTGAGGGCGAGCTTATCGGCGCGGCGCGAACCGTAGCTGCGGCAATCGGCGCGCGGGATTTTGTCACCGCGGGCGGCGCGCTTGCCAAGCACCAGTCCAACCGCGCGGAATTTGGCGAGATTATGGATTATCTTGTAAATCTGTTCCGTGACGCGATGGCTCTGAAATTCGGCTGTGAAGCGGAATATTTCGGAAAGAAGGAATCCCGAAAAATCGCCGATAACTTCACCGAGGCGGAGATTTTGAATATGTTGGACGCGGTATTCGAGGTTCAGCGCAACGAAATTTATAATCTGAATCTGGGACTTACGGGCGCGTACTTCGTATCAAGGGTAATGACGGTTGATGGTTGATAGCTGCACCGAGACGCCCATTTCCCGAATTTTGTCAAGCTATTGGGATTCAGTTCAGGAGCGCAATAATTCAAATCAAGCTGCCGGGGAGAAGTGCAAATTCAAAACGCGAGCGGCGCGGCATACCGCGAAGCGGTGTGCCGTGACGCTCAGCGAACGCAGGTGAAATCCGCATTGCGGATTTCACCTGCGTGGTTTTGAATTTGCCATCTAGATAGGAGTTATTATGGAAAACGATTATTTTACGGAAAAAATAGCCCCCAAAAAGGGGAATCAAAATAACGGCGGGAATAGCGGCAACGGCGGCTATAACGGCGGAAACAATCGCCGACAGGACGGTTTTCGCCGCCGCCCCAAGACCGACTTCCCGGACAATAACGCTGTTAAGGCGGCGGACGTGTTCAATCGGGAAATAAACGAGAACGAGCCGAAGGTGGAAATTATCGGGGTTCGGTTTAAGGACGTGGGCAAGGTGTATTATTTCTCGCCGGGCGGCGTGAATTTCCGCCACGGTGATAAGGTTATCGTGGAAACCGCGCGCGGCGTTGAGTGCGGCGAGATAGTCCTCGCGAACCGCGATTTCCCCGAAAGCGGACTTGTTTCGCCGCTTAAGACCATAATCCGCAAGGCGGACGAAAAGGATCTGAATCAGCTTAAAGAGAATGCCGTCAAGGAAAAGGAAATTATGCGCACGTTTTCGGAGAAAATCCGCGCGCATAAGCTGGATATGAAGCCGATCGATATCGATTACACATTTGACGGCAGCAAGATACTGTTTTATTTTACATCGGACGGCAGAGTGGATTTCCGCGACCTTGTAAAGGATTTGGCGGGGATTTACCGCACGCGTATCGAGCTGCGGCAGATCGGCGTTCGCGATGAGGCGAAAATGCTCGGCGGCTTGGGAATCTGCGGAAGACCTTTCTGCTGCGCGAGTTTCCTGGGGGAGTTTCAGCCCGTGTCCATCAAGATGGCAAAGGAGCAGTCGCTGTCGCTGAATCCCACAAAGATTTCGGGAACTTGCGGGCGGCTTATGTGCTGTCTGAAATACGAGCAGAACTGCTATGAGGACTTTTTGCGCACCACTCCGAAATACGGAGCGTATGTCGAAACCCCCGAAGGGCGCGGAACTGTCATCGAAACCAATCTGCTTACGGGTATTCTGAAGGTTAAGCTCGACAAAAAGCCCGATGTTCCGATTACAATAAACAAAGAGGAAGTTAAGGTTATCAAGGACGGAAAGATTCAGGTAAATCGCGATGAAATGAGAGCGTTGAAGAATCTTGAGGATAAGTAGATTAGGGGGACGGTTATATGAATGATTCGCCGATTTTAAGCAGCTATACGATGTTTGTGTACAAAGACGGCAGCGTGGAGCTTGTCAGGTCTTTGGAAGGGAATATGTTTACACAGGCGCGCGGAGACGCTCCCGTGAATGTGTTTAGCGTATCGGTTTACGCGGACGGCTCACTTGAAATGATGGAGCAGCTGAGCGAGTTTAAGATGACCGGAAACAACGAACCGAGCGAACGCATCTCGCGGATTCTTACCGTTATGGAGTATGTGCGCGTTCACAATCGTGAGTTCCGTTCTGCTGCGACCGCGCTCGACTGCGGAATCAAATACGCGGCGGACGAGGTGTATAAGATTTCGACCTCCGCGATTACGGACACGCTTTGCCGCCAGACCGAGAAAAACATAGATTTCTGGCGGACGCAGGTTACTTATTGGCTTAACTCCCGCAGCTTTTCGCCGATCAGTTTTCACCTCAAAAAGTATTGCCTCAAGTCCCCGGAGGACGAAAACGCAATTGATGAGTTTGCCGCAAAAGCGGGCGAAATCTAAGGAAACATGAATATACCGCCCCGCATTCGTTTTGCGGGGCGGTATTGTTTAGGTTCTCAATGCCTCTGCCGGGTGCATTTTGGCGGCTTTGACAGCCGGGTACGCGCCGAACACCGCTCCGATTGCCGCCGCTGCAAGCGCGGATACCAACAGCGACACCACGTTCACCGTAAACGGCAGCCCCAATATCAGACAGCCCGCAAATGACAGCAGCAGCCCTGCGCCGATTCCCGCCGCGCTGCCGATCAAGGTCAGCGTGACGCTTTCCGCAAGGAATTCCGCGCAAATATTGCGGCTTTTCGCGCCGATGGATTTTTTGATCCCGATTTCGCGCGTGCGTTCGTTGACGCTCATCATCATAGTTGTCATTACCGAAATTCCCGAAACCACCAACGAAATCCCCGCGACAAGCGACAAAGCCGTTGTGACTATCGACAGAATATCATCGAGCTGCCGCTTTTGCGACAGCAGATTGTTGCAGGTGTAACCATCGGTACACTCGTTAACCTCGTCGAGCATACCCGTTATGGATTTTACAATCGCCGAATCGGAGTTCGAATCGCTGAGCTTCACGGCGATTTTGTCATAGGTCGTTCGTCCGCATAGCTGCTGCATTGTCGTGATTGGGATATACATAAATCCCGGCATTATGTTCGTCAACATTCCCTGAAGAGAGGAAAGCCCCGAATGCGCTATGCCTACTATCTCGAACTCGTGATATTTTCCGCCGAGGAACATTGACAACGTTTTTCCGACAATGTTTCCTCTGCCGTATGTTTCGATTGCGAATTGCTCGTCTATCACGCAGACCTTGTTGCGCGCGGCAGTGTCGGAATTGTTTATCAGGCGGCCGTATTTTGCGGTGAGGGAAATCAGATTATCGGCGGACTTGTCAACTCCCCAAACATAACTTTCCAGTCGCCGCCCCGAGTTTGAGCCGTATCCCGAACCGGAGTGACAGTTTATCATTTTCGCCTCGGTGATACTCGCCATCAGCGGCATTACCGCGCTTACGCCGTCAATACTCCGAACAGCGGAGATATCGGAATCGTCAAGCGTTACCGAAACGGCGTTGTCAGCCGTTTGAATAAGCAGAGTGTCCACACCCATTGTAAGCAGCGTTCGGCTTACCTCGGCGGTGCCCACCGAGCCTACCGTGGAAATCAAAACCACCGCGAACACTCCAACGGCGATTCCCGCCATTGTCAGCAGTGAGCGTGTGCGGCTTCTGAATATGTTGATAAGTGTAGTCATTAATTATCCTCCGCTATTCTTATTCGGGTTTTTTCGCTTATTTCACCGGGATTTTTGAAGATTATGTCCGTTTCGGTTATGCCTTTTCGCACCTCCGCGCCGTCCGCAAACTCTGCTCCGGTGAATATATCATGCCGCACCGCCTTGCCGTCCTCATATACATACACATATTCGCCCATTTCATCTTGAGCGATGGCGGTATACGGCACCACACATATTCGGCGCGGCTCGGAAAGCAGTATCTCAACATCTGCGGAAAGCCCCGATTTAAGCCGTTCATCTGTCGAGTCGGGGGTTATTGTCACGTCAACTACCGTTTCCAATACCGCGCCGTTGTACTGATTGCGCGCCGCCTCGGAGATTTTCGATACCGTACCGGCGAACACGTCATCGGGGTAGGCGGCAAGTGTGAAATTCACCTTTTGCCCCTCGGAAACCTTCGCGATGTCAAGCTCGCTTACGGCGGCTGTTACGGTAAGGTCCTCCGTTTGCGCGACTGTCGCAATGCTGTATCCGCTTTGAATTGCTCTGCCGCTGCCGCCCGTGGAGATTACCCGCCCCGCGCAGTCGGAGGTTATTCTTTCGGGCAGCAGCGACACCGCTGTGGAGAGATTCGCCGCTGCAACAGCCAGCGCCTTGACTTGCCCCAGGCTTTCTATCAGCGCGGCGGAGGACTCCCTGTCAACAGTCGCGATGGTATCCCCGACCGACACAATATCACCCTCCGAAACATCAAATTTCTCTATAACCAACGGCAGAGCCGATGTTATGGAGTGCTGTCCCGAATATGACAGCTCGCCGCTTCCGGTTACCGTTTCGGCATAGCTTCGCATTTCCGCGTACAACGTTTCTACCACTGGTGTGCTGCTTTCCACCGCGCGCGGTATCGCCCCCGCTATCATCGCCAGAATCGCGGCAATCCCCAAAATAACGACCGCCTTTTTCATTCGCATCAATCCCTTCTCGTTTTATCACGCTCAGCAATTATATTCTTGCAGTTAAAAGGAAAAATATGCGGGATTATTTTGTGAAAATTTCCCGGAATATCATTTGCAGGCATCTCCAGAAACTCATTTTGGGAATGTCCTTTTCGGCAACGATCTCCGAGCGGAACACCTCCGCACCATCCAAAGTCACCAGATATTCCCCGAGGAATTGCCCCGCCGAAACGGGCGCTTCGCAGCCCTCCACAAACGTGTACTCATACTTAATATCGGAGGCTCTGCCTTTTTTTATCATACAGTCGATTCCCTGATTTTTGATTATCGGGTCGACTTCGCGCTCAGCACCGTGAGTCACTTTGATGGGTTTGAGCTGCGAATAATCCACCTCGGGCGTGAAACGCTCGAATGAATTGAAACCGTAATCCAGCAATTCCTTCGCCGAGGAGAATCGCTCGTCATCGTCATCGCAGCCCAAAGTCACCGCCACCAGACGCATATTCGAGCGTTCCGCGCAGACGGTAAGACAACAGCCCGCGTTGTCGGTCGTTCCCGTTTTTCCGCCGAGTATCCCGTTGTAGGAGCGCACCAGCTTGTTGGTGTTTACAAGCTGTGTTTTTCCGCCGCGCAGGTAGTCCAGCCATGTAAGCATCCAGCCGCGGTAGACATCGTGTTTCATAAGCTCCGCTGTGCAGACGGCAATGTCCCGCGCAGTGGTGTAATGCCCGCTGTCATCAAAGCCCACGCAGTTGGTGTAGCGCGTGGAGGACATTCCAAGCTCGGCGGCGCGGCGGTTCATCTGCTTTACAAACTGCGCCTCGCTGCCCGATAAATGCTCCGCTAACGCAATGCACGCGTCATTCGCCGAGGAGATGATTACCGCCTCTATCAGCTCTGCGGCGGTCATTTCTTCGCCGGGTTCAAGCCATATTACCGAACCCTCCGTTTCGCTCGCATAGGACGATGCCTTTACCTTGTCCTCAAGGGAAAGCTCGCCGCGGTCGATCGCTTCAGCCCACAACAGCAGCGACATAACCTTTGTTACGGACGCCATCGGCAGCTTCATATCTGCGTTCTGGGAGTACAGAACCTGTCCCGTTTCCGCCTCAATAAGGATTTTCGCCTTTCCGGCGGGGACTGTCGATTCCGCCCGAACCGGCACGGAAATTCCCAAAATAAATGCAATACATACAAAAAACGACAATAATTTCTTCAATATAATCCGCTCCTTTGTATCATTTCGGATATATCTTTTCCAAATTATCGGCGGTTATCCGATATGGAAAAAATCACCATAAAACGGAAAACCCCGAGCGGTCAGCCCGAGGTTTTAGTCATATTGCCACCCGTAGAACCGCACTCGTTTGCGGTTCAGGCGGTGGTTTTCCAAATCGTAGATGTATTCATACTTAGCTATTTCATACGAATCCGGACGGCCATCGGAGATCGTTAAATGCTGAATCATTCGTCCGGCGCTTTTTGGTTCGAGATGAGAGCCGCGCGGAGTGGAGGGCGCATCGTTTTCGTACACAAGTATTTCGGTTATCTCGTTGTTTATTACCGCGAAAAACCGCGAATACTGCGGTACTTCCAGTTCGCCGTTGATGTAGAAATCCAGCTCGATTATATCGGGATACTCCGCCGCGCCGAATTGTCGGTAATTGGAGATCACTTCACAGCCGTAGGTAAGATTTTCCGTGACGCTGTTCATTATCAGGAATTTGTCGTCCCGTGGAATTTCGAGATTCACAAGACCTGTTAGTTCGCCGCGCAGACTTGATTTCAGGCGAAAATCCCCATACAGCACTCCGTTTACATAGGTGGTCTTGTCATCGGGAACGGCGGTTTGGTCGGCGGATTTTTTGCCCGAAATGTCCACGGTGTAGAACTTCCCGGCGGAATAAACACCCTCCACAGTGAAAGTTAGCTCGTTGTATGAGGAACGCGTAGTGAGCGCTATTTCGGGGTCGGGCGCGGTGAGCAGCGGGCTGTGCGATACAGACGATGAAGCAACGCTTGATGTGGAACGTGCAGGTTCGGGAACATTCCTATCTATTGAGGAGCTTTCATCGTCAAAATACGCGGGACGATAGGTCGCGTCCTCATAGCCGCACCCCGAAAGGCACAGCATAACTGCCGCAATAACCGCTGCAATTCTTTTCACCGTATACCCCCTTATCCCTTATCATAAATAATTCGGCAGATTACTCCGATTATTCCGATTCCATAACGATTCCATCGCCGATAAAGCAGATGTGACGTCCTTCTCCCACCGGCATAAACAGTGTGGAGCGTTTTTCGTCAAATGTCAGTACGCACGGAATTCCGCCAAGCTTTTCTGTACAGAGACGGTCAAGTTCGTCCAGATTTTCGTTTTCGGGGATCCCGAACGGCTCTGCGGCGGTGAAGTGCTCCTTTGCCCAGACCAGCAAATCGCGCGTGGGGATTTTCATTATCGCGATAGTTTCAAGCATCGGAATTAACGCGCTTTCGAGAAGGTTTTCCAGATCTTCCGGTGAAGTTACGGATTCCTCATCGTTGATTATCAGCAACAGCGGAGCGTAGTCCTTGTCCCGAGCGTCTGCCACGGCTTTTTTCAGGTCGCGCGGCAAATCCTCGGGGAAGTTCGGAACAATACCCGAAATACCGAATTTTTCACCGACAGCCTTCACCAGATCCATCGACAAATCGTACTGATAGGACGCGAAGTTTGGGAAAAATCCCTTGAAGAACGCGCGGTCTATATATTTCGACAAGCCTTGATAATAATCCTCGTCAAACGGCACGAAAAGATATGCCTCGTCTTGAAATTCCTCGGAGTTGTATTTCTCCGTTCCGAAGTATTTCTCGGCATAATCGTCAACGTCTGCGGGGAAAAACGGCGGCTCGTCACAGTCACCCCAATTATAGTAGTAGTGCGCGAACGCCGCGCCGACAAAGGAGAACTGCGGCTTCTCCAACGCGCCATGAAAGTATTCCATAATGAACTCGCGAATATCGGTTTTAGTGCCGTCAAGAACCCCATCAATCACGTCCTGGCAATACTTGTGAAATTCGGGCGCGACAAGGTCGTGCTCGATACACCAACGCATAAATATCGCGATGTGATTGCAGCCGTTGATCGGCTCAAGCGGGAGCTTTTTCTCGGTGATTTTCTTGGAATGGTTTTCAACCAAATCAATCAGCAAGCTGTCATCGGAGGCATACGCGGGGCAGCATTCGGGACGGTTAATATCCACAATATGATTGACATTCGACATTTTCTCCAACAGAGCGTGGGTGTCGTTGTCGACTTTATATGCCATTTCGCCGCGATATATCGGGATAACCTCGAAAAAGTTTACCGTATCGCCCGAGGGCAGAACGCATTTTTCCGCGCCGTCCTCAACGTCCTCGGGGTAAAGCAGCAAGGCGCCGCACAAATCGGTGTTTTCCGCATAGCGCGAGCGGTTATCCACGCTATGCCCCCAACCGAGCCACGTATCGGAGTTGATAGGCAGCCGCGCCAGTTCTTTAAGCAGTCGAATCGGCCAGAACCACTCGTTGCCGTTTTCGCCGACCTTCCAGTCGGGCGGCAGGCAGATAAGCAGCTCGGCACGACCGTATTCGTCCTCGTCCAGCTCGGGTGGAATGCTCATAAGGTGCGCGCCCATACCCATTGTCATAAGGGTGTAATAATTGCGCTCCTCGGTGGGCGGAATGCACGCAATATCACAATGAATATCTGTCGAGTTTATCTCATGCAGAACAGTCGGGAAATCGCCGTAGTACTCCTTTATATGCTCCTCCAACGCGTCGATATCCTCATCGTCATACAGCTCCAGATCTTCGTCATCGAAATCGTCCTCTTCATCGTCTTCATCATCGTTGTCATGAAGTCCGCTTTCGATAAGATCCATATATCTGTCTGCCTCTTCAAGAAGTTCTTTTGGCGGATTCAGGTTCATTCCGCGCGCAAGCTCCACCTTGGCGCGGCGGAGAATGTTAAGGCGCAATTCATCGTCCTCATCGCACTCGTCCTCGTTGGAGGTGTTATAAAGCGCGATTGCAAGCATAAAATGCCACGTGAAATCGCCGTCCATACGTCCGCGCTGATTCTCCAACACCGCGATTGCCTGTTTATATTCGCCGATATTCATATACGCGCCCGCAAGCCAACCGAGAATGTCATCGTCAAGCGCGCTTTCGGGCAGCTTCAGAATAGCCTCGATGATTTTTTCTTCCTCATCATTTTCCTGCCATTCGTTAAAGCGGTCAATCAGCTCGTTCATATTCATTTATAAATCCTCCGTAAGAATTTTGGATATGGTCAGAACACGTTCTTAAATCACCTGTTGGTGTTGTGCTCCTTGCAGCAGAATTCGTCTGCGGTGAGCTTCAGCACCGCAAAGCTGTTGAGCGTCTGCTCGGAGTATTTGGTATTTGCGGGATTTCCGCCGTATTTCTTCATTATGAGATTAAGCCCCGTGATTTTGTCGATTCCCGTAACGGCTTCTATCATGCCTGTGCCGGTAATGGAGCGGTATTGCGCCTTGAATCCCAACGTGTTATCGCCCTCCTTGACAATATCGATCAGCTTGTCGATCTCAAACGCCGCGTTGTTGTCTGCCTTAAGCAAGTCCATTTTCTTGCCCTTTTCCTCGGTGCTGAAGTACAGCTCCAACTTTCCGCCTTCAAGGTTATACCCGAAGCACATCGGAACGATATACGGGAATTTCCCGTCATTCAGCCCGATTCTGCACACGCGCGCCGCGCGAAGCAAATGTTCTATCTTGTCAAAATTTGTTATCTCTATATCCCTAGGTTCCATAATTATCTCCTTATCTAAATAGCAAATTCAAAAACGCGCTCTTGAAATGCCGCTTTGCGGCATTTCAAGAGTGCTCGCCGAGTGTCACGGAACACCGCTTACGCGGTATTCCTCGCCGTTCGCGTTTTGAATTTGCACGAGTCGCCGATAGGTTGTTTTGGATTGAACGCGCTAAAATTCCACTCCAATGCGCTGCTGAGAACTTTAACGCGCCAAACTGCGCCGCTTTAGGCGGCATTCCTTAATTATCCATTGTCCATTCTACACTATCAATTAAAAACAATCACCCGCAAACCGAACGGTCTTGCGGGCGGAAACATAGCCGTAAAGCGTTAAGCATTAAGCGTTTGCTTTCTTTGCGAGCTGGGACTTCAGGCGAGCGGCCTTGTTCTTGTGGATAAGACCCTTACCCGCAGCCTTGTCTACATTGATGCTTGCAGCCTTGATGGTGTCAGCATCAGCGCCCTCCGCGCGTGCCTTCTTGATGGAGGTTCTCAAAGCGGACTTTGCAGCCTTGTTCGCCTCGGTTCTCTCCTTAGAGATAAGAACTCTCTTCTTAGCGGATTTGATGTTCGGCATTTCTGTTCACCTCCTATTTTAATTTGCAACCGCGAATCGGGCAAGAGTGACTCTGCATTCACTGCGTCACCCCCCACTCGCTTCCACAAGCTGCGTCTTGAATTAATTCAATCCGTATTTTACGAGTTTTTTCGGGAAATCTTTATATATATTCACCAAAAATCCCCGTAAGACTACACAAATTTTTGTAGCACCCATTTGGATTATTTTACAGTACATTTCATTATAACATATTAATTTCAAAATTTCAAGGGGTTTTAGAAAATTTTTTGAGAAATTTGGAGGAATTTTATGGATAAAAGCGGATTGGCTTTTGAAGCGGCAGCGATTGTGACGGATTCGGCGGGAATTGAATCCGCCTCGCGGAAAATCGGTGAGGTGAAAATCACCGATGTGAGAATCAGCCGCGCAGCGTCTGTCCGAACCGGCAAGCGGTTCGGACGTTATATTACGCTGGAGGGCGCGCCCTATGCACAAGGAATGGCATCGCTGCTCAGGCGCGCGTTAGAGCAGGTTATCCCGCCGCGCGGTCGGATTTTCGCTGTCGGCTTGGGGAATCCCGATATAACTCAAGACAGGCTCGGCGCGGCGGTTATCCGCTCGGTGACGGTTCGTCATGGTGGGAAATATTCGTTGTGCGCTCTCGAAACGGACGTAATGGCAAAGACGGGGCTTGAAACGGCTCGGCTGGTCAAGGCGGCGGCTCGGGAATTTCGCGCAGACTGCGTAATTGCCGTGGACGCGCTAACGTGCAGCACACCGAAATATGTCGGCAAGACGGTTCAGGTGAGCGACGCGGGAATCATTCCCGGTTCGGGTGTGACGGCGGCGCGCGATGAGCTTTCTCGCGAACGGCTTGGGATTCCCGTGGCGGCGGTCGGAGTACCCACGGTCGCCGCGTATCGTCAAGAGGACGGTTTTATGATTGCCCCCGCAGATTCGGACGCGTTGGTAAAAATCTGGACGGAGGTCATCGCGGGGGCAATTGACGAAATAGTCGGTTGACGGTTGGAGAGCGCATATATAATAATGTATATCCCCGAAATATACGCGCTGTATATTTATTGCTCGGAAATTAGTAAGAAAAATTACCGCTCGTCTATTTGTTATGCGTTTTTGGGGTGGTTTGTGCAGATTGCACAAAAAAACGCGCGAAATTGGCAGAAAATTCTCTGCGAAATTGGAATAAAATTTTGCTTTAGTGCTTGAAAATAAAGGATAATTGTGTTAAAATAAACAATGGCGGCTGTGTATAACAATATGCGGCGGTCGGCGATGAAGTCGGAGGTTGCGCGGGATTTCGCGGTAATTTCGATGGAGAAGTTCGGGTTGAACTCGGGCGAAAAGTTTTCGCGGCGCGGTTTCCTTATTCGGAATCGGTTAAAGTGTCCGAAAGATCTCGGATAACTAACGCGTTATTTCTTGAGTGACGAAACACACGGCGCGGTGGATTTTTCAAATTAAGCCTTCGCCGGCAATGCGGACGTTTGCGCAAACGTCCGCAAAGAGAAATCCGATTCCGGGAGAAGTTACTCGCTTCCAATCGGAGCAGGGCAAACTCGGCGCGCTGCCGGATTTGCCCACCCAAATAAGAGAAAGGTTGAAAAATCAAATGGCAAACGAGAAGGTAAGAATCAAGGTTAAGGGTTACGAGCACAGCGTAGTTGACGCTGCGGCTGCAAAGATCGTTGACGCGGCTAAGCGCGGCGGCGCGAGAGTTGCAGGTCCGATTCCGCTTCCCACGGGCAAGCAGGTTGTAACCATTTTGAGAGCGGTTCACAAGTATAAGGATTCCCGCGAGCAGTTCGAGCTGAGAACTCACAAGCGCCTTATCGATGTGATTCACCCCACTCAGAAGACCATCGAGGCTCTCCAGAGTCTGGAGCTGCCCGCAGGTGTAGAGATTTCAATGGACATCTAATTATAGATTCGATTGGAGTTATGTTGGCAAACGCTTTGGCGTCCGCCAACCACTAACCAAGCGTCGAAAGACGTGAGGTCACGTTGAGGAAACTCAACCAATAACCAAAAGGAGGATATGCCGAAATGAAAAAAGCTATCATCGGCAAGAAGATCGGTATGACGCAGATCTTCGACGAGGCAGGCAAGGTTGTTCCCGTAACCGTTATCGAAGCGGGTCCCTGCGTAGTGGTTCAGAAAAAGACAACCGAAAATGACGGCTATGAGGCTGTTCAGATGGGCTTCGGAGATGTTTCTCCAAAGCACGTAAACAAGCCCGAGCAGGGTCATTTCAAGAAGAACGATGTTGCGTTCAAGAAAACCCTTAAGGAGTTCCGTTTTGACGATATTTCCGGATTCAACACCGGCGATGTTATCAAGGCAGACGTGTTCGCAGAGGGCGATGTAATCGACGTTGCGGGCGTTTCCAAGGGTAAAGGATACGCAGGCGCGATCAAGCGTCACAATCAGCACAGACTCAGAGAGTCTCACGGTACGGGTCCCGTAGCTCGTGAGGCTGGTTCTATGGGCGCGTGCTCCAGCCCTTCGAGAATCTTCAAGGGCAAGAAAATGGCAGGTCATCTGGGTGCGGAGAACGTTACCGTTCAGAACCTCGTAATCGTAAAGGTTGACGTTGAAAACAACCTCATTGCGGTTAAGGGCGCGGTTCCCGGACCTAAGGGCGGCGTGGTAACAATCTGCGACGCGGTTAAGGCTTAAGAGGGGAGGACGATACTATGTCAAAGATTAATGTAGTTGATATGTCGGGTAAAGTCGTTTCCGAGCTTGAGCTTAACGACGCGGTTTTCGGCATCGAGCCGAATAAGACCGTTATGCATTCCGCAGTTGTAAACTATCTCGCAAATCAGCGTCAGGGCACACAGTCGACCCTTACCAGAACAGAGGTAAGCGGCGGCGGAAGAAAGCCGTGGCGTCAGAAGGGAACCGGTCACGCAAGACAGGGTTCGACAAGATCTCCGCAGTGGAGACACGGCGGTATTGCGCTTGGTCCGAAGCCCCGTTCTTACAGATTCTCGCTGAATAAGAAGGTAAGACAGCTTGCGATGAAGTCTGCGCTTTCCTGCAAGGTAATCGACAATGAGATGATCGTTGTTGACGCTATCACGACCAACGAGTTCAAGACCAAGAATATGGTCAATATGCTTAAGGCTATCGGCGCAGAGGACAAGACGCTCATCGTTTTGGACAGCGTTGATACTAAGGTAATCAAGTCCGCGAACAACATCGCGAACGTAAAGACCACACAGGTAAACACCCTGAACGTTTATGATATTCTGAACTGCAACAAGTTCGTTATCGTAAAGGGCGCTGTTGAAAAGCTTGAGGAGGTGTACGCATAATGGAAAAGGTTGCACAGGATATTATCCTCAAGCCCATCATCACCGAGCATTCTATGGAGTGCCTGGCGCAGGGCAAGTACACCTTTAAGGTTGCGAAGTCCGCGAATAAAATCGAGATCGCAAAGGCGGTTGAGAAGCTGTTTAAGGGCGTTAAGGTCGCAAAGGTAAACACTGTTTCCGTTCGCGGAAGAAAGAAGAGAATGGGCAGAAGCGAGGGATACACTTCCGATTGGAAGAAGGCTATTGTAACACTCGCAGAGGGTTCTAAGACCATCGAGTTCTTTGATGGTATGATTTAATCCGCATGGTAAAAGCGCGTATGGCGCAAGTCCATGCAGGAAAATCGCAGGCAAATCGCAAAATCGAGCGGCGCGGCATACCGCGCAGCGGTGTGCCGTGACGCTCGGATAGCACGGACGAAGTCCGCGCGGTTTGCGATTTGCAAATTAAAACAAGGAGTGAAATAATATGGCTATTAAAGCATATAAGCCCGTCAATAACAGCCGCAGAAATATGACTGTTACCGATTACAGCGGCTTATCAAAGGTAGCTCCCGAAAAAAGCCTTCTGGAGCCCGTTAAAAAGACTGCCGGCAGAAACAGCTACGGCAGAATCACCGTTCGCCATATCGGCGGCGGAAACAGAAAGAAGTACCGTGTAATCGACTTCAAGCGCGACAAGAGAGGTATGAATGCCACTGTTGCTACTCTTGAGTACGATCCGAACAGAAGCGCGTTTATCGCGTTGGTTAAGTACGAGGACGGCGAGAAGAGATACATCATCGCTCCCGACGGATTGAAAGTCGGCGACATCGTTCGCGCGGGTTCGGACGCGGATATCAAGCCCGGCAACGCATTGCCGCTTGCTGATATTCCCGTTGGTACTATTATCCACAATATCGAGCTTTACCCCGGCAAGGGCGGACAGTTGGTTCGCTCGGCAGGTAATATGGCTCAGCTGATGGCTAAGGAGAACGGCTATGCGCTGCTCCGTCTGCCCAGCGGCGAGCTGAGAAACGTTTCCGTTAGCTGCTATGCAACAGTAGGAACTGTTTCCAACCTCGACCACGAGAACGTAAACAGAGGTAAGGCAGGTAAGACCCGTCACCTCGGTATCAGACCGACCGTCCGCGGTTCCGTTATGAACCCGAACGACCACCCGCACGGCGGTGGTGAGGGTAAGTCCCCTGTTGGACGTCCCGGACCTGTTACTCCGTGGGGCAAGCCCGCTCTCGGATACAAGACTCGTTCGACCAAGAAAGCATCGAACAAGTTTATTGTTAAGAGAAGAAACGGCAAGTAATTCATCAATAGCAAATCGGTTGCTGTTAATAAGAACGGCGTTGCGCATAACAAATTTCATAACGAATTTGATGTTTGCGGCGCGTGTAAAAATATCGCCGTTCATTAACTTGCAGCTCAACTGAAAGGAAATTATACAAATGGGAAGAAGCATTAAGAAAGGCCCTTTCGTGCAAGAAGTTCTTATGAAAAGAGTTCTTGAGATGAACGAAAAGGGCGAAAAAAAGGTTCTCAAGACTTGGAGCCGCGCATCAACGATTTTCCCCGAGTTCGTAGGTCACACATTTGCCGTTCATGACGGCAGAAAGCACGTTCCGGTATACGTTACCGAGGATATGGTAGGTCACAAGCTCGGTGAGTTTGCTCCCACACGTACCTTTAAGGGTCACGCGGGAAGCAAGACTACCAATAAGTAAGGAGGAGAAAATATGGAAGCTAGAGCAGAGCTTAGACAGGTTCGTATTTCTCCGAGAAAGGTAGGCATTGTGCTTGACCTTATCAGAAACAAGCCTGTGGAGATTGCAATGGCAATTCTCAACAATACTCCCAAGTCCGCCTCCGAGCCGCTTGCGAAGCTGCTGAAAAGCGCGGTTGCAAACGCCGAGAACAATCACAATATGGATACCTCCAGATTGTACGTTTCCGAGGCTCACGTTGGACCCGGGATCACGCTGAAGCGTATCAGAGCCAAGGATCACGGACGCGCTCACAGAATTTTGAAGAGAACGTCCAACATCACGCTGGTTGTTAAAGAAGCTGAATAAGGAGGAGAATAACAATGGGTCAAAAGGTTAATCCCCACGGTCTTAGAGTGGGAGTAATCAAGGATTGGGATTCTCGCTGGTTCGCCGACAAAGCAACCTTCGGTGATACATTGGTCGAGGACCACAAAATCCGCGATTATCTTATGAATAAGAGAAAGTTCGTTAATGTCAAGGGCGAGGCTACTCCCCAGCTGCTCTCCAGAGCGGTTGGCATTGCGAAGGTTGAAATCGAGCGCACAGGCGCGGACAAAATCAAGGTTTTCATTCACACCGCAAAGCCCGGTATGCTTATCGGACAGAAGGGTGCTGAAATCGAGAAGATCCGCGGCGAGATCGAGAAGATGGCTCCCGGTAAGAGCGTTTCTCTGGACGTTATCGAAATCAAGAATCCCGATACCAACGCACAGCTCGTTGCCGACAATATCGCTATGCAGCTTGAGGGACGTGTTTCCTTCAGACGCGCAATGAAGCAGGTTATCGGCAGAACAATGAAGAGCGGCGCAAAGGGAATCAAGACTATGGTAAGCGGTCGTTTGGGCGGCGCGGAAATCGCGCGTTCGGAGAGCTACCACGAGGGTACTATCCCGCTGCAGACTCTTCGCGCAGACATCGACTACGGTGTAGCAAGAGCAAACACAACTTACGGCGTTATCGGCGTTAAGGTGTGGATCTACAACGGCGAAGTTCTCAAGGGTGAGATTCCCGCGCAGAGAACCGAACGTAACGACAGACGCCGCAATGACAGAAACGACAGAAACGGCGGCAGAGCGAACGGCGACAGACGTCCCCGCAAGCCCGCAAGAGAAAACAAAAAAGAAGGAGGTAACGAATAATGCTGCTTCCTAAGAGAGTAAAGTACAGAAGAGTGCAGAGAGGCCGCCGCAAGGGTGTTGCAACACGCGGCAACAAGGTAACCAACGGTCAGTTCGGTCTTCAAGCACTTGAGGCTGCATGGATAAAGTCCAACCAGATCGAGGCGGCTCGTATCGCGATGACTCGTTACATTAAGCGTGGCGGTCAGGTTTGGATCAAGATTTTCCCGGATAAGCCCGTTACAAGCAAGCCGCTTGGAACTCGTATGGGTTCAGGTAAGGGCGCACCGGAGTACTGGGTGGCTGTTGTAAAGCCCGGACGCGTAATGTTCGAGATCGCGGGCGTTCCCGAGGAAACCGCAAGAGAGGCGCTGCGTCTGGCAATGCATAAGCTGCCGATCAAGTGCAAATTTGTGAAAAAGGAAGATGGGGGTGAGCTTTAATGAAGGCTTCGGAAATTAAATATCTTTCGGAAACAGAGCTTGAAACTAAGCTCGCCGAACTCAAGGCGGAGCTTTTCAATCTGCGCTTCCAGCTTGCTGTAAACCAGCTTGACAATCCTACGAGAATCAAGGCTGTCAAGAAGGACATCGCCCGCATCAAGACAATTCAGCGCGAGCGTGAGCTTACAGCACAGAATTAAGGAAGGAGGATAAGAACCAAACTATGGAAAGAGCTTTAAGAAAGACCAGAGTCGGCAGAGTAGTCAGCAACAAGATGGACAAGACAATCGTCGTTGCCATCGAGGATAATGTTCGTCATCCTCTTTATAAGAAGATCGTAAAGCGCACCATCAAGCTCAAGGCGCACGATGAGCAGAACACCTGCAACATCGGCGACAGAGTTGAAATTATGGAAACTCGTCCGCTTTCCAAGGACAAGAGATGGCGTCTTGTGAACGTAATCGAACGCGCTAAGTAATTGGCGGAACTTTTTAATTTTACGAAAGGAGAAGTAATGCCATGATTCAGATGCAGACATTGCTTAAGGTTGCCGACAACACCGGCGCTAAGGAGCTTATGTGTATCAGAGTGCTGGGCGGAACCCGCAGAAGATACGCAAACATTGGCGATATAATCGTTGCCAGCGTTAAAAAAGCTACACCCGGCGGAGTTGTTAAGAAGGGCGACGTTGTAAAGGCTGTCGTAGTGCGTTCCGCAAAGGGACTCAGACGCGATGACGGCACATATATCCGCTTTGACGAAAATGCGGCGGTTATTATCAAAGAGGACAAGAACCCGAGAGGTACCCGTATTTTCGGGCCGGTTGCCAGAGAGCTGAGAGATAAGGACTTTATGAAGATTTTGTCGCTCGCTCCCGAAGTGCTTTAATGGAGGTGCGCTGAGATGGAAAAAGTGAAGAAGCTTCATGTTAAGGTCGGCGACACCGTTATGCTCATGACCGGTGACAAGCCCTCAAAGGGCGGCGACAGAGGAAAGACCGGCAAGGTTCTTTCCGTTTCCCCGAAAGAGGGAAAGGTTATCGTTGAGGGCATCAATATGGTAACCAAGCACGTTAAGCCCCGTCAGCAGGGTCAGCTCGGCGGCAGAGTTCAGGCGGAAAGCCCGATTTACGCATGCAAGGTAATGCCCGTTTGCCCCAAGTGCGATAAGCCCACAAGAGTCGGTCACAAGATCGAGGACGGCAAGAAGATCAGAATCTGCAAGCACTGCGGCGCAGAACTGAAGTATTGATAAATCTATACGGTCGGATACAAGCAGCCGCGGGCGATAGCGGCGGAGCAATTCCGCAAGGCTCTCCGCGAGCTAAAATCCGGCAGTGGAACAGGAGATTTTACAATGGCAAGAATGAAAGAATTCTACAAGGATTCCGTAGCTCCCGCGTTGTTTAAGAAGTTTGGCTACAAGTCGGTTATGCAGGTTCCGAAAATCGACAAGGTAGTTGTAAACGTTGCTTGCGGCGAGGCTAAGGAAAACGCGAAAATCATCGAGAACGTAATGTCGGATCTTGCGGCTATCACCGGTCAGAAGCCCGTTGCTTGCCGCGCTAAGAAGTCCGTTGCGAACTTCAAGCTCAGAGAGGGTCAGATCATCGGCGTTAAGGTAACACTGCGCGGAGAGATCATGTACGAGTTTATCGACAGACTCTTCAATGTTGCTCTTCCTCGTGTACGTGATTTCCGCGGAATCAACCCCAACTCGTTCGACGGAAGAGGAAACTACTCGTTCGGTCTGAAAGAGCAGCTCATTTTCCCCGAGATCGAGTACGACAAGATTGACGCGGTTCGCGGTATGGATATCAACTTCATCACTACCGCCAAGACCGATGAGGAATCGAGAGAGCTGCTCACGCTTATGGGCGCTCCGTTTGAGAAGTAATTTGGAGGAAAACGATGGCTAAAACATCCTTAAAGCAAAAGCAGCAGAGAGCGCCGAAGTTCTCCACCCGCGCTTACAACAGATGCAAAATTTGCGGCAGACCTCACTCGTATATGCGCAAGTTCGGCATTTGCAGAATCTGCTTCAGAGAGCTTGCTTACAAGGGCGAGATCCCGGGCGTTAAGAAAGCAAGCTGGTAATTAAGAGGTCAGAGATTCAGAGGTAAGAATCTCAATCAGAAAACGGCTTTACCTCATCGGGGGACAAGTTGCATTTAACCCCGATTAAGAGGAGATTATGTGAGTACGACGGACAAAATCGAGTCCGTAACGGCTTATGTTTAGGAGGTAAATGAATGCAGATTACAGATACCATTGCGGATATGCTTACAAGAATCCGCAACGCAAACTCCGCAAAGCACCCCACGGTTGATATCCCCGCTTCCAATATGAAAAAGCAGATCGCGCAGATCCTGCTTGACGAGGGTTACATCAAGAACTTCAAGGTTATTGACGATAACAAGCAGGGTACAATCAGGGTTACTTTGAAGTACACCGACAGCCGCGCGCAGGTAATCACCGGTTTGCGCCGCGTGTCGAAACCGGGCTTAAGAATCTACTCAAACTGCAAGGATATGCCTAGGGTTATGAAGGGTCTCGGAATCGCGATTGTTTCCACTTCCAAGGGAATTATGACCGATAAGAAGGCTCGCGAAATGAACGTTGGCGGCGAAGTCCTCGCGTTTGTATGGTAATAGGAGGAATAGTAATATGTCAAGAATCGGTAAAATGCCTATTGCTGTTCCTGCGGGCGTTGATGTAAAAATCGACGGATCGGTCGTAACAGTAAAGGGCCCCAAGGGCACACTCACCAAGGAATTTAATCACTTGATGACAATCAATCAAGAGGGCAGCGATATTATCGTAACCCGCCCCAATGATGAGAATGTTTCCAAGTCGCTTCACGGTCTTACAAGAACGCTTATCCACAATATGGTAGTGGGCGTTACGGAGGGCTTCAAGAAGGAGCTTGAGATCAACGGCGTCGGCTTCAGATGCGAAAAGCAGGGCAAGAAAGTCATTATGACGCTCGGTTTCTCTCACAAGGTAGAGGTTGAGGACACCGACGACATCAAGTTGGAAGTTCCGGCTCCCAATAAGATTATCGTTAATGGCATCGACAAGCAGAAGGTTGGTCAGATGGCAAGCGAAATCAGAGGCAAGCGTCCCCCCGAGCCTTACAAGGGCAAGGGCATTAAGTACGCAGATGAAGTTATCCGCCGCAAGGAAGGTAAAGCTGCGAAGGGTAAGAAGTAAGGAAAGGACTGAAACGAAATGGTTAAAGCTATTGATAAAAACAAGAGCAGACTGCGCCGTCACAAGCGCGTTCGCTCCAAGATCTCCGGCACGTCCGCGTGTCCGCGTCTTAACGTTTTCCGTTCTTCTATGCACATTTACGCGCAGATCATCGATGATGTAAAGGGCGTAACTCTTGCAGCGGCTTCTTCCAATGAGAAGGACTTCGGTGCTTACGGCGGAAACTGCGAGGCAGCTAAGAAGGTTGGTCTTAAGATCGCCGAGAGAGCAAAGGCGGCAGGCGTGACCGATGTCGTATTCGACAGAGGCGGTTATGTTTACCACGGCAGAGTAGCGGCTCTTGCGGACGGCGCAAGAGAAGGCGGACTTAATTTCTGATAAGGAGGGAAATGACTTGGCTAATTTTGAGCAGACAGAAAACGAGTTTTCCGAGAAGGTTGTTGCCATTAACCGCGTATCCAAGACCGTAAAGGGCGGACGCATTATGAAGTTCTCCGCGCTGGTGGTTGTAGGTGACGGAAAGGGCACAGTCGGTTTCGGAATGGGCAAATCCAACGAAGTTCCCGACGCGATTCGCAAGGGAATTGACGATGCGAAGAAGAATCTTCACAAGATTGCACTCAAGGGAAACACCATTCCCCACGAGGTTACCGGAAAGTTCGGCGCGGGCGCTGTGCTTATGCGTCCGGCTCCCGAGGGTACCGGCGTTATCGCGGGTGGTCCCGTTCGTGCGGTAATCGAGATGGCGGGTATCAAGAATATCCGTACAAAGTCGCTGCGTTCCAACAATCCGTGCAACGTGGTAAGAGCAACAATGCAGGGTCTTACCTCGCTGCGTACCGCGGAAGAGGTTGCGGCACTGAGAGGCAAGAGCGTTAAAGAGCTTTAATTGCGCGGTAAGTAAATAGAGCATCTTTAGTTGAGCAGTGCAAATTTTCGCAAGCGAGTGACGCGGCATGACGCGCACAGCGCGGCGTGCCGTGTCGCTCAGCTAACACGGACGATAGTCCGTGTGGCTGGGGGCAGCTTCTGCCTGCGAAAGATTTGCTTCTAAATTAAGGAGAAATATCATGGCATTGAAAATCAAACTTGTGCGTTCGCTGAACAGCTGCAAGAAGAATCAGATTGCCACCGCGCATTCTTTGGGACTGCGCAAGGTAAACTCTGAAACTACTCAGCCCGACAACGAGGCGACAAAGGGTAAAATCAAAATAATCTCTCACCTTGTAAAGGTTGAGGAGGTTTAATCAATGAGGTTGAATGAAACAGTGAAAAAACTGTTGAATGTCAACTACCAACTGTACACTAAAATGGGGGGTGCAAAGTAATGAAGCTTCACGAATTACAGCCGGCAGCAGGTTCGGTTAAGGACGTAAAGCGCATTGGCCGCGGTCACGGCTCGGGACAGGGCAAGACAGCGGGCAAGGGTCACAAGGGTCAGAAGGCTCGTTCCGGCGGCTCTATCAGACCCGGCTTTGAGGGCGGTCAGATGCCGCTTCAGAGAAGAATGCCGAAGAGAGGATTCAACAACATCTTCGCAAAGGAATACGCTACTGTTAACGTTTCCGAGCTGGAGAAGAGATTCAACAGCGGCGACGAGGTTACCGCAGAAACTCTTATCGCAAGCGGTGCTATCAAAGAGGCACTGGACGGCATTAAGATTTTGGGCAATGGTGAACTCACCAAGAGCCTTACCGTAAAGGCGGTTAAGTTTACCGCCGCTGCACAGGAGAAAATCGAAAAGGCAGGCGGAAAGGCAGAGGTGGTTTAATGAACGGAATGCTTACGGTCTTTCGCAACGCATGGGTCGATACCCAGCTTCGCAAAAAGATTCTGTACACGCTGTTTATTCTGGTTCTGTTCCGCCTCGGCTCATGCATTTTCGTTCCGTTTCTTAACAATGCGGCGATAACCCAAATGATCTCGGGTGCTTCGCTGTTGAATTACCTTGATGTTATGACGGGCGGCGCGCTCGGAAACGGCACGCTGCTTGCGATGTCGATTACACCGTACATCAACGCGTCGATTATTATTCAGTTGCTGACTGTCGCGATTCCGCCGCTTGAGCGAATGCAAAAAGAGGGCGAAGCGGGTCAGAAAAAGCTGAATATGATTACGAAGTTCACATCGTTGGGCATTGCGATATTTCAAGCAACATCGTTCTATTTCATGTTGCGCAATGCCAAGGATTCGGACGGCAACTCGCTGAATATTCTTAAGTACAGCGGCAATGATTTTTCGAGCATACTCTCGGCTATTACCATTATCGCTTGCCTTGTGGCGGGCGCGTCGGTAATTATCTGGCTGGGCGACAGAATCAACGAAAAGGGAATCGGCAACGGTATTTCGATGATACTCTTTGCGGGTATCGTGGCTCGTTTGCCCGACTCGATCGTGGGTCTTGTCAGAACCTGTCAGGCGGATAACAGCAAAATCCCGTTTGTGGCACTTATTGCGGTAGTTTTCGTTGCGATGATCTGGTTCGTTGTGTTTATGACAAATGCCGAACGCAGAATCCCCGTTCAATACGCAAAACGCGTTGTTGGACGGAAAATGTACGGCGGACAGTCTACACACATTCCGATTAAGGTCGCAATGAGCGGTGTAATGCCGATTATCTTCGCGATGTCGCTGATGAGCCTGCCTCAGACCATTCTGTCGTTCTTCCGCATTACGGGAGACGGCACAAGCGGTCACGACTTTTGGGAGGGCGTTGCGCGATTCTTCTCGCATACGTCGCCCTGGTACGCTATTATCTACTTCTTCTTGATTATAGCGTTCAACTACTTCTATGTGGCGATTTCTTACAATCCCATAGAGATTGCCAACAACCTCAAAAAGAATAACGGAGCGATTCCGGGTTATCGTCCCGGAAAGCCGACATCTGACTTTATCTACAACTCGCTTAACAAGATTACCTTGATTGGAGCGATTTTCCTCGGAATTATCGCAATATTCCCAATCATATTCCAGCAGTTTACGGGAATACAGGTGTCGTTGGGCGGTACAACGATGCTTATCGTTGTGGGCGTTGCGCTCGAAACCGTGCGCTCGCTTGAGAGCCAGATTATGATGCGTCATCACCCGGGATTCTTGGACTAAAGCCGGTTGAAAATTGACAGCAGTCGGTTGAAGGTCGTTTAACGGCGACCGACAGCCGGTTAGCGGAATGAAGCCGCAAATTGCGAAATCGAGCGTGGTAACGCTCAAACGGTGCGGACAGAGCGTCAGCGGTGTCCGCGCGGTTCGCGATTTGCAAATTAAAATCCGGAAATTTTTGGATTTTAATTAAAACAGAGGTATTGTTATGAATATGATTTTTTTGGGCGCTCCGGGCGCCGGCAAAGGCACACAGGCAGAGGTGGTCTGCAAGGAACTGAACATTCCCGCGATTTCTACGGGAAATATGCTCCGCGAGGCGGTTGCGAACGGCACCGAGGTAGGACTTAAAGCGAAAGCGTTTATGGACGCGGGCGACTTGGTTCCCGATGAGATCATTATCGGAATCCTCAAGGACAGAATCGCACAGCCCGACGCCAAGAACGGCTTCATTCTCGATGGCTTCCCCAGAACGGTGGCTCAGGCTGAGGCGCTGGATTCGATGGGAGTTCAGATCGACAAGGTTGTGGAAATCAACGTTGCCGATGAGAAAATCACTGCTCGTATGAGCGGCAGACGCGTTTGCGAGAAGTGCGGGAATTCGTACCATATCGAGTTTAAGCCCACTAAGGTTGAGGGAATCTGCGACGCTTGCGGCGCGAAGGTCGTTCAGAGAATTGACGACAAGCCCGAAACCGTTCAGGCAAGACTCAAGACCTACCACGAAAAGACCGCTCCGCTTAAGGATTATTATCAGTCCCGCGGCAAGCTGGTTACAGTCGAGGGTCAGGAAGAAATCGCCGATACCTCTAAACTGGTTCTTGCGGCGGTAAAGGGCTGATTGTAATGATTCAGATTAAAAATCCATCCGAGCTTAAGGCTATGATGAAAGCGGGGGAGCTTGCGGCGCAGGCACTCGCGCTTGCGGGGAAACACGCTGTTGCGGGAATCTCCACATGGGAGCTTGACAAGATCGTTGATGAGTTCATACGCTCTAAAGGCGGGCATTGCCCGTGCAAGGGGTATGGCGGATTTCCAGGGCATAACTGTTTTTCGATAAACGAGGAGCTTATCCACGGAATCCCGTCCAAAAGAAAGGTTCTCAAGGACGGCGACATCATCTCCTGTGACATTGTAGCGGAGCTTGACGGCTTTATGGGTGACAACACCAAGACATTCAAGGTCGGAACGGTATCTCCCGAGGCAGAGCGCATTATGAAGTTCACCGAAGAGGCGCTCTACAAGGGAATCGAACAGGCGGTCGCGGGGAATCGCATAGGCGACATCTCGCACGCGATACAAGCCCACGTTGAAAGCGGCGGATACCGCTGCGCCGAGAAGTTCTGCGGTCACGGGCTGGGGCGCGAAATGCACGAAGATCCCGAGGTTGCAAATGAGGGCAAGGCGGGGCATGGTCCGCGGCTTGTTCCCGGAATGACTATCGCCATAGAGCCAATGGTTAATTCCAATTCCCGCAAGGTCAAGGTTTTGAACGATAAATGGACAGTAGTGACGACAGATGGCAGCTTGTCCTGTCATTTCGAACACTCCATCGCGATAACGGACGGCGCGCCCGTTATCCTGACATTGGAGAGCCACTGATGAGATTTGACGCGGGAAGAGTGGTTATAAGCTCCGCGGGGCACGATTCGGGAAGGTTTATGGTCGTGACGGGAGCTGACGGCGGCTTTGTTTATGTTGCCGATGGTAAAGAGCGCAAGCTCGAATCCCCGAAAAAGAAGAACATTAAGCACGTTCGTTACACCGAAAGCACAATAGAGCTTTCGGGGCTGACGGACAGGAAACTGCGGCAGACGCTGAGGGCGCTCGCCACAAAGAGCACGTTACAGGAGAGTGAATAACTTGTCTAAGGAAGATGTACTGGAAGTAGAGGGCACGATACTGGAGGCACTGCCGGACGCGAAGTTCAAGGTGGAGCTTTCCAACGGACACCAAATCTTGGCGCATATCAGCGGCAAACTGCGTATGAATTACATTCGCATTCTGCCGGGCGATAAGGTTACGGTAGAGATGTCCCCCTATGACCTTACAAAGGGCAGAATCACCTGGCGCGCCAAGTGAGTAAGCTCTGAGTAATCGGCAGTTTTAAGCAAATCCCGAAAAGCGTTCGGGGACGCAAGGCAAATCTCGCGAAATGTTCCGGAGTGTAGGACGAATCTCGAAAAACGTTTGAGGGGTGCAGGGCAAATCCAAAACGCGCGTGATGTGACATACCGCGAAGCGGTGTGTCACATCACGCAGGCGAGTGCACACCGTAGGTGTGCACGGTTTTGGATTTGCAAATTAAGATAGGAGGTTATATCCATGAAAGTTAGACCTTCGGTAAAGCCCATGTGCGATAAGTGCAAAGTTATCAAGCGCAAGGGTAAGGTTATGGTTATTTGTGTTGAACCCAAGCACAAACAAAGACAGGGTTAAATCCCGGATATTCACCGGGCGGAGTGCAGAATCCGCAACGCGGTGAACCAATAAGGAGGAGAAAGTATGGCAAGAATCGCCGGTGTGGACCTGCCCAAGGAGAAGCGCGTAGAAATCGGGCTTACCTATGTATACGGAATCGGCAGAAAGTCCGCAAATGATATTCTGGCAAAGGCGGGAATCAATCCCGATACCCGCGTTAAGGATCTTACCGATGATGAAGAGGCGAAGATTCGTGACGTAATCGACAAGGACGGCTATGTTGTAGAGGGTGACCTGAGAAGAATGGTAGCCCTTAACATCAAGCGTCTGGTGGAAATCAACTGCTATCGCGGCACTCGTCACCGCAAGGGACTGCCCGTTCGCGGTCAGCGCACCAAGACCAACGCCAGAACTCGCAAGGGTCCGAAGAAGACCATCGCGAACAAGAAGAAGTAATAGGAAAGGCGGTAAATAAATGGCACAGGCTAAGAAACAGGTTATTCGCAGACGCCGTGAGCGCAAGAACGTTGAAAACGGCGCGGCTCATATCCAGTCGAGCTTCAATAACACGATCGTTACCATCACCGACCTTCAGGGCAACGCGCTTTCGTGGGCTTCCGCGGGCGGACTGGGCTTCAGAGGCTCAAGAAAATCCACCCCGTTTGCTGCGCAGACCGCCGCTGATGTTGCGGCAAAGGCTGCTATGGAGCATGGTCTGAAGACGGTTGAGGTTTATGTAAAGGGACCGGGTCAGGGACGCGAGGCGGCTATCCGCGCGCTTCAGGCAGCAGGTCTTGAGGTTAAGCTCATCAAGGACGTTACACCTATCCCTCACAACGGATGCAGACCTCCTAAGAGAAGAAGAGTCTGATCGCAGAGGTAAGAAGTCAGGCGCAAATCCTGTAAGATGCCGCGAAGTCAAATATTTCACAGCGCGGGATTTGCAAATCAGAATCAGTTAAGCTGAGCGCAACGTTTGCTCGGCGTCGGCGGGATTGCCGATATGTTTTGAAATAACGGAGGATTTTAATTATGGCAGTAAATCGTGACCCGATACTGAAAAAGTGCAGAAGCCTGGACATCAGTCCGGCAGTGCTCGGTTATTCCGAGAATAAGAAGTCTAAGAGATTCCAGAAGGACGGCAACCGCCGCAAGAAGGTTTCCGAGTATGGTCAGCAGCTTAAAGAGAAGCAGAAGCTGAAGTTCGTTTACGGCGTTCTCGAAAAGCAGTTCTATCACTACTATGAGCTGGCAACCAAGGAATCCGGTATCGCCGGTGAAAACCTTATCCGCCTGCTCGAAAGCAGACTTGACAACATCGTTTTCAGAATGGGTCTGGCTATTACCCGCCGCGAGGCTCGTCAGCTTGTATCTCACGGTCATTTCTGTGTGAACGGCAAGAGAGTGGATATTCCCTCTTACAGAGTTAAGGTTGGCGATGTTATCACTCTTCGCGAGAAGAGCAAGAAGAGCAAGAAGTTTGAGCAGATTGCAGAGGTTGCGGGCGGAAGACTTACACCCATGTGGCTTGAAGTTGACCGTGAGAAGCAGTCCGCTAAGGTTACCCGTATGTTCCAGCGCGAGGATCTCGATTTCGAGATTTCCGAGCACCTGATTATCGAGTTGTATTCTAAATAATTGCATAATTGCATACAGATATTTAGTGCGGTTATTTTTAATTCATATCGGCGGGGTGTTTATGCCGCGTGAAATTTGTCAATACTTGAATTGGAATTATCGGTATGATTTGAAATTAACGTGAATACGACAAAATCCGCATATGTGGATTTTAAGCACAGGATAATTAATTCGGGGTAATTGCGAAATTACCTCCAGATAAGCTGGTGGGAGGGTACAAAATGCTAGAAAAAATCGAAAAGCTCAACATCGAGACTTTCAAATTAAGGTCAGACGGAACTTATGGAATGTTTGTTCTGGAGCCTCTCCAGACCGGATATGGAAACACCTTGGGCAACAGCTTAAGAAGGGTGTTACTCTCCTCATTGCCGGGAGTTGCAGCAACATCTGTCAAGATTGACGGAGTTCAGCACGAGTTTTCCACGATTCCCGGAGTTAAAGAAGACGTTACGGAAATAGTCCTTAATATCAAGGGACTTAGGGCTAAAATGCACGGCGAATCCCCGAAGACGATCTACATCGAATCCGAGGGCGAATGCGAGGTTACGGCGGGCGACATCAAGACCGATTCAGAGGTGGAGATCCTCGACCCCGGTATGCACATCGCAACCTTGTCCGCCGGAGCAAAGCTGTATATGGATATCACGCTCGATAAGGGCAGAGGCTATGTTTCTGCCGAGCAGAACAAAGCGCAGCTTCAGCCTGTCATCGGTGTGATTCCGATTGACAGTATCTACACGCCTGTATTGAAGTGCAACTACACAGTGGAAAACACCCGTGTCGGTCAGAGAACGGATTACGAAAAGTTGATCATCGAAATCTGGACGGACGGCACGATCTCCGCGAAAGAAGCGGTTTCTTACGCGGCGAAGATTCTTATTGAGAGATTGCAGCTCTTTGCGGAGCTGTCCGATGAAATCAATCCTCAGGAGTTTATGGAAACCAAGGAAGAGAGCCAGAAGGACAAGGTTCTTGAGATGACTATCGAAGACCTCGAGCTTTCCGTGCGCTCGTTCAACTGCTTGAAGAGAGCGGGCATAAACACCGTGGGCGACCTTGTTAAGATGTCGCCGGACGATATGATGAAAATCAGAAATCTCGGTAAGAAGTCCTATGATGAGGTTATGGCAAGGCTCGATTCACTGGGCTGCGAGCTTCCCTCTTCCGAGGATAACAACTGATTTATTCGGCGTTTGAGCCTTGGGAATTGCAGAGCCCGAGGGTCATAACGCGTTAATCCACCGAAAGGAGAAATTGAAATGCCGGGATCAAGAAAGCTGGGCAGAACCAGCGACCACAGAAAGGCTATGCTGAGAGGTATGGTTACATTTCTGTTTGAGAATGGAAAAATCGAAACAACCGTAACCCGCGCGAAAGAAGTACGCGCGGAGGCTGAGAAGATGATTACCTTAAGCAAGGCAAACACTCTTCATACAAAGCGTCAGGTATTTTCCTACATCACTAAGGAGGGTGTGGCGAAAAAGCTGTTTGATGACGTTGCGGAAAACAAGTACGCAAGCCGCAACAGTGGTTACACCAGAATCTACAAGATAGGTCCGCGCCGCGGCGATGCTGCCGAGATGGCGATTATTGAGCTTATCCAGGATTGATAAATAAGAAGCCCCCTCCCGTTTCGGGAGGGGGTTATTTGTAATAATAAATAAAAAATTCCTGCAAATTTGCGAATATTGACCGAAGGTATACTTGTGCTTGCGGGTTGACAAAGAAATATTATTGTGATATAATAAAGATGAAACCAAAATGTGGTGACCGCGTTTTTCAAAAGAGAGGCGATTTGCAAAAATGAAAGATTTACTTGCGTTGTTGATTATCACGACAGTGTTACTATGCGCAGGCTGCTCACAAAATCGGAATGAGTTTTCTGACCGAAGATCCGATGAGGTCATTGCGGCAAGTGCGGATTTGTACCAAAAATTTGACTCCGGCAATAGAATCGTTTACCCCGATTATTATGCAGGAAGATATTTCAGCGAGGACGGTAAGAAGCTTTTTATCAATGTTACATCGGCATACAATTCCGAGTTGGACTTTCTGTTGGAGAAATATGACTGTGTGGAATTTAGCGAGGTTAAATACAGCAAAAACGAGCTTTATTCATTGTCGGATCAATACAAAACAGAGCTTGCGTACAGTTTTCCCGAATTGGAATTTTTTCAACCAAAATTAGATGAAAAAGACAATTGCGTTTTCATTGAATTAGAACTTCAAACCCTTGAAAATGAGGATATTATGGGCAAGCTAAAGAATCATTTCAATGGCAAATCGGTTACATTTGGTGAACCATCAACGAATTACTTATTGGATTAATTGACAAAATTGGCAGTCGTGAGGGATTTTTGTATATTGATTGACATTCAATTTGTGATGTGGTATAATAAATACAACCCAATATCCTTACAGAAAATATCGTTTGACTATAGTCAACATAATATTGGGAACTGAAAAAATGGTATAATGCAATAAATACACTTCACAGATGAAACAAATGGAATTACAGAAAGGACAGACAATGGACGAGTTTGTAAAATACCTGAGCCGAAAAGGGAAAAGCAACTTTTCCAAAGCAACAGACGAGGAGATGAAACAGCTTGAGGAGTGGGGAAAGGGAAAACTCCCGAAGGAGTTCCTTTACGTCTATCAAAATATGATGCCTACGGGAGTGCTGACAATCAAGGATATTCGCATTTACGGTATGGAGCGAATCAAAGCCGAGAATTTTGACTATGTTCCCGGAGCGAATATCTATCCGTTGGGATTATTCACCTTTGCGTCGGCTATGGACGGAGACGCGTTCTGTATAGATTTGAACGATGAAACCGGAAGCGTTTATCAATGCTCCCACTCACTTTTGTCAGATGAAAACGAGATAAGAGTTTACGGCTTCGGCAGAACAAAGAATCTGGAATTTACTTACGAAAATGTTATTGGCTGCTCAATGAAGATTGCGGACAATTATCGTGAGTTTACCGAAGTGCTTAGAAAAAGAAGAAGTATATCCTATGATGTTGAGAGTTATGCAGCAGACATGTATATATGACTTTTTAGTTCCTCCCCAACGCGGGGAGGGATTTTTGTTTTCCCAGAAACAACTGCCAAAACACTTTCGGAAAATTTGTGCAAAAACCCCCAAGGGATATTGCCGACTTTTGTTGACAAAAGGCTCGAAATATGATATAATAAAAATAGAATTATATCCTTACAGCGATTTGTGTTCGATTCAAATCAACGCAAATTGGGAACTGAAAAGATGATATAATATCAGTAAAACAAAGTACGGTTACACAGGCGTTTTAATCAAGAAAGGGCTGAACGATATGAGAAGAAGACCCATAAGCAGATTGAACAGAATACAGAAGATGGTTGCGGTCGGTATTACCGTAATAATGTTGTTGATAGCCGGTGTTGCTGTGGCAATGCTTTCTATAATGTGACAGTCTGTTCCGCCCTTTCGGGGGCGGATTTTTATTTCCGCGGAAATAAAAAAGTTTTGATAAAAATGCAACGATTTTGAAATTCTGTCGTATATACAAGTGAGAGGGTCAGAGCGTGTTCACATTACCGCTCTAAAAATGTTGCGCAGCATTTCTCTTGGAGGCTATCATATGCAGACAAACGAAAAAAGGCTTGCCGCCAAGCTGAGAAACGGCGACACGGAAGCCCTGAAGGAGATTATCGACCGCTACACGGGATATGTACGCACGGTTATCCGAAATTTCTCGCGCGGTTCGCTCTCCGAGCAGGACATTGATGAGCTTTGCTCGGATGTGTTTTTTTCGCTCTGGCAGCATAGGGAGGGTATCAAAGCGGACGATGGGTTTCGTTCGTATCTCTCCGCGATAGCGCGAAATGCCGTAAAGGATAGGTTCAAGTCGGCTAATCCGCCGAGCGAGGATATTTCGGAACTGGAGATTCCGAGCGGAATCGAAGTCGAGGATATGGCGCAGCTGCGAGAAACGCTCCGCTGTATGGACAAAGGTCTTTCAACGCTCCCCGAGCGGGACAGTGAGATTTTCGCGAGGTTTTATTTCTACGGCGAGACCGCTCCCGAAATCGCGCGGCGAATGGACATTCCCGAAGGTACGGTGCGTTCGTCCCTCTCAAGAACACGCAATAAGCTGAAAGAATATCTGACGAAAAGAGGTTTTGAATATGCTTGAGAAACTGTTGAAAAAATGCTATGACGAGGAATTTCCGGCAAACGGCGATTCCGAGAACATCAAGACCGTTGTTTTGTCGCGAATAGAAAAGGAGAATCATATGAAACGCTTTAGAATAAAGCCGCTTATAATTGCGGCGGCGGTGGCTGCTTTTTCAGTGGTTTCGCTCCTCGTGGTCAATGCTGCTATGCAAGGAGCGTTAGTTAAATTCATTATGGGTGGCGAAGAGATTGAGGGCGAATACAACGATTATGTAGACAGAAAGGGATTTAGGAATATATCCTTTGAAACAGTACTGCCGAGCCATGTGAAGAATTTCGCGATAATATACGATGTTGACGCACCCGCGGGTGAAAATGTTCGGGTAATCACCAAGGAAACAGATCCCGAATTTATGGAAAATCTTGTTCGGTATGCAGAAGCGATCGATACATTTCGGGAAAAATATGCACAAACACAAAATTATGAGGAAATCGATCCCGAGAACTTCGGGCTTGTTCTCAAGGACAGCGAGCTTTGCTCATACAATCTGGGTTCCGATATGTGGAATTGCGGTGGTCATTTCGGCGGGAATTTTATGCACACCGGGGCAGCCGAGGGAACTCCCTCCGGAGTTTATATTGAAAATATTCCCAATGACGCTGACACGACAAACGAAACCACAATATATAGGGAAACATTATATTACTATGTGGGCATAGAATAACAAATTCAGACTGTCGATAAACCCTCGCACCGCCCCGCCGCATTGCGGCGGGGCTTACTTCGTCAAAGCCCTAACGGCAACAGGACGTTGCTGCAAGGTCGCCAAAAGGCGGCAAGGATGCCGCCAACATAGCGACCTCGGCGGCAGGCATAAAGCCTAGCCGTTAGGGCTTTTCCTCGTCTGCGAGTGTTTCTCGACAGTCTGAGAAATGCGAGTAAAAAAGGCTTTTTCTACAAACTGAAAATCCCCCTTACCGGAGGGGGATTTTTTCGTTATTTTTACAATAAAAGGTTGATTTATCCGTAAAAATGTGCTATAATTATATTGAATATCAATTATGCCGCAGGAAGATTCACATAAACGGCTTATTGTGATATTCAAGGATATGAAAGGATAAAACAATGTCTGAATCAAGATTTGAAAATAAATTATGCCCCGTGTGCCGAAAGCGCTTTGGCAAGGACGACGAAATCGTGGTTTGCCCCGAGTGCGGAACTCCCCACCATAGGGCTTGCTGGAACTCCCTGAACCATTGCGGAGTTGAGGAGTTTCACGGTATGAACTATGTCTGGAACGGCAGACTGCCCGATGAGGACGAGCCTGTCAAATCCGAAACGGAGGAGTTTGCGGAACACGTTATGAATGTCGCGCAATCCGTAAAAGAAGCCGAAAACGACCCTCATCACGCGGAATATCCGAATATTCACCCGAACAACACCGAAAATCAGATTTTCAATATGATGGACGACCCGATAATAGACGAGCTTGTCAAGAGCATACAGAATAACGAAAAGGGCGCGGACGGCGTAAGTATGCGCGAGCTGGCGGCATTTTCTGCGACCTCGGTGTGGCATTACGCGCGCGCGTTCGGTACGTTCCGCGATGGAAAAAAACGCAAGGTGTTTTTTAACTTCTGCAGCGGTTTTTTCGCTCCGCTTTTCCAGTTCTACCGTAAGATGGATTGGCTTGGAATTTTGACAACGATTCTGATGGTCGTTCCGACAATTGCCGCTATAAAGCTTGCCGGCGGCGCAGCCGTGCAGCCCTCCGACAAAGCGTCCAATATGCTGCTTCTGGTGAATATCGTTATAGAGGCGCTGTGGTGTCTTTTCGGGGACTATATCTACTATCGCCACGCGGTGAAGAGAATTTTGAAGATACGCGCGAATTATGAGGGCGATACCGAGTCGGACGAATATTTTATGGCTCTGTACGAAAGCGGAAAGCCCTCTTTCGCGAGAGTTGTGTTGGGCTTTTTGGGAATCTGGCTGATTGAGGCTTGCGTGGAGCTGATGCTGAAATGAAACAACGGTTAGAACTGTTTTATGAAACACTGGGCGACCGCGGGATAATGTTCATACTTTATGCGTTTTCCGTGGTGGTGAATACGCTGTTTTCGCTGAGTATGGAGCTTCCCGCGATTTATCCCGATGAGATAAACACGGCGGGCATAGCGGCAATGTATTCGGGGCGCGATTGGTCCGGTCTGCTGCGCGATACGGGTATCTCCGGGGGATATATCGGAGCGCTGTTCTACGCGCCGATATTCGTTGTATTTAACAATCCATTTGCGGCTTATAAGGCTATGCTGGTGGTAAATGCTCTGCTTATCAGCTTTATCCCGCTGATAGCCTACTATATGGCGGCGAAATTGGGCGTTCCGCGTCTGCGGTACAAGGTGCTCATCGCCTTATGCTGCGGAATGTACGTTTCTTATGTCGCGAACTCGAAATTCATCTGGAACGAAACCATTACCTGCCTTATCGGGTGGATTTTGGCATTGTGCCTGTTTACATCGTGGAGTAAAAAGGACGTTTACTCGCGTATCTCGATGTCGATTCTGTTGGGATTTCTGTGTGCAGTGGCATATGCCGCGAACGTGCGCCTTATTGCCGAAACGGCGGCGATTTTACTTACCGTATTGCTGGCGCGTATCATATTCCGCGAGAAGCTGGTAAATGTGCCGGTGCTTTTGATTTCACTGTGTGTATCGTTTTTCGCGGAGAGCTTCACTCGAAAGGCGGTTTTAGGCTCGGCTTTCGGAGATTCGGGAAATGCGCAGATAATCTCACCGCATTCCTCGAACGCGAATTTTTTCGGAGTGCTGTTTTCGCACATATACTCGCTGATGACCTCTTCATTGGGATTGGGGGCGATGGCGGCGGCGCTTACGGCGATATTGGTTATCAAGTGGATAAGCGAGGGAATAAAAAGCCGCGAGCGAACGCTCGAGGACGGAACAAAAGTCTACGAACCGAACACGCATATGTACAGCGCGCGGATCTCGGTGTTCGCGATGATGCAATTTCTGATGGCGGGGTGTACGGCAATATTTTCGGCGCTTTTTACTGTCGGTACGGGTAAGTTCGCCGCAGAATCGACCGTATTCGGCAGATACACCGACAATATCGCGCCGTTGGCGATTTTCCTTGTTTTGACATTTATCTTCACATACGGAATAGACCTTAAAAAGCTCTGGCTCTGCGCGGGGGTCTACGCCTATGCGTGCATATGCTTCGCGATTGTCGGTTTCCCGATCGTAAGCAGCTCGGAGAATTATTTGCAGTCCTCCGTGCCGGGAATGTTCCCTATTGGGGTAAGGGCGGGCGCGGAAAGCTCCATCACCGCGATGAGTTATGTTATTATGTCGTCTTGCGTGTTTTCAATGCTCACGATATTTATTGTTATTGTAAGCTGCTCGAAAAAGCACCGCAAAACGTTTATCGGATTTGTTATGTTATGTATGATAAGCTACACCACTGTTTATACGGGATTTGTGTATCTTCCGCGAGTGGGCAGCGAAAATGCCGAAAAAAGCGAACCTTACCGTGCGGTGTCCAAGCTGCTGTACAACGACCCGCAATCTCCGCCGATTGTGGTGTATGACGAGGATACGTCACTGGCGGCAACTATTCAGTTTCTGAACCCCAAAGCAAGGGTCGGGATTCTGTCGGCGGGTGAGCGCGTTCCCGAATCGTGTCTGCTTATCGCCTCCAATGGCGTTCAAATGCCTACCCAGCTCGAAGGGTCATACGATTTGGCGGGACGCACCGATAAATATTCGGTTTACGCGTATGGAGAGGCGGCGCGCGACTTCATACGGTACAATTCCGAAAAAGGGAACACATCACAATAAAACGCAAAGAAGGTAATATCAAATGCCTGTATTCAAAAAGCAGAGTAAACGATTTTCGCCGTCACGAATCCTTGTATTGGGATTCCTGGCGATTATCGCGGCGGGGACACTTCTGCTGTGTCTGCCGATTTCCTCAAAATCACGCGAGTTTACACCCGTCTTTGACTGTCTGTTTACCGCAACCTCAGCAAGCTGTGTTACGGGACTTTCGATATATGACACATGGACGCATTGGTCGCTGTTCGGGCAGATAGTCATCGCACTGATGATTCAAGTCGGCGGATTGGGATTCGTTACCATCATCACGTTTTTCAACGTTGCTGCAGGTAAGAAGCTGGGCTACCGCACATTGAAAAACGCCGCGGGCGATCTCTCCGAGAGCAGCTTTGAGGGCGGAAAGCGAATCTTTATCCGCATTATGAAGTACAGCTTTATTTTTGAGGGAATCGGCGCGGCGGTGCTGGCAGCGGTGCTTATCCCGGGTCACGGAATCTACGGCGCATGGATGGGAATATTTATGAGCATTTCGGCGTTCTGCAACGCGGGCTTCGACCTGATGGGAATGGAGGGCGCGGGCACAAGTCTTATCGCCTGTCAAGGAAATCCCGTAGTGCTGATTACGTTGTCTCTGTTGATCATCGTGGGCGGATTGGGATTTATTGTCTGGGAGAACTTTCTGAATATCCGCATACGCAAGAAACTGACGCTCCATACGCAGGTCGTGCTGATTATGACGGGGATCCTGGTGGTAAGCGGAACGGTATTCTATATGATTGCCGAGGGCGGTAATCCCAAGACTATGGGCGAAATGTCGTTCGGCGAAAAACTTTTGAACTCGTTTTTTTCGTCCGTATCGGCAAGAACGGCGGGATTCGACAGTATCGGAATGTCCGACACATCGGAATTTTCGCAGCTTGGCACGATAATTCTGATGTTTGTGGGAGCGGCTCCCGGTTCTACGGGCGGCGGAATCAAGGTCACTACGCTGATGGTAATGATAATGACAGTGGTTTCGTATATACGCAATAAAAACGATGTGGAGCTGCTGGGACACAAGCTCGACAAGTTGACTATCTACCGCACACTGGTTATTTCGGTGCTGTCGCTGTTCGCGGTGGGAGTTTGCTTTGTGGCACTGTACTTCTCGATGCCCGTGAACACCGAGGCGGGTGCGGTTCAGTGCCTGTTTGACGCGGTAAGCGCGTTCTCCACTGCAGGATTATCGGCGGGAGCGACTGCCCTTACCGGAATTGCCGGGAAGATACTGTTGATATTCACGATGTTTATCGGAAGAGTGGGACCGGTATCACTGATAATGTCGCTTGTATTGAACAGCCAGAAACGCAAGAATATTGTCGTTCCCGATGGACAGATACTAATCGGATAAACGTTATATCCTTACAGAAAATCGCGCTCGACCAAAATCAACGTTTTATTGGGAGCTGAAAAAACAGATTTTGAATGGATAAACGTTATATCCTTACAGAAAATCACGCTAGACTTAAATCAACATTTTATTGGGAGCTAAAAAGATGGAGAGTTATATTAATATAACCGATGAAGTTCTCGGGGAATTAAATGGTCGCGACTGCATTTTTATCGATAAGGTAACCTTTGAAGATGTTGCAGGCTTGACGTTTGAGGGCGAAATCAACGGTTGGCTTGCGTCAAAAATCCGTGAGGAGAAGTGGATTCCGTATAAGTTGATGTTCAAGAGAGTTATTTCGCACTTTGTCTGCGAATTGGATACTTATGAGAACATGATGGGATTTGTCGGGTGCAGTGACTTTGCGATAATTGAGAACAGCAAAATGATGTCGAAAATCCCGATTCGCAGTGATTATGACAAATCCCGGTATAAGCATTTTCGGGTGTTTACCTATGACTATGTGTTTGATATTCTCGCCGAAAGCTATGAGCTTGCGGCAGACTTGGATAAGGCAAAGCCAATGGGGAATGGGGGATAAATAAATGAAAAACGAAGCATTCCAATTAGGCAACATAAAGATGTATGTGTCGGAGGTTCACCGATTCGGCACGGACGCGTTTCTGCTCGCATATTACGCGGGAATCCGTCACGGCAGCGTGGTGTGCGATTTGTGCACTGGCTGCGGGATAGTTCCGCTGATATTCTGCAAGAACACTCACCCATCGCTGATTTACGCGATGGATATTCAGAGTGAGGCGATTGCTCTGCTGCAAAAAACGGTGGACGAAAACGACCTTCAGAACATAATTCAGCCGATCGTGTGCGATCTGCGGAATATTCCGCAAAGCGTAATGCCGTATGAAAGCGTGGATATAGTCACTGCCAATCCGCCGTATATGACGGGCGGTTCGGGATTTTACAAGCCCAACGAGGCGCAGGCAATCGCTCGGCACGAGCTGATGTGCACGGTGGAGGACGTCTGCAACGCGGCGGCAAAGCTGCTGAAATACGGCGGAATGCTGAAAATGTGCCACCGTCCCGAGCGGCTGTCGGACGTGATCGTTGCTATGCGCAAGAGCAAAATCGAGCCTAAATCCGTTACATTCGTGCACAACAACATCAACGAAAAGCCGTGGCTGTTTCTGATAAGCGGCAAAAAGGGCGGAAACCCCGGAATGATTGTAGAAAAGCCTATGATTCTGCGTAATGACGATAAGTCCTATACAGATGAGTATTCGAGGATATACGAATGATGACAGCCGACATGTTACAATAAAGGCAAACGCAATATCAGCACGCAGTGCGTACAGCAAATAATGTTCGACTGAGGTCAAGGTTTCATTGGGAGTTGAAAAAGAGGTGATTGATATGGGCAAGCTCTTTATTGTCGGCACTCCGATAGGGAATCTCGGGGATTTCAGTCCGCGCGGGGTTGAAACGCTCCAAAACGCGGATTACATTGCCGCCGAGGACACACGCGTTACATTGGGACTGCTTACGCATTTTGGGATAAAAAAGCCGATGTTGTCTTGTTACAAGCCCAAGGAGCAGGAAAAGAGCGAACGAATAATTGCGCTTCTGGAGGAGGGAAACTCCGTTGCGTTGGTAAGCGACGCGGGAATGCCGTGCGTTTCCGACCCGGGCGCGGTGCTCGTGAAAAAGTGCCGAGCGCGCGGTATCCCGGTGGAGGTGATTCCCGGGTGTAACGCGGCAATCGCGGCGGTTGCCGCAAGCGGTCTGGAGGTCGGGCAGTTCACGTTCGAGGGGTTCTTGCCCGTTCCCCAAAAGGAGCGTATCGAGCGGCTTGAAATCGTCAAAAACCTCCCCCACGCGTTGGTGCTATACGAAGCTCCGCATAAAATAAAACAAACTCTGGCGGATTTGTGTTCCGTCCTCGGCGGAGAACGCGAAACCGCGTTATGCCGCGAGCTTACCAAAATCCACGAGGAGGTTATCCGCGGCTCTCTCGGGGAGCTTTCTCACTACTATGACGAAATCACACCTCGCGGCGAATACGTGATAGTGGTAAGCGGCGCGGTCTCTCCGCGTGAGGAGTTTACAATCGAACAGGCGGTTCAGTTGGCGCGGCAATTGGCGGAGGGCGGCGAAAAGCTCTCGGACGCGTGCCGCGAAGCCGCCAAAGCAACGGGAATCCCCAAACGGGAGATATACACGCGGATAGTTGAGTAGTTGACAATCCTCGTGATTTGGTGTATAATAGAAGTATGGGAGAGATGGAGTAATCTATAACCTCTGATAGGAGAATTGTTATGGTTTGTCAGAATTGCGGAAAATCGTTGGTGCGGGGGTATTCGTTCTGTATGGAGTGCGGTTCGCCCGTGCCGCCCGAGGCTCTTGAAGAGGCGGGTATGCCCCCAAGAACGGGAGATCACGTGGAAAATCCCCGTGAGAATCCATCCAAGCCGACATCCGATTCCAAGGACACGACCCGAGCTTCGGGTACAACCGGAGCTTCCGGCACGGCTCAAGCCTCGGGCACAACCCGAGCTTCGGGGGGAATGCCCGATATAAGCCCGCTTTCGGCGGGGGATAATGACGATTCCGAAGATTCCACGGAAAAGTCGCTGGTGTTCTGCAAAAACTGCGGTACGGTTATGCAAAGCAATCCGTACACTTGCGAGAAGTGCGGAGAGCCGCTTGCGGGAGGTCACGGCGGAATCCCGCTGTTTCGTGACCCCGATTTGCTTTCCGAGGGAATGGAAGATATTGGCGAGGATATGAACCTCAGCGAAATGCTCGGCGTTGACGGAAGTCCGTTAGACGATGAAATGGACGCCGAGGCTGCAAAAATGTTCGGGATCGGCAGCGAAACACATTCCAATATCGACAGCGGCAGTCAATTCTCGGCGGCGGATCTGGAAATGTTGAATATGCAGATGTCCAAATACAGCCAGTCCACATCAAGCGAAATGCCGATGGTTGGGCGCGATATACCAGAACCCGAGCCTCCCAAACCGCCTCAGCCACCCCAACCAGTTGATAAGAACGCGCCCATTATTGCCGAGGAGGAATTTATTCCCGAAAGCAGCGATTTTGGCGACTTCGGGGACTTTACAGAGGAGCCGTCCAATGAGACGGGCGCTTCCGTTGAGCCAATGCAGTCAAATCCCGTGGATTTGGACAAATCGCATACAGTGTACTCCGAGCCAAAGCCCGAGGTATCGAATCCCGTATATTCCGAGCCAAAGCCGATTCCCGAAAGCCCCGTTATCGAGCAGGCACCGATTATTGAGGAAGCTCCCGTAATTGAGGAAATTTCCGAAAATCCTCCCGATTCAGACAATGACGGCAGGGACGACTATCTGCTTCCGCCCGAGGAGCTTCCGCCGCCTGAAAAACCACCAATGCCAAGGTATATGTTTATCGGCATAATTATAGTTATTCTGTGTATTACCGCGGGTATAATCCTCGCAAATGCGAAGTAAACCAAACGCTCCCGAAAAACGGGAGCGTTTCAGTCTGTATATAAACTCGCAGTTCCCCCCGCCGCAAGCGGGGGAAACCGCACAAAAAACTTTGAAGCACGGAAATATTTAATTGGAAGAACAATAGTAACACAATTCACATTTCCGGAAATAAAGAGCATCCTGTTTGTGCGATTTCATGCAATATATCTGAAAATTCCTCTGACTTCGACTCTAGCAAACCATGTGTAGTATCTTCCATAATATACATTTTTTTACGAGGAGCGTTTACCGATTCAAAATAATCTTGCGCAATCAGATAATTGGTCTGGTAATCCTTACCGCCGTTTATATTATAAAATGGCACTTGATAATCGGTTTTGCCAAGTAATGAGAATTTGTTAAATTCATCTGACCTTAAAAATTCAATATATACGCTATAATCCGAATTGATATAATTGTAAAAATCTCCAAGTGAATAGTATGGATTAAATACTTGTGCGGCAACCAAATTATAATCTGTTCCATCAACAAGCATATTATAACCGTATTTTTCCATTAGTGCATTTCTAGTCGCGAAATATTCCATCGAAAAATCATCAACATTCAATTTCTCAATGAGGCGGAGGCTTTCTTCATCATTTCCTGCCCATTTGATGGCTTCTTCCTTAAAGGCAATTTCATTCTGATAGAAGTCAACAAGCTGTCCTGTTCCTATATAACATTCGTAATATTCGGGATATTCAAGAGCAAGGTTACACCCAAAATATGTTCCCCACGAATGACCAAGCAATGTTATCTTATCCTTGCCAAGATAGTCTAATAGAAATTTTGTCATTTCCACGCCGTCACTCATCATGATGTCATATGTCAATGTGGTGTCATTCTGGTCAGAAGAATAGCTTTTTCCGCAATTTCTCTGATCCCATGTGACAACAGTGTACACATCAGACCATTTTCTGGTGAAGGCATAATCATAAAGGCTTGTAGACGAGCCCGGTCCGCCATGCAGATATAATAAAACGGGGTTGTCTTTATCTTGTCCGTAAATACTTATCCACTGCTTTGTGCCGTTTATATCTACATATACTGTCTCATTTATGCCGCCCTCAGGTGTTTGGTCATAAATCCTCTGCCCGATAAATCGAACAATTAGAAAAAGTACAATGACAGCAGCAAGTACAATGAATATCCATTTCAGTATTTTAGAAGTAACTTTAAAGAACTTTTTCATTATATACCATACCTTCCTCAAAATCGATTTGTTGCACTGTATAGATATTATACCACATTGTATCGTGCTTTGCAATATATACAATCCACAAATTGGCGTGTTTTAACTTGGATTGTTTGTGTGTATTGCATAAATTGACTTTAAGTACACCATAATTATTCTGATTATTTATTATCCTTTGAGTAGATTGTTCCACTTGTAATACTCGGGGTAATATCGTTCCAGAAACGCGTAAAATGCCCGCGAGTGGTCATGGTGCCAATAATGCGCGTATTCGTGCCAAAAGACGGACTTCACCGTTTCGCGCGGGTAGGCGGCAAGCCTGATGTTGATTGAGATGTGCCCGCGCGTGTAGGAGCAGCTACCCCAACGCGTTTTCATATCCTTAATCGTGATTTGTGTTGGCGGCGCGGTTAGTCCATTCTCCGCAAGCTCCGCGCGGACTTCGGCATTTATCTCGCGGCAAAGCTCCGGGAATCGCTCGTTTACCGAGCGTTGAATCAACGATAGAATATACTCATTGTTATCTATGTCTCGCGTGAAAACGCGACATTCCGTTTCGTCAAAAACAGCGATTTCCCGTGCGTTTTGAATAATACGCACGGGATATTCACGTCCAAGCCAGTTTACCAACTCGGTGTTTACGGAGCTTTTGCTTTCGCGCTCACGCAGCTTGTCAAATGCGTTAAGGAAGAAATCCGCGCGCTGAATCAGAAAGTTCTCGATTTCCTTGACCGTAACGCGCGGGTTTGCCGAAATGTGAACGATTCCGTCACCTTTCGCACGGAAGTTGACATTTTTCACGCGTTTTCGTGTAAGTTCGTAGGTGAGAGTTTGCCCATTGGGGAGAGTTATCGTTTTCAAGTCTGCTCCATTCTATTGCCTATGCCAAAATGCTTTTCGCTTCCTCATAAGATCGAACCCAGTCCGAAAGCCCGTTATCGGCAGCCAATTTCGCCATATTATCTATTTCTTTATAAAGCTCCGAAACGGTGATGTTTTTGGTGTAGTTTTCGTCTTCATAGACATCGTTTTCACACCACTTATACATCTCATACGGTTTTCCGCCGCTGTCGATTCCCCACTCGTAAACCTCCAGCGGACCAAATGAAGCCTTGAAGATTATAACGATATTCCCATTCTTATCGGGAGTCAATATCGGCGGGCTGTAAACCCATCTGTCAGCGAAAAGTTGATTTCCGATAACCTTACTTTCCATTGACGCGCTCCAATGTCCGCCGCTCGGTATCGGCGCAGTATGCCTTGATTTCAATGCTGTTCATATAGTTGTCGAAAAGGTGAGCGTTCTCGGAAAGCTCCTTTTTAATCGGATTATTGTCGGGAATCTGCCCTACGGGAATATCCAGCACGACCGTGTTGGTCTGATTATAGAAGTTCACCTGTATCGGACACTCCATAATGCCACTTACCCCCGCCACGACAAGCACTCCACATTCTTCGCCGAGGGACTCGCACTTGCGGAGCTTCCCTTGGCAGTCCATAACCTCTTCCATGATGTCGTCCGTGTTTGCGCCTGCGATTTCGGATATGGCAACACACTGCAAATCCTCGCCGAAATCGGCAAGAACCACCTGCGCCGCGTCAAGCATAAAGTCGAACCCATATCCCCAAGTGGCAGCATATCTCACGGTTATCCAACCGTTATCCTCGATTGATTCCTTGAATATCATATCGCTCCTCCGCAATCGCTCAGTGCCAGCCGCACTCGTCATAGTCCTTCCATTTGTCGCGGTAACGCATATCGTCCGCGAGCTTCAGGCAGATGTACGCCACTGCCGCCGCGACAACGATTACCGCGCCGATTATCGGAATGACTGTCTTGCCGACAGGTCCGACCTTTTTGTCGAGCTTGTTCTTGATTTCGCCTTTGATTTTCATAGTAATGTCCTCCTCTTAGGAAAACGATGATTAAATCGTTTTAATAAAATCTTAAGCCTTATTTTATACGGTTTTCCCTGCCAACCCGGCTCGGGTCGCCGCAGGCGGGGAAAACCGCCATTGAATCAATGTTTACTTAGCTGCCAAAGTATAATCCTGCGAATATTCCCGCAACGATTGCCATAACCGCCACTGCCGCCAGACACATTATGATATGTCCCAAGGTGTATTTCCGCTCGGGCATTGGCTTTTCTGAGAACTGCAAAGTCGGCGGAGCCTGATATGGCTGTGGCTGAATCCCGGACTGAAGCTCCGAAGCCTCTCCCATATTCGGGATATTTTCGGGCTGCGGCTGAATCCCGGGCCGCATTTCCGAAACCTCCCCCATATTGGGGATAACTTCGGGACGCGGCGCGTTGGTCGGCTCGGGCAGCGTCACGGGAACGCTTTCCGCCGCTTGCGCGGATTCCGAAATCGTCTCGGGGGTGTTCTCCACCGCCTCTACTACCGAAATCGGCTCTGAAACCGGTTCATAAATCGGCTGTGAAATCGATTCCGAAACGGGTTGTGAAATCTGCTGTGAAACAGGCTGCGAAAACGGTTGTGATACGGGAAGTCCGCAGAAGTTGCAGAACTTCGCATTGTCGCCTATCTCTCTGCCGCAATTTGAACAAAACATAATATCAAATCCTTTCAGGTTGTTACCAAACCATTGTTATTTCTCACATAATCGAACAGGTATTGCTGAGCTATGCCCTCAATGCCCTCGGTACACTGCGGAAGTCCGTTTGGGTAGAACTCCGCCATAATGCGCTTGACCCACACATCCTTGGGGAACGCGTCTAATTTATGGAACGCGAACAACAGCACGCAGTCCGCGACCTTATCCCCAACGCCGACTATGGTTTTCAGCTTTTTTCGGGCGGGTTCGAGCGGGAGCACGTCAATTTTCGAGAAGTCGATTTCGCCGCTGTTCACCTTTTGGACTGCGTCAACTATGTACCGCGCGCGGAATCCCGCTTTGAGGGGAGCAAGCTCCTCGACTGTGACCTTGCGCATCCGCTCGGCGGTCGGGAACGTATAATCGCCCTCGCTGATCCTCTCGCCGAAGTTCTCGCATAATCTGCTTATAATCAGCGAAATTCGTGGGATATTGTTGTTCTGCGAGATGATAAAGCTGATCAGTGTTTCAAACGGCTCTTGCCGCAGAATCCTGATTCCCGGTGAGCACTCGCAAGCTGCACGGAGCGTCTTATCCGCCGATAAACGGGAAATGAACGCGCCGTAATCGGTTTCAAGGTCAAAATAATTTCGCCACAGAGGAATATCTTTCTCCGAGATTCCCGAGAGTATAATATTTTCGCCCTCGCGTTTCACGGATATTTTACGTCCGTGAGCGATTCCCGAAAACACATTATTTTCCGACTCTTTCCAACGGAAGCACTGTCCGCACAGAAATGTCTGCCGCAAGTCAAAATGCGGGCTTGTTATCGTGTATTCCATAGTATTGCTCCCCCAATTAACTTATGAATTTTTCGCTTGCTCAAACACCGAACTTCTGCGTCAAACTCCCTTGCTGTACATACAGTACAGCGGCGGTCGTTTTCCTTGAATTTCGGCGTTTGCGCCGCACGAAATTCTTCAAGAGTTAAGGCAACACCGCACAAAGACCGCGCTACGAGCTTTGCACGTCATCTGCTTGCAAATTTTCCGCCATTTTTGCACAAAACTCCTCGAAATACGCCAGTATTACTTCGTCGTTTTGTGCAATCTGACGAAAAATTTACTTAACGCATCTGACGTACAATCTTTGTGCGGTGTTGCCTTAATTGGTGGAGCAATAATTGAAAATTACCCCTTGACTATTCGAGATGTTTGTACTACAATATAAGTATGGGGCAGTGCCGCGCAAGTATGGCGGCGCATATGCCTATTTCAATTATACAACAAATCTGCCGAGATTTCAAGTGTTTTGTGAGAATTTCGGTAAATATACACGAAAGGATTGTGAGAAATGCGAGAAAGTTTACTTACCATTCCGATTAACGAGGTGTTTGAGCCGCGCTGCGGGTGTCCTATCTGCGCTATGCGCGACACCGTGGAACAGCACATCTGCGAGTACATTATGGGCGCGGCGATGATGGAGCCGGACGTTCGCGAGGAAACCAACGCGCTTGGGTTCTGCCGCGAGCATTTCAACTGCCTGCTCAAACAGAACAACCGCCTGTCGCTCGGATTAATGCTTAATACGCGCTTACAGACGCTCCGCGCGGAGATATTTGAGAAGAAAACCACCGCGCTGAACAAATCCGCGAAAGCCAAGAAATCCGCCGAGGTGGAATCCACCTGCTTTGTTTGCTCTAAAGTGGACTGGGGTATTATGCATATGCTGGAAACCGTGTTTGATATGTGGAAGGACGAGGGTTTCCGCAAGCTCTATTCTTCGCAGGAGTACATCTGCATTCCGCATTACAATCTGCTGATGTCTGCCGCGCAAACCAAGCTCAAAAAGGACGCGCTCAAGTCGTTTTGTGACGCTACCGAAAAGCTGGTCGGGGATTATATCAAGCAGCTTAACGATGACGTGAACGAGTTTTGCGACAGCTTTGATTACCGCAACGCGCGCAAGCTCCACAACGAGGATATGGAACACGTGCGCAATTCAATAGACCGCGCGATACAATTTATAACATCGAGAAAGCCTAACGAGAAGTGATTTGATTCTCGGTTTCTCCCTGCCAGCCCGGTTCGGGTCGCCGTAGGCAGGGAGAAATCGAGAAATGGGGAGATACGCAAAATGGATATTCTTGCAATAGAAAGCTCTTGTGACGAAACCGCCGCGGCGGTTATCCGTGATGGGCGGGAGATCATATCCTCGGTGGTGGCGACACAAATCGAGGAGCATAAATTATACGGCGGGGTAGTACCGGAGATAGCCTCGCGGCGGCACTGTGAAAGCATTTGCGGAGTAGTCAATGAGGCTCTTGAACAGGCGCATACCACCGCCCGCGATGTGGACGCTATTGCCGTGACATACGCGCCGGGGCTTATCGGAGCGTTGCTGGTAGGCGTGAATTACGCGAAAGGGCTTGCGTTTGCGACAGACAAGCCGCTGATTCCCGTGCATCATATCAGAGGGCATATCGCGGCGAATTACCTCGCTTATCCGCAGCTTGAGCCGCCGTATTTGTGCCTTGTCGCTTCGGGCGGACATTCCCATATTATTGAAGTGACTGACTATACGGAGTTCACCACCATCGGCAGAACCGTTGATGACGCGGCGGGAGAGGCGTTCGATAAGGCGGCGCGGGCTATGGGATTTCCGTATCCGGGCGGAGTGTATATAGACAAAGCGTCCAAACTCGGCAATCCAGCGAAGTATAAGCTGCCAAAGCCGCACACGGCGAATCCGTATGATTTCAGTTTTTCGGGGCTGAAAACGGCGGTTATAAATCTGATTCACAATGCCGAACAAAAGGGCGAGGAGATTAACGTGAACAGCCTTGCCGCGTGCTTTCAGACTACCGTGAGCGAGATTCTGACGGACAAGTTTATTGCTGCGGCGAACGAGCGAAAGGTCAAGAAAATCGTGCTGGCGGGCGGAGTTGCCGCAAACAGCGGTCTGAGAGAAACGCTCTCCAAGGCAGCCGAAAAGAACGCAATGGAGCTGTTCATTCCGCCGATTTCGTTGTGCGGTGATAACGCGGCGATGATAGGCGCGCAGGCGTTCTATGAGTTTCAAAAGGGTGTAATTGCAGACGAGAGCCTGAACGCGTATCCCACGATGAGTTTGGATAATCCGAGGATATAATACATATCAACGTTTGGGGGTGAAGTGCAAATTCAAAGTCACGCTTGATTGAAGAAGGAAATCCCGAAATCTGCGTGGTTTTGAATTTGCTATTAAAATAATGAAAAATATAGTACTTATTGGAATGCCGGCTGTCGGCAAGTCCACAATTGGGGTTTTGCTTGCTAAAGCACTCGGGTTTTCGTTTATTGATACGGATCTGATTATCCAACAGGACACGGGGCAGCTGTTACAGGACATAATCGACAAGGACGGCTTGGACGCTTTTTGTGCCGCCGAGGAACACGCGATATGCTCGGTGACGGCGGAGCGTAACTCTGTGATTGCAACGGGCGGAAGCGCGGTTTACAGCCGCAAGGCAATGCTTCACCTCAAAAAACACGGGGTCGTGTATTATCTGAGGATTTCCACGGAGGAGCTTAAAAAGCGTTTGTCTAACATAAAAACACGCGGAATCGCCATGCACCCCGGAGAAACAATCGAGGACGTCTTCACGCAAAGAGCCGAGCTGTACGCAGAATACGCAGATTACACTATGGAATGCGAGGGCAAATCCGCAGAGGATATTGTCACGGAGATTTATGATTATCACCGAAATCTGTCTTGACAAATTTGAATTAATGTGGTATACTGTTTATATAGGTTATTAACAGTTTTGCAATACGAATCCAAATAAGGAGGGATAATATTAATGTCAGACGAGGAAGTTGTTTTCTATTCGCAAGAAGTGCGTACCGAGGAAAAGCAGTCGCTTGAGCCGGGGTTTCGGAGCATATGCACTCGAATCGGCTTGGTGATGATTGTCACGTTCGTATCACGTGTAGTCGCCGAAATTGCCGGTGTTCCGATTATGATGAGCCCGTTTTACTACGAAATCAGCCCCGCGATGAGGCAATTAATAAACTTCGCGTTGTCAGCGGTGTTCCTGAATTTCGTTCCGATGGTATCGGCGGTGTTTATTCTGAAACACCCGTTCAAGTCCGCAGGGAAAAGGGTATACGAAAAGCCGAAATATCTCGGTCGGGCGTTGGCGATGTTCCCCGCATGTTATGGACTGGCGATGGCGGTGAACATACTTACGATGTTGGTCGGAAGCCTGTTTCAGGGAACGGCGGTCGGCGATTCGTTCAACGCCATGCAGGACGCGTTTGTTGCTCCCGATATGGCAAGCGCGTGGATCGTGTTCATTCAAGTGGCGATTTTCGCGCCGATTTGCGAGGAGCTGTGGTTCCGCGGGCTGATTATGGAGAGCCTTCGCCCTTACGGAAACGGGTTCGCAATATTTATTTCGGCGATTCTGTTCGGAATCACTCACGGAAATTTCGCGCAGTTTTTCTACGCGGCAACACTGGGAATTGTCCTCGGCTATCTGGCGGTCTCCACAAACAGTATTGTCACGACTACTATCATACACGCGATGTTCAACAGCATTGCGGGAATAATGACGCTGCTGACAGCGAATCCCGAGGTGCAGGAATATGTGCTTGGAATGGGGGATACCAAAAACAAGCATATACCCACTCCGGTTATGCTTTATAACGCGTGGGCGACGTTTGTGTTGATTCTGCTGCTGGCGGGCGTGATTATGGCGATTTTCAAGCTCGTGAAAATCAAGCGGTATAAAGTTCCGAAGGTTCAGACGGAGATTTCCGCGCCCCGCCGTTGGGGAATCTTCCTCTCACGCGCGACTGTAATCGTTACGTTGGTGCTTGCCGTGTTGACGTTTATCTCGCCGTTTATCTATCGAAAAATCGCCGAGATAATAAACGCGTAGAGCAGGCGGTTAAGTCAATTGAAGCCTAATGTGGTACGGTTTGGCGCGTTATGATTTAAGGCAAGTTAATGGTGATTAGTGCAAATTCGAAACGCAAGCGAGCGTTAGCTCGTCTGTGTGGTTTTGAATTTGCTATTTAGATAGGAGTTAATATGGATAACAATCAAAGCAGTGTAAATTTAAGCAAGTCGGCGCAGCCGTGGACAGACCCGGTTACGGGTGAGATCTATCCCGGAGGGAATCCCAATGCCGTGCCGCAGCCGTTCAGCGGTGTGGTTCAGCCTAATTCTGCGGTGTATCCCAATCAGCAGCCGTACGCTCAGGCACAGTATGCGCAGCCCATGCCCAATGAACAGCCGATTTATCCGCAGAACAATCAGGGCGGAGTCCCCGGGCAACAGCCGTATCAGCACAATGTTCCGAATGGCGCAACGAAATTTTGCAGTCATTGCGGAAGCGTGATTGCAAAAGAGGCGGTGTTCTGTCCCGCGTGCGGCTGCCAGGTCGCACAGGTTCAGACGGCACAGCAGCAGATTATAATCAACAACAGCAACAATAACTATAACGATCACCTTGCGGTTGCCCCGAATGTGGTGTACAAGGGCACACCAAAGGACAAATGGGTTGCGTTTATATTGTGCTTTTTCTTGGGTGTAGTAGGCGCACACCGTTTTTATGAGGGGAAGGTCGGAACAGGTCTGTTATATTTCTTCACCGGCGGACTGCTCGGAATCGGTTGGTTGGTGGATTTGATAATCCTGCTCACTAAGCCGAATCCGTATTACGTTTAGACGTTCGTCAATTCATACCAGTTATTCACAAATACATCACAAAATCGCCTTGTTTCGCCCTCCGCTTTGGGCGTTCGACATCGTGTCGAACGCTTTGTTGCGGATGCGCAAACATCCGTGTTTGCGCCCTCCGACTCGGCGATTTTGTCATTGATTCCTACAACGAAAAATCCCGCGCGTTGGGCGGTGAGGGCGCAGTATTCCGCGTCCTCGAACACCGCGCAGTCGGAAACAGACGCGCCCAGACGCGCCGCCGATTGAAGATAGATGTCGGGGCGCTCCTTAAACGCGCCGACCTCCCAACAGTCGATGTAGAACTCCATAAAGTCAAGAAGTCCCGACCGAACAAGGAACGGCTCGGAAACATCACGGCGCGTTGCGCTGGCAATACACATATGGATTCCCAATTCACGCGAACGCTCTAGAAATTCGATTACGCCCGGTTTAAGCTGTACATCATTTCTGTAATGTTCGCGCATTTTGTCATAGGCAGGCTCGGCAATCAGCGGGTCACTGTATTGCTCCGGCGCAATGTGGTCGGTTTCATCTCGCCAGAAACCCATACTATCGCATAAAGTGCCGTCCAGGTCGAATATGTAAAAGTGTTTCATTATATCAAATCCCCTATATCATTGATAGTTGATGTTCCGCCAAGGGTACAATAATAATTATATCATATTTTTCCGAAATTGTCAAATACCCCTTGACAAACGGGAAATAATATGATAAACTGTATATATCGGATATAAACACTCATTGAAGAGAGGAGTACTATGGTTAAAATCAGAAATCTGAAAAAGAGCTACAAGGGCTTTCCCGTGCTGCGGGGGCTTTGTATGGACATCAATAATGGCGATGTTTATGGTTTCCTCGGGCGAAACGGCTGCGGAAAAACCACCACAATGAACATCATCTGCGATATAATCCCCAAGGACGAGGGTGAGATTACGTTAGGTGATTCCCCGGAATCGAAAGTCACTATCGGCTATCTGCCCGAAAGCCCGATGATTTTCGGGTATATGACCGCGCGGGAGTATCTTGAATACATCGCCGCGTGCAACGAGTATGAGGGCGATATCAAGAAACGCACCAATGAGGTGTTGGACATCATCGGACTTACAAACTCGGCGGACAGGCGCACTAAGGGATTTTCGCGCGGAATGACGCAGCGGCTGGGAATCGGCGCGGCGATTTTCCGCAATCCCGATTTGCTGATTTTCGATGAGCCGACCTCCGCGCTCGACCCGCAGGGTCGTATGGAGGTTGTCGATATAATCAACCGCCTGAAAGATATGGGGCGCACTATCGTTCTTTCCACGCACATTCTGTCGGACGTTGAGCGCGTGGCGAACCGAATCGGCATTATTAACGGCGGATTCCTTGCCGAGGAGGGTGATCTCAAGGACATTTTGAAGAAATACGGCGGCGATGTGATCTCTCTGTCGGTGCGGAATCTTACGCAAGAGAACAAAATCGCGCTGCTTAAGGTGGATTTCGCCCGCGCGGAATACAACGACCAAACGGGAATATTCCGTTTTGGCGCGGATAACGCGGAGGACGCGGCAAAGCGGCTGATGAAGCTGCTTGCGGACAACGAAATGATAGTTGACAGTTTTCAAATCGGTACGGCAACCCTTGAGGAAGTATTCAAGAAGGTGGTGGAATAAATGCAGTTGAAATACAGCTTTAATAAGGAATGGATTCACTTTTGGCGCACGGGAAGATTCTGGGGTGTACTCGGCGGAATCATAGCGTTCGCGTTTACTTATCCGCTGATGTTTAAGTTTATGGATTTTGCCATGGGGCAGATGCAACAGCAGTCAGCCATTGTGCAGACCGCAACGGCGGCAATTCAAGACGGAACGGGTACCGCTGCCGATGAGAATATATTCGGCGATATGACGGGTATGTATTCCGATGGCGGAATGATGTTCGCGACAAGCGTTGTCGGGCTGGCGACCTACTCTCTGCTTATCGTAATGTTGGTGCTGATGTCAGCGGCGGGCGGCGAACAGAAAAAACGCGCAACGATAATTCCAATGTGCGCGGGCTTGAAGTACGAAAATTATCTGCTGCCCAAGTTCGTGATTTATCCGCTTGTGGTGATGGTTGAAACGTTTTTATGCAGCCTGTTGTCGGGCGCGTTATGCAGCTCGCTGTTTGAGATAAATCCGCCGACTGCGGAGAATATTGTTCTCTCGTCCGCGCTGATGGCGGTGTATATGGCGTTTATTACGGCGGTTTATCTGTCGGTTGGATTGTGTACCTCGCACCCCGGAGCAATGACTCCCGTGGTGTTCCTCGGGCAGAGTTTGCTGCAAAGTATTCTTGAAGCCTCCGGGTTGACGGATTATCACCCGTTCGCTCTGACGACAATGATTTCACGAATCAATTCGGGAGAATTTGACCTCTCCGAAAACCTCACAAGTATTATGGTTTCTGTCGCGCTTGCTGTGGTGATTGCCGTGATGATGTATTTCCTCGCTCTCGGAGTGCTGAAGGCAAGGAGGGTAGACAACCAATCGGAAGAAAAACCGGAGTTCTGATTCATAATGAATGTAAAATATGCGCGCTCCTTCGGAGCGCGCATCAGTTTGTAGAAAAAGTTGTTTTTACAGAATATAAGCCTTGATTTTATGCGGTTCTCCCCGCCTGCGGCGACCCGAGCCGGGCTAGCGGGGAGAACCGCAGGTTTATATACAGTCTGAAATCTATTGCTCAGCAATAGATTTATGTTTTTCGTTTGATAAAATTCTGACTTTATTTCCCAAAACAAATCTCTTAACTGTATTATATCACACCTGTTTCGCTATGTTAAGCGTTTTTGGAATTATTTTCTAAAATCAGCGCGGATAAACGGCGGATTTTTAACCTCGGAAATCATCTGCTTATACAGCTCGGGGCGGCGGTAAGAATCTCCGTGAACCTCGCGTGAACGGTATTCTCTTATCATATCCATATCAAGCTCCGAGAGGTAAATACCCTCTTGCTCCCCCGATTCCAGAACGCACATATCGCGTGAACCGGGCATATCCGGCAGATACGCAATCCCGTCAAACGCGCTTGAATGCCCATTGCAGTCGGGGTGTGGCGCGGGATAATTGCAAGTCGCGATTGCCGTCATATTCTCGTATGCCCTAGCACGGAGCTGAGACAGACGATTTATCTCCATCGGACACGCGTTCGGAACAAGAATCACTTCCGCGCCTTTAAGCATCAAAATCCGCGCGCTTTCGGGAAATTCTCTGTCATAGCAGATCATCGCGCCGACCCTCACATCTCCGCACTCGGTATCCAGATTGCAGACGAAAAATTCATTACCGTGGGTCAGCACGCGCTCGTCACCGAAGTCACAAGTATGCACCTTCGCATAGGTGAATTTCCGCTCCCCATGTCTGTCGAACAGCGTCAGACTGTTCCTCGGCAGCGGCGAAAATTTCTCAAGAAACGTAATCCCGATTGCCATATTCAGACTCTTTGCCAGCTCTCCGAACGCGTTTACAAACTCGCCGTTCGCGCTTACGGCAAGCGAATTTGGGTCTGTTTCGGAGATTCGATAGCCGCAGCTCCACATTTCCGGGAAAAGCGCGATGTCCGCGCCCATTTGTTTCGCCTTTTCGCACGCGGATTTTCCAAGCTCCAGCTGTTCACTCAGCGTATTTTTCGGTAATAATTGCAGTAACGCGATTTTCAACTTCATAATTTCCCCAATCATAATCTCACAATTTCATCTGCCAGATGCGCGCTCCAAAGGAGCGCGCATATTTATTATCAAGTAGTTATTCCGCCATAATCTCGCAAATCTTGTTGGAGAACTCCACGGGGTTTTCGATGGGCATACCCTCGATAAGGAGAGCCTGTGAGTAGAGTATATCCGTGTAATCGGCGGCTTTGTCCTTGTCGGATTCGTAGAGGGACTTCAGCTTGTCATAAATCGCATGGTTGGGGTTGATTTCGAGAACCTTTTCGGCTTTCGCGCCCTCGCCGTTGGGCATTGCGGAGAGCACTTTCTCCATTTCTACTGAGAGATTGCCCTCGCTGGTAATGCAAACCGGGTGATTTTTCAGACGCTGTGACAGCTTGACCGCCTTAACCTTGCCGCCGAGCTTTTCGGTCATAAAGTCGAACAGCGGCTGGCTGCTCTCTTGTTCTTTTTTGATTTCTTCCTTTTCCGCTTCGGTTTCCAGACCCAAATCGTCCGCGGATACCGACTTGTACTCCTTGCCGTCAAAATCGTGCATCATCTGCAAGCAGAACTCGTCAACGTGGTCGGTGAGGTAGAGAATCTCATAGCCCTTGTCGCGAACCTGTTCGGTTTGCGGAAGGCTCTCGATTCTGGTAACGGAGGAACCGCTTGCGAAATAGATGTACTTCTGTTCCTCTTTCATACGGGAAACGTACTCTTCAAGGGTAGTCATTCCGCCATTAGAGGTCTTGAACATCAGCAGGTCCTGGAGTTCTGCCTTGTTCATTCCGTAGCTTTCGTAGATTCCGTACTTGATTTGCGTGCCGAATGTTTCAAAAAACTTTTCGTACTTTTCGCGGTCATTCTTCTGGAGCTTTTTCAGCTCGTTCTTGATGGATTTCTCGATAGATTTCGCGATGATTTTCAACTGGCGGTCATGCTGGAGCATTTCGCGGGAGATGTTCAGCGACAAGTCCTCGCTGTCCACAAGACCCTTTACAAAGCTGAAATAATCCGGCAGCAAGTCGCCGCACTTCTCCATAATCATTACACCCGAGGAGTAGAGCTGCAAGCCCTTTTCAAAGGACTTCGAGTAGTAGTCATACGGAGCTTGTGAGGGAATATACAGCAGCGCGGAGTATGTCGCCGTGCCCTCGGTCTTGCTGTGGATATGCAAAATCGGGTCGGTGTAATCGTAGAACTTTTCCTTATAGAACTGATTGTAGTCTTCGTCTTTAAGCTCGGACTTTGCCTTTTTCCAAATCGGAATCATCGAGTTGAGCGTTTCGGTAACGATTTCCTTTTCGTATTCGGGTTCAACTCCGTTTTCACCCGTGCCCTCTTTGAGCTTTTCGTGCTCCACGTCCATCTTGATCGGATAACGGATATAATCCGAATAACGCTTTATAAGCTCCTTGATTTTGTACGGCGTGAGGAACTCGTCATAATTTTCGTCCTCGGTATTGTCCTTGATTTCGAGAGTGATTATCGTGCCGTGGGAATCCTTTTCCGCGTTGGAAATCGTGTATCCGTCAACGCCCTCGCTCTCCCATTTGTACGCGGAGTCGCCGCCGTAAGCCTTGGATACCACGGTAACTCTTTTCGCGACCATAAACGCGGAATAGAATCCTACGCCGAACTGTCCGATGATGTCAACGTCCTCGGTTTTTTCGTTCTCATTTTTGAATGCGAACGAGCCGCTTTGGGCAATCGTTCCGAGGTTGTTTTCCAACTCGTCACGCGTCATTCCGATACCGTTATCGGTGATGACCAGCGTGCGTGCGTCCTTGTCTGCCGAGATGGTAATCGCCATATCCGTGCGGGAAACGGATTCTCCCTCGCCACTCATCGACTTGAAGTACAGCTTATCCATAGCGTCAGACGCGTTGGAAATCAGCTCGCGCAGGAATATCTCCTTGTGCGTGTAGATGGAGTTTATCATCATCTCCAGCAAACGTTTGGATTCCGCCTTAAATTCCTTCGTTTCATTTTGTCCGCTCATTGTGTAAATCCCCCTGTCTTGTTCTGGCACTCTTGTTAATTGAGTGCTAACTCTTAATTATATTATACACCTTTTTTCGGAAAAATCAAGGGGTTTTCTGTAAAAAAGTTATGGAAATTTGCAAGGGTTTTTGTGCAATATTATAAAAACAGTGTGGGGATTTGCCTCCACACTGGTTTTTGCCTTAATTACTCCCTGCAGCTTCTTTTGCCCGCCAATGTGTTCTCAACACAATGCGTATACTGTGGCATATCTTTGTATTGATTCAGAAATGGCATTATCAATTCGTTCGGCCACTTATGCATGGCGGAAATAATCCGCTGAATAGGGTTTGAAAAGGGGCGGTCATATACGGACTTTCTTTTGTTCAGTATTTCCAGTACCTTTTTCATTTCCGGCTCGGTCGGAATAACATCATCGTATGCCATAGCCATAACAGCCCCGCTAAATACCATCGCGTTTCCGTTTTTGAGAAAATCGAGGATTACCGTCATGTCATTAACATCGTTTCTTGTCAGTCTTATATACGATAACGCGGCGTATGCGGTTATCGTATCCTCGTCCTTGTTTATGTCGACAATTTCCTTCAAATACGGTATGGCGGCTTTACAATCGAGCTTTCCTAAAGCCTTAATCATTTCGGTCTGGGTTTCCCATGTTCTGGAATCCTCCCGCTCCTTAATGTAAGCGTCCAACAGCAATTGCTCTAAGGACTTTATTTTGCTTTTCCCAATCTTCTTTGCCGCGCTGCGTCTTTTAACGGATTTATTTGAAAGCAAATCCTCTTTTATTGCCGAAATTTCCTCTTCGGTCATTATCTTCATATTGCATAATGTTCCTTTCGTCTAGTTTTTGCGCGATTTCTGTTAATTATATTATACACCTTTTTCCGGAAAAATCAAGAGGTTTAATGTAAAAAATCACAAATTTTCGAGCAATTTTTATGCAATATTATAAAGACAAGCAAAAATCAGTGTGGGGGCAGCCCCCCACACTTAATTTCTTTGCAATTTCCCGTTATCGGTATGGCAAAAACAGAAAACCAAATGGTCGTTCACCATTCCGACTGCCTGCATAAACGAGTAGATTATGGTCGAGCCTACATATTTGAACCCGCGCTTTTTCAGCTCCGCGCTGATTTTGTCGGAAAGCTCCGTTTTCGCGGGAACTTCCGCGAGTGTTTCAAAGTGGTTGATAATTGGCTTGAAATCCACGAATTTCCAGATAAAGGCGTCAAACGAGCCGAACTCGCGCTGAATCTCAAGGAAATGCTGCGCATTAGTTACGGCGGCGGTGATTTTGCCGCGATTGCGGATAATCCCCGCGTTCTGGAGCAGCTCCGTGATTTTCGTATCATCGTAGGCGGCGACTTTTTCTGGGTCGAAATTGTTAAACGCGGCGCGGAAGTTTTCACGTTTCCGAAGAATCGTAATCCACGACAAGCCCGCCTGCATTCCCTCGAGAATCAACATCTCGAACAGTTTGCGGTCGTTGTGTTCGGGGATTCCCCATTCGTTGTCGTGATACGCAATGTAGACGGGGTCGCTGCCCTCCCAGCCGCAGCGGTTTACTTCATTCATAATTTTGCTCCTTTCATAAGTTTCGGCTTGACATTTTGAAAAAAAACTGTTATAATATGAGTAACATCATAAGGGGGTGATTAAAACGGAACAAAGCGATATCCAATTTAAGGATAAATTGCGCAGGGATTTAATCACGTTCAATCGCCTTAAAGACTTTTTGAACTCAGACAAAAAAGAGGAGTTATTAAAAGAGCTTGACAGAGAAATTGAACGTATTAATGCAAGTTTACAGGACTAATATCATAAGGGGGTGTTAAAATGGGACAAACCGACAGTCAGTTCAAGGCGTTTATCCGTTTTGTTCTTGATGCGTTAAAAGAGGCAATTCAAGAAAAAGATGAGGAAAAACGCAAAGCCAAAATGGAAAAAATCATTGAAAACCTCCAAAAAACTTTGGAAGACTAACAAAATCGGGTGTTAAGTTCACACGGGGCTTAACACCTTTTTCCGTGTATAATCATCGGAATTTCACGCATAATATTCCCGAAAGCGAGGAATCCGTATGAATAAGCTGAAAAACAAGCAGAGCAACGAAATATTGAACAGCGTTTACCGAAACGCGCAAATGGCTTACGAGCAGACCTCGGATATAATCAAGGTGTGCCGAAACCGCGACTTGTGCCGCGAAATTACCGCCCAACAAAAGCGTTATCATAATGTGGCAATGAGCGCGCGCCGTGAGCTTGCCCGTCGAGGTGAACCCGCGTGCCAGGCTTCGCCTTATGCAAAGACCATGGCGAAAATGGGAATCGCGATGAAAACCGCCGTGAATCAGAGCGCGTCAAACATTGCGCGGATTATGTTTAACGGCACGACTATGGGCATTATCGATATGCAGCACACAATCAACCGTTCGCACACCGCCGACCGCTCCGTTCGCGAGAGCGCACAAAAGCTCCTCGAACGCGAACAGCAGTTCTGTGATAATCTGAAGAGGTATCTGTGATGGCGGAATATGAAGAGATGATACCGTGTGATGTCAAAGTAGGGCGGGGGAAATCAGAGCATTCGCCGCTAGCGGTCAGAGGTAAGAGGTAGGGGTGCTATAACCCGAAACAATAATTTGCTATTTTAATTGTAAAGCCGCCATTCAAGCGGCTTTACATATTTTTATCAGAAATTGGGTTTCATAGTCGGGAACAGGAGAACGTCTCGAATGCTTGCCGAATCGGTCAGCAGCATTACCAAGCGGTCGAAGCCGAATCCCAGACCGCCCGTTGGGGGAAGTCCGTATTCCAACGCGGTGATGAAGTCCTCGTCTACCTGCGCGTCATTGCCGCCTTGCGCGCGCTTTGCGGCAACCTGCTTTTCAAAACGTTCGCGCTGGTCGATGGGGTCGTTCAGCTCGGAGAACGCGTTTCCAAATTCCACACCGTTGATGAAGTACTCGAAACGCTCGGTAAACGCGGGGAACTCGGGCTTTCTCTTCGCCAGCGGAGAGTTCTCAACGGGGTAATCATAAATAATCGTTGGCTGAATCAGCTTATCCTCGACAAATTCCTCAAAGAACGCAATCAGTACATCGCCCTTGGTGGAGGCAGCCGTTACTCCGTCTTCAACGCCCTTCGCCTTTGCGCAGGCGCGCGCGTCCTCATCGGTTGCCCAATCGTTGTAATCGACCTCGGCGTACTTTTTCACCGCCTCAATCATCGTCAGGCGTTCCCACGGCTTGCCCACGGCGATTTCCTTGCCTTGGTAAGTCACGGTGTCCGTGCCGCAGACGTTCAGCGTTACCGTGCGGTACAAATCTTCAATCAAGTCCATCATATCGAAGTAGTTGATATACGCCTGATACATCTCAATGGACGTAAACTCGGGATTGTGGGTGGAATCCATACCCTCGTTGCGGAAGATTCTTCCAACCTCGTAAACCTTGTCGAAACCGCCGACAATCAGCCGCTTGAGGTACAGCTCCGTTTCGATACGCAGATACATATCGATATCTAACGCGTTGTGATGCGTCTTGAACGGTCTTGCCGCCGCGCCGATTTCCAACGGAAGAAGAACGGGAGTATCCACCTCTATATAGCCGTGTCCGTCAAGGAACTTGCGAATCTCGGAGAGTATCCGCGAACGTTTTACGAACACGTCCTTGATTTCGGGGTTTGCGATCAAGTCAAGATAACGCTTTCTGTAACGTTCCTCCTTGTCCTTTAAGCCGTGCCACTTTTCGGGCAGCGGCAAAAGGGACTTCGACAGCAGCGTGATCTCCTCCGCATGGACGGAGATCTCACCCGTTTTGGTCTTGAAAACGTAGCCCTTAACGCCGATTATATCGCCTAAGTCCCACTTCTTGAACTCGGAGAATTTCTCCTCGCCTATTGCGTCGATTCTCGCGTATACCTGCATTCTGTCGGAGCTGTCGCGAACATCGAAAAAGCTCGCCTTGCCCATAATTCTGCGGGACATCATTCTGCCCGCTATGAATACGGTTTGGTTTTCAAGCTCCTCGAATCTTTCGCGAATCTCGTTGTTCATAATCGTTACGGGAAACTTGGTGATGGTATAGGGGTCTTGTCCCGCAGCCTTTAACCCGCGGAGCTTTTCTATACGCACGCGGTGCTGTTCGTCAAGCTCCTCAAGCGTCATTTCCGTAACTTCAACATTTTCCTCGTTTGCCATTTTGCTATATCTGTCCTTTCTTTAATCATCGTCCTTGCGGATTTCGAGAACCTTGAACTGAACCGTTCCGCCGGGAGTTTCAACAGTTACGATTTCATCGGGTTTGCAGCCGATAATCGCCGCGCCGATAGGGGATTCGTCCGACATCTTGCCGTGGTCGATATCCGCTTCCTTGGTGCCGACAATTTTGAACTCCATCTCCTCGTTCATTTCCATATCGAGGAGCTTTACGGTCGTGCCGATTCCGACTTTCTCGGTGGAAATGTCATCGTCATCGATAATCTGCGCGTGAGCGAGAGTAGCCTCGATTTCGGCGATTCGCGCTTCCATAATGCCCTGTTCGTTTTTAGCTTCATCATACTCGCTGTTCTCGGACAAGTCGCCGAATGACAGCGCAACTTTGATCTTTTCGGCGATTTCCTGTCTGCGCACGCTGCGAAGCCAGTCAAGCTCCTTTTTAAGCTGCTCCTCGCCCTTTTTGGTCAATACTGTTAAAGGTTTGTTCATAATCAGTTGTCCTCCGAATAAATTTTTTCGAGACGCACTATTGTGTGATTTTCGCCGTAGTGATCTCGATTGCTTTCTGAAGTTGGGTATCGTCCTGCTCGGAGAGATACTCAAACAAGATTCCCGTGGGAAGCTCGACCTGATAATCGGGTTTTATCCCTACATTATCATATGAATCTGACTTTGACGGGATGATCTTTGCGGTGGTAAGAGTCAGCGCGCTGCCGTCCGGGAAGCTGATGACGCTCTGAATCGACGCTTTTCCGTATGTCTGTGTGCCAACGATCGCCGCGCCGCGCTCGTCTTTCAGCGCAATGGCGAAAAGCTCCGCCGCAGAGGCTGTTCCGCCGTCTGCCAACACTGTTATGGGCAGGTCGATATAGTTCGCGCCGTCTGTTTCAACAAGTGTTTTTCGCGCGCCGTACGCGTTTTCGGAATAGGCGATTATCGCCGCCGGTATCAGTCGATTGAGCATCGGCTGAATCGAGGAAACCGTTCCGCCGCCGTTCTGCCGCACATCGATGATCAGTGCCGCCGCACCCTGAGCGGTAAGTGTGTTCAGTGCCGTTGAGAACTGTTCGGCGGTTTTGGCGTTAAACGCCGTAATGCAGATAAACCCGATACGATTTTCGAGCATTTTTTCCGTTACCGATTCAATGTCCACCTGTTGGCGAACCAATGTCACGGAGATTTCCTCGCCGTTTCTGACGAGCGTCAGAGAGATTTTCGTTCCGATTTCGCCCGAAAGCCGCTGAAGTCCATCATCGGGGGTCATCGAAAGCAGACTTTTTCCGTCTATCTCGGTGATTACGTCCCCCGCTTTGACACCGTTGCTTTCCGCGGAGCTGTTCTTATATACCCGCGTTACCGCGAGATAGCCGCTTCCGTTGTCTTCTGCCTCAAGCCCTGTGCCGTTTATTACGCCGTTTGTGGTTTGTTGAAGCTCATAATACGCGTTTGCTTGCATATAGCTTGCATATTTATCGCCGATTCCGTTTACATATCCCGACAGAATGGACGCTTGCAGAGTTTCATCATTTATTGCCCCTGCTCCGATATAATTTGCCCGAACCGCCGCGTCAAGCTCTTTCAATTTCTCGTAAACCCCGTCATACTTCTCGGAGCTTGCGATTTTTGAATTATAAATCCCAAGCGATACCGTCCAGGTAAGCACAAACGTGATTGCGCACCCGATAGCGATAAGGCTGATGGTTAAGCCAAGTGAAATCTTCCTGTTCATAAAACTCCTTATTTTTAATAGCAAATTCGGCACCGTGCAGATGAGCGCAGCTCATCTGCACTAGCCTCGCTGCGAAAGCTCCGCTGCGCTGCGCTTCCGCAGCGGCTTGCCGAATTTGCACTAGTCGCCGATAACTTGATGTGGTATATAACGCGCTAAACTCGCACACCAATGCGCGGTCGTGGATTATAACGTTCCAAATCCGACCTCAAACAGTGGATTATGGTTATAACCACAATAACTAACAACTATTCCCTATACAACTACCATCACACCTTCAGGTATTTGCCCATACTGATCATTGTTCCCGCCGTGCCGAGGGCTGCGCCTGCCAGGCAGCAAGACAGCAGCACGATCCAGCTTACATTCCCGAACGGAATGAGGTCAAAGAAACCGAACATCTCCCACAGCGTAAGATTATCCGTAAACAGCGAGAATATCGAATCATAGATAAACCACGACACTCCCCATGCGGCAACTCCTGCAAGAACTCCCACAAAGCAGCCCTCCACGAAGAACGGCAGTTTTATAAACCCGTTGGTCGCGCCGACATACTTCATAATCGTGATTTCGTTTCGCCGCGCGAACACGCTCGTTCGTATCGTGTTGGAAACAATTACCACACTTACTATGGTAAGCACAAGCAGGATAGCCACGATAATCACCGTGAACGTGTTTCTGATATTGACAAGCGCGCCCGCAAAGTCATACGGGGCGTTGACCTTCTCCACCAAGTTGATTGAGGAAATCTGTTCAACTATTCCGCGGATGTTCTTTATGTCTTTAACCCGCACGAAGAATGTTTCCGGCATCGGATTCTCTTCGAGGTAATCCAACAAATCCGAAAATTCGCCCATTTGCTGACTGAATTTATCGTATGCCTCCTTTTTGGAGTAATACTTGACATCGGTAAGCTCGCTGTTGTTTTCAAGCACCGAACGGATATGCTCGATATCCTCCGTTGTCGCGCCCTCTTCAACAAATATCGCGATTTCGTTGGTGTCTTCGATGTTCCCCATAACTATATTGAGATTCATCATTACCAACACGGTTATGCTGATTTGCAGCAGGCTCACCAACAGAATCGAAAAGCTGGCGAAGCTCATAATAAAGTTTTTCCAAACGGAGGAAACACCTTTTTTCACAAGGTAATTAACGTTACTGGTCCTCATCATTACCTCCGATTGTTTCGTCAAAGGTGATTTCGCCCTTGTCGATATTTATTATCCGCCCGCCGAAATAGCGTACCAAATCGTGCTCGTGGGTGATCATCACCACGGTCGTGCCGCAGCGGTTGATTTCTTTCAGCAGCCCCACCAGTTTGTATGACTTTTCCGGGTCGAGATTTCCCGTAGGCTCGTCTACTATCAGCAGTCCCGGGTCATTTGCAAGCGCTCTCGCGATTGCCACACGCTGCTGTTCGCCGCCCGAAAGCTCCCTTGTTTTGTGCTTAGCCTTGCCCGCCATCTCCATAAGATTCAGCACATACGGAACGCGCTGACGTATATATCGATTGGACTGGTCGGCGATTCGCAGCACGAAAGCCACGTTTTCATACACCGTATAATCCTGAATCAAGCGGAAATCCTGAAACACCAGCCCGATAGACCGCCGAAACTTCGCGATTCGGTTGCCCTTGAGCTTTTCCAGATTATAGCCGTTTACGAATACTCTTCCCGAGCTTGGCATAAGCTCGCGCATCATCAGTTTCATCAGCGTGGACTTTCCCGCGCCGCTTTCCCCCACAATAAACACAAATTCTCCGTCGTTTATACGCAGATTCACGTTTACCAACGCGTCAATTCCGCTTGCGTAGTGGACATTGACGTTTTTCATTTCTACCATTAAAATTCTCCCCTTATTTTGATTTGAAATCCCGAAACCGCGCGGACTTACGTCCGCGCTATCCGAGCGAAATTGCCTCCGTTTCACTGCGGCAATTTTACTCGATTTTCGGGATTTCCTGCGCCGCCGTTACGTTGACGGCAGTTTTGCAAAAACGTTCATCTATATCTCTCTGTGCGAAAAAATCCAAATCCCCATAACAAACCGTAAGGCTACCCGTGAAAAATCACACGGGCAGCCAACAGACTAACGATAAATCCTCGCACCGCTCCGCCATCGCCTTGCGATGACGGAGCTTACTTCGTCAAGCCCCTCGCGGCAGCCAAATAGGCTAGCCGCGCGAGGCTTTCCTCGTATGCGAGGCTTTCTCGTCAGTCTGATAATCTGGCTTTACCCATAAGTTTTCAATCGGATAGCCGGAAAAATCAGAACTTGGTCGGATTTGCGGCGAGGTACTTCTTGACCATCAGCGCGATCTTGAAGATTATTGCGTGGTCAAATTCGCGCAGATCCAGACCCGTCAGCTTCTTTATCTTATCTAAGCGGTACACCAGCGTATTGCGGTGAACGAACAGCTTTCGCGAGGTTTCCGAAACGTTCAGGCTGTTTTCGAAGAATTTCTGAATCGTGAACAATGTTTCGTGGTCAAGACTCTCAATCGAGTTTTTCTTGAATACCTCCTTGAGGAACGTATCGCACAGCGTTGTCGGCAGGTGATAGATAAGACGCGCGATACCGAGGTTGTCATAGGACACAATGTTCTTGTCGGTATCGAATACTTTTCCTACCTCCAAAGCCGTCTGCGCTTCTTTGAACGAACGCGCAAGCTCCTTGATTCCGAGTACCGGCGTGCCGATTCCGACATTCACCTTGGTGAAAAACTCGCTTGACAGCGTATCGGAGATACTGCGCGCCAACTTCTCCAAATCTTTTACATCGGTGTTGTTCTTAACTTCCTTAACCAGTACAATGTCGGTTTCGGTGATGTTGAACACGAAATCCTTGTTCTTGTCCGGGAATAGGTTCTGAATAACATCGTATGCGGAAACATCGTTGGAAGCAACCACGCTTATGAGGAATACCACGCGGCTGATGTCGCCGTTAAAGTGCAGTTCACGCGCCTTAATGCTTATATCTCCGGGAAGAACATTGTCAAGAATGATGTTCTTGACAAAGTTGTTGCGGTCGTATTTTTCATCGTAGTATTGCTTGATACTGGAAAGAGATATGGCGATAACTCCCGCATACTTTCCCGCGGCCTCGTCTGTACCCTCCACAAACACCGCGTAATCGGGCTTTATGTGAATCCCAAACGGCTTGTAGGTGTAACCGTCGCGAATAAAAATTTCGTGAGAATCTCCAAGCTCTATCGAGAAGTAGTCATTCCCGCCGCCAACTCGGGTAAGGTCGCTGCACGCAACTATCGTTCCGTTTTCGTCAATTACACCGATTACTCTGTTTACAGTATCTTTCATTTGGTGAACTATGCCCTGAAATAGTCTGTTTGACATCTTAGCTTTTACCTCTTTCTTGTATTCTCCGCTTTTCGAGTTGCATAAAAATGCACAATATCAACACCGAATTTTTGTGCCTATCTCTATTGTACTAAAAAATATCAAAAAAATCAAGTGTTTTTTATGTAAAATGTTAAATTTTTATGGATTTTTTTCACAACACTTGAAAAATCAGCGAATATGTAATATAATATAATTATATAGGTGTAGTTTGTAGGTCGTGCCCAAAGTTCCCGGCGGCTTGACGAGGTGAATATTTGGAACGCGCGATCCAAAACACCCCTTCGGGGAGCAGACCCGAACCCCAATGCGGGGAACTCCCGCAGCCCCGAGGTGTGGGGGGACAACCCTTCGGGGGCGGGGGATTTCAAACCCTCAGGACGGAAAAGCCCCCGCCCCCTACGGGTTTTCCCCCCACTCCCCTCTTTCCCATCTCCCCCACCCCCTTTTTCCTGTGTCATCACGGGAGAGTTGCTATTGGTTATAGCACGCCTATCGGCGGCTCGTGACTAGTGCGTTATAACAAAAACAAGTTATTGGCGGCGCGAGTTTAGTACGCTATAACCAAAAACAAGTTATTGGTGATTCGTGCAAATTGCGAAAGCGAGCGTTGCAGCATACCGCAAAGCGGTGTGCTGTGACGCTCAGCTAGAGCAGATGAGCGCAGCTCTTCTGCTCGGTTCGCAATTTGCTATTAAAAATAAGGAGTTATTATGCAGAAATATTATTTGACTACCCCGATTTATTATCCCTCGGGAAATCCGCATATCGGGCATTGCTACACAACGGTAGCGTGCGATACTATTGCGCGGTTCAAGAGAATGCAGGGCTATGACGTGATGTTCCTTACGGGTACGGACGAGCATGGGCAGAAAATCGAGCAGAAAGCCCGCGAAAACGGCATTACCCCCAAGGAATACGTGGACCCGATAGTGGCGAACTTCAAGCGTTTGTGGGAGGTTATGGACGTAAGCTATGACAGGTTTATCCGCACCACGGACGAGTATCATGTCAAGAGCGTGCAGAAAATCTTCAAGGATTTGTATGACAAGGGTTATATTTACAAGGGCAAATACACGGGAAAATATTGTACTCCGTGTGAGAGCTTCTGGACGGCGTCGCAGCTTGATGAAAACGGCTGCTGCCCGGATTGTCACCGCCCCGTTATCGACGCTCACGAGGAGGCTTACTTCTTAAAGGTGTCGGCGTTCGCCGATAAGGTTGAGAAGTTCCTTACGGAAACGGATTATTTGAATCCGCAAAGCCGCGTAAACGAGATGGTGAACAACTTCATCAAGCCCGGACTGGAGGATCTGTGTGTTTCGCGGACGTCATTCACATGGGGAGTCCCCGTGGAGTTCGACCCCAAGCACGTGGTTTATGTCTGGGTAGACGCGCTCTCCAACTATATCAGCGCATTGGGCTATGCTAATGACGAATACAATGATTTCGAGAAATACTGGCCCGCGGATCTTCATATGACCGCCAAGGAGATCGTTCGTTTCCACTCAATCATATGGCCGATAATTCTGATGATGCTGGATCTGCCGCTGCCCAAGCACCTTTACGGACACGGGTGGATCAACTTCAACGGGCAGAAGATGGCGAAATCCGTTGGAAACGTAATCGACCCGTTTATACTCGCAGAGCGTTACGGTTCAGATTCCGTGCGGTATCAGATTCTGCGCGATATGCCTTACGGTTCGGATTCCAACTTCTCCAACGAGATTATGGTTAACCGCATAAATTCCGACCTTGCAAACTCCTGGGGCAACCTTGTTTCGCGCACGGTGGCGATGGCGGATAAGTATTTCGGCGGAACGCTCCCCGAGGAGCGCGAGGCGGAGGCTCTCGACAATGAGCTTATAGATATAGCAAAGGCTCTGCGCGATACGGTTGCACCGCATATTGAGGAGGCGCAGCTCTCTAAGGCTCTGGAGGAGATTTTCAAGGTAGTTTCCCGCGCGAATAAGTATATTGACGAGACAGAGCCGTGGGTTCTCGGAAAGTCCGAGGATAAAAAGGCGCGTCTGGCGAGCGTTTTGTATAATCTGTTGGAAACGATTCGTATATGTTCGGGGCTGCTGTTCCCGTTTATGCCCAAGACCTGCCCGAAGGTATGGGAGCAAATCGGCGCGGATTCCTCTCTCACCGCATATGATACGCTGAGCGGATTTGGAAAGCTCCCCGCGAATGTAACGGTTCACAAGGGCGAAATGCTGTTCCCGAGAATCGATGTGGACAAGGAAATTGACGAGCTGAACGTTCTGCTTGCTCCCAAAAAGGAGATTCGCGAGGACGAGGATTTAGACAAAGCGAACGTTATCACCATTGACCAATTCGCGGAGGTCAAGCTCCGCAGCGGCGAGATCACCGCGTGTGAGAAAATCAAGAAGGCGAAAAAGCTGCTGAAGCTCACCGTGGACGATGGACGCGGCGGACGGCAGATAGTTTCGGGAATCGCCAATTGGTACAGTCCCGAGGACTTGATCGGCAAGAAAATAGTGTTCGTGGCGAATCTCGCCCCCGCAAAGCTCTGCGGAGAGCTTTCGGAGGGAATGATTCTCGCGTGTGACGCGGGCGAGGACGATGTAAGAGTGCTGTTTTTGGATAAGGACGTTCCCAACGGAAGTACTATAAGATAGTTGACAATTACACACAGTAAGTGGGGTGATAATTATGGCAATAGCAAAAATTACTACTGATGGTGATACGCAAATAGTAAGATTGCCGATTGGTTTCCATTTCGATTGTGACGAGGTGGAGGTGGAGCAGATAGGCTCGGTGATCAGACTCGCACCGCAAAAGAGCAGCGAAGAGGGACTTTTGGAAGTGCTTACGGGTTTTTCCGATGATTTTGCGGATATTGTTGATGAAGCTCATAACAGCTTTACTCCATCGAAAAGAGAAGAATTATGAAATATGTGTTGGACACAAATATTTGCATTTATGCAATAAAGAAAGATCCTATCAAAGTTCATCAAAAGCTGATTGAACATCTTAATGATGGCATCTGTATATCCGCCATTACACTTGCCGAACTGGAACACGGTGTTTACAAAAGTGCCAGTATTGAGAGGAATGCGGAAAACCTTACAAAATTGACCCGATATATTTCGGTTTTACCATTTGACAGTGCAGCTTCTGTGGAGTATGGCAAGATATGTGCGTATCTTCAAAAAGCTGGTACTCCGATAGGCACGATGGATACGCTGATAGCCGCGCATGCGCGGTCGCGGGGGTTGACGATTGTCACTAATAACGTCCGCGAGTTTGAGCGTGTCCCCGATTTGATAATTGATAATTGGGTTGATTTTAATTGACAATTAAAATAAGGAGGATATTATGAAACCGATTCCCGGGCAAGTTTGGACAGACAAAAAGCGCACGTTTCTGGGATTGCCGTGGTCGTTTACGCGGTATATTCTCACGGAAAAGAAATTGATTACACGCAAGGGATTCTTCAGTATCACCGAGGATGAGGTCGAACTGTATCGGATTCTGGACAAGAGCCTGAGGATCTCGTTCGGGCAGCGGCTGGACGGCACGGGTACGGTGATCCTCAACTGCAAGGACGTGGACACACCTGTTAAGGAGATACAGTCCATAAAGAAACCGCGCGAGTTTATGGAGATTCTGGAGAAGTATGTGGACGAACAGCGCGATAAATACGGAACGCGCGGTCGAGATATTATGGGATTCACTCCGCATGACCATAACGATGATATTTGTGGAGAGAATCACGAAGGGTAATAACTCGCAGCAAGCTGTCGGCGGTTTGCGTAAATAAGTCATACGCAACGCTGTGGGGAGCAATCCAAGTGCGCTGTAACTCAAAGCAGCCTATGGGCTACTCGTGCAAATTCAAAACGCGAGTGGCGTGTTGCACTTTGCGAAGCAAAGTGAAGCGCGCCGCTCAGCGAACACAGATAAAATTTGGCAAAGCCAAATTTTATCTGTGTGGTTTTGAATTTGCTATTTAGATAAGGGGTTAACTATGGACATTTCAAGAATAGCCGATATAGGCACGATAAGTCAAACCAGTCAGACGCGCTCGGTAGAACGGCGGACGGAGGATAAAGCCTCCACGCTTGCAACTGAGCACACCGACAGCTTTGTGAAGTCCGAGGCGGCGTTTATGCCCGCGTATACCAAGAAGTCCGCTCAAAAGCAGACCGCGGACAATAATCTGCTGCAAAAGGAGAACTCCGAGCGAACGATAGACAAGGTCGAGGAGAGCGGCGAGCAGGTTTCGCGCGGCGAGCTTATGACAAAAGGAATAAGCCACATAATCCGCGCGATGTTCGTTAAGCAGGGCGAGGTGCTGTTGGGCAGCGTTCCGAGTATCGGCGCGAAAATGTATGCCGAGGAGCTGTTGTCGCAGCTTCGCGCGTTGTACGGAAATTCCGCCGCCGAGGAGAACACTCCCGAGTATTGGCAGCCCGATGAAACCGCCGCGCGGCTGTTGATGTTCTTTGACAGTGTGGAATTGGGCGAGAGCGATGGGAGCGTTATGCTGGAGCGTTCGTTCCTCAGCGCGTTCAACGAAACCGAGCAGCTTTTCGGCGGTCGCGGTCGATTGCCGTTGGAGAGCTACGAAACCAAGCGGTTGGTTCTGGAAAGCTATTTTACAAAGGCGGTTTTATAATGCCTATTTTTGATACTCACGCGCATTATTGGCGCGCGGATTTCGGCGATGAACTTGACGCGGTTCTGGAGCGGCTTCCGAGCCAAGGCGTGGAGCGCGTTCTGGCGATTGGCTGCGATATTCCCACAAGCGTTGAGGAAATCGCGCTTGCGGAAAGATACGATTATATCTATGCCGCTGTGGGATTCCACCCGGAAAACGCGGCAGAGCTGCCCGATGATTGGGAATCCAAACTGACGGAGCTGCTGAAACGCGATAAGGTTATGGCAGTCGGTGAAATCGGGCTGGATTATCACTATCCCGACGGCGCGCCCAAAGATGTTCAGCGAGAGGTGTTTATCAGACAGCTTGAGATTGCCGGGGGGCTGGGCTTGCCGGTGGTTATCCACTCGCGTGACGCAAGCGGAGATACGCTCGAAATCCTTAAAGAGTACAAGCCGCGCGGTGTGCTGCACTGTTTTTCGGGGAGCGCGGAAACCGCGCGCGAGGTGGTAAAGCTCGGAATGTATGTCGGGTTTACGGGAGTGCTGACGTTCAAGAACTCCAAAAAGGCTTGGGCGGCTTGCGCGGAAGTTCCGATTGAGCGGCTGCTGTTGGAAACGGATTGCCCGTATATGGCGCCCGTGCCGCACAGGGGCGAACGCTGCGACAGCTCTATGATAAAGTTCACCGCCGCGAAAATGGCGGAGATAAAAGGGATAGACACCGAGGAAATGATTGAAATCGCGCGGGAGAATGGGGAAAGGTTGTTTTTTAATGATAACATATAAAAAAGCGTGCTCAGTGGAACTTGAGATTGTCTTGAAAATGCGCCGAGAGTGCTGTGCATGCGTTTTCGGTAAGGACGAAAGTGCGTTTGATGGCGAATTTATGCGGATTTCCCGCGAATACTTTGCCAATTCCGACCAGACCACGGTTCTCGCGTTTGATGGCGAGCGGGCGGAAGCCGCCTCCAAGGCTGTCGGCTGCGCGACAATGTGCTATATCACGCTTATGCCAACGGAGGAGCACCCTACGGGGAAACGAGCTCACGTGATGAATGTCTACACTAATCCGAATTATCGGCGGCAGGGAATCGGGCGGAAGATGATGGAAATGCTGATTGACGAAGCCAAGGAGCGTGGAGTCACGCATATTTCGTTGGACGCTACTCCCGATGGAGCAAAGCTGTATAAATCGTTGGGATTTAAGTACTCAAACGAAAATATGGAGATTATACTTTAATGTGTTGCAACCTATCGAGGTGTAATCCCGGCGCGTTATAATTCATGCCAACAAATCGGCGATGCAATTTATGAGCGTTATAATTTTGAAAAAGTGTTTGGCGACTAGTGCAAATCCGAAATGCGAGCGTTGCGGCATACGCGCAGCGTGTGCCGTGACGCTCGGCAAGTGCTCTTGAAATGCCGCTTTGCGGCATTTCAAGAGCACGTTTTCGGATTTGCTATCTAAATAAGGAGTCTATATGGATAGTGACGGCGGTCGAAGTGTAAATGAAAAGGAACACAAGGTGGCGAGGTTTTTCCTCGCGCCGCTTATAGGGCTTAACAGAGGACTTTCCGCGCTGTTGAAAAAGGCATTGGGCGCGAATTACGCGGACGTTTCCGAGGAGGAGGTGCGCGATTTGGTGGACGCGCTCGCTAAGGACGAGGACGAGGATGGAATAGAGGAGAAGTCTGCGGAGATGATAAACAACATCTTCGAGTTTGACGACCTCACCGCCGGGGACGTGATGACTCACCGCACGTCTGTTGTTGGTGTGGACGTGAAGTCCATCACGCTCGATGATTTGATTTATCTCGCGCTGGAGATGGGCTTTTCGCGAATCCCCGCGTATGAGGAGAGCGTGGATAAAATTGTCGGGATCGTTATTGTTAAGGATCTGCTGTGCCTTATCGGCAAAGGGGATCTGTCCGATTTTAATATCGTGGATTTTCTGCGCGATGTGCAGTTTATTCCCGAGGCTTGCAGCGCGTCCGATATTTTCAGGATACTCACCGAAAACCGCGCGGGTATGGCGGTGGTGGTGGACGAATACGGCGGCACGGCGGGAATCGTTACATTGGAGGACATAATCGAGGCGGTTATGGGCAATATTCAAGACGAATACGATGACGAGCAGCAGTTGATCACCAAAATCGGAAACCAAGTGTATGAGGTGCTTGGCGAGGCAGACCCCGACGAGGTGTTTGAGCTGTTTGGTGTGGAGCTTCCCGAAGACCACGAGTATGAAACCATAGCGGGATTTGTCGCGGATAAGCTCGGCTATATCCCCGAGGATACGGACGGAACACACCGCGCGTCCGCTCTGCCGTCCGTGGACTATGAGGGCGTGAAATTGGTGGTTATGCGTGTCGAGGACAGGATAATGAGGAAAATTCGCGTGATTAAAATGCCCGAAAAGTCATAATTCCTTTTTTCAGTTCCCAATATCGCGTGGATTTTAATTGAGCGTTTTCCCTGTACGGCTATAGGGTTCTCGACTATCATTACTGCGTATTTTCAGTTCCCAATATCGTGTGGACTTTAATTGAGTGTTTTTCCCTGTACGGCTATAGGGTTCTCGACTATCATTACTGCGTATTTTCAGTTTCCAATATCGTGTGGATTTTAATTTAGTGTTTTTCCCTGTACGGTTATAGCGCAGCGTATTTTGTAACGAGCAAAAGCGTGGAGCTGTACCGCTCCTCGTCCGTGTTGCAGCCCATCACCACCGAAATGTATGTATCGCTGTCTTTGACGAATGCCACAATAAGGCAGCAGCCCGCTTTTGATGTCGTTCCCGTTTTCAGACCGATCGCGTCTTTGCGGTAAAATTCGTCATCGGGATTCAAAAGGCGGTTTGTGTTCGTCCAGGTGATGTTCTCGCCCGACTCGAAAACAACATATTTTTGGTATTCCGTGACGATTTCCCGTATTTCGGGAACAGACAGCGCGTATTTCGCCAGAACGCTCAAGTCGCGCGCGGTGGAATATTGTCCGCGGCTGTCGCTGCCATCGGGAGTGGTGAAGTGGCTGTTGTTCATTCCGAGTTGTTTCGCGGATTCGTTCATAAGTTCGCAGAAATGTTCCACGGCGGCAGAGTCGGACAACTCCTCGTTCGGATTCTCCGCTCTCGCGACCGAAACCGCGACCGTATAAGCCGCGTCATTTCCCGACATCATCAGCATTCCGCGAATCAAATCGCGCAGCGTCAACTGATGCCCGGGCGCGATAAGGCAGACGCTTGATTCGGACGGGATAAGCTCTTGCTCACTTCCAACGGTAATCACCTCATCGGGACGCATAATTTTCAGCGCGACTGAGGCGGTCAGCAGCTTTGTAAGGCTTGCCGGAGCAACGCGCATATCGGCGTTGTATTCAAACAGTGTTTCGGCACTGCCTTCTCGGCATACTATCGCCGCCATTCCGGCAAATTCATTGTTATCGGGCTTTTTGTACTCGCAAATCAGTATTACCAATATCGTGACAAGCAAAAGCAGCGGAATGGCACATTTAATGATCCGTATAAATTTATTCATTTTTTTAAGCTCCCAATATTATGTGGATTTTAATTTAGCGTTTTTTCTGTACGGTTATAGGGTTCTCGGTTTCCTGTTTTTAGCTCCCAATGAAACGTTCATTTTAATCGAACGTTTTCACCGTACGCATTAGGCTTATCCTAACGCTGTTATAACGTTATCTTTATTATAACAGAAAATGGGGCGGAGTTTATTGAGATATTCTTACGAATTTATTAAGTTTTTCTTACAAAACATAATAGGAGTGGTGAATTATGACAAAAAAACAACTCGCCGCCGAGGTTATCTCGCGGCTGAAAGATGAATATCCCGAGGTAAAGTGCGCGCTTGTCTACTCAAAGCCGCACGAGCTGCTTATCGCCACGCGGCTTTCGGCTCAATGCACGGACGTCCGCGTGAACAAGGTTACTCCCGCGCTGTTTGAGCGTTTTACGAGTGTGGACAAGTTCGCGGACGCGGAGGTTTCCGAGGTTGAGGAATACATAAAGTCCTGCGGACTGTTCCACACGAAGGCGCGCGATATTGTGGATATGTGTTGCGTTTTGCGCGATGTTCACGGCGGGGAAGTTCCCGATTCGATTGAGGAGCTTGTAAAGCTGCCCGGAGTTGGACGGAAAACCGCGAATCTGATTGTCGGGGATTTATACGGCAAGCCCGCGATGGTGTGCGATACTCATGTGATTCGGCTTACAAACCGTTTGGGACTGTCCACGGGTACGGACGCGGCAAAGGTGGAAAAGCAGCTCCGCGCGATCGTTCCTCCGGAGGAGGGGTTGATGTTGTGCCATAGACTGGTGTGGCACGGGCGGGGGGTCTGCGCGGCGCGGAATCCGAAGTGTGCGGAATGTGTGTTGTCGGGGATTTGCAAGGCGTATAAGTCCGATAAATAAAACCCGCTCCCGAAAGCGGGAGCGGGTTTGGTTTATTCGCCGTATATTGCGTCATGAAGGTCGTCGAGATGGTCGTAGTCGTAGACTTTGCCCTTGTAGGTGATTTTTATTTTTTGCATAGTTCAAAGGTATAGAGGTCGTTGCAGCCTATTATTTCGGTAACACTGTCGGGTAACTTAAGGTCTGTAAGACTGACACAGCCACGAAAAGCAAAGTTGCCGATTGAGGTCACACCATCGGGGACATCAACGCTTTCCAGACTTGTACAACTCATAAACGTTTCTCTCTCAATTACGGTTATGCCGGCGGGCAATTTAACACTTGTAAGACTTGTGCAGCTCTGAAATACCGAGTTGCCCAGGGTGGTGACTCCGTCGGGTATTTCAATGCTCTTCAGACTTTCGCAGCCGCAGAAAGCAGCATTGTCTATCGTAGTTACGCCGTCGGGAATATCAATGCTTGTGATACCCGCGCAGTTGTAAAAAGCCTGGATTCCGATTATGGTTACAGTATCGGGAATCTTGATGCTTTTGATACCCGTATTGTTCGAAAAGTCCTGCTCAAAGGCGCTGTCGCCGATTTTGACTACCGGCTTGTCCTCGATTGTATCGGGAATCACGATGTCCGTTGGTTCTCCCTCATAACCGGCGATTACAATGCCGTTAAGAGCGTCATCATAGAAATACTTAAATTCGCCGTTGCTCTTGATTTCGGGTTTGATATCCTGCGGGTCGCTGACATCTCCGCCCACTTGTGAATCCTCGATTGTATCTGTGGAGCTGTCATTTCCAACCGTTGACGAGGGTTCGCTTGTCTGAGAGGAGTTATTGATCTGCGTGGAGCTGTTGTTTCCGCTCGGAGTTTTGTCATTGTTTCCGTTGCACGCTGTCAGAGTGAGGAGAATAGCCGCGCTTGCTAAAATCGGTATGATCTTTTTCATATTCGGTTTCCTTTCTTAATGTCTTTGAGGATTGTTTGATATACATTATATCACAAATTTTGAAATTCCGTATTTGCGGAATTTGTTGATATTGTCAAAATTTAAGGAGATGATTTTATGGATTTCGTCACCGAAGTAAAATCTCTTGCGGCATTGGCTCGCGAGAGAAATCCGAATCCGCAGGAGTTCGGAGCTATAAAGCACAAGTATCTGTTCGATCCGCCGATTGGAATTGACAAGGTGCGCGAGTTTGAAACGGCAAGCGGCTTGACGCTCCCCGAAGCGTATATACAATACCTTACGCAAATCGGAAACGGCGGCGCGGGACCGGATTACGGGCTGTTCCCGCTGGAGAAAATCAAGGCGATTTACGACCCCAATGAGGAGATTTTTCTTGATAAGAAAGACATTGACGAGGAGTGGGCGGAGATATGCCGCGCGTATGATGAATCGCTTGAAAATGATGACAGCGAGTATCTGAAAATCGAGCAGCGCGCGTTTAACGGCTCGGTGATTATCGGAACGCCCGGCTGTACGATGTACACGATTCTGATGTGCAAGGGGGAAAATTACGGAAAAATCGGCATTATAGATTCCGATATGGTGGAGGAGTATGTGCCGCAAATTTTCGATAAAACCTTCGAGGAGTGGATTCTTGAATATTTTCGGAAAGCGGCGGAGGGGTAAAAAAATCCGCGCTCGTTGAGGGCGCGGATTTGATTTTTATAAGCCGTTGATTGCCTTGTACAAATCTTCTATATGTTGATAGTCATAGGAAGTGCCCTTGTATGTTGCGTTTATGCTTTCACAATGAACAAATGCATCATAGCCGATTTCGGTTACGCTGTCGGGAATGGTTATATTTGCAAGGCTTGAGCAATTATTAAATGCATAGTCGCCGATTTTGGTAATGTTGCTTGGGATAGTTATGCTTGTAAGGTTCATACAGTTGACAAACGTACTTACACCGATTTCGGTCAGACCACTGCCGATAGTCACACTTGTAAGCCCTGTGCAGTAATCAAAAACGTGGTCGCCCATTTTAATTACACTGTTTGGAATAGTTATGTTTTTAATGTCCGTAAGCCCCGCAAAAGCACCGTCCTCGAGCTTAACAACGGGACTTCCCAGAGTATCGGGAATTATTACACTAGTTATTTCTCCCTCAAAAGCGGTTATCACCATACCGTTTAATTCGCTGTCAAATTTATATTTGAACCCGCTGTTGTTCTCCACAGACCCAGAACCGGGCGCATTATCCAAGCTGACGGAATTGCCCGAGCCGTTGGAATCATTGGCGGTGTTTTTATTGCCGTCGGGTGTGCTGTTGTTTATAAGACCGGACGAGGAAGAGTTGTTTGGTTTTTTGGTAGTTCCGGTGTTTTCGCTGCACGCTGTGAGAAGCATAATGCCAATCAAAGCCGCCGCCGTGAAGTTTTTTGCTTTCATAAAAAGTTCCTCCTATAAAATGGTTAATATCGGTTTTCCGATACTCGGCGTGGATTGCGTAATATAATACCTTACTTTGCAAGGTCTATAAATATTATATCAAATTGTATCACGTTTTACAATACACATAATCTACAAATCAGCGCGTTTTATTTTGGGCTGTTTGTGCATATTGCACAAACTATTTGTATGAGGCTCTATAAATTGAAAGCAACAACGGGTTGCTTGTTTTTTCAAAGTCAATGATAATTTCTCCTCGAAGCAGGCGCAAGAGTATTTCAACAAAATGCTGCCAACACTTAATCATTGGAAACAGACGGAGGATTGAGTTACAGTAAGGCTGCGCAAAGGCGGAGATTATTCGCGTTCGTGGGGGGAAACGGTCTTTCGCGAAAAATCTTCAAATTATTTTTAATTTTGATAAATCTTGCAAAACGGCTGTGTAAGCCGTTTTGCACTGCGCTGTTCCGCCTCTGTGCGACTTTTGCACAAAATTTTTTCAAAAAACCCCTTGACAAATTCAAAAAGACGTGTTATAATGTAATAGTCACGAAACGCGTCTGCGTTATCGATTAAATGTGACACGGAGCAAATGCTGGTGTAGCTCAGTTGGTAGAGCAGCTGATTTGTAATCAGCAGGTCAGGGGTTCGAGTCCGTTCACCAGCTCCACTTTGTTCGGATTTCGGTCTGAACTTATATTAGGATGCGTTCCCGAGTGGCCAAAGGGGACAGACTGTAAATCTGTTGCGTTTTCGCTTCGGTGGTCCGAATCCACCCGCATCCACCAGCAATGAGGAAATTCCCCCGCGCTTTGCGCGAGGGAATTTTTTATTTTCACTGTAAGGTTGAAGCAATAATCTTACTTGTGGGCGAATCACAGTTGAGAAAAAAGCCTTGCTTTCGCAAGGGCTTTACGCTGCTGTTCCGCGCCAATGCCGAACAGCAGTACAAGACTTAATAACAAGGAGATTATTTTTTCATGACAGAGTCCTTTCTTTATAATAAAATTCGCACCATAAATACAATTAACCTGTGCTAAAGGCATCATAAAACTCTTTTTCATTATTATATACCGTTTCATTGTTGAAATTTATACTGCTGTTTTTGCAGGTAATGTTGACAGAATAGCGAATTGTTATATTCTCCTTGCAATGACAATAGAAGTCGTACAACCACCCAAAAGATTCGGGTGTCGTGTGTGCGTCATCTATATTGGGGTGTATAACAAGATTGATCTTTCCTTCAAATTGCGAAATATCCGCTTCAGGATTTTCTTCAAAGAATGATGTTATGGTTGGGGTGCTATAGCCGGGATAGCTAATTTTAGCTGTAATATTTCTTGTTTCAAAGAAAGACTTGAGATAGGAATCGTAAACCTTTCGGTCTGCATAAGCTACCCAATAAAAGTCGGAAATTCTTTCTCTTTCAACTTGAATCCAGAAACAAATATCATTCCACTCAAAAGTAAAACTATCAATGCGAAATTCGTATGGATCGATGCTGGTCGATCTATAATGCTGCTGAACCAGTTTGGCTCCGGGGTAGTGTTCATTGACATATTTCATTACGGTGCGTTTGTTTTTTTGTGCCTGAAATTGCCACCAGAGCGGCGGGTCGGCAATATCCCAAATGCACAGACCAATAATAACCGCCGCTATTGACAGTGCGATTATTCGTCCTTTAGTGAAAAAACTCTTTTTTGTCTGCCTTGCGGCAGACGAATCGGGGTTAAGGCTTTCGTAATTGTTACACGATTCTTGTCTCATACTTTTTCCTCCCTAAATATATTTCAATTTAACTCGATAAACGGTTCAAACTAACTTAACCTATGCAAAAGATACCATAAACAATTTCCGTTACATATATTATAGCTTTTATTTTACCTGATGTCAACCACTTCACACTTTTGTTACCAAATTGTAAATTAATTGTAACCGTATTGTAACCTTTTTGATGTAATATCCCCGCGTGAAAAGCGTTATTCAGTATAGGAGCTTAAATTTTACCAACAGGGGAGGAATACATATGAAAAAACATTATGCAATAATTGCTTTAGCTCTTGCCGTATCGCTTACGGGCTGCAGGGAAAATAATGCCGATCGAACCTTGGGAGCGTTAAACGAACACAACGCAGAATCCTTCGCGCAGCAGATAAGTCCCGAACCCGCGGAATCAACGGAATCGGAAGAACCCGTGGATCCTGCGAAAGGAGAGGATTCCGAGCCGATAACCCCCGTACATATCGAGGACATTCACGATTGGGACGAAAACAACCGCCTTTACAACATTGACGGCGTTTATGACAACGTGGAGCGTTACGAATCGGAATTTGAAACCGTGGGCGGGCTTAAAGTCCTTTGGAGCGGGAATCACGCTGCTTCAAGTCAAAAGTATGACCCCAACGCTGCGGCGGAGTTCGCAAAGGCGCACTGGAACGATGATTTGGACGTCTGCGCGCCGTTCGTTTCGCGCTGTCTGAAAGCGGGCGGGCTGTCCATCGGTTCGCACAGCTCCACGCTGCTGAGTATGCAGCTGTTGAACTCGGGTCTGGGTTTTGGGCAATTTGTTAAGGTGAACGGCGACCGTACCGTGACCCTCCCGGACTATGCCGCTCCCGGCGATGTGGTTCAGGTTTATTGCCCGTATGAGGGAACAATGAATCATTCGCTGTTGTTTGTCGGCAATGACGAGGACGGGAATATGAGGGTGTGCTGTCACAATCTCGCGAACAGCGGAAAATACGCGTTTAAGGTGGACAGGAGATGTTATGATTGCTCCACTCCGATAGCGCAGGTGTTTTTTTACCATTTTTACGGAGAGAACGAAACGCTCCCGGACGGGATTCCCCAAGACGCGATTCTGTTTGAGGATTCGGGCTATGTGATTCCGAACGAAACCTATGACCGCGAAAAAGCGGCGAAATACGCGCGTGAAAATCCGTATGACGGATTGGGACAGCTCGGCGCGGAACATTTGTGGGCGGCGCTTTTCGAGGGCGGAATCAAAGAGGGATACCCGATACAGACTGCCACGTTTATGCAGCTTGTCAAGTCGCGGCTCGGCACAATGTATTCGGTTGACATAAACCCCGACCAAACGATCACGCTGCCGAAATACGTTCAAGAGGGCGATGTGTGCCTGCTCTACTGCCCGGGTGAGGGAATGATTTACAGTTCGTTTATCATCAAGGGAGCGGACGATAAGGGCAGAATGCTCGCGTATTCGCACGACAAGGTGAACGATGGCACTATGCCGTTTTTGGTGGAGAGCGTCTGTCCGTCCGTTGTCTGCGAGGGGAATATTACAAGGGCTATGATTTATCACTTTGATTAAGGAGGAAACATTATGAAATCAAGCAATACGATCAACATTTTAGGATTATCGGTAATTCTCGGACTGTCGTTTTTGGGCTGCGCCGGTAAGAACACCGAAAGCACGGACAGTACGCAAAGCACGACGGAATACAGTTCGGTGGATTTGTCGATTCCCGAAACACCCGAGGGAGAGCCGACAAATCTTGTCGGGCTGGACGGAAACCGGATTTACACATCGGAAATCAACACGAACATCACCGACCCGGAAATTATCGAGCGTCTTTCGGATTACACGTTTTATGCCGAGCCGATAAAGCCAAACGCGGTGATGGATACGTTTATGTTTTTCAAGCCCTCAACCGGAATCGTCTACAATATTCGTGACAACCCCGAGCTTTACAACAAAAACGAAGACGGTATAAGGGATTTTATCGGCGAAGTTCCCGAAAACACGAATGAATGGCAGCGAGTCAATGTCGGCGATAAAATCTGCGGACTGACGCTGAAAACCGCCGAGATGGGTTTGGTTAAAGGTGATGACGGAGATTTTACCCCAACGGGAATCTATTACTGCGAGTTTGAGGGAGAGCTTACCTTGACGGGATATTTGTATGTAAACTCACCGTCGGAGTGGTATGGTATGCCCGGCGGGGAGATGACATTGTACTTTTTTGACGGCTCTGTTCCGCTGGCTGCGGGTTCGGCTGTGCGGAATTATTCGTTTGAACGACCAACGTTCAGTGACAGCATAATATTTAATCACATTGAGCTTTTGGGTACTTCCGAGATACCCGCTTTGTACCTTGATGAAACGATTGACGAAACCGCGGTGAATATGTCGGGGCTTTCCCGCGGAGATGTAATAAAGGTCAAGGCGACTTTAAGCAATTTCGGCTGCTCGGTCAAAAACATTACCGGTCAGCAAACATTTATAAATTATTGGGGGCATCTTGCCGATATTGAGATTCTTTCCGATGTAATTGAGAATGGCTAAGGGGGATTGTTTATGAAGAAATTTACATCAATCATTATTATGGCGGCTTTACTCGCAGGACTTGCGGGGTGCAATAAGTCCGCAGATTCGGGTGATTCTTCGGATACGGTATCCGAAACGGTATTTGTCGGAGAAGTCACCTATAACGGCTCGACTACCGCAGAAACGTTCCTTACGGGGCTTGACGGCAAGGCGATAACAGCGGCGGAAATAACGCGGCTTGCCGTCAAGGATTCCAAGATGGACGGAGTTCTTGATGAAACCGGCTTTGAACGCGCCGAATGTGACGGGTTCGCTTACGCGTTTAAGCCGAGTGTCTATTTTGACAAATCTGAGAACCCCGAATTATTTAACGAAGATGTCTTTATCGGAGAAAAGGACGATTCAACGGAGTTTATACGCGTCAATGTCGGGGACAAATTTGGCGGATTGACTGTGAAATCTGCGCGGACAATATTCAGCGCGGTTAATATGAACGATGCGTATTACGAGGGCAGCGAAATAGAGCTTGAGGGCGAAATTGTTCTCACAGGTGTTCTGCATATTCCACAGGTTGACGATAAGCATCCGAATGTGTATCTTGATATGGAGTTCTCGCCCGACAGCACGACAAGGTTTCCTCTTTCGGCGGATTTTATTTCTGAGAACGGAAGATTCACGCACTCCGCAAATAGCGGAGTCGGGTATTATTCTAATATTCCCAAAATTTATCTCGGAAAGTTCTCGGACTATAACATCAACTTTGATGGAATCTCCCAAGGAGAATCCCAAGCTGCTGAGATAGTTGTGGATAATGTGAAGATGGTTTGCGGAATACGGGGAGATGGAGGACACGTTACTGCGGATTTGGTTAGTGTGAAGAAATTGTAAATACAAAAGATCTCCCCGATTTTCATCGGGGAGAAATCGTTTTATTCGTTACTTGTACAGATTCTGCGCCTTATAGGACGTGTGCAGAATCTCGTGCGCCTTGTGTGAGTTCGGCTCGCCGAGGAACTCCTTGTACAGCACCTGAATATCGGGGTTCTCGTGCGACCGCCGCAGAGCCTTGCTCTCGTCAATGCCGTACAGAACCTTTGCGCGGTCTGCGCGTATATCCGTGAAGTTGCGAACGGACGCGGGCTGGATAATCTGTCCGCCGCCGTTTACGCAGCCGCCGGGACAAGCCATAATCTCAATGAAATCGTAGCTTGCTTCGCCCGCCTTAATGCGCTTCAGCAGAGCCTTTGCGTTCGCAAGACCGCTTGCAACCGCCACGCGGACTTTCTTGTCCGCAACCTCGTACTCGGCTTCCTTGATGCCCTCAACACCGCGAACGTCCTTGAAATCAATCGGAGCGTCGTTGTTCTCGCCCGTGAGCTTCCATACTGCGGTACGCAGAGCGGCTTCCATAACACCGCCGGTCGCGCCGAATATAACCGCCGCGCCTGTGCCCTCGCCAAGCGGAGAATCGGGCTGCTCATCGGGGAGGTCGTTGAACATAATGCCCTCTTTCTTGATGAGCCGAGCCAGCTCGCGCGTGGTGATCGTGATGTCCACATCGGGGATTCCCGCCGCAGACTGATCCTCGCGGTTGATTTCATACTTCTTAGCGGTACACGGCATTACCGATACGGAAACAATATCCTCGGGGTTCTTGCCAAGCTTCTGCGCGTAATAGGTCTTTACGATTGCGCCGAACATCTGCTGCGGCGATTTGCAGGTTGACAGATTCGGAATAAATTCGGGGAAGTAGTTCTCGCAGTAGCGAATCCAACCGGGTGAGCAAGAGGTGATCATCGGCAGTGTTCCGCCGTTCTGAACGCGTCCGAGGAACTCGTGCGCCTCTTCCATAATCGTCAAATCCGCCGAGAAATTGGTATCGAACACCTTGTCAAAGCCCAGTCTGCGCAGCGCGGCAATCATCTTGCCCTCTACGTTAGTTCCAACGGGATAACCGAACGCCTCGCCCAGACTTGCGCGGACTGCGGGCGCGGGCTGAACAACCACGATCTTTTCGGGGTCGGCAATCGCGTCCATAACCTTGTCGGTGTCGTCCTTTTCGTGCAGCGCGCCTGTCGGGCAGGCGGTAATGCACTGTCCGCACGATACGCACGCTGTATCTGCGAGGTTCATATCAAACGCGGACGCGATCTGTGTAGCGAATCCGCGCTCGTTCGCGCCGATAACGCCGATTCCCTGAGTTACCGCGCAAGCAGCCACACAGCGGCGGCAGAGGATACACTTTGAGTTGTCGCGAACCATATGCGCCGCGGAATCGTCAATATCCACCGCAGGATTTTCGCCCAGGAACTTGTTCTCGTCTATTCCGTACTCATAGCACAGCTGCTGAAGCTCACAGCTTCCGCTGCGGACGCAGGACAGACACTCGCGCTTGTGATTTGAGATGATAAGCTCCAATGTTGTCTTGCGGCTTTCAATTACCTTCGGGGAATTGGTGATGATCTCCATTCCCTCGTTTACGGGATATACGCAAGCCGCAACCAGAGACCTCGCGCCTTTAACCTCAACCACGCAGATTCGGCACGCGCCGATTGCGTTGATGTCCTTTAAGTAACACAGCGTCGGGATTTTGATTCCCGCAAGACGCGCAGCCTCCAGAATCGTGCTGCCCTCGGGAACGGAATAATCCCTGCCGTTAATCTTTATATTAACCATAATAATTTATACTCCTCTCCCGTTATGATTTCTTAATTGCGCCGAACTTACAATTGGACGCGCAAACGCCGCACTTAATGCACTTGTTGGTATCAATATTGAACGGGGACTTGATTTCGCCGCTGATAGCTCCAACGGGGCACTTCTTCGCGCACAGCGAACAGCCCTTGCAGAGCGCGGGATCGATCTTGTATGCCAACAGGCTCTTGCAGACGCCTGCGGGACATCTCTTGTCCTTAACGTGCGCCACATACTCATCGCGGAAATATCTCAGCGTGGACAAAACGGGATTTGGCGCGGTCTGTCCGAGTCCGCAAAGAGCATTGTCCTTTATGTAGTAGCAGAGTTTTTCGAGCTTGTCGAGATCCTCCATTGTCGCCTTGCCCTCGGTGATTTTGGTGAGTATCTCGTACATTCTCTTTGTGCCGATTCGGCAAGGAGTGCACTTTCCGCAGCTTTCGTCAACGGTAAATTCGAGGAAGAACTTGGCGATGTCCACCATACAGTTGTCCTCGTCCATTACGATAAGTCCGCCCGAGCCCATCATAGAGCCGATGGAAATCAAGTTATCATAGTCAATCGGAATATCCAGATGCTGAGGAGGGATACAGCCGCCCGACGGTCCGCCCGTCTGAGCTGCTTTGAACTTCTTTCCGTTCGGGATTCCGCCGCCGATGTCCTCGATAACCGTGCGGAGGGTCGTTCCCATAGGAACCTCAACCAATCCCGTGTTGTGGATTTTACCGCCCAGCGCGAATACCTTTGTACCCTTGGACTTCTCAGTACCCATTGACGCGAACCACTCCGGACCATTAAGGATAATCTGGCACACGTTCGCGTAGGTTTCAACGTTATTCAGAATCGTGGGCTTTGCGAACAGACCCTTAACAGCCGGGAACGGCGGACGGCATCTCGGCTCGCCGCGGTTGCCCTCAATAGAGGTCATCAGCGCGGTTTCCTCGCCGCAGACGAACGCGCCCGCGCCAAGTCTGAGACCGAGCTTGAAGCTGAATCCCGTGCCGAAGATGTTATCTCCGAGCATTCCCGCCTCTTCGGCTTGCTTGATTGCGATTTCCAGACGCTCAACGGCAATCGGATACTCCGCTCTTACATAGATATATCCTTGGTTTGCGCCGATTGCGTAACCCGCGATAGCCATTGCCTCGATTACGGAATGGGGGTCGCCCTCCAAAACGGAGCGATCCATAAACGCGCCGGGGTCGCCCTCGTCCGCGTTGCAGCAAACGTATTTCTGCTCGTTCTGCGAAGCCTTGGCGAACTGCCACTTGCGCCCGGTAGGGAAGCCCGCGCCGCCGCGTCCGCGCAGTCCCGATTTCAGCAGAACGTCAATTACATCGTCCTGCGACATCGAAGTGAGTACCTTATGTAATGCCTGATAACCGTCACGCGCGATATACTCCTCGATATGCTCCGGGGAGATAAGTCCGCAGTTGCGCAGAGCAACGCGGTGCTGGTGCGCGTAGAACGACGTATCGTTCAGCGATTTAATGGTATCGCCGTCAACGGTTTCCGCGTAGAGGTACTTCTTTACGGGAACACCGTTTTTGAGGTGCGATTCCACGATTTCGGGAATGTGCGACAGCTCCGTTTTGGAGTAGAATGTTCCCTCGGGATATACGATCATAATCGGACCGAGCGCACACAGACCGAAACAGCCCGTCTTTATGATATTTACCTTGCCCTCCAGCCCTTGGAGCTTGATTTCCTCTTCGAGCTTCTCTATAATCTTCATAGACCCGCTGGAGGTACAGCCCGTACCGCCGCAGACCAGAACGTCCTTAATGCCGTTATCCTTGCCCTCAACGCGGACGTTTACGACCTCCGCCGCCTTGGACTTAATGGCATTAAGCTCATCAAGTGTAGTTATTTTGTTCATTATGATTCCTTCCTTATTTTAATGGCAAAATCTTAATGGCAAATCCAAAACCGTGCGCGCTTCGCACGCACTCGCCTGAGCGACCCACAACACCGCAAAGCGGTGTTGTGCGCCGCTCGCGTTTTGGATTTGCATTTCACCCCGGTGGGTTGATGTGAGTTACAGCGCGCATAAATTCGCCGCCGTTACGTTTATTATGTATACTTTTCCAGAATCTTGTCCACATCGTCAACGGTAAGCCGCCCGTAAACGTCCTCGTTGACTGTCAGAACGGGGGCAAGTCCGCACGCGCCGATACAGCGGCAAGCGTCCAATGAGAATTTCCCGTCGGGGGTGATTTCGCCGCTGCCTATGCCCAACTTTTCTTGCAGCTTGTTGAAAATATCGCCCGAACCTTTTACATAGCAAGCCGTGCCAAGGCACACGGAAATTTTGTACTGCCCCTTGGGATTGATGGAGAACTGCGCGTAGAACGTTACTACTCCATACACCTTTTCAAGCGGTATCTCCATTGCGTCCGCTATCATAGTCTGCACCTCAATGGGGAGGTAGCCGTAAATCTCCTGAGCTTTCTGGAGTATCGGCATAAGTGCGCCGGGGTCGTCCTTGTGCTCCGCGATTACCGCGCGCAGCCGCTCCTCTTGCTCGGCAGTTCCCGAAAACGGAACCGCGCTCTTCTTAAAAGCCATGTGGTATAGCCTCCTTATTTTTATTTGCAATTCCCGCGCCACCGGCGGGAATCTACAATCTGTATATCGTTTTATACTATTTATGCCAAACTCGATATATCACTATGTATTATACCACATATTCGACAAAAAATCTATATCTATCCCCGATTTTGTGAATTTTTTCATTGTAGAATTTACATCGCATTTATTGTGCAATTTGCACAAAAGCCGCATTAAATCAAGAAAATATTGGTACAAGTTAGCCAAAACTAACTTTTCCCCGCAAAATCAAAAAATCTAATAAATTCCTCTTGACAAACGGAATGCGATGTGTTATAATTAAGTCAACGGGGACACAAACATATAACCCCCCCGTAATATTTTTTTACTATATAGGAGGATTTTGGGAAATGAAATCAAGAAAACAAGCAATTTTTGCCGCTTTGATGTCATCGATCATTGCGGTAAACTCCTTTGGCGTTTCGGCGTTTGCTGATGGAGATGAAGACCTCACTCCCGCACACGAACACAATCTTACACTCAAGACAACCGTAGCAGCGACTTGTACCGATAAGGGTACCGGGTACTATACTTGTGATGGTGACGATTGCACTGACAAGAGATTTGATGCTGAAGGCGCTGAATTAACAGATGACGAAACTGTTGAAATTCCTGCAACTGGTCATGATATGACTGAAACTGCGGCTGCTGAAGCAACTTGTACAAAAGAAGGCACTGAAGGGTACTTTACTTGTGGCAATTGCAGCAAGGTGTTTGTAGATGAAGCAGGAGAGACTCCAACCACTGTTGAAGACAGAAAAATTGCTAAAAAGGCTCACACAATAGTAGAAGTTCCGGCTAAGGCTGCATCTTGCACCGAAAAGGGCAATAACAAATATTACAAATGCTCAGTGTGCGATGGTCTTTTCTCTGACGAAGCGGGAACAACCACAACAACCGCTGAGGCTCAGGAAATTGCTGCGGCTCATACATACAGCGAACAGGTTGCAGAAGAAGCTGCTACTTGTGCTAAGGATGGTACAAAGGCACACTATGAATGCACAGCATGCAACAAGAAGTTTTTGGCGAAAGATGGTGTTGAAGCTACAGCCGCTGACCTGAAAATCGCTAAAGAAACTGTAGACCACAATATAGAGAATGGAAAATGCACAGTATGTGAAAAGGAATTTACTGTAGCTGAGTGTGATAACACCGAGCGTACTGCTGTTGCAGCGAAAGCGGCTACTTGCGGAGCTGCCGGTAATAAAGCATACTGGACTTGTAACAAGGAAGGTCATGAGGATTGCGCAGGCAAAAAGTTTAGCGCAGTAAGTGGCGGAGTTGAGCTTACAGACGCAGATGTTACAATCCCGGCTACAGGTAGTCACAGCTATGGCGAGTGGGAAACCGTAACAGAGGCAACAGCAACAACTGCCGGCGAAAAGAAGCAGACATGCACAATCTGCGGTGATGTAAAAACCGAAGCAATCCCGGCTACCGGGTCTACCACTGAACCCACCACTCCTACTACCCCCACTGAGCCGACTACTCCCACCGAACCCACCACTCCTACCACCGAGGCTGTAAAGGTTGAGGTTGAGGAAAAGGAAATCGCCGAGGAAAACAACGCTGTTAAGGAAGATGTTACCGTAGCTGTTGAACCCGGCAAACCCGCAAAAGATGAGGAAACAGGCGTTTCCGTAACCGTATCCGAGACCGACGCTGCCGCAAAGGATACAACTCTCAAGGTTGAAGCTCCGACTTCCACCAAGGATATTGCAGCATGGGCAGAGGAAGTTCTTACAAACGTTGAAAGCGCAAAGGCAGCAGACGTTAAGAAGTCCGTTGAAGAGGCTATCAATGCCGTTGCTGACGGAAAGGGCTTTGCACTGAACCTCAAGCTCGTTGACAGCGACAACAAGACTGTTCAGCCCGACAAGACTGTTCAGGTAACCGTTCCCGTTCCCGAGGTATACAAGAACGCTGAGAAGCTGTATGTTTACCACATCACCGAGCGCGGCGCAGTTCGTGTTCTCTCCAAGATGGTTGACGGCAACATCGTAATCAACGCAGGCAGCTTCAGCCCCTACATCATCACCACCGAGGAGCTCACCAACGTAAAGACCTACAAGACAGGCGACGCAGACCTCGATGAGAATTTGACCGCAAGAGACGCAACAGCGGTTCTGAAGCACTGTGTAGATATCGCTGTCCTCAAGGACGAGGGATTGTTCTACGCTGATATGAACGGCGATAGCGCTGTAAGCGCTGCGGATGCTACTCTGATTCTCAAGAGCCTTGTTGAAACCGCATAAGTTACACGCATAAACAAGTTTCGCTCCCCTCTCCGGGGAGCGATTTTTTTACCAAATTCGTTATTTCCTCTTTCTCGCCGCGACAACGATTGCCGCGCCCGTCAAAACCAGCGGAACAAGCGTGAACGCCGCGCCCGTAGCGGGGCTGTTTGTTGTGCCGTTGGAGTTTCCGCTGTTTATGGTTGAGCTGTTGCCGGAGGTGGTGCTGCTTGTTGCGGGGGTACTTGATGTGCCGCTTGCGGAAGTGCCCTCAATTACAAGTCCCGTTACGGGAATGGGGTCGACCGCTCCGGGATAATCCTCGTGTTCGGAAATCGCGAACCGAACGTTTTCGCCCGTTTTCGCGATGACTTTATATGTGAATGTCGCGACAACACTGTCCTTATCGTAAGAATCGCCCGTGAATGTCGCCGCGCCGCTTTCCGCGGAAAATTCTCCGCCCTCAACATCGGAGCTTACAAACTCCAGCCCCTCGGCTTTGACCATAAATCCGCCTTTTGTAATGCCGCTTTGCGTAACCTTAACAGAGAATGTCACATTTGAGCCGTTTACGTAGTCTCCGGCGGTCTTGGCGGCGGTGAGGTACGTTCCCTGAACAGACTCCTCGGAAGTCGAGGAATCAGCCGATTCCGCTAATGCCGCAATCGATGTGAGCGCGGTTACAGAGAAAGCGATTCCCATAGAAACAATCTTTTTCATATATTTTCCTCCATAAAATAATCCCAATACGGAACTCCGTATTGGGATTATTATTACCTGAAATATACGATTTAACCGTAGATTGGAAAAAATCTTTACGCGCGCCCAACCAAGGTCTTGAGGATTTCGGTCGCGTCTTGGGCATTAATATAAGCGTCACCGTTTACGTTTGCGTTTATGTAACTCTGACCGCTCAGGCTTATTTCTCCCACGGCATACTTCAAAATGAGAGTAGCGTCGGCAGCAGTGACCTTTCCGTCAAGATTCACATCGCCCCTTTCCCAAGTGGTTTCGGGGGATGGTGTGGGAGTTGGAGAGACGGTCGAGCCGGACGCCGAACTCGATGTTGAACTCGAACCGGAGCTTGAAGTTGTACTCGATGTCGAACTTGTGAACGGGTCGATAGGGTCAGTCGGTTTTTCTATCAAACCGGGCTCGGGATCGGGTGTTGAAGTGGATGATGAGCTTGGTCGCCAATATGTAAACGTACTCGATTTCGAACTTGATGATGAGCTTGATGAACTTGAGGACGAACTGCTTGACGATGAGCTTGACGTTGAAATTGGCTCAAAATGTACCCTAACAAC
>JAAVIC010000026.1 GCA_014799385.1 Oscillospiraceae bacterium
ATTTCGATGATGTTCAAACCGGTATCCGTAATGGACTGCTCCAGACGTTCAAATTGCCCCTCGGCGGTAAGCTGTTCCGGAGTCCAGTTGTTCCAGCCGAGCGCGGCGAAGTCCTGTCCGATCTGTAAGAGAGTGAGGTTTTGGGTTTCCGTTATTCGCTTGGTAGATTCGCGGCGGATCTCCTTGATTTTAGCGCGGGTTTCGTAAAGTAACGGTATATAAAAATTGGGCATGGTCATTTCCTCCAGAGTGGTTTTCAGAGTTACGCGAAGCGTAATTCGGCGATTGTAAAAAAATATGGTTGACTTACATTTTCTCGCTCATACGGTTTACTACACCCCTTAGCTGTGCAGAACGTTTTGAGCCTTTACTTATGTTTATCTGTTGAATAGTTCTCAGCTTGGTTCTTCATCAATACGCGGCAGTCACACACTAGGGCGGAGCGCGTAAATTATTGTTCCTTTATTATACATTTATGAAATCAGTATTTGTAATCGCCTGTTCACATTCCTCAACAGCGTGCACGAAATACAATTTCCCTGAAAGTAAATTAGTATAGTCATACCTAAGTGTGTTGCGTTTCTTTGATACCCTTATTCTGCCTATTGTGTTATTATTCCTTGTTATATAGACAGCATTAACGCCGTGCTCGCTTTTTGATTGGCAATCATAATCTCCCGGAAGTTGCTTTACAAATCCCATAATACCACCGACATCTTCTACAGACTCACCAGATTGTTTCGCAACGCTCGTGGTGGGGGCAGGACTGGCGGAGTTTACGGTAACGCCCATTACTTTACGCATAGTTTCGGCGGTCGCAGCACGGTGCTTTTCGATAATCTGCGCAGTAATTCTTCCGCCGGTTCTGATTTCAGGACGTGAAAGAAAGTACTTGACAAGCTCATCGCTGGGATTTATCAAATCTTGTTTCAGCGTTTGCTCCACAACCTTGACATACTTTAGAAAAACAGCCTTTGACAGAATATCTTTGACATTGAAATTATCCTTGTGGAACTGTTCGAGCGAGGAAAGAAAAAGCTCCTCGTCGTCTTCCAGAACGTTGAATGACAGAAACGGATCATCGTCCATCACATTCGGGTAATTAATATCGCTGAAAAAGTGATATGTAATGCCGTTCGTGAGCACTGCGATTCGGCAGCGGTTTGTTGAAAAGTAACGGTATAGTTGGTCTTGCTGTTGTTTCTGGAGCTTCAACCCCGCGCGTTTGGCTTCAATGAGGATAGCGGGATCCCCATCGCGAATTATGGCATAGTCGATTTTCTCACCCTTTTTAGTGGCAACATCACAGGTATATTCGGGAAGTATTTCGTCCGGGTCGAACACATCATACCCCAAAAGAACGAGAAACGGCAGTATGAGTGCAGTTTTCGTTGCTTCTTCTGTCATTTCGGGAAATTTGTCCGAATACCTCATAATTTTGGTTTTGTATGCTTGAAAATCGTCGATAAACATAATTATACCTCCTTGAAAAAAACAGCCAATTCATTTATGTCTTAGCTATGATGTTCCATGACATGTCATGTGTAGATATTCCACTTAATATCCATACAGTTCTGCAAGAGTGCAACCAGATAGATAACAGTATGCATTATTGTCAACATTGTCATAGTTGCTTTTTGTTATGTAGTAATTGTCGCTTTTATTTAAATTAAGTGTCACCTGTGCCATAGGTTCGCTAACATTAAAGCAATCACAATAATCTTCTACAGTTGCTAAATTAAACCCATTTCTTAGAGGAACGGGGCATAGAAAATTTCGCGCAAAGCAATCCGCTTCGCGGCGAGCAATATCATCATCCTGGGTGTGCCCCAAAATTATATGCCCCAATTCATGCGCCACAGTAAAACGAATTGTACATTCACCTTTTAAATCGTTGAATAAAATTATTCCTCTTCTGCTCATTTGATCATAAAATGTAAATCCGTATTCGCTTGAAACAATATCCAAAAATTGATGGAGTGTCATCCCGAATATCCTTGCCACATCTGAATAGGTGTGTGCTGTCACATCGGGAAGATCAGCAATCACTTTGAATATATCGATTTGTGGGTATGGTCCTGTGTAAGTTCTCAAAACATTATAAGCTGCATTAGTTGCACGACTATAATCTGGCAATCTATTCATCAAAATCCTCCTTGAACATGACGCGAGCCATTTCAAGGAGCTTTTTTTGCTTTTCATGTGGCCATTTTTTTGCATTCCGGTTAAGAATAACTAACTCCTCTGGCAAGCGTTCAAAATTATCTTCTCCTCGTAACAAATAATCTACTGTTACTCCGAAATATTCCGCTAACTTTAAGAGGGTTTCATAATCCGGCTGTCTTTTTCCGTTTTCATACAAGGACATCGTACTTTCAGCTACGCCCATTTCGGCGCCTAATTCTTTTAACGATATGCCTTTTTCTTTTCTTAATTCTCTCAGCTTCTCCATGATACACCCCTCCTTTCAATAACATTATACCATTTGCAAATCGCAAAGTCAAGTATATTTGCAAAATGTCAAGAAATTTTCAAAAAGTGCTTGACAAATCGCAAAGTTTGTGTTATAATTCAATTACAATCGATTGCAAAACGTAAAGAAAGTGGGTGAGGCAATGCGAAATTATCTTGTGACTTTGCGAAAAGAAAAGAATTTAACGCAAAAGCAACTGGCGAAAAAACTTGACATTTCGGAAAGCTACTACAACCAAATTGAAAATGGCGAACGCCAGAAGCGTATGGATATTACTGTTATCGACAGACTTTCCAAGGCACTTGGTATACCTGCTAGCGATATTATACGCTATGAGAGCGAAATAAAAGGAGAATGAACTATGAGCAATCTACAGATTTACAATAATGAACTGTTCGGAGAAATCCGAACGCTTGAGGAGGGGGGCAAGGTGCTGTTTTGTGCGACTGATGTCGCCCGGTCCCTTGGATATAGTAACGCGCATGACGCTATATCGCGGCATTGCCGTGGGGTCGTGAAACGCGAGGGGGTCTCCCAAACGACAAATCAACACGGAGTGACTACTCAACAAGTCACTGAACTTAACTTCATTCCCGAGGGTGACGTTTACCGCCTTATCACTCATAGCAAGTTACCGTCCGCAGAGAAGTTCGAGAGTTGGGTATTTGATGAGGTTCTGCCCTCTATCCGCAAGCACGGAATGTACGCAGTGGATGAGCTTATCGCGAATCCCGACCTTGCGATTGCCGCACTTACCGCTCTTAAAGAGGAGCGTGCCAAGTCAAAAGAGCTTGAAACCACTGTCGCGGTTCAGGAGCAGCAGATCTCGGAGCTTAAACCCAAAGCGAGTTACTATGATGTGGTCTTGAACTGCAAAGACCTGTTATCGGCGACTGAGATAGCTAAGGACTACGGGAAATCGGCTAAGTGGCTGAATGAGTTTCTCCACGAACTCGGTGTACAATTCAAGCAAAGCGGTGTGTGGCTGTTGTATCAGAAATATGCTGAAAAGGGGTACACGAGTACCAAAACGCACAATTATCTTGATGATAACGGCGGAACGCATTCTAAGGTACACACTTATTGGACGCAGAAAGGCAGATTGTTTATTTATGATTTACTTAAATCACACAACATTTTGCCTACGATGGAACAAGCAGCATAATAGGAGGTCATTATGAACCCATTAACACTAATCAACAGCGACGGTGGACTTTATGTCGACAGCCGTGATGTGGCGCAAGCCATTGAAAGAGACCACAGTAAACTGCTGCGGACTATCCACGAGTACTGCGGATATCTTAGCGAATCCAAAATTGGATTGGCTGATTTTTTCGTTGAGGGCGAATACGAAGACGCTCAAGGTAAGCCCCGCCCGTGCTATCTCATCACGCGCAAGGGCTGCGATATGATCGCGAACAAACTCACGGGCAAAAAGGGCGTACTTTTCACGGCGGCATATGTAACAGCGTTCGAGAAGATGACCGAGCAGCTTACAACGACCGGAACGCAGTTCTTTCCGCCGAAAGCGACCTCCGCCGGTGAGGTATCGAGCCTTATCAAGAACGTGCGTAACACGATGGAACGTCAGAACAGCGCACCAATTAAGGTCGCGCGACAGACTGAGCTGCTTTTGCGCCACTTCAGGATTCCCGTAATTGAAGACTTCGTGGAAGTCCCCTCTCCGTGGGAACAGCCTGTTCTGGAATGAAAGCGAGGTGATACCGATGCCCGACAACACAAACGGCAAGGAACTTGACGAATACGCGGCGGCACTCTGCCGCGAAATCAACGGCTTATAATGTACAACCACGGCATCATAGAATTAAACAGGAGGTGATTTTATGCCGTTAAGAACGATTACGCTGCCCGATGGAACAGTCTGCACGCGAATGATTCGGAACTACCACCCCGATGGGACGGAGTTCCTGCCCGAGGAGTTCACGATTCCGACCGATACCCCCGAGGGCAAGCGTGCATATGCCGCGTTGGCTAGGCTGATTAAATCCAAAATCGAACGCGACCACGCCAACGAGAAGTGAATCATCAAGGACGTTCAAATTGAACGGACAAGCTATAGAGAGGAGGCATAAAATGTCAAAACAATCCCGAAGATTCCCGGGACTGCGCTGCGAGAAGTGCGGATCGGACGAGTTTGAGCTTGAGGTAAGTTCCGACGGCGATAAGTGGACGGTGTACCTGTCCTGCGTGGATTGCCCAAGGGTATTCAGCATATGCCGTGCGAGGTCGCACAACAGCGTTTCGGCAATTCCAAATGAAAACGGAAAGGACTGATAAACTTGAAAACAATCCTAAAATACATAACCCTCGCGATTCTGGGCGCGACGATCTTCACAGCGGTAAACGCAACGCGGACAAGCCCGGGATTCGGCGGCGAGGCGGTATTCCTCGTGCTGCCCGTGATGTGGTGGGCATTCGAGAGGACGTTCAAGGACTGCGCAGCGGATTTCAAGCGTATGCGGGACGAAATCCGCGAAGAAAAAGAAAACCGCGCGGACAGCTAAACGCTGAACCAACGCGGCGAAAAAACGTTTTACAATGGTATTATACCACATCGGAAAGGAAATGTCAAGTGAAAAAATGCAGAAAATGCGGCAAGAAAGCCGTATACATAGGCTTTGGACTGCGCTATTGCACGCGGTGCTACGCAAAAATCTACGGATTGTGGGAGGATTAAAAATTGACATATGAAAATTTCATAGCCGGAAAAGCGATTACAGTTGCGGCTAAAGGATTTGATGTTCTTGTCGGAGAGCTAAATCCGCTGCTGTTTGAGTTTCAGCGCGATATTGTCCGCTGGGCACTCGGGCGGGGACGTGCAGCTATATTCGCTGACTGCGGTGACGGAAAAACGGCTATGCAACTCGAATGGGCGGAGCAGATACGGCGCAGAACGGACGGCAATGTTATAATTATTGCTCCGCTTGCGGTGTCGGCTCAAACTAAACGCGAGGGTGAAAAGTTTGGAATAGCCGTCAATATCTGCGGTTCGCAAAACGATGTACGCGCGGACGCTGTTAACATCACGAACTACGAGAAACTGGACAAGTTCACCGGGGAGAACTTTGTAGCAGTGGTTTTGGACGAAAGCTCGATATTAAAGTCGTTTTCGGGAAAGATACGAAATCAGATCATCTCAATGTTCGCAAAGACTCCCTACAAGCTGGCGTGTACAGCTACTCCCGCGCCCAACGATTATATGGAACTGGGTAATCATTCGGAGTTCCTCGGCGTTATGACTCGCGCGGAAATGCTTGCTATGTACTTCGTTCATGACGGCGGCGAAACATCAAAATGGCGGCTTAAGGGTCACGCGGAGGGGCTATTCTGGAAGTGGCTCTCAACATGGTGCGTGGTTATGGACGACCCGAAAAAACTCGGCTACGATATTGACGGTTATGACCTGCCCGTGCTCAATGTTCATCAGATAATAGCCGACGGCGATACCATAACGAATGAGGTGCTATCGCTTACGGAACGCCGCGCGGCTCGCCGCGAAAGCCTTGAATCGCGCTGTAAAGCTGCCGCCGAGCTTGTCAACAGTTCGGGCGAGAGCTGGCTTATATGGTGCGATCTGAACGATGAGGCGGAATTGCTTCACAAATTGATCAGCGGTTCGGTAAACGTTCAAGGCTCGGACACTCCCGAATATAAATCGTGTTCAATGCTCGATTTCGCAGAGGGAAAGCTGAAATGTCTGATAACCAAGCCCAAGATAGCGGGCTATGGAATGAACTGGCAGAACTGTCACAAGATGATATTCGTGGGATTATCGGACAGCTTTGAGGCATATTATCAGGCGGTTCGGAGATGTTGGCGGTTCGGGCAGAGAAATGACGTTGATGTGTACATAATCATCTCGGCGCGCGAGGGCGCGGTAAAGGAAAATATCGAGCGAAAGCAAGCCGAAAATGAGCATATGAAAGCCCATCTGATCGAGCTTACCCGTGACATTACCAAACGGGAATTAACGGCACAATGCCGTATTTCAACGGTGTACAGTGCGGCACTGGAAATGCGGCTGCCGAGTTGGGAGGAGTTTAAGGTTGGTTAAGGTTTTACATCAGACTGTCGCGGAGAATTATTCGCTCTATCACGGCGACAGCTGCGAAGTGATAAGGGGAATCCCTGATGATAGCGTTCACTATACGCTGTTTTCACCGCCGTTCGCGAGTTTGTACACATACTCAAACAGTGACCGCGATATGGGTAATTGTAAGAACGACGCGGAATTCTTCGAGCATTTCAAATATCTCGCGGCGGAGTTGTACCGCGTGACAATGCCCGGGCGGCTGCTGTCATTCCATTGTATGGACTTGCCGCGAATGAAAGAGCGCGACGGTGTTATCGGGCTGAAAGATTTTCCCGCTATCGTCCGTCAAGTTTTTGAGGATTGCGGATTCATCTACCATTCGCGTGTGACGATCTGGAAAAATCCCGTAACCGAAATGCAGCGCACTAAGGCTCTTGGGCTACTCCATAAGCAAATCAAGAAAGACAGCGCGATGAACAGACAGGGCATTCCCGATTATATTCTGACAATGCGAAAACCGGGCGAAAATCCCGAGCGGATAGCGCATACCGATGAAACATTCCCCTGCGATGTTTGGCAGCAATACGCCTCGCCGGTGTGGATGGATATCCGACAATCGGACACATTGCAGAAAGCCTCCGCGCGTGAGGAAAAGGACGAGCGGCATATATGCCCGTTACAGCTTGAAGTCATAAAGCGCTGTATTGAGCTTTGGACGAATCCAAATGATATAGTGCTGGATCCGTTCGGAGGAATAGGTAGCGTTCCTTATGTTGCCAGAAAGTTGGGACGCAGGGCGATCGGGTGCGAACTGAAAGAAAGCTATTACAATCAGATGGTCGCAAACGTTGCCAATGCCGAACCTATACAAACCACGGAGGGGGGCAGACAGATAACTTTTGAGGATTTGGAAGACGATAAATGCGAAGTGAATAGGAGGTAAAACATGGTTAAAATCAACACACTGGAACTCGAAAACGTTAAACGTATCAAAGCGGTAACGCTCACGCCTGCGGAGAACGGGTTAACGATTATCGGCGGCAAGAACGGACAGGGGAAAACCTCTGTGCTGGACGCTATCGCGTGGGCACTCGGCGGAGATAAATTCAAGCCCTCCGGCGCGAAACGTGAGGATTCCGTTATCCCGCCGCATCTCAAAATCGAGCTGTCCAATGGCTTGATTGTCGAACGCTCGGGTGACAGCTCCAGATTAAAGGTAACCGACCCGAACGGCAAAAAGGGCGGTCAGCAGCTTCTTAACGAGTTTGTGGAAACGCTCGCTCTCGACCTCCCGAAATTTATGTCTGCGAATGCCAAAACGAAAGCCGATACGCTGCTGAAGATTATCGGCGTTGGCGATGAACTGTACAGGCTTGACAACGAGGAACAGCGTTTGTACAATCAGCGTACCGAGATCGGGCGAATCGCTGACCAAAAGGAGAAATACGCGCGGGAAATGCCCGTGTATGCGGGGCTTCCCGAGGAGCCCGTTTCCGCGTCGGAACTTATCAAGTCCCAACAGGAGATACTCGCGAAGAACGGCGAGAATCAGCGTAAACGCGCGAAATTGGACGAGATTCGCCGCGAGTATAATTCCAAGGCGGAGGAACTGAAACGTCTCACGGAGCGCGTAGAGGAGCTGAAAAGCGACCTCGAAACGGCTCTCAAGACTGCCGAGGATTTGGAGGACGAAAGTACCGCCGAGATTGAGGAGAACATTGAAAATATTGAGGAGCTTAACGCGAAGATACGCGCCAATCTCGACCGCAAGCGTGCCGAAACCGAGGCTGCCGAAATCCGCGCGCAATATGACGAGCTGACCGAACATATTAACTCCGTAAGGGAACAGCGAACGGCACTGCTGAACGGCGCGGAAATGCCGCTTGAGGGCTTGTCGGTGGAGGACGGCGAGCTTACATATAACGGTGCGAAATGGGATTGCATGAGCGGCGCGGAGCAGCTCCGGGCAGCGACCGCGATTGTCCGTAAGCTCAATCCGAATTGCGGATTTGTGCTTCTGGATAAGCTCGAACAGATGGACGCAGATACGCTCCGCGAGTTCGGAGAGTGGCTTGAAAGCGAGGGCTTGCAGGTTATCGCGACGCGCGTTTCTACGGGCGGAGAATGTTCGGTAATCATCGAGGACGGCGAGAGTGTTACTCCCACAAAAACTTGGACGAAAGGGGCGTTCTAAATCATGAACATTACCAAAGGAAAAATACAGTCGGCGAAAAAGGTCGTAATCTACGGCGCGGAGGGAATCGGTAAATCCACGTTTGCGGCGCAGTTCCCCGAGCCGTTGTTCATCGATACCGAAGGCAGCACTAAGGAGCTTGACGTTGCGCGGTTTGACAAGCCCACATCGTGGGCTATGCTGCTCCAACAGATTGATTACGTCATCGCGAACAAGCCGTGCAAGACGCTGGTTATCGATACCATTGACTGGGCGGAATCGCAGTGTCTGGAGAGCGTCTGCGCGGCTCACGGGAAGAAAGGTATCGAGGATTTCGGATACGGCAACGGCTATGTTTACGAAAAAGAGGAGTTCGGGAAATTCCTCAACAAGCTGAACGATGTGATAAACGCGGGGATAAATGTCGTTCTCACGGCTCACGCGATCATGCGGAAATTTGAACAGCCCGACGAGATAGGCAGCTACGACCGCTGGGAGCTTAAACTCGGGAAAAAGACCACGAACCTCATCTCGCCGCTTGTCAAGGAGTGGTCGGATATGCTGCTTTTCGCGAATTACAAGACGCTCTCCGTGGCGGTGGACAAGGACGGCAAAAAGCACAAGGCTCAGGGCGGGAAACGCGTTATGTTCACGGCTCATCACCCTTGCTGGGACGCTAAAAACCGTTACGGTCTGGCGGAGGAGCTGCCGTTCGAGTACGAGCAGATAAAATCCATTATCGAGGTGAATGCCGCTCCTGTTCGGACAGAGCCGCCCGAAAAATCCGCCGAGGAATTGCCGGAGACGCTCCCCGATAATTCCGAGCCGAGCGGTATTCCGAAAGCTCTTGCCGATTTGATGTTTGCGAATAAAGTCACCGAGGAAATGATTCGGGCAGTGGTCGCGAAAAAGGGATATTTCCCCGCGGATATGCCGATAGCAAGCTATCCCGAGGATTTTGTAAACGGAGTGCTTGTCGGGGCTTGGGAACAGGTGTTCAAGGCAATCGCGGAGATGATGGACGATAAATATCCGTTTTGAGATTTCATTTTTTTGCAGTTAATTGTGTGATAGGATAGACCAAGGAAAGAAAAAGTACTTTCCAAAAATTTTTAACAGGAGGCTATAACAATGGCAGAATTTGAAAGAGAACTTAACTGGGACGATGAGATCGTCAAGGACAGCGACTTTGTGCTGCTGCCGGAGGGCGACTACGATTTCCGCGTGACCGCGTTCGAGCGCGGGCGGCATAACGGCTCGGAGAAGCTGCCGCCTTGCAATAAGGCTGTTGTGACGCTCGAAATCGACAGTCCCGATGGGAAAGCGTACATCAAGCACAATCTGTTCTTACACTCGCGGTGCGAGGGGTTGCTGTCGAATTTCTTCACGGGTATCGGGCAGAAGAAACACGGCGAACCGCTTAAAATGAACTGGAACACGGTAATCGGTTCAACGGGAAGATGTAAGGTCACGATTCGTAACTGGAAGAACACAAAAACGGGCGAGGATATGCAGTCCAATGAGGTCAAGAAATTTTATGAACCGTCCACGGAGAACTCTCCGAAGTTAGAACCCGATGACTACCCGTTTAAGCCGGGGGTGTTTTAAGTGGAATTAAGACCATATCAACAACAAGCGAAAGCCGCAGTCTTTGACCAGTGGAACTCGGGAGTACAAAAGACATTGTTGGTACTCCCAACGGGAACGGGAAAGACCATCGTATTCGCGAAAATCGCCGAGGACTGCGTGCGAAAAAGCGAACGCGTGCTTATTCTCGCTCACCGCGGAGAGCTGCTCCAACAAGCCGCCGACAAGATACTCGCCGCGTGCGGATTGTCCTGCGCGGTGGAGAAAGCCGAGGAAACCTCGCTCGATTCGTGGGCGAGAATCACCGTCGGCAGCGTTCAGACGCTTATGCGCGAAAGTCGGCTATCGCGCTTTTCCTCCGACTATTTCGGAACGATAATCATTGACGAGGCTCACCACGCGATAAGCGAGAGTTATCAGAAAATTCTGCGTCATTTCAGCGGCGCGAAAGTCCTCGGTGTAACGGCTACTCCCGACCGAGGGGATATGAAGAATCTCGGACAGGTGTTCGACAGTCTGGCATATGAGTACACGCTCCCAAAAGCCATAAGGGACGGCTATCTTTGCCCGGTAAAGGCTCTCACGATACCGCTGAAACTCGACCTCACGGGCGTGGGAAGTCAGGCGGGCGATTACAAAAGCGCGGATTTGGACACCGCTCTCGACCCGTATCTGTATCAAATCCAGACCAACAGCATTTAAAATTAAGCATAAGAAAGCAAAATATTCAAAAGCACGTCCGGATTTAGTGCGGCTTTGAACATCATTTTGCGCTTGCCTAATCGGCCGGTTTTGGCTTTA
>JAAVIC010000027.1 GCA_014799385.1 Oscillospiraceae bacterium
TAAAGCCAAAACCGGCCGATTAGGCAAGCGCAAAATGATGTTCAAAGCCGCACTAAATCCGGACGTGCTTTTGAATATTTTGCTTTCTTATGCTTAATTTTAAATGCTGTTGGTCTGGTCTACCATCCAAGCGATTCGCTTTTCCCGTCCGGCATCTGTTTTTGCGTCAAGATACGCTTTCGTATAGGTTTTCTTTACCGACATGGACATTGCTTGGAAATTTGTGTAGGCAGGCTCATAGCTTTCAAGCAGCGCGGAAAGTTGGGCAATCTGTTCCTCTGTGACTGCTGCAGGCTTCGGAGCGTCCCACTGACCGTTTTCCTTGGCTTCCTCAATTTTCGTTCTGCCGAAATCCGTCATAAGTCCACGTTCTTCAAGGCTTTTTGCCAATGCCTTGTTTTTCTCCGACCACTTGCTGTTTTTCCTCCGCACAGAAAAATATTTCTTATAAGTTTTATCGTCAATGCTTTGCATCTGTCCGTCAATCCAACCGAAGCAGAGAGCCTCTTCAAGAGCCTCTCCCGCCTTTATTGTTTTTGGACCGCCGGACTTTCCAAATAAAATCCAAATGCCGTCATTTGACAAACAGTTTTCGGAAAGCCATTTCCTGAACTCTTCCCTGTTGGCAAATTCCATTATATCGCTCACTATTCCCCCTCCCTGCCCATAAGCGACAACACCCGAACATCCGTACGGTAACTCTGATAGAACGCCCACGGAACGGTACTCTGCGCGGCAAAGAAATCAACGGTGGCGTCAAGCACTTCCCTAATATCCCACGCCAGGAAATCAAGATAACAGTTGCCAAGCCCGGAAGCTCCGCCTATAAACACGCAGCTATCTCCCGCCTTATCCTCAATATAATTCTGAAGCTCCTTACGAAAATCAAGAATCTTTTTGCCGCGTTTCGCGTTTTCATCGTCCTCAAAAACGTGTACCGGGAAAAAGATGAATCCCGCCGCCACACCGTCATTGTCGGCTTTGTTTATCATATAATGTTCATTGTCCATATACTCAATCATAAACAACGGAACAGAGGAACAGAAATAGAACACATCAAACCGCGACGGCGGATATTCGCCCTCGGTGAAGTCGTGCGGCTTCAATTCATATGCCGTAATGGTACCCAGAAAACTCTCCGCGCTGTCCCAGTCCTCGTTTTCACCAAAACGCTCTTTCATTATATCGCGAAGTTTAGTAAGCGGAACCGCGTCACCGCTGTTAAAAGGCTTGTCCGAAAGGTCAATGGAATCCACATATCTCATATTGACAATCTCGCCCAAAGCCATATCCAAAAGCAAATCAAAGCACCAAAACGCTTTTTTTCTGTCTTTGTCAAGCAGCTGAGACAGCTTTTCGCCATACCCAATAATTGTGCATTTTTTGTCTTGCTGTTCTATTCTGACAGTGACATCGGAAAGCGAGATTTTCATTTCATCAAATGCAAGCTCAGAGTTCTTGTCGGATGGCTGCCGTCCGAGAATTATGTTCCAGTGCTCTTTGACGCTTTCGGGAGCATGCCTTTTGAACTCGTCAAAAAGATACAGCATATACTTATCCTCTTCGGGCGAGAGGATAAGGTCGTATTTTTCACCGTTAAAACCAACCTCAAAGCAGCAATCGGTGAATGTATACGACAAAAGCTCATGACAATACTCGGTTATTTCATCGCTGTCCGACTTTTCGGAAATCAGCTGCCGGAGCTTTTCCTCGCCTGCGGCAAATTTCTCCCATCCGTCTTCTACCCTTTGAGAGAAGTTTTTATCATAAACAGGCAGCGTCAGCTTATCAAGACACATCTCAATAAATTCCTTGGTATCCTCATCATCGGGTCTTTCGATAAGCGCAGTTTGGAATCGCTCCAACGCTGCTCCAAAGCGGTCAAGGTAGAAAAGCGCATATCCCATGCGATAGTTGAGAAGATGGTCGTTTTCGGGAAGTTGATCCTCTATGCTCTCCATAATCGAAACCGATTTTTTTAACAGCTCGTAATCTTTATTATCGGGATTCTCAAACACCGCCAGATTATTGTAAGCCTTTGCAAGCTCACAAAGAACCACGGGTGTCTTTTCCCTATCGCTAAGGGATTCAATAAATTTCACTATCTCGCGGAAGTTGTCCACTTCGTTTAACTCTTCAATCTTACTTAGGATTTCCTTCTCTTTCATTTTGACCGCCTTTCTAAACGTAACTCCAACTTAATTGCCATCACTTTAATTATAACACATCATCTCTAAAAAGTCAACCGCAAACAAGCAAAACGGCACTAAGTTCATTGTTACATCTCCTTTTTGTAAGTTGGTTTTGCAATCATTCCGAAATCAAAAGTATTTTGATAGTCGAAACAGTGCCCATCACGTATTATTGTTGTGCTGAATTTCATCAGTGCTGACTTAATTATGTCAATAATATCCTCTTGTTCACCTTCAAGCGATTTTGGCATAATGATTTCAGTGATGTTATATACGCTATGAAGTTTCATCGGATTGTCCTGAGTGGGTGTATCATATGTATCCATTGTACAATATAAAACCACTTTTTCCCCATTATATATTAAATTAAATTGCATTGGATGGGCTTCATTTTGGCCGCCGATTACATATATAAAGTATATTTCCCGTTCGCGATCCACAACCCATTCTCTTCTCTCCGGCAGCCATTTGTAAATGTAGACTTTATCGCGCTCGTCTAACTCGTCCTTAATTTCAAAGGAATTATACAGTTCTTTGTCAGCCTCAGGGACAATCTCTTTAACAAATGCCATTGCAAATACCTCCTATAATTCATCGAGCCGTGCAAACGGCATACTTCTTACAACAACATTATACACCATCTTTTGCCAAAAATCAACCGCTAAATGAATAAATTCCCGAAATTGCCGCACAATAACCAAAAAGGAGGATTTTAATATGGCACAATTCAAATGTAAAGTATGCGGAGAGGTTTTCGAGGCTCCCAACCATGCGGAGGCAGTCTGCCCGGTGTGCGGAGTTACGGGCGCGGATATTGAGGAGATTGAAGGCGGCAACCAAAACAAATACGCGGGGACACAGACCGAACGCAATCTCGAAGCTGCGTTCGCTGGGGAATCGCAAGCGCGGAACAAATACACCTATTTTGCCGCGAAAGCCCGCCAAGACGGATTCGAGCAAATCGCGCAGATTTTTGAAACCACTGCCGACAACGAAAAAGAGCACGCTGAAATCTGGTTTCGAGAGCTTGGCGGAATCGGCGCAACCTCACAAAATCTGAAGTCCGCCGCCGAGGGTGAGAATTTCGAGTGGACGAATATGTACGAAAACTTCGCGAAAACCGCCGATGAGGAGGGTTTTGCCGAGCTGGCAGCGAAATTCCGACTGGTCGCTGAAATCGAAAAGCACCACGAGGAGCGTTATCGCGCGCTTTTGAACAACGTGGAAATGCAGGAGGTTTTCAAAAAAAGCTCCGTCAAAGTGTGGGAGTGTCGGAATTGCGGGCATATCGTGGTAGGAACGGACGCTCCGCAAACCTGCCCCGTCTGCGGAAAGCCGCAGAGCTACTTCCAAATCTGCCCCGAAAATTACTGAAATCAAAAATCCGCCTATTCGGGCGGATTTTCCTATTTATATCTGTTGTTTATAAAATCGACAATATCCTGAGGGGAAAGCACAAATTCAACGCCATCTTTGTGAAGTTCCATTTGACCGCGGTAACGGTCGCCGTAAATACAACTCGGAGGAATCGCAAACACCTCTCTCCCCTGCTCCGCAGCATGAGATACCGTATTAAGCGCGCCGCTCCTTGAAGATGCCTCAACCACCGTCACACATTCGCAAAGTCCGCTGATAATGCGGTTTCGCGTGGGGAAATAATCCCGCTGCGGCGGCTCATACGGCAAAAACTCGGAAATCACCGCTCCGCGAACCGCAATAGATTGCTTCAATCTTAATGAGTTGCTCGGATAGTCACACAAAATTCCGCAGCCAAGCACCGAGATAGTGATTCCGCCCGCATTTACAGCTCCCCAATGTGCGGCGCTGTCCACACCCCGTGCACAGCCGCTGACTACGGTAATTCCCTGTCGCGCCAACTCGTATCCGAAGTTATTTGCCACACGGCTCGAATAGTCGCTGCAATTACGCGCGCCGACAATCGCAGCCGAGTGAGGAGTATTCAGACTTTTCGGGTCTCCGTAAACGAACAGCACGGGCGGCGGGTCGATGATGTGACGCAGCATTCCCGGGTAATCCTTGTCGGTATAGTTCAGAATTGTGATACGGTTATTGACGCAAAGCTCCCGAAGCTGTTCAATGTCGCAATCTCGGATATTCCGCGCACGGCGGACATATTGGTTATCCAAACGGTCGCTCGCAAGGAATCTTTCAAGGCTCTCCGAGGGATTGTCAATATCCACGCACTCCCAGAAGTGATAGCTCGAATACCCGAATGCCAACATCGCGCGCAGCCATTTCGCCGTATTATCCACAATATCACCGCCGTTCCCATAATTTTTTCACCCTCTTCATTTTATCATATTTTGTCAAGATTGTCAAGAAATTTCACGTTTTTCGACAAAAAGCCTTGCAATTTTTTCAGAAAAGTGTTATAATTATATGGAATACGAGGTGGAACATATGGACAATTTTAACAATCTGATTGATATGGACGATTATACCGTTTCACAGTGGAACGAGATAATCTCCCTAGCCGAGAAAATCAAGGCGAATCCTATGGAATATTCCGAAAAGTGCCGCGGAAAGATTATGGCAACACTGTTCTACGAGCCGTCTACGCGCACTCAGATGAGCTTCCAGGCGGCAATGATAAGGCTTGGCGGCAACATCATCGGATTTGACAACCCGAACAACTCATCGGTTGCCAAGGGCGAGAGTCTGAAAGACACCGTAAAAATCGTAAGCTCATACTCGGATATCCTGGTGATGCGGCACTCACAGGAAGGCTCTGCTAAGGCGGCTGCGCTTTGCGCGGACTGCCACATCATTAACGCGGGCGACGGCGGACACCTCCACCCCACCCAAACACTCACCGACCTGTTGACGCTGAAAACCGAGCTTGGGCGGCTGGACAACCTTACCGTGGGGTTGTGCGGCGACCTTAAATACGGGCGGACAACCCACTCGCTTGTCAAGGCGTTGTCGAGCTTTCCAAACAATCGGTTTGTACTGATTTCCACACCGAGTCTGGCACTGCCAAGCTACATAAAGGACGTAATCCGCGCGCACGGTTCCAACTTCACCGAAGTGGATACGATAGACGAAACAATTAAAGACCTTGATATGCTCTATATGACGCGGATTCAACGAGAACGCTTCGCAAGCTCGGAGGAATATGAACGTCAAAAGGACGTGTACTGTCTTACCAAGGCAAAAATGCAGTACGCGCGACCCGATATGATTGTAATGCACCCGCTGCCGCGCGTGAATGAAATTGAGGTTGCTGTGGACGATGACCCTCGCGCCGCGTATTTTCGTCAAGCTAACAACGGAATGTATGTGCGAATGGCACTGATTTTGTTCACCTTAACCGAAAAGCCGAAGATTCGTCCGTTACTTATAGGAGAAATTCACAACAACGTATGCTGCACGAATCCCAAATGTGTCACACAGACTGAAAAATACCTGCCACACAGCTTCATCAACCGCGGAGATATTCTAATTTGCGAATATTGCGATGAACGCATATTACTATAAACCAAAATGCCGAGTAATACACTCGGCATTTTGTATTTCCTGAGATTTTCTCATCAGATATTCCCGTCCTTTTTTATGTAATTGATGTCACCATGCTCAAAGCAAATCGAGTTGACAACTTGAAAAAAATGGTGTATAATATATTTGTCTGCAAAATTACATATCAACATTTCGGAGGAAATATTATGAGCACTAAACCCCAATCGTTCAAGGATTCATTAAAGGAGCTTGCTCCTGCGTATGTAGTATCGTTTGTTCTTTGCTATATGCTGTTTTTCTTTGAACCGCTCAACACATATGCATCCAATATGCTTAATTTCAACTATGACTTAAAAATCTATTTTTTCCTATTCTGGGATTATTTGGAATATTTTTCATCGGTCTTTCGGCAATTTTTTCTGTGGTTTATTTTATATGTAGAAAATTCAAGAAAATGATGCCGTATAAAATCCTTACCGTTATATTTTTTTTCCTTTTCTTTCCTCTATATATTCAGAATACGTTTCTAAATTCTGAGCTTCCGATTCTTGATGGAAGCCCTATTATCTGGGGTGATTATGTTCATTTTGATTTATATTGGCTATTGTTTACGGTTTGCTTGGGAGCGATTTTTATATACTGTATCATCAAATTCGGCATAGATAAAATCTTGAAATACTCCTCATTAATAACCTTGGCAGTTTTCGTAATGCTTACAGCCGGGATGGTTGCAACAATATTGGAAAATGGCGCGCTTAAATCTAAAAACAATATCATTATCACCAACGAAAATTTCAATACAATGTCCTCCGAAAAGAACTTTGTGATATTTGTTGTTGATACGGTTTCCGCTGGAGCTTTTGATGAAGTCCTTTACGAGAGTCAAAAATACGCGGATATTTTTGACGATTTCACATTTTACACTGATGTAATGTCTGTTTACCCTTACACCATATATTCTATTCCGCTTATTTTAACGGGACAAACTTCAAAAGCCGAATCATCATATGAAAATTTTTGCACAAACGCGTACAATAACTCCCCTCTATTTTCCACACTGGACGAAAAGGATTACGATATAAATCTGTATGAGGAAAATCTTTATTGGATGGGTGAAAGAAATTTCGATATACTAAACGGAGATTCTATTTATGAATATGATGTCAAATTTGGTGGCTTTTCAAATCAATTACGGTATTTATGGTTTAAGTTTGTTCCTTATACATTAAAACGGTTTTCGAACATCGAGAGTGTCGATTTTAAGTTCGGCGCAATCATAAGAAGCGATGCTTTCAGTTGGAAAAACGATTACTTCTATAAAATGGTAATAGAAAATCCCGAAATTGAAAAGCAGCAGAGAAACACCTTTCAGTTTATTCACACCGAAGGTGCGCACATGCCGTTTATTTATGATGAGAATGTAAACAAAGTCGAGGGCGGAACATCATATAACGAATCAATTAAAGCCACAATAACAACCATCAAGGCATATATCGACCGTCTGAAAACCAACGGACTTTACGACAATACGACTATCATCATTATAGCAGATCACGGGAATACCGATACCGGTGATGAACAAGATATTGATTTGCTCTCACGACTTAATCCCATTCTGCTTATCAAGGGTGTAAATGAAAAGCACGAGCTTATCCGCAGCGATTTGCCGCTTATTCAAACAGACCTTATGGACGCTTATCAGCAGCTTCTTGATGGAAAGCAAAGCACTGACCTGTTTACGGATATTGAAAAATCGCGTACACGAACGGTATTGACACACATTAACGAATATACCTTTACAGAATATACAACCGATGGAAAAGCCAGAGAATATGACAAATTTAAGCCTACAGGGAATGTTTACGAGAATCCGCAATAACCGCTAAAAATATTGCGTTCCGGTTAATTAAAAAAGGAGTTCAATTATGATAAGATATGCCTCAAATTCGGATTTAGACACGCTCACTGCTTTGGATAAGCATGTTTCCGCGAGTGAGCTTGAACATTGTATAAACCTCCGCCGTGTTATTATAGACGAGGAGGACGGCAAACTCGTTGGCTGGCTGCGTTTCGGGTTGTTCTGGGACAATACGCCGTTTATGAATATGCTGTTTATAGTCGATAGAGAACGCGGCAAGGGTTACGGTACTGCACTGTGTAATTTCTGGGAAAGCGAAATGAAAACTCAAGGTTATGACACGGTATTGACCTCTACCCTTTCAAACGAATCGGCGCAGCACTTCTACCGCAAGCGCGGATATAAGGACTGCGGTTCGCTGATATTGCCGAACGAGCCGTTGGAAATTATACTGATGAAAGGGCTTGGCTGTGCGGATTTCGTTTGACTTGGACGACACGCTGTTCGTAAACCCCGATAAATTTGCTGTTGAAAAGCCACTGTGGTTTCCGCTGAACAAGCTCTTCAAGGAGCGGCTGCGGCTTGGCACGATTGATTTGTTCAAAAAGCTGTCCGAAAAAGGTATCGAAGTGTGGATTTACACCACCTCGTTCCGCTCGGAATGGTATATCCGCAGGCTGTTCCGATGTTACGGAATCCGCCTTGACGGTGTTGTGAACGGAAAACGTCACACCGCCGAGGTTCAGAACGGCAAGCACGAACCAATGCCGTCCAAATACCCGTCAAAATACAAAATCGACTTGCATATTGACGATGACATTTCCGTAAAGCAAAACGGTGACACATACGGATTCCGCGTGATGATAATCGGCGAGAACGACCCCGACTGGACAAAGAAGATAATCAAACACGTTGAGCAAATCGCACAATCAAATTTATGATTTCCCGCGCTGCACCTTGTCTGTGTTCTTTTCGGGATTCCGCGAGAACAGCTCCTTTAGACCGAATATCAGCAGAAACACCGCGAACAGCTTCCGCAAGAGGCTGTTGTCGATCCACATCGCGCCGAATGTTCCGATTACTGCTCCTAAAATCCCGCCGAGGGCGAGCTTTTTCACAAGTGTTTTGTTCACCAATCCATTTTTGATGTGTATTATTAATGAGATAAACGCAATCGGCAAAAAGAACAGCAGATTGATCCCCTGAGCGGCTTTCTGCTCTACCTCAGCGAATACCGTCAGCCATACCACCAGAATAAATCCGCCGCCCAAGCCCATTGACGCGATAACACCCGTCAGAAACCCCACAACCGCCTCAATCATACAAACAACATCCTCACCGCCGCAATGGTTACAATGCCGCCGAAAAGCCGCTTTAACCATTGCGCTTTTATTTTTTTCAGAAATATCGCTCCCGTAACCGCGCCCGCGATTCCCCACGGAATGTAGCTCCACGCGCCGCCGAAGTCCAGATTTCCGGAGAAACCGTAAAATACGGCGGTTACAAGGCTCAATATGAAAATCAGCGCAACGGAAGTCGCGTGCGCCTCATTCGTTTCCGCACCCTCTTTTTCCAGAATCGGCACGGCTGTCACTCCCCCGCCCGACCCGAAGAATCCGTTCAAAAATCCGCACAATCCGCCCTCGAAAAACTTACGCAATGTAAATCACCTCAAGGTTAGGTTGCGCAAATTGCGTGATTTTATCGAGGTTGGAAAAAGATACAAATTTAATATAATAATATATCGAAATTTTTTTGTGTTATATCATTGACAATATATCCATTATGTGTTATAATAAATATGTATATAATTTTATATAAAGGAGACTTGTTATGTTATTATCGGGTTCGGATATTATTGTCGAATGCCTTTTGGAACAGGGCGCGGATACCGTTTTCGGGTATCCGGGCGGCGCTGTTCTGAACATTTACGACAGCTTGTACAAATACAGCGACAAAATCCGTCACATCATCACCTCGCACGAGCAAGGCGCGTGCCATGCGGCGGACGGATTCGCGCGCGCAACCGGCAAAACGGGCGTTGTTATCGCGACTTCGGGTCCCGGCGCGACCAACCTCACAACGGGAATTGCGACCGCATATATGGATTCCATTCCGCTGGTGGCGATTACGGGCAACGTTTCCTGTAATCTCCTCGGACTGGACAGCTTCCAGGAGGTCGACATCACGGGTGTTACAATGCCAATCACCAAGCACAATTTCATTGTTAAGGATATTCACGACCTCGCGGATACTCTGCGGCTTGCATTTAAAATCGCGGGCAGCGGACGTAAAGGTCCGGTTCTGGTAGATATTCCCAAGGACGTAACCGCAGCAAAGTGCGAGTTTCCAAAAAGCGAAATCCTCTGTATCAATGCGGAATGTACGTATATGGGCAGCGACTTGTCCAACAACATTAACAATGCTGTTGAACTGATACAAAGTTCCGAGAGACCGTATATCTACGCGGGTGGAGGGGTTATCTCGTCCAACGCGGAAGAGGAGCTTAAAACTCTCGCGGAACTGTGCGACGCGCCCGTGTCCTGTTCTCTGATGGGTCAAGGCGCTTATGACCAAACAGACCGCCGATATATCGGTATGCTCGGTATGCACGGCACGGTGAAAGCAGTTGAGGCTCTAAATTCCTGCGACCTGATTATCGGAATAGGAACGCGATTCTCCGACCGCGTTATCGGCGACCCGTCCGTTTTCGGCAAAAACGCAAAAATAATCCACATTGACATTGATCCGGCAGAGTTCAACAAGAATGTTGAAACATATATAGCTGTTCCCGGAGATGTGAAAGAGGTGCTTAAATACCTCTGCGAAAAAATATCTCAAAAGAAGAACGCGTGGACGGACGAACTTATTGCCAAGGACTGCGGCGAACCTGTTCAGCACGGCACAAATGAGTTCCCCGTAACGCCTCAGGCGGTTATCGAGAAGCTGGACGAGTTGACTGGCGGCAATGCCGTAATCTCCACCGAGGTCGGACAGAATCAAATGTGGGCAGCGCAGTATTACCGCTTTAAGAACCCGCGCAGTTTCATCTCCTCGGGCGGCTTGGGAACAATGGGCTTTGGTCTGGGCGCGGCAATCGGCGCAAAGATCGGCTGTCCCGACAAAACGGTGGTAAACATCGCGGGTGACGGCAGCTTTGCAATGAACCTCAACGAACTGATTACGGCAAGCGCACACAATATCCCGATTATCGAGATAGTTATCAACAACAATGTTCTTGGAATGGTGCGTCAATGGCAGCGGCTGTTCTATGACAAGCATTTTTCCCAGACTACTTTGGATAACCGCCACATAGACTATATTAAGCTGGGCGAGAGCTTTGGAATCAAAACGTTCGTCATCGAAAAGAACGAGGACATCGAATCGGTTTTGAAACAAGCATTGGAAATCTCGAAATCCGCGCCGTGTATGATTGAGGTGCGTATCGACCGCGACTTGAACGTTTTACCGATGATTCCTGCGGGCACGCCCGTTGAGAATCCGATTACCGAAATTGACTTGGAGGCGTAAAAATGCAGGAACAAGAACACGTTTTATCCGTAAAGGTTGCAAATAACAATGGCGTTTTACAGCGCGTTTCGGGGCTTTTCAGCCGCCGCTGCTTCAATATCAAGAGCCTGAATGCCGCCGAAACCGAAATGTCGAATGTTTCGCGGCTGACGATTGTCGTTGCGGGAGATTTGAAAGTCCTGACGCAAATCAAAAATCAGCTTATGAAACTGTATGACGTATACGAAGTAAGGATTCTTGAAGACGCTGTTACGCGTGAGCATATTCTTATCCGCGCGGGGAAATCTGCGGAGGATCGGCATAAAATCATTGAAATCGCGAACCTCTATCGAGCAAAGCCCGTTGACGTAGGCGCGGACTCAATTATGCTGGAACTTACGGGCGAACCGGCGAAAATCGACAGTTTCATCGACCTGTTGAAACCGTTCGGAATCATCAAGATGGTGCGCTCGGGAATCACGGCACTGGAGCGCGATTAATCGGCATTTTGCGCGAAGGAGGCGGAGTTATGAACATACTTCACCTGAAATACGCGGTTGAGGTAGCGAAAACCCAATCCATAAGCAAGGCTGCGGAGAATCTGTATATGGGGCAGCCCAACCTTTCACGCGCCATCAAGGAGCTTGAGGAATCACTGGGAATCACGATATTCCGCCGAACCTCAAAAGGCATCACCACCACTCCCGATGGCGAAGAGTTTCTGCGGCGCGCGCGGCGGATAGTTGAACAAATCGAAGAGGTCGAGGAAATCTACCGTAACGAGAAAATCAACAAGCAGGTCTTTTCGGTATGCGTGCCGCGCGCGGGGTATTTTTCACAGGCGGTGACAAGATTCTCTCGAAAGCTATCCCCTGATGAACCGGCGAATATTTCGTTTATGGAAACAAACATTCAGGAAGCGATTTCCGCAGTTTCGCGCGGAGATTGTTCTATTGGATTCGCGCGATACAGTACAGAGTTGGAAAAGCATTTCAAGGAACTGTTCGAGGAAAAGAAGCTGGTTTTTGAGATAGTGGCTGAATTTTCGCCGCTGTTAGCGACAAAGAAAGATAGCTCACCTGGGAAATCGGAAAAAATTTCCACCGAAATCTTGCGAAAATGCGTTGAAATCACGTTTGGAGATTTATTTGTTCCCTCCCCCGCCGACACGAAAAAATCCGATTCGGCGCAACTCTCAAACAAACGGATTTTTGTCTATGATCTAACCACGGGATTTTCGCTTTTGGAAAATGTTCCCAATTCATATATGTATACCTCGCCGCTGCCGAAAAGCATTATCGAACACTATGGACTTACTTCCAGGAGAATCGATTTGCGCGGCTTTACTTGCAAGGATATACTGATTTACCGACGAGACTATAAGCTCTCCGAATTGGACAAAAGATTCATTACGGAGGTATGCAATGCAAAGCGCGAATGCTTTCCATAATTTGTAAATTTTGACGCAATCGATATGTGAAATAATGATATGAGATATGCTTTATTTACATTTCACATATCGTATATATTGTGTTAAAATATTAACAAGGACGGAAATATGGGTTTTTTGTCGAAAAAAACGGCATTTTCCGAACACATAATTAAAAAGGCTCACATGGAAATTTGTGACAATCAGCTTGACATATCAGACGTATATCCGCGACACCCGATAATAAGCGGGCTGTAACGGCTATAACGGCTATTTTAGAGTTATTGCGCCTATTTGAATGTGCGCCGTGTAAGCTATAATTATATATTTAAGGAGAAGATGACTATGAATTACGAAATCGTTGACAGCGCCGAGAGCTTTGAAGCTGCGCTTGCCAGAGTCAGAGAAGCGCAGAAAAAATTCGGCGAGTTCACTCAAGAACAGGTCGATAAGATTTTCCTCGCTGCCGCTTCAGCAGCTAACAAGCAGAGAATCCCTCTTGCGAAGATGGCTGTCGAAGAAACAGGCATGGGTATTGTTGAGGACAAGGTTATCAAAAACAACTATGCCTCGGAGCATATCTACAACGCTTATAAGGACGTAAAGACCTGCGGCGTTATCGAAACCGATGAATCTTTCGGAATCACCAAGATTGCGGAGCCTATCGGCGTTATCGGCGCGGTTATTCCGACCACAAACCCCACATCTACCGCTATTTTCAAGACCCTTATCAGCTTGAAAACCAGAAACGGTATTATCATCAGCCCGCACCCCCGTGCAAAGAACTGCACTATCGAGGCGGCTAAGATCGTTTATGAGGCAGCTGTAAAGGCGGGCGCTCCCGAGGGCATTATCGCGTGGATTGACGTACCTTCGTTGGATCTTACCAACCAGTTGATGAGAGATGTAGACCTCATTCTCGCAACGGGCGGTCCCGGAATGGTTAAGGCTGCATACTCTTCTGGTACTCCGGCGCTCGGCGTAGGCGCGGGCAACGCTTCCGCGATTATCGACCCCTCCGCTGACATTATAAATGCTGTTAACTCGATTCTTCACTCCAAGACGTTCGATAACGGTATGATCTGCGCAACCGAGCAGACCGTTATCGCGGATAAGACCATCTACAACGAGGTCAAGAATGAGTTCATCAAGAGAGGCGCGTACTTCCTGAACGAAAAGGAAGCGCAGATGATCAGAAATACAATGCTTATCAACGGCGCGCTTAACGCGAAAATCGTTGGTCAGCGTCCCGTAACCATCGCTAAGATGGCTGGATTTGAGATTCCCGATGACGTTAAGGTTCTCATCGGTGAGGCGACAAGCACCGATCCCGATGAGGCATTCGGTCACGAGAAGCTCACCACTATTCTCGGTATGTATAAGTCCGAGGATTTCAACAACGCTCTGGATATCGCGGACACTCTGCTTCGCAATAACGGCGGTCTGGGTCACACTGCGGTTCTGTGGATCAATCCCGGCGAGAGAGAGAAGCTCCTCAAGTTCGCACACAGAATGAAGACCTGCCGTCTTATCGTCAATACTCCGTCGTCTTTGGGCGGTATCGGCGACCTTTACAACTTCAAGTTTGCTCCTTCGCTTACTCTGGGCTGCGGCTCGTGGGGCGGCAACTCCGTATCCGAAAACGTTGGAGTTAAGCACCTTATCAATATCAAGACCGTTGCCGAGAGGAGAGAGAATATGTTGTGGTTCCGCGCACCCGAAAAGGTTTACATCAAGAAAGGCTGTCTGCCTGTTGCTCTTAAGGAGCTTAAGGACGTTCTGGGCAAGAAGAGAGCGTTTATCGTTACCGACTCGTTTATGTTCAAGAGCGGGTTTACAAAGCACATCACCGACAGACTTGAGGAAATGGGCATTACTTACACCATCTTCTCCGATGTTGAGCCTGATCCTTCGCTGAAGTCCGCACAGATGGGTGCAGAGGCTATGCGCAAGTTTGAGCCTGACTGCATTATCGCAATGGGCGGCGGTTCGGCTATGGATGCCGGCAAGATCATGTGGGTTCTGTATGAGCACCCCGATGCAGACTTCCAGGATATGGCAATGCGCTTTATCGATATCCGCAAGAGAGTTTATACCTTCCCGCATATGGGCGACAAGGCATACTTCATCGCGGTTCCGACCTCTGCGGGTACAGGTTCCGAGGTTACTCCGTTCGCGGTAATCACCGACCAGGATACCGGTGTTAAGTATCCGTTGGCTGACTATGAGCTGATGCCGAAGATGGCTATCGTAGATCCCGATTTGATGGAAACCGGTCCTAAGGGACTGACCTCCGCTTCCGGTATTGACGCGGTTACTCACAACCTCGAAGCTATCGCTTCCGTTATGGCAACCGACTATACGGACGGTTTGGCTAAGCAGTCTCTGAAGATGATCTTCAACTATCTGCCCAGAGCTTACGATGCCGCTCCCTCCAAGGATACCCCCAACCCCGCTCCCGACCACGAGGCTCGCGAGAAGATGGCAAACGCAGCTACAATGGCTGGTATGGCTTTCGCAAACGCATTCCTCGGTATTTGCCACTCTATGGCACACAAGCTCGGTGCGTTCCACCACATTCCTCACGGTGTTGCCAACGCTCTGCTGATTGACGAGGTTATCCGCTTTAACTCCGCTGAGAAGCCCACAAAGATGGGTACTTTCTCGCAGTACACTCACCCGCACACTCTGCGTCGTTACGCTGAGGTTGCCGAAGAGCTTGGCTGCAAGGGCAAGACCGATGAAGAGAAGGTTGAGGCTATGATCGCTAAGATCGATGAGCTTAAGGATTACATCGGCATTAAGAAGACTATTCGCGACTATGTTCCCGATGAGAAGGACTTCCTTGACAGACTCGATGCAATGGTTGAGCAGGCATTCGATGACCAGTGCACCGGCGCTAACCCGCGCTATCCGCTGATGAGCGAAATCAAGCAGATATACCTGAACACATACTACGGCAAGACCACAAAGCTTTGCTGATAAAACCGGCAGTTCGCGTGCCGCAATTTTGCGGTACGTGAATATGCCTAAATTCAAAAATAATTTTTAGGAGGAAAAGCTATATGTCTGATAGAATTATTGCCGTTCGTACCCGTAAGACGGTTTACCATGAAGGCGATACCGCTGTAAAGGTATTTGACGAGGATTACGCAAAATATGACATTCTGAACGAGGCTCTTAACCAAGCTCGTGTTGAAAATATAGGAATAAACGTACCCAAGGTTCTCGAAGTTAAGATGATTGACGGTAAGTGGGCTATCGTTTCCGAATTTGTTCAGGGAAAGACACTCGCGCAGCTTATGAAGGACAATCCTCAGAAGAAGGATGAGTACTTAAATATGTTCGTTGACCTGCAAATGCAGGTTCACGCGGCAAAGTGCCCGATGCTCAACAAGCTGAAGGACAAGATGAGCCGCAAAATCAGCGAGGCTGATTTGGACGCTACCACCCGTTACGAGCTGCACACCCGCCTGGAGTCTATGCCTAAGCACGTTAAGGTTTGCCATGGCGACTTCAACCCCTCCAACATTATTGTTAAAGATGATGGAACACCGTACATTCTTGACTGGAGTCACGCTACACAGGGTAACGCTTCCGCAGATGTTGCGAGAACCTATTTGCTGTTCTGGCTGAACGGCGAGATTGATATGGCTGAGAAGTATCTCGACCTGTTCTGCAAGAAGAGTGACACCGCAAAGCAGTATATCCAGAAGTGGCTGCCTATCGTTGCGGCTTCGCAGTCCGTAAAGGGCAAGCCCGAGGAGCGCGAGTTCCTGATCAACTGGGTAAACGTTGTTGAATACGATTAATAGGAGGAATCTCAAATGAAGGTTACTGTTTGTATTGGAAGCTCTTGCCATCTTAAGGGTTCGCGCCGTGTTGTTGAAGGTATTCAATACCTTATCGCGGAAAACAACCTTAAGGACAAGGTGGAGCTTGGCGGTACTTTTTGTATGAATAACTGCCAGAACGGCGTATGCGTTACCGTTGATGACAAGAGTTTCTCGGTTTCGCCCGATACAGTCGAGGATTTCTTCAAGACGAATATCCTTGCCAACGTGTAATTTGACGAATATCTCCACTTCCCGCTGCAATATATTTTGTGGCGGGAAATTGTCGGTTGTTATGCATTAATCAATAAGGAGTAATTTTTATGGCGGAATTTTTGAAGCTCAAAAAATCGAACTGCAAGAACTGTTATAAGTGCATACGGCACTGCCCCGTCAAATCAATCCGATTTTCGGGAAATCAAGCGAATATTATCGGCGATGAGTGCATTCTCTGCGGACAGTGCTTTGTGGTTTGCCCGCAAAACGCAAAAGAGATTGCCGACTCAACCGAGCGCGTGAAATATCTCATCACCTCGGGCGAGAAAGTTTATGCTTCCGTTGCGCCGAGCTTTGTGGCGAATTATGGCGTTGGCATCGATTCCCTTACCGAAGCACTTAAGAAGCTTGGGTTTGCTGGTGCGGAGGAAACCGCCATCGGAGCGACAATTGTAAAGACGGAGTATGAGCGTCTGATTCGCGAGGACAAGCGCGATGTGTTGATTTCATCTTGCTGCAACTCTGTGAATCTGTTGATTCAGAAGTACTATCCCGAAGCGCTGGAATATCTTGCGGACGTGCTCTCCCCTATGCAGGCACACTGCCAAGACCTCAAAAATCGTTACAGCGGCTGCAAGACCGTATTTATCGGTCCGTGCGTTTCCAAGAAAGAGGAAGCGGCGCGGTATGGCGGATACACAGACGATGTCCTCACATTCGAGGAGCTGACCAACTGGTTCAAGGAAGCGGGTGTTACTCCCGAAAAGTCCATTGATAACAATAATCAGAGCCGCGCGCGGTTGTTCCCGACAACCGGAGGAATTTTGCGTACAATGCGCGAACGCGACCCCGACTTTACATATCTCGCGTTTGACGGAGTGGAAAACTGCAAAGAAGCACTTGAGGAAATCCTTGAGGGCAAGCTGCACAACTGCTTCATTGAGATGTCTGCTTGCGCCGGAAGCTGCGCCAACGGACCGGTTATGGAGAAATACAAGAAGTCTCCGGTTGCGTCCGCGATGGCAATCAACAAATACGCGGGCAGCGAGGATTATGTTGTTAAGCAACCCGACAAGAGCGAATTGCACAAGAAAATGACATTCCTGAACGCCAAGTCATCAATGCCTACCGAAGAGGAAATTACTGCTATCCTGCGGAAAATGGGCAAGACACGTCCCGATCAAGAGCTGAACTGCGGCTCCTGCGGATATGAAACCTGCCGCGAGAAAGCTATCGCGATTTACCACGGAAAAGCAGACATTTCAATGTGTCTGCCGTTCCTGAAGGACAAAGCGGAGAGCTTTTCGGACAATATTATTTCCAGTTCGCCGAACGCTATTATTGCGATGAATGAGAATCTTGAGATTCAGCAGATCAACAAATCGGCGCTGCAGCTTATGAATATTTCCAGAGCATCGGACGTTATGGGTGAGCAGATTATCCGCTTGCTTGACCCTGCCGTGTTTATAGAGGTTATGCAAAGCAACAAACCCATTCATAATGAGCGGAGATACTTGACAGAATATGACAAATTCGTTGAGCAAACGGTAATTTACGACTCCGAATATCGGATTGTAATCTGCCTTATGCGCGATGTGACCAATGAGGAAAAGGCGAAGGTCCGCAAGGAGAACGTTGGCAGAACCACTGCGGATATTGCCGATAAGGTGGTTGAAAACCAGATGCGAATCGTCCAGGAAATTGCCTCGCTGTTGGGCGAAACCGCCGCCGAAACAAAGGTTGCGCTTATGAAACTGAAGGAGTCGATTGCCAATGAATAATTTGTGCGCCGATATTGGCTGGAAAAGCCTGAACCATGTTGGAGAACAGCTCTGCGGCGATCACATTGAGATTATCGAAATGCCGGACGATTCCACGGTTTTGGTGCTGGCGGACGGCTTGGGAAGCGGTGTTAAGGCATCTATCCTCTCAACGCTCACCTCAAAAATCATCGCTACTATGACCTCTCAGGGCATTTCGTTGGAAGAATGTGTAAAGACCATCGCCGCTACCCTGCCCATCTGCAAGGTTCGCGATGTGGCTTACTCCACGTTCACGATTATCCGCTTGATTCACAACGAAGAGGCGGAAATTATCTGCTATGACAATCCCGATGTAATTATGTTCAGGAATGGACAACAATACGAAATTCCGCTCCAGAATATGAACATCGAGGGCAAGCTGATTCATAAGGGGCACATAATGCTCCAGGAAAATGATACGTTTATTGCGATGAGTGACGGCTGTATTCACGCAGGTGTGGGAATGTCGCTGAATTTCGGCTGGGAGCGCAAGGAAATCGCCGAATTTATGGAAACGCTCTCTGATGTGGGATTTACGGCGAAAACGCTTGCAACCGTGCTTACCGACCAGTGCTTGAAGCTGTACGGCGGCAATCCCGGAGACGATACGACCGCTCTTGCTGTGAGAATCCGTGCGCGGCAGCAGATAAACCTGATGATAGGTCCGCCCTCCGACCGCAACGACTGCGAGAAGATGGTTTCACTGTTCCTGTCAAAGGGCGGAAAGCACATCGTTTGCGGCGGAACAACGTCCACAATCGTATCGAAGTACCTCAACAAGCCGATCGTTCCGAATATTAACTATTTCGACCCCGAAATTCCCCCGACAGCGACAATCGAGGGTGTGGATCTGGTGACTGAGGGCGTTATCACGATAAACCGCGTGAACGAATACGCAAAGGACTATCTCTCGGACAACGAGAGCTATAAGCAGTGGAACTACAAACAGGACGGCGCGGCACTTATTTCGCGTATGCTGTTTGAGGAAGCCACAGATATAAACTTCTATGTCGGCAGAGCAATTAATCCCGCCCATCAGAACCCAAATCTGCCAATTAATTTTAACATTAAAATGCAGCTTGTAAGCGAGCTTTCGGAAAGCTTGAAAAGGATGGGCAAAAAAATTAAGGTAAACTATTTTTAAGGAGAAGCTATTATGGAAACACCCGTGCAGAACAAACCTGCCGCAAAAAGGCAATATAAATTCGACACCAAGGTTCAATACTTAAAATATAAGGTGTTGAGGGAGGTCGCGCGCGAGGCGTGGGCGGGAACACTGCTTGAAAACATTCTCGACATTCCAAAGATAATTGTACCCGGAAAGGTTCCGACAATGCGCTGCTGCGTTTACAAAGAGCGCGCTATTCTCGGAGAGCGCGTTAAAATCGCAATGGGCGGCGACAAGAACAATCCAAATGTTATCGAGGTAATCGAAACCGCCTGTGACGAGTGTCCGATGGGCGGATACGAGGTGACGAACGCTTGCCGCGGCTGTCTGGCGCACCGCTGCGAGGACGCTTGCCGCAAAGGCGCGATTTCGTTCGACCACAACCAAAAGGCACATATCGACAAGTCGAAATGTGTGGAGTGCGGAATGTGCGCGAAAAACTGTCCGTATTCCGCAATTATGAACTTCAAGCGTCCGTGTGTAAGCGCGTGCAAGGTGAACGCAATCTCCATGAACGAAGATAAAGCGGCTAAAATCGACAACAGCAAGTGCATTTCTTGCGGAGCGTGCGTTTATCAGTGCCCGTTCGGCGCAATTACAGACAAGTCGTTCATCATCAACGTAATCGATATGATTCAGAAGAGCGATGATAATAACAAATACAAGGTCTACGCGCTGGTAGCTCCGGCAATTGGGTCGCAGTACTCCTACGCAAAGTTAGGTCAGGTGATTCAGGGAATCAAGGAGCTTGGATTCTTCACGACTATCGAGGCGGCTCTCGGCGCAGATATGGTCGCGTGGATGGAAAGTAAGGAGCTTGCGGAATGCGGCGACTACCTCACATCAAGTTGCTGCCCCGCGTTTGTGGACTTTATCCACAAGAATTTCCCCGATATGGTGGAGCACATCTCGCATAACCTCTCCCCTGCCGCAACTATCGCAAGGTACATAAAGTCCACCGATCCAAGCAGCAAGATTGTTTTCATTGGTCCGTGCACCGCGAAAAAGATGGAGTTCCAAAAAGAAAGCGTTCGTCCGTATATTGATTGTGTAATCACATTTGAGGAGCTTCAAGCGCTGTTTGACAGCAAGGATATCGACATCACCACCCTTTCCGAGGCTCATCTGGACAACGCGTCCTACTTCGGACGTATCTTCGCGCGAAGCGGAGGTCTGGCTGACGCGGTTAAACAGGCGCTTACAGAGCAGAATCTGAACGATTTCGAGCTTAAGGCTGTTTCCTGTGACGGAATCGAAGCGTGCAAGGCGGCACTGCTCAAGAAGAACAAGGGCGTTCTGGATGCAAATTTCATCGAGGGTATGGCGTGTGTCGGCGGCTGCATAGGCGGCGCGGGCTGCCTTACTCACGGAGAAAAGAACAAGGCAGAGGTCGACAAGTACGGCAAGGAGGCTCTTGAAAAGACGATCAGCGAGGCAATCAGCGTGGTAAAGCTGCCGGAATAATAAGGAGATATGAATGCTCAGTAAAATTCTGGATAAATCCTCTTGCGCGAAATGCCGTGTCTGCTGCGGATTCGTGGAGGACGATAAATGGGAAATTCCACTGATTTTCACGGAAATGCGCAGCGCGGTGGAGCAAAAACTCGGTGTGAAGCTGATTCCGCGCGGCAATGAGTTCGTATTTGATATGGAGTTTGATGATGATAAGCTCGTGTACTGCCCCGCCGTTTCGGAAAACGGCTGCACTCTCGGCGAACTTAAACCGTTCGACTGTATGATATGGCCGTTCCGTGTAAACCGGCTTGGAGAAAGGCAAGTAATTACAGTATCCCCGGTGTGCGAGGCGGTAAGCGATTTGCCGCTGTCAAAGATTACGGAATTTGTCCACGCGGACGGTTTCGCGGAGCGACTGTTCGAGGAATCCCGCAAACACCCCGATATGGTGAAATCGTACATTGACGGTTATCCGATTGTTGCGGTGGAAAATGTAAACCAAAAATAACATAATTGTAATCTCCGGTTGGTTGAAATCCACCGGAGATTATTGTATAATAGAAGCATAAGCTTTTATTATACTTTTTGTCCACGCGCATACGCTCACTACACTCGCTCCGCGCGGTTATGGACAATTATACAATAAATTCTGAGAATTTATTGTATAATAATGATGTATGATGAGATGAGGTGAAAGAAATGGACTTTAACAACTTAAAATTATTCCGAAAGAAATTCGGATTAACACAAGAACAAATCGCGGAACGGCTTGGGGTATCGCGCCAGGCGGTCGCAAAGTGGGAACGCGGCGATTCGCTGCCCGATATTGACAACATCATTGCATTGGCAGATATGTACGAGGTTACGATCGATTCACTTGTTCGTAATATGACAACAATAGGTGACACAACCGATGAAAAAAAGCATATGTTTGGGGTGACAAAGGTCAACGATAAGGGGCAAATCACTCTGCCGAAAAAATGCCGAGATGTGTTTGACATCAAAACCGGAGACGCACTTCTGCTGCTCGGGGACGAGGAACGTGGATTGGCACTTGTGAAGATTGATGAAATTATTGATAAATGAGGTAGCAATTATGTTAGCGATCGAAACTAAAGTCTTGACAAAAAAGTACAAGTCCAAAACCGTAGTTGACGGTCTGAATCTGACGGTCGAGGAGGGTGAACTTTTCGCGCTGTTGGGTGTGAACGGAGCGGGAAAAACCACGACGATCCGTATGCTGACTTGCCTGGCGAAGCCATCAAGCGGAGAATGCTCCGTATGCGGACATAACTGCGTTTCGGATTCCGCGGCAGTTAAGAAGTTGGTGGGAATCTCGCCGCAGGATACCGCTGTTGCGGAGAACCTTACCGTTCGTGAAAATCTGGAGCTTATGTGCGGAATTTACGGATTTTCACGCGAAAAAGCCCAATCACGAATCAACGAGATGATTGAGCTGTTCAATATGCAAGATGTAGAAAATTCACGTGCGAAAACGCTTTCCGGCGGTTGGAAACGCAAGCTGTCCATTGCGATGGCATTGATTTCCGAGCCGAAGCTGCTGTTTCTGGACGAACCTACGCTTGGTCTGGACGTAATCGCGCGGCGGGAACTTTGGAAAGTAATCCGCGAGTTGAAAAGTCGCATTACCATTATACTGACGACCCACTATATGGAAGAGGCTGAGAACCTTGCCGACCGTATAGCTGTTATGATCAGCGGGCATATGGCAGCATTGGGAACACTCTCCGAACTGGAGCAGCAAACAGGCGAGAGTGGTCTGGAAAATGTTTTCGTGAAGATTACGGATAACTTCGGGAAAGGAGAATCAAAATGAATAAAATAAGCGCGTTTTCGCGGCGGAATTTCAAGGAGATTATCCGCGACCCGCTGAGTTACATCTTCTGCTTGGGCTTTCCGCTGATTATGCTTGTTGTTATGACGGTAATCAACAACGGAATCGAACAGAGCGCAAAATCTGCAATAGAGAGCTTGCCGCCGGGAGCGGCGGCTTCCGAAACAATGACCATTTTCCGAATTGATAATCTCGCGGGCGGAATCGCGGTTTTCGGACTGACATTTGTGATGCTGTTCTGTACGCTAACTCTTGCAAAAGACCGCTCGGGAGCGCTTTTGGTGCGGCTTTACGCAACACCGATGCGCTCGGGAGATTTCATTCTCGGATACACGCTGCCGACATTTCTGCTTGCGGTATTGCAAATTATCGTGACATTTGCGGCTTCGTTTGTGGTATCGCTAATTGTAGATATTAAACTTAATGTTTTTGGTTTACTTATATCACTGTTATCGCTGCTTCCGACAGTGATTATGATGATTATGTTTGGACTGCTGTTCGGAACGTTGTTCAGCGATAAAGCTGCGCCGGGACTGTGCTCCATCGTGATTTCACTCGCGTCCTTTTTCGGCGGAGTATGGTTTGACGCGGAAAGCCTTGGCGGTGTTATGCTCAAAATCTGCGAGGTCCTCCCCTTCTATCATGGTGTGAAAGCCGCGCGGCTTGCGTGCGCACTAGACTTTACCGACTGGACTTCGCACTTCATGATTACCCTTGCGTATGCCGTTGTGGTAACAGCCGCGGCAATAATTACATTCAATCAAAAAATGCGGGCTGATTTGCAATAAAATCTGTACATGAGAGGTTATCAATATGGTAGAGAAAAAAGTTTATCAAAAGAACGGTGTGCGGCTCAATTATTATGAAATAAAAAATAATTTACAGCCCTTGGTTATGATTCATGCGCAAGGGGTAGACGCGACAAGTTTTCATAATGTATGGAAACAGCTATCTAAGTACTATCATGTTTACTCGGTGGATTGCTATGGACATGGTGAAAGCCTGCACGATTCAAAGCAATATAATATAGTGGACAACAGTAAGGCGATGATCTGTTTTATTGAGGATATAATCAAGGAGAGAGTTGTTCTTTTGGGACATTCTTCCGGCGGATTAATTGCTGCGTACATAGCCTCTGAATCCGAGCTTTGCGGCTGCTTGATTTTGGAGGATCCTCCATTTTTTTCCTCGCAAGGAGAAAGACGAAAGAGCAGTTACAACTATATCGACTTATCCACGGTTTGTCATAGTTTCCTTAATCAATCGGAGGAATCGGATTTCGTACTGTACTATTTCCAAAACCAATACGCATGGAATTTTTTCCCCGAAAAATCACGGGAAAACATTAAACAAAAAATGTCAAAATCAGCAGAGAATTATCGAAAAAAACACCCGAATAAAAACTTGAAATTGATGTTTTGGCCAAAATCGGCATTGAGTGCTTATGAGGGTATGAACAATTACGACCCCCTGTTCGGAGAGAATTTTTATAACGACAGCTTTCATAACGGGATTCCCCACGAGGATATATTGAAGAAAATCAAATGCAGGACTGTCTTTATGAAGGCGAAAACCAATACAGATGAAAACGGTATTCTTTTGGCAGCATTAAACGAAGACGACCTGAAAAAGGTTACGGAGCTTGTTGACGATTGTCAAACCGTTCGTTTCAACTGCGGGCATGGTATTCACATTGAAAAGCCAAATGAATTTATAGAGTGCTTAAAGAAGTTGAGGGAATAAAAAACCGCGTATGGAGAAATCCATACGCGATACTTTTTTGTTAAAACCGCTTTGCGGAGGTGAAATTCACGGTTTTGGTGAACGGATTATACAGCAGATCGCTGATATCCGCGCCGGTGAAAAAGTACTCGTTTTTATAGTAGAGCGGCACAAATTCCGCGTTGTCAATCAGAATCTGCTCGGCTTGGAGGAATATCCCCGCGCCCTCCGACAGCTCAGCGGCGGAGTTCGCCGAAACGAACTTTGCGTCAAACGCATTATCCAAGACGTTGGAATAATTATCCGAGCTGCCCGTGGTAAACTGTTCGAGATATGCTGCGGGGCTGTTATAATCCCCGGAAATTTCCAACAGCGCAATATCAAAATCCCCGTCTCTCAGTCTTGTGCGGTATTCCCTCTCGCCCAACACTTGAACCACGCAATAAAAACCAAATTCGCGTTGCCACTCCTGCATTATATAGGACACAGCGGTTTCCGCTACGGTGTTTGGTACGATTATCACCGCGCCCGTAAACAGCTCCATATCCAGTGAGCTTTTGGCAGATTGAAACAGCGTCCGAGCCTTTTCGAGGCTGTACTCCAAAAGCTCGCAATCTCCCACCTCAACGCGATAGCTTTGCTCCAAAAGAGAAACCTGCTTGGGGACGATTCCTCCGGCAGCTTCATAATCGGGAATCGCTTTCATAACGGTTTCCCTGTCAACAAGCCGCGACAGCGCACGTCGGAAGTCCGCGTTTTGAAAGAGCTTAAAATCCGTATTGAATACCAATCCGCAAGTGATATTGCAAAACTCCTCGCACTTATTCTTTCCCTTAACACGCGATTTATCGGAAATTCCCACTGCCACACAATTGATGTCACCGTTCAAAAAATCGTCGATGAAATCCTCTTCGTCCTCAATAAAGAAGTTCAATCCCGAGGGACAAATCTCAACGGATTCGGCATTTTTCTCGTTTCTTTTAAGAATCAGGTTGTTGGTATCGGTGGCAGCATGCGGATCGTAAGTCCAGCTTTTCACATAGAACGAGCCGTTAGACGGCGTACACTCCGCGGAAAGTCCGTACTTTCCCTGCGACTGAAGAAAAAACTCCTCGTTGCACGGCATTGCGGGTGGCTCGGCAAGCATTTCAGGCAGACGCGGATTGGCATACTCCAACGTTATTTCAAGCTCGAAATCTCCTTTTGCTTTCACACCCAGCAAGTCCGGGGAGGTGATTTCTCCGTTGTGGAATTTCTCGGAATTTTTAATGCAATAGTACTCGCAAGCTCGCGGCGCAGAGGTTTCGGGCAAGAACAGCCGCTTGAATCCGTAGACGAAATCTTTCGCGGTACACTGCCGCTGAAAGCCCTCGCTGTTCACCCAATAAATATCATTTCGGAGCTTAAATTCATACTTCAAGCCATCATCGGAAACCACGAAGTCTGTTGCCGCCGCTGCTTTCACCGAACCGTCCGCGTTTATCGCCATAAGCCCCATATAGACGTTCTCAATAATGATGTCTGAGTTCGGCTCGTTCGCCTGCTGAGGGTCGAGCGTTGCGGGGTTGTCGGAAATATCATATTTCAAGACACGATCTTTTCCATCGCTCTTACCACAAGCAGTCAGGTTCAAAAGCAATGTCGCTGCTAAAATTGTGCAGGTAATCTTTTTTATGATGTTTATGTCAATCTCTCCTTATTATGATTTGCCTATGTTGTCAATCAAATTACGGGGGAGGCAGAATCCCCATTTTATATTTTACCGTTAGGATTCGTGTGACGCTTTCATTTATGCGCTGCTCGGAGATTTCTCCGGACTTTACTGCGTTCAGCACGCCTTTATACGCGGCATTGAAATCTGCGGGCGACAAAATCATATCGATCCCCGCTTTGATGGACAATACCGCCGCCGTCCCGGAATCGTACACGGTCGAAATTGTGTTCATACGATGAGCGTCGGTTATCGCAATTCCGGTGAATCCCAACTCGCCGCGGAGCATTGTGGTTACCGCCGTGTAGGACAAATCCGCTGGGAGATTATCGCCGAATGATGTTACTTGCTGATGTCCCACCATTACGAAATCCGCACCCGCGCGAATCCCCTCCCGAAACGGAACAAATTCCTCGGCGCGGAGCTGTTCGAGAGTACGGTCGATCACGATAAAGGAATCCGTATGCGTGTTGCCGTCCTCTGCGCCCAGACCCGGAAAATGCTTAAGCGTTGCTGCTACTCCCGAACTGTTCAACCCGCGAACCACTCCAGCCGTCATATTCGCAACAACTTGCGGGTCATCGCTGAAAATGCGGCTGCCAAGCTCGTTATTCGGGTGAATATCCACATCGGCAACGGGCGCGAAATCCACATTAAAGCCCAGCGCGCGGATATCCGAGCCGATGGTTTTTCCGATATAGAACGCCTCGTTGGAGTCATTTCTCGCGCCGTATGAAGCCATATTGCTAAAAGCGGTCGTACCGAGTTTTTTCGCACAGCGAGCAACTCCTCCGCCCTCCTCGTCCACTCCGAAGAACACTCCGACTCCGTTTGAAAGAGCGCTTTCCTGTGTTTTCGAGAGCATTTCGCGCGTTTGACGGACGCTCTCCAAATTGTCGCCCATACAGATTATTCCACCAACAGGTTTATTGCTTAAATCAAGCGGTGTGAGAACCGTTCCGCCGCCCGTAATCTGTTCGGGATTCACGAAAAATAATTGATACACGCGCTCTTCAAGCGTCATTTGCGCGATTCGGCTTTGAATCGGATCATCGGAGATTATCGGTTCGGGAGGAACTATAATTTCCGAACTGCTCGAACTTTCGCTTTCTGTGGAGCTTGACGAAATTATGGGAGCGGGCTGACTTGATGAACTTATGGGTTCGGGAGAAATCTCCGAACTTGTTGAGTTGGGGAACTCCGATGAAACGGGTGACTGCGATGAGCTTTCGGGGTTTGATGAACTCTCCATGCTTGACTGTTCCGATGATGTTGGTAAGCTCGAAGAAACCTCGGGAATGGTGGAATGAGTGCTGCTTGAAATAATGTCGGGAATTTTGATCTCACTCCCCGAATCGCGTTTTTCTCCGGCGCTGCACCCTGTAAACATTGCTAATACCATAATAACTGCTATCCGTTTTATAATGCTTTTCATTTTGTAATCCTTTCCGAGTGGGTATAATCCTATTACTTGATACTTATATTGTATCACATTAGTGCGGATAATTCAAGAACTAATTTTTGCTATTCTCACAACCGGAGCATTGTGAACAGTCCCCGCAGCAGCTCCCCTTCTTTCTACGCTTTCGTATTCCGAAAATCGCCGCCGCAATCACTGCCGCGAGGATTATCACCACCACAATATCCGCAGTATTCATTATTACACCTCACATTCCGCACACGAGACACACTGCGCGCGCAATAAATGCCACGAGCCACGCAACTATACACTGCCACAGAACCACACCGACTGCCCATTTTGAGCCAAGCTCCCGCCGAATCGCGGCAATGGATGCCACGCACGGAGTGTACAACAACGAAAATACCAGCATAGTCGCAGCGGAAACAGCCGACAACGCCATTTGTATCCCATCACCGAACAGTATCTCCATTGTGGAAACCACGCTCTCTTTTGCCATGAATCCGCTGATAAGCGAAGTGACGATTCTCCAATCGCCCAATCCAAGCGGTGTAAAAATCGGCACTAACCACCCCGCAACGCTTGCCATAATACTTTCCGAGGAGTCCGAAACGGGATTGAAGCTCCAACTGAAGCTCTGCAAAAACCACACCGCAACAGCCGCGATAAGAATTACCGTGAATGCCTTGCTGAGGAAGTCCTTTGCCTTTTCCCACAAGAGCTGCGCAACGTTCTTTATTCCGGGAAGGCGATAATTCGGAAGCTCCATAACAAACGGAACTGCCTCGCCCTTAAACAATGTTCCTTTGAATAAAAACGCTATCAGAATCCCCACCAAAATTCCCAACAGGTACAGCCCTGTCATTATCAGTCCTCCCTGTTTCGGGAAAAACGCGTCCACAAAAAACGCGTAAATCGGCAGCTTTGCGGTGCAGCTCATAAACGGCGTAAGAAGAATCGTCATTTTACGGTCGCGCTTGCTCGGCAAAGTTCTTGTGGACATTACCGCGGGCACAGTACAGCCGAACCCTATCAACATTGGCACGATACTTCTTCCCGACAAGCCGATTTTACGCAGCAGCTTATCCATAAAGAACGCAACACGCGCAATATATCCGCTGTCCTCCATAATCGACAAGAAAAAGAACATCGTCACCACTATCGGCAAAAAGCTCAATACACTGCCTACTCCGCCGAAAATTCCGTCTATCACCAATCCTTGGAGCGTTTCGTTGACATTAGCGTTGACCATCAACGTTTCCACAATCTCCGAAAGCGCGTCAATTCCCGTTTCAAGAAGACTTTGGAGAAACGCTCCGATTACATTGAATGTCAGCAGAAATACCGTCGCCATAATCAACACAAAGCATGGAATCGATGTCCATTTGCCTGTGAGGATTTTGTCGATTTTCTCGGAACGCAGCCGCTCCTTGCTTTGCTGCGGCTTTTGCACGGTTCGCTCGCAGACGTACTCAATAAAGTCGAAACGCATATCCGCGATTGCCGCGCTACGGTCCATTCCGCCCTCGCGCTCCATTTGGATAACGGTATGCTCGATAAGTTCTTTTTCGTTTTGGTCGAGGTTCAGCTTATCGATAATCAGCGTATCGCCCTCAATGGTCTTGGTTGCGGCAAATTTCAGCGGGATTCCCGCCTTTTCCGCGTGATCCTCAACGATTGATTCCACCGCGTGAATCGCACGGTGAATCGCTCCGCCGTGGTTGTCCTTACTGCAAAAGTCCTGCTTTCTCGGTCTTTCTTGATACCGTGCAATGTGCAGAGCGTGCTCCACAAGCTCGTAAACACCCTCGTTCTTTGCGGCTGAAATCGGCACTACGGGCACACCGAGCATTTCCTCCATACAGTTGATGTCGATTGCGCCGTTGTTTCCTGTAACTTCGTCCATCATATTCAGTGCAACGACCATCGGAACATCCATTTCAAGGAGTTGCATCGTGAGATACAAATTACGCTCGATATTGGTCGCATCCACGATATTGATTATCGCAGCAGGCTTCTCCTCAAGTACAAAATTCCGCGAAACGATCTCCTCGCTGCTGTACGGCGACATCGAGTATATTCCGGGTAGGTCGGTAACAATGGTATTAGGATAACCCTTAATCGGACCGTCCTTACGGTCAACGGTAACACCTGGGAAATTCCCCACGTGCTGATTCGCGCCCGTAAGACGATTAAACAGTGTGGTTTTACCGCAATTCTGATTGCCAACCAGAGCATATGTAAGCTTTGCCCCCTCGGGGAGCGGGTTTTCTCCTGCTTTATCATGATATTTGCCGTCCTCGCCAAGTCCGGGGTGGGGCTTTGGATAAATTCGGGCTATTCTCCTATGAGGATTGCTGCGCTCCTTAATCGGCTCTATATCTATATTATCGGCGTCCGCAAGACGCAGCGTAAGCTCGTATCCGTGGATCTGCAACTCCATCGGGTCGCCCATCGGCGCGAATTTCACCACTGTAACTTCCGCACCCGGAATCACGCCCATATCCAGGAAGTGCTGCCGCAGTGCGCCCTCCCCGCCGACATTCGTAATTATGGCGCTTTCGCCTACCCTTAGTTCCTTTAACCTCATTTAATTGCCTCCGATTTTGCCAATTCTGCACATTGATTTTATATATTTATCGAATATATTAATTATGCCTTTTTTCAATCCCCAATGAAACATTTATTTTAGTTAAACGTTTTCACTGTAAGGCTATAGTGTTGTTTTTATTATACCACTTTTTATTGCCGTTGTCAATATTCTTGTTGTTCAAATTGCAAAAAGACGGAGAACAAACCGCTCTCCGCCCTTACATATTATTTTATCACTCTTTCGGAAGTCCCATAGGCTGCGATTGCCAATCTCCCAGATATTCATCGGCTATCGCAGGAACATAATATTCAAAATACCTTATCTCGCTGTTGTCGACGAGCTCTATTTGCTCGGCTGTTAATCCAACCTCAAAATGATAATACGGCATTATATACTCATGTTCTCTGCGATACAAATACACAAGTTCAACCGCGTCGATTTGCTCTGTGCCGTTAAAATCGTAATCAACAGTTCCCATCATCGACAAAAACCGATTATCGTAAAGCCTCTCTGCTGCCTCATTAACAGAAATAATCGGATAATCGCCAATCTTTTTTATACCCGCAGCGCGGAACTTCATTGAAACGATATCCCCTTTGGGATTAAATTCAAACGAAACTCTGTCTAATTGATAATTGGTAAATTCTTCCGCATCGGTACCTCCCTCATAATATTCCACACGGTTATCAGACGAGGACTTGATACTGAGCACGGGATTGCTTATTCCAAACATATTGTGGTATGTCTCCAGCACATATCTTCCCGCCTTGTCCATTTCCGTTATTGTGAGATTTGCAGGCTTATACTCATCGGGAATTGAAAAGCAATTACCGTAATACCACTTCACATTAACATCAAGTCTAAAATTATAATTCAAGGAAATTTCAATTTCTCTACCAAAAGATGCGATTATTTGCCCATTCATCGTCTTAAGAATACGAATTATCCGCTGAATCTCTTCTTCGGGCGCGCCATAGCTCTCCCACTGTTCTCTGATTCCGCGCTCTCCTTCCTCCGTCATAAAATTATCCTTAATCTCCATTTCCGAAATGTCATAGCCAAGCGTTTCGGTAACGCATTTAAGCGTTTGAATCATAAAATCGTGTTCGGAGCTATCCGAAAAATTATAGTACACGGGCAGCGTTTCAAAATTCATTTCCGCGCTCCATGGGTTTCCAATATCCGTCTCAGGCTTAACAGAGCCAGTCGGTCCTCCCATTCCCGCGGAGGAGTAATACCAAGGCGTCAGCTTGGGGAGTTCTCCGTTAGTTTCGGGCAATGTCGGAGCAGTCGGAAAAACAACATCATTTCGTGGTTCGCGGTCGATAGATACGACATTTGGAGAATCATCGATTGAATTCGCATTATTGTTCGCCGCGCTGGGTATTCCTTCCTGATTGATTCCGTTGGTCGGACCGCTTGTGGATATTTGATTGCTGCCAAGCCTTGAGGTTACGCTTATCGCCGTAACCGCAATAACCGCAACGGCAGCAGCCGACATAACACCGATAAATAAATTGCGGCGATTGGCAGGCTTTTTCTCCGCCTCGATTATGTGCTTATCGTCAACATCGGTCATAGCGTTCAAAAAATCATTTCCGTTCATAGTCTCTCCTTTCTATATGGAATAACCCTCTTTTTCGAGATACTTGCGCAGTTCATTTCGCATTCGGTGCAGCACAACATTAACATTGTTCACGCTCATATCGAAACGTTCCGCGATGGATTCAACCGAATCGAAAAACCAATATCTGCGCATAAAGATATCACGATTCCGCGCGGGCTTGGTATCGAGAAACGCGCTGATTTTCGCCGACAACAGCTTACTGTCAAAGTCCTCCTCGGTGCGTGCCTTATCGGGAATGCACTGTTCCATCTCCTCGGAAAGCTCCACAATAACCGCATTGCGCTTAAGTGCCTTTTTGGAGCGCACAATCGAAATCGACAAATTCCGCGCAATTTTTGCCAGATACGCGAAAAAACTGTTGTACGGCTCATTCGGCGGAATGCTCTCCCACGCCTTTAAGTAGGTGTCGTTTTCGACCTCCTCAGCCGCGCATTGATCGTTGGTTATTCCGCGTGAAACCGCGCGAATACGCGTTCCGTATTTGTCACGGGTATGCCCGATTGCGGCTTCATCGCGTTGTAAGTACATTTTAACGATTTGTTCGTCGTTCATTACTAAAATGTCCTTTCATATATGTTAACGCAAAAATACATAGTTATATTACATAAATTTTTTTAGTTCTCAATATTATGTTTCCTTTAGTCAAACTTTTTTTAGTTCCCAATATTATGTTGACTTTAATCGAACGTTTTCGCTGTAAGGTTATAGCGTTTTTTAGTTCCCAATATTACGTTGACTTTGGACGAACGTTTTCGCTGTAAGGTTATAACATTGTCTTTAATTATAACATATTTTTATGAAATTGTCAATATAAACACAAAAAATTCCGTAATAAGCAATTATTCTTCATTGACAAAAGAGAATTTATCTGATATAATAAAATTGACACCGTTTTTCGGTGATTTATATTTCAGAGAAAGGAGGTTTAATTATGGAAGTTGAAAACGAAAAATTAGTCGACACCACATCAGAAGAATCCGTTGGCGGCGCTGTAACCGCCAATAATCCGGTTGATATTCCGCAAGTTACGGACGAGGCGCGGGCTTTCGCGGAAAAATCCGCAGAGATGGAAAAACAGCAGGCGGAGCTTCGAGAACAAGATCAAAAACTCCTGGAAGCGTTGGACAACGTGCTGGAGCGCCGCGAAAAACAAAACCACAGCGCAGTCAACCAAACGCGAGAGGCAACCAAAATAAGGTCTTTCTCGGGAACGGCTGTAAACCGAGGCGTGGGGTTTCTGTCGCTTGGGCTGATCCTTGTCTTTATGGGGATTGTCACGCTGATTTGCCTGTTCTCACAGACGCCGAACTTTCTGCTGCCGTTGAAGCTATCGCCGATTTGCGCGATTCTGGTGGGAATAGAACTGCTTGCCCACATGGTGACAACACGCGGGAAAATCAGAGTGAATATTCCGTGCTTGATTATCTCCGCGCTGATTGTCGCGGGCAGCTGTACGATGAGCGTCTTGTTAAACAAAAACTATACCAAACAAGAGGTACTGTACGACAATCGCTCAATAGCGTCCGAGATTTATGAGCTTAGCTACGTCAACCTGAAAGACATCGCGGATATTGAAACGCTGAAAATCGATGTTGACTTGAATCTCGATGGTATGGGAAAATACAACGGAACACTTTCCGCGGACGATTATGTAACTGTCAGCGTCGCGCTTGCGGGAGTGTATGATTCCCCGAAGTTATTCGCCGCCGAATGTAAAAAGATTATAGACAGCTACAAAAAAATGGGAATTAATGTTAGCTATTACAACTTCTCCAATGATAGTATGTTTAATTCTTTCAGACTAAATATTGAGGGAAAATATGCTCAGGATTTCTCAATCGATCGTCTGGAGGAACGGGTAAATTACATCTACATCGAATCTAACGAATTTGCCCTTACTGATTTGACAGATCCCGATGATGAGGAATCGGATTAAAGAAAGGAAAAAAATGATTACAACAGAAAAGAAAGCAGCGTTATATAGCTGTATTGTCAGACAGTTCCCCGATGTGGGTCTTTATCGTATGTCAAGAGTAAATGAGTGGCTTTATACCAACGGTTATTCCGTGGAGGAAATGGGATATAGTTCTTTCCGCGAGTTCGCGGCGGATTTTCCGGAGGTGTTCAGATTTCAGGACGACAACAACGATGAATTTATCGAAATAAAAAGGTGGAATAACGGCACGGAGAAACGCGATTCGGAAATCCACCCCGCAGATAATTTCTTCGGCTCTATGGATATTATTCTGAATGATGACATTATTGAAATGTCTCAAAGGTCACTGTATGCGCTTACAAAAATCCTAGGAAACGGACTTACCATACAGGAAATGAAGCAGGAGATTTATGACCAATTTGAGGAAGCCAAACGCCGAAACGAGTTGATTTTCTCTGCGGAACGCTACACTTTCCCGATTGGATATTGTCGCGATGGGGCGCAGGTAAGCGGTCTTGTTACCAAGAATATAAATCCTTACGGAAAAAGCCTATATTTTGCGTTTGAAAAGGCATCTGTTTACAATTCGACCGTTGAAACGGCTGAGAAAAAATCACCCCAAGGCTCTATCCCCGAGGCGGAAAAGGAAAGAATTTACAGAATGCTCACCACCAGCTTTCCTTGTGAACAGGAGCTGCATTTGTCGCCCGTAAGCAAGTTTCTCATCGATCACGGAATTATCGCGTCACGTTACAATTACAACAAGATGAAAGACTTCATTAAGGATCTGGGATATGTTACGCTTACCGAAGTGATAATGCGTGATTGTCCGCAATTTATGATAACGATTCATGCAAAGAATTTTGCCGCTCCGACGATGACGTCAACCGAGCCGCGTCCGTATTTTGACAAACAAAGCACAAACGTTTACTCCAACAGCGCGCACCCAGCGAATACCTATTCCAACAATTTCCAACCCGTAAATCGTTACAGCGAGCCTTCCCAGTCGGCGGATCACGGCTCTGTTTCACGTGGAGAGCAGCTTTCGGAAATATGCAATCTTCCGAACAAGCCGATAAGCATTCTGGAAAATTATTTGATGAAAAAAGGCTTGAACGCGGATTATTTTGAGGTTATCCGCGAATTAAACGAGGATTTTGACAAAGCACGCTCCGAGGGAAAAATCAAAATGTTTGAGGGGAAAATGGTTTTCCCGATTCGTTACTTAAAAGAGGACAATACCAATATTGAACTTACGCTGAAACCCAGCGCTTATGAGGGCAAAAAGTGGTTTTTGTACTTCGTTGATCTGATTCCGCATGACAAATCACGAAAGCCCATAAATCCGGGCAAGCAGCTTGAGAGCTTCGCGTTTCTGGGAAGCTGGTCGAGCTTCCTCAGTGAGCTTGCGGCAAAGGCGGTTGACGAGGAGTGGGATTTTCCAAATTCCACCCGCAGAAGCTATCAGATTCTGATTCAGTACATCAAATATACGTTCAGCAGACTCTCCCGCGAGAAAAAGATCTGCATCTCCTCTGACAGAGAGTTTGCGGCGTTCAACACGGGGCTTGCGGACAATCATTACGATGACATTTATGCGTGCTTTATCCCCAACGCTCCGGGCAGCGACACCGAGTGGAAGTTTTCCGGATTTTGCACCGCAGCGTCCGGAGGACTTGGCAAGCAGCTTGTAAACTACTTCAATCCCCTGCCCGAACCTCCGTCCTATTTCAACCGCAACGAGGACTTGTTCTACGACCATACCAAACAGCTCCACACGGACTTCGAGCACATCATCATCGACAACATCAAGCGTCTGCCGCTACAATTTCTGTATGACCAATTCTTTGATACCCCAGATGCGCGCGGACTTGTAGACAAAATCCGCACCGAAAGCGACAGATACGCTTGTGACGCGGTATACGAGCAGCTTAAGGAAATTATTACGAGTAACAGCCGATTGTTTGTTCGGATTCAAAACCGCATTAAAGATTCCATCGAGTTGGCGCAGAAACGCGTTCGGTGGAATTATAAGACTGCCGTGCCGTCATATTTTCCGAAACGCGACTCAATGTCGCTTATGCTTCCGTTGGCATTGGTTGACGAATCCAAACCCGATGTGGCACTCGTGGTCGAGCTGACGCGCTCGGGGAGCTATCAAGGGCAGACGATACTCACACTGGCGCAAGCGTACATTGACGCGCGTCTTATGTGCCGCCTGACCGGCGACTGGCTGATTCCCGAGAATATTGTTATTGATTCCGAACAGCCCGATGAGGATCTTACGGATATTGGGTAATTCACACAAAAAGCAGACTCGTTGGAGTCTGCTTTTTGCGGCACTGAACAAAAAAACCGCGGCAACACTCGTTGCCGCAGTTAGTTTCACTTATTCGGGAATTAAAGCTCCGCGAAGTACTTGATGGTTCTAACCATCTGAGAAGTGTAGGAGTTCTCGTTATCGTACCAAGAAACAACTTGTACCTCAAAGAGGTCATCGGAAATCTGAGAAACCATGGTCTGTGTAGCGTCAAACAGCGAACCATATCTCATACCGATAACATCGGAGGAAACGATCTGGTCGGTGTTGTAGCCGAAGCTCTCGGAAGCAGCAGCCTTCATAGCCTCGTTAATGCCCTCCTTGGTAACACCGGACTTCTTAACAACAGCGGTAAGAATGGTGGTCGAACCTGTGGTAACGGGAACACGCTGTGCGGAACCGATCAGCTTGCCATTCAGCTCGGGGATTACCAGACCGATAGCCTTAGCAGCACCGGTGGAGTTCGGAACAATGTTAGCAGCACCTGCTCTTGCACGTCTGAGGTCGCCCTTTCTGTGCGGACCGTCCAGAATCATCTGGTCGCCGGTGTAAGCGTGAATGGTGCTCATAATACCGCTCTGAATGGGAGCGTAATCGTTCAGTGCCTTAGCCATAGGAGCAAGGCAATTGGTTGTGCAGGAAGCAGCGGAGATAATCGTATCGTCCTTGGTAAGGGTCTTCTCATTTACGGAGAATACGATGGTCTTAAGGTCGTTGCCTGCGGGAGCGGAAATAACTACCTTCTTTGCGCCTGCGTCAATGTGAGCCTGGCTCTTCTCCTTAGAGCAGTAGAAACCTGTACACTCAAGAACAACGTCAACGCCGAGTTCTCCCCAAGGACAATCCTTAGCGTCCTTCTCTGCGTAAATCTTCAGGGTCTTGCCGTCTACGGTGATGGTGTTAGCGTCATCGTCAGCGGAAACGGTGTGAAGATTCTCGCCGATGACACCGCAGTAGCCCTTCTGCGCGGTGTCATACTTCAAAAGATTAGCCAGCATAGAGGGCTTGGTAAGGTCGTTGATAGCAACTACCTCGTAGCCGTCTGCGCCGAACATCTGTCTGAAAGCCAGACGACCGATTCTTCCGAAACCATTGATTGCAACTTTAACTGCCATTGGAATATTCCTCCTGAAATTATGAAATTTACGGTTGTAAAACCGTATGATATTTCCTATCAACTACTATTATACTAAATTTTCTAATCTTTATCAAGAGATTTTGCCAAATTTTTCTCATATTTGATGTAAATTTTCGATGGTTGATTTTGTGCATTTTGTACAAAACGCGGATTTTTCTACCACCTCATATATGAATTTCCGCAGAAAAAGGCACAATATTTTGTCACTCACGGAACAGTTTCACGAACCACAAGCTGTCTTTATCGGCAATTTCAAACTCTTTATTATTAAGATAGCCGAGAATCCCCGCATCGGTAGTGAAACGGAACGCAAGTTTGTAAGAGCACAGTGCCTGAGTTTTTACGCCAAACTGCTTATTGAACGCGTTATCGCCGTACTTTCCATCACTGAGCAGCGCGTGCCCGATGTGCGCGAAATGTGCACGAATCTGATGAGTTCGCCCCGTCAGCAAATCCACCTCGACCAGCGACAGCTCTCCCCTGCTCTCCAGAACACGGTATTTTGTCTTAATGGTGAGAAATTCGGGCTTGGGAGTGTCGGAAATTATCACGCGATTCTCATCGCCGAGCTTTTTCAGATACGCGGTAAGAGTTCCGCTTTTCGGTTCGGGAATCCCACGAACCGCGCAAAGATACAGCTTTTGCATTTCTCTGTCGCGAACCTTTTGACTGAGGATTCGCAAGCTTTCGGCATTTTTCGCCGCGATGACAATTCCGCAAGTGTTGCGGTCGATTCGGTTCACCAGCGCGGGCGTAAAGCTGTTCTCGCGTTCGGGATCATATTCGCCGCGTTGGTAAAGATAACTCAGAACGCGGTTTATCAGCGTGTCGGCGGTGTTGTCGTTATCCTCGTGAACCACCAATCCAACGGGCTTGTCAATCAGCAGAATATTCTCGTCCTCATAAATGACGTTTATTTCCGGGGAAATATCCCGAAAATCGGTCTTGTCTGCCAACGGTTCCTTTGAGAGAAGCTCATCGCTCAAATAAAATCGGAACACATCGCCCTCTTTTAAGATGACATTCGGCTCTGTTTTCGCGCCGTTCATCTTGATACGTTTTTTACGCATCAGCTTGCACACCAACGAGCTTTTCAGATTCGGATACGCTTTCGCGAGAAAACGGTCGGCGCGTTGTCCCGCGTCGTTTTTTTGTATGGTGATTTCTGTCATGTCGCCCTCATTTCTTTCTGTACCATTTCAGCCAATGCCGATACGCTTCTTTCCAATTTTGGAATCTTCTGCGTTCCCAATCAAATTCACGGTCGGACCTGTCGAACCATTTGCGGCGGTACTCCTCGGCGGTATAGAACACCTCCCTGTTGCGAAAGTTGCAGATGTTCCACCCATAGTAAAACCGCTTGAATTCGCCGCCGTTCGGGATTTCGCCGCTTCTGCGCACAACCTTGCTTGCCTGACGCTTGGCGAATCGCCTGTTTTTATACTTATAGATAACAGCTTTCTTGTGACTTCGGCTCATACTCCCCTACTTCATTCTGTACCATTGCAGCCAGTGCCTGTATGCCTCTTTCCATGTGCGAAACCGTCCGCGTTCCCAATCCAATTCGCGGTCGTTTCTGTCGAACCATTTACGGCGAAACTCCTCGGCGGTGTAGAGCGTTTCCTTGCACCGATAATCGCAGATGTTCCAACTGCAGTAAAACCGCTTGAATTTCATACCGTTCGGGACATTGCGGCTTCTTCGCACGGCTCTGCTAGCCTGACGCTTACCGAACTTGCTATTTTGATCCTTGCAAACAATGAATCTCTTGTAACTGCGGCTCATGTCTTACTCCCTTTTCGCTGCCGTATGTAAATGATAACCAAAACCACGCATAATACAGCCATTATCGCGGCACACAAAATACTTTCCGTAAGCTCATCGGCCCTTACGGAAAGCCAGTGCTTTGCTCCGTCCTCATTCAATCCGAAAATCGAAATTTCAACCCAATCCCACGCCACGTGTAATCCGATTGGAAGCCAAAGACTTTTCGTCACCTCACGCAGCAGAGAAAATAATAATCCTCCCGCAATCAGATAGATTAGCGAAACGGCACTGTACGAGGAATTAAGCAGATGAATCGCCGCAAAAAGTACAGCCGTTACAACTATACCAAGAACCTTTTTCTCTCCGAAAAGACCCTGAATATATCCGCGAAACAACAGCTCCTCCGACAGTCCGACGCTTGCGTATATCACCAGTCCGAACAACACCGCCGCAACGGCTTGCGCTCTATGAGAGAAAATCGTCACTTGAGTCTTTTCAATCACGCACAGCAATCCTATTTCTGCGGAAATAATCAACGCACCTGCTAAAAAACCCAAAACCAGCTTTGCTACTGCCCTTTTCGGGGATTCATCAAGACCGAGAGAATCCCGTGTTGTGAAACCCTTTTTCACCGCAAATGCAACGATTCCGATTATCATAGCAATCGTCAGTGCGCTTTGCAGACCGCTCCCTACGGAAGTGCTCATTGTGGCATTTATCATATCCGGGAATCCCAGACTGAAATTGCATATTACACTCGCAATCAACATCGGAATTGCCGAAACTGCGGCAAACAGTACAAAAGCAATCAGCCCTTTTCCGATGTTTTTCAAAATGACTTTCATAATAAATCCGTCCTTTTCTTTGATTGTGAAAATGTTCAAGCATTTTCTTACAATAATATTATATCATACAGTACTATGTTTTGCAATAGACTAATATCACCAATAAATCAAAGAGGAAACGTCGAAAAATTGTATATATTACACAATCCTAACTATATATACTTTCAACTCCTCCTACCATAGATAGGGAGAGCCAAAATTCCGGGATAATTACTGTTCAATCGCGATTCCTATTTCTTCGAGTGCTGTTATACAATCCTCATAACCGGCGCAATCTTGGTTGATAATGGAAACTTGCTCAAGCTTAACAGGCTCGTGATTCGCGAAGTGCTTGTAAATCAATTCGACCGCGGAAACCTCCTCATCGCTGAGATTGTACTCCTCGCGCCAATAAGAACACAATTCATCGTAACTTACCGCGATAGTAATAAGATACGCTCCGCCGTTCTTCTTGAACGAATCAATATCCTCATCAATGACAACTTCGCCGCCAACGCTCCAGAAAGCGACCGTTGCCATCGGCTGAGTTACACCGTCCCACTCGTCGTACAGATACTCCAGAGCCTCTTTCCGTGCGAGCTGTTTTATATTATCGGGAGCGTTCTCAAACAATTGTATCGCCTTAAAGCCCGGATATTTTCTCACCCGTTCGCTTTCATCACCACAAGCCGCGCCCGCCATTATCCCCTCATCGGGGTCAAATGATATTGTACATCTTGTTCCGCAGAAATCATTGAAACAGTAGTTCATTCCGTCCCAAGACTGCCCTGCTGCAAAGAACGGCTCTCTAAGAATGAAAATCGCGTGCGCTATTGACGAGTAAACGCAATTGTCATAAAGCTGTGAAAGATCAATCATTTTGTACCTTCGATGCTACTCCGCTGCAATTCTCTCCCCGATGGGAGAGAATTACGGATTTTTCCAATTTCTCTTACATTGATATTATATCACGTTATACTATATTTTGCAATAGCCTAATTTCACAAACAAAACAAATTCACGAACCGGATTTGTTGTGCACTTTATACAACCCGACATATCACAACCGTTTCATACTTCTTATGTACCACAAATAGAGCACAGCGGACATCACTCCGGAGATTACCCAGCCCACGGGCCACGAGAGCCAGATTCCGGTCGCGCCGAATCTTGGTTTGAAGATAAACGCGAATATCACGCGGAGAATCAAATCGCTGAACGTAGTCACCATAAACGCGGTCATTCTCCTACCGCCGCGCAAGACTCCATCGCATACCAACTTTACACTCACAGCGAAGTAGAACGGCGAAACCACCGTCAGGAAATGTCGTCCCGCTTCCGCTGCCGCGGCGGTGTTCTCCTTGGTCTGATCCATAAACAGGTAAATCAGCCCGTTTGAGAATATGATGTAAAGAGCCGAAAACAACACCGCGATTCCAACACTCAGCAGTGCGCCGACCTTAAATCCTTTGCGAACGCGCGGATACTCCCCCGCCCCAACATTCTGCGCGGTAAAGCTCGATACCGAGTTTCCGACTGTCGAAAAACACGTCACCACAAAGGTGTTCAGCTTGATTGCCGAAGCATAACCCGCAACGACCTCTTTTCCGCACGAATTCACAAGGCTCTGGATAAACAGATTCCCCACCGAAACAAAGCTCTGCTGGAGAATACTGGGAATCGACAACACGGCGATTTTCCCAAGCATTGCGCAGTCGAAATACTTGAACTTTTCGCTCTTGATTTTACCGATTCTGCGAATCAGCACGAAAAATGCCAGAATCGAGCATATCCCTTGACAGATAAAGGTCGCCCAAGCCGTTCCCGCAACTCCCATCTTGAACACCGCCACAAACAGCAAGTCCATCGCGATGTTACCGAGAGATGAACCGATCAGAAAATACAGCGGTGTGTTTCCGTCACCGAGAGCAGTAAAAATTCCTGTGCAGATGTTGTAAATGAACAAAAACAGCAACCCGAACACATAGATATTCAAGTAGGTCTGCGAATCCGGGAAAATCGTTTCGTCCGTACCGAGCATTCTCAAAAACATTCCACTTGTGAAATACCCGACCGCTGTAAGAACCACCGCGAGAACTCCCGTGGAAATCAATGATGTGAAAACAGCCGTTTTCATTTGCTTATAGTCTTTTGCGCCGAACAGCGTGGAAATCACCACAGAACAGCCCACATTCATACCCATACCGATTGCGAGGAAAATCATCGTTATCGGGTAGCTTGCGCCAATCGCCGAGAGCGCGTCATTGTTGATGAACCGCCCCGCAATTATGCTGTCCGAGATGTTGTAAAGCTGCTGGAAAATCACACTTACCAGCAGCGGCAGCGAAAATTTCAGCAGAATCGGAGTAACCGCGCCCTTAGTCATATCCTTAACCATTAAAATCACCCACCCAATATGTTGTGAATTAAAAGCCCGGAATTTTCGCTTTCGCAAAAAACCGAGCTTACAATTCGTTTATTTCCTCTGTTTAGCTTCTGCCTTCAAGCGAAGATCACGCTCCAGAATCGTCTTTCTGATACGGACATTCTTGGGAGTAACCTCAACCAGTTCATCGTCCTGAATAAACTCAAGACAGTCCTCAAGGCTCATCTGTCTGTACGGAATCAGCTTCAGCGCGTCATCGGAGCCGCTTGCGCGGGTATTGGTGAGGTGCTTTTTCTTGCAGACGTTCACGACAATATCCCCCGCCTTGGGCGAAACACCGACTATCATTCCCTCGTACACGGGAGTTCCCGCGTCAATGAACAGCGTGCCGCGCTCCTGAGCGTTATACAATCCGTAGGTAACAGCCGTTCCCGTTTCCCACGCAACCAGCGAACCCACCGTTCTGCGCGGAATATCTCCATAGTAGGGCTTGTAACTGTCGAACACTGCGTTCATTACACCCTCGCCCTTGGTGTCGGTCATAAACTCGCTTCTGTATCCGAAAAGACCGCGCGAAGGCACCAGATATTCAAGACGCGTGCGGTTTCCGACAGGGTGCATAGAAATCATCTCGCCCTTGCGCTGTCCCATCTTCTCCATAACCGCGCCGACAGCCGTTTCGGGAACATCAATCAGCAGACGCTCCACAGGCTCGCACATCACGCCGTCAATCTCCTTGTAGAGTACTCTCGGAGTAGAAACGGACAACTCATAGCCCTCTCTTCTCATCGTTTCGATAAGTATCGAGAGGTGCATTTCGCCGCGCCCCGCAACGTTCATCGCGTCCGAGGTTTCGCTGTCGGAAACACGCAGCGAAACGTCCTTCAGCGTTTCTTTCATCAATCTCTCGCGAATCTGACGAGAAGTAACAAACTTGCCCTCGCGCCCCGCAAACGGCGAGGAGTTGACCGCGAATGTCATTTCAACAGTCGGCTCGGAAATCTTCACGAACGGCAGCGGCTCGGGGTTGCTTACGGAGGTGATGGTCTGCCCGATTGTGATGCCCTCGATTCCCGAAAAGCAAACAATATCTCCAACGCTTGCCGTTTCACACGGAATCTTGTTCAGACCCTCGAACTGATACAGCGAAACGATTTTTGCCTTAAACGGGGCGGTACGGTTATGATAATCGCACACCATAACCTCCTGATTTTGCTTGATTACTCCGCGCTCTACGCGTCCAACGGCGATTCTTCCCACATAGTCGTTGTAATCGATTGAAGATACGAGAACCTGCAAATCGCCCTCTTCATCGCCCTCCGGCGGGTCGATATGTTCCAGAATCTTGTCGAACAGCGGCTTGAAGTCCGTACCCATTTCATCGGGATTGTATGACGAACAGCCCAATCTTCCCGAACAGAACACAACCGGACTGTCCAACTGCTCCTCGGTTGCGTCAAGGTCGAGCAGCAGCTCCAGAACCTCGTCCACGACCTCGTGATTGCGCGCATCGGGGCGGTCGGTCTTGTTTACGACTACAATAATTTTATGACCAAGCTCCAGAGCTTTCTGCAATACGAAACGCGTCTGCGGCATAGTTCCCTCGAACGAGTCTACCAACAGCAGAACGCCGTTTACCATTTTGAGGATACGCTCTACCTCTCCCGAGAAATCCGCGTGACCGGGGGTATCAACAATGTTGATTTTCACACCGTTGTACATACACGAGGTGTTCTTCGCCAGAATCGTGATTCCGCGCTCGCGTTCAAGGTCGTTGTTGTCCATCACGCGGTCGGCAACCTCTTGATTCTCGCGAAACGCTCCGCCTTGTTTGAGCATCTCATCGACCAATGTGGTCTTGCCGTGGTCAACGTGCGCGATAATCGCGATATTTCTTAAATCATTTCTAACCAATTCAGTGTCACTTTCCTTTTCTACAAACTTAGGCATATCCGCCGAAATATTTCCACTTTCCATTATACAACATTTTAATCGTCACTACAAGACAATTCCACAAAAAACGTGTTTTTATTCACATTTATTACAAAATCCGCAGTTGTTTTTGTGCATTATTACAATACCAACGCGTAATTTTTCTCAACTACAACGCGCAAATCCGTTCCATTGGTAACAATTACCACGTTTCCGTTGTTCGAGGTGGAGTATGTTGTGGAGCAGCCTGCGTCCTTAAGTCGATAAATCACTGCAGTGCGCGGGTGTTGAAAACTGTTATCCGCGCCGGCACTTATAACGGCTATCTCGGGAGAAACCGCACTCAGAAACTCCTCGGAACTGGAGTTCGCGCTGCCGTGATGAGGAACTTTCAACACATCCGACTTAATTTCCACGCCCGATTCCACCAAATCCAATTCACCCATTCGTTCAAGGTCGCCGGTAAACAGAAACGAACGCTCTCCGTGAACAAACCGCGCCACAATCGAGAAATTATTCATATCATCATAATCGTCATAAATCGGCGACAAAATATCGATATGACAATCATCCTCCAACACAAAGCATTCACCCGCCTTAGTGTATCTTATGGGAATTTCCAGCTTTTCAAGCGTCCTCATCAAATTCACATAATTGTAGTCAGTGGGAACCATATCATCCGGAAGCCGTGGCATTATAACCTGACCAACATCGAAACGTTCAAGAACATCAGCCATTTCGGCATAATGATCATCGTGAGGGTGTGTGATGATAACCATATCCAACTTTGTAATTCCAAGATGCCGAAGAAAATTGATCACTACTCCCGCCATATGTACGTCGCCGCTGTCTATAAGAACATTGTGATTCGTCGTGCGAATAAGCTCACAATCACCTTGCCCAATATCGATAAAGCTCACCGAGGATTCGCCCTCCGCAAGCTCCACATACGGCTTAGGACCGCAATCTAACGCCCGCGCGATCTCTAGCGATTTGGTAAGCACGCCGCTGCTTAGCTCACCCGCACCGATAATCAGCGCAATCACCAACAGAACAAACCGAGCGGTGTTCTTGATCGTGTTTACTATTAGCTTTGTGGAGGGTCTTCTTTTACGATGGTTCAATTTTGTCGGTTTCATCCGCAGATTTTCATTGTGAGATTATTGGCGCGCTCGTAGATTTCACCCTCATCAATCGTGGTGAATTTGCCGTCCTCATAGAGGATTTTTCCGTTTATAACAGTCATTTTTACATTATCCTTACTGCCCGAATATACGAGGTTTTTCGCGATATTGTGAATCGGCTGCATATTTGGTTTTTTAAGGTCAACAACCGCGAAATCAGCATATTTTCCCGCCGCGAGAACATCACAGTCTTTAAGCCCCATCGCCAGCGCGCCGCCCTTGGTCGCCATTTCCAAAACGTCAAACGCGGGACACGCCGCAGCGTCCTCCTCGCGAACCTTTTGCAATCCCGCCACGAGGAACATCTCGCGGAACATATCCAGACAGTTGTTTGAAGCCGCTCCGTCCGTTCCAATAGCGAAATTCTTCATTCCGTGGCGGCGCATCTCGCAAATCGGCGCGATTCCGCTCGCCAGCTTGAGATTGGACGCGGGATTAGTAACCATCCACAGTCCCCTGTCACGAAAAATCTCCATATCACGCTCGTCAAACCACGCGCAGTGAAACCCGCCACCGCCGTACTCGAACATTCCAAGTTCATCGAAAAGCTGCGTGGGCGACATTCCGTAACGCTCGCGGCAGCCCTCTACCTCGGCTTTGGTTTCACTGTTGTGCGCGAAAAGCGGAGATTTGTACTTCCGTGACAATTCTGCCATTCCCTCGAGAATTTCACGCTTGGTAGTGTATTCCGCGTGGAATCCCAACTGATATGTAATCAGCGGATTCCCCGAATTATAGGTATTGTACTCCTCCTCGCAGCCCTCGACCGTGCCGCCGAAGTCGTTTATCGAACCGCATAAAACGCTCCTGAATCCCATATCGGTACACGCTTTAACATACGCTGGTATCTTCATGTACATATCAAACGCGGCTGTGATTCCGCTTGTAAGATACTCCATAATGCCAAGCTGTGTGAACACATAGACCGATTCCTCGGTGAGCTTTGCCTCATGCGGGAAAACCTGATTGTAAAGCCAGTCGTTCAGCGGCAAATCGTCCGCGAACGAGCGCAGAAACGTCATCGCGGTGTGAGTATGCGCGTCCTTGAATCCGGGAATAATCAGATTTCCGCCAAGGTCAATCTCACGGTCAAATTCGCCGGGCTTTGCCGCTCCGATATATGAGATTCGCTCGTTATCGGTGTGCAGCTCGCCCTCGATTATATTCTCGTCCTCCATCGTAAGGATTTTCGCGTTGTAAAATCTAAGCCTCATTTTATGTCCTTTCCGAATTTATGCCAAATTCTCCGCAATAAACTCCAACAGCGGTTTCACGCGCACCTGATCTTTATTATCATGATACCACTCGTACGACTGCGCAAGCCCCGTTTCAAGCAGCTTCAGAGAAGGCATAAGCTCCGACATTGAAGTGGTATCCAGCTCGTAGCCATAGTCATAAAACGGGAAATAGCTCCGTTGGTCAAGATTTTGGTTAACATAGACTAATTTTGGAGTTTTCCCTAAAACACCGTAACACAGCCGTACCCACTCGTTAATATCAACGCACGGATTTCCGACATTGAACACGCGCTGTTCGGGCTTTTTCACAAGCAGAACCTCGATAAATTTGCACAGATCCTCAATATCAAAAAACTGGAGCGGCATTTTTCCGTCCTTGGGGATATAGAACGGCAGACCGCGCTCAGCGCAATCAAACACGAATGCCTCACGATAGAGGTTATTCATCTTTCCGTAAAGGTATGGCGGACGTATGATATACGCATCTGGAACGCGCTCCACAAGCCGTTTTTCGGCGGCGATTTTGTACGTTCCGTATGCGCCCCAGATTGAATTTGCGCCAACCTGTTGACTTTCCGTGAACGGCTGTGGTAGAGTTTCGGGGTACACCGCCGAGGAGCTTACCATTATATAACTGCCAAATTCCCCCAGCGCGTCCAACAGGTCGTCAATATCGGATGCGTTATAAGCGCACACGTCCAGAACCGCATCGAACCGCTGCCCCTTAAGTGTGTCGCCGAGCGAATGCTTGTCCGCCTTGATAAGCGTAACACCATCTGCTTGCGGACGGCTTCCGCGATTGAGCACAAAAACTTCGTTCTCACGCGCGAAATATTCCGCCGTAAAACGACTCGCGAAAACCGTTCCGCCTGTTACCAGAATTTTCATAATGCACCTCCGCATTTCTCCAATTCGCGCCGAATCTCTTCCGCTACCACGAGAAACTTATCCGCCGAAACATTCTCGGCGAATGACCGCGAAAAAACATTCGCGCAAATCACGGCAATTTCCTCGGCGGAATCCTCATCGGAAATCATAGCCGCGATTTCCGCCGATTCATCGTCATACTCGTCCAACGGAGCATGGCAATCCAATAAGCCGCACGGATCGGCATTATCAATCGCTTTTTTCACTATCGAAAACTTGTCCATCTTAGTTAAAGTAAACCAACTCGCTCTCTGCCTTTTCGGTCGGGAGAATACTGTCCGCGAGAATTACGGGTCCCATTCCCTTGTAGCACTGCTGTTTCTCGGCGGTTACACTGCCTGTAACCTCCACCCAATCGCCGTCCTTGAACTTCGCCTCATCGGGAGATTTCACGAGTATTCCGACAACCTGAATATCGTCCGCGCAGCAAGTCATCGCGCGGCGCGAGATCACGAAATACCCCTTGGGAATATTTGACGCTCTGAACACCATTCCGCGCACGCGGACGTTCTTGCCCTTGTAACGCGGCGCGTTGCTCATAATGTCGATATACCACAGCCCGAAATCATCGTGGACAATGTTAATCGGGTCCGCTTTCACGTCAAACGGCATTTCGTCCTCGCCCTGGAACCCCTGTTCGATTTCGCCGTTTACATACTCGAAAATCATATCGATTCGCGGATTCAACGCCTTAACCGCTCTGCGCAGGCGCGTCTTGTCCACCTTTCCGGGTTCGCAGCGGTTGAAGATAATAACGTCAGACACGGAAATATCGTCCGAGATAAGCTGACGCATATTGTTCATATACATATCGAACGTGGAATGGTTCACGAACATAAATATCTGGTAGAAAATCCAGTCCTTTGGAGCTTTTACCGCCATATCGCGCAAGCTCCACATACCGTTATACTCCAGCATAATGCGCGTAGGCTTGTGCTTTTGAACCAACGCGGTGAGGTTTTCGGGGTTAAAGTCCTCCTCATTCTCGATGTACTCAACCACGGACTTGGAAGCCTTGATAATCCGCTCGTCAAACTCCACCTCGCCCTGTTCGCAGGCGATAACCAAAGTTCTCTCGCCGCGGCTGAACTGCTTGTCGTTCAGCGTTTCAAGTATAAACGAGGTCTTTCCGCTCTCCAGAAAACCTGTCATCAAATATACGGGAATTTCAGCCAACTCAATCACCCCTTAAACGTTGAACAAGCTTCTGATCTTGTCCTCGGCGAGCTTAGAACCGATTACGCACATTCTGCCCGTAACATCAGCCGAACCCGTTCTTACCTCGTACTCCTCAGGAACAAAGTCGAAATGATACCACACGCCGTCCGCTCCGGGAACGATTCCCTTTGCGCGCAGAACCATTCCAAACTCCTCACCGGACAGCTTGGACAGCGCGCTCTCAAGTTCTTCCTTAGTGAACTTCTTCGCGCTCTCGATTCCCATAGATGTGAACACCTCATCAGCATGGTGATGATGGTGATGCTCGTGGTCATGATGGCAGCATTCGTGCTCGTCACCGTGGTGATGGTGTTCGTGGTCGTGGTGGCAGCACTCGTCCTCGTCATCATGGTGATGATGTTCGTGATCATGGTGGCAGCACTCATCCTCGTCATCGTGGTGGTGATGTTCGTGATCGTGGTGGCAGCACTCATCCTCGTCATCGTGGTGGTGATGTTCGTGATCGTGGTGCGAATGTCCGCAGACGGGACAAATATCCTCGCTTTTGAGCAGCTCTTCGGCAAACTTGTTCTCGGTTTCCATCGCCAAGAGAATCTGATCTCCGCCGATTTCCTCCCACGGAGTGGTGACAATAGTTGCGTGCTTGTTCAGCTCACGGAGCATCTGAATCGCCTCGTCCAGCTTTTCCTCGGAGAGCTTCTGCGTACGCGACAGAACGATAGTTTTCGCGGTTTCCACCTGATTCTTGTAGAACTCGCCGAAGTTTTTCATATACATCTTGATTTTGGTTGCGTCCGCAACGGTGGTGTAGCTGTTCAGCGTGATTTTGTCGCTGTCGATTTCCATAACCGCCTTGATTACATCGGACAGCTTGCCTACTCCGGATGGCTCAATGAGTATTCTGTCGGGCGCGAACTCGTCCAGAACCTTTTGTAATGCCTTTCCGAAATCGCCGACCAACGAGCAGCAAATGCAGCCCTGATTCATTTCGGTGACTTCGATTCCCGCGTCCTTCATAAATCCGCCGTCAATGCCGATTTCACCGAACTCGTTCTCGATAAGCACCAGCTTCTCGCCGTTGTAGCCCTCTTTAAGCAGCTTTTTGATGAGAGTGGTCTTGCCCGCTCCCAAAAATCCCGAAAAAACGTCTATTTTAGTCATTTTCATTACCTCCGAATAATCTTTTTGTTACATATTGAGTACAGAACTCCAACTTATATTGTACCATATTTGGCGGGATATGTCAAGATGTGGGCAGAAAATTTTGCGGATTCCTTGATACAAAGCAAGGAATCCGCATTGTATTATTTTCCGAAAACTTCCTTAAAAACCCGAAGATTTCCGTTTTTCCCGTCGGGAATCGCGAAAATCACCTTGTCGAACGCGTTTGCGGACTTTTCAACGCTCTTGCGGAAAGCCTCGGCGACAACCCTCGGATTGCAGCGGAACGCTCCGCAGCCGAACGCGCCCAGGATCACGTGCGTGTAGCCGCGCCCCGCGAGAATCTCCACCGCGTAGGATATGCGCCACTCAATGGCGCGGTTGATTTCCGCCTCGGGAACGCCCTTTTTCGCCGCAGCACCGGCATTCGGGGACGCGCAAGTCAGAAAATCCGCTTGGAAAACGTTTTCGACAGGGACAAATTTCCCGATTCCGCGCGCGATGATCGATACATCATATGTCAGAATAGAGCGGTTTTGGTACAGGCTGCGGTTCGTAAGACGTTCATTCTCATCATACCACGTGCGCTGCGCCGCTAGCGCGTCATACAGGTTGGTGTGGTGGCAGATATTCTCCTCTTGCGCCATCGCGCCGGTTATGAATCCGCCGCCGGGGTGACGGAAACTCGCAAAGTTCAGAATCGCGATTTTAGCCGACGAGTCGGAGTGAGCGCTCCACGCAGCGGAAATCGTGTCCGCGTCAATTACACTTATCTTGCAAGGTTTGTCATACGTCACGGGAGTTTCCGCGTTTGCGGGATTTATAACGCTTCGCGGTTTAGGAAGTTCATATTTGCCCAGATAATCGAATACTTTATCACGGTTTTCCATCAGGAATTGTCTTCTGTCATTCATAATAATCTCCGTTTCATAAAAACCTATCCCGGCCGAAATAAGCCGGGATAACACATCAGATGTTTTCGTTGATATGATTGATAAGCAAACCAATCTGAGGCTTGGAGAACTGCGCGTCCGCACCAACGCTCTCGCCCTTTATGCGCATCTGCTCGTTAATCAGAGAGGAGAACAGGTATACGGGAATCTTGCACAGAACATTATCGTCCTTGATGAGCTTAGTAAGGTGATGCCCGTCCATCTGCGGCATCTCGATATCCGAAATAAGGCAGGAAATATGGTCAAGGATATTCCCCGGCATCGACTTATGACCACTGATATAATCCCACGCGTCCTTGCCGTTGTCGAAGGACACCATATTGCGGTATCCCGCATCGGCAAGCGTGTTCTGAATCAACGTGTTGAGGAACGGGCTGTCCTCGGCAATGACAATATGCTTATCCGCCTTTGAACTGTCCGCTTGATTAACACCGGTAGCGTCAAGAGCCGCAGAATGGTTAATATCGGAAACAATCTTCTCAAAGTCGAGAATCAAGATGATTCTGTCGGAGAGCTTTGCGATACCCGTGGCAATATTATGGATGCCATCGCCGGAAATCCGCGGGGGCTTTTCGATATCCTCCCACGAAATGCGCTGGATACCCTTGACGGAGGATACATGGAATCCAACGTCCATTTGGTTAAAGTTGCAGATAATCAGCAAATCATGCGAGGAATCGCCGCTTTCCTTGTTCAAAACCTTATGCAGATCGATAACCGAAATAACCTTATCACGCGGTGTGAACACACCCTCAAACTCGGGTGGAGAATCGGGAACGGGAATCATCGTTTGATGGTTCATAATTTCGCTTACCTTCGCGATATTGATTCCAAAGCTCTGCTGACCCACCATAAACTCCAGCACCTCAAGCTCGTTGGTGCCGCTTTCAAGGAGAATATTGTTTTCCATAATATGTAAGCTCCTTCATATTTTTTCTGCGATAAACGAAATCTGTCCACAAAAAGCAGTCGGAAACCGCCGTTTATCATTCAATACTTATATTATACAACATTATTTCCAAAAAATCAAGAGGAATTTATGTGTTTTTTGTGCTTTTTTTATTTTTTTGAAAAACCATTAAAAATCACTTGACAAACCAAAAAGAATATGTTATACTGACTATAAGTACATATTAGGGAGGTATTGGTATGGAAATGCAGATCGCGGCTATGTCAATGTCTATGGCGAGCGCTAATGCGCAGAACGCTCTGGCTATCGGTATGATGAGGAAAACTATGGATTCTCAGGAGCAGTCTATGGAGCTTATCACCGAAATGCTCGACAATATGCCTTCTCCCGATGGAAGAGGTCAAATTATGGACGTTCGCGCCTGAATCGCTCAAACGCAAAAGTGCCCCGATGGGGGGCACTTTTTTGTTGTCCGAAATCAAACTACTTGAAATATAAAGAATTTCAGATAATCTGTTTCGGGAACATTCCATAGAATCGGGTGGTCGGGAGATTGCTGACGCGCTTCGATCTGCCGCAGCGAAACCTCCGCGTCCGCCGCCGCGTCATGGAGCATTTGTTTGAACAGCGGCTCGGTCATAAAATGCGAACACGAACACGTTGCAAGATACCCTCCCCTGTTGAGCAGACGCATTGCCTTGAGATTGATTTCCTTGTAACCGCGGATCGCGTTTTTCACCGTGAAACTGCTCTTCGTAAACGCGGGGGGGTCCAGAATTATGAAGTCATACGGACTGCCGCCGTTCTTGTACATATCGGTCAACAAATCAAAAACATTCGCACAAGTGAACTGCATATTCCCCTCAAGTCCGTTCAAGCGTGCGTTTGAACGAGCCATTTCCACTGCGTCCTCGGAGATGTCCACCGCGTTGACTAGCTTTGCGCCTGCCGCCGCAGCATTCAGTGCAAATGCGCCCGTATGCGTAAAGCAATCAAGAACGGTTCTGCCCGCCGCGATTTGCCTAATTGCGCGGCGGTTATACTTCTGGTCGAGGAAAAATCCCGTTTTCTGTCCGTTCACATAGTCCACCGAGTAGCGAATGCCGTTTTCAACAATCTTGGTAACTCCGGGCAAATCCGTTCGCAAACCGCTCCAAAATCCGGTGTATTGCTCCATTCCCTCCAACTCGCGGATTTTCACATCGTTGCGCTCATAAATCGCGGAAACTTGTACTCCGAGAGCGTTCAGCTCCTCTACCAACAGCTCGTACAGCATTTCCTTGATTCTCTCGATTCCGAGCGACAGAACTTGCGTTACAAGAATTTCACCGAACCTGTCGACCGTGAATCCCGGAAAGCTGTCCGCCTCTCCGAAAATCAACCGACAACACGCGAAATCCTCGCCCATAACGGTTTTACGATACTCCAGTGCATAACGAATCCGCCGCCCGTAGAACGCGCGATCAAACTTATCGTTCGCGTTTCGGGAAATCACCCGAACGCGGATTTTCGAGCAGTCATTGATAAATCCCGTGCCGAGAAACCGATTTTTCGCACTGTAAACGTCAATCAAATCGCCGTTTTCATAATCACCAACAACTCGTGAAATCTCATCCGAATATACCCAAGGGTGACCGCCGCGCAAGGCTTTCTCACCCTTAGGAGTTATGATTGCTTTAGGAAAATTACGTTCCATTTTACTCCTTATTCTAATAGCTCGTCTGTGTTCGCTGAGCGAGCCGCAACACTACTTCGTAGTATTGCGCCCCGCTCGCGTTTCGGATTTGCACGATTTCAATAACAAATCCGAAAACATACAGATGAAATCCGCTTAGCGGACTTCATCTGTACTTGCTGAACGACCCACTGCACGCTGCGCGTGCAGTGCGCCGTTCACATTTCGGATTTGCATCGATTGCCAAAACATTGTCTTAAATTATAACGCGCTAAACTCGCACCCCGTAAGGTGGCGCGTGATTGATTAATATGCGCCTATTCCGCGCCGCGGAAATATAACCCGCGAGTGAGTTTCCCGTTAGGCTTTCCCGCAGACTTATACATCTCGTAGATTGGCTTTATCTCGCGCTCCGTGGTGAATTTCAGAATCACAAAATCAAACTGCCGCAAAATCGACGGTTTGTCACTGAGAATCAGCACATCGGGATTAAGCAGCTCTATGCTGTTTCCGCCGCATATCACGGGGATTTCCGTGCCGTGGCGGTCGAAAATCGACTTTCCGCATGGTTCTTTACGTCCGCACGGCTTGCCGTTCGCAATGGGACACCGCCTTGTAAGCATCAGCGGAAGCCGCCCGTACGCGACAATCCCTTTCGGGCGCAGCGAGTTTATCTCCGCAAGCGTTGCCGCTGTACCCTCGAACGACAGCGTTATGTCCAAAAAGTCCAAATCCGAGCAAACCCGCGCCGACAGCGAGTTCAAAACATTCATTCGATACCCGCCGAGAACATTGAATCCACACTGCTTCAACAGTCGCGCGTGACCGAGAGTATGCGCCAGACCCTTATTGAATCCCATTTTGCGCAGTTCATCGAGCCGCACCGCCGTTTCCTCCTCGCAGTCGGTAAGGATCAGCGGCGGGATCACAGCGATTCTGTGCTTATCGGAAGTGCTTTCGTCCAACAACTTCATCGGCGCGTATATGAGGTCGAAATCAAGTTCTAATGCCTGTCGCAGTTGTTCTGCGGTCGCAACCTCCGCGCGAAATGACAAATCCGACTTGGTTCGCGGCTCGGCTTTTCGCGGAAGAAAATCCGAAATATTCTTCTCGGATATGTCGTATTTAGGGGTAGAGTTTTCCAAAATAAACCGTTCCACGCCCTCGCAAAGCTCACGGCGCAGCGCGTTCAAATCCGCCGCCGAAACATACAATCCATCGTCTACCTCAGCCTTTATTTCACCCGCGTAGAACATCGTTCCGCCGAGCTTTCCCATACGCAAAATCACATCATCGGCGGTGATCGGCTTTCCGGTTGCCTCCTCCGGAACGGTTTCGGTGAATGCCGTCATCTGCGAAGTCCAATTATCGTGTGAATATGAGCAACACGCTGTGATTCGTTCGCCGCGTTTGATTTTAACGTTAATATCGACCTTAAAACGCGGAAATTCCGCTTTGTACAGCTCTTTGATTCCTTTAAGCGCGTTCGCGGAGTTTTCCACATCCTCTTTGCCGCGAATGCCGTTCATATCACGCATCAAGCCGTCATAATAACCCTCGGTAAGTCCCCCGCGAGAGAATATCCCGGAAAGCCGCGCTATGTCGTAATCCTCGCCGTTAAGCGATTTTCGACACGCGTCCACCGCGCACGCAACGTATTCTGGACGTTTCATTCTCCCCTCGATTTTGAACGAAGAGATTCCCTCAATCTCAGCCAAATGCGGAATCAGCGAACTGTCTTTCAACGAGAGGACGTTGTGACGCTCTCCGCAAGTGAAATCCAGACGGCAAGGCTGCGCGCAAAGCCCACGATTGCCGCTTCTGCCGCCAAACAGGCTGCTCATATAGCACTGCCCGCTTACGCACACACATAACGCGCCGTGGACGAAAATTTCCAACTGCGCGTGAGTTTTTTTGCGTATTCCCTCAATTTCGGATTTGGACAGTTCCCGTCCGATAACCACGCGCGAATATCCCAACTCCTCAGCCGCGAGAACCCCCGAGACGCTGTTCAGCGTCATCTGCGTGGAAGCGTGAATCGGCAGGTTCGGTGCAATCTCACGCGCAAGCTCTGCCGCGCCGAGGTCCTGCATAATCAACCCGTCAACACCGCATTGAGCGGCGGTTTTTATGCATTCTGCCAACTCCTCAAATTCGCTGTCGTACACTAAAGTATTCAGAGTTATGTAGAATTTCACACCGCGCTTGTGACACTCCGTGACAGCTTCACTCAGTTGCTCATCAGTGAAATTCTCAGCATTCTTCCGCGCGGAGAACCGTTTCATTCCCGCGTAGACCGCATCCGCGCCGCTGTTCAAAGCCGCCGCGAGAGTTTCATATCCGCCAAGCGGCGCTAAAATCTCGTTCATAGAGTCAACTGCCCGTCCTCAAGCATTTCTTTAAGCTGCTTTTCGAGCGAGGAATTTGTCTTTTTCAGTGCTTTGTTGTCATTTGTAAGCTCTGCGTTTTTGAGATTAATATCCTCAAGCTGCTTTTTCATCTCGGACATTTGATTGTGCAAATCCTCATTGCTGCCCTCTGCGGATTTCAAAGCCGCGTTCTCGCTCTCAATCTGCGAGAACTTTACCTTCAGCTCGTCCAATTCACGCACGCATTCGGCAGATTTTGCAAGCTCCTTATTCTGCTTGTCCAGCTCATCATAAGCGGCGGAAAGCTCCTCATAGTCCTTGGAAAGCGCCGCCGTCTTCTTTTCATTGTCGGAAACCTGTGCGCGGAGCTTTTCATTATCGGATTTCAAAGACGCGACTTCTTTATCGGACGAGGCGGATTTAGCCTTTTCCAACTGTGATTTAAGCTCCTCATTCGCGGATTTCAGCGAATCCCGCTCCTTTTCAACGGAGTTGGCACGGGTTTGTTCACGATGGAACGCTTCCTCGAAATTCTGCGCCTTTTCCAGTTTCTCGGAGAGCCGCTTGTTCTCCTCAATCACGGTTACGGTCTTGGACTGCTCCTTTTCGAGTGCGGCGATTCGCTTGTCCTTTTCGGCATTCAGCTTCTTCTGCTCATCCAACTTGACGGTGTTGTCCTTTGCCGCCGCCGATAGCTGTGTGTTTTTCTTTTCGAGATTGTCCGAAAACTTCTTCGCGTCCTCAAGCTCTTTTTTGATAAGCCCGAAATCCGTGATTTTCTCGTTTGCGCTCTTCAACGTTTCAGCAAGCTGTTCATTTTTGCCTTCAAGCTCAGAAAAACGCTTGGTGAGTTTTTCGTACTCCTCGGCTATTTTCTTCAGATTGGCATTCTCGGATTTCAGCGCCTTGTTTTCCTCCATTGCCGCCGCTGCGGATTCCTCGCCCTTTTTCAGACGCTCCACCAATGTTTCAAGAGCATCGCAACGCGCACGCAAGTCTGTGATCTCATTGAAACAATCGAGCGTAGACAGCACGGCAGCGTCCTCCTTGCCGAAATCCAGACCGGCAGAACAGTACTCGGCGATCCGTTTCTCGGTGTCTTTAGCCGCCGATTTAAGCCTGTCGGCATTATCGGTCTTAAGACGGTAGTTTCTCCCGCAGATCGTGACAGTAATTTTCTCGTTAAGCATCAGAGAGCATCCTTTCCAAATAAATACTTATTTTTATTATACCACAACATTTTGTGTATTTCAAGGGGTTTTGTGATTTTTTGTCGTCAAAGAATTAGATTCTGTATAAAAAAACGTTTCAGACTGTAGAGAAACACTCGCAGACGAGGACGAATGTCCGCTTTGCGGACACCCTGCGACTTGCGGCTAGGCTTTGTGCCTGCCGCAAGTCGCTTGACGAAGTAAGCCCCGCCGCTTTGCGGCGGGGCGGTGCGAGGGTTTATCGACAGACTGAATTAATCCCCGCCGTTGGCGAGGGATTAATTTTTATATTCCGTTAATCATTGGATTCTTCGTGCTTCTTCATTACGCTGAGATATGCCGGACGGATTATCTTGCTTGCAGTGGTAAGCTCCTCGATACGGTGAGCGCTCCAGCCGACAATGCGCGCGATCGCGAAAATTGCCGTGTACAGTTCCTCCGGGATACCGAGCATTTCATACACAAATCCGCTGTAAAAGTCCACATTCGGCGATACGCCCTTCATAATCTTGCGCTTTTGTGCGATGAGCTTTGGTGCAGCTTCTTCTACGTACTTATAGAGCAACAGATCGTCCTCGCGGTGCTTTGCCGCCGCCAGCTTCTCGACATATGACTTGAAAATGCGCTCACGCGGGTCGGACAGCGAATATACCGCGTGACCCATTCCGTATATCAGTCCCTTGTGGTCGAACGCCTCACCCGCAAGAATCTTCGCGAGGTAGTCACTTACTTCATAGTAATCCTTCAAATCGTGAACATTCTCACGGATATTCTGCATCATTTCCATAACCTTGATGTTCGCGCCGCCGTGTTTTGGTCCTTTAAGCGAACTCATTGCCGCCGCTATCGTGGAATATGTATCCGAACCCGAGGACGTTACCACACGAGTGGTGAACGTGGAGTTGTTTCCGCCGCCGTGCTCCATATGCAGCATCAGCGCCACATCAAGAACTTTCGCTTCCAGTGTGGTGTAACTCTTGTCGGGGCGGAGCATAAGCAAGAGGTTTTCCGCAGTGGAAAGCTCGGGGTCGGGGCGGTGAATATACATACTCTCGTCATTCTCGTAGTGATTATACGCGTGATAAGCGTATGCCGCCAACATCGGGAACCGCGCGATAAGCAGAATACACTGATAAAGGCTGTCGGTAAGCGTTCCGGAAAGCGTGGTGTTATCATACGAGGCGAGCGTCAGAATACTTCGGGTCATGGAGTTCATAATATCCTTGCCGGGAGCTTTCATAATTACGTCACGCGTGAAATTTGTCGGGAGATTGCGGCAGGCACCCAGAATGCGCTTAAATTCCTCGGATTCCTCGGGGGTAGGCATTTCGCCGAATATCAGCAAGTATGCGGTGCGCTCGAATCCAAAACCGCTGTCGCCGCACATAGCTACAAGCTCCTTGACATTGTAGCCTCTGTACCACAATTCGCCGTCACATGGAGTTTCAATGCCGTCAACATCTTTGAACGAAACCATCTTCGAGATGGCGGTAAGTCCCGTCAGAACGCCCTTTCCGTTGACATCGCGCAGTCCGCGGTTTACACCGTAGCGACTGTAAAGCTCGTCTGAAATAGCGTCATTTTTGCGGCAGATGTTCTGTTTCTTTTCGGCATACTCTCTTATTACATTTCCCATTTGTTACCTCCTGTTGTTCCCCCACAATATTCATATACAGCGACAGGGTATACTTTCTTATTTTACTTGATAATTAAATTATAACACATTTGTGAAGAAAAATCAAGTCTTTATTAAAAAAATTCATAAAACCAACACACTTCCCTTGACTTTGAGTAAAAAAAGTTATATACTATATTCAATAGGGCAATACCGGAGGAATTATGAATCAAACCAATCTTAATATCGGTCTTACCGATGAGGAGGCATATCGCCGCGCCCAAAACGGTCAAAGCAACGGCAGCCTTAATGTCAGAACGAAAAGCGTTACAATGATTTTCCGAGATAACGTCTGCACGCTTTTTAACCTTATAAATATAATACTCTTTGTATTGATAGCTTCTGTGGGGAGTTGGCGAAATACGCTGTTTATGGGCGTGGTTCTCTGCAACATCGGTATCGGTATCTTTCAGGAAATCCGCTCCAAGCGCGTGATAGACAGGCTTTCCATACTCTCTTCCCCAAAAGCGAAAGTTCTGCGTTCGGGTACGGAGAAAACAATCCCCATAAGCGATGTTGTAATCGGTGATGTGGTAATTCTGTCAAACGGAATGCAAGTTCCGGCGGACTGCGAGGTCGCGGAGGGAGAGTGCGAGACTGACGAGAGCCTTATCACGGGCGAGAGCGACGGAATCCCGAAACGGCGCGGCGATGAGCTGCTGTCGGGCAGCTTTGTCACCGAAGGCAGCGTAAAGGCGGTGGCGGTGCGTGTCGGAGAGCAGTCCCAATCGGGAAAAATTACCAAAAACGCGAAATATGTAAAAAAACACAATTCCGAAATGATGAAATCCATCAACAGAATAATCAGGGCAGTGTCGATTTGCATTGTTCCGTTCGGGCTTGTTCTGTTCTACAAAGCATTTTTCGTGTCGGGAGAATCACGCGAAATCGCCGTGACAAGCTCCTGCGCGGCACTGCTGGGAATGATTCCGGAGGGACTGGTTCTGCTTACATCGGTCGCACTGGCAATCAGCGCAATCAAACTGGCGCGGCGCAATACGCTGTGCCAAGATCTCTACTGTGCCGAGGAGCTTGCACGCGTGGATGTTCTCTGCCTCGACAAAACCGGAACGCTTACCGAGGGGAATATGGAGGTTTCCGAAATCATCCCACTTGATGAACACTTTGACGCGGAATCCGCTTTGGGAACGTTCGCGGCGGCATTTCCCGAGGGAAACTCCACTGTCAAGGCACTTAGAGAACGGTTCACGAAATCAACGGGAGCAACGCTTTTGAACACCGTTCCGTTCAATTCCACGCGGAAATGGAGCGCGGCGGAGTTTTCAGAACTCGGAACGCTGATTCTGGGCGCGCCGAGCTTCGTTCTCGGGGAAAAATACGCGCAAATCGCGCTGAAATGCGAAAATTACTCGCAAAACGGATTGCGTGTTCTGGTTCTGGCGCGCTCGAATCAAAGACCGGCAAAGGACAAGCTCCCCGAGGACATTTCCGCCGTTGCATTAGTTCTGCTTTCGGACAAGGTTCGCGATTCCGCGAAGGAAACATTGGAGTTCTTCAGACAGCAGGACGTAACCGTAAAGGTCATCTCGGGGGACGACCCCACGACAGTCGCCAATGTGGCTTTGAGGGCGGGTCTGGAGAATCTCGGGTCAATCGATATGAGAGGGGTATCCGAGGAGGAGATTCCCGAAATCTGCGAGAAATACGCGATTTTCGGGCGGTCAAATCCCGAACAGAAACTATTGCTTATCAAAGCGTTAAAATCGGCAGGACACAAGGTCGCAATGATTGGCGATGGCATAAATGATGTTCCGTCGCTGCGCGAGGCGGACTGCTCGGTGGCTGTTCAGTCGGGCAGTGACGCGGCACGCGCGGCTTCGCAGTTGGTGCTGATGACCTCGGATTTCGCGGTAATGCCAAAGGTGGTCGAAGAGGGTCGCCGCTGTATCAATAACATCGAACGCTCGGCAACGCTGTTCCTCAGCAAGACGATTTTCTCGTTCATTCTGGCAGCGGTATTCCTGTTTTTGCCGTTCTCCTATCCGTTCAAGCCGATTCAAATGACGCTTATCAGCGCGATAACTATCGGCATTCCATCGTTTCTGCTGACGTTGGAACCCAATTACAACCGCGTTTCGGGAGCGTTTCTCTTCAATGTTCTTAAGAAAGCCGCGCCGGGCGGAATATCCGTGGCTGTGGGAATTTGCCTGCTTTCGGGCGCGGAGGCTTTTTACGGAATCCCGCCCGAGAAAATTTCCGTTATTGCCGTACTGATGACAGCGGCGATGTGCTTCCGTATACTGTGGAATGTCTGCCGACCGTTCAAGCTGTGGCGCGGGATTATGTTCGGAGGACTGATTGCCGTATTCTGCGAAATCGGCGTATTATTCGGAAAGCTTTTCTACATCACCCCGTTAAAGCCCTCGCAATGGATTATATTGGGAATCCTGACAGCGGCAATGTGGCTTGTTCAGTGGATGTTGGAAATGATTTTCAAAAATAAAAGATTTTCTCTTGCAAAATGGAACAAAATATGATATAATAAAAGCGTAAACGCTTTTATTATATGCTATTGTCCACGCACATACGTTCGCCTTCGGCTCGCTCTGTGCGGTTATGGACAATTATATCACAAAAGATGATTGGAATCTAAAAAATGTTTTATTCATTGAACGCCGGAGATTGGAACAGTGTGTTCGCAGTACCGTCCTCGGTGGTGGACAATTATATCAAACTGGCAAGCGGTAACTCGCTGAAACTGCTGTTGTATCTTCTGCGGCACGGCGGCGAGAAGATTCCCGGGGAGAAATTGGCGGAAGAGCTTGGATTTACTGAGATGGGTGAACTGGAGGACGCGGCACTGTTCTGGGTTCAGCGCGGAATAATCCGCTACAACGGCGCGGATTTGAATGTGCTCTCCCCCTCCGCTCCGACTATGGATGAGTCGTCCGCTACCGTTGAAAAGCCCGCCGTTAAAAACGTGGAGCTGCCAAAGCCCGTAAAGGTTTCCGCGGGTGAAATCGCCTCGCGGATACAAGACAACGAGGAGATTAAATTTCTGTTCAACGAGGCGCAGCGGCTGTACGGAAGAATGCTCCGCCAGAGTGAGGAGCAGCTTCTCATCTCGCTTACCGACCACTACGGACTTTCGGGAGCAGTATCGGCAATGTTAATGGGATTTTGCTTCAAAAACGGTCAGACCGCTCCGAGTTACATCTCCGCTGTTGCCAAAAACTGGGCAGAAGAGGAAATCACCTCGGTAGAGCTTGCGAATGCGAAGATACGCGCATTGGAAAAGCAAAACGCTATTGAGGAGCGTCTGCGTCGCGCAATGGGTATGAAGTCCCGAATGACCTCCAAAATGCGGAATTTCATTGATAAATGGACGAATGAGTGGGGCTTTGGCGAGGAAATGATTATGCTCGCTTACGAGAAAACCGTGAATCAGATTAACGAATGGAAGCCCGAATACGCAAATAAGATCCTCGAAAGCTGGAACGCGGAGGGCTTGCGCACCCCCGAGGCGGTAGAAAAATCGGAAACCGCATATCGTCAATCGATGAGCAAAAAACAATCTGCCGAGTCAAGCGGCAAATCCTCGTTTAATGTTGACAGCGTTATGTCGGAGCTTAAAAATCGTTATAAAAACGGGACTTGAGGTAAAATATGGGATTGGACAAAAGGTTTTTTCAATTGGCGCAGGAGCGCCTTGCTCAGCGCCGCTCGGACAACCGAGCGCTTGAGATAAAACGCCGCGAGGAGATTTTCGCTAAACTGCCGCAATATTCCCGGCTTGCGGACGAGCTTTCGGGAACGATGGCTGAGGTCGCGAGGATTCTGGCGGCAAGAGACCCCGATGCGGAATCCAAGGTCAAGGCGCAATTGGACAAAAATGTCAATATCCAGCGGCAAATGGACGAGGCTCTCACACAGGGCGGCTATCCGTTGGACTATTTAGACCGCATATACACCTGTCCGAAATGTCACGATAAAGGCTCGGTAGACGGCGAATGGTGCGGGTGCTTTCGGAAGATACTCACGGGAATCGCCGCAGAAGATCTTAACGCGCGTTCACCGCTGCGGTTAAGCTCGTTCGAGAGCTTTGAAATCGATGCTTATCCCGATGAAGTGGACAAGGAGTTTGGAGTCAGCAAGCGCGAAATTATGAAACAAAACTTCACCGACTGCGTGAAATTCTCCGAGGAGTTCAACGGGCGAGGCTACGGGCTTTTTATGATTGGCGGCACGGGGCTTGGAAAAACGCACCTGTCGCTTGCTATCGCAAATACCCTCATCAAGCGCGGATTCAGCGTGATTTACGGCTCAACCCCGGAGCTGCTGCGAAAACTCCAGAAAGAACAGTTCTCACGCGGCGAAAAAAGCGATGATACAATGATGCTGCTTACCGACTGCGATTTGCTGATTCTTGATGATTTGGGAGCCGAAAGCTCCTCGGAGTACACCGCTTCCTTGTTATATGAGGTTATAAACGCACGGCAGAGCCGTTCGATTCCGATGATTGTCAATACCAATCTCGATGAAAACGGTTTGAAACAGCGGTATCAAGACAGACTATGGTCAAGATTATTCAGTATGAAGGTGCTGTTTTTCCGCGGAAACGACAATCGGCTCGGTTTGGCGATCAACAGTACAAGAAAATAAACGGGAGGTAATATTATGGGAAAACTCAGAATCGGCATTCTTACAAGCGGCGGCGACTGCCCCGGACTTAATGCGACTATTCGCGGTGTTGCCAAAGCAACCTATGAGCAATTCGGCGAGGACAAGGTTGAAATTGTCGGGATTCACGATGGATACCACGGCTTGATACACGGCGATTACAAGGAGATGTCGCCCTCGGATTTTTCGGGAATCCTCACCACGGGAGGCACTATCCTCGGAACAAAGCGCACACCGTACAAGATGATGCAGATTATTGAAGATGACAAGGTTGACAAGGTCAAGGAGATGAAGCAGACCTACCGCAATCTCAAACTGGATTGTCTTTTCACCTTGGGCGGAAACGGAACGCACAAAACCGCAAATATGCTCTCCGAGGAGGGCTTGAACGTTATTGGTCTGCCGAAAACCATCGACAACGATATTTTCGGCACGGACGTAACGTTCGGATTTCATACCGCAGTTGACATCGGAACGGAAGTCATCGACCGAATCCATACTACCGCCAACTCCCACAGCCGAATCATGGTAATCGAGATTATGGGAAACAAAGCGGGCTGGCTGACGCTGTACAGCGGCGTTGCGGGCGGCGCGGACATTATCCTCATTCCCGAAATTCCGTATAACATTGAAAAGGTCGCGAAGGCTTGCCAAAGACGCGCAGACGCTGGCAAGGCGTTCTCTATCATAGCGGTCGCGGAGGGCGCGTTCGACAACGAGGAGGCAAAGCTCAAGAAAAAGGAACGTGCCAAGGCTCGCGCGGAGCGCGGCGAAACCACCGCGACAGCGCGAATCGCCAAGGAGGTCGAGTCAAGAACCGGACTTGAAACCCGAACCGTTGTTCCCGGACACGTTCTGCGCGGCGGCTCTCCCTCGGCATATGACCGAGTTCTCGCGACGCAGTTCGGTGCTCATGCGGCGCACCTGTTAAAGCTCGAAAAGTTCGGATATACGGTGGCAATGGTAGATGGCAAAGTAACAGAGAACAAGCTCGTTGATGTTGCAATGAAAACCAAGTTCGTCACCGAGGACTGCGACATCGTTAAAACTGCACGGGACATCGGAATCTCGTTCGGTGATTAATACAACAAACCCCCGAATAAAAAATTCGGGGGGTTTTAATTCGCATAGGAGTCTGTTAGATATTTCAACCTTGATTGCAACATTTTATTCACCTTGATGTGTTGCCTTACACATACTGCCTACCTTACTGTGCATATTTCTCATAGGTCTGGCGATCGAGATTTGCGTATTCTAACGCTTTCTCAATATTCAAGCCATCTTTAAGCATATTTTTCACTGTCTCAATCTTGCCTTCGATTTTGCCTTCGATCTTGCCCTCAATTTTACCTTCGAGCCTGCCCTCAATTTTGCCTTTCTCCTCACGCTCTTTGCCGTAATCGTCAACCGCTTTACACATACCGCCTACCTCCTCGTTTTGATATTTGTGAATGTTCACCCGGCGCGATAACGCGCCGAAGCAGTTGTTTTTCGGATTGCTGTCTGCGAGATACTGCATCAGCTCCGACAAAAACGTTCCGTCATTGACTTTCGTGTTAAAATAATGGATGTGAACACCGCTGTCATATTCGTGTTCTGTTCCTTTGACATATTGTACGACCTCGTAATGCACTTTATTTAACTCAAACGGGTCGAAATCCGAGATAAATATCATATACAGCTCGGGAAGTTCCGAATAGTCCTTGCCCTTTTCCAGATACGACCAGTCGATTGCCGTATGATAATAACGTATTCTGCGCTCGTGATTATTTTTATCGCCGACCTGAACCTCGACATCGTAAATATTATGTTCCTCGTCCTCAACAAGCGCATCCAGAACTATCGAATGACTTTCCGCATTACGAATGGAGTACTGCGTCTTGTTCTCGATAATTTTTATCGGTTTGCCCATTAGCTGCGTCAACAAGTATTCAGCCGCGTCGTTATGCTCCATGACCACCGCAAAAAACACATCGTCCATAAGGTTGAACTGTGCAACCAATGCCTTTTGCTGTTCAAATGTGCCGACAAGGTCCTCGTGTCTGATAACCAATCTTCCCACCTCTTGGTTACAGTATATCATATTTTCGATAATTTGTCAAGTAAAATCATCGAGCAAACCGGATTATTAAACGGTTATTTTATGAGGAATTCGATTACCATATTCTCCGCAAGGCTTGCCGGAACATCGATCAGCCGTTGATTTTCGCTCCCGCGAAACGGCAGAGAGAGCGTTCTCCGCTCAAGAATAAACCGCCCGTCCACCAACACATCGAGTATCGAAAGCAACTTTCCGACATACTCCTCACTTTCGGCTCTCTTCCAAAGCTCCCTCCACGTCCAACCGCTGTAACACCACAGATTATAGCCGCGCTCCTTAAACATCTTGCCGAGATGATACAGAGGCTCAGGCTGACTGAACGGCTCTCCGCCCGAAAACGTCACTCCCGCAATTAATGGGTCTTCGATACACTCCGCAAAAAGCTCCCCAATCGGAACCGTTCTCCCGGCGTTGAAATCGTGTGTCTGCGGATTGTGACAGCCGGGGCAGTTATGCGGACAGCCCTGAACAAATACCGTGTATCTCATTCCCGGACCGTCCACAATGGATTCCAAAACCGTTCCGGCAATACGCAAATCCAATGTCAACATACGATAATCCCCTTACTCGCCCGCTTTGACAAACATTTTCGGACGTTCGATTCTATCAAACACAATTTCGCTGTCATGACGGTGGCATTTGGGGCATTCATCATCAATAATTCCCGTAAATCCGCAGCATGGATCGCGGTCAATGGGGTGATTTATCGCGCCATAGCCGATTCCCTGCTCTTTCATATAGCGAACTATCTGCTCGAACGCGTCAAGATTCTTCAACGGGTCGCCGTCCAACTCTATATAACTGATGTGCCCCGCATTGGTAAGAGCATGATACGGCGCTTCGATGTGGATTTTCTTGAACGCGCTGATGTTATAATACACGGGAACATGGAAAGAATTGGTATAATAATCCTTGTCGGTGATTCCGGGAATTTCGCCGTAGTGCTTCTTGTCGATATTTATAAACCGCCCTGAAAGTCCCTCGGCTGGGGTCGCAAGCAAACTGAAATTCAGTCCCGTCTTTTTGCTCTTAGCGTCTACCTTTTCGCGCATATGGGTGATGATTTCCAGACCGAGCTTCTGCGCCTCCTCGCTTTCGCCATGATGAACGCCGATAAGTGACATCAAGCACTCCGCAAGACCGATAAATCCAACGGACAACGTGCCGTGCTTAAGAATCTCGTCAATGTTGTCATTTTCATCCAGTTTCTCGGAATCGATCCAAACCCCCTGCCCCATCAAGAACGGGAAGTTTTTGACACGCTTTGAACACTGAATCTTAAACCGCTGCAAAAGCTGCTCGAACACCAATTCCATCATTGCGTCCAAATCACGATAGAACTTATCAATGTCCTTGTGAGCCTCAATTCCCAGACGCGGGAGATTAATCGTAGTAAAGCTCAGATTTCCGCGCCCCGTAACGATCTCACGCGATGGATCGTAAATATTGCCGATAACGCGTGTGCGGCAGCCCATATAGGCTATTTCGGTGTTATAGTCGCCCTCTTTGTAATATTGCAGATTGAACGGCGCGTCTATAAAGCTGAAGTTCGGGAACATTCTCTTAGCGGAAACGCGGATTGCCAACTTGAACAAATCATAATTCGGGTCGCCCTCGTTGTAATTTACTCCCTCTTTTACCTTAAAGATGTGAATCGGGAAAATCGGTGTTTCGCCGTTGCCTAAGCCGCTTTCGGTGGCGAGCATTACGTTTCGTGTAACCATTCTGCCCTCGGGAGAGGTGTCCGTGCCGTAATTTATTGATGAGAACGGATTCTGCGCGCCCGCACGGGAGTTCATCGTGTTGAGATTGTGAATCAGCGCCTCCATTGCCTGATATGTTGCGCGGTCGGTTTCAATCTCCGCGAGTTTCTCCGCTTCGTCCTGAAGCACGGTAAACTTGTCGCCGAATTTAGGCGCGAGAAGCTCCCACTCACGGGACTTATAGTCATCATTATTATTCAGCGAGGGGAACAATCCCTCATCCGCCAGTTTCCCCTCAACCTCTTTCAGCGTTGCCAATGTCTCGTGATAGTCAATATTTTCATAAGAATACAGAATTGCTTTTGCCAGATTCTGGATATACATACGCCGGAAAGTCTTTTTTACACCCTCTGCCATCGCGTAGTCGAAATTCGGCACCGACTGTCCGCCGTGCTGGTCGTTCTGGTTGGACTGAATGGCAATGCACGCAAGCGCTGCATAGCTTGCAATGTCGTTCGGCTCACGCAGAAATCCGTGCCCGGTGGAGAATCCGCCGTGGAACAGCTTAAGCAAGTCAATCTGGCAACAGGTGGTTGTAAGCGTGAGAAAATCCAAATCGTGGATATGAATATCGCCATTTATATGAGCGTTAGAGAATGCCGGGTCAAGCACATACATCTCATTGAACTGCTTTGCGCCCTCACTGCCGTATTTCAGCATAGTTCCCATAGCGGTGTCGCCGTCTATATTCGCGTTTTCACGCTTGATGTCGCTATCCGCGGCGGGCATAAACGTCAAATCCTCGTAAGTTTTCATCAGCGTGGAATTCATCTCGCGGACGCGTGTGCGCTCCGCGCGATAGAGAATATACGCTTTGGCGGTCTTGGTGTGTCCCTCCTCGATCAGGACGCGCTCCGCCATATCCTGAACCTCCTCAACGGACGGATTTCTGCCGATAATCGTTTCGGAAAGCTCCTGACAAACCAAATCCGCAAGCCGAAGCGACTCGTTGTAGTCCTTTCCGCCCACAGACTGCGCCGCCCTGAAGATTGCGTGCGCAATTTTCTCGATATTAAAAGGCACTTGTCTGCCGTCACGCTTTTTGATCATTGTTATCATTGCCATTTTTTGACTGCTCCTTTGCACAATATGTTGTATAGAAATTAACGTACTCTTTCATTATACAGTATTTTTCCTCTCTTGTCAATAGAAAACGAAAAAAATTTTCGAGATTTTTTCGATTCAGCATTTCTACAAAACGCAAAAGCTCCCCGTTTCAAACGGGGAGCGAGATTTCATTTTTACGCGGGAGCTGAAAAATTCCCGGATTTATTCATAATATCAATGACGAGGATAGCGGTAAGCGCGACATTGAACACGTTGCTTATGGCAACATACGTCACCGAAGAACGCTTGTGCCGTGTCTTCAGGAAGCCGCTGTTGATACCGATCCACCCCGCCGAAACCGCAACAGCGATAACCATCGTCAATATTCCGCCGAATGGCGTGACATCGACTTTCATTATCCGCATAACCACATATTCAAGCACGATATATGTCAGCGGAACTACTATCAACGGAAGCGTTGCAACCGCCCAATCCTTATGATGTGTTCGGAGGAAAATCATCACGACCAACAAAAAAATGGCTAATATTGCCGCACATTCAATCGCCATATTGTTCTCTCCTTTTTGCAATCAACCGAGAATGTCTTTCGCTTTGTTGTTGTCCGCGCAAATCGCGTAGGTTACGGTTGTTCCGTTTATGTTGACAAAAGCGTCATCCAGCTTGTAAAGCTCATTGGCAGCGATCGGATAATCCTCATAGGTCTTTTTCTGGGCTTCAACGCGATTTTCCAGACACTCTTTAATTCTTGATGCCGCGTCCTCACTTTGTGCTACAAAAATACCAAACTCATCGGGCATTGCTCCAGAGCCGCAGATATATGCCGAATACTCCGCAACATCGTCCATAGTGAAGCCGTAATAAACCTCGAGATTATCCTCCTTAACCGCTACCATTGATGGGAACTCAACCTCGTTCATAAGTTGCTCGGTTTGGCTGCTAATATCGTAGAATATGACGTTACTGGAAATATCACTGTTTGAAGCAACTTCCCAGCTGTTTTCGGAATCAGTGCTTTCCGGTTTTGAAGCAGTACTGCCGTTCCATGAGGCGGGATTACTTCCGCCGTTTGAGGACTGATTGTCCCCGCAGCCCGCCAGCATAACGCAGCTCAACGCTGCCGCGATAATTAAAGTAGGTTTTTTCATAATTTCTCCTTTTCTTTGAAGTCCGCATAAATCTCTGTACGGACATATTAGTTACATTGCGTTTCCAATCCGAAAAGCAATACGTCATAAGCAGTTTTTTTGAAATGAAAACCGTCTACCTCCGCGTATTCTTCTTTGAAATAGCCGTTTTCATCACTCAAAGCGGTATTCAAGTCAAAATACCGAATCTCCAGTTCCTCACACATTTCCTTTATATAATCGTTCGCGCTGTCGATAGTTGCCTTTGTTATGCCGGCGCTCTTTGCCAAGGAGCTGTCTTCTGTAATGGGCGGCACGGAGATTATACATATCTCGCTATTCGGGCAAGCGGTTTCCAACGCGTTGATAAGGCTCTTGTAGTCGTTAACCAATCCAGTAAGAGACACTCCGGGACCCAACATATTCGAGCCGAGCATAATGTTTATATGCGTTGGCTGCATTTCTTCCGCATAATCCACTGCTGTTCCGTTATAGTTGCTCAAAGTGTTGTAATGCGCGCCGGATATCGAATTTCCGACCGATGCGGCGACATTGCTCTTGTCAAGAATGCCATAAAGGCTCAATCCCGTGAAAATGCTGTCACCAATGAACAAATCATTGGTGAAGTATTCATAGTTGTAATATGTGGGCACAATAACTTTTGGTTGTTCATCGTGAGGGATAATCTCATCGGACACATATTCATCGGAGCTTGTGTTATCAATGCTTGAATCGTTAAGACTTGTATTATCGGAGCTTGAATCATCAGTGCTTACATTATCGGAGTCTGAAGCATCGGTGCTTGTGTCATCGGATTCTATGCTTGATTCGTCCACAGGAAAGCCGGATTCGGACGTTGACAGTGAAGAATCATTATTCACAGAACCTCCGCTTGTTATATTATCGCCGCAGCCCGCCAACATAACACAGCTCAGCACTGCCGCGACAATTAACCTCCTCCTGTTCATTGTGATGACTCTCCTCCTGTTTGAGTGTCGACTGATTTATCCCACAGCTGCTCCACCCCTACCAACAGAATGTTATAAGTAGCCTTCTTAAAGTGCATACCGTCCCCTTCGGCATATTCTGCCTTGAAATATCCCTCGTCATCGGAAAGATGGCTGTTCAAATCAAAATACGGAACATTAATTTCGGAGCACATCTTTTTAATTTGTTTGTTCGTATCATCGATCATCTTTTTGGTGATACCGGCAGAATCAGCCGCAGAGCTGTCCTTGGTGATTGGCGGCACGGAAATCACGCAGATTTTGCTGTTCGGAGTGACTTCTCTGAGGGCAGCTATCAGCTCCTTATAGTCCTTGATCATCTCCGAAACGGAAGCATCCGGTCCGATACTGTTGGTGCCTAACATTATGTTGATATGTTTCGGTGTGATATGCCCCGCATAATCCACCGCTGTTCCCGCATAGTCGCTCAGGGTATTGTAGTGAACTTTGTAAGGTGTGAATCCGATTTCCGCAGCGACATTATGCGTGCTGAGAATATCATAAGTACTCAGCCCGGAAAGTATGCTGTCGCCAACGAAAAGGTCATCATCGGCATATTTGTATTTATACCCCGCAGGAACGGAAATAGTCTGGGGGATGCTTGATTCACTGCTGTTCGCCGGCTTGGGCGAGGAATCACCGCCGCTTATCAGATATGCCGAAAGACTGCTGCTGTCATTGTCGCTTGTGCCGTTTTCGGTGTTCTTGGTGCTGTTGAGACTTATAATAAACACCACCGTGACGATTATCAGAATCGCTACCGAAAGAACCACATAAATTTGAATGGTTTCTTTCGGAGGCTTGTATTTGCTGCCTTTGGGGTTTGGATTTCGTTTAGGAGCGCTGTTTCTGACCGGGGTATGTATCTCCTCGGGTTGGATTATTTGTTCCCGCGCTCTTGGTTCTCTCTTCTTGGAGAAATCCAAATCAAAATCATCGGAATTGGTATTAGAGTTTTTTCTGTCGCTCATTTTAACTTCCCCTTTCAAAATTTTCCCCAACCTATCAATACATCTTAACAAATACCATTATAGTACATTTTTTGCCAAAATGCAAGAGGTATTACAAAAAATTCATAAATTCTTTATTTTTTTCAATATTGCGTTGCCCTAACTTTTCGCTGTGAGGATAATACACGGCTTAATTACGGAGTTTTCGCTCGTTCCACTCTTGTCTGGTCATCAACACTTGACGCGGCTTTGAACCCTCCGAGGGACCCACCACGCCCATTCGCTCCATGGTGTCGACAATTCGCGCGGCTCTGCCGTAGCCGAGCTTTAAATGCCGCTGAAGCGCGGATGTACTCGCCTGCCCCGCGTTAATTACGAACTCGATTGCCTCATCGAGCTTTTCGTCCTTATCATCGCCGTCAATATCCGAATCCGAGCCGCCCTTGCTGTTGTTTGAGCTTACGATCTCCGCCTGACGCTCGATCTCTGCCATAATACCCTCATCATACTCTGCCTTAAAGGTCTGCTTGATGAACTGTACCACGCGCTCTACCTCATCATCGGATACAAAGCACCCTTGCAGACGTATCGGTTTCTGAATGCCTACGGGCATATACAGCATATCGCCGTTACCGAGGAGCTTCTCCGCGCCGCCCGCGTCCAGAATTACGCGGCTGTCGGAGTTGGAGCTTACGAGCAGCGCGATTCGGCTTGGAATATTACCCTTGATAAGTCCCGTAACCACGGATACGATCGGCTTTTGGGTCGCAATTACAAGGTACATTCCGGCGGCTCTTGCTTTCTGCGCAAGACGGACAATGCTGTCCTCAACGTCCTTGGGAGAAGCCATCATCAAATCCGCCAGCTCGTCAATGAAAATGACAATACGCGGCATAACCTCAAGCCCCTCAACGTCCTTGGCGAGGTCGTTGAAACCGTCGATATTACGCACGTTATTCTCGGAAAACAGCGTATAGCGGTTCTCCATCTCGGTAACAGCCCACGCCAGCGCACCCGCCGCCTTTTTCGGATCGGTGACTACGGGAATAAGCAGATGCGGAATGCCGTTGTACATCATAAATTCCACTTGTTTGGGGTCGACCATTATCAGGCGAACGTCCTCGGGAGTGGACTTCATCAGAATGCTCATTATGATGGAGTTTACGCATACGGATTTTCCCGAGCCTGTCGTTCCCGCGATAAGCAAGTGCGGCATTTTCGTTATGTTACAGGTGATGGAATTACCGCTGATGTCCTTTCCAAGCACGGTTTCCAGTTTTTTGTCAAATGACTTTTTGAACTGCTCGGTATCCACCAACTCGCGGAAGAAAACAGTATCCTTAACTTTATTGGGAATTTCGATTCCGACCGCCGCTTTATCCGGCACGGGGGCGATTCGTACACCGCCAACCGCCAGATTCAACGCCACATCGTCCGCGAGATTTGCGATTTTGCTGAGCTTTACGCCCGGTGCGGGCTGTAGCTCATAGCGCGTTACGGAAGGTCCTCGGCTTGCGCCGAGATAGGTAGTCTGAACTCCGAAGCTCTTCAGGGTTTCTACGAGCTTGTCCGCGTTTTTGCGAATCTCGGAATCGATATCCGATTGCTGAACGGGTTTTTTCACGGGGTTCAGCAGGTTCATCGGCGGGAGCGTGTATACGTCCGACAATGTGTACTGCGAACTTTCGGTGCGATTCATCGGAGTTTCGCCGAGCGGCATTATCTCCTTTTGCAACGCTGGATTTCCCGGAGGTTCGATAAGGAGCTTGCTGTTTTCTGTTTGAGGACGGTTCTCGAAGATTATATCGTCCAAATCAAATGGAAGCTCAGCCTCTTCCGCGTCAGGAATATCAAAATCCTCGTCCGCAGATTTCGCAAGAGCGTCCGAGGTAGTAATATCTTTCCTCGGAGCGTCAATGATTTTGGAAACGCGCGCGGGAGATTTTTCGGCATTGAGCTTGTCCAGCGCGTCAATAATCGGCACTAAATCCGCATCGTTGTCGACCAGACGCGATTCGGGACTTTCGGTAGGACGCATTATCGGGTGACGTTTTTCCATATATTGCCTGAGTGCTTGCTGATAATCACGGCTGTCTTGTTTCTGCTCGGCGATTATTTTATCCTCATTCTCGCCCATCAGCCTGATATCACGCTTAATATCGGGAGATTTCGGCTGCATGGGTTCGGGCATTGTCTTTTGAGGAGCAGAATTTCCAGAAGCCTTTGAGGATTCATCAGCGCCGACCGAGTTCACCACTTCCTGCATTTCGGCGAGCTTGCGCCGCTTCTGCTCCTCAACGGCTTGCTTGCGCTCAAATTCTCGCTGTTCGCGAATGATCTGCTGTTGTTTTCTCTTTTCCGCTTGAATCCGCCGATACTCCTCGTTGGCGATAGCGGATTCCTCACGGCGGCGTTCGCGGCTCTCGGAAGCGCGCTCCCCCGCGGACTTCACCGCTCCGCCAATAATCGTGAAAATCTCCGTAAGCGGCATATTTATCATCAGCAGTACGCATACCAACGCAACGATTATTATGATTATCGCCGCGCCGAACTTTCCAAGGAACAACAATGGAACTCCCAGAATCAATGCGAAAAATCCGCCGCCGGAAAATTCTGCGCCGCCCTTGTAGAGGTTCACGACAACCTCTCCGAAATTCTCGCCGTTTACCTTTCCGACTGCGAAGATCTCCACCGCCGCACAAAAAATCAGCGTAAACAGCACAGTCTTAAACACCGTAAACGCGATTGTACCGTTGGTTTGGTTCGCAGAGATCACAACTGCCGCGTAAATCATCAGCGGTCCGACCGTATATGCCGCGAACCCGAACAACCCGTGCATAACGCTCCAGAGCGCGTGCCAGCCCATACTGCCCGGGATGATTGCCAACAGCGTCAGCAGAACACCTGCCGCCAACATAATTATTGAGGCAATCCGCCGCTTTTGCATACTGCGCCGCTGAGCCTCCTCGCGCCGCCGCTGAGCCTCTTGCTCCGCAGCCTTTTTGGAGCGCGATTTCGCTGTGGACGTTGATTTCGACCTGCCCACATTCCCGTTTGTTTTTCTTCCTGCCATATTTTTCCTATTCCTTATGTACTTTTATCTTCCGAACATTGCCGCCAGCGTATTCCCCGAAATGTGCTCCCAAATACCGCACGCGACACAAAGAACACCAAGAATCGCGGTATAGATTCCGAAAATCTTAAAGCGATCCTTTTGCAGCAGCCAATTTACGAGCTTGATTGCTAGGAATCCAACTGCTGCGGCAACTACAAATCCAATTCCCAGTATCAACCAATTAACATCCATATCGGATTTAAGCGCGTCACCGACCTCAAGAACGCTTCCGCCAAGAATCGCGGGGATTCCGAGAATAAACGCGAATGTTACGGCAGTGTTTTTCTCCAGTCCGCAGAACAGCCCCGCGGCGGTTGTCGACCCCGAGCGCGAAACTCCGGGGAACAGCGCCACACATTGGAACAATCCGACTGTCACCGCGTCTTTTACGGTCATTTGTTCACCCGTTTTTGTGTTATTCGCGCATTTATCCGACAGAAACAGCAGAACTGCTGTGAAAAGGAACGCCACGCCCTCAAAAACAATGTCGCCGTCACCTTGGCGCGCAGTGAAGAAATCCTTGAACAGATACACGGGAACGAGAATCAACGTGGCAATTATTACCATAAACATCATTCGGCGATTGGAGTTCATATTTTTCCACGAGAAATTCCCCTTAAAAATATCGCCGATCGTCTTGAAAAACTCTGTTATCATGCCCCAGATAGTCTTTCGGAACACCGCAAAGACCGCGACAAGCGTTCCCATATGTAATACGATCGACAGAATCAGCGCCGTTTCGCCCGAATATCCCGTAATATGCTGTATTACCGACAGATGCCCCGAGCTTGAAACGGGCAGAAACTCCGTCAACCCTTGAACTATTGCCTGAATGATCACATTAATAATGTCCATATATACCCCTTATCTAGATAGCAAATTCTGCACCGCGCGAACGAGCATCGCTCGTCCGCGCTAGCCTCGCCGTGAAAGCTCCGCTATGCTGCGCTTCCACGGCGGCTTGCAAAATTTGCACGAGTCGCCAATAAGCCGTTTGAAATTAAACACGCTAGGTCTTCTCTCGGCAGCGTTGCGCGTGATTTTTTATTCTCACAATCACGTTGTGCGTTTCGGATTTGCACGAATCTCCAATATATTGCTTTGAATCAAACGCTCTAAACTTTCTCTCGGAAACGTTGTGTTATGTATGCCGAACGGTTTCCCATTCGGCTTTGACTCAGAAACTGCCGAAATACAGAGTTCTCATCATATCAAATGCGAATGCGCTGTGCATATTGTCCTCAATTTCACAATTGATATTCCGGTTTCTGTCCTCTTCAAACTCGTTTTCGCGGTCTGCGATAGTCTGAATCATCTTTCACCACTCCAATCATTATATCTCATTTCCCCTCTCGGAGAAATTGATTTCACCGCCGTAGCGCGATCCATCCGCGAAGTCGAGGGAGTTATCCTCGTGGGATTGCTTCGTTTTTTCGTCACAGACTTGCCGCCCTTGTTGGATTTCCCCGTTTTCACGGATTTTTCGGACTTGCGCTCTTCCTTTTCAATCAGTTTATACAGGCAGTCCACCGCATCGGAAAGCCCGCCGAGGGAATCTATCAAACCCTCCTTGACTGCGTTCTTTCCGTCCAGTACCGTCCCCACATCAAGCACCAGCTCGTCACGTTCCATCATCAGCTCTTTGAAGCGTTCAGCTTTCATTTTGCTGTTGTTCGTCACGAACCGCGTAATGCGCTCTTGCATCTTCTCGAAATAATCCATCGTCTGCGGAACGCCCAACATCATGCCGTTCATTCGCACAGGGTGGATCGTCATGGTCGCGGACGGAACAATAAAGCTCCTTTTCGCGGATACCGCCAACGGAACGCCGATTGAATGTCCGCCGCCCACTACTATTGAAACGGTAGGCTTTGACATTCCCGAAACCAACTCGGCAATTGCCAGACCCGCCTCGACATCGCCGCCTACGGTGTTCAGCACAATAAGCAGACCTTCAATGGAGCTGTCCTCTTCGATTGCCACCAACGCGGGAATGATATGCTCGTATTTGGTGGTTTTATTCTGCGGCGGCAGTGTATAATGACCCTCGATCTGCCCGATTATGGTCAAACAGTAGATATTGTGCAGGGCATTTCCCGGCGCAACGATTCCTGTATCGATTATCTGTTGATTCTGCTCCTCGGTAAACGGAGCGTTCTCTTCGCTCATTTCCAATCCCCTCTTTAAGCAAATGTTTGTACATATTATTCCTCAAGAGGGCGCATATATTCTGCTTGGACATAAAATTTTACAATCCGATACCGCAAAAATTTTCCACAAAAATATTTTTATTATAACATCTTTTCGATTCCCAATATTACATTGACTTTGGTCAAACGCAGTTTTCCGTAAGGATATAACGTTCATCTACCATTATAACACACTTCCCGAATTATTTCAATATCTTTTCAAAAAAAACTCCCTCAACAACTTGTCATACTTGCCCATATACAAGCATACAATACCACTGAAAACAATTACACCAAAATTCCGAAGGAGGATTTTTATGGAAGATATTACCAGAGCTGCCGTTTACATTGATGAAAGCATCTATGACGGTCAAGCGGAACAAGGCGTTGAACTGGACTATGTACTGCCCGACTATTGCCCCGACATTTTCAAGATTCTGTCCTGCACGTTAAGCCCAAAAGTTGTTTCATACAACGTTTCGGGCGACTGCAAGCTGAATATTGACGGTGTGGTGTACATAAAGGTGCTGTATATGGCAGAAAATTCCAACGATGTCTACTGCGTAGACCAACGCTACACCTACTCCAAAACGGTCGATATGGCAAGAAAGAATATGCCCTGGGGGCAGCTTCTGCCGGACGTAACTCCCGCGGTTTCGCTGTCGATGAAATCCGACTACTGCAACTGCCGCGCTATCAGTCCTCGGCGAATCGACGTCCGCGGAGCTGTTTCCTGTCGCGTGAAAGCAACTGCCGGTGTGGAATACGCTCTGCCGGAGATTCCCGAGGAGCTTCAGGTGAAAACCGTGGAAGTCAGCTGCTGCGGAAAGACTCTATCCGCCGAAAAACAGGTGATAATCCGCGAGGAGATCGAAACTGGCGCTGAGGGCATCGCGTTTATTATGCAGTGCTCGGCAGTTCCAAAGGTTATGGATCTGCGCGTTATCGCGGATAAGGCAGTGCTTAAAGGTACGGTCTCGATTTCCGCATTGTACGGAATCTTCAATCCCGAAAGCGGCGGAGCTTCTCAGACCGAAAAAATGACAGCGGATATTCCGATAAGCGCGATTCTGGACATTGATGGAATTACCGACAGTCATCAGTGCTTCCCGGAAATCTCGATTATGAACTTTGAGCTGGTTCCCAAGTCCGACAGTGGTATTTTGTCCTGTGAGATTCTGGCGGAATGCAAAATCCGCGCGCAGACAGAAAATAAAATCTGCATTGCGACCGATACCTATTCCACCGATTACGAAACGGATTTCACCTCAAACACCATGAAAATCTCCTCCGACCCGCGCGTAATAAACGAGAATCTTTCAATCAGAACAAATCTCAACTGTGATAAGGGCGAGATTCACTCGGTTTGGGACGTTTCCGGAGAGCTTAAAAATGCCGCTTGCCGCCCTACCGATGATGGAAAACTTCTGCTTACCGGTCAGCTTTTTATTACGGCATATGGCACGAATACGGACGGAGTTCCGTTCTGCTCGGAAAAGCAGGAGAACATTGAGGAACGAATTTCCGCAGCGAATGTAACTCCCGACACTATTGTGGATTTCAATGCGGCTGTAACAGATACGGGATTCTCCATCAAGCCCGATGGTACGCTGGACGTTACCTCGACAATCGCGTTTGAGGCTTCTCTGCACAATGTGAACCCCGTCAGCGCGATAAATGAGGTTACGGTATACGAAGACCGTCCCTTGGATAAATCCGATGAGTTTGCTCTGCGGATATGCTACACGGACGATTCCTCCGACTGCTGGAGCATCGCAAAACGCTGCGGAACAACAGTCAAGGCGCTTATGGAGGAAAACGATATCGAAAACTGCGATGAGCCGCTTTCGGGTATGATTATTATCCCCACTGTATGATTCACAGCAAGTTATAGGGGGCGAAACGCAAATTCAAAACGCAAGCGTTGCCGAGCACCGCGAAGCGGTGAGAGGTAACGCTTAGGCGAACACAGATGAGCGCAGCTCATCTGTGTGGTTTTGAATTTGCAAATTAAGATAAGGAGTGATATTAAATATGAACAATTCCATTTATTCGGATATCGCTAAGCGCACGAGCGGAAACATCTATCTCGGTGTTGTGGGGCCCGTGCGTTCGGGGAAATCCACATTTATCAGCAGGTTTATGAACAGCCTTGTTATTCCGAATATAACCGATGAATTTCGCCGCGAACGCGCAAATGACGAGCTTCCGCAATCCTCGGCGGGTCGGACGATTATGACTACCGAGCCGAAGTTCGTTCCCGAAGAGGCGGTTTCCATCGAGCTTGAGAACGATGTGAAAATGAACGTTCGGCTGATTGACTGCGTTGGTTACATCGTCCCGAGCGCGATCGGCTACATAGAAAACGAAGCGCCGCGAATGGTTATGACTCCGTGGTTTGACGAGGAAATTCCATTCAATATGGCGGCGGAGGTCGGCACTCAAAAGGTTATCAACGACCACTCCACCATCGGTATCGTGGTCACTACGGACGGCAGCATCACCGATATTCCGCGCGAGGAGTATCAAGCCGCCGAAGAGCGCATTATCAGCGAACTCCATGACATAAACAAGCCGTTTGTGGTAGTGCTGAACTGTCAGAATCCGACAGCCCCCGAGAGCGTTTCGCTCGCGCGGCAGCTCTCGGAGAGCTACGGCACGGACGTTATCCCCGTGAACTGTGTGGATCTGGACGAGGAGGAGATCCGCGAGATTCTGGGCGCGGTACTGCTTAAATTCCCCGTGCGTGAGGTTAAAATCCGTATGCCGAAATGGATTACCGCGCTTGAACGCGAACACTGGCTCAAAAAGAGCGTTTTCGGCTGCATTAAAGAGCAAGCGGCGAATATTAAGGGTATCAACGACATCAAGACCGCCGCAGACGCGATTTGCAGCTGCGAATACGTAAAGCGCGCCATCGCCGAGGACTTGGATTTAGGCACGGGCAGCGGAGTTATCGACATTACGCTGCAAAACGAGCTGTTCTATAAAATTCTCGGGGAGGCTACGGGGCTGGAGCTTGGCAGCGAGAACGACCTTATGCCGTGTATGATTGAGCTTGCAAATATCAAGCGCAAGTACGAGCGCGTGAAAAACGCTCTGGAGGAGGTCGAGGCTACGGGCTACGGAATCGTACTTCCGCAGATGGACGAATTGACGCTGGAGGAACCCGAAATCATCAAGCAAGGCGGAAAATACGGCGTTCGACTGAAAGCCTCCGCGCCCTCTATCCATATGATGAGCGCGAACATCACCACCGAAATAAACCCAATTGTAGGCACGGAGAAACAATCCGAGGAGCTTGTCAACTACCTTCTGAATGACTTCGAGGAGAATCCCACCAAAATCTGGGAGAGCAACATCTTCGGAAAGTCGCTTTCGGATCTGGTAAACGAGGGGCTGCACAACAAGCTCAACCGAATGCCCGTGGATGCGCGCCTGAAACTTCAGGAGACTATTCAGCGCATTATCAACGATGGCTGCGGGGGGCTTATCTGCATTATTCTGTAATGTCTGTAAGTTAATCCTCCTTAATATATTGAACCCCCGTACTAATGTACGGGGGATTTCTTAAATTTTGGAACTATCAAATGAAAAATCCGCGCCAATATTGTCAACACGCAGATTCCGATGAGAATCTCAAGCGGAAACAACATAAGCGTGCTTTCGGGAATCAGCATCGCCAGAATCGCGATTGCTCCGGCGGGCGGAATGTACATCTTCACTCCGCGCATAAGCAATATCACCGCCAAAATTGCCGCCATTGCGGATAACCAAAGCGGAAGTCCCATCATTATCGTAAACAGGTATCGGAATCCCGTTCCGATAACCGCGCCGAGCGTTATTATCGCGGGTATCGCAAGCAGTCGCTTTCGTTCGGGGCATTTCACGCCCGAAAGCTCCGTAAACGCTACCAACAGCGGCGGCGCGGCTATAAATCCCCAGCCTGTCAAAATCCCTGCCGTAATCACCGTGGAAGCAAGCAGAGAGCGAATCAACAGTCGCATAATATCCGATTTGTCAATTTGCACGGGCTTTTCGTACCGTGACGGATCAGCGATTTTCGCTTTCTCGAGAATTATGCGGCATAACAGGATAAATGCCGTTAAAATCACCGCCGAGACTATGTAAATCGGAGCGGTTGTCTGAAGCATTATCGGCAGCACCATCGCGGAAATCATCGGCGCAAAGCTCGTTTTGGACACAATCAGAACCGCTTGGGCTATGACGTAGCCGACAATCATCTGCGACCATACCGGCAGCGGCAGAAAGCGCACGATGAGCATTCCGCAGACCGCGCAAATCACGATACAGACAAAGATACGCGGCTTGCTGACGTTCCACGTTATTTTCGGGGAAATCATCGCGCCAACGGCGATTGCGGCAATCTCCGGGAAGATAATCTCGCGCTCGCCGAGAACGGTGCTCGCGAACACCATCAATCCCACCAAAAGCACCGACATTACAATCGGCACGGATTTTTTAACATATGACATTTTACACCTCATGGCAGAGCTGCGCTCCGCACAAGGCGCAGTCCGGATTATCTGGGTTTATGTTTTCCGCATTTTGTGCAGAAAAGGGAGTACTTGTCGTTTTCCTCGCCGCATTCGGGGCATTTCTAGAGTGAGGCTAGGGAACTCGATTGTGCGGCAGTCGGAGCTGTGTTTGCCTGCGACGTGATATCTAAATTCTTAAATAATCCGTTGCCATTCTTTTGTGATGTGTTTTGCGCGGCGGCTGGATGTATCGCGCAGTTCGGTGAACGCTTGGGAAATCGGGGTCGCAACCCCTCAGCTTCGTCACGTAATCGAAATGGCAAACATCTTCAAGACAACCGTTGACGGAATGTTGAATCTGTCGTCATCGGTGATGATTGACATCTCGGATTTGTCCGAAAAGGAGCAGCAAGCGGTTTTCAACATCGTGGACTGCCTGAAAAACAAGAATGATGAGGATTCACTGCCTTGACAGCAGAGTGACGCACTCAACGTGGCGCGTCCTCGGGAACAGGTCGAACGGCTGAACCGCACACAGCGAATACCCGTTTTCGGCAAGGAATTTGCAGTCGCGGGCCGCGGTTGCGGGATTGCATGAAATCATCACGATACGCTCGGGGTTCATTTTCACGCACTCCGTGAGAACCGATTCCCCGCAGCCCTTGCGCGGCGGGTCGAGAACAATAACATCGGGAGAAAGTCCGCGCTCGGCGAACATCGCGGATGCTTCGGCAGCGTCCGCGGCGATAAACTCCGCGTTGTCTATTCCGCTTAACAGAGCGTTTTTCCACGCGTTCTCCACCGCCTCGGGAACTATCTCCGCGCCGATGATTTTCTCCGCTCCGTGCGCCATCGACAGTCCGATCGTTCCCGCGCCGCAATACAAGTCAAGAACCGTCTTTCCGCCGGGTTCGGCAAATTCGGCGGCTTTTCGGTAGAGGTTTTCGGCGGCGGGAGTGTTCACCTGATAGAACGATTTCGGGGAGATTTCCACGTTTACCCCGCACATTCGGTCGGAGATTTCGGGATTTCCGATTAGCGTAATCTCGCGCTCGCCCAGAATCACGTTGGTTTTGTCGGGATTCAGATTCAGCACCACCCCTGTAATTTCGGGGAATTTCTCGACAAGCTCCCGCGATAATCTTTGGAACTCGGGAACCTTTCTCCGCGCGACCAAAACCGCGCATATCCCGCCGCTGTAATGTCCGCGCCGCAGATAAATATGCCGCAGAACGCCCTCGTTTTTCTCCTCGTTGTACACGGATATTTTAAATTCGGCGGCGCGTTTTTTGATGAACGTTACGATTTCCGAGAATATCTTCGGCTGGAGCTTGCAATCCTCGATTGGCACGATTCTGTGGGAGCGTTCGGAATAGAATCCGCTTATAATGCCGCTGTCGGTCTTTCCGAGCGGCATTTGCAGTTTGTTGCGGTAACGCTCGGAATCCTCACTTGCGGCAATCGGCAGGAACTCTACACGCGATAAGTCCACACCGCCCAAACGCTCAAACGCGTCACGGACAACCTGCTCCTTTGCACGCAACTCCGCAGAGTAGGAGATATGCCGAAACACGCAGCCGCCGCACTTCCCAAACACGGGGCAGTCGTTCTTCTCTCTATCCGGCGAGGGTGTGATTAGCCGCTCGATTTTCGCGTAGGCATATGTCTTGTGAACCTTTAGAATCCGTGCCTCTATCACATCGTCCACCGCCGTAAGCGGCACGAATACAGCCATTCCGTTATATCGTGCGATTCCGCTGCCCTCGCTTGTAAGCGCGGTAATTTCAAGGGTTACAATGTCGTTTTTGTTCATAATTCACCTTTACAAACATAATGCTCCGCCGCAGCAGAGCATTATATTGGTTCTCCGCGGGATAAGCGGAGTAAAGTTAACAAATCAGTGCTTTGAGTGTTCATCAATTTTCGGCTCGATTACATACTTGAACAGAAGCTGTCCAATAAGCGTTCCCAAGAAGATAGGCAAAAATCTCTTCATCGTAATCCCTCCTTTCGTTTAATAATGCGAATAATACGAGAAATGCAACCTCATTTCATCGCCGCAGATCTCGCTTAACGGTGTGTTTTCCGGGATATGGAACACCGTTTTACCGGACTTTGTGTAATATTCCAGAAAGTGCTGATTTTCCCTACTTGAACATTTCCACAAGACATCGTTCCCCGAAACGGACGGTAAAAACCTATTCTCCTTGATAACGGGGATAATTTCACTTACAGATGCGTCATTCGCAAAACCGATGTCGCGGCTGTTGTCCACCACATCATCACCCATACAAACGCTGCCGCGTGTGCAATAAATTGTCATCAAATCTCACCCAAACTTTTTGCCTTTAGATACGCGTTGATAAATCCGTCAAGGTCGCCGTCCATAACCGCATTTATGTTCGCGTTCTCGAACTTTGTACGAACGTCCTTTGCAAGAGTGTACGGCATAAATACATACGAACGTATCTGACTTCCCCACTCGATTTTGAGCTGCTCGCCCTTGATGTCGGAGATTTTATCGAGATGTTCCTGCTCTTTTATCTGCACGAGCTTTGACATCAGCATTTTCATTGCGAAATCGCGGTTCTGAACCTGAGAACGCTGAGTCTGGCAAGCTGTAACAATTCCCGTGGGCTTATGAATCAAACGAACCGCCGAGCTGGTCTTGTTGATGTGCTGACCACCCGCGCCGCTGGCTCTGTAAACCTCCATCTCGATGTCCTCGGGGCGAATCTCAACGGAAACATCCTTTTCGATTTCGGGCATTACCTCCACGGAAGCGAAACTGGTCTGCCGTCTTCCCGAAGCATCAAACGGAGAGATACGCACCAGACGGTGAACTCCGTGTTCGCTTTTCAGGAATCCGTACGCGTTGAAACCCTCGATATGGATCGACGCGCTCTTGATACCCGCCGTATCGCCCTCGAGAATGTCCAATATCTCGCTTTTGAAGCCGTGACGATCGCTCCACTTGGTGTACATACGCATAAGCATCTGCACCCAGTCCTGAGCCTCTGTTCCGCCCGCGCCCGCGTGGAAAGACAGGATCACGTTGCAGTTGTCATATTCCCCTGTCATAAGGGTCGCGAGCTTCTGCTCCTCGTAGGAGGACTTGACGGTTTCGGCGAGCGCGTTTACCTCGTCCGCCATAGACTCATCGTTCTCCTCCTCGGCAAGCTCTATCATCGTCAGAACGTCCTCACGGTTGGCGCAGAGCTTTTCATAGCCCTGAATGGTGTTCTTGTACTGTCCGATTTGCTGAAGCACCGCCTGCGACTTTTCGGGATCGTCCCAGAAATTCGGTTCGGTGGTTTTCATCTCCAGCTCATCGAGCTTGATTTTTATTCCGTCAAGATTCAATGCGGCGCGAAGCTCTTCCAAATCGCCCTCAAGAGCCTCCATCGCAAGTCTGGTTTCATCATATTGTATCATATAACATACCCCTAGTAATTAATTGTCAACTATTATTATACCACATTTTTCCGTAAAATGCAACCCCTTTTTTGCAATACCCTGACAAATCGGAAATTATGTTTTGCTTTTTGCCTTATGCGAAACAACAACAGCCATTACAACAATTACCGCTTTACAGATAAGTGATATGTAAAAATTACCGTCGCTTGAAATTTGAGAAAGCGTATTGATCAAAGCGTGCGTCATCGCGCATATCCACAAGCTCCTTGTCTTATTGTACAGCGCGGACAAAATAAAGCAGTTTATTAACAGCCCCAACAGGAACGGCATTATATCGGCTTGATTCAAGCTGCCCTCAATATAGAAGTATAATAAATGCCATACTCCCCATGATACAAAAGTAAGAACGGTGGAGAAAATGTAATTAAGCTTTTCCTCTAAAATAGGTTGAAAGGTATATCGCCACCCGATTTCCTCTATCCCCCCAAACAGAATTGCTTTGAGGAATAATATAACAGGTATATACCAACTGCCTATCTGAAGCTTTCCGCCATATAGAATATAACAAAAATCCAACAGGAGAAACGCAAGAACAAGGACATAGCTTGAAATTGGCTGACGCACATTTACAAAATCAATCAGTATTTCCTTTATCTTTGCTTTTTGATACTTGATTTTAACAATAGCTCCCCATAATGCCGATGAGATTCCACCTATTACAATGAACACCATTCCCAAAGCCGTTGTATAATCCACCGTCATTCCGATATTTCGCAGAAGAAAAACCGCAAGGCTTATAATAAATATTTGCCCTAAGGTTCCCGATAAATATGTTAAAAGTGCCTTTGGTTTGTCCATAAATTTCAAATCATAAGTCCCTTCATCAGCTCGATTATTTTGTCCCTTTTACCTAAGCCCTCGGAAAAGGCTGTCGCGCAGCCCGCAGCCGTGCCTTGAATCAACGCGTACTCGAAATCCACATCATTATCGGTAAGCGAGGCAACTACCCCCGCGAGCATACTGTCGCCCGCGCCAACGGGATTCACTACTGTGCCCGGACAAACACCTTGACGATAACTCCGCCCGTCCTCGGTCATCAATAGTGCGCCATCCTTGCCCATCGTTATGAGAACATTCTTCGCGCCCATATTTTGAAGATGCTTGGCATATTCGGCAACCTCACCGTCCGTGGTCGGCTTATCGCCGAAAAGCTCCACCAGCCCGTCAAAATTCATCTTGACGAGGTCGGGCGTGTATTTCAGCGTTTCGGTAAGCAGCTCGCCGTGCGTGTCCACGACCGTTTTGATTTTGTGTACGGAAACATACTCCAGAATTTGCCCGTAAATGTCGCCCGGGCAGCCCGGCGGAACACTTCCCGACAACACCATAACATCGCCGTCGGCAACGTTATGGAGCTTAACAAACAGCTCCATAATATCCTCGGATTTAACCTCATCGCCGGGCGCGTTAAGTTCGGTTTCCGCAGAGGTTTTCAACCTTACATTTATACGGGAGCTTCCGTGCGGAAGGTGTACAAAATCCGTTTTAACGCCGCATTTGCGAACCCTGCGCTCGATTTCATCGCCCGTAAATCCCGCGACAAACCCCAACGCCGTGGACGGAACGCCGAACTCCCCCAGCATAACGGATATATTGATTCCGCTTCCGCCCGCTGAAATCGCCGTGCGTTCAACTGCATTCACAGAACAGATTTCAACTGCGTCCGTGTACATTGCATAATCCAATGACGGATTTAAGGTGATTGTGTAAACCATTTTATTTCACTCCGGATTCTTGATTTCTTCCATCATTTCGGGTGGAAATTCGCGGTTTTTGAAGTAGAACTTCATATCCTCATCGGTGATTTTACGAATTACCCGACACGGATCCCCCGCAGCGATTACGTCATCGGGAATATCCTTTGTAACCACACTACCCGCACCAATCACGCTCCGCGAACCGATTCTCACTCCTGGACAAATCACAACGTTTCCGCCTATCCAGACGTTATCGCCGATAGTTATCGGGATTCCGTATTCGTACCCCGAATTACGCGCCTTGTAATGCACGGGGTGACCCGCAGTGTAAATCGCAGCATTCGGTGCGATAAAGACATTGTTTCCGATCGTAACAGGCGCAACGTCCAGAATCACAAGGTTGTAATTCGCGAAAAAGTTATCGCCGACAGTGATGTTGCTGCCGTAATCGCAATGAAACGGCGGCAGGATCGTGAGGTTCTCGCCCGCGCCGCCCAGGATTCCGCGAATCAGCGTATCGGAGCGCTTTACGCCCTCCTCGCTCCAACAATCGGAATTGTTGAACTCGTACAGTCGAGCGCGGTTTTCGCGCATTATCCTAAAGCACTCGTCATCGGCGATATATGGCAAACCGTTTTGCTTACGCTCAAAATTATTCATCGTTTTCCTCCGTTTTCTCTTTCTGCGGCAAAAGATTCGGCACAATCAAGATTGCGAGAATAACCGCGCCGAATCCGCAGCAGATAAGCCCCTCTTTCATTCCCGCGGGGGTGAATTTCAACGTGATTTTATGCTCTCCCGGCGGAACTTCAACGCACATCAACGCGCGGTTCACACAAGCGGAAATCTCGGCTTTCTCGCCGTCAATCTCAGCACTCCAACCCTCCTCATACGGAATCGAGGTGAACAGTACCTGTTTTTCAGACGCAGAAACATTTATTTCCAATTCGGCTTTTCCCGTCCGAGTAACGGCGGTATTTTCGTTCATAGCGCGGATTTGCGCGTTCCACGCGGAGATTTCCGCGTCCGTGGTGTAAAAGAACTGAGCCTCTTTGATGTACACATCATCGGCAAGCAGTTTCAGCTCCGCCTTGAACGTTTCCCCTTTGGAAAATTCTCCCAGACACACAATGGTGTGATTCTCGTTGTTGAAGTACTTCTTGAAATACTCATCGTTCAGATACAGGTCGCAATTGCGTTCGTAATCGGTCGGGAAATAGAGATACGCTCTGCCGCTCTCCGGCATTTCCACATCGTAATAAATCGACGCGGACTCGCTCTTTATACGCTTTTTGTAGGAAATATGATTGTCGGTGGTCGAACCGATGTTGATATTCTCACACCCGAAAATCGTGTCCGTTATCGGGTGATACAGTTCAATGGGATTACCCGTAAGCAGCCCCGCCAACTCCTCTTGAGCGGAGAACGGATCTCCCGAGATCATCGAATGATTAACCCCCGAATCCGCGAGGAACGCCAACCCAAACGCATCGGGATTTTCATAAACCGTCACATCGCTGTCATTTTCAATCGGCACGGTTTCGGAATACGGAACAAATCTCTCGTCCTTGGACAGCACATACTTGAAACCGAAAATATCATCGGTGAGAGATGTCGCGCCGTCATATCTGGAATAATGGTCGCGCGCGCCGTAGCCGAGCGTCCGCAGCAGCGCGAGTGCTTTTTCGTTGTATACGCTGGTGCTGTGCGAAACTCCGTACAGTCCGACCGCCATCGGGTCGTTTACCGTGCGGTGGAAGGTTTTTTCGGTGCGGTAGAATCCGTTGTCATATTCGCGGAGTTGGTCAACGATTTCCCGTGTTTTGGGAATATCGTCAACGTAGCTGCTCCGTTCGGAATAATACACATCGCTGTGCATTTTGCGCAAATAAACGATGGAATTCATCAGCAACTCCACACAGACAAGTCCGACAAGCACGCGGTTCATCACCTTATTGCGGTGATTTCTGTAAGCCGCGAGAAATGCCGCGAAAATCCCCAATACAATCAGCGGAATCACAATTACGAGCTTAGTGTCAAAGTGGCTGTTTCCGGCATAATAGTCACAGAAAAGCAGCGTTCCCAACAACAGGAAAAACACACCGCCGATGGTTTTCATACGCGTTTTTTCAATGTTCTCAAATGCCTCCGCGCCGAAAATCACCAACAGGAACACCACTGTAAACGCGTATCTGAACGGCATCCACACAGGGACTTGTCCGCCGTGCCACAGCATATCTACCGGCTTGATATACATCGACAGTGCCATAATCCCCAGTATAAAGCCGCCCGCGATTCGCCGCCGCAGAGGAATTTTCCGTAACACAAAATACACTGCCGCAAAAACCAGCACCAATGTTCCGCAATATAACATGGGCAATCCCTCGGGACGCTCGGTGTCGTAGGTCGCGGGAAACAGCTTTATAAGCATATCCGCGAGATTGAAATTTTCAGCAAGGGGGAGATCCGTTTTCTCCCCGCTGATTTTTCCGTTGCGAAGTGCCTTGAATACGGGAATCAGCACCGGGCACGCAAGCATTATCGCGGATACCGAGCTTAGTCCGTATACAAGCACGGACTTCGCAAATTCACGCGCGGATTTAACCTCCGACTGTCCGGACGCGAGGTAATACGCGAAATACAGTGCCGAGAAAATCCCGACCATATATCCGATGTAGAAATTCGCGATGAAGATGTACAGCAGCGACAGAGTATACAACAGGAATCTTTTTTCATCGCAGACGCGCTCCACGCCCATAATCACAAGCGGAAGAGCGATCAGCCCGTCCAGCCACATGGGGTTGAGCGTATGAGCCATAAAATATCCGCACAGCGCAAAGCTCACCGAGAATAAAATCACGGTGAGATTTGAAAATCCACGCTGTTTTTTCAGATAAACCGCGCTTGTAAAGCCGACTGCCGCCGATTTCACCAACAGCATCGTCATTATGCCCTCGGTGATACACGCCCGCGGAAACGCCCACACAATAAAGTTAAACGGGCTTGCGAGATAGTACGCAAAGGTTCCGAAAAACTCTCCGGAGAGAGAACCCGACCAACTGTAAAACAAGCTCTCTTTCCCGCTCAGAACATCGCGCATATAATCAAAATAGTAAACATACTGCGCGTTTAAGTCCAGCGCCAACACAGAGCGTTTTCCAAACGGATAAACGCCGAAAAACATATACGCGCACAGCAACAAAACGGCAGGCAGCAACGCCGCAAGAAAATACGCGCGCCTGTCGTAAATCCAAGCCCCGACAGATTTCAAACGGTCAAGCATTCGTCACTCACCGATTATCTTAACAAGGACGTTCTTTTCACGCTGACCATCGAAATCGCCGTACATAATATACTGCCGCGGACCGAGATCGAGCCGTCCGTCCGAAATGGGAACCACCACGCTTGCGCCGAGAATAATCTGCTTCAGATGTCCGATTCCCGCACTTTCATAGTCAACCTTGTATGCGGTATCGCCCTCGGTGAGCTTCTCCAGAACACGCGACCAATCGGCATACAGATCCTCGTTGTCGTTCTCAAGAAACACCGCCGATGTGGTGTGCTGCGACGCTATTACGCACAATCCGTCCGTAACCTGACTTCTGCGCACACATTCCTCAACCTCATACGAAAGATTGAAAAACTGCTGCTTGGATTCCGATGCTACTGTTAAAAGCTGTCTGTAATTCTTCATAGTTTTATCCCTTTCCATATCGTTAATCAACAATATTTATCACCAAAGTGCCACGCTCTATCACCGCGTGAATAACCCTGTTTCCCCCGTTATATCCATAGAATCTGCTTCCGTATGGATCTCCGTTCCACAGCTCGGTTTCGCACTTGCCGCTGTCGGTTTCAAAATCCACCGCCATTGAGCTGTCCCCCGGCACGGTAAATTTTGCATCGCCCTTTCGCGACAGGATTTCGCAGCCGTCAACGACATTTTCAAAATCCACATCGATAAAACCGCTTGTGGTGGTAATATTTGTAAGCGCAACGGTGTTTTCACAGGTAATATTACCGCTTTCGGTGGAGAGTCTGGTTTGTCCGCAGTCGACCCTGCCTATTTTTATGCTGCCGGAGCCTGTATAAATCGAAATCTCGCGGTAAATATGCTGCGGAAGATACAACGTCAACTCAAACTCCGACTTTTTTCCCGCGAACAACGACACAACAAACTTGTTGCTCTCGGCTATGGCAAGACTGTTGTCGCCGGTCTCGAAATCAAGCGGGAGGTCGTTTTTATACACCGCGCGGATCTCCTCTCCGTCATACGGAATCACCGTCACCGGAAGCCGCGCAAGGCTTACATCTATATACTCGCACAACGGAAAGCTGCGGTCGCCCTCGCTTATGCTGTCATGCTCGGCATTGCGGAACAAGAATGTAATCCCCGCGAAGAAGATTCCGCAAACCAATGTGAAAACCAAAAGCCTGTTAATGCTCTTTTCCATTACATGTTACCACCCGCGGAGCTTGTCGCACCGCCGCCTTACCTTGATAAAACCGCGCGATATAAGGAATCCCAGTTTCACGGCAATCAGTCCGAGAGATGCGGAGAAGAATCCCGCCGACAGTCCGCCGAAAAGCATTACCTGCGGCGCAAGCTCTGTGATTACGAAATCCGCCTTAAACATCAGAACAGCCACACCGAACACCGCCATCATTGCTCCCAAGGGCACGCCGATAACCGCCGCCGTAAGCATCGCAAGCATAACCGCCGTTGTAACCGCAAACGCAATCCAAAACGCCGTATACCGCAAAAAGACCTTGAACGCCGTCATAGCGGAATCTCCTTTGAAAAATTTTTTAGCTCCCAATCAGAGTTGATTCAAATTAAACGCCCTTTTCTGTAAGGATATAATGTTCTCTTTAATTATACCACATTGCTTTCCCGTTGTCAACCATTTTAATGAAATTAGTCAATATTGTGATGACTGTGCGGTGTTGCTTTAGTCAAAATTATGCCCATCGTCTGTTAGGTTTGGGGCTGCCATGTCCGAAATATATGATTCTATAGCCGATTTTGCTGATTTTACGAGCACTTTCAAGCATTTCTTCTTTATTGTGATAAAGCATTGAAACCGTGGGATAGAACATATTCATCAACGCATCGCCGACAATTAAATGTTCTTCATCAACGTCAATACCTATAGAACCGTTAGTATGCCCCGGTAAAGAGATAATCCGAGCGTCAATTCCATAATCGGACAAGTTATCCCCATCATTCAACAGAACATCCGGCTTAAACTCCCGCATTGTACGGACAGCAAAGTCCTTGAGTGACGCAGACAAAACAATCTTCCCCAAAAACGTTGACGCGGAAAGACCCTGATTTGTGTTGGATTTGATCAAATCACAATCTCGATCGTTCATCGCAATCGGTATTCCGAGCATATCGGAAATTTGTGCCGCATTTTCCGCATGGTCAAAATGCGCGTGAGTTAGTACAATCATTTTAACATTGTATTGCCTGCACGCATCAATTACACGCTGTAAAAACTCCTTTTTCCCTGTGTCAACTAAAATTCCGCACGCTCCGTTTTCGATAATGTAGCAGTTGCCGTTACCGCATTTGATTCGATGAACCTCGCTCATTTTTATACTCCCCGACTACTTGTCCTCTTTGATAACGTCAATTTCTTTGGAAGTTTTCAATTCCTTTTGTACGTTGGACGCGCCCGCGATTGCCATTATATCCGCCGCACAGCCGAGGATCAATGCCACACCGAGTAAAATAGATACGACATTACTCGGAAAATCGGGCTTAAATGCGTTAAGTCCAACGAAAATCCCAACTCCAACAGTAAGCGCAATCGGAATAAGAATTATTGCCCACAATTTATAGCCCGCCTTTTTCAGCGAGAACATATTCGGAAGTTTTACCACTCCGAAAATCCCCGCGAATATTCCCGCCGCCAATGCCACAAACGGCAGAATGCTTTTTGCAAAGATTATCAGCAGCGCGCCCGCGACAACTCCAAGCACCGAAGTGATGATTACCGGTGTCGCGCCGCTCTTGTCTCTCTTCACCAACCATGTAAAAAAGGTTATGATTCCGTATGCAGCAGCAATTATACCAAGTATCACTATAATAAATTCAAGTGAATTATCATTGCGGATTATAAAAAACAATCCGCCTATCAGCTCCAACATCGACAGCAAAACCAAATTTCTGCGAAGCCCCTTCAAAACGTCAAGTTCCATATCACATACCGTCACAAGAGCCGCAGCCCCTGCCCTTTCTCAATTGTTATATTTATAATACCTTATTATTTTGCAAATGTCAAGTGTTTTTTACGGAATTTTCCTATTTTGGCAGAGCGCAGCGCGGTTTTTCCTAAAATCCGAAAAAATTTTATTTTACCCCTTGACAAATGCAAAATTTTGGTGTATAATAGATTATGTTACGGAAGCGTATCGAAGTGGTCATAACGGGCTTGACTCGAAATCAAGTAGTCCGCAAGGGCTCGTGGGTTCGAATCCCACCGCTTCCGCCAGCAACGAGGAAATTCCCCCGCGCTTCGCGCGAGGGAATTTCCTCGTTGACTAAAGGCTTCGGTCTGCGCCGCAAAGCGGCTTGACCTCAGCTCTTTAGTAGCGCACTTTTTCCTTTGCGGACTTCGTCCGCAATTTCGCTTCGCGAAACCGGAAAAACTGCGCGGGATGGTTCCTCTGTTCCGCATTACTTTTGAACAACTGCGCGGGAGTTCCGCATTGATAGACGGATTTTTCACGATACCGCATATAATCAATAAACCGCATTGTTACCGGGAATTTCAATATATAGGAAAGGAAAACATATTATGTACAAGAGAATTTTAACCATTCAGGATATTTCCTGCGTTGGACAGTGCTCGCTCACCGTGGCTCTGCCGATTTTGAGCGCGGCGGGGCTTGAAACCGCGATTTTACCCTCTGCGGTTCTGTCAAACCACACGGGCGGCTTTTCGGGGTGGACATTCACCGACCTCACCGAGGATATGCCGAAAATCCGCGAACAATGGGAAAAGGAAAATATTGGATTCTCCGCTGTTTACACGGGCTATCTCGGCAGCGCGAAACAGATCGACTATGTAAAGGACATCGCCGCAAGCCGTCTTGAGTCCGGCGGAAGACTGATCGTAGACCCCGCTATGGCAGATAATGGCAAGCTGTACGCGGGATTTGATTCCGTGTTTGTGGATGCTATGAAAAAACTGGTATTCTCGGCAGACATTATCCTCCCAAACATCACCGAAGCGGCTCTGCTGACGGATTCCGAATACAAAGAGGAATACGACAGCTCCTACACAGATATGCTGATTTCACGGCTTACGGATAACGGCGCAAAGACGATAATTCTCACGGGTGTGGGATATTCTCCTGAAAAAACGGGCGTGCTGGTGTGCGAAAACGGAAAACAGACCTATTATGAACACCGCAAAATCGCGGGCGGCTGCCACGGAACGGGCGATGTGTACGCTTCCGCGTTTGTGGGTGCGTTGGAAAATGACCTCTCCGCGTTTGAGTCCGCGAAAATTGCCGCCGATTTCACATTGGAGTGCATTGAGAAAACTCACGGCGATGAAAATCACTGGTACGGTGTGAAATTCGAGCTTGCGATTCCCACGCTGATAAAGCTCCTGAAACTCGGATAAATTCGGTAAATAAAACAATCCCCCGGACTGCTGCCCGGGGGATTTTGCGAATTTACTTAGCGTTCTGCTCGTAGGATTCGATCATTTTCTTAACCATCATACCGCCGATAGAACCTGCCTGTCTTGCGGTGAGGTCGCCGTTGTAGCCGTTGTTAAGGTTTACGCCGACTTCGTTTGCTGCCTGCATCTTAATGTTGTTCAGATTAGCCTTAGCCTGTTTATTAGACATAATAACAATTCTCCTTGAAATCAAATTTATAACAAAGGTTTTTCAAAACATCTTCGGAATCAATCCGAAATAACCTTTGCGCTATTATTATTTTCTCGTCAGCGAAAAATATTAAAGGGAATTGTTTCGTTTTTATCCTATTTTTGCTTGAAAAATTTTATATTTCGATTCCATACCCCCTTAACTTTTCAATATTTTCTTTCTTACGACGTTTCAATTCATTGAGAACATCAGCATTAAGTTGTGGGCGATTGAAATATTCATCAAAATCGGTCACATCTTTTTTCGTCTGTTCCTCCGCACGTTTGCAAGCTAAATCGAGAGTCTCTGGTGTATATCCGGTTCTGCCTGTCTTCATCGCGTAAAGCATTTCTGTTTTAAACCTCTCTATCCCTTCCATAGACTTAGCTTCATAATCTCGGGTATTATAAATCTTAAACAACATAAGACCTTCACTCTGACCAAGGTCTTTAGCCATTCCCCAATCTTTATCGTAATAAATTGAAAGGATCATTGGATGAAATAACCAATAAAAATCAGCACATTCCGAAAGAGTTGTTACATTGTCAAGCACAGGCAGCAAAAACTGTTTTGTATAGCCGAGCGCATCGACAAGTGCCTCTGCCATTGACTGTTTTGTATAGCCGAGCGCATTGACAAGTGTCTCTGTCATTGAATGATGATTGTTCGTGACATAGATAAACCGATTAAGTTTTTTGAACATCTCGAAATTATTTTCAAACTGATGTGTCTTAGAATAAGCATCGGTAATTTCTATAAACCAATTTGAATTTCGAGGATTAATAGTTAGGTCTATTTTTCCCCTGTATATCGTAGCAACTCCACCGCGAATTTTAAATGCTTTTTCACTTCGCGTTAAACCTTGTTCCGATATAATTGTTATTACATGAATAATCTCCCCGCCCGGAACAACTCGTACGAAATATGGATATCTGCTCTTTATTTTCTTAAACCCCAGCGGCTCAAGAGCCTCTCCGAAAACCTTTACAAATGCCGCGTTCAGCGTCATGGGCTTGCTTTTCTTGTCGGCGGTTTTCTCCTTGAAATAAAGCGTTTCAATATTCTCGTCGCTCTCCGCCATGTCGAGAAGTTCATTATAATCCGCGATTATGTACTTGGTATCAATTCCCAGTATCGGCGCGGCTTCGCACAGTGCGTCTTCAACAAAGACCTCATGCTTGTCCCTAACCTTGCAGAACTGCTCCCAAATTTTGCCATCTGCTAAAAGCGGCTCCCAGAACTTTCGCTCACCCTTGGGGGAATCCTCAATTCCATACCCCGAACCATCTCCGAAGATTACGGTATCGCCGTTGTTCAGCGTGAGAATCGCGAAATCGCTGTCCACAACCTCCACGGAAAAACTTGTAACATTCATCTCTTTCGCCACTTGCGGAACATCTTCCGATTCCGACGTGAACGTTACCCAGCCACCCTCACTAAATGCAAACAAATACGATTTTGCCGCCTCATCCTCCGAGCACGGCACAAAGCCGCGCTTTGCCATTACATCGTTGAACGCGCTTATAAAGCCCACTCGGTCGGTGTTGTTCTTGATTTGCGTTGTTTTTGAAAATCTTCCCATTTGTTTCTCCTTTTCAAATCTTCACGGATTACGTTTACAATTTGGAAAAATCCGACAGATCCATACCCTTGAACGCTCGGCTGAGCAGCTCCGGCAGCATTTGCGGACTGCACGCGAATGACGGAATACCGAGGGTGGAGAGCCGCTGTGCCATCTGCTTGTCGTAGTACGGTTCGCCGCTGTCCGACAGCGCAAGCAGGCAAATCAGCGTTACCCCCGAGGATTTTATCTCCTCCATTCTGCGCACGAACGCCGCGCGGTTTCCGCCCTCCTCAAGGTCGGAAATCAAGAAAAACAGCGTCTTTTTCGGATTCTCAATGAACTGCTGGCAATATATTACGGACTTGTCAATATCCGTGCCGCCGCCAAGCTGGAATCCGTACAGCAAGTCCACGGGGTCATCGCATTTTTCGGTAAGGTCGATTATGTTCGTATCGAACGCGACAATATGCGTTTTCAGCGCGCTCATACTCGCCAGAATACAGCTCACCACGGACGAGTAAATCACCGATTCGCCCATAGAGCCGCTCTGGTCAATATCGAGGATTACCGTCCATTTGTTCGCCGCCGAGGTTGACGCGCGCTCGAAAAAGAAGAAATGCTCCGGGACAATAGTGTGCAGCTCGGGCGAATAGTGCTTCAGATTCCGCCGAATCGTCATTTTGTAGTCCAACGCCGCCGCGGACGGAATCGGTGAATGTTCGTGCTTGTTGACGGCGGCGGTGACAGCGCGGCGAATGTCCTGCTCGAACAGTTGATTGATTTGTTCGACAATCTTTTTGATGAACGCGCGAACGCTGTCCTTTGAACGTTTAGGAATCATATCTTTAAGCGTCAGAATCGTAGACGCAAGGTTTATGTCAGGCTCGATATTTTCGAGGAGTTCAGGCTCGAAAATCAACTGTTTCAAGCCGCAGCGATTAATCGCGTCACTCTGAATCACCTTGATCAAGTCCTTGTCGAACAGGGTACGCACATCGCCCAGCCACTGCGAAATCTTAGGATTGGACGGTCCCTTGCCGCCGCCACTGCCTCCCGCAAACCCGCCGCTGCTGTTATAAATCGCCGCCAACGCGCTGTCCATCAGCATTTGTTCCTCGCTAAGCCTGGGCATATTCATTCCCGAAAAGCGTTCCTGCGATTCCTGTCCGAGAATCAGCCGCCAGCGTTGCAGTTCTTGTGTATGTTCCATAATTAGCCCCCGTTAAGCATTCTGCAATTTCTGATTTTTAAGCATATCCCTAAACTCGTCACGAATTAACGCATAGGAAATCATATTCTCCGCCCATTCGATAACTTCATCATCATCGAATCTCCACTGCCTATCAAATTCCAATTCACCTAGATTAAGACCTTTTTCGCCCAATATTTGTGAGTATCTACGTTTTATAATTTTTTGCAAATCGACTGTTTTACTTCTAGAGATATTTCCTTTGTGAAAAAAGAACAGAGTTTTTTCATCAATGTAAAGACACCTATCAAGTGCGTATTGCAAAGCATGGTGAGATGTTTTTTTGTTGTCTATGGCAATGCAAAGAATTGTTTCGCTTTCGCTGTAAGGTTGAATCCCGAATGATATAAACTTTATGCTTCCCTTATATCTAATTAAAAACGAACGATAGTTACCGTTATATTTAAAACCACTCGGATTTCCACACGTTAAATTACGTACCCCGTAATCTTTAATCAAAGTAAACAATTTATACTTGCCTGCGGGCATTTTATGATCAGTATCCATAAAGCATTCATACAAATTTACAGCGATTTTTTTTACCGTTGCGCTTGAATAAACTGCCAAAAATTCATTATATTCCTCCATTTTGTCCACAAAAAATGAGATTTTATTGAACGGAATACGGCAAAACGGTTTCGGCGGTGTATAATCATAAACCTTTACTTCGAGCATTTCCTCATAATCGGGGAGGTCGTCCATCGGCTCAAAATCTTTCTCGTCATTGTCATAGTGGTAAAACCGAAAATCGTAGCCGTTTGTAATCACGGCATATTCCGCATGAAGTTTTTTGCAATAATCCCAGACCTGCTCCACTCCTCTGTCATCAATAGCCACATCGGGGGCTTTGCACTCGATTACCGCAATCGGATATCTCGCTTCCTCATCCTCATTCAGAATTAAAATATCCGCGCGGCGCGGCGATTTTACTCCATAATCCACAAGTGCCGCCTCAACATCCAACAGCTCCTTGGGAATTTTCATCACCTTAAGAAGATACGAAATCACTTTTTGCCGCACAGCTTCTTCGGGAGTTACACAAATCAGCTTTTCTCTGATAGGGTCGAGATAGCAGTCCTTGCCCTCACTTCGACAAACGCGCGGGAGCTTTTGAGAGATAATGTCATTACTGTTCATATTTCTTCCTCCTTGGATTTGAATTAAAATAATTATAGCACATCTTGGCAATTTTGTCAAATACTGAAATTGGATTTTAATTCGCCTTAAAATTGTAAATCGGCTTGATTTGCTCCAAAATCTCCACTGTATCGCCGAGATTTCCGACAATATCCTCCAGCGACTTGTACGCCATAGGACATTCGTCAAGCGTGCTCTCGTTTACGGACGTTGTATAAATTCCCCGCATTTCGTCTCGGTAATCCTCAACGGAGAAGTTCTGCTTTGCTTGGTTTCTTGAGAACAGCCGCCCCGCTCCGTGCGGCGCGGAGTAATTATAATCGGGATTTCCCTTGCCCTTGCAAATCAGACTTCCGTCACGCATATTTATCGGAATCAGCAGAATTTCGCCGCTCTGCGCGCTTACCGAGCCTTTACGCAATATCATATTATCAATGTCGATATAATTGTGAATCGTGGTGAACTGCTTGTCAATGTGCAGTCCCATTCCGTTCACGATTTCGTCAACCATCGCTTTTCGGTTCAATGCGGCAAACCGTTGAACTATCCTCATATCGTGAATATACGAATCAAAAAGCTCGTCATCGCAATAAGCCAGATCCTTGGGAATATCGGGAAATTTTCGTTGATATTCCGCAAGCGCGGACCGAATTTCGCTTTGACGGTTCTGCTTTTTCAAGGAATCCACGATTGCGTTTATCTCTTGTCTGTCCGGCTTGGAAAGCCGTCTGAAAGCCTCATTCTGATAGAATTTGGCGGTTTCAACTCCCAAATGGCGAGAGCCTGAATGTATGATCAAGTACAGACTTCCGTTTTTATCCTTGTCGACTTCGATAAAGTGATTCCCGCCGCCGAGCGTCCCCACACTGAGCTTTGCACGATCCGGATCGATATGCGCACTGCATTTAAGGCTCTTCAAATCCGCTTGCTGAGCGTACTTGTGCCTGTACGAGCGAATATTCATACCTGCGGGAATATTCCCGCGAATACATTCGTCAAGTCTTTGAAGGTCGATTTCCCGTTCCTTCAGCTTTACTGTTTCCATTCCGCAGCCGATGTCCACGCCGACAAGGTTCGGAACAACCTTGTCGGTTATCGTCATTGTTGTTCCGATTACGCAGCCAGCCCCCGCATGGACATCGGGCATAATCGCGATTCGCTGATCCGCCGCAAAAGGCTGATTAAGCAGCTCGATTATCTGCGCCGATGCTTCGTCTTCAATTACGCTTGCGTAGACGTTTGCCGTGTTGTATTTACCCTTTAATATCATCATGGGAATTGCTCCTTTTTATAGGCTCAAAAATCAAAATCAAAGTCCCCCAGCGCGTCAATCTGCTCTTGGGAGGCGGAATCCAGCTCGGCATTGAGAATCTCGCTTACCTCTGCGCCGTTAAGTCCCCAGACCTCGCCGAGGTTTTCGGCGATGCTGTCCTTTTCGGCGGGCGAGAAATCCGCGAACGCACGGCGCAAAAAAACCAGAGCGCGCTTAAATTCCTCATCGTCAAGGCTCTGAACATATTCGTCAAGGCTCTCCCAAAGCGACTGCCGCGCAATCAGCGCGTAACGGTTCTTCATAGTCAATCCCTCGAACCAGCCCGCGCCCAAATCGGCGGGAGTTCCGAGTGAAAGACGGCGCGAAACCTCGATTTTAAGCTGTTCGTTGGTCATTTGGTTCCGCTCCAACAGAACCGCTGCCGCAAATCCCGACAGCTTGGTGTTCAAATCATCTCGACCTGCGACCTCCCATAGCGCACGAAGCCAGTTCTCCGTGTCGAGGAAATCCTGTGCCAACTCCACGGAGTTCAGTGTATCCATCGCCCCGGCAATCGATTGACTTGCCTCATCATCACACACGCAGCTATTCGGCAAAATCAAGCACGCGCGCAGATATAACTGCTCCAGAAGCGGCTTGATAGGCTCACAATCCGCCTTGCGAATATCACCGTAGGTGATGGAATTGGACAGGCGGAACGATGTTTTTGCCAGTTCCTCGAACGAAACTGCGTCCACCGCCATCGCTTGCAGTGCCGAAGCCGCATATGTTGCCGCACTGCCCATTCCGCAGAAGAACGCGTCCTCAATCGCGGCGGCTACCTCAGACATATTCTGAGCCTGCTCCACGCGCTCTTTAAGCGCGAATGCCGCTGCAAGTTCCACCGTGTCGCCCTTCAGTGCGGACTCCACTAACGTGATTTCCGCCTCGGGTGTCCAAACCAGTGACCATTCCTCGCGCCAAGTCGCGTTGTCCTGATCCGACTGCCGATATTGCACAAACGGAATGTTCAGCACGCGCAGCTTATGCAAAAAGAATGAACGATTCAAATCCAAAAAAGCGGATTTTTCACTTGAAGCGCGGCGGTTTTCACGCAAATCAAGCGACAAATCCTGTGCGGTCGCAGAGAGATATTTTTCGAGTTTCAAATCCTTTAATCCGCGATAGAAATCATCTTGAATACTTGTGCGCGAAACTCCCTCGGGCAGCTCGCCGATTTTAGTTCCTATCTCGGTATCGGCGGTCGCAATCGAAACCGCCGCGAAGCTCCCATCGCCGATACAGGTCTGCGCCGCATCGCGCAAATCGCGCAGTACGGGCATTCCTCCGCCGCGCAACTCCGCCAGTGATTTCGCAAGTCTTACAGCCTCGATCACCTGTGCCGATGACGCGGCATTCCCCTTTTGACGTTGAAATTCCGCTATTTTAGTAAGATACGCGTTCGCTGTAAACAGGCTGTCGTTGCGGTTCAAGCCCTCCCAAATCAGCTCGTAATACGCGGGAGCCTTATTCCCCGCACCGTATCCCGAACGGGTCGAGAGCCGATAATACGAATATGGCATCAACGTGTGCAGACATTCAGTTTTCGGAAATTCCGGCAGCTTTTCGGTTTCCGCCCACGTTTTCAGTCCCTCAACGTGATACGAACCCGTTACCACGGCGATTTTCTCTGCCGCGATTCCCGATTCTGCCACCTCGCGGATTATTTTTCGCATATGGATTTCACGCAATTGCAGCTCCGCAAAATCATGTTCGTCTTTCGAGCTATACTCGCGGATTTTCGCGCCGAACAAATTCGCGCCCTCGTGATAAGATTCCGCGTCCGCGCAGTGTTCCAATGTACGCTCCCAGAACGTTTCGTGAGAATCCTCGCCGCTGAGAATGTCCAGTTTATCATAAACGGACAACTCGGACATTTCAAATTCTTCCTCAAATTCATCGGTTTCCTCGATTTCATCTTCGTACTCCTCGTCATCCGAATCCTCGGATTCAGCCCTTTCGAGCGCGAGAAACGTTTCGCTCGGAAGATCCATAAAACGCACTTTTACACCATTTTCCTTACACCACAAAATCGCCTGATATTCGGGGGAATACTCTGCGAACGGGTACAGAATCGTCCTCACAGGAACGCTTTTCGTGTATGCCAGAATCGCGAACGGAGGTTTGGTTTCCGCACGCGTAATGTCATTCAATACGTCCTCGAAGTCGCTCGGGGCTTCGATTATCACCGTTTCGGGCTTGAGATTATCCAGAAATTTCCGCAGATAAAACGCACCGGCGGGCGACAAATGACGAATACCGAAAAAATTCACGCCGCTCATTCGTTCAGCTCCCGACACGCTTTGTACAAATCGCTCCACGAAGAACCACGCTTTTTCATAATATTCTCAAGGTACTCCTTCCATGCGATGGAGTCCTTGGATTCGTCCTTTACGATTGCACCCTGAAGTCCCGCCGCAACGTCCTCGGCGGAGATTTCTCCGCTGCCGAAGCTGCCCGCAAGCGCCATACTGTTGCACAACAGCGAGATTGCCTCGGCAGTGGACAGCACTCCGCTTGGAGCTTTTACTTTCTGCTTTTTATCGAGAGTTTCGCCGTTGCGCATTTCTCTGAATATAGTGCAGATTTTCTCGATAACCTCGTCCTTGGGCAGCGCGGCATTGAGGTCAAGACCTCCCGAAAGCTGCGCCACGCGCGACTTGACGATTTCCATTTCCTCACCGAGTGTTTCGGGCGCGGGAAGAACCACAATGTTGAAACGGCGTTTCAACGCTGCGGACATATCATTTACTCCCTTGTCGCGGGTATTTGCGGTGGCGATTACGGAGAATCCCTTTTTCGCGGGGACTTCCATCGCCAGTTCGGGCACGGAGATACGCTTTTCGGAAAGCAGCGAAATCAGCGTATCCTGAACCTCGGACGCGCAGCGCGAAATCTCCTCCACGCGCGCGAGGGAACCCGTTTCCATTGCGGTAAATACTGGACTTTTCAGCATTGCTTCCTCGCTGGGACCGTTGGCGATAAGCATCGCGTAATTCCATGAATAACGAATCTGCTCCTCGGTTGTGCCCGCCGTGCCTTGAATCACCTGACCCGAATTTCCGTTTATTGCCGCCGCGAGGTGTTCCGAAAGCCAGCTCTTTGCCGTTCCGGGTTCGCCGATAAGCAGCAGTGCTCTGTCCGTAACGAGCGTTGCGATGGCGATTTCCACCAGCCGCTCGTGTCCGATATATTTCGGCGTGATAACCGTTTTGCCGACCTTTCCGCCGCAGATGTAGGTTTTCACCGAGCGCGGCGACATTCTCCACCCCTGAGGAATCGGGGCTTTTTCCGCCTTGATAAGCGCGTTAAGCTCCTCCTCGAAGAGCTTTTCTGCGGGTAATCTCAAAATTTCTTGCATTTCCAAACTCCTTATTTTAATTTGCAAATCGCGAAACGTTCACATAAACGGAGCATCGCTCCGTTTATGTGAACTAGCCGAGCGACCCGCAACACCGCATAGCGGTGTTGCGCGCCGCTCGCTTTCGCAATTTGCCTGCGTTTCCATTACGTTGTTATGAGCCATTACGCTCAATACTGCGCTGTTATCGCGTTTCTGCGGACTATTGCGTCCGAATTTTCTGCGCCGCCTAAGCGTTGCATACAATCAACCGTATTCCTTTTCCGCCCAACCGATAAACTCCTCGATTTCATTCTCCTTTACATCGAGCTTCAGCTTACCGTTTTTGAGAGCCTCATAAACCTCGCGCGCCTCGGCGAGCTTATACTCGTCATCGCCGCAAAGCACATTGAACACTCCCCTTAAATCCCAGAAATTGTCTTTCGGGTGATTTCTTAAATGCATCATCGCAAGCCCCTTGATGTTTTTCGCGTTCACCTTCTTAAATTGCGAAAGGAAATAACGCGTGCCTGTTTCAGACGCGGTAGTGCTCTGCTCTATCAAAAGATTTTTGATTTTCTCGCAGTACTCCTTATCGTTGATGTCAACCCATCGATAAACTATCGTTGTTGTTGAGCCGACTGTCGGATATTTTATGAATATATCGGTAAACGCGCCCTTTATCGGCTGATTTATAGGCTTTGAGCGAAACGATATATATTTTTCACCATCCGCGTAATCAACCTGTCTGAAAGCCAGACGATATTCTCCCTCGCCGAAACAGATTAAATTCATGACTCTGTAAATCGGGCTGTTGGTTCTATCATCATGTATAACATTGCGTATTTTATACGGAGCGCTGTACACTTTCTTAACCTGTTCCTCAAACCACTCGGAGCAATCCTCATCGCCCAGAAGCCGCGCGACAGCCTCTGCGTAAACATAACAACCCTTCATCTTGGAATCATTGTTCAGCTCAATCGCCAGCTTTCGGAGATTTTCATCGCCCGTCTTAATAATGGTTTTACCGAGAGCGGAACTCAGCAAATCCATATCCTTTTCCCTGTTGTCGTATTCGCGGTATATCTTCTCGATTTCCGTGCCGAATTTTCCGCTGAGTGCCGCGATTATATCGCTCGCGCTGATATTGTACTTTTGTTCCGTCTTGTTTTCCCCCATCTTGGCAAGTGTGATTTTATTGCCGCTCTTATCCACGAGAACCGTATCGATAAGCCGCACGGTAAGTTCACTTGCCCACTTGGACGAAACGTTTTCCATAAGCTCAAGAACCTCAACGGGCTTTTTCTTTGAGTATTCCTCGAAAAACGCGGCGGATTTCTCACAATCCAGCGTAATCAATGCCGACATAGCGGCTGTTTTCATTTTGCCCTTTTCGGTCTTAGTAAGCTCTATCAGCTTATCGGCATTGCCTACATCGTGGCATAGCGCGTAAATCAGCGCTTTTCGAACGTCCTTTTCGGAGCTTTCGAGCTGCTCCAAATAAAACGCGTTCTCGGACGAGCCGCCGAGAGTTTCAATCACTTGAATGCGCCGAACCATCTCCTTTTTGCCTTTGGGGTCAAATCCCATTTTCAGCAGCAGGATCATCGAGCTGTCCATACCCTCCACTGCTTCCGTGACATCATCGGCAAGTTCCGAGTAACTCGCGCCCATACCCGTTACCAGGGCGGGACGCACTCGATAATCCCGTAACAATTCGGGGCTGTTTTCCGCGACATCCTTAAATGTGTTGTAATTGCCGCTGCCCTTGGTGGTAAGCGCGTCAATTATCGCCGAGAGCCGAGAATACGGCACGTTGAGTATCTCCCCGCCGCCGAGGGTTTCCAAATCGGAAATATCGCTCTTTACATCAAGCGTTCCGAGCGTGGTAATTACGGAATCCACAAGTGTAATCGCATCCAGAAGATTCGCGGGAGAATTATCCAAAAGAAGATTGTTCGTCATTTCGTTTATCTTCGCGAACACGGGAGACGCCTTGGCAAGCGGCGCAAAACCCTCCACTGCCTTTTTCAAGCGAAAATCCTCGGACAGCAGATTCGTTCCCGCGATTGCCGCCGCTCTCAGCCGGGATTTAAGCTCGTATATCGGTGCTAAATTCATATCTTAATTTGCAAATTCCGCACCGCCCGAATAAAAAGTGCTTTGCACTTTTTATTCGGGATAGCCTCGCCGCGAAAGCTCCACTGCGTTACGCTTCCGTGGCGGCTTGCGAAATTTGCCATCCTCTCTTTCGTTTTATTTTAAGTTACAAAGTTTCCCTGTTCGCGTCAAGCCAATTCCTGAGTAATCTTATTTGTTGCTCATCGGGTTTGTATAGCAATTTGCGCTTGGCAGCAAGCTCAATCAATTGTTCGGCTTCGGCGATTTTGAAATCGCGGTCGCCCAAAATCATCATCTTAAAGCATTTATTCATCAGATATGTGTCCCACCTGTCCATATCCTTAGCGTAAACATAGGCAAGTCCCTTGACATTTCGAGCGCCGCATCGTTTCAAAAGATGAATATCCGTCCGTTCTAATGGGAACTTCTGAATATAATCCGAAACGCGTTTACACATTTCCTTGTCATCGGGATTGATAAATTCATAAATCACCCTCTCAAAGTACGGTCCATGCATTGCCCAATTCTTCATATCAACATTATCGCCCTTGTAATAGGTGAGGATAAGGTCGGTAACTTTGGTAGCAATGGGCTGACGGAGCTTTCCGTAGTTGAATATGGGTTTGTCAATAAGCTCGTTATCGGCATAAAGCTGCCCGGAAATAACGTAATGCCCGTTACGGAGATAAACGCTCTCCAACGGTTTTAAAAGCGAGTTGTCCATAAGATCCCTATCGGTGGGAACGCTGTCCAGTTTTTCTTTCAACCACGGAAGGCAGTCCTCATCGCTCGTAAGCCGCGCGAAAACCTCTGACAGCGGGTACCTGCCCTTCATTATGGACTGCGTGTTAAGTTCAATCGCGAGCTTCTTCAAGCCGTCATCGTCCGTTTGAATTATGGATTCACCGAGTACGCGGTCAAGCTGCCACACGGGGAGCTCCCGGTTTATAATATCCGGGTCGAAATTCTGAGTTTGACGGAACTCGCGGTAGATTTCCTCGACCTCGGGACCGAACTTCCCCATAAGCGCGTAAATGCAGTCCATCCACGCGGCTTTGTCCTTGCCCGGAGTCTTATTGGGGGCATGCGAGAGCGGGTACGGACTTCCGAAATTGTCCGTCAGAAGCCGCTCCATAAGCTCCGCAGTGAGTACGCTCGTCCACCGTGACGAGCCGTAACGGATAAGTAAAAAAATCTCATAGCGTTTTTTCTCTGCGTACTCGCGGATATATTTCTCCGCCTCGGGGCTGTCGATATTGATTATCGCGCCCAAAGCAGCCTGCTTGAACTTGCCCTTTTCGGTTTTTGAAAGTTCAATCAGCCGGTCGAGATTTTCCGCGTTAAACCGTAACGCATATATAAGCCGCCGACGCATCAGCTTTTCGGAATTGTCGAGGTGTGTGAGATAGAAATCGTTCTCAGCCGCTCCGCCGAAATCCTCAATAAAATTGAATCGGCGCAACATCTCCGAGCCGCCCTTGGGGTCGAATCCCTTTTTCAGCAACGGCAGCATGCGGCTGCCGATTTTATCAACTATTTTCTCCGCCAAATCCGCTGTTTCGGAATATTTCGCGCCTAATGCCTTTACAACAGGCTCAGTAACGCGGTAATCGTTGAACAGCTCGGGGTTATTATCCCACGCGTCGCGAACGATTTCGTATTTACCGCTGCCCGGAGTCGTCAGCGCGTCAATAAGAGACTTCAGCTTAGAGCACGGTATATCCATAATTTCCGCCTCAAATTCGCAGAGCGGCAAGTCCTCGATTTCGTCCTTCACGTCAAGCGTTCCGAGCGTGGTAATTACGGAATCCACCAGTGTAATCGTATCAAGCAGATTCGCGGGGGAATTATCCGCAAGAAGAGCGTTCGTCATTTCGTTTATCTTCGCGAACACGGGAGATGCCTTGGCAAGCGGTGCAAAACCCTCCACTGCCTTTTTCAGGCGGAAGTCCTCGGACAGCAGATTTGTTCCCGCGATTGCCGCCGCCCTCAGACGAGACTTAAGCTCATAAATAGGTGCAATATTCATATTATCCTCCTACAAACCAATGACCATATCTCAGAGCAATCCATTCCTTAAATTTGTCAACATCAAACCACGACGGCTTTTCTTTTTGTGCAAGTTCAAGAACCATTCTAGCCTGTTCAATCCGATAATCGTCATCACCCGGCATATCTTGAATCACTCTTTCCACACTTGATGTAAATCCCTTATCCATCACGTTTTTAAGATAATTCACGGCGAGATTTTCCACATTGTAAAACCCGCATTTTTTCAATGCCGCGCACCAGTTCTCCTCATCGGTGTGGACTTTTTCGGGTTTAATAGCCGTAAGCCGCCTTAGGAAATAATCCCCGACTTTCGCGCAGTATTCGCGGTCGCTCTCATCGATCCAGCCTTCCAGAATGAAATCATACCCCCAACAAGGGCAGCTCATCATCGCGTCGGAAATCGCTCCCTTTATCGAATGAATCACCTCTCGCGGATCGTTCATAACCCACCCGTCCGAAATCGGGTCGTAGCACCTGTTCATCAGATAATACTTACCGTCCGAAAGGTATATTGTCCGCAGAACCGTGATTATACCTGCGTCCTTGTTCTTGGCAAGCTCATTATACCCTGCCTTGATCCGCTCCGTGAACCATTCCGAGCTGTCCTCTTCCGACAGCAGCCGTATAACGGCTTCCGAGCAGACATAGCAGTCCTTTGTTTTCGGCGAGGAATTAAGCTCCAAGGCAAGAGATTTCATACCCTCGTCATCGGTTACGAGAATCGATGTTTTAAGCTTCCTGTCCAATGCGGGCATTCTTTCCTCGCAGTAAAATTCACGATAAATCTTCTCGATATCCGCGCCCCATTTTCCCCAGAGAGATGCCTCCAAAGCCCAGAAATCCGATTTTTTCAGCTTGACTTTATCAACGTCTGCCGCCTCGGAAAGCGTGATTTTATTGCCGTTTTTGTCGACAAGCAATTCGTTAATAAGCCGCGCAGCAAGCTCACCGGTCCACTTTGAGGAAACACGCGCCAGAGCGCAGATTACCTCGGCGGGCTTTTTCTCCGAATATTCGGTTACAAACTCAATGGCTTTCTCACATTCAAGCGAAATAAGCGCAGAAAGAGCGGCTTCCTTTGCCTTGTTTTTCTCGGTCTTGATAAGATCAATCAGCTTTTCCGCATTGGAGTCATCGTGACGGAGCGCGTATATCAACGCTTTCCGCACGTCCTTCTCAGATTCTTCGAGCTGTTCAAGATAGAACTCGTTCTCAGCCGCTCCCGCGATATTCTCAATCGCCCTGACGCGCTGAACCATTTCTTTCTTACCCTTTGGGTCGAATCCGCGCTTCAGAAACGGAATCATCCCGCTTCCCATTTCACTGACAACCTCAAACACAGCGTCCGCAAGTTCGGTATAACTCGCGCCCAGACCCGCCGCCAGAGCGGGATATACGCGGTAATCCCGCAGTAATTCGGGGTTATTCTCCCGAATATCATTGAAAGTGTTGAATTTTCCGCTGCCCTTGGCAGTAAGCGAGTTGATAGCCACAGAGAGCCGCGAATACGGAATTTCAAGAATCTCACCGCCGCCGATAGTTTCCAAATCGGAAATTTCGCTCTTTGTTTCGACAGTTCCAAGCGTAGTAATAACCGCGTCTACAAGCGTAATCGTATCGAGGAGATTCGCGGGGGAATTATCCGCAAGAAGAGCGTTCGTCATTTCGCCGATTTTTGCGAACACGGGCGACGCTTTTTCAAGCGGCGCAAAACCCTCCACTGCCTTTTTCAGACGAAAGTCCTCTGACAGCAGATTTGTTCCCGCGATTGCCGCCGCCCTCAGGCGGGACTTAAGCTCATATATAGGTGTTAAGTTCATAAAATGCCCCCTTAATACAGCAATCTGACGATTCTGTTTTCGCCATTGGGGATTATGCAGAGCGGCTGTGCGACAAGACGCAGCTTTTCCGCGTTATACCAGAATCCGCATAATGCTGTGCCGTTTTGCAGCAGTTTTCTGTCGGGGAGCATTTCGATGTGTCCCACAGTCTTTTCGTCCTCGGGGAAGTCCTCCAACAGAATCGTGTCGCCGCATTCCTGTTTCAGAACAAGTCCGTCCGCGCATTTCCCTATTTTCTCAAACTCGACCAGCTTGTAGATTATCGGACTTGCCATCGCGTTTTTGAGCGTATTCTTGATGGCTTTCGCATCATCCGAGAGCTTTTTCACCGCAAACGAGCGGATTTTGTCATAGTCCTCGCCGCTGTAATCACGGATATTCGCCGCGTCCCAACGCACACGCGCGTTCATATCCGCAGGATAGATCGCCATAGACGGAATCTCCGCCGTGCCGAACACAGAATCCTCTTCTTTTACGTATTTCAATGACTTCAGCGGACGGTAATTCTTCGTGAGGTATACCGTGCCGTCATCAAGGTCGCACCACGCGCCCGTGTCAATATACTCTCCGCGTGCCTCGTCAAACGTTACCCAGAATGACAACTGCGAGAGTTTTGCGTTCTTTTTGCACTTTCCGATATTTTCCAGCTCGGTGAGCTTCCACGCGCCGCCCAATTCCTCATAAAGAATCGTGTCGTCAAGCGTGGAATCGTCATTTTCGAGCTTTTGATTGATGTACTCACGTGACTTTTTAATCAAAGTATGCAGCTTTTCAAGAGTGTCTATTGCGTTGTCGTAGTGGCGCTCGGACTTATCCTCCTGAAACCCGGTTACTTCAATAATCAGACGGTTGAACAATCTCTGCGGACCTACCAGATAGTAGTCTCCGAGCTGCTTTGAAAGGTTCTTATACGCGGAAAGCGATGTTCCGCCCATTGTGCCCAGACCCGCCGAAACAAGGTCATTCACTGCTTTCTCCACGAGGTCGAGTCCCTCAAGCTGTGTGCGGAGTTTTTTCGCGCGGGCGTTCTTGGCGGTCTTTGCCGCAGACGCTTTCTTCTTTTCGAGCTTTGCGCGCTCCTCATCGGTCATATCCTCAGGAGCTTTTTGAGGCGCGGATTTCGCTGCGATTTTGCCGCGTTTTCTTGCAACATCCTCGGGAATCTCGCAGATTTCAAACTCCTTGCCCGACATCATCTCGTACAGCAGTCCGATTGAATGTTTGCATGGAAACTGCCGCGAAGGGCAACTACAGCGGAATACGGGGTGGTCGGGGTCAATGTAATCCGCAGACGTGATGTAAGGATTCTTGCCGCTGCCATGACACTCGCCGATAAACAACGTGTCGTCCTCGGAGCGCGAGAGCTTCTTGAAATCCCCATTGTTGGAGATTTTTTTGCCGTTTGTCACTGCTGCAGCATTCGGCGCAATAGACTGAATAAACTGTTCGGTAATCTCTTTCATAATACATTCTCCTTATGGAAATTATAGTAATTTCATTATACACTATTTATGTAAAAATGTCAAGCAGATTGCCTAAATTTATGCAAAATGCCGAAATAATCCCCGATGCGTAAAGCACCGGGGATTCGGACTTTATAATCAAGAGAACCGTTGGAGAATTTATGTAAATATATGAAAAAAACGTAATGCTGCGAAAACCACAAAAGCTGCCATAGGAATAAATATCGCGCTACCGGAAACAATGGTGATTATGGCGTTTTTGTCGAATACCGCACGGCGAAGTCTGCAATACATTACATATACGTCCTTGTCGGGAACATAGAGTTTGTCACGCATTACCATCTCGCGCGGAAACATATTCGGCAGTTCCTCGTCACCAATCTTGTACACCGCCACCGGAAACCGCGATTCCTCATCGAACCGCGAAAACCGCGCGGTTACACGGCGGGAAACCGCAAGCAGAACGATACTCACCACGAAAAATCCCGCTGTCATAATCACACCTACGCAAATGATCCCGATTACCAACAGGGCAATATCCGACAGCCCAAAGCCGATAAACAACATCATTATGGCGATTAACACAAATCCGATCACAAATTCCATAAAATCACCCGCGAATCCGATGAAATAAAAGCAGCCGCTCAAGCAAGCGGCTGCTTTTGATTATCTTCTCTTTCTTTCCTTTTCTTCAAGAAACACGAAAAGAAATGTCAAACCTATTGCAATCCAAATAGCCATATGCTCTGCCTCCTTCCATTGTACCACATAATTCGGAATTTGTCAAATATCTCCCTCAACTGCTTTTCTGCTCGCCTTTCGGCAGATCACCACAATTGCCGCCGCGATAACAGGGACTATGGCATACGCAATCACACGGAGCATTGTCACCGAAACCACACCGTTCATCACTCCGAACACCAGAGCAATAATTACGGCAGCAATCGCAAAAACCATTAGGATATACACGGGAGTTATCAGCCGCGCCTTGGATTTGTATCCCAGCACCACCGCCACAGAAAGTGTTATAATCTGCAAAAGCGCCATCACAAATGGCATTGTAATCATTGGTTCAATCCGGATTTCCAAGATGATTGCGCCGATGATGTTACACACCAGCGAAATTGACGTCAGAATACCGATAATAATCACTATTGTAAGCATTTTCGCACCGACGATTTGCTCTGCGGAAATCGGCATTGTGCGCTGCATTTTTGCCCACCCGGTGCGGTAATCATCGCTTATCGTATTCAGCATAAACGATGAGCATACGGTTATCGTCATATAATTAAGCATTCCGTAAACAAACACCCCAAAAAATCCCGGCATACCCATAAAGGCTTGCTGTGACTCCATATCCGGTGCCGAAAACCACATCAATATGTTTGGGTACAGCATTATGAAAATTCCGCCGATAATCTGGAATCTTACGTTGTAAATATCCTTGAGAATAAGCCCTTTCAACACACATCACCCTTCTTTACCCTATTCAATAGAACTGCGTAAACTATCGCATAAATCACTGCCGCTGCACCTATAATCACAGGGATAAAATACGGAGCGTCCATAAATTTTCTGAGTGGCTCAATTAAATTGATTTCTTCACTAACATTATACTTGTACCAGTTAAAAGGCAGCATAAAAAGTAATATAGCGAATCCTAAAACAACACCTATCGTAAGTCCTGCCTTTTCAGCACTTTTGAACTTGATAATCAGCGGATAACTCATATAATCAAACACTCCCACAAGCAAAGCAATCGCCACTGCCAGCTTGATGTAAAAAACGTCCCAAAACGGAATATCTCCTCCGACAGCCTTATCTGTAACAGCTATCACCCCATTCATCGCAAGACACATCAAAAAGCCTATTGCCATTGAAATAAGGTTTTCTATCATCAGCGACATTACAAACCGATTCTTAGAAATTCCTCCCGCAAGCGTCACATCAACAAATCGGCACTTCAGATTGCTTTCCAGATGCCGTCCGAGCCATTCGCTGCACACTGTGATTGAAAGCGCAAGAACGGCAATAAATATCGCGCCTGCCACACCCACCGACTCAGCGGTTCTGTTGGGATTGGCAATCATAATCGCACACACCGCCGTTCCCACTGCGGTGACAATTCCCGCGAAAAAAAAACATTTTCGGTTAAGCAAAAAGCTCTCATACAACATTCCCCTCATCTCGTCACTCCTTTACATAGAACACCATGATCTCTTCGATAGTCGGCGCGTCTGACGGAATATCGGGATATTTCTGCGCGTTTGTGGTAAGCACCTCGCTTTGAAAACGTCCGCGCCTAATTCCGATAATGTCCGATTTGTCGATTTGTCCCAACTGTTCATCGGTGCATTTGAGGATTCTGTGCCGTTCGAGCATTGTGTTGCGCTCCTCTGTGAACATAATTTCACCCTTGTGGATAAAGCAGATGTAGTCCGCAATGTGTTCAAGGTCGCTTGTGATGTGCGTTGAAATGAGAATCGAATGGCTCTCGTCCTGCATAAAGTCCAGAAAGATGTCCAGAATCTCGGAACGCATTACCGGGTCAAGACCGCTGGTCGGCTCATCGAGTATCAGAAGCTGCGGATTGTGCGACAGCGCGGCGGCAATGGACAAGCGCATTACCATTCCGCGCGAGAATGCCTTGAACTTCTTATTTAACGGAAGCTCGAATTTCCTCATAAATCCGAAATATTTTTCGCTGTTCCACGTCTTGTAGATTCCTCGCATAACCTTGTCGAGCTGGCTTGCGGTAAGGTTTTCGGGGAACGACAGTCCATCGAAAACCACACCGATTTTCTCCTTTGTTTCGTTAGTGAGCGTATCGGCGTTCTCGCCCAAAACCGTTATCTCGCCATCGCCCTTTTTAAGCAGTCCCAGAATTGCTCTGATAGTGGTGGATTTCCCCGCACCGTTTTCGCCGATAAATCCCATGACCGTTCCGCACGGAACGTTGAACGACACGTTGTTCAGCCTAAACTGCGGATATTCGCGTGTGATATTTTTTACCTCAATGCAGTTTTCCATAAATTACCTCTCAATCTTCAAAATACATACCCAGAATCTCCATCAGCTCTTCCTTGGAAACGCCGCTGCTTTTCGCCATTTCTGCGGCTTTTCCGAGGAAGCCCTCGATTTCACGGAGGTTCTGTTCGCGCATCATTTCAGGGTCTGCGGCGGATACAAAGCTCCCCCGCCCCGTGAACGATTGGATCAAGCCTTCCGACTCCAGAATCTCATACGCGCGCTTTGTCGTGATTACCGAAATGCGCAAGTCCTGCGCCAACGCCCTCATAGACGGCAGCGCATCCCCCTCGTGAAGCTCGCCGCCGAGAATCATTCCCTTGATTTGCGCGGCGATTTGCTCATAAATCGGAACTCCTCCCGAATTTGTGATTATTATGTTCATAAAAACTCCTCTGCGCCGCAAGAAACGCGGGGATTTGCAACTCCCAAGCATTTTTTGCGGTGGTTCTTTGCAAAGATTTACCGGTTTGAGATATGCAATGTTAAAATTGTATATATATCATATAAACATTATACACTATGATAACAATTTTGTCAATACCTTTTTTGAAAAAACACAAAAAATTTGCCGGGAATTTCTCGGCAAATTTTTGATTATTTTGATTCATTATCTTTATTTTTGACTTTTACACACCACACAATCAGCCATACGATATTTACAACTATAAGAAGTGGTATGAAAAGCATTCCGGGAAGAATCCACTGCCAATTTCCCAAAGGATTGACAGTCATATGATGTTTAGCAATCATCATTCTTATTACCGCCATAATGATTACAAGCACATTCAGCGAGATAAACACAGTGTTGATGATTCGTTTTGTTTTTTTCATAGGTCAGCCCCCTCATTGATTGCGACCGGATTGTCGAGTACGACAAAATCAGCGTTTTTTATAATGGATATAGAATTAGCGGTTTTACCCACAAAGATATTATCTCCGCTAACGGATTTAAAGATTTTCGAGCCATCGATAACTTCTACATATCCACAAGGTTTGGCATCTGGAACACACCGGTTTATTTGACAACCATCCATCTTTTTTATACTGTTATATAATCCCTGGGGGGTGGGAATAGCTCCGGCACTTACTTGAGGTCCTGAAAATTTCGAAGCACTATTCCAAACTAAGGTAGCAAAAGCTGAACAATTATCAATTAAACTCCAATGGTCACTCGACAAATCAATATTAAAATTTATAATGTCCACTTGCGACATGGTTACGTTCATTGACACAGAAATACGATTTGGCATTTTACCTGCATGATTGATGCAATATGATTCAAGGTTATACCATACGCCTCTATGTGCACTCAGATCCCATGTTCCGAAAGTTATTTCACATCCTCTGCCTACACTTAATCCACCTATTCTGATTGGATCTGAATAGGTGTTCTTAAATGACAGAAACGAGTGACCACTGTCACCACCTGATGATGAAGACGATGAGCCACCACCTTGTGTTTCTGAAAAACGTTGAGCCGAATGAATCGTTAAAACCTCTACAACAGAGCCTTCTGTGGTTGCTGTGGTTACCGCAGTCGCCGCCGACGCGGTGACAAAACAGCTTGCAAAGACTGCCAAAGCCAGAAAAAATGGAACGATTTTCTTTAATAGTTTCATGCTAAGTACCTTCAAATAAAAAGTGTTGATTAAAAGCTTTTATATGTAAAATAAATCTATTGCTCAGTAATAGATTTATGTTTTTTCATTTGGTGAAACTCTGCCTTTATTTTCCAAAATAAACCTCTTAACCATATTATATCACACCTGTTTCGCTATGTCAAGCGTTTTTGGAATATTTTCTGTCCATTCACATTCTCACGACTTCATCGGCTAAAAACTCGCATTCGTCCTCATTGTGAGTAACAAAAACGGTAGTTTTCCCAGAAATTTTTTCCTTGCAGTAATTCATCACCAATCGCTTGGTGTCCTCGTCCAGACCCTTGAACGGTTCGTCAAGAAACAAAATGTCGTACTCCGCTAACAACGCGCGCAGCAGCGCAACGCGGCGTTTCATTCCGCCCGAGAGTGTCCGCGCGGGGGAGTTTTCAGCCCCCTCCAGACCTACCTCTGCAAGCTCTGCGGCGATTTGCGGCTTGGAAATCCGCTTGCCTGTAACAAGGCGGATATTCGAGGAGGCGGTGAGATTCTCGCAAAGGCGGTTCTCCTGAAACAATGCGGAGAGCCGCTCCGAGCCGCGCATGACATTTCCGCTGTCGGGCTGCTGAATCCCCATAAGAATATCCAACAGCGTGGATTTTCCACAGCCCGATTTCCCCAGAACAGCCGTTACCGCGCCGCTTTTGAACTCATGGGAGAAATCCGAAAGCACCGTATTATTCCCGAAGCTCTTGCATATTTTTTCGGCTTTAAGCATTCCGCACCTCACATTCGTTCAATTCGCCGTTGGAGCAGGTTCACCAAAGAGATGAAAATCCGCTCACAGAGCCAGCTCAACAGGATGATCACCGTTGTCCACGCGAATAGATCCGCTGTTTCAAGGTAGACCTTGGACATATACAGTTTCTCGCCGATTGACCCGGACGGTATCCCGATTACCTCGGCGGCAATGCCCGATTTCCAACACAGTCCGATTGCAAGCCGCGACGCTGAACGGAAATACGGCAGGAGCTGCGACAGATACACGCCCGCAAACCGCCGCCCAAACGGGATTTTGAACACCCTAGACATTTCTTCGAGGTTGGGGTCGAGATTGTCAATTCCCTCCAGCATATTCGCGCAGACGATCGGTACGCAAATCAGAAATGACACAAGCACGGATAAATCCTTTGAGCCGATCCAGATGAGCGCGAGAATCGTAAACGACGCTACAGGTATTGATTTCATCACGGAAATCAGCGGCGCGAACAGTATCCTGATGAACTTAACCTTCCCCGAAACCACTGCCAGAACTGTTCCCGTTGTCAGTCCGAGCGCGAAACCAAGCAGAATCCGCGCCATAGAGAACAGAATGCTCTTCCAAAATTTCTCCTCGCGAATCAGCTCCCACAAACGTCTAGCAACATCAATCGGTGTTACCAGAATAATTTTGCTGTCAATACACATCGCCAGAATCTGCCAGAGAATCAACCACACCAGAATGCTTGCCGCAATCATCAGGATTTTTTTCATATGAATCACCTTATTTTAATAGCAAATCACGAACCGGCTCACTTCGTTCGCCTAGCCGAGCACTTTGACTCCGCTGTGCTCCGTCAAAGTGCTCTCTTTCGTGATTTGCATTAATCTCATAAGAGAGTTTTGAAATTTCTAACTACTAAAAGGGCGGCTTTTCGACCGCCCTTATGATTACTTGTTATTGTAGTAGAAGTCATCGCCGGGGAGCATTCCGCCGACCGCTGCGGGATCGGTATCGGACAGCACCTTGAGATAACCCGAAAGCTTAGTTTTCAGCTCATCGCCTGTAATGCACACGATATTGCAGCTCGGAAGAGCCTTTTGCGCTACCGCCTCGGGGACAATATCGTATTTGTCGACCAACTTTGCACCCTCGTCAACATTAGCGTTCACATAATCTACCGACTCAAAATAACGTTTCAAGAACTCGTTTACTGCCTCGGGGTACTGCTCCGCGAACTCCTTGCGAACGATCGCGCCGCCGGTAATCATTACGCTGTCCAGATTGAGGTTATCCCACTCCTTGTTGAGGTCGAGCACAACCTTGACATTCTCGTTCTTGGTCTGCGCGGTGGTTACGAACGGCTGCGGCAGCATTGCCACGCAATTCTCACCCGTCAGCATTGCCTGCAAACACTCGGTGTGTTCACTCTTCCACTCAATGGTAACATCATTTTCGGGGTCTACATTGTTGCTTTTGAGGATAAAGTTCAGCGCATATTCGGGAGTTGAACCTTTACCCGCAGAGTAGATGGTCTTACCCTTCAAATCCGCAACAGACTTTACGGTTTCGCCGTTCTCGCAGATGTACAGCACGCCCAATGTATTCACGGCGCAAGCCTGTACCTTGCCCTCGGTCTTGTTGTACAAAACGGAGCACAGATTCGCGGGAACGCACGCGATGTCAATATCGCCCTTTGCAACCAACGGAGTGATTTCATCGGGAGCGGCATAGATGTTGAACTCATAGCCGTAATCGTTTGTTTCGTTGTCGTCCATCAGCTTTACCAAGCCCATCGCGGTCGGTCCCTTAAGCGCGGCGATGCGGAACTTATCCGGCTTTGGAGCGGAGGTGTTATCGCTTGTAGTATCCGAGCTTTCGGAATCGCCGGTTGAATTTGCGGTGCTCTCGCCTACGGTCGACACAACGGAGGAATCACCCGCATTGTCAGAGCTGTCCGAGTTTCCGCCGTTGGAGCAGGCCGTAAGCGAAAACGCGCACATCAGCGCGGCAAGCGCGCCGATTAAAATCTTCTTTGCTTTCATAACTGTTGTCCTTTCTTTTTTGCGGCACGCGCACAAAAAGCGCGTCCCGAAAGACGCGCAACAATTATAACCACGCGCGAAAACGCGTAATCTTTCTGTTTGCTGTCTTTCGGCTCAATTGCGGTTACCGCGAAATTTTGCCGTTAGTATACGCGAAACCACATTACATTAGAGTCCATTTGGAATATTCCATAAAAACTCCTTTGGTCTGATTTAGTTTCGCATTAACATTATAAATCATTTTTCCCCGTTTGTCAAGGGGTTTTCGGTTATTTTTTTTCGTTTTTCTTTTCCGATTTTTGTTTCTTCATGAAAGGAAACGCGCTCTTTTTCGGCGGATCGGATTCCTTGGGAGATTCGGACGGGGCTTCCGGAGGAGCCTCATATACATAATCCGAGGTGATGTAATCCACATTTCCGACATACTGCGAGGTGTCGGGCGGGAGATGGCGCTTTTTCAGCTTGTTCTCGATTATATCCTTAATCAGCATATATATTACCGCACACACGGGCACGCCCAACAGCATTCCGGGAATACCGAACAATCCGCCGCCGATTACAATGGAAATCAGTACCCATACGGCGGGCAGACCGGTGGAATCGCCAAGAATCAACGGTCCGATAAAGTTTCCGTCTATCGTTCCGACAACTCCGTTGATTACCACAAGCCATATCGCCATTATAGGATTTCCGGAAACGATCAGCAGCAAGCAGCATGGTATAAGACCGAGTATCGGTCCGATAACGGGGATCATATTGAACACGAACATTATTACAGACATCAGCGGAACATACGGCATTCCGAAAGCAAGGCAGCAGAAGAAAAACATAAGCGCGGCAACAAACGAATCAATGATTCTTCCGACAATCGAGTTGAGAAATTTTTCACTGGAGCGGCGGCACACACCAAGAAACCGCTGAGCCAATTCGGGTTTAGTCACCGCAAACAGCAGCTTTTTCGCCTGACCCACAAACATCTCTTTCTTAGCAAGGAGATATACCGAGATGGTAAGTCCGAAGAAGATGTTCTTCAGTGCGTCCAACACCGACCAGATTCCCGAGGCGATGTTCCCCGCAAATCCCATAATATCCGCCGAATGTTCTTTCCAGAAATTCGTAAGCAAATCGCCGATGTCATCAAGCGGATTTCCCAGAAATTCCGCAAGCTGCGGATACTTATCCGACAGATTGAGGACAAACTTATGAGCAGAGTCAATGTAAGAATCCATATTGCTGAAAAGAACAGCAACGTTCGTTACCAACTGCGGAATCACCAGAATGACAATCAGCGCGAGAACCAATATCACAGTAAGCATCGTAAGCGTCAGCGAAAACACGCGCGCTCTTCCGCGAGCTTTATTATTTTCGGAGTTCGCCCACTTTTTGAACAAGCCTCTCTCGATCTTCATCATAAGCGGATTTAACAAATATGCGCAAAAAATTCCGATAATAATCGGTATGAAGACTGTGGTGATAAACGCAAGCCTTTCGGACACCTTCTCATAATTGTAAATGAGCGAAATAACAAGCGCGCTGAGAACGATAGTTCCGAACGCATATACGGAGATGGTGAAGTATTTTTGATTCCAGTTTATTTTCATTGACGTCCCCCACTTAATTGATGGACAATGTATAATTGACAATTGTCAATTATTATTGTACCATATTTTTCCTTGATTGTCAAGCCTTTATCAATCTAAGCGCGTTTTCGCTCAGAATCAGCTCGCGTTCGCGGTCGGTAAGCGGCAGACGGTCGAATCGCTCCAATTCCTCTTTCGCGCTCCACATCGGGTAATCCGTTCCCCACATCACACGGTGAACCCCGATTTTACGGATCAACTCCGCTGCGTGTTCGGGAGTCATAGCATACAGCGAGCTTGAACAATCCGTATAGATTCCGCTGTGGTCAAAAAGCTCCGCGCCCCTATCCCACATAGACCAACCCGCAAAATGCGCGCCGATTACAGTCAGATTCGGGAATTTTTTCACAACGTTCAGCAGCCGCTCCGGGGACGAATAATCATAGCGGCTATCGCCGATATGGAACAAAATCGGCAGTCCGAGCCTTTGCGCGTTCTCGTAAATCGGGAACGCTTTTTCATCATCGATGTTGAACTTCTGAAAATCACTGTGGAGCTTGATCCCTTTCAAGCCGAGCGCGTATATCCGCTCGATTTCGCCCTCTATGTCCTCGAAATCGGGGTGCATTGCGCCGAATCCAATCAACTTATCGGGAAATTTTTCCACGCTTTGGGCAATGAAGTTGTTGATGGAAACCACCTGCGTCGGAACGGTCGCAACGGACTGAACGATAAATCGGTCAACTCCCGCTTCCCCGCCCTCTCGCAGTAGGGTTTCAAGCGTTCCGTTATAATCCACCTTCATATCGTAAAAGCTGCCGATTCCCGTTGCTGCTTTCTCGGCAATCTTATTTGGAAAAATATGCGCGTGCGCGTCTATAATCATAAAAAGTACGCTCCCTATTCAAAATCCTTAAACATCATACTCGGCTGAACGCTCGAATTATTTTGATACTTCCCTCCGTCATATGTCACGGAGCAATCGCCCTCAACGGTGTGATAATATATCTGGCAAACCTGTGCGCCTGCGTAAATCCGAATCGGCTGAATGCAGAAAATCTCCAGCGTCCAATACCCAGCGAATCCAATATCGCCGAATCCCGCCGTTACGTGAATAAACAGGCCCAGCCGTCCCGTGGAGCTGCGCCCCTCCAGCATGGGAACATAACCCTCCGTGCGGGTAAATTCAGCCGTTCTTCCGAGATATAATCTTCCCGGTTCGAGAACAATTCCCTTGGGTGGTATAGTAATGCGCTTTACGGGGTTTTCGCGTTTCATATCCAAAGAATCTTGCTCATAAACCAAAAGCTCATCGGCAAGCGAGAGATTATAGCTGTTAGGATTTATTCTGCGCTCGTCAAACGGTTCTATGAATATCTTTTTATTTATCTGACGTTTTATTTCATTTCCCGATAAAATCATCTGTAAGTTCCTCTTCCTTGATTTGTACGGTTTGCCTTGACTGCGACAGGGTAAACCGTCAATAATTCGGTGCTTCTTAAACTATCATCATACAATCTCCGAACGAAAAGAATCTGTACCGCTCTTCGATGGCGATTTGATACGCTGAGAGGGTCTTTTCGCGACCTAAAAACGCACTGACAAGCATTATCAGCGTGCTTTCGGGAAGGTGGAAATTGGTGATCAGCCCGTCAATGCACTTGAACTCGTATCCCGGGTAGATGAAAATACTTGTGTCATCAACCGATTTTCCGCTTTGCGCCGCGCTTTCCAGTGTGCGGCATGAGGTCGTTCCCACGGCTATCACTCGTCCGCCGCGTTCCTTGCACGCGCGTATCTTCTCGGCGGTTTCGGGCGGAATCGAATAATGCTCGGTGTGCATTTTGTGGTTGAGAATGTCGTCCTCCTTGACGGGGCGGAACGTTCCCAAACCAACGTGGAGCGTTACATACGCAGTGTCCACGCCCATTTCGCGAATCTGCGCGAACTCCTTTTCGGTGAAGTGCAGTCCCGCGGTCGGTGCGGCGGCAGAGCCCGTTTCGCGGCAATATATCGTATTGTAGCGGTCGTTGTCCTTGAGCTTTTCGGTAATATACGGCGGTAACGGCATTTGACCGATTCGGTCGAGAATATCGAAAAAATCCCCCTCAAAGCTGAACCTTACCAAGCGATTTCCGCCGTCAACCGTGTCCAGGACCTCGGCGGACAAGCCCTCCGGGAAATCCACAACAGCCCCCGGCTTCAGTCGTCTGCCTGGTTTTACCATGGTTTCCCAATCGGTAAGAGAGTTCCGCTTCAACAGCAAAAACTCGCACGGAACGCCCGCATATCCTGTTTCCTTTGGGGCAACGGAAGCAACATCCTTGTTGATACGCTTTGTCCCGTAAATCCGCGCCGGAAACACCTTGCTGTCATTCATAACCAGCAAATCACCCTTTTTCAGGTAATCGCATATGTTATAAAAGCGGTCGTGAACGATTTCGCCGCTTTTCCTGTCGATCTTCATCAACCGCGAGCTGTCGCGCGGTTCTGCGGGAGTCTGCGCGATAAGCTCCTCGGGGAGTTCGTAATAAAAGTCACTTTTTAACATTTTTTATCTCCGGATTCATAAATTTTCCAATATATTATACCATATTTTCAGTTCCCAATGAAACGTTTATTTCAGTTGGCAGTTTTCGCTGTACGGTAATAACATTCTTTATATTATATCATATAATTTGCGTTTTGTCAATTACAGAAAATTAAATCGCGTAAAAGATTTTGTAAAATCCGCGAAAAATATATTGACAAAAGATAAATAATGTGATACAATATAATGTAATTGATAGAGGCGCGGAATTGAAAAGTAGCGCGGCGGGCGGTAAATCCGCTTTACAGCTTCGGGAGCTGCGGCGCAAAAGGCAATTTCGCCGAGGAATGTACATTTCCGAGAGTGTGCATATCCGGTTGTGCGTCGAACAGGCGTATGACTGTCATCGAGATGCTTGATGGAGTGCTATCGCAATATTTTGCAGCATTATAAAGCATTTACCGATGACTACGCTCATCGGTTTTTATTTTATCACGCGGCGCGCAAAAACAGTTGGATTGCTTATGGCAATTCGACTCCGTGATTGCCGCAGGTAATTACGGCAGTTTGCGGGTTGCAAAATTCAAATAAGAGAGGAAATCAACTATGAAACAACAGTACAAAGTGGGAATTATCGGTGCTACGGGAATGGTAGGTCAGCGTTTTGCAACGCTGCTCGAAAACCACCCGTGGTTCAATGTGGTGGCTCTGGCGGCTTCTCCGCGCTCGGCGGGAAAGACCTACAAGGAGGCTGTCGGCTCAAGATGGCTGATGGATACCCCTATGCCCAAGTCTATGGAAAATATCATCGTTAACGATGCGACCGCAGACGTTGAGGAAATCGTTTCCAAGGTGGATTTCGTGTTCTGCGCAGTTGATATGAAGAAGGACGAAATCAAGGCTCTTGAGGAGCGTTACGCGAAGGCTGAATGCCCCGTAATGTCCAACAACTCCGCGAACCGTTTCACCCCCGATGTTCCGATGATTATTCCGGAGGTGAACTCCGACCACGCGGCTATCATTGAGTCTCAACGCAAGCGTCTGGGTACTAAGCGCGGCTTTATCTCGGTAAAGTCCAACTGCTCTATTCAGAGCTATGTTCCCGCGCTGTCGCCTCTGCGCAAGTTCGGAATCACCGAGGTTCTCGCGTGCACATATCAGGCGATTTCCGGAGCGGGCAAGACGTTTGAAACATGGCCCGAGATGGTGGATAACCTGATTCCGTTTATTGGCGGCGAGGAGGAAAAATCCGAGCAAGAGCCGCTGAAGGTTTGGGGTCACATTGAGAACGGCGAAATCGTCAAGTGCGACAAGCCGCAGATCACCACACAGTGTCTGCGCGTTCCCGTATCCAACGGACACTTCGCGGCGGCGTTCGTAAGATTTGAGAATAAGCCCTCGATGGACGAAATCAAGAAAATCTGGGCGGAATACAAGGGTGAGCCGCAGGAGCTGAACCTCCCGTCCGCGCCCAAGCAGTTCCTCAACTATTTTGAAGAGGACAATATGCCCCAGGCGAAGCTCCACCGCAATCTTGAGGGAGGTATGGCGATTTCTATCGGCAGACTGCGCCCCGATACACAGTACGACTACAAGTTCGTTTGCTTATCGCACAACACTCTTCGCGGAGCAGCGGGCGGCGCGGTTGAGATGGCAGAGCTGCTTGCCGCTAAGGGCTATTTGGATTAAACCTTTGACTGAAAGGATTATTTTATGAGTAAGACTATTTTTACAGGATGCGCTACCGCTATCGCTACGCCTATGCACACTGACGGCAGCATCAACTATGAGGAATTTGGTAAGCTGATTGACTGGCAGATTGAAAACGGAATCGACGGGCTTGTTATATGCGGAACAACCGGCGAATCCGCGACTATGACGGACGAGGAGCACCGCGAGGTTATCCGTTACGGAATCGAGCGCGTGAACCACCGCGTTCCCGTAATCGCGGGCGCGGGCAGCAACGATACCGCCTATGCCGTAGAGCTTTCCAAAGAGGCGGAGAAAATGGGCGCAGACGCGCTGCTCCAAGTAACTCCGTATTACAACAAAGCGTCGCAGAGAGGCTTGGTTAAGCACTTCTCCGCTATCGCAGACGCGGTGAATATTCCGATTGTGCTGTACAACGTTCCGTCCAGAACAGGCGTAAACATCGGCATTGACGCGTATAAGGAGCTTGCAAAGCACCCGAATATCACCGCAGTAAAAGAATCGTCGGGCAATATGGGCACTGTTGCGCAGATTTCGGCTTACACCGATCTGGATATCTACTCCGGCAACGATGACGAGGCTCTATGCTGTCTGGCTCTCGGCGGTAAAGGTTTGATTTCCGTAACCGCCAATGTTGCTCCGCGTGAGAAGCACAACGAGATTATGAAGTTCCTTGAGGGCAAGCACAGCGAGGCTCTTGAGATTCAGAAAAAGCTGCTTGCGCTGGATAAGGCGATGTTTATGGACGTAAACCCGATTCCCGTAAAGGCGGCGCTGAACATTATGGGATTTTCCGCAGGCGAATGCCGTCTGCCGCTGTGCACAATGACGGTTGAGCAAGTTGAAAAGCTCACCCGTATTATGACGGAGCTTGGTTTGGCGGGAACGATTTCGTAATTTTGAAAGGATTGTTAAAATGGTAAAAATCGCCATAACAGGTGCCTGTGGGCATATGGGAAAAGTCATTGCGGAGTTGATTTCCGAGCGCGCGGACTGTACGGTCTGCGCGGGAATCGACACTGCGGGCGAGCAGTACGGCGAATTTCCCGTTATTAAAAGCGTGTTCGATTTGCCCGAAAAGCCCGATGTGATTATTGATTTTTCGCACCCCTCGGCTCTGCCCGACTTGCTGTCCTATTGCAATATGAACAGCGTTCCGCTGGTTATCGGAACTACGGGATATTCGGACGAGGAAAAGTCCAAAATTACTGCCGCCTCCGCGCAGATTCCGATTTTCTTCACATTTAATATGTCGCTCGGAATCAATCTGTTAGCGGAGCTTGCAAAAAAAGCGGCTCAAGTGTTGGGCGGACAGTTCGATATCGAAATTGTGGAAAAGCACCACAACCGCAAAAAGGACGCTCCCTCGGGCACGGCAATTATGCTGGCGGACGCTATCAACGAGGAGCTTGGCAACAAGAACCGCCTGGTTTACGACCGTCACTCCGTGCGCAAGCCGCGCGACAAGGACGAAATCGGTATGCACTCAGTGCGCGGCGGCACGATTGTCGGCGAACACGAGATTATTTTCGCGGGGCACGATGAGGTGATTACGCTGTCACACTCGGCTCAATCACGCGAGGTGTTTGCGGCGGGAGCGGTAAACGCGGCGGTTTTCCTCAGCGGCAAGTCTGCGGGAATGTACGATATGAGCAATCTCATTAAGGAGGACTGAACAATGAAGATTGAAGTTACCGAAAACGTCTCTGCGGTTTCTTTCAACAACATTCCGCTTAACAAGACAATTATGGAGGACACACTGAAAATCGTTGCGGACGCGGAAATCAATGTGGATATGATTTCCATGACTGCGCCGACCTCGGAGATTTTCAGTTTCGGGTTCACGATGAACGATGAGGACACTCCAAAGCTGTTGGGAGTTATGCCCAAGTTGCGCGAAAAGGAATCCGTTGTGCCGATGATCAACAGCTCCAACCGCAAAATCGTTATCAAAACCAATGAGATGACCGAAACTATCGGTTTTGCGGCGCGCGTTTTCGAAATTCTCAACCGCCTTGACGCGATGATTCTGCTTATTACCACGGGTGTTGACGAAATCTCCGTGCTGATTCGCGACGCAGATGCCGATGCGGTTGTAGCGGCATTCGAGAAGGAGTTCGGCTGATATGATCACAAAGTTGATTTGGCTCGCCGAGTCCGCCGTGTCTTCGGTATCGGAGGCGGTCTCCGACACCGAAGGCCACGAGCCAACGCTGGGCGACGCAGTTACGGGAATCGTGGACAATCCCGAAGAAACCATCTCAGCGCTGAACGAGTTCTTCGGAAATATCGGCAAAGCGATGTTGGGAATGGTCCCGAAAATCATTTTCGCCGTAATAATACTGATTATCGGACTGATTATCACCAAGCTGTCGCTGAAGCTGCTTTCAAAGGGGCTGTCGAAATCCAAAATGGAAGTGACAGTCACCAAATTCACCACGCAGCTCCTTAAAATCATTATGTACGTGCTGTTGATAACGATCGTGCTGTCGATTCTGGGGATTCCCGCGACTTCTATCATTACCGTAATTGGCACGGCGGGAGTTGCAATCGGTCTTGCCTTGCAGGACTCGCTTTCCAATGTTGCGGGCGGTTTTCTGCTGATGGTTTCAAAGCCGTTCAAAATAGGTGATTACATCATCTCAAACGGTGTGGAGGGCACGGTTTCGGCGATTTCGATCCTGCATACGCGGCTTAATTCCGCGTCAAATCAAGCGGTTTTCATTCCGAACGGTCAAGCGATAAACGCCACAATAATCAACAACAATGGCAATGATACACGGCGCGTGGATTTGATGTTCTCGATAAGCTATAACGATGATTTCAGCGAGGCGCAGAGTATTATCCGTGAGATTATTGATAAACACGAAAAGATTTTGCACGAAATCCCCGCAACAGTACGTATGAAGGAGCATGGCGACAGCGCGATAATTATTGTTGCGCGTCCGTGGTGTAAGACCGAGGACTATTGGAGCGTCTACTTCGACCTCACCGAACAGGTTCGCGCCGCCTTTATCGAGCATGAAATCGAAATTCCGTTCAATCAGTTGGACGTACATATGATATAATAAAGTTGGTTTAATTCACATCCATAGACTGTCGATAAACCCCAAAGGTTTTAACCTTTGGGGCTTTTTTCTTATCCGAAAAGCACCTCTGTCAGCCATACGTGCGCCGTGTCAAGTGCCTCATAAAATCCAACATATTCGCCCTTTCGAGCCTTTGCCATTCCCTCTTTGTTGCCCATATCTGTGGGAAGCATCTGAACCATAATCTTATTGGGGACATCTTTATCGGCGACTTTTTTTGTGTCCTTGATCGTCAACAGGGTCGCGAACTCGTCACCGGCACTGCCGTAATAAATTTTGTCGCCGCTGCGAATCAGCGGAAAACCTCTGTAATAAAATAGCTTCTTGTCAGACATTGTGAACCTCCTATTTCCGCCTGTGTCGGTTTAATTCCCCGCGAACCACAGGCAGTTTGCGGAGAAATATTTTACCATTCTGTATTTACATCTTCGCCGTTGTTCAGCGCGGAGATGTTCTCCAAAAGGCGCGTTACGTAGGCGTCTTTCACCTTGTAGAGCGTCTTTCCGTTGAGATTTACCTTGCATTTTCTGCCATCGGACGGGAAAAACTCCAACGTGTCAACGATTTCATTATAAACCGCGATATAGTCGTCCTTATACGTGAATTTCACGGAAACCTCCGGGGACTGCTCCTCGGAAACCTGCGTCATATACACTTCCTCGCCGATCTCACCGATAAGCTGGCGGTAAAACTCGCGGAAATTATCCGCGTTGATGGGAACTCCATTACAAGTAAACGTCTTATTCCGACTGTCAATTTCGTATTTGTAGGTGACTTCACCGGTAGTTATCTCAATGTTGTCCACCGAATAGATGTAAGGAGACAGCGGTCTTATGGGAAGCAGATTTTCGAGTGTAAATGTACACCACGGAGCGTCCTCGCGCGATATGGAATAAATTCCAGGAACGCCGTCAACCGCCGCGTAGTAGACCTTTCGCTCGGTATCCTCAGCGCTGAACGAAATGAGATACTCCTTACCGCCATATTTGAATGCCACCCGCGCGAACGGATTATCCAAGCCGTAAGTCTTAAACGTTTCGTTGGTCTTATCAAAACTTTCGCAAGCGTTCATTGTCAGACTGTAAACACCATAACAGAGCGTTTTTCCGCTTACCCCGTTTCCCCTGCCGGCGGAATTTACCTCGGCATTTATCGGAGAGATGAAATAGTGGGTGTTGCGTGTGGCAAGCTCGAAATTCTCATCGATTTTCTGCGCCTCATCAACGGACATATATTCTATTTCCACCGGATTCTCCATATCGGAGCGGGTTATACGCAGATAATTCAGCTCGTTCTTTTTGTCGGAACTGTATGGCTCGGTCAATGTGAGTTTCGAGAATTTCCGCACGTCTGCGAACACATTTGCCACGGCATAGTAATTCACAAGGTACACCTTATTGCTGTCGGCAAGGCGGAAATAAACCGTCTGCTCGTTCGCGGGGTTTCTGATACCAAACAGCATTGTGAGCTTTGTTCCATCGCTGATGTCAGCCTCAACGGTTGCCTCGGCGGATTCCAATCCGTACTTTTCCAGATTCTCCGCATTTTCCTCAACAACGCTTACTCCCGAAAGCTGCGCCAAACCCGATATAAACGCGCGGACAGTGCTGTCGTCCTGCGGGACTTCACCCATCTCTTCGCTCGTCCAATAAAACTCCTCTTTGTTTATGGTTTCGCCGCTTTCGGTGTCAAGCTTCGTTGTGCGTTTCTGCCGCGTAAACGAGAACGTTCCGTTTTCGTTGCTTACCGAGATGTAATTTACATCATCGGTATTTTTGGTATTTATCGGAACGATCTGCTCTTCAACCAAATCTAAGCCGAGCGAAACGTTTCCGCCCACATCGTAATTTGCTTTGGGCAGGGTTATCAGCAGAATCACCGCGACCGCCGCCAGAACAAACGGCACGACAACGGCAATTATGACCGTTTTCGCGGTTTTTGAGAGCTTTTTCATTTGTGCCTCCTGTAAACCCACACGCCGATTCCAAGCGCAATCACCGCAGCGGGAATCGCTATACACAGAACCACAGCGAGAGTGTTTGCGGTTTTGGCATTCATTTCAAAGGTTATGGCGGTACTCTGCTTGGGATTTACCGTAATGGTTTCCGCCTTGCCCGAAACGCTGCCGAACAACTCCACGAACAGATCCGCGTTGACGCTGTTGGAATAGGACGTCAGCACGCTGCCCGTAAAGCTCTCCGAGCCGACCGCGCAGACCTTACTTTTGCCGTTATCCGCGATTACAATATCGTTGAAAATTCCGCTCTCGGCTTTATCGGAATCAAAAGGCTCGTTCTCGCCGAGATTCAGCGGATACAAAAACGCCTTATCATACGTCTTGACGAGCGGAGTGAGCGTGATTCCAGCGCGGTCTGCCGTGATTATCGGACGCAAGTCCGCACCGGGCATATACAAATTCTTTCCATATGCGGAATGGGTGTACTCAGTGTCGAAAACCTGTTGTAAGTGCGCGTACAGCGTGATGCTGCTCATCAGGTACTGCGTGTCGTGCTGACCGATTACCGAATACCCCGCGGAAAGCCCCCAATCGCTCAGGAACGCCTCGATATTCGGGGTTTCGGGCTGCATGGTTGACGCAAAGCAGAACGCGGTTTTTCCCTCATTCTCAAGAAATCTGTCCAACTTCTTAAGCTGTTCGGTATCTATATCAATGGTCGGCGCAAAAATCACCGCAATATCCGCGTCCTCGGGGATTTCCGAAGTGGTAAGATTCACCGTTTCCACCTCGAATCCGTTCTTGGTTAGCAGATTTTGCAGCGTGGAGCTGTCGCGCTCACCATATCCCGCCGTGAACACGACCTTCACAAGCTTTTCATCGGTCGCGTAGATCATCGCGGAGAGCATTTCCTGCTCGATGTAATAGCCGCCGACTATTCCGTAATAGTAATAATATGCCGCCGCTTGGTCGTCCTTTATCCCGAAATAATCATACGGAGTAATGATCCGGTGGCGGTTGTTTTTTTCACTCTCCACCACGATGTAATTCGCGGCGAGAGTTTCCCCCTTGAACCGTGATGTGTAATTCGGATTTTGGTTCAAGTCCAGATAGTTCAGCTTGACGTGACTGTTCAGGCGCGCCATTTCTTTTAGAATTTCGCTTACCTGACGGTTGTTTTTGTCTTCCTCGAATGCCTTTTCGGAGCTTAATACCGTGACGGTTACATCGGAATTTAACACCGTTTTGACATACAGCTCCGTTTGTTCGTCAAGGGTGTAGACGCTGTTCGCGGACAAGTCGGCGGAGATGTTCACACGCTCGGAGATGATTCCGACGATTACATTCAGCAGAACCACCGCCGCTATAAACGAAATCGTCACGATTACCGACACCGTACCATACTTCAGCTTTCGGGGATTGGGTTTCTTACTCATACCGTCACCCCCTTAGCTCCAGCGGCGGCGTTCGGTTACCCGCGCTGTCAAAAACAGGAAAATCATTATAATGCTCACGAAGAACAGAATATTTTTTATGCTGAACAATCCGTAAGTAAACTCACTGTATTTATTGAAGACCGTCAGCGCGGAAAGTACATTTTTCACCGCGTCAACGGGAATATACGCTGAAATTATGTCGAACATACACAGCGCGATGTTTGCGCCAATGCTGCCGATTGCGGCAATCATCTGATTTTCGGTGAGGTTGGATATGAAAATCCCCACAGAGATAAACACTCCGCCCATCAGAATCAGACCAACAAAGTTTCCCCAGAATGACTGCCACGCAAACGCGTTTCCCGTATCGCTTACCGCTTTTGCGATAAATAACGCGTAAATCAGCAGCGACACCGCCGCACACAGGAACACGAAAAACGCCGCGAGAAACTTCCCCGCTATCAGTCCAAACAGGCTTATTGGGCTTGTGAGGGTCAGTTGGTCGGTTTTACGATGCTTTTCTTCCGCCATTGTGCGCATTGTCAGCACCGGAATAAGTATCACAATGATGAAAAACATCATCATAAACACACCGCTCATATCCGCAGACCCCTGAACCAGACAGTTCATCCACAGAAACAGCCCCGAAAATCCGTAAAACACTGCCAAAAAAACATATCCCAACGGCGAGGTGAAATACGAGGAAATTTCACGCTTTAATATGCTAAGCATTACTTCTCCCCCTTTTCGGTTTTGCCATAAGAATCATCGGCGGTGAGCCTTAGGAATATCTCTTCCAATGTCAGCTCACTGCCGCGCATCATCAGAATCGGGAAGCTCCGCGCCGCCATTCGTTTGAACACCTCGCGGCGAACGTCTTTTCCGCTCTTGGGATCAACCTCAAACTCCGAAACCGTCTTGTCCACCGCGCGGACAAAACGTACACTCTTCACATCGGGAATCTGCCGCAGCAGCTCCGCAACTTCCTTTGCTGCTCCTTCAATCTGTACCGTCAGCTTATGGTCGGCGGAAAGGTCGCGAGAGAGGTTATCCGCAGTATCGTTTGCTATCAGCCGTCCGTGGTCGATCACCACTACCCTGTCGCACACCGCCTGAATCTCGGAGAGGATATGCGACGACAAAATCACCGTGTGATTCTCGCCAAGACGCTTTATCAGCTCACGAATCTCGATTATCTGCTTGGGATCAAGCCCGACTGTCGGTTCGTCCAGAATCAGCGCGGAGGGATTTCCAACCAGCGCCTGAGCCAATCCCACACGCTGACGATAACCCTTGGAGAGGTTACGGATAACGCGTTTTTCCACATCGGCAATACCCGTAAGCTCCATAATTTCGCCGAGATGCGACCTTTTCGGGAGCTTGCACTTCTTAAGTCCGTAGACAAAATTCAGGTACTCCCACACCGTCATATCAAGATACAGCGGCGGCTGTTCGGGCAGATAGCCGAGATTCATCTTTGCCTCAATAGGGCTTTCGAGAATATCCGCGCCGTTTATGCGCGCGGTTCCTCCGGTCGCGGAAAGATACCCCGTGATGATGTTCATCGTGGTGGTTTTTCCCGCGCCGTTAGGTCCCAGAAATCCCAAAATTTCACCATCGTTAGCGGTAAAGCTGATGTTATCAACGGCGAGCTTGCTGCCGTAGCTTTTGGTTAAATTTTCAACCTCGATCATAGCAAACTCCCCTCGCCGTTAATTTGAATAACAATTCCTACTGATAATATTGTATCATACACCCGTGACAGCCGCGTGAAATGCGTATGAAATTACTGTGCCAACAGCTCTATTCCCTTGCGGATTCTCGACAGCGCGTCCTCTTTTCCGAGGATTACCGACAACTCTACGCCGCCGCCCGGAGTGAACTGCTTTCCCGAGAGCGCAACGCGCAGCGGGAACAAAATCACGCCGTTCTTTACGCCAAGCTCCTCAATGAGCTTGAACAGTGCCGAGTGAACTCCCTCTTGTGTGAAGTCCTTGAGATTTTCAAGCACGGGCAGAATCTTTTGAAGCGTGTCCAACGAGGTTTCCGCAGTGGTTTTCATCTTCTTGTTGACATACAGATCCGTGGAATATTCGGGGAGAGAGTCAATAAAATCCACCTGCTCGGGAATATCGGTGAACAGCTCACAGCGCGGCTGCAGAACGCTGCACAGCAGCTTGATGTCAACATCCTCGCGCTTACAGGTTTCACGGATATACGGTGTAGCGATTTTCTCAAATTCCTCCGGCGAAAGTGCGCGAACGTAATGCGCATTTATCGCCTTGAGCTTCTGCGGGTCGAAAATCGCGGGGGACTTGGAAATTCCGCTCAGGTCGAATGCCTCAATCATTTCGGGAAGTGAGAAAATCTCGTTTTCGCCCTTTGGCGCCCAACCCAACAGCAGAATATAGTTCAAAATCGCCTCGGTCATATAACCCTTAGTTAGCAAATCCTGGAATGACGCGTCGCCGTCACGCTTGGCGAGCTTGTGCTGCGCGTCCTTCATAATGTGCTCAACGTGGATATAGATAGGTGGCTCCCAACCGAATGCCTCATACAGCAGATTGTATTTGGGCGCGGAGGAAAGATACTCATTTCCGCGTACAACGTGCGTGATTTTCATTGTATGGTCGTCCACAACATTCGCAAAATTATATGTCGGCATTCCGTCTGTTTTCAGCAGAATCTGGTCGTCAAGAATGGTGTTTTCAACTGTAATGTCGCCGTAAATCTCATCGTGGAACGTGGTCGAACCCTCCTCGGGAATCGCCTGACGGATTACATACGGAACGCCCTCGGCGAGATTCTTGTCTATCTCCTCTTGTGAAAGATGGCGGCAGTGACGGTCGTACATCGGGGAGATGTTGCTCGCTTTCTGCACCGCCGCAAGCTCTTCAAGACGCTCCTTGGTGCAAAAGCAGCGGTATGCCTTGCCTTTTTTTACCAATTCCTCGGCGTAATCCTTGAACATTCCCATACGCTCACTCTGAACATAAGGTCCGTAGTCGCCGCCCACATCGGGACCCTCGTCCCAATTCAGACCGCAGGTGCGGAGCGTGTTGTAGATTACGTCCACTGCGCCCTCAACATAACGCTCACGGTCTGTATCCTCAATACGGAGGATAAACTTTCCGCCGTCCTTTTTTGCCAACAGATAGGTATACAGTGCCGTTCTGAGGTTTCCGATATGCATATAGCCCGTTGGACTGGGCGCGAATCGTGTTCTGACTTCCATTTATTTACAATCCTTTCACTATTTAATAACTTCCCGAATATCTTCATCGATTTGAGATTTTAGCTCATCGATCCCCGAAAACTTTCTCTCGGGGCGAATGAATTTACACAGCGACACCGCGATTTTCTCGCCGTAAAGGTCGCCGTCAAAATTCAGAATGTGCGTTTCCATAACCGTTTCGCCGCCGCTAACCACGGTCGGACGGATTCCGATGTTGGTTATCGCGCGGTAATGATGCCCGTGAACCTCCGCATAGCTTTGGTATACACCGAACCGCGGAATTATGTTGGTTTTCGGGATTATCTGGTTGATGGTCGGAAAATTCAGCTCCCGCGCAAGCTCGTTTCCGTGAATCACGGGCAGCCTGAACCACAACTCATAACCCAACAGCCTGTTCGCTTGTTCGATTTCGCCGCGGCGGATAAGCTCGCGGATATGAGTGGAGCTAATCAGTTCCCCGTCAAGGCAGATGTCCTCAACTATTTCCACGGAGATTCCGTATTTTCCACCCAGCTCCCGCAATCGTTCGGGAGTTCCCCGACCGCCAAGTCCGAAGCGGAAATTCCGTCCGCAGCACACAAATCCCGCATTCAGGCGAGCTGCCAGAACCTCCCGAACGAAATCCTCATCGGTCAAGCTGCAAACCTCCGCGAAATCGGGCGCGAACAGATATTCCACGCCGATTTTATCCAACAGCTCGCACTTGTTCTCGAACGAGATAATGTCCTCGGGGCTGCGGAATTTCGGCAGCGTGGTGTCACAATTAAACGTGAACACCGCCGGGCGCAAATCGGTTTGCAGCAGAGCAGCCGCAATCACTCCAACGTGACCGAGATGCAGTCCGTCGAAATAGCCCAGTGCCGCAGCGGTTTTTTCGCGCGGCATCGGACCGTATGTTATATCAATCAATGTTATTCACCGTTATTTATCGTAAAACGCTTTACCGATACCAATTCATCGGCTGAAATTTTTGCTATGCCGAGAAACTCTCCAGCATACACACGGCAAAGCTGCCCGTCCGCAGGCGCGTTTCCCAAACGATTTACGTCCAGTCGAACTCCGTTAAGGTACAGCGTTTTCTGCCGCTCGTCAAGGTGAACTTCGGGATACTCCGAAAACACCTCATCAATCGGCTTGATCAGACCTTGAAGCTCCTCCGGCGGCATCGCTTTAAGCTGTTCGAGCGTGTACCCATCGGTAAATCCGCAGGCTCTTGTACGCCGCAGCGATGTCATAACCGCGCCTGTTCCGAGCGCCGCACCAATGTCATCAATCAGCGTTCGGATATACGTCCCCGAGGAACAGTCAATGTCGATTATTCCCTCCGCGCCGCCGCGGAAATCCATAAGCTCCAGGCGCGATATTGTTACGGGGCGCGGCTTGCGCTCCACCTCGATTCCCTTTCGCGCAAGGTCGCAGAGCTTTTGTCCATTCACCTTAAGCGCAGAATACATCGGCGGAATCTGCTCAATGTCGCCCGTGAACCGCTCCAACGTTCGGAGCATCATTTCCGTGGAAATATTCACGTTTCTCGGCTCTGTACAGTTCCCCCAGATGTCGAGCGTGTCGGAGGTCTGACCCAATCTGAATCCCGCGCGGTAGCTCTTGTTTGAATCGGGCAACAGCGAGATCGCTTTGGTCGCGCTGCCTGTAAAAATCGGCAGGATTCCCGTAGCCATCGGGTCGAGCGTGCCGCTGTGACCCACCTTCTTGGTATGCAAAATTCCGCGCATAACCGCCACAACATCAAACGATGTGAACTCTTGGGGCTTATCCACCACAATTACACCGTTCATTTGATACCCGATTCTTCGAGTGTTTCACAACACGCTTTAACAATCGCAAGCTCCGCATCGGCTAGCGTTCCGCCCTCAAACGAGCAGCCCGCCGCTCTTGCGTGACCGCCGCCGCCGAACCGCTCACATATCTTCGCCGCGTTGATACGTTCGCTCGAACGGAGCGACACCTTAAATATGCCGTTTTTCTTCTCTTTCAGGCAAATTCCGATGTCCACGCCCTTGATTTGACGCGGGAAATCCGATAATGCGCCAACGTCCTCTTCATCTATGTCGGAAATACTTTTGATCAGTGAAAGCGGCACGGTTATCAGCGCGATATGACCCTCCGCGAAATACGCGATGTTCTCGCGGACAGCCTGTTCGAGCTTTATTCGCCCGCGTGTTTTTAGATCGAAATTCACATAATTTATCCGCGCGAAATCCGCTCCGCATTCAATCATTTCGGCAGCGATTCGGTGGGTTTTGGAAGTGGTGTTCGAAAACTTAAAGCACCCCGTATCGGTCGCCACACTCGTGTATATACAATCCGCGAGAGGCTTATCAAACGGCACATACAAAGCCTTGATCACCTCATAGACAAGCTCTGCGGCAGCCGCGCACTCGGAGTCGAGCAGCGTCATTTCCGCATAGTCGGTGTTAGTTTGGTGATGGTCGATACACAGCCTTGCGGTATCGCCGACCGACTTCATTTTGTTCAGCAGCTTGGTATCAGCCACATCAACGCAGATGACTGTTTTCGGCTCAAAATCCTGAGCCTCCACGGCGCGGAGCATATAATCAAATCGGTGTGGAATCTCGTCCGGGCAGACTGCGCGAGCGTTCTTTCCCATTCGCTGCAAAGCACCGCACAGCGCGTGCCCGCAGCCCACGGTATCTCCATCGGGGCTTGCGTGCATTAATATCAAGTAATCGTTGTTTTCCATCAAGAAGTTTGCCGCTGTCTTAACGTCAATCCTCATCGGAATCCTCCTTTTCCTCACGGCTGTCCGAAACGTGCGGTGGCAAATGAGCTATGATATCCTCGATGTGCTCGCTGTATTCCAAAGAATTATCGGGCTGAAAAATCAGCTCGGGGATTTTGCGCATACGAATCCGAGCGGCAATCTGCCGCTTGAAATATCCCGCAGCCGCGTTCATTCCCTCCACCGCCTTCGCGGTGCGCTGTTCGCCGCCCATACACGCCACACGCACCTTGCAGTATGACATATCGTTTGTCAGCTCGCAGCCTGTTATCGTCACGAATCCCTCGGAAACTCGCGGGTCTTTCACTCCGCTTACAGCGGAGGAAAGCTCCCGGCGAATATCCTCGTTCAGTCGTTTTATATTAAAGTTGGGCATATCCGACCTCCTTCTGATTAGTCCTGATATTCCTCCATCATATATGCCTCGAAGATGTCACCCTCCTTGATGTCGGTGAACTTTTCAAGACTTATGCCGCACTCGTATCCCGCAGCAACCTCTTTCACGGAGTCCTTGAAACGCTGGAGTCCCGAAATCTTGTCATCTCCGACTACGATTCCGTCACGGACAATACGCACTTGACCGTTTCTCGCGACCTTGCCGTCCAGAACATACGAACCCGCAACAATGCCGACTCCGGTGATTTTGAACACCTGACGAACCTCAACGCGTCCGAGGTCAACCTCGCGGAACTTCGGCGCGAGCATTCCCTTCATCGCAGACTGAATATCCTCTATCGCATCGTAAATTACGCGGTACAAGCGAATTTCCACGCCCTCGCGTTTTGCGGAATCCTCTGCGGACGGGTGCGGACGAACGTTGAATCCAACGATTATCGCGCCGGAAGCCATCGCCAGCATTACATCGCTCTCGCTTACCGCGCCAACGCCGCCGTGGATCACCTTTACACGAACTTCCTCGTTGGTGATCTTCTCCAGTGACTGCGTAACCGCCTCCACAGAGCCTTGAACGTCCGCTTTGACGATAATCGGAAGCTCCTTGATTTCACCCTGTTCAATAGATGAGAACAGATTGTCAAGCGTTACCTTCTGATAGCTCTTGAACTGCTCTTCCTTTGCTTCGTGCTTGCGCTTTTCAACCAACTCACGTGCGAGCTTTTCATCCTCGACAGCCGCGAACGTATCACCCGCAGACGGAACCTCGGAAAGACCCATAATCTCCACGGGTACAGAGGGTCTCGCGCTTGTTACAGTCTTGCCCTTATCATCGCGCATTACGCGCACTCTGCCGACTGATGTTCCGGCAATCAGCACATCGCCGGTGTGGAGAGTTCCGTTCTGAACCAACAGCGTTGCAATCGGTCCTCTGCCCTTATCCAGACGAGCCTCGATAACCGCGCCCTTCGCCAGTCTGTCGGGATTCGCCTTAAGCTCCATAACATCGGCGGTAAGACCAACCATCTCAAGCAGGGTGTCCATACCCTCGCCTGTCTTTGCGGATACGGGAACGCAGATAACGTTTCCTCCCCAATCCTCGCATACAAGGTCGTACTTGGTAAGCTCCTCCTTGACTTTATCGGGGTTTGCGCCCTCTTTATCCATCTTGTTTATCGCCACGATGATCTGTACTCCCGCAGCTTTAGCGTGGTTGATTGACTCAACTGTCTGCGGCATAATACCATCGTCCGCCGCGACTACAAGAATCGCAATATCGGTAATCATCGCTCCGCGCGCGCGCATAGACGTGAATGCCTCGTGTCCGGGGGTGTCGAGGAACGTGATGTCGTGGTCTGAAAGATGAACACGATATGCGCCGATATGCTGTGTGATTCCGCCAGCCTCGGTGGTTTGTACGCTCGCGTGACGGATATAGTCCAGAATGGACGTTTTTCCGTGGTCAACGTGTCCCATTACCACAACAACAGGGGAGCGCGGTTTCAGGCTTTCGGGAGCATCGGGAGTATCCTCGAACAAACGCTCCTCAATCGTAATGATTACCTCTTTTTCAACCTTTGCACCCAACTCCTCGGCAACGAGCGACGCGGTATCGAAATCAATGATTTCGTTGATACTCGCCATTACACCCAACCCGAACAATTTCTTTATTACTTCGGAGGCTGTTGCCTTCAGTCGTGTTGCCAGTTCTCCGACAGTAATCTCATCGGGAATTTGAACCTTAAGCTGCTGTTTTCTCGCGCGCTCAAGCTCAAGCCGTTTGAGCTTCTGAGCTTCGGTTTCGCGCTTATTGCCGTACTGCTTGCCCTTTTGCTGCGACTTCTGCTGAATCTTCTGCTTCGAGCGGAAGTTGTCGTTATTCATCTTCCCGGCGGGAGCGATGGTTTCATAACGCTCATTGTACTTGTCAAGCTCGACATAGCTTCCGCGCGTGTCAACGGTCTTGGTGACTTGCTCACCGCGCTGAACAGCCTCGCCCTTTTGCTTCTGCATGGGCGGATTGTTCACCTTGATCTTACTGGAGTCGATAACCGGCTTCGCGGGATTAATTTTCGCCGCAGGAGCGGGCTTGGGCTTGCGATTCTGATTATTGTCGCGATTATCACGATTTTGCGGCTTGTTGTCGCGGTTATCGTTATTACGGGGCTTATTCTCCGGCTTTGCGGGGCGATTTGCCTTATTATCGCGATTCTCGGGCTTTTGCTCCTTTTTAGGTTCGGGCTTTGGCTCGGGCTTAACCTCAGATTTAGCTTCCGGTTTAACCTCCGGCTTAACTTCGGGTTTATCCTCAGCCTTGATCTCGGGTTTAACTTCTTCCTTAACCTCGGGCTTGGATTCCGCCTTAACCTCGGGTTTAATCTCCGACTTAACCTCGGGCTTAGCCTCCGATTTCACCTCGGGTTCCTCATCCTTCTTAGGAGCAGCTTTTTTCTTGGTGGTTTTCTTTTCGGGCTCTGCGGGCTTTTCGGTCTTGATGCCCTTGGTGGCTTGGAATGCCGCGCCCAAATTATCGGTCTCGTTCTCTCTGGTATATTTTTCCAGAATGTAAGCGACCTCATCGGAAGTCAGCGAGGCAGTGGATTTCCTCGGATTCTCCTGCGGAAAGACACTATCCAACAGCGCGATAAGCTCCGATTTATCTACGCTTAAATCTTTCGCGATTTCCTGAAGTTTATATTTTATCTGTTTACTTGGCAATGTAAATTTCCTCCAAATCAGATTGATTCCGCTTTTGCGGTCATATGTTGTTTGAGCCGACTATGCTTTTGAATAAACCCTCATCGCTTATCAAAAACACGCCCGCCCGTTTTCCGACTGCGTTTTGCGCATCCTCCATCGAGAACTGCGCCTTGATTACCTCCCGGTTGTGCTTTTCGGCGTGAAAACGCACCTCTTTTTCGGTCTTTGCGCTTACATCGCTTGCCAGAACAACACCGCCGAATTGACTGTCGCTCATCGCGGAAATCACCGCGTCAAAGCCGATGATCAGCTTAGAGGCTCTCCTGCACAGGCAGATTGTGGACAGCACTTTATTTATCGGAAGTCAGCTCCTTTTCTATGGTTTCGTATATTTCCGCGGGGATTTGGCACTTTAACGAACGTTCGAGCTTTCTGCCCTTTTGGGCTTGCTCCAGACAGCTCTTGTCCTTGCAAATATATGCGCCGCGCCCCGATTTTTTTCCCGTTGGATCTATGGAAATATTTCCGTCCTTGTCACGGACTATGCGGACTGCTTCCTTTTTTCCGATCATTTCGCCGCAGCCCACACATTTTCTTAGTGGAACACGTTTCTCGGGCATTTTCGCTCCTTACTCCGCATTTTCGGAGGTCTGCTCGGAATTTGTGTTCTCGCCCTCCGAAACAGGCCCTTCGCTTTCCTCTTCAGGCTGAACTTCAAGCGGAACTACCTCGAAATCTTCGGGGCGAACGTTGCTCTCCGACTTAATATCGATTTTGTAACCGGTGAGCTTAGCTGCAAGCCATGCGTTCTGACCTTTGTTGCCGATAGCCAGCGAGAGCTGATTATCGGGTACGACCACCTTGCACGCGCGTTTATCGGGATTGGGGTTAGTGATGACCACCTTAACCACCTCGGCGGGCTTTAGGGCTTGCTTGATGAACTCCTCGGGGTTTTCATCGTACAACACAACATCTACCTTTTCGCCGCAGATCTCTTTGGTTACGGCATTGATACGGCTCTTTTGCGGACCTATGCACGCTCCCACCGCGTCAACATTCGGATCGTTGCTCCAAACGGCAATTTTACTGCGGCTTCCGGGAGCGCGGCTTACCGCCTTGATTTCCACCGTTCCGTCATAAATTTCGGGACATTCAAGCTCGAAAAGACGCTTTATCAGCCACTTATCGGTACGGGATACTTTCAGGTACTGGTTCTTGTCGCCCTCCTTGTACTCCTTGGAAACGCCCGAGATGTATACCTTTACCACCTGACCGACCTTGAAAACCTCATTCGGAATCTGGTCATCTTTAAGGAGCAGCACCTCGTTATTGTTGATTTCCAGTATTGCGTGGTGAGTGCCGGGCTCGATTTTGGAAACAGTCGCGGAAACGGCTTCGTTTTCGTACTGACCCCAGATTTCGCTCAGCTTTTGCCGCTCGGCGTTGGAAAATCCTTGACGAATCAAGTCCTTGGCGTTCTTCGCGGCAATTCGCTTGAACATCTTGGTATCGATCGGGCAGCGAACCATATCACCTACTTGCAGCGATGGGTCGATAGCGCGCGCCTCCTCAAGGGTGATCTCCTTTTCCGGCTCGTAAAGCGAGTCCACGACTTCGATTACCTCTTTCATAATCGAAACGTCCATCTTGCGGTTCTTGATATCGATATCAACGATTACCTTGTTCTCCTTTGCCTCGTCATAGAACGGACTAAGCTTGTCTTTCTCCTCATCAATATGAAGATTGGATTTCAGGCTCTTTTCGATTGCGAACTTGATTTTCTCCGCGAGAATTTCGATATCGATTCCCTTCTCCTCGGCGAGCTTGGCGAGATTTTCGTAGAAATCGCCGTAATCCTCGCCCTTTGCTGTCTTTCTCTTAGCCATTTTCGTTACTCCTCCATCAATTCATCAAAATCGTCAAAGTCATCGTAATTTATGGTTGAAACTTCACCAACGGAAATTTGAGCTGTGCCAAACTCCCCTTTTACCATAATTTTGTCGCCGTCAAAGCTCTCCAATACGCATTTCACAGACTTTTCAGGCAATCCCTCGCAGAGCTTATAGGTCTTTAACTTGATTTTCCGCCCGATTGACGCGGATAGCTGCTCCACGCGCCTTACCGCGCGCTCCAGACCTGCCGAGCCGATTTCGAGGTAATCTATTTTGTCCACGAAGTCCTGTTTGTCGATTTCCGCGTTGATCAACCCGTCAATCGAAGTGCAGTCATCAATGGATATGCCTTGCGGTTTGTCAATCAGTACGCGCAGGTACCAACACGCGCCCTCCTTGATAAACACCACGTCCCACAGCGAATAACCGTGTTCCTCGACAATCGGACGCACAGCCTTTTCCGCCGCCGCCTCAACTGCGCCAAATCCCTTTGCAAGCGCCATTTTTACACCTTCCATTCCCGCTATAAAAACAACCGGAGCTTCAAACCCCGGTCTTGTCAACTATCTTAGTATATTATACCACATAGATTGACAAAAATCAAGAGGTTTTTTGGAATTTATTGAAATTTTTTATATTTCATTTACAGCGAACAACAGTGCCTTACGAATCTGAATAAACAGTTCGTCCGAAAAGCGGTTGTACTCGTCCGCAAGTCCCTTTTCCTTGGCAGAATAAGGCGGCGAGTCGTTCCACGAACCCATTGCCCCGAACACGTCCGACTTTGCCGCTGCACAATACAAACGCAGATTTCGTTCGGGAAGATTCGGCAAATCCGTATTTTCACATTCTCGGCTGCCGTCCAACATTCCCAATGCCTCGCGGAAAATTTCCGCCCAGAAATTCTGATCTATCTTTTCGGCAAGCTCCGCGATGTTCGAAAGCGCGGACATAAATTCTTCCGTATTATCGGAGAAACGCGGTTTTTCTTGTGGCGGATTTTCCCACTCATACTCGGTAAATCCAACGTTCCAACTGCGTTTTTCCTTATTGAACCCCCACGCGGAGGTAAAATATGTCACTTCACCCGAATCAAAAAGGCACAGGATACAACCGCCGTTTGTATTTACGAACCCGCTCCGTTCGCGGTTCTTCGCGGTCTGTGGCAGCAGCATAAAAACATCAGCAACTCCGAGTCGTTTAAGCTGCACGAACCATTTTTCGGCAGAGTCCTCAATAACCTTGATTTTCCGCGGCAGAAAAAAGGACCTCATTTTCCGCGGCAGAAAAACGAACCTCTCGGAATTGATGTATTCTCGTATGGTGTGGTTCATTACACCGTTCTTCAGCGCACAACGCGCGTTTGCTGTTAAAGCGCACAGTTCGATGATTTCACCGTTCATTTTTTCCTCCGTTTTTCGTTGTCGGGAAGTTCCCTCTTCTTTGGCTTGCGCACGTGAGGAATCATTTCCTCCTCACACGCGCCGAATTTCCGATAATTCTCGCGACCCTCACGCAGCGTAAGCCCGTGATTCGCCCCGGACGGAATATCGAGCAGATCTTCGTCCGAAACGTCATGACTTACCCTCACCGCCTCGATTTTGTCCTCATAGAAAATAAGATAAGCATCATCTTCCCAAAAACAGACAGGGCAAATATCATACCCGCCTCGATCGTCCAAGGTAAGGCAGCCGCAGCACAAGCACTCAACCTTTTTTCTCTTGCCAAACATTCAGCACCTCATACAATTACAATCTGTACCGCAAAAACCGCTCGGACAACTCCGAGCGGTTATAACTATCCTGTTGTGAACGGATTACACACCGAATTTCAGTGTGTTAACCTTAACGCCGGGACCCATAGTGGAAGATACGGTGCAGCTCTTGATATACTGACCCTTTGTAGCCGCAGGCTTAGCCTTAGCTACTGCTTCCATAAGAGCGTTAAAGTTCTCTTCGAGCTTCGCAGGGCCGAAAGAAGCCTTACCGATCGGGCAGTGAATGATGTTCGCCTTGTCCAGACGATACTCGATCTTACCTGCCTTAGCCTCCTGAACAGCCTTAGCAACATCGGGAGTAACAGTACCCGCCTTGGGGTTAGGCATCAAGCCGCGCGGACCGAGAACCTTACCAAGACGACCAACAACGCCCATCATATCGGGAGTTGCGATTACGACCTCAAAATCCATCCAGCCGCCCTGAATCTTGGCAACCGTGTCATTATCCGCAACATAATCCGCGCCCGCTGCCTTAGCGTCCGCTTCCTTTTCAGGCTTGCAGAATACAAGCGTTCTTACGGTCTTACCTGTGCCGTTGGGCAGAACAACCGCGCCGCGAACCTGCTGATCAGCGTGACGGGAGTCTACACCCAAACGAACGTGAAGCTCAACGGTTTCGTCAAACTTAGCCTTCGCGGTCTTGCAAACCAGATCCAGTGCCTCCGCAGACTCGTAAACCTTTGCGGAATCTATCAGCTTTGCGCTTTCAACATACTTCTTACCGTGTTTCATAATATCCTCCTTGTGGTCAAGCGGAAATAATCCTCCCACCAAATATTTTAGTCAACAACTTCTACGCCCATCGAGCGGCATGTGCCCGCAATCATAGAGATGGCGGTATCAATATTAGCCGCGTTAAGGTCTGGCATCTTGGTTTCCGCGATTTCCTTGAGCTGAGCCTTGGTAATCTTCGCAACCTTGGTCTTGTTGGGAACACCGGAACCGCTTTCAATCTTGCAGGCTTTCTTAATCAGAACGCTTGCGGGCGGAGTTTTAGTGATGAACGAGAAGCTTCTGTCTGCGTAAACCGTGATAACAACGGGAATAATCAAGCCCGCCTTATCCTTGGTGCGCTCATTGAACTCCTTGGTGAACGACATAATATTTACACCGTGCTGACCCAAAGCGGGACCAACAGGGGGAGCCGGCGTTGCCTTGCCGGCAGGAATCTGCAGCTTTATAAATCCTACTACCTTCTGTGCCATTTTAATTTCCCTCCATAAAAAACAAATTTGAAGAATACGCGGTTAAATCTTCTTGATGCCCGACATATCAACTGTTGTCGGCGTTATCTCGCCGAACATATTGTTGACATTTACGACAACACGGCGATTCTCCGCGTCGATTTCAACGATTTCGCCCTCGAAATCTTCAAGAACACCCTGCTTGAGTACAACTCTGTCGCCGACTTCAAATGTGGCTGTCGGCTCTCTTCTGTCTTTCTCAAGCTCGCGAACCTCTTCCTCACTCATCGGGGTTGGCTTCGTTTCGGGACCTACAAATCCCGTTACGCCTCTGGTATTTCTGCAAATCTGCCACGTTTCATCGGTCTTAACCATCTTCACGAACACATAGCTGGGGTAAACCTTTTCCTCAACCTCTTTCACCTCGCCGTTGTCCTTTTGGATAGTCTTGGTTACGGTGGGAACCATTACATCCTCGATCATATCCTGGAAGTTCCTGTTTTCAACGAGCTTCTTGATATCCGCCATAACCTTGTTCTCGTAACCCGCGAACGTGTGAAGAATATACCATTTTGCCTCTGAGTCAGCCATAATTTCCCCTCCGTGAATCAGTGGAACAGCATGCTGTTCAAAAAGCCGAATAACGAATCCAGACCAAACACCACCAACGTTGCAACCAAGCACGTTGCGATAACGACGATGGTATTACGCGTGGTTTCCTTTGGTGTGGGCCAGACTACCTTTTTGAACTCGCTTCTGGCATCCTTAAAATACTTAACGATGCCCTTTTTGGGCTTCTTCGCAGACTTTGCGCCTTTACTGCCCTTGGCGTCCTTGGTGTCTTTTGACTTTACGTCATTAGACTTTTTCTTGTTCGCCTTGGATTCCTTTGCGCTGTCCTCGGAAGCCTCGGGAGAGTTTTTTTCAAGCTCTAAATCCTTAGCCATCCTAAATCCTCCCTATTACTTGGTTTCCTTGTGAAGCGTGTGTTTCTTGCAGAATCTGCAGTACTTGTTCATTTCAAGTCTGTCGGGATCGTTCTTCTTGTTCTTCATGGTGTTGTAATTGCGCTGTTTGCACTCCGAACACGCCAATGTAATCTTTACTCTCACTTTCGGCACCTCCTACTTTCTTGCCCGTTTCGGGCATTATTGCCTCCCTCGACGCGGAATTGCGATTTAACAGGACAATGTTTCACGCTGTAAAAAGCAGCGCAAAAAAATACACCCCATTCGAGGTATTTTTATTTTACCATATTTTTTTGGGTTTGTCAAGTACTTTTTGAAATTTTTTCAGGTTTTTTCGATATTTTCACCTTCGGGAGTTTCCTCGAACAAAACATCACAGAAATGCTCCTTGCTTTCGACAAAGCAGCAGCTATCCTGCATATAGATTACGATCACCTCGCAGCCCTTTGGCAGCGGTCTTTCGTTGGCGGAAATCGCGCGGAACAGATAGCTTTTGTTTCCGTGACGCACGGAAATCACCCCAAAACTGTCCTCCGCAATATCCTCGATGACCTTTGCGGAAAGTCCCTCAAGTTCTTCGGCATTTGGCTCGCCGCTTTTGTGGAGCTTGTCATAAAGCGGCACAATCACGGTACTTATCAGGAAATTCACCGCCAGTCCCGCTACCGCACCCAGCGGCATAGAACTCCACCCCGCAAATCCCGCCGCGTCCAGCAGCAGCCCCGCAACGCTTCCGATGAAGATAAAGATCACCAATCGGAGCATATCTTTCGGGAAAACCGTTTGCCAAAGGTTTTTGTCTTTCTTATTGGTAAACAGTTCCCCTGAATCGGGAAAAAAACGCTTTCCGTAAAAAATCTGCGCGACAAGCTGAACAGCGAGGTAACCCCCGGACAGCATAATCAGAATTACATAGAAAGTCCTCATTTTTCGTCCTCTTGCAGTTTATTTTTAAGCTCGACTCTTACCTTGTTTACGCGAAGTCCCTCGGTTTCAAGCACGGTAAGAACACAATCATCGGTTTCTTGTTTTTCGCCGTTTTCGGGAAGTTTTCCAAACAACTCCAGAACCCACCCTGCAATGGTATGAGCCTCGCTTTCGATTTCCAATTCAATGTCATGATTTTCAAAGAACCTCCGCAGCGAGTTAAGCGAGCTGTCGCCGTACACCTCAAATTCCCTGTCGGAGCGCGCGGTTATCGGGCTTTTTACCTCATCGCTCTCGTCCCAGATTTCACCGACAAGCTCCTCCAACAAATCCTCGAGCGTGACGATTCCCAATGTTCCGCCGTGCTGGTCGAGAACCACACTCATATGGCACTTTTTCTTCTGCATTTGCCGCATAACTTCGGATATCTTCACCGTACTCGGCAGGTAGATTGTTTCCTGAATCAGTTCGCGCACTGTCAGCTCATCGCGGCGCTGTTCATATGCCTTGATGAAATCTTTTTCATTGATTACGCCAACGATATTATCAAGATTTTTCTCATATACGGGCATTCGCGAATATTCCTCGCGGAGGAATTTTTCACGAACATCTTTCGCGGAGTCGGTAATATCAACCGCGGTTATCCGCACGCGCGGCGTGATTATCTCATCAACGGTGATTTCATCGAACCGAAGTGCGCTGCGGACGAGGTTGCTCTCCTGTTGTTCAAGGACGCCTTCGTCCTCGATTTCATCGATTATCGCAATCAGCTCCTCCTCGGTGACGCTGACGCTCTCCTTCTTGCGGCATAAACGGGCGATTCCGTTTTTCATCAAGATGAACAATGCCGAAAAAGGGGTAAATATTATCATCAAGAACGAAATTATCCCGGAAATACCGATACAGACGCTTTCCGCGAAATCCTTTGCGAGGCTTTTGGGCATTACCTCGCCGAAAATCAGCACCACAAGCGTTGTTGCGACTGTCGCCGCTATCGAACCGTACTGCTCTCCCACCAGCTTTATCGCAAGGATAGTTGCGATTGATGAGGTCGCGATATTCACTATGTTGTTGCCGATGAGAATGGTGGTCAATGCCTTGTCATACTTTTTGAGTATGTTTAACGTGCGCGCGGCGCCCTTAGAGCCGTTATCCGCCATATTTTTCAGGCGGATTCGGTTGACGCTTGACAGTGCCGTTTCCGACGCTGAAAAAAACGCGGACATCAATATCAGAACCACCAATATTACTATGTTCATAGGTTCTCCTCAAACACAACTTTCTTGATACATTCGGTAACGCCATTGTGGTTACAATCCACGCAAATCAGCTTGCTCATTTGTTTAATCTCATCGTGTGCATTTTCGGGGCAAACGCTGAACTCCGCGTTTTGCAGCATTTCCACATCATTGAAATAATCGCCGAACGCCATAGTTTCGGCTCTCGTGATTCCCATAGACTTTTGCAGTGCCGTCAATGCCTCGCCCTTGCTCACCCCGGAAGCCATTATGTCAATCCAGACATCGCCCGAAACCTGTATATTCAGCCTATCGCCGAAGATTTTGTCCAGCGCGGGCTTTCCGTTGATCATAGGACCCAGATCGTCACGCACCGTAAACTTGTAAATCGGGTCGGGAACTACATACAGATTCTCTACCGCAGAATGGTGCAAGTAATATCGGCTTACGTCCGCGCGGAAATCCTCGGAATATCCGAGGTGGAAGATTCCGCTCTCGGCGCAGACAATCGGTTTCAAACCGCCAATCTCCGCGCAAGCCGTCAGAAGCTCCTCATAGGTTTCCCTGTCAAGAGCCTTGGTATGTAAGGTCTTTCCGTTTTTGATTACGCACGCGCCGTTGTCACAGATGAATGTGATTTTCGAGCGATACTCCTCGGGGAACAGATGCCCCACTGCGCTGTAAGTGCGTCCGCTTGCCACGGCGAATTGTATTCTGCGGCGCTCCAGCTCGTCAAAAACCTCAAAAAAATCGCTTGGGAGATGTTTTTCATCGTCCAACAGCGTGCCGTCCAAGTCACTCGCTATCAGTTTTATCATAAAGATTTTTCTCCTTAGTTTAGGAATCCCGTATGTTTGTCGCAGTTCAGCAGGTCGGAACTGTAAAAGCTGTCACCGAACCGTTTTAGAGTGTCGGTTATCATTTTGTAATCCTCGGGCTGCCAATTATCTCTCCGCGCGAGGGATTCCAGCGCGGTCACATATTGAGTTCTCATATTGTGCCGCTTTCGGACGATTGCTTTCAGATTAACCTTTTTGCCCGTATCGGCATTTACCAAAAGCTGAGAATCGCGGTCGATTATGTTCAGCAGCCGCGAAATCCCCACAGCATTCCCGTTTCGGAAGATGGCGTTCTGATATACCGAGGCTTTGCACAGCGCGTTAAGGTCATAGTTGGGCGGAAGCGCGTCAAATACGGTCATCAATGTGATAATGTATTCCTCCATAGAGCAGTATCGCTCAGGAGAACCCATAGTAAGCGTAAGGCTGTCAACATTCTCTTTGGTGAACTTCAAAGCGGTATCCAGTGCCGTTCTGCCTTCGTTCATCGGGCAGATGTCCATCGGAAGCATTATTGCGTTACGCGCGGCTATCCGCCAATCGCGCGAGCCTTGAACGCTCAACATCGGGAAACTCTTCCGCAGACGAACCGCTGTGATTTCGCCGTCCACCATCTGCATTGCCACGCGCGTGATTCTCCCCGCAGCAACTCCGTCATCGGTCTGGCATTCAAGCATTATGGGTATGTCGCTCTGAATGCCTTTTTCCAAATCGGTAGTGGTGATCAGTAAATAATCAAACTTCAACTCTTTCGCAAGACCCACGAACATCGGGTCCATCAGACGAAATATATATCCGATACCCTCGGGCAAGCGGGCGTCCATCTTCATTATCGCACGGAAATCCAGCTCCACATACCGCACGCCCGCATCGCGCAAAGCCTCTATATAGTCGTAGATAAGCCCACCGGAAACACTATCCTTAAGCGTATAGACGCACAGGCTGTTATCAATCAAAACTGTACTCATTTGAAAAGCTCCTTATGCTTACGGCATGGAAAACCGCAAGTCTGTCAGTCTGAATTAATTATAACACACTCCCGCGGATTTTTCAACTGTTTTTCGCAAAAATTTCGGCGCGAACGCCAAAAAACGTCCGCGCAGAATATTATACTTTGAGTTTCTCGATTTGTTGCTTGAGGTTATCTGATTGGTTGCTCAAATCCGCGCACGCTGCCGCAGTCTGCTGCGCCGTTGCGGAATTTTGCTGAACCACCGTGGAAATCGTTTCCACACCGATTTTCACCTGTGCGACAAACTCCGCCTGCTCTGCGGAAGCCGCCGAAATGTCACGTATATGCCGGTTCGCGAGGGTCGCGAGTTCGGTAACCTCCTTCATCGTTTCGGCGGTTGCCTGTGCGATTTCCGTTCCTCGGTCTACGGCGGCGATGGTCGCGTTGATCAAATCACCTGTCAACTTTGCGGATTCCGCGCTCTTGGACGCGAGATTACCCACCTCATCGGCGACAACCGCGAACCCCTTGCCCGCAGCTCCGGCACGCGCCGCCTCGATAGACGCGTTAAGCGCTAGGATATTGGTCTGAAACGCAATATCGTCTATTGCCTTGATGATGTTGCGAATCTCATCGGATTTCTGCTTTATTTCGCTCATAGCGTCCATCATCTTGTTGACTTCGCCGTTTTGCAAGGTAATTTCCTCGGCGCTTTGCGCGGAGATATTCCCCGCCTCCGCCGCGTTTTCGGCGCTCTGCTTGATTTTGACCGAGATTTCGTTGATGGACGCGGACAACTGCTCTATTGACGCTGCTTGGCGGGTCGCACCCTCCGCCAATGCGCGGCTGCCCTCGGAAATATCCCGGGATTCCAAAAGAACCTCTCCGGAAGCGTTATCGATGTTGCTGATGATGTCCTTGAGTGATATGTTGATCTGCGCGAAAGAATCCTTTATTGCCGCGAAATCGCCCTCGTACTCAATCGCGGGCTTTGCGGTGAAATCGCCCGTTGCCATTCTCGCCAGAACGTCCTTGATGTCGGTTATATATGTGTTTATGGTGGACTCGGTTCGGACAAGCGTCTTCACGAACTCTCCCATTTCGTCGTTGCTCGCCTTGTAGCCGGTTTCTGTATGGAGCAGACCGCGATTGAGGTCATCGGCAATTTTTCTCCCCGCGCGCAGAGCATTAAACACGGGGGTCAGCGTAACCCTTATGCAGACGATACTCGTAATCGCCAGTGAAATCACACCGATAACCACCGAAGCGATCGCCACCATAATAAGAACATTACGAAGATTATCATCGGACTCCTCGGAGGATACCCCCACAAGCATTGCGCCGACAATACTATTGTTGATGTCTACAATAGGCTTACAGGTCACAAAGTGGTTCTGTCCGAGAATATTCGCTGTTCCTCCATACACCTCGCCGTTTTCCAGAACCGTTTGCTTGAGTATGTTGGGCATCTCCGAACCGACAGCCCGTGTTTCATCGTCAGCGATTGTGGTGACGTAAATGGAAGAACCGTTGTACAGCGTAAACTCTGCATTTGTTTCCGCTTTCAGCTCGTCAAGCCACTTGGAGCTGTCGAGGTGCATACCGATAACCGCACAAAAGCCCAACGGATTGTAGCGCACGGTTTCAATAATCAATCCCGCGGCAGAATCCACTCTCACGCCGCTTCGTTGCTCGCCATCGAAAAAGTCAAAATCTGCGATGTCAAAATTCTCACTCGCCCAGATAAGCTCGCCTTCGGATGTGTAAGCCGCGCAGAAATCCTCTTCCGAGGCGCTCTGCAATTGAAAGATTGTGCGAACCTCATTAGTACCGCCCCGCTTCAGTGCGCCATTCATTGTTATAGCTTCGTAAATCTGATTCGGGCGTGCTTTTTCTCGTTCAAACTCTCTCGACAGAATATTCAGGTATGTACGCGCGTTGTTGATCATTATCTCCTCGGTGTAATTTGACGTCTGCGTAAGCATAAACACGCATACGCACACAACCGTAAACACCAGACATACAAATATTGCCGCTACCATTTTTCTTCTGAGCTTCAGTCCCATATAATCACCTTCTATTATGGTTTTACACCATTTCACCGTTATTTTCAACAATTTTACAAAACAAACCAATGCCTCTTTTGTATATTATAACACAAATCTTACTCTTTGTCAATAGACATCTAAAAAAATTTGCGCCTTTTCACTCTGAATGAAAAGACGCAATAATCTCAGTTGGTATAAGCCGTATCTAATCTTCAATGTGGTCGGTGAATGTTTCCCGATACAGCTCCTCGTTGCCATCGGTCACTACGGACTTCGGGTCGCTGTGCGGGAAATACCGCGTTCTGCCGCCGAAAAACCAATACGCAAACAGTGCAACTCCGACTGTCGTGCCGATAATCAGCGCGGTTTTCTTCGGGTCAATCAGAACCGCGTCTGCCGGGATAACCAGGCTTCCCGGTGTGTGCGAGTTCTTAACGCGGTGTCCTCGGATAATCAAACGATGAGAATTGACCGCATACGGCGTACAGGTAAACAGCGTCACCAGGTCCTCGCCGTCAACGATCTCAAAATGCTCCCAATCGGTCGGCAAGATGATCTCGATTTTATCAACCTCATAGGTGAGCGTTTCACCCAAAACAGTTATCGTGAATCTATCACCGATTACCAGTTGGTCGAGGTCGGTGAACAACCGCGCGGAGGGCAATCCACGGTGACTTGTTATTACCGCGTGCGTGGATTCTCCGCCAACGGGCATGGACGAACCTTTCAGATGTCCCGCGCCGACCGCCAGAACCTCGTCACTTGTTCCGTGATAAATCGGCAAATGAACATCTATTTTGTCAATCGTGATATATCCCATAATATCCGTACCGCCGATTTTCAGCGTATTGTCATAATCGCCCGCGGGATCGGGATAATACAGCCCGTTCGGTAGAGATGCAAGCCGCTTGTTGTACTCATGAGCCTGTCGCAAAATCTCCTTGTATTGCGTGTTGTCAAGCGCGTTTACGTTTCGGTCGTAAACAGTGAGAGCCTGCTCATTTTCGCGGCGGTTGAGAATATCGCTGTAAATTGGATAAAGCATTATCGCGAAACCCAGCAGCAGCATCACAAACAGCATTATGGTGACGGCCATATTCTTTTTTCGTTTCACTAACCGTCACCTCGCTGAATTATTTTTTCCTGTTCTTAAACCGTGCAATCAACATCGCTGCGGAAACGGCTATCATTGTTCCGCCGACTATGTAAAATACTCCCGTTCCGATACCGCCCGTATCGGGGAGGTCAAGATTCTTACTCGCGTAATCAAGCCCCAGGTCGGCGATTTCGGCGGGTCGCTCCGCCTCATCGGAATATTCGTCCGAATTGATTTCCGCAGGTGAAATCGTGAACTCATACTCCCCTGCACCGACCAGAATATAGTCCTGTTTTTCCCCGCCGTTTTCAACCGTAAAATCCTTATCCAATGGAATGAGTTTATAATCGCCGTGCGGCAAATCGACAATCTCAAACGTATCGGAAACAACTGATAAAACCACGCTGTTGTCCGATTCAGGGTCGGTTTCGGGCGGTTTCCAATCCGTAACCCGGAAAACAGAATCCTCCTCAGAAATCGACCCAAATTCCGCGAATTCATCATCGCCGTTTTTCAAAGCGAACCGCAACTCCACGGTATTTTCGGAATTGGTGCGTACACGAACGCGCAGACTTCCTACGGATTCCTCCTCCGAAACACCTACAACCTCCCCCGAGGGGGAGGTCGAGGTTTCTGCGAATGTACTCGGCGCGAACAGCACCATAGCCGTCAAAGACGCGCCAATCGAGAATTTAATCAGCTTACGCATCATAACCGCTCACGCTTCATGCGGAACTTGGTCACGATAGCCACTGTCGAGATGACTACCAGTGCGCCGCCGACCGCAAAGAAAATCAACGTACCGATGCCGCCCGTTACGGGGAGTGTCAAACCTTTCTTGATGTAGGTAACACGCATTGACATCAAGCCAACATTGTTTTCCGAACCGAGGAACCAATCCGGCTGTGTTTTGATTTCGGTATCACCGTCATACCACTTAAGGTTGTAATTTTTAATCATTGTTCCCACAACAATGTCACCTTCGGTTACCGAAGCCGGGGCATAGTGGGTATTATAATCCTGCTTTCCAATCTCCTGGTTAAGCTCGGGATTAAACGAGAACCTGTAGTCGGTCTTAGGCTTGTTGCCCTCTCTTGGAAGCTTGTATTCCTTGGCGGTGCTTGCATTAGTGCTGCCCACATAAGTATCGTTTGTTTTGATTGCCTCATCCAAAACAACTACCGTATAATCACCGGGGGCTATGCCGACAACTTCAAAACGTGCGGAGTTGCTGTTTCTGTAAATACCATTCACAGGATCACTACCATATGTACGGAGTAAAATATCTTCCGAAACATTACCATCTTCGGGCTGATCAACCCAACCAATAATTTTATAAACCCCAACATTTCCATAACTACTAGGTGTTGAAGAAAATTCGTAACCCGTAGGATAATCATCCGGACGAAGATATTCACCATCAACCCTATCATATGTCGCGGCAGAAGTACTAAACTTTTCTACCTTCGCATATTTACCTTCACTGTTTTTTATAGCAAAACGAACATGTTCAATTCCGCCCGCTTGACATATTTTAACAAGGTCTTCCGTTGTTGCATGAACACGCAGTCTGTAAGTTACAATATTCGCGGAAACATGACCCTTCGTCACGGTTACAGGGTTATAAAGCGTGCCGGGGGTTTTAGTGGTGTCCAGATAGAGCTTTACACCATCCGTATTGTCGGTTTTATCGTATGCCGTTTCATCTTCCTTAAGTGCTTTAAGGTTCGGGTTGTTGGAATATACCAGCTTTGCGGAGATATAGTTCTTCATAAGAAGATCATCGCCCCAAAGAGCTTTTGTATCATATCCGAGGTTAGATACGCCGTAGGTAGCAGCAGCAGAATCATTCAATCTACCGCTGTCGAAGCGTTCAAACTTTACAGGAAACTCGATACAGAACTTCTGCGCATCATTTAATCCCGTAATCTTCTTAATATCGCTGATTACAAACGTTTCATGTGCCTTAAAAAAATTTGCACTACTTAGAGTGGTCAAAATAGTCTCATCCGCATAAGTATATGTTGTTTCGATTGTAAGAGCGGGATTACTGATTTCGGTTTTATTGCCGTTATCGTTGTCAAGGGAGTAAACCTTAATGTACTGTAAGGGGTTCTCATCGTCCCCTTTAACCCTTGTTACGCTCTTTTTTTTGCCATCAAATACAGCTGATATGTCAAGATTATACCCATACATAATCGGCACAGCGAGGTAGTATTGGTCATAAGCCTCGAGATTGCCGGGCAGTGTAACCACCACGCGGCAGTTTACATAGTCGCCGTTTCCTGCAGAAACGTTTTTCTGCCACTTGCCTTCGGTTTTATTTCCATAGCCGAAAGTGCCGTCTTCGCCCTGTACAAGCAGCGTCTCGTTGAACTGAATGTCTATGCTTGCAACGTTTTCGGTATCCTTAGAGTTTATCGTCGCCGAAAAGTCATCACCCAGGCCAACCAGAACCAGCGCACGTCTTACAGCTTTCGGGGTTTCGTCGTATGACGTATCCGTACCTTCGGGCGTATACTCAACCAGATAATATCCCGCTTTGTCAACTTCAATTTCGGCTTTGCCACCGGTCGGAGCGGCTGATACAACGTCAGTCAAAGTGCCCGGATTATCGGCAATTTTATCCACCATAAACTCTCTCGCCGCCTCGGCAAAAGCAGAATAAAACGCAGCACTGCCTACTCCGCTGATAATATTGCCTGCAGAGCTACCGTTCGTTGAGGTGAGATTCAGCAGATTCGCGATTGCCTCGGCGGCATCTTTGTTGGATGATCCTCTGCCTCCAATGCTGTTAATAGAAACATTCGCGCTTGAATCGTATTCTTTCATTAATGCGCCAAAGGTTTTTCCATTCAATTCAATGCCGGCATTATCGAGATAGCGATACAGTCCATAATAACCCTCATAATTTTGAGCGTTTTCTGTTACTCTGGCTATAACATTTCCACTCATGTAACCAAATGCTGTCTCCAAATTCGGATGGAACATAGGGGTGTCGATAACCAGTCTGCCGGTTGCCTTTCCCTCATCATCCTCTTCCTTTTCAACATTGCCCACAAAAATCGGGTATGCTGTGTATGTACCGCTCGGAGCAGCATGGTTGATGATGATTTTGCCTTTCGCTGAATCTTCGTCATCGTTTCCTGCTGCCGAAACAGGCGCAGCTATGACCGCTATGGACATAATCGCCGCTAAAACTCCCGAAATGAATTTCTTCATTTTCATATTAAACGCCTCCTTATGTTGTCTAAGCGGAATCAAAGCCGCTCCCGCTTAATGCGGAATCTTGTAACTATCAGCACAGTAGCCGCCACAACGATTGTACCGCCGATGATAAAGAATATTGTCGTGCCGATGCCGCCTGTTTCGGGCAGCCAAATAAGCTTCTGAGATTTATGGGTGATCAGCACCTCAACAACGCCGTCATCGGTTGCAGCTTCCGTATCCGTAAGATTTCTGACGATGCTGTTCTTGCTTGCATCAGTCGCCCCCTCATTAGGTACGGGTTTCAAGATTTCCGCGGAAATTGTGCGGTCTTTGGTTTCCAACTGGTCGAAATCCACGCTCAGCTCACCGATAAGATAATTCTTATTTGCAACATCAAAAGGAGTAGCCGAGGGAAGATTTAGATTGTATTTCTGACCTACTACAAGCTCAAACGGCTGTGTAGCTGCCGAATAGTTATATGTCTTAATATTGGGTTGGGTTTCTGTGCCGATTGAAAGCTCCTCGATGTAATATGTGCCCGGGGCAAGCCCGTCAATGGTTCTGTACCATGAAACAGTTTTGCCATCCACCTTTTTGGTATTATGAACGGTAAAGTTCAGATAATAGTAGGTATTGATTGCCTTGTTACCAGATGCTATCGTTGCACTATCACCCTCACCATTAAGAACACCACCGCTGCCATAAGCAGAGAAATATTCTCTTATCTGCGGTATGGTGTACCAACCTACACAGGATGCAACATCATTGCCGCTAACTCGAGCGTTGTACAATAATGCATATTCCTTTTCACCATCATCATTAATTCTGTACAAGGTATAATCAGAATAACCAATATCAAATTTCTTACCATCTGAATCCTCAAATTCGCCGGTAACATTCACCGTAAGAGAGTAGGTGTTGATGTTGGTTTCGGGAACCGAAGAAATTCCCACATCGCCGCAGTTAACATGACCGTTTATTATATAACGACCTTTTGCATCACTTGCGCGTGAAACTCCACCGTTGGCTTTTTCCGTTGAGTGGGGATTGTTGGAATAAACCGCCCAAGTGTGAGCAGGCTTTATCAAACGGGTGCTGTCTGTGAGTGTAATATCACCTCTAAAATACGCAGGGAAGTAAATGTAGATATGGTCGCCGCCCTTAAACGGAATGGTTCTTTCATCTACATCTGTAGTTTCGGGGTCATCTTCACCTTCGCCATACACATCCTTGTTGAACAAATCACCCAGATACATAGTATCTTTCGCGGCATAACCACCGTTCTTTATATACAGATCGTTATTGCCAAGCGGATTACATTCTCCTACATTATAGTTGATGGAAGAATGCGAAAAACCTTTCCCTTTTGCATCGCTCATATCATAACCTATCTCACAAATCTTTTCGGGTGTGCCATCCTTATGTTTTACATAAACAACCGGTCTGCAGGACATTTCACGAGAAACGCCCGGATTAGTGCCGCCTCTATTCCAGTCGCCCAATACCGCCAGGAAATATCCGACATCTTCATAGCTTTCAAAGTTCTCCGGGAGGGTCACATCAATTCGATAGAGAACAAATTCATCAAATTTATCTATAGAGTCCACAGTGTATTGATTAGGTTTGTTATCTTTATTACTAATTGAACGCCGCAGATTACCGTATGAAGCGCGGTCAAGCCATTTGTCGTCTGCGAATATATCAGAACCTTCAGCATCAGACCAAGTCATTTTCTTGGTGACAGAGTTGCCAAGTTTATCCTCATCAGCAAGATCATCCAAACCAATTGTTTCATGGAACATCTTTAAATCAACCGTTGCCACAGATGTTGTGTTTTTTCCAACGATTGTGTTTGCTTCTTCATTAGGACCAACCAACAGCAGCATAGCAGATACGGGTTTGGGTTTTGTCTTGCCATCGTTTGTGAGCTTGCCGTTTTCATCTACACAGGCAATCAAATAATAGCCGGGTTCAACAAGAACGGTAAGTTCCTCGGTACCGGTAATGGCAACCTCTGTCGGAGAATAGGCGGGGTCAAGGAATTTGATCTCCGGCTGAACATCCGATGCTTTTCCGGCGGGTATACCGTTGTAAAGCAAGTCCGTGAATGCCTTTAATATCGAGCTGTTAGTCGCGTATTTGTTAAGCATTTCGGTAAAGCCGGCAGCAGTACGCGGTAATGCACCACTAGTGGGGTTACCTACATAATAAAACTTATTTTTGGATTCTACAGTGCTTTTGTCCCCGCCATAAAGTTGATATAAACCGTCTATTTTGTTTTCTCCGGAAAAATAGTAGTACAGATTCATTATTGCGTCCTGCAAATCGCTCGAATATGCCCCTCTACCATCTTGAACATTTGAGTCAAACGAAGTAATCAAAATCTGATCCTTTGTTAATTTCAGATCTGCCGCTTCGCTTGTTTCGTCAGCATCATGATGTGCAATGAGTACCTTATCGGTAGTAAACGCGTTGCCAAAAGCATCGCCCCATTGCGCATTCGCAATGATGTTCTTGCCGTCGTTATCTTCAACTTCACCCTGTATTATCCGATAGAACTTGTAGGTGTATGTACCCGTGCTTGGCACATCGGGCGAAACGATCGTCACCTTGTACTTTCCATCGCCCCCCTCGTTGCCCTCGGCAAACGCAGGCAAGCCCGCGCCGCTGTTTGTAATCAGCGTCGTTGCCGTTACCACAGCGGCAAGAGCCGCCGCGAAAATCCTTGAGAAAAGTTTTGTCTTTTTCATATTGATTACTCCCTTCTTGGAATTTAAGAAATCGCCGATTAAACCCTAAGGCTCTATTTTATGTGGGTTTCCCCGCCTGCAGCGGGAATCCCGCCATCTATCGGCGTTCCATTAATTTACTAAGCCAAAATCCTTTAATTTCCAGATTCTGAACACCACGCGCCCGATAACCTTTTCGTCAACCACGCAGCCAATCAGCGTTGAGCGGCTGTCTATCGAGATTTCGCGGTTATCGCCAATCACAAAGTATTGCTTTTCCGGAACTACAAACGGATACTTAATATCGCTCTCACCTAGCGCAAGACTTCGGACATACGGCTCATCGAGCGGCACATCATTTCGGGTTACATTACCTTCTCCATCAATGTTTATCACATCGCCCGCCTTGCCGATTATACGCTTGACCAGAATAACATTGTTGTAATAGAACGCTATTATATCGCCGTATTGAGGCTCGCCCCAGTTGCAGCAGACGACCAGTTGGTCGCGCGAGAGCGTAGGCTCCATACTGTCGCTGGTAATTCGGTGAGTCGGAAAAAATATCGTGAATATCAGCACCGCAATAGCCGCCGCGACAATCAGCGACAAAATCGTATTTTTCAGGATTCTTCGGAACGTTTCCCATTTCTTGGTTCGCCAAAGCTCCTGTTCAACCTCCTCTTTGGACGGCAGAGGCTGCCCGTTTAGCATCATTTATTTGTTACCTCATCGGCATACCTGTCAAACACGCTTTCAAACGATGGCTCGGCATACTCCTCCACCGGAGCGTTTTCTTCGACGCTGTAAGTGCTCTCAAACGCGCCATACTCCTGCCACGCACCGTCCTGCGCGTTTTCCGCTTGATAATCCGCATCATATGTACCGTGTTCGATTCGCTCCAGTGTGTCGGTGATCTCTTGAAGATCGTGCTCGAGCTTGTGTTTGATCGTTTTAAGCCTAAGATTCTCCATCATCAGAATATCATTTTCACGTTTCAACGCGAGCATGACCTCCAACAACTCAGAGCGGCTTAACTGCTTTAATCGTTTCAGTTGAGTCTTTTCCACAGAAATCACCTCTTAACTCAGAATCGCAAATTTATATACAGTCTGAAAGTCCGGCTTACGCCGATTTTTATACAAAACGATATATACAGCCTGTTTATTTTATTATACACTATTTTTCCCATTATGTCAACCTAATTTCAATTAAAAGGCGGAAAAGTTGAAAAAAATTATGCAATATGCACAAATCAGATTGTATATTTTAACGGCATAATGTTTCAAAACGGAAACAAAAATCGTATAAATTCCAAAGCATGCTTTCTTGAAATCTGTCGAATTTTGCGGTATAATGTAACATAGTTTGGAGGTGATACAATGGACAGCAGAAAAGTTTTCGGAGAGATGATGCGATATGAGCGAAAAAACCGCGGTATAACTCAGGAGAATTTCGCCAAAAGCATTGGTATAAGCCCGCTGTACTGCCGCGAGCTTGAACATGGAAGATACACTCCCACTTGGATTATCTGGCTGCGGATTTGCACGGAGCTTGGTCTTGATATCAAGAAACTACGCGATGAATGCATAGTGCCATCGCTTATTGAAACGGCTGATATTCTGGGTTATAATCTGAATCTGTAAAAAAGTCCCAATGCTTCTATGCATTGGGATTCTCCTTAACAAAGTTGATTTTTAAGCGTAACTGTGATATAATGGAATAAAAATGAATGGAGTAAAGCAAATGAAAATCAACAGACATATCGGAATTTTATCGTTACTTTTGCAAAAAGACAAAGTAACCGCCGCAGAGCTTTCGGAGAAATTCGAGGTATCCCGCAGAACCATCGCGCGAGATATTGACGACATCTGTATGGCGGGGATCCCTATTGTAACAACACAAGGCAAGGACGGCGGGATTTCGATTATGGAGGGCTACAAAATCGACCGTATTCTGCTGTTAATGGAGGATTTGAAAGCGATTTTTACGGGTCTGAAAGGTCTTGACAGCGTAAGCGACAGCCCGAGTTACCGACAGCTTATGGACAAGCTGTCCGCCGAAAATTCGGAAATATCCGGTTTTGGAGACGAGATTATAATAGACCTCGCCGCGTGGGATAAATCGGCGGTTTCCGGGAAAATCGAACTTATAAAAAACGCCGTCAAAAACGGCGAGAAGATAACGTTCAAATATTACTCGCCAAACGGCGAGAGCGTCCGCACTATCGAACCGTATCACCTTATTTTTCAGTGGTCGAGCTGGTATGTGTGGGGTTATTGCACGACCAGACAGGATTACCGCTTATTCAAATTAATGCGTCTTTTCGATTTGAGGAGCACGGGTGAAAAGTGCGAGCCGCGAGATGTTCCGCCTTATAAATGCGAGCGTTTATGGCACCTCAACGGTCAAATCACAGCGACGGTGCGGTTTGACAGTTCAATGAAATGGCGCGTCATTGACGAGTACAGTACGGAGCTTCCTCGCTTTAACGAGGACGGCAGCAGCGAGCTTACCATCACTTGGTCGGATAAGCAGACTTTTTTCGGAATGATTTTGAGCTACGGCGACAAGGCGGAAATAATTTCTCCGCCCGAATTGCGCGATGAATTTTCGAAGCTTGTAAAAAAAATTTCGGAAATCTATAAAATATGACATACAGTTGTCACATTTAGTATGCTATAATAACCTTAAAGCAACACCGGACAAAAATACGGTATTGCTTTAACAACAAAATTCGGAGGTTATTATGGATTACAAAATTGTGGAACTGGCAGAGAAAACAGTGGTTGGAATCGCGGCTCGGACGAACAATTCCTCGCCCGAAATGAGCGCGGTCATCAGCGGACTATGGAAACGTTTTTTTGAGGAGGCATACGGAAAAATCTCCGACAAGGCGAATCCGTATACATTGGGAATCTACACGGATTACTCCTCGGACGAAAAAGGCGATTACACAATTATGACCGCCTGCGAAGTCACCTCGGAAAACGGAAACGAGATGTTTGAGGTTCGGAAAATCCCCGCGGGAAAATACGCGGAATTTGAAATAGTCGGAGATATGGATACCGAAACGCAATTCAAGGAGATCGACCGACTTTGGCGGGAATTGTGGGAAATGGACTTAGAACGCTCGTTTGTATACGATTTCGAGGAATACCGCAGTGCCGACCCAAACAAAGCGGACGTTCATATTTACATTGGATTGAAATAATGGGGGGGAACAATGCAGAATAAGGCGTTTGTTGTTATTGACATTCAAAACGATATTACCAAAAATTACAAGGAAATCATCGGCAATATTAACACTGCTATTGATTGGGCTGTTGCTCACAGTATTCATGTGGTTTATATTAAGCACAATAATCTTTCAGCCGGAACAAGAACCTTTAAGCCGGACACTCATGGCGAAGAATTAGTTGCAGAGATGAAAATTGTGTCTGAGAACATTTTCACGAAAACCAAAGGAAATGCGCTGACAAGTGAAGAATTTGCCGATTTCGTAAGTAAAAACGAAATCAAAGAATTTTATATTGCCGGTGCGGACGCTGCAGCTTGTGTAAAATCCACTTGCTACAATATGGCTAAAGAAGGTTACACCGTTCATGTGCTATCGGATTGTATTACCAGCTATGACAAACGGAAGATTGAAGAAATGCTTCAATACTATGCAAGCAAGGGTTGTAGTGTTGAGAAACTTAGTGAAGTGCTATAAGAATGCTGTAACAAATTATACGCGCATTTCAAACAGAGATGCGCGTTAAAAATTAGGAGGAAATCATATGAATAATTTCGAAGGAAATTTGCCGCGGCTGTGGAAGAAAATCGGAAGTCACGGCGTAATGGTTCTGTCGACCTGCTCGGAAAACCGCGTAACATCACGACCCATAAGCGTGGTTATAATTGACGAGAAATTTTATTGCCAAACGGGCGCGGATCATCTCAAATATCAGCAGATTTTACAGAATCCCAAGGCTGCGTTATGCGTTAAGAATTTCTCAATCGAAGGAACGTGCCGGGATTTGGGCAAGCCGCTCGATAACGCAAATTCCGCGTTTGCAAGCGCGTATAAAAAACACTTTTTGTTGGCATACAAATCATATTCGCATATCGAGAAAGAGCGTCTGCTTGAAATCACTCCGACGTTGATTTATTCGTGGAGTTACGAGCTTACAAAGCCTTATATGGAATATTGGGATTTTGAGAACCGATCATACCGCAAGGAATACAAATAGTTTTTCGGCGCTGCGTCAAAACAGCGCCGAATTGCTTATTCCCCATTTTCGCGTATTTTCGCAAAAACTTTTTCAAAACAGTCATAAACTCCCGAGTGCGGCGAATATATTATTCATCGGACAAAGAACGGGAGGTTTTTATGATAAGAACATTAGCAATTACCATCTCCGCAGGACTTATTCTCGGAGGACTGACAACGCCTATAAAACGGGCAGCGCATCAGATCGAAAGGAAGAAAGCCGTCACCGAATGCATTTTGCAGAGAAACATCGATTCTGCGGAGATTCGCTACGAATTTGACAAGCTCAAAAGCGAAGATTATATCGAAAATCCGTTTTTCTATGATGATTCATACGAGCTGACGCCCGAAGAGCGCGACCTTATAGAGCGCACGGTAATGCACGAGGCGGGCTGGCACCCCGATTATCGGATATTGATATTGACCGCTCAATGCTTCCGGAACGACTGCGAGCTGAACGGCTGGAAACCCGCCGAGGTATACTCGAAATGCGGCTATGCGGCGATGAGCTACTCAAATCCGCGCAGCCGAAAGGCTGTAAGCGATGTGTTCGACCGTAACATAAAATGCGTCGAGGAGGATATTTTCTGCTTCTATAACCGCAATCTGGTAAGCTCCCCCATGCACGAGTCAAATCATCTTGCCATTGATATTGGCGGAAACAGATTCTTTTATTAAACGCCGAAGCCCCCTGTTAAAGGGGGCTTTCAGACTGTCGATAAACCCTCGCACCGAACCGCCGCTTTGCGGCGGTTCTTACTTCGTCAAGCGACTTGCGGCAGGCATAAAGCCTAGCCGCAAGCCGAGGTTGACCGCAAGGTGGTCATTCGTCCTCGTCTGCGAGTGTTTCTCGACAGTCTGGAAAATGCGAATTAAATTGACTTTTTCTATGTATTTTCAAGCCTTTTCTTTATTTTTTTGAAGCAAACAAAAAACGTTGGAATCAGGAACAGATCCGCGAAAATCCACGCAATGGGATTCGCGAAGCAGATTGCCGTATATCCGAGCGAGGGAGCAAGAATCAAAGCGACAATACCGCGCGCGGCAAGCTCCGAAACACCCGCGTAAACCGCGATTTGCGAGAATCCCATTCCCTGAATCAGAAACCGCACGATATTTACAAATGCCAACGGGATATAAAATGCCGCGTTTGTTATGAGAAATTGCCGCGCGAGTTCAAGGATTTGGTTCGGATCAAGTCCCGATTCTATGTCCTTGGTGTCCACAAACAGCATAGCCAGATTCCCGCCGAACAGCAGAGCCACTGCCAACGCAATCAGCGCGTAGCCGATACCCAGTGCCGAACAGCAAATCAAGCCCTTGCGGATTCGGTCGGGTTTTCCCGCGCCAACATTCTGTCCGCCGTAGGTAGCCATAGTGCTTCCCATTGCGTCAAACGGGCAGCACATAAACTGCCCCACCTTGCTGCCCGCCGTCACAGAAGCCATATACAGCGCGCCGAGTCCGTTCACCGCCGTTTGAATCAGAATCGTTCCGATTGCCGTAATCGAGTACTGCAAACCCATAGGCAATCCAACCGCGCATAATCTTCCCATATAATACGGATTGAATTTCAAGTCGCTCTTGGAAATATGCAGCAGTTCGAATTTCTTGATGATGAAAATCAAACACAGAATCCCCGAAACAAGCTGCGAAATCACCGTTGCCCAACCCGCGCCCGCAACTCCCATATTAAGCACAACGATCATAAATATGTCCAAGGCAATATTCAGCAAACTGGAGATTACCAGAAAGATTACGGGAGTTTTTGAGTCGCCGAGCGAACGGATAAACCCCGAAAGAATGTTGTACAAAAACGTTACGGGAATCCCAAGGAAAATCACGAAAATGTAGTCGTAAGCCTCGTGAAACGCGTCATCGGGCGTATTCATCCATGTAAGGATTTGCCCGCAAAGGAGTGTTGTCGCAAGCGTTACAACAGCCGCGAATCCTATCGCGATCCATACTGTAGCTCCAACGTATTTCTTAAGCTCGGCGTAGTCGCCCGAGCCGAACTTCTGCGCAATCGGAATCGCGAAACCCGAACACAGCCCGATAACGAATCCCAACACGAGAAAATTTATCGACCCCGTAGAGCCTACTCCCGCCAAGGCGAGCGATCCGAGATACTTTCCGACTACCATTGTATCCACCATATTGTAGAACTGCTGGAAAAGCATTCCCAACAGCAGCGGCAGCATAAATCCCAGAATCAGCCTCATCGGCGAACCCTTGGTTAGATCCTTGACAGTGCCCGACATAATTCCGCCCCCATTTTTGGTGTTGCCATATTTCACGAATAATTATACTATTTCTTTATCGGATTTTCAAGCGTAAAGTTTCACAATATATCTTCGGTATTACTGTACAAATTTGTTCATTTTGACGAGATTTGGATAAATCATTGTGGCATTTGTTGACTTTTACACGTAATTATGTTATAATAAGGTGTATCATTGTTTTAGAATCCATATGTATCAATTTGGCTTTTTATTTTAATAAATTTATAATATTTCTTCAAGGAGAACAACACCATGAAGCACCTGAAACTTATTTCGACTATTCTGGCGGGAGCAATTTTGCTGTCGGGCTGCGCAAAAACAACCGATGAAATCGCGCATAATTCCACGGAAATTTCCGTGGAATCCACAACTAGCACGGAGTCCTCTTCGAGCACGGAAAGCTCCGTTGAATCTACTGTCGAATCGACCTCAAGCACTACCAAATCATTCCCGATGGAATCCGTTCCAACGGTAAATCCCAACGTGCTGACCAATCTCGGTGATGTCGTGGACGAGCATCCGAAAGGCGAAATCGAGGTATGCAGCGTCAGTCAGGCTTTAAGCAGGTTCAACGAAATTTCCGCGAGCGTTCCCGATGGTACTCCCGAAGAGATTGTGAAAACGCTTATGGAGCGTAATGTTCTGTGCTTTTCCGTGATGTACCGCAAGTGTTGGACGCGTGACGATGGCGAAATAATCAAGGGGCAGAATTGGGCGCGTTACGCTCCGATGAAATCCGGTTACATAACAAGCGTTGATCAAGTTAAACGACTGTTCAGCGGCACTTACACATGGCAGGAATCATACCTTTTGATGAACCCGTTTGGTGATGATACGATTATAGACATGGACAGCAGACTGTATTTTGACGTAAGCCAAAGTTGGAGAATCCACGCGGATTCGTTCGCTCAGCCGACCCGCGCCACTATCGTTTCCGCAACGAACGATGAAATTACGTTCGGACGTGTTGGCGGAACGAACAATTTCCTGTTCAAGGCGGTAAAGCAAAACGGCAGATGGGGGCTTGAAAACCTTGTCATGGACGCTCCCGCGTATTCGCCGGTGTACACTAAACTCTTGCCCACCAAGCGCGCAGGAAATCCGAAGTTTATGGAGATGGTCGAAACTCAGGTCGGAGCAGTCGGAGGAATGAAATACTGCGAGTGGTATGGAATTGTCGGCAGAACCGAGTGGTGCGCGATATTCGTTTCATGGGCATATAACGAAGTTGACGCAGACGGACCGGTGTTCGCGCGGTGCGATTCCGAGGGGAGAAGATGGTTCACCAATAAAGGGCGGTGGCAGCCGCGTGGCTACGAGGATATAGCTCCCGGCGACAGCATTTTTTTCGATTGGGATTACGATGACAGCGCCGACCACGTGGGATTTGTAGTCGGCAGAGATGAGGAGTATGTCTACACCGTTGAGGGAAACCGCTCGGATACGTGCATTGCGAACAAATACAAGCTCGATTGCCCGGAAATCCTCGGATATGGTTTAATGGAATGGTGATTCCCGTAATTTCAGTCATAGTTATAAATATCATAAAATCTTAAGCAATTCGTAATATAAAACGCAGAAATTCTCCTCCAAAAAGTTGTATAATAAAAATATGGGGCACCAAAGCTATTTGTAAATTAAAAAACAGGAGAATGAAAATGAAACATTTGAAATTTATGACCGCCATTCTGGCAATAACAATCGCGCTGTCCGGCTGCACAAAAACGGACATCGGCTCCTCCTCCGAATCTACGGGATCTGAGGAATCTACATCGAATACGGGGTTTCATATAGAATCCACCGTACCCGATTCAACTCCCTCCGCAGTCGATGAGCCGATTGCGCTGACCTCACTCGGAAAGGTAATTGATGAATCCCCGATCGGCGAAATCGAGGTTTGCAGCGTAGAACAGGCGCTGAGCAAGTATAATGAAATCATCTCGGAAAAACCCACGGGCACTCCCGAGCAAATCGTAAAGGCGCTTATGGAGCGCAATGTGCTGTGTTTCGCCATAATGCACGGCAAGTGTTGGGAGCAGGACGGCGAGGGTTACGGCACGAAATACGATACGACATCCCCGAGGTATATTCCGATAAAATCAGATTACATAAGGAACATCAATCAAATTCAAGACCTGTTTGACGGAACATATACCGAGGCGGAATCATCGCACTTGCTGCATCCGTATGACGTTTATGATTATTGCGACACCTTCTTCTATAAAAACGGATACCTCTACTACGACCTTGACCAGCTTCGGGCGTTCCACGGGGATTCGTTTGCCGAGCCGACCAGCGCTACTATCGTTTCCGCAACGGATACCAAAATTACGTTCGGACGCGTGGGAACTCCAAACAACTTTCTGTTTACGGCGGTAAAGGAAAACGGAAAATGGGTTCTGGAAACCTTTGTCACGGACGCTCCCGCGTATTCGCCGATGTACACCAAACTCACGCCTACCAAACGTGCGGGAAATCCGCAGTTTATGGAGATGGTCGAAACGCAGGTCGGAGCGGTCGGCGGAATGGAGTATTGTAATTGGTACGGATTTGATTTCAGAACCGAGTGGTGCGCGGTATTCGTTTCATGGGCATACGATGAAGTTGGCGCAGACGGACCGGTATTCGCGCGGTGCGATTCCGAAGGGAGAAGGTGGTTCACCGATAATGGGCGGTGGAAGCCGCGCGGCTACGAAGATATAGCTCCCGGCGACAGCATTTTCTTCGATTGGGATCACGATGACAGCGCCGACCATGTTGGATTGGTAGTCGGCAGAGATGAGGAGTATGTCTACACCGTTGAGGGAAACCGCTCCGATACGTGCATTGCGAATAAATACAAGCTCGATTGCCCGGATATTCTCGGCTACGGGCTGATGAACTGGGATTAAGGCAACATAAAAATCCCCGCGCGGAGAAAACTCCGTGCGGGATTTTTTTATCTTTCTATTGCTGCGCTTTTTTCAAAATTATGCTATATAGGGTTGACATTTATAAGTACATAGTGTATAATAAATATCAAAGCGACAAATTAAAATTTAACGGGAGATATGAATATGAAACACAAAGTGAAAATAACCGTAATAGACAAGAAATTATACCCCGATTTACAGCGTCAATATTGTGCCGATCCAAATTCGGGAGAGTGCCCTTGTTATAATATCGGCGATGAATTTATTTTCTATCGCGATGATGAGAGAGATGACTTCTGGCATCTCGGAATAAACACGCTCGTTAAAACAAACGCAGACCCGAATACCGTTGCGGGCGGTCCTAAATTACCGTTTTGCTCCGAAGCGTGGGACGCTATTTCCCGATATATCTACACTGGGTTACAGGGCGGCTCTGTTATGCGTGGTTGGATGAATGACGAAAGGATAATGATTGCCTGCTGCTCCGACGGAACACGACCCGTGATTTTCAAAATCGAACGGATTGACTATGACTAATAAAGCGACCGTTACGGTTTATAAACAGTTAAAGAAACCCAAAAATCCCCACACGGAGAAAATTCCGTGCGGGGAGTTGACATTTGTAAACATATGGTGTATAATAAACATTAGTAAAATATACTGAAATTTGAGGTGACCCATAATGAATAAGAAATGGTCTGAACTTAATAAAATAATGCAAACACAAATCAAGAAAAAGGATACCTATAAAATGGGTATTGAAACATTAATTGAGTTGCGAGATGATTTAATGCAGTCATTAATGTTATTCAACAATGAATTAAACAGAGAGGATTTTGATGCAATTCCATTTATAAATGCAGACGGTTACCATAGCAAAACAATTGCTTATTCAATATGGCATATTTTTCGTATTGAGGATATAGTTGCGCATACATTGATAAGCGAAGATGAGCAAGTGTTTTTTACGGGTAACTATAAAGAGCGTATCAATTCACCTATAATCACAACAGGAAATGAACTCGTAAAACAACAAATTGCAGACTTTTCAAAGCAGCTTGATTTGAAGGAACTTTATTCATACATTTTTGAAGTAAAGGAAAGCACCGAGAATATAGTAAAAAAATTATCTTATGACAAATTGAAACAAAAAATATCGGAGGAAAGAAAAGAATACTTAAAATCGTTAAATGTGGTGAGTACAGATGAAAATGCAATTTGGCTGATTGATTATTGGTGTAATAAAGATATTCGAGGACTAATTCAAATGCCCTTTTCAAGACATTGGATCATGCACATAGAGGCGAGCTTGCGTATTAAAAATAAAATACATTCATAAACATAAATTCCGGTTTATTAACAGTTAAAGCAACAAAAAAATCCCCGCGCGGAGAAAATTCCGTGCGGGGGTTTTATTATCTTCTTACTGCGCCGAGCTTTTCTTTCAGCGCAACGGCGATGTCCTCCGTTTCCTTATCGGCGGTTTCGTCCGTAATATCGGCATTGTCCGCGAAAGTCAGCGTGAACGTCAGCGACTTCTTATCCGCACCCAGCTTTTCGCTCTCAAAGCTGTCAATCAAACGGATTTCCGCGCAGAGAGAACTTGTTTCACGGATTACGTCCTCGATTTCCACACACAGCGTTTTCTTTTCGCACAGCAGCGAAATGTCGCGGCTTGCCTTAGCGAATCCGCTCGGCGCGGAATACTTCATCTCGCACTTGTATTGCCGTTCGATTTCGGAATAGTCAATCTCCGCGATGATGATATTGAGGTCGGATTTCTTACCCTCGGCAATGTTCAGATTCTCTACGATCTCGTAACGCAGCTTTCCGAGTTGTCCTATTTTCTTGCCGCCGCAGAAAATATCCGCGCAGATTCCGGGGTGCATAAACGAGCATTCCCCACGCTCAAAGCGGAACTCCAGACCGTTCGCTGCCGCGAAAATCTCCAATGTTTCCTTTACCGCAAAGAAGCTCTCCTCCGTGCCGAATGCGCCAAGGCAGAGCGTTTTACGCTCCACGGGCGGCTCGGTAAGCGGCAGCGACTTCGGCAGATACACGTTGGCAATCTCAAAGAACCGCCCCGCCGCTTGGTCGGATTTCACGTTGTCGGCAATCACGTTTATCATACACGGTGCCATCACGGTACGCATTATGGATAGGTTCGCAGTTATCGGATTGAGCAGCTCCACCGCTGTTCTTTCGGGGGCGTTTTCTGGGAGCAGAATCATATCCAGCTCGCGCGTGGAGTACATCGCCAGCGTCTGAACCTCGAAATATCCCTCGCCGCAGAGGAGCTTTTTCGCAGCAAGCTCCTTATCCTGAAGGAATGTCAATCCGCCGTTTGTAACCTTTGCGCTGTCAAGGAATCTCGGAATCACGTGAGAATATCCGTACTCGCGGATCACCTCCTCGGCGATGTCTTGGTAATTCTCCACGTCAGTTCTCCAACGCGGCACGGTGATAGTGAGATTCTCGCCGTTCTCTGCAACGCCGAATTGCAGCGACTTCAGAATCTTCACGATTTCCGCCTGCGGAACGTCGATTCCCAATACGGAATTCACCTTGGATACCGTCACGTCAAACACCGCGCTGCCCTTGTCCTCGCCCGCGGAAACGTCAAAATGAGAGCTGCCGATTTTCGCGATTCCGAGCGTCTGTACAAGATTCAATGCGCGAGCCATTCCGCACTCAACGCCGTATTCGTCAACGCCCTTTTCAAACCGTGCTGCCGCGTCCGTGTGCAGACCCAACGCGCGGGAGGTTTTACGAACATTATCACGGCGGAATTTCGCCGCCTCCAACAGAATCTCAGCGGTTTTCTGCTCGATTTCGGAGTTAAGTCCGCCCATAATTCCCGCAAGTCCAACACCCTTTGACTTGTCGCAAATCAAGAGATTTTCGTGTGTCAATACGCGCTCTTTTTCGTCCAGGGTGGTGATTTTCTCATTGTCATTCGCGCGGCGGACGATTATCGACTTGCCCTCGAGAGTGTCCAAATCATACGCGTGCATCGGCTGACCGATTTCCACAAGCACGTAGTTCGTCACATCGACAATCGCGTCAATTGCCGCGAATCCGCACACTGAAAGCCGCCGTTTCATCCACACCGGGGATTCAAAATGCTGCACATCGTAAATATAATGCCCCAGATAACGCGGACAGAGATCCAACGCGTCCACCGCAACAGAAATTTCGGGCTTTGTCACCTCGGTGCAGTTGTACAAATAATCCGGCTCTTTAAGCGGCTTGTTGAGGAACGCAGCCACCTCACGCGCGATTCCGAGAACACTCTGACAGTCGGGGCGATTGGCGGTGATAGAAATATCGAGCACATAATCGTCCAGAGCGAGGGTTTTCTTAATATCCTCGCCGACCTTCGCGTCCTCGGGGAGTATCAGAATCCCGTTGACCTCCGCGCCTTTTTGCCAGTTCTCGTCAATGCCAAGCTCTCCGCCGCTGCACAGCATTCCGTAGCTCATCATATCCGCCATTTTGCGCGGAGCGATTTCGATGTTGCCTGGGAGTTTCGCTCCTACCACAGCCGCGGGAACCTTTGCACCCTTGAACACATTGTCCGCGCCTGTGAGAATCACGTTGTCCGCTCCGAACTCGCCACAATCTACGTGACATATATGCAAGTGCGTTCCCTCATACTTCTCGATGGACTTTACCTCGCCCACGACCACTTTTTCAATATCCTGACCGAGATACGTAATCTCCTCGACCTCGAACCCCGCGCCGAACAGCTTGTCCACAAGCTCCAAAGGCGCGCACTCTATATCAACATAATCTTTAAGCCAACTAAATAAAATCTTCATCTTTACTCCTTATCTTGATAGCAAATCGCGAACCGTGCAAATGAGCTTTGCTCATCTGCACTAGCCGAGCGTCACGGCACACCGCTTCGCTGAGCGACCGCCTCTGTTGCGCGGCATCCTTGCCGCGCTTTGGGCGGTCGCCCTGCGACTTCGTGTCGCGGTATGCCGCGCCGCTCGCTTTCGCGATTTGCATGTCACCCCAATAGGTTATAGTGAATTTGCAGCTTATGCCTTAAACTGCTCTAAGAAATCCATATCGTTAGCGAAGAACATTCCCATATTCGTGATACCGTATTTCAGCATGGTGATTCGCTCGATTCCGATTCCGAATGCCAGACCCGAATACACCTCAGGGTCGATTCCGCAGTTTTCAAGCACCTTTTTATTTACAACACCGCCTCCGAGAACCTCGATCCAACCCGTTCCCTTGCACAGTGAACAGCCCTTGCCGCCGCACTCGAAGCACGATACATCGACCTCCACGGACGGCTCGGTGAACGGAAAATATGACGGGCGCAGACGTGTTTTCGCTCCATCGCCGAAAATCTGCCGCACAAACTGATCAAGCATTCCTTGCAGATCGCACAGCGTAATGCCCTTATCCACGACCAGTCCCTCCATCTGCATAAACATCGGAGAGTGCGTAGCGTCGCTGTCCGAGCGGAAAACCTTTCCCGGAATCAACACCTTAATAGGCGGCTTTTCTCTATCCATAGTGCGAATCTGCCCGGGTGAGGTGTGCGTTCTCAGCAGCAGATCCTCCGTCAGCCAGAATGTATCCTGCATATCGCGCGAGGGGTGATCCTTAAGCACGTTCAACCGTGTGAAGTTGTGGTCATCGTCCTCGATTTCGGGATACTCGGCAATCTCGAAGCCCATTCCCGCAAACACCTCGATCATCTGCTGCTTTACCAGCGTCAGCGGGTGGAGGTTGCCCGGCTTGCGCTTCAGCGCGGGCATTGTAACGTCCACAGATTCGCGCTCGTAACGCTGCTCCAGCTCGATTCGCTTGATCTCCGCCTGTTTTTCGCTGTACAATCCCTGCGCCCATTCGCGCACTTCGTTTACTGCCTTGCCGAACAGCGGTTTTTCCTCGGGCGGAACAGACTTCATTTCTTTCATCAGTCCCGAAATTACGCCCGTTTTGCCGAGGTAGCTCTGCCAGAACTCCGACAGCTGCGCGCCATTCTTAACCTCGGCGATTTTCGCCTTGACTTGTTCCTTGATTTCACTAAAATCTTTCATTTGTATTGTCCCCCAATAAAAATAAAATCCGCCCCATAATTGGGGCGGAATAATCCGCGGTACCACCCAAATTCGAGGGATTCTCAGAATCCAATGCTCTCCCCCGCACTCTCGCGCCTTAATGCGGCGCATACAGCCATGCTTAACTCGAAACGATTTTCACACAGCGACTCCAATGCCGAAATTCACGATTGAAGCGGAGAAACGCTCACAGCCATTGACGTTCCTCTCTGAATCCGCCGAAACAAACGCTACTTATGCATATTCAACGTCATTGTGTTCATTATATCACAAATTTTCGGATTTGTCAACCCCTTTTTTGTTGTACAGGAACATAGCCAATGCCGCACCGATTATTATCGCGTAACCGATAAAGCTCAACACATCGGGAATTTGACCCATCACGAAAAATCCCAACAGACCCGCGAAGATGATCTGCGAATAATCGTAAATCGACACCTCACGCGCGGGAGCGTAGGAGTAGCTCGCGGTTATCGCAAACTGTCCGCCAGCAGCCGCAATTCCCGCGCCAATCAAGAACAGCCACTGCGCAAGCGTCATCGGCGAGTAGGCGAATATTATTGCGGGGGCGGCACAAAGAGTCGAGAACGCGCTGAAAAAGAACACAACATAATACCCCGCCGTTCCGCCGCTTGTCAGCTTCCGCACGAACGTATATGCCAGTCCGGCGCACGCTCCGCCGATAAATCCCGCACAGGACGGCAGCAAATCCGCGTTGGCGAAGGTCGGCTTTAATACGAACATCGCCCCGATAAATGCCGTCACAATACACAGAATCTGTATCCGATTCGGACGTTCTTTCAAAATCCAGATCGAAAACAGCACCGCGAAAAACGGCGACATCTTGTTCAGTAATGACGCGTCCGCGACCGCCAGATGTGACAACGCATAGAAATTGCACAGCATTCCGCCGAATCCGAACACCGAACGCAGTATTATTCCCGCGCGTTCACCCTTTTTCGGGAGAATATGGTGACGGTTCTTTATCATTGCAAAACTCGCTATGATCATTGCGAAAAAATTGCGGAAAAATGTCTTCTGTATCACGGGAACATCTCCCGACATTGATACACACAAATTCATCGCCGCAAAGCAAAACGTGGAGATGATTATCAAAATTATTGCCTTTGTAAGGCGGTTGTTTTGGCTTTTTATTTGTATCACCTCTTGAATAATTCCTCAATTTTTACGCAATATAATCAAAAATCTTCGGAGGAAAATTTATGGATAAAATTGCTTTCTTTGACGCCAAGCCCTATGACAGGGAGTGGTTTGACAAAATAAATAATAACAAGTACGAAATCCACTACTACGAGAGCCGTCTGCGGCCCGAAAGTGCGCGGCTTGCCGAGGGCTGCACGGCGGTCTGCGCGTTCGTCAACGATGTGATCAACACCAAGACCATCGAAACACTTGCGGAGCTTGGCGTCAAGGTAATTCTTATGCGGTGCGCGGGGTTCAACAACATCGCGCTGTCCGCCGCCAAGGACAAGCTGAAAATTCTGCGCGTGCCCGCGTACTCGCCGTATGCCGTTGCCGAACACGCAATGGGACTGATTCTCGCGCTTAACCGCAAGATTCCCCGCGCGTATATCCGCACCCGCGACTTCAATTTCAGCCTGAACGGACTTACGGGATTCGACCTTCACGGCAAGACCGCCGGAATTATCGGTACGGGAAAAATCGGGCGCGTGTTCATCGACATCTGCCGAGGGTTCGGTATGGACGTTATCGCGTATGACCCGTTCCCCGTTGAGAACAGCGGTATTCGGTACGTTTCGCAAGAGGAGCTGTTCAAACGCTCGGACATTATTTCGCTTCACTGTCCGCTCACCCGCGAAACGCGCTACATCATCGATGAACAGGCAATCGCGCTGATGAAAAAGAGCGCACTTATCGTCAACACCTCACGCGGACAGCTAATTGACAGCGAGGCGTTGCTCTCTGCGCTGAACGATAAGCGAATCGGCGGCGCGGCTCTGGACGTTTATGAGGAAGAAAGCGGCTTGTTCTTTGAGGACAATTCGGACAAAATCGTCACCGATGAAGTGATTTCCCTCCTCGTTTCCCGTCCGAACGTCATTATCACCTCGCACCAGGCGTTCCTCACCGAGGAGGCACTCCGCAACATCGCCGAAGTCACCCTTAAAAACTTCGATGATTTTCTCAATGGAAAAGAGCTTGTCAACGAAATTAAATCATGACTATTTCAAGTCAACAACGGTAACGCCAGCTTCACCCTCTCCATATGCGCCAAGCCGAAAGCTCTTCACTGCGGGATTTCTCCTTAAAGCTCTGTGGATAGCCTCGCGGAGCGCGCCCGTGCCTTTGCCGTGAATTATCACCACCTGTGACAATCCCGACATTATCGCGCCGTCCAAAAAACGCTCCATTTCCATTACACCGTCATCGCCCATATACCCGCGAATATCCAGCTCCATTCCGCCGCGGCGGTTGAGGTTTGACGTTACGGATTTCTTTACTTTCCCCGCTCCGTTTTGCTGCGGGGATTTTTGTTTCTCGATCAAACGCAGATTCTTGGCATTTGTTTTAACTTTCATAGAACCCGTCTGCACATAGCATTGCCCCGACATATTCGGAACGGTCAGCAGCGTTCCCTCGCGGTTGGTATCGGCAAGCCGCACGGAATCCCCCTGCTTGAACGGGCGCGGAGGGACATAACTTTCCACCCTGCGCTCCACCACGGGATTCACATCGTCCTGCATACGGTTCAGGCGGCTCGTAGTCTTGGATTTCGCCTCAGACAAGCCCTTTCGCAGTTCCTCCTTGTCCTTGGTCTTTTTCAGCTCCGTAAGCTCGTCAATCAGCCTGTTTGATTCTGCGCGGGTCTGCTCGATAATGGACAACGCGCGCTGTCTTGCGTTTTCAAGCTCCTTTTCCTTTTGCTGCTCCAACTCGGAGAGTTTTTGTTTTAGCTCGCTTTCGGTAAGTTTAGCGTTTCTCTCGGATTTCGCAACGCTCTCACGCAGTTCCTCAAGCTCCTTGCGCGATTGCTCCAGCCGCTCGATAACTTGCTCAAATCGGCGGTTTTCGGAGCTTACAAGACTCTCAGCGCGGGAAATCACATAATCGCTCATTCCCAACTTTTTGGTAATCGCGAACGCGTTTGACTTGCCCGGAACTCCCACTATCAGACGATATGTGGGTTTAAGCGTTTCCACGTTAAACTCACAAGACGCGTTCTCCACACCGTCCGTTTCCAACGCGAACATTTTAACCTCCTGATAGTGCGTGGTCGCAAGCACCTTCGCGCGATAGCCCTTTAGCTGTTCGAGAATCGATACGGCGAGAGCCGCGCCCTCTACGGGGTCTGTTCCGCTGCCAAGCTCGTCAATCAGCACCAGCGAGTTTTCGTCTGCGCTGTCTAGGATTTTAATCACGTTGGTCATATGCGAGGAGAACGTGGAAAGGCTCTGCTCGATGCTCTGCTCGTCGCCGATGTCCACAAAGATACGCTCAAAGCAGCCAATAACGCTGCCGTCACCTGCGGGAATCATCAATCCGCACTGCGTCATCAGCGTCAGTAAACCCACCGTCTTGATTGCCACGGTTTTACCGCCCGTGTTTGGACCCGTGATAATCAGGCAATCATAGTCCCCTCCGATTTCCACGGTTATCGGCACAGCAAGGTCGCGGTCGAGCAAGGGGTGACGAGCGTTATTCAGCACAACCTTGGGAGTGTTTACGATTTTAGGCGTAACCGCGCGCATTTTCGCGCCAAGATTCGCTTTCGCGAAGTACAGCTCCAGAATCCCCGCAAGACGGAAATTCTCCGCGATTGCCTCGGAATTTCCGCCTATTTCCGCAGACAGTTCCCGCGTGATTCGCTCGATTTCAGCCTGTTCGCGCGATTTAAGCACGCGAATCTCGTTGTTCGATTCAACCACGTCCATCGGCTCGATAAAGAACGTCTGCCCCGTTGCCGATGTATCGTGCACCAATCCCGGAACATCGCCCTTATGCTCGCTGCGGACGGGCACTACATACCGCCCGTCACGCATCGTAACCACCGCGTCTTGGAGATAGGAGCGCGTGTTTTTGTTCTTTATCATACTGTCCAGCTTGTCGCGGATATTCTGCCCTTGCCGCGCGATTCTGCGGCGGATTTGCGCCAGTTCCGCGCTTGCCGCGTCCGACATTTCCTCCTCGGAAATTATCGCCTCGGAGATTCGACGCTCCAAGGGTTTCAGCGGCACAAGTCCACGGAAATACTCCGCGAGCGTGTTCTCAATGTTCTCACACTGCGAGTACCAATCGCACAACGCGGCTGTTTCGCGCAATACCGCCGCCGCGTCCAACAGCTCCCGAAATGACAGCATAGAGCCTGTCTCCGCGCGCTTCAGACTGCCCGAAATATCCTTTATTTTCCGAAACGCGGGAGTTCCGAATTTTGCGGACAGCGTAAACGCGTCGTCCGTTTTTTTCAGCTCCTCGGTTATGGTTTCATAGTCCGTTACGGGCTTGATGTTCAAAGCCTTTTCACGACAGGAGTCGCTGACGGTCTGTTCCGCAAGCAGCTCCAGAATTTTATCCAATTCCAATTTCTTATAAAATTTGTTCATAATCAATCACCTGCAAAGTGTTTCTATCAAACAATCCAACGTGTTTTTCAATACCCCAAATCACGTAAAACCGCTCTGTGAGCCGATTTAGCAGCTATTGAAAAACACCCTGGAAAACGCTGCGATTTTCGGTCAAATTCAACGGCACTCAAAACAGCTCTGAGAAACGTTTTGAGCAACTTCACCTTGCCAAAATCCAGCTTTCGTCAATACGTTCGCACAACTCATCGAACGGGATCGAGCCGTCCAGAATCATTGTGTACCAATGCTTTTTGTTCATATGCCAGCCGCCAAAGTAACATTTTCCGTCTACGAGAGATTCCATCTGTTCGGGCGGCAGCCGTAAATCGATAATCTCCGCAACCTCATCGGACTTCAGTCCCAGTTTTCGTAATGATACGGTAAGCACCGCCGCGAACCACTTGCCCGTGTCCGCGCGCCGCCACACCGCGTTATCCGAAAACTTCTCCCACAGGAACTCCAACTCGCACCCGTATTTTTCACGGACGTACTCTATCAGCTGCTTTGTCATCTCCGACTTGAACACATCTGGAACAAAACACCTGTCCGCGATTTCGTTCAGCGTTTGTTCATACTCCGCGCGGACTTGCCCCACGAAACTGCCCGCACTGTCCGTCAAATGGAGCGTGTATTCGCCGACTTCAGGTTCTGTCACCTTTGCGGATATTTTGCCGCTCTCGGTTATCGTCACTGTCATTTCAAAACCGCTCTCCGAAAGGGTTCGCGCGTATTTATAGGATTTGCCGCGCTTGACAAATCCATACTCCGACAGCTTGGAAAAATCCGCCTTGCGGTTCTTGAAAATTGCGTTAATCGCGTTCATTCAATATCCTCCTATGCTTATTATCGGGAAGATTATCCTTTTCATAGAGAGTTCCTTCCTGCTACCTACTTAAATCGCTTTTGCTCCAACACGCTAACAAAACGATTTGTAAAAACCATCTTCGTTTTCAAATTCGCTTTCATTTGTAAAAATGGTGCTACTGCCTTTACATATTATAGTAACTGTGTATCTTGGAATATTGACGTTCTCTTTGCAATAACAGTAAAAATCGTACAGCCACCCTAAAGATTTTGGGTTTGTGCTTGAATCGTTGTTGTGTAATAGAACTACAAAATCTACACTACCATCAAATTGTGAAATGTTTGCCTTGGGATTGTTTCTAAAGAACTTCTGCAAATCTGAGGCAATGTAATTAAATTTTGCAGTAATGTTTCTCGATTCTTCAAACGGCTTGATATAGGTATTGTAGAGTTGATATTCCGCAAATGCCTTCCAATAAAAATCATTTGCAATTCGACCATGCTCGGCAAAAATTGGAAACCTTATCCCATCCTGCTCAAAAACAAATTGATCATGTCCGGGATTTCCAAGATTAATTTGTGTTGTACGATAGTATGACCGTATAAATTTGGCGTCGGGATAATTTACATTTACATATTCAAAAACAGCACGTTTGTTTTTTCGAGCCTCTTTCTGCCATGGAAAGAGAAGGTTTGCATTGAGAATCAGCACAATTCCAACCGCTGCTAACACTGATAACAAAATTTTAATTAAAACCGTTTTCTTCATATGCCCTCCTGTTATGTAACATTCAGCCGCGTTTATTCAACATTCTCCTCAACTCGGATTTCACATTTTCAAGGTCACTTGATGTCAGCAGCGGAATCAGCGCGTTGATTTCCTCGATTTCCTTATCCCACCAACGGAACTCCAGCAGCAGAGAAGTAAGCTCCTCGTCAAACCTCCGACGAATCAGCCGCGCGGGATTACCAGCGACAATCGTGTACGGCTCCACATCGCTCGCGACCGTGCTGTTCAAGCCGATAATCGCGCCATCGCCGATATGAACGCCGGGCAAAATCGTCACGTTCTGTCCAATCCACACATCGTTTCCCACAACGGTGTCGCCCTTGAGCGGCAAATCCGAGAGCGAAGGTACATCCTCGTCCCATCCCTCGAAGATGTAAAACGGGAACGTTGAAACAGCGTTCATCTGATGATTCGCGCCGTTCATCACGAAATTCACTCCTGCAGCAATCTGACAGAATTTTCCTATAATCAGCTTGTCACCATTAAAGTCATAGTGATGTGTAACGTGCGACTCAAAATCGCGGTCGCTGAAATAGGTGAAATCTCCAACGGAAATGTTCGGATTCGTTATCGTGGGCTTGACATAAGTCACCATATCGCTGTTCGGCGCGGGGAATATATTATTCGGATTCGGAATTATTTTCATACTGTACCTCCGACAAGCATTTTATAGTACTCCAGTGCCGTGAACGTCCGCTCGGTGCGGTAAAGGAAGTAGTCCTCGGCAATGGCGGCGAGCTGTTTTTCGGGTTCGCCGCTTATTGTGAACTTAAACGCGCTCTCTATGGGGGAAAACACAATGTTTCGCATCGCGTGGAGCGTTTCATAATACAGGTTCACACGGATTCCGTCATAGTCGGGATTCAGGCAGTCCGCACACATAAGCTGACCCTTTCGCGGGAGGAAATACATTCCGTTGTCGCAGGTGTAGCGTCCGCAGTTTTCGCACGCGACCAAGTTGGGCGAAAAGCCCAGAGCCGCGCTGTAACGCAGCTCAAATGCCGATTTCACCGCCGCAAGAGAACGATTTGTTTTTTCGGTGTTCAACGTTTCGTACATTGCGATTGCCATAAATCGCACAAGGCTGTCGTGATTGTCTTCGAGCTGATTCTGTTCCGAAGGTGTGCAAAATCTCACGCTCTGCGCGAAATATGACGCGAGAGCCAGCTTTTCAATGTCGCTGCCCAATCCGTGAAAGCTGAACTTCGGTTTCGCGGAATTTACCGTGTAGCGCCCCTTGGATTTATTCAGACAGAACGTTGCATACGAAAATATTGCCGCCGAGGACATCAGGGAACTATTCAGCTTTTTGACGCCGTGCGCAGAGGCTTCCACAATGCCCTGCTCGTCTGTAAGGATGTCGATAAAGCAACTGTTTTCGCCGACTCCTCGCCGACCGACAACAATTCCGTCATATGTCACAAGCATTGTTTCACCTCATTCCGTATAACGCGAAAAATGCGCCCGATTGGGCGCACTTTCCCCGCAATAAACGCGGATTTTTACCGCATATACTCGCGCCAGTCGAGGTCGCCGCGCTCCAGCGCGTGAATCAGCGCCTCGGCAGTGGCAATGTTCGTAGCAACGGGAATATTATGCACATCGCATAGCCGCAGAATGTTGATGTCGTTCGGCTCATGAGATTTCGCGTTAAGCGGGTCACGGAAGAAAAGCAGCAAATCAATCTCGTTACAGCTAATGCTTGACGCAAGCTGTTGGTCGCCGCCCTGTGAGCCGCTCAAAAAACGCTGAATGTGCAGTCCCGTAGACTCGGAAACCAGCTTACCTGTTGTTCCCGTGGCACAAATGTTGTATCTGCTCAGAATGCCGCAATAGGCAATACAAAATTGAACCATAAGCTCCTTTTTGGAATCATGGGCGATCAGAGCAATGTTCATATACCATACCCCCTGTTCGTGCGGTTTAATTGATCTTTATCGTAAGCGGAACGTCCTGTCCGTCAACACGCTTGGCAATGGCAGTGTATGCCTTGTATCCGCCGCAATTGGGCGGAAGCGCCTCACCTTTCGCGCCGCAGATCTTGATGTTCATATCCTCGGGAACCACACCTATAAGCGGGATTCCCACGCTGTCCATAACCTCGTCAAGATCGTAAAGAATATCCTCTTTCTTGAAATTCTGACTTACCTTATTGATAACCAGACGCTGGTTAGTGCAATTTTTCACATACAGGAAGTCCGAAAGCATTTGACCATCGCGAACGCAGACGGTATCGGGTGTGGTGACCATCAAAATCAAGTCTGCCGCTTTGATTACGCTGAACACGCTGCTTCCGACACCCGCAGTGTCGATGATTATGTAGTCAAAGTGCTCACGCATTTCCTCGCACACGCCCATAATCTTTTCGGGATTTATATCTATAAACGGGTTTCTGGTCGCGCACACAAGGTACAGGTTCTCAACTCTCTCAACCTTGGTTGTTGCCGTCAAAATATCAATTTTCCCCTCAAGGTACTCGCCGATGTCGTGCTTAACTTTATCTTTAATGCCAAGCATTATATCCAGGCAGCGAAGACCGAAGTCCAACTCTACCAATAGCGTCTTATGCCCCAACTGAGCAAGACCTGTCGCAACATTGGCAGATGTGGTGGATTTTCCCGTACCACCCTTGCCTGCTGTAACCGCAATAATTTCTGACATATTCTACCCCTCTCTGTTCCAAAATTTCGGAACAATACAGCAATGCCATGATTGATTAAAATCATCTATATCTATTTTAGCACAAAAAGTCCAATATGAAAAGGGCTTTTTTCCATATTCACAAATATTTGTGAGTTTTTTCGATTTTAAGAGGTTAATTTTGTGCAGTTTGCACAATCACAAAATACTTGCAGGCTTATTATCCTCGTTGTAATGAGTTGAAATTGTTCCGTTTGCGTAGGCATTTATGATATTTGTGCCAATAATCTTTGCCATTGTTCCCTTTTCGGTCATTACCGCAAACGCGATTTCGGGATCGTCCGCCGGATAAAACCCAACTACGGCACTGTTGAATACCTTCGGCGCGGATTGCGGAGAACCCGTCTTCATCGCAACATTTTCGTGTCCTACGCCGATGTAATCGTTGCTGTTGACATACCCCGCACCCGATATGGAAACATAGCTGTCCGCAGAAACGAGCTTCATTCCCTCGCGAATATTCTCCATATACACGTCCATATTCGGTTCGTTGGAGAAATCCTCGGCGATTACGGTTTCTTTGTCGTACTTCTTCTCGGTGAAGTTGTAATCGTAAACGCTCTTGACAATGTGCGGCTCGTATCTCACACCCTTGTTCGCGATAGTCATCGCTACTACCGCGAGATGCATCGGTGTAACGGCGGTTTCACACTGACCGATTCCCGCCTGAACCACGTCACCCTCGTTCCACGTAAGACCCAGACTCTCATACAGCTCCAATGAGCTCATTTGCCCGGTCGCCATCGGAAGGTCGAATCCCAGATCCTTGCCGATTCCGTATCTGCCCGCCCATTTCGCGAGATTGCTGATACCCATACGGCGCGCGGTTTCGTAAAAGTAAATATTGCATGATTTGCGCAATCCCCCGCGGACATCAAGACTTCCGTGCGCACCAAGACAAGTAGGCAGGTAGCTTGGCGCGAAATATGTGTAGACCCCGCCGCAGCTTATTCCGGTTTCGGGGGTAATTACACCCTCCGCAAGACCGGCGGTGGCAGTGATGGTTTTGAACGTTGAACCGGGGCGGTACTCACCAAACAGCGCACGGTTCAGCAGCGGCGCGCCCTCGCGGTTCAGCACGTCTATATAATCCTTTGCCTCGTCATTGATGTCAAAGGTTGGGTAGCTTGCCGCAGCGAGAACCCCTCCCGTTTTGCAGTCCAGCACCACACACGCGCCGGCAGTCGAGCCTTCCTGACCGTAGAGGCTCTTGCAGGAATCAGTATTAGTGTAGTCGATGTGGTATTTCAGCGCGTCCTGTACCAACTTCTGGAGGTCGCTGTCGATTGTAAGCATAACGGAGTTTCCCGCCTTGGGCTGGGTTGTTACCTCGTCTTTTATTGCCATTCCATCGGCATTACGGGTAATGGAGCGCACTCCGCGAATACCGCGCAGTTCACTTTCCAACGCGTATTCCACACCATCGCGCCCGATAATATCATTCAGATTGTATCCCTTATCTTTAAGCTCGTTGTATTGTTCATCGGAAATAGAACCCATTGTTCCCCGAAGATGAGGGGCGATTGTTCCGTCAAGGTATTCGCGCTCCCAACTTTCGGTGATGTCTATCCCCGTAAGCAGCGAGGCAAGCTCTTTAAGCTCCAACACAGTCCCCTCGGAAATTCCGCTTGCCAATACAAACTCATTTCTCGCAGAGAAATCCATACGGTCCATTTCATATCGAACACCGGCGATATACCGTTTCATCTGCTCGTCATATTTATCATCGATTTTATAGGTTTTGTAGAGCTGAAATATACAATTATCCACAGTCGCGTAACTGCCCACATTAAGACGCTTTTTCAGCTCCGCAACCTCGGATTCCTTTCCGGAGAGGAACGAATACGGCTGAGTTTTGGTGATTGGAAGACTGTCGTTCCACTTTTCACCGTTCTTGCGGAGAACCGTCAAAACACGGTAAATAATAGTGTTTTGCGTTCCATATTCGAGAAAGCTGTCTTGAAGATTGACATTATACGTGATTTTACTTGTATTCAGTACCTTGCCGTTGCAGTCAACGATCTGCCCGCGCACAGCGTCGATTTCCTGGTCGACAACGTTCGTTTCGCGGGTCATTTTCAAGTACTTTTCACCGTCTACGATTTGCGTCTGAAGCAGCTTGATTCCGCAGAAAAATGCCGCAACAACAACTATTGCCGCCAGTGTTATTGAGCGGATATAAGGAGAGATTTTCTGAAACACGTTATTATTCCTCCGGATTGTTCTCCAATGCCGATTCCTCGGCGTTCTGCGCGGATTTTTCGAGCCTCTGCTGTTCTTTTGGCATGAGCTTTTTGCGAATCACCGCAACAAGCCAATATATGGGAATCGAAAACAGTACCGCTCCTCCGTATTCGGGAAGTATCACGCGGACGAACGAAATCCCGCTCTGGGAGCGCTCCCATACCCAATGCAGGAAAAGCATATCCATTCCCGCCATCACAAAGCAAACTATTAAATTCATCACAAAGTGCGACAGGGTGTTGGCTTTTACCCAAAACCGCGTTGAAAGCGAGATTATCGGACACGCAATCAACAGCCACAGCGATGAAAATCCGAGTAGTGTTACGCCGTTGGCGATGTCTATCATAAGTCCGCAGAATACACCGAAAATCCCGGCGGCAAGATCGCCCTCGCGCATTGCTACGGCGGTCGCCAACGGGATTATCAAAAGCGGACAAAATCCACGGATAAGCGGATTTCCCATAAAAAGGTAAAATATCAGCAAAACCGCAGAAAACAGCACCCACCGCAGAACCGCGCGGATTGCCGCCGCGCGCGTCCGCGAGATGCGATGCTTGCGGTATACGCTCCAATTATTCTTCATACGCGCCTCAATCGTCGTCAATCTCGAACGGGATTCCCTTGCCTGTAAAGTCGGTGACTATAAATGCCGATGTAACCGACCTCACGTCCTCGGCGGGCTTTATCAGCGCGTGCTTGGACAGACCGTTCGGGTCGTCATAGACCTCCGTCACCGTACCGACAAGAATATCTCCGGGGAACAACCCGCTTTTACCCGAGGTGAAGATTATATCTCCCTCGCGAATATCAGCGTCCTTGAAGATTCCGCTCATCAAGCACAGCCCTTTTTCGGCGGAGCTTAGGTCGTTTTCGATAACTCCGGTTGCCTTTGAACGCATTGTGTACACACCCACATTAATGTGCGGGCTGAGAATCGTTGTGACCTTAGCGTAATTATCCGCGATGGTCGTGATCCTGCCAACCAAGCCCTTTGACGTCATTACGGGGTCATTGAGCTGAAGTCCGTCGCTGCTGCCCGAGTTGATCGTAAATCCGCCGTAGAGGTCGTTTGTGTTGTGAGCGATTACATTACACGGTTCGGAAAACATAAAATCCTCGTGCTTTTCTTTAAGCTCCAACATCTCGCGCAGACGCTCGTTCTCCTTTTTAAGCTCCTCATAATCCAAAGTATGCTTGTACATCTCGGTAAGCTGCGCGGAAAGCTCATCGTTCTGCGACTTGTATTTGTCGGCGTTTACAATTTTGTCGATAAGACCCGAAACGCCGTCCGAAACCGCGTTCGCGGCGGTCACAAATGGGTAGGTCAAAGTGTTCAGGATCTGCTCGGGTGTGGTGGACTGCCCCGCCGCTACCGCGACATACGTCATCAAACCAAGCAGCAGTGCGCCAATGCCCAGAAGTATCTTGAATTTAACGCTGTGAAAAAATTCTTTCATATCTTAAATTTGCAAACCGCATTATCTCAAATTTGCAAACCGCAAACCGTCAACATTGCCTTTCGGCAATGTTGACTATCCGAACACCTTGTCACACTCAAAGAGTGTGACAAGGTACTCGATTTTGCGGTTTGCCTTGCTTCCTAATAGGGCTGATATGGACTCAAAACAGTTTACTCGTTCTCCTTAGCGTGATAGAATTAATAAATCGTTTCGTCCTCACTGAGCACATCTTCGAGCTTATCAATATTTTCCAGAACCTTGCCCGTGCCGTCCGCAACACAGTCCAGCGGACGCTCGGCGATCTTGACAGGCATTCCCGTTTCCTCGTGGATCAATCTATCCAACCCGCGCAGCAACGCTCCGCCGCCCGCAAGCATAATTCCGCTTTCGATGATGTCCGCGGCAAGCTCGGGCGGGCACTTCTCCAATGTGGTCTTTACCGCGTCGATTACGTGTGAAAGCGGCTCGGAAAGCGCATCGCGGATTTCCTCGGAGGTGATGGTGATGTTCTCGGGCAAGCCGTTGAGCAGATTTCTGCCCTTGATGTCCATTACAGGCTCGTTTTCATCGGTCTTGAACGCAGAACCTATGCCGGTTTTGATATTTTCGGCAGTGCGTTCACCAACAAGAAGATTGTATTTCTTCTTGATATAGTTGATTATCGCGTTATCGAACTCATCGCCCGCAACCCTTACAGAGCGCGCAGTTACGATACCGCCGAGCGAGATAATCGCGACCTCGGAGGTTCCGCCGCCAATATCAACGATCATACTGCCCATCGGATCCGCAACGGGAAGTCCCGCGCCGATTGCCGCTGCCATAGGCTCCTCAATGATGGACACTCGCTTTGCGCCTGCCTGCTGTGCCGCTTCCTTAACGGCTCTGCGCTCTACCTCGGTTACACCGGACGGAATGCAGATGATTACACGCGCCTTGCCCTTTCCCTTAAGTGCCTTTTTGATAAACTGCGACAGCATAATGCTTGTCATATCAAAGTCCGCGATAACGCCGTCCTTAAGCGGTCTGACGGCAACGATCGACCCGGGTGTACGACCGATAACGTCCTTCGCCTCCTGACCGACATAGCGAACCTGTCCCGCCTTTTTGTCTACCGCAACAACAGACGGCTCGCGGATTATAATTCCCTTACCGCGCATATAAACCAACGTATTCGCCGTGCCGAGGTCGATTCCGATATCCCTGCTCATTCCAAACATTACAAAAATCCTCCGAAAAAAATAGTTATATACAATTCAATTTTTTGAACATTATATACCAATCTAAATTATACCATTATTTTTAACGGATTTCAATATAATATTTATCCAATTTTTCGGAAAATTTCGCGGATTTTTGGGCAATTTTAACAATAAAGCCGCAAAGCGTTCATCTCTGCGGCTTTCTGATATTCAATTATTTAAGGGATTCAACAAGAGCCTTGGTATCGCGGGCAATCAGAAGCTCCTCATTGGTGGGAACGACCCACACCTCCACCTTGCTGTCCAGCGTTGAGATTCGCGCCAATTTGCCGCGCAGACCCTCATTTACCGAGTCATCGAGCTTGATTCCGAGATATTCCATATTATGGCAGACGTCCGCGCGGAGGTCATCGGAGTTCTCGCCGATTCCGCCCGTGAACAGAACAGCGTCCAGACCGTTCATAATCGCCGCATACGAGCCAATGAACTTCTTGATTTCATAACGCAGCATCTCGCCCGCCAGCTTAGCGCGCGAATCTCCGTGAGAAGCCGCTGCGGTAATGTCGCGGTTGTCGGAGGAGATTCCCGAAACGCCGAGGAATCCCGACTGCTTGTTAAGGTAATCGCTCATCTGAGCGGCATTAAATCCCATTTTCTTCGCTACAAACGTAACCGCCGACGGGTCAACGCTGCCCGAGCGCGTTCCCATTATTACACCGTCCAAGGGCGTGAATCCCATTGAGGTATCAATAGATTTTCCGCCATCAACCGCCGTGATGGACGAGCCGTTGCCGAGGTGACAGGATACGATCTTCATATCCTTGATGTCGCGGTGAAGCGCGTCCGCGAGAGCCTGCGTGACAAATCTGTGCGAAGTGCCGTGGAATCCGTATTTGCGAACGTGGAGTTTCTCATAGCATTCAAAGGGCATACCAAACATATATGCTTTAGGTGGCATTGTCTGATGGAAAGCAGTGTCAAACACAGCGACCTGAGGTGTTGTTGGTGTAATCACTTTCTTGCAAGCCCTGAGAGCCAACGCATGGGGGTGATTATGCACCGGCGCAAGCTCGGAAAGGTCATCGATCTGCTGAATGACTTCATCCGTTACAAGCGTGGTCTTGTCGAAAATTTCCGCGCCCTGAACGATTCTGTGTCCGACTGCCGAAATCTCCTCCATCGACTTCACAACGCTTGCATCGCCCATGGTAAGCACCTCTACGAGCTTTTCAAACGCCTCTGTATGCGTTGGGAACGGGCAGTCCGTATCAACCGTTCTGCCGTCAAAGGTAGTGTGCTTGATATGTCCGTCAATGCCGATTCTGTCGCAGTTTCCCTTGGCGATAACGCTCTCGTCCGCCATATCCAGAAGCTGATATTTCAGCGAAGAGCTGCCCGCATTAATAACCAAAATTTTCATATGTAAAATCCTCCGTGAATAAATATTTACAAAACATGGAATTTGTAATTCACCAAAAACAAACAGTATGAACTTGTGAAACGTTACATTCCATAATCTGTATATATTATAAAACATTTTTCAAAAAAAATCAAGTATTTTTGTAAAATTTATTGATTTTTCCGAAAAAATGTAGTAAAATATAGTTAATATGACATATTTTGTTGGAGGGCAGCTATGAAAATCGCGGCGATTATTGCGGAATACAATCCGTTTCATTACGGGCACAAATACCTGATAGAACAGGCGCGCGCGGCGGGCGCAACTCATATTCTCGCGGTGATGAGCGGAAACTTCACTCAACGCGGCGACTGTGCAATTTTTGACAAGCATACACGCGCGAAAACGGCTCTGGAAAACGGAATTGATCTGGTTCTGGAGCTGCCATCGCGGTATTCGCTTATGTCAGCGGAGGGGTTCGCGCGCGGTGCGGTGGAGATTATCTCTGCACTTGGCTGCGCGGATATGCTTGTTTTTGGCAGCGAAAGCGGCGATTTGGCGGCTCTGAAAGAGGCTTCTGGAGCTATCGAGTTCGCCGCCCACACCGAGGAGTTCAACACGATGATAAAGCGCGGGAAAAGCTATCCCTCAGCTCTGCAAGCGGCTTTGCGCGAATATTACACCGAGGACGTTTCCGAAACGATTTCCGACCCGAATAACACCCTCGCTATCGAGTACCTCAACGCGCTGGATAACAATGGCAGCGTGATTGAACCAATTGCTGTGAAACGTCTCGGAGCGCGGCATGATAGTGATGAGGACGGCAAATTTATCAGCGCGTCCGCAATTCGCCGTAAGATCCGCGAACGTGAGGACTATTCACAGTTTGCGCCGGTGGTGAACTCCCCAAGCGCGGATATTTCGCGGCTTGAACGCGCAATTTTAGCGTCTTTGCGTCAGATGCGACCCGAGGATTTCGACCTCGTCTACGACTGCGCGGGAGGGCTTGGAAATCGGCTCTGCAAGGCAGTCCGCGCGGCAAAATCACTCGGCGAGATTTACTTTCTGACAAAGACTAAGCGGTATACGCTCGCCCGTATCCGAAGGGCTGTGTTATGCGGCTTTCTGGGAATTGACAAACGCCTTGCAGCTGAAAAATGCGCATATATCCGCGTTTTGGGAATGAACTCGCGCGGCAAGGAGATTCTCTCCGCCGCGAAATGCGCGCTGCCGATTGACACATCATTGAAATCACTTTCGCGGACGTCGCGCGAAGCGGCTCGTCAAGCGGCTTTCGAGGCACGCGCAACCGATTTGTACGCACTTGCGTTTGAAAATCCACCGCCATGCGGAATGGACTTCACCGCAAAGCCCATAATCATCTGAATTTTGTGTGATTACACAAAATTACACCGATTTAAGGAGCAAAAATGAGTAAATTTGACGAATTACGTGCAAAGCATCAACGTTTTATATATCACAGTTTTGACCTAAATGAGAAGTATCTCGAATTTCATTTTTCGATTGACGATTTCCATTTTTATCCGAAATGGACGTTCGATATTGGAGCATTCGATACTGAAAAGTACCGTGAAATGGCTTTTTCACTGGGTTTAGCTGAGCTTGTCAGTTACTGGAAATGTGCGTGCTGCCCAATCGTTGAGATACGCTGCGGAGGGCTTTCCGAGTGGCAAAAAAAGTGGTGGAAAACCCTTTACTGGGGCGGTTTGGCGGAGTTTTTCTACCGAAACGGAATCTCGACAGACTTTGACAGATTTATGACCATCGAAGCTCCCGAACCCGCTCCGTTAAACCATTCATGGGGAGAGCTTTCCGGCGTGATGGTTCCGGTAGGCGGCGGTAAGGACAGCGTTGTGTCGCTCGAAATCCTGCGTCAAGCGGGAGAGCGAATTACCCCTTATGTCATCAACCCGCGCCCTGCGACCGAGGGGTGCGTTCGAGCAGCGCAGATTCCGCTTAGTGACGCGATTTTCGCGCACCGCTCCATCGACCCCACCCTGCTCGAACTGAACGCGCAGGGCTACCTGAACGGGCACACGCCGTTCTCGGCGGTTGTTGCGTTCTCGTCGCTGTTATTTGGCTCTATCCAAGGGCTGAGATATATTGCTTTATCTAATGAAAGCAGCGCGAACGAAACCTATGTTTCGGGCGCAGAAGTTAACCATCAATACAGCAAATCAACGAAATTTGAGCGAGATTTTCGTGAATATTGCACAAATACTTTTGGAGATTGTCCGCAATATTTCAGCCTTTTAAGACCGCTGACCGAGTGGCAAATCGCGCGGGAGTTCGTAAAATATCCGCAGTATTTCGGGATTTTCCAGAGCTGTAACCTCGGCTCAAAACGCAATATGTGGTGCTGCAACTGCGCAAAATGCCTATATGTGTACATCTTGCTTGCGGCATTTCTGGATGATGAACAGCTATCGGAAATATTTGGCTGCAATATGTTGGAGAAAGCCGAGCTTTCCGATATGCTTGATGGACTTGTGATGGACGGCGAGGATAAGCCGTTTGAATGCGTTGGAACAAAGGACGAGGTGCGGCTGTCACTGCAAATGGCTTTGGAGCGTCGCAGCGGACACGTCCCGCCGCTGTTGGAGCGGTTTCACAAAATATTTCCGAATTACAAACCCGTAAATTTGGCGGGATATTTTGACAAAGACAACTTTGTTCCGGAACAATTTTTACCATTACTGGAGGCGATTTCCAATGAACATTAGTGAACTTAAACCCATTTTCGAGGGCAAACGTGTTGTGATTCTTGGATTGGGGCGCGAAGGAAAAATCTGGTTGGAGCTGCTTCGGCGACTGGATTGCTGTGCCGAAATCGCCATCGCGGATATGAATCCCATCGACCTGTATGACCTCGGTATTCCAGATATTACCGCCATTTCAGGGGATCACTACCTTGAGGAGTGCCATCGATTTGACATTATTTTACAATCCCCCGGAGTTATCATAAAAGATAAATTCGATGAACAAACAAAATCGAAAATCCTTACGCAAACGGAGTTGCTGTTGCGGCTAAAGCCCTGTAAAACAATAGGTGTTACGGGAACAAAGGGAAAATCGACCACATCTTCCCTTATTTTCCACTTTCTGGAGGCGTGCGGAATCCCTACCATGCTAATCGGGAATATAGGCGTTCCACCACTGAAAATGTTAGAGGAGATGCGTCCCGAATGTGTGGCTGTGTGCGAAATGAGCTGCCATCAGCTCGAATTTGTTCACCATTCGCCCGAGATCGCCGTTTTGCTGAACATTTTCCCCGAGCATCTCGATCACTATGTAAATTTCGCTGCATATGATACCGCGAAGCGCAATATATTGCGGTTTCAAGCGGATTCGGACTTCGCTGTTGTAAACGCGGACGTTCTGCCGGTTGAATGCGCGGGAACCGTTTATTCATCGGCCTTCGGAGCGTCCGCTGACGTATGGACGGACGGGCACTCGATTCATCTGTTCGGCGAGGAAATTCCGCCGGAATTAATTCACACTCAGCTCTGCGGAAAACACAACATTTATAATATCGCCGTTGCACTCGCTGCCGCAAGATTGGCAGGCGCGGACTTGCAAAAATGCCTTGAGTCGCTCCCCCGCTTTAAGGGGTTGGAGCACCGATTGGAACGCGTTTCCATTATTAACGGCGTGGAATTCATAAACGACAGTATATCCACAGTTCCCGAGGCTGCAATTGCCGCAGTAAACGCTTTTGACGGGGCTGATTGTCTGATTCTCGGTGGTATGGATCGTGGTATTTCCTACCAAGTTCTGGGAGACTTTTTGAATAACGGAGCAGTTCAAAACGTCATTTTAATGCCCGACAGCGGTCGCCGAATCGGCGAGCTTGTCACAAACCCGAGTGTGAATTTATTCCACGTTTCAGACCTTGAAAATGCAGTCAAGACTGCCGCGAAAATCGCAAAAAAACGCGTTATTCTCTCTCCCGCGTCTGCAAGCTACGGGTTCTATCGCAATTTCGAGGAGCGCGGCCGCCACTTCAAGCAACTTGTGCACTCTCTTGAGTAACCGAATCCTTTCTTTCGCATAAAATAAACAAGGGTAAAAATCCACAGCCGCGCAGTGCGGTGGCTTTTCGCCCTTGAATTGCCGTATGGGCGGGCTGACGAGTCCGCGGCGGCTGTTTTTATACCCGAAGCGGGCTGATTACATCAGCCCGCTTAATTGTCCATAATCAAAAAGATCGTGAATCTCGTCTATAAAATCACCCATTAAACACCCAATCATACTAAATCCCAGAACGGAAAACAAAATAAACAATCCAACAGCTATTGCCATTATAAGCAAGTATGCGCGCGCATAGTTCTTTTTTGGCTGAGGTGTGGAGCTGTCAAACGCCCAGATAAACAGGAAAATCAAACCAATTATTCCAAGACATGACAAAATAATTGTACCAACCCACGAGCCGACTGACATCTGTTGATAATTCTGCTGCATACCGTTGTTATTGTAGCTTTGCGGATATACGGGCATTTGTGCCTGATTTGTCGGAATCTGATTGTAAGTTTGCTGTTCATTAGATTGATTTCCAATGAAATCCGATGTCGGTGTTACTGTTGACGCAGGTTTGTCAAGGCTGACCGCACTGGGCATCACCGCGCCGCAGTTTGGGCAAAACGTGCCCTCGCCGCTTACCAAAGATCCACATTTGTCACAAAATCTTTCCATAGCTTCCCTTTCTGCGCCCAATATGAATATATGTAATGACGCACATTAATCTAAATAACTTGTTTTTATTATAACATAATTTTTCGAGTTTGTCAAGAGGTAATCCACTGGCTCATTCCCGCACCCCAATCCTCGTTGGGGCGAGCGCGGAATCCGAATCTCTTGTAGAACTCTTCCTTGCCGATAGCACTCATCAAATACAGGACGATAGTTTCTCCCGGTTCAAGTGTGGATTTCATAAACTCCACTGTGCGGCGCATCATCTCCGAGCCGATTCCCTTCCCTTGGTACTCGGGAATCACCATCACATCGGTGATGAAGTTCGCGTAGCTGCCGTCCGACAGCACGCGAATCATACCAATAGCGCGCCCATTATCGCGTACGGTTGTGATATGGAACGCGTTGTGCAGCGCGTTTGTGGCGATTCTGTCCGACAGAACCATAAAGTTCACCGCGCGGCGCATTTCCTTGTATTCCTCCAAGGTTGGAGCTTCATCAATATACTCAATTGCCATTTTATGTAAACCTCTCTTTATTCCGAAAAATCCGTCCCGGAGGCAAGCTGACTTTTCAATGCAACTCGCCCTTACTCGGGACGGAAATTATTAATCTTCGTTTTCGGATTTCTCCTCGGAATCCTCCGATTTCTCCTCGGTAGCTTCGGACTCTACGGGTTCATCCTTGTTTAATTCAACAGGATTTCCGTGAACATCGATCTCGTTGTTCATCAATTTGTAGAAATCCACACCCTCAATTTTCTCATTGTTCAGCAGATACTGCGCGCAACGCTCCAAAAGATCCATGTGTTGTGTGAGAATGTCCTTTGCGCGCTCGTAACCTGTTTCGATAAGCTCACGGATTTCCGCGTCAATCTCGGAGGCAACATTCTCGGAGTAGTTGCGCCCTTGAGAATAGTCGCGCCCAAGGAACACCTCGTGGTTCTCCGTGCCGTACAAAATCGGACCGAGCTTCTCCGAAAATCCATAACGTGTAACCATATCTCTTGCCACGCCGGTTGCGCGCTCAATATCATTAGACGCACCCGTGGAGATGTCATCCAGCACCAGCTTTTCGGCAACACGTCCGCCAAGCAGAACGATGATATTCTCCTCCATCTGCGTTTTTGTAACAAAGCTCTTGTCCTTTTCGGGCAAATGCATAGTGAAACCGCCCGCAGAGCCGCGCGGGATAATCGTGACATAATGAACCTTGTCCTGTGAGGGGCAGAAATATGTCGTGATTGCGTGCCCCGCCTCGTGATACGCGGTAAGACGCTTTTCGGCTTCGGTGACAACGCGCGACTTCTTTTCGGGACCCGCCACCACCTTGATGGACGCCTCCTCGATATCCGCCTTTGTAACCGCCTTGCGGTTGTTTCTTGCGGCAAGCAACGCCGCCTCGTTTACAAGATTTTCCAAGTCCGCGCCCGTAAATCCCGCAGTGGTCGCCGCGATGGTTTTCAAATCCACGTCCGGTCCGATGTTCTTGTTGCGTGTGTGGACTTTCAGAATCTCTTCGCGCCCCTTGATGTCGGGGTAGTTTACAACGACCTGTCTATCGAAGCGCCCCGGACGCATAAGAGCGGGGTCGAGAATATCACGGCGGTTGGTTGCCGCCATAACGATGATGTTCTCGTTTTCGTTGAAACCGTCCATCTCCACGAGGAGCTGGTTCAGCGTCTGCTCACGCTCATCGTGTCCGCCGCCGAGACCCGCGCCGCGCTGACGTCCAACTGCGTCAATCTCATCGATGAAGATGATAGACGGGGTGTGCTTCTTGGCTTGGTCAAACAAATCGCGCACACGCGATGCACCCACACCAACGTACATCTCAACGAAGTCCGAGCCGGAAATCGAGAAGAACGGCGCGTCCGCCTCGCCCGCAACTGCCTTCGCAAGCAGCGTTTTACCCGTTCCGGGAGGTCCCACAAGCAGCACGCCCTTGGGTACACGAGCACCGATGTCGCGGTATTTTCCGGGATTTTTCAGGAAGTCAACAATCTCCACAAGCTCCTGTTTTTCCTCGTCTGCGCCCGCAACGTCCTCAAACGTCACCTTCTTACCCATCTGCTGGCGGACATTCGCGCGGGAGAAGCTATTCATACGTCCGCCGCCGGAGGTTTGACGCAGCACGATTACTGTGAAGATAACCATCACCACAACAAGTATCAGATACGGCAGAATATTTGTCAGGAAAGTATTGTCGGTGATCGGAATGTAATTTTCAACCAACGGCGATTCCGGATTTGCCTCGTTATACCGAACTCGATAATTGACGAGCTTGCCGTCCTTGTTGTAGCCGCCGTTAATGTCGTTCAGAAAGACGCTTACATTAGGAACGGAATACGTCAGGGGCTTTTCTTTATCGCCGCCCTTCAGTACATATTCCAGACTACCGCTGCCGAGATTAAGTGTAAACTCCTGAACATTCAGGTTGTCAAACTCGGCGACAACATCGGAGTAGTTGTTCGCCTTATCGGAGCTTTTGCTTCCGAGATTTAACACCCAAACCAACCCGGCAATCAGCAGAAAGCCGATCAGAAAGTAGATAATCACACCCTGAAGCTTGTTATTCTTCATTCAGAACCACCTTTCCCGACTGAATATTTCAGCCTGATAAAGTATATTTTATACATAATTCCAAGATTTAAGGCTCTTCCAATATTCCTATGTATGGAAGATTTCTAAATCTTTGGTCATAATCCAGACCATATCCCACCACGAACAAGTCATCGATCTCCACGCCGGTATAATCCGCCGTAAATCCGCTGACTACACGCCTTGAGGGCTTGTCGAGCAGACAGCACACCTTGATTGACGCTGGATTTCGCGCGGCGAGCTTTTCTTTCACCAATGAAAGCGTCCGTGCGGTGTCCACAATGTCCTCAACCAACACCACATATCGCCCCGAAATTTCCGGGAGCTTGTCAAAGCTTAGCTCTACCTCTCCCGTGGATTGCGTTCCGCAGTAGCTTTCCGCGCTTAAAAACGCTATTTCGAGCGGGCATTCCACGCGGCGAATCAGGTCGCTGAAGAACACACACGCGCCCTTCAGCACACAGACAAACAACGGATTTTTTTCCGAATAGTCGCACGTAAGACGCTCTCCGAGGGAATTTACGTAACGTGAAATCTCGTCCTCGGTGAATAATATTCGTTTAACCTCTTTCGGGGTGAACATAGTTACAGACACCTCCAAATTACACAATTTATATTATACCATTTTTTTTGCTCCCAATGAAACGTTGCCTTTAATTGGACATTTTTTTCTGTATGGATAATACATACTTTTTTATTATACCACACTATTCACAAAAAAGCAATGAATTATTGTGATATTTTGCTGAAAATTTCAGCGATGATTTATTTTCTGTTCCACTTGCTCAACGAACGCGATACCTTTTCTGATAGTGAAGTAGCGGTTTTTACAAGGGTTGAACCGCGCGGAGCGTTGATTCAGCAGCTCTTTCGCGGTGTTTATCCGCAGTGCGGACGGCTCGATTCCGCCGTCCTCCAAAATCTTCTTGACAGCGCGTGACTTCACAGCCTCGGGCAGCACATGAATTTTCGCCGCGTCATATCCCCGCCCCGACTTGGCATCAGCGAGGGCATGCTCGGCAAGCTCCTCAAGGAACTCACAATCCTCGCGAGCCGACTCGCACATACGCGTAACCGCTTTCGAGAATGCGGGATTGATTTCCTCCAACTGCGGAATCACATTTAATCGGATTTTGTTGCGGGTGTAGTCCTCGCTGAGATTCGTGCAATCGGTTACGAAATCTTGACCAAGAGAATCCAGATAACGCTCCACGTCCTCGCGTGTGACGTTCAGCAACGGACGGATTATGAACTCCCGTTGCGGCGGGATTCCGCATAATCCGCGCAGACCCGTGCCGCGCGTGAGGTTCAGCAGTACCGTTTCGGCGTTATCCGAAGCGGTATGCGCGGTGGCAATCACTCCACCCACGCGCTCGTGAATCTCCCGAAAGAACGCGTATCGCGCGCGGCGCGCGGCATTTTCAATGCCCTCGTGCTTGTTTTGGAGGGTCTTTACATCAATCCGATTTGTGTAGATAGGAATTTGCATTTTTTCGCACAACAGCTTGCAAAATTCCTCATCGCGGTCGCTCTCCGCGCCGCGCAGTCCGTGATTGAGATGGCACGCGCAAAGCGTTATTCCAAGCGAGTCCGCAGATTCCGAAAGCGCACACAGCAGCGATACGCTGTCCGCGCCGCCCGACAGCGCAACTGCAACACTCGTGAAGTTCTCCGTCATTTTGAACTTACGGACGAACTCAAAAACCACCTCGACAAAATCATTCATTGCGCGCTCCCCTGTGAATATTCCACGTTGGTGAACTTCGTATACTCGCCCTGCCAACCGAGCTTTACCGTGCCGGTTTCGCCGTGGCGATTTTTCGCGACAATGCACTCGCAAATGTTCTGATTGGGGTCGTCCTTTTCGTAATACGAGTTTCGATAAAGGAACATTACGATGTCCGCGTCCTGCTCGATAGAACCGGAATCACGCAGATCCGACAGCATGGGACGCTTGTCCACACGCGTTTCCGGACCGCGAGCGAGCTGTGACAGCGCGATTATCGGTACATCAAGCTCCTTTGCCATTATTTTGAGGTTTCGCGTGATTTCGGACATCTGCCCCACGCGATTTCCGCCGTAGCTTTCGGTAGAACTCATAAGCTGCAAATAGTCGATAATCACCAAGCCGAGGTTTTTCATTCGCCGCAGCTTGGATTTGATGGACGCGACATTCACACCCGGAGTATCGTCTATGAATATCCGTGTCTGTTGGAATACCTGTACCACCTGACCGATGGAAAGCAACTGCTCGCCGCTCATTCGCCCGGTTCGCGCCGCTTCACTCGACAAAAGTGCCTCGCTGCACAACATACGCGTTACGATTTGTTCCTTTGACATCTCAAGGCTGAACACACAGATATCCTTATCGAGATTCATCATCGCAACTTTTGTTGCAATGTTCATAACAAATGAGGTTTTTCCCATACCGGGTCGCGCCGCCAGAATAAGCAAATCGGTTTTATTAAGCCCGAAAATGCACTCGTCCAGCTTGGTGAACCCCGTGGCAAGCCCCGTCATTACCGGTTTGCCGCCGTTCATCTGCGACTGGTGCTCCAATTCGGTAAGCACCCTCATACGATCATAAGCTATGCCGCTGATGTGTGTGAGGTCGCCCTTTTCCCTGCCCACGCGAATATCGTAGATTTTCTGCTCGGCATAATCCACGATTTCATCGGCGGATTCCGGTCTGGTGTTTGCCGCGTCAATGACATCCTTAGCGGCGAGAATCAGACTTCGCAGCAGATATTTATCCGCGATTATTTTCGCGTATGTCTTTGCCGCAGAGAAGCTGGGAGTGCTTTCCACCGCGTCCGCGAGATATTTCATCGCGGAGGCTGTTCCATCGAAAATTCCGTTTCGGGCGCACCTGTCCGCAAGTGTAAGCAGGTCTATGCGCGTGTTGCTCATAAGCATATTCTGTGCCATAGAATATATCGCGCGGTTTATATCCGAGTAGAAATATTTCTCCTCGATAATATCATTGACATCGGTTATTCCATCGGGATTACCGGCAATCGCGCCGATTACCGATTTCTCCGCTTCGGGACTGCACGGAAGAGCGATTCCCGTGAGATCTAAATCAGCCATTTGCCTCGTCCTTTACGGAAACCGTGAATTTCGCGGTTACACCCGCATACAATCTCGCATCGGCGGAAAAATCGCCGAAGCCCTCAATTTTCATTGCGATATTGATTTTCTTTTTGTCCACGGAAAGTCCAAGCGTCTGATGAATCGCCGCCGCGACCTCCTTGGAAGTCACCGTGCCGAACAGACGTCCGTTCTGACCGGCTTTCGCCTTTACAACAATCGTCTTGCCATCGAGCTTAGAGGCGATATCCTTTGCGTTGGCGATTTCCACGTCGATCTTGTGCTGAGCGCTGTCCTTTTCACCCTGAAGCAGATTCAGATTCGCGGGGGTAGCCTCGCGAGCCAAGCCTTTCTTTATCAGGCAATTGTTAGCGTAGCCGTCCTTTACCTCTTTGACCTCGCCCTTTTTTCCCGTGCCTTTTACGTCCTCAAGCAGAATTACTTTCATTTTGTTACCTCCGTATATTCAATCGGTTCTCCGCATATATGCGGAAAAGTTAATGCTTATCTTTCGCGATATTGTTCAGATAATCGTCAATCGCATCATGGAGCTTGTCTATCGCTTCATCGCAGGAGATTCCGTACAACTGCGCGCCCGCCATTGACTGATGACCGCCGCCATCGTCCATTTTGTTGCCCATCGACTCCATTATCACCTGAACGTTTACCTTTCCGAGGGAACGCGCACTGATTCCCCAACCGTTCTCAATGGGGTAAACGGTGAATGACGCGTCCACATTACGGATATACAACATCTCATCCGCCGCCTGACTGCACAATACACGCACACCATCGTAACTCTCCTCGACAGCCGATACCGCGAAACGAGCGCGATAAATCCTTGCGGAAGAGATGATCTGCGACTTTCGCGTTTTGCTCTCGATTGACGTGTCAAACAGCTTCTTCACGGAAATCGTGTCTGCGCCGAGTTTTTTTAGATATGCCGCCGCCTCGAACGTGGATACTCCCGCTCTCATCACGAAATCCTTGGTATCCAGTGTGATTCCCGCGAGGAGTGCCTCCGCTTCGGGCGGGTTCAGCAGCGTGTCCGAACTGAAGTACTGAATCAGCTCTGTTACCAGCTCCGATGCCGATGATGCGTTGCTTTCGTGGCACTTCACCGCGCATTCGGTAATTGCTCCCGCGCTCAAGCGGTGATGGTCGATGATAACCACGCGGTTTTTCTGCGCCATCTCATACAGCTCCTTATCCTCAAGACGCTTGAGAATGTGCGTATCCACGATAATCAGCACGGAACGCGGAGTTATCCACTGACGCGCTTCCTCGGGTTCAAGAGCTATCGGCGTGTCATAATCCACAAAACGGTCGAACAAGGACTTTGCGTTGGTTTTGGAGCTATCGTGGAAACGCGCGACCGTGTACGCGGGAATCCCCAAACGGCGTATCGCGCAAGTAAGCCCGATAGCGCTGCCCGCGCTGTCGAAATCGCCGAAGCTGTGTCCCATTATGTACACGGTGTCGGCAGTTCCGATGAGCGTTTTTATCTCCTCGGCGGCAAGGCGGATTTTTACCTTTCCGGTGCGCTCTTTGCCCGGAGAAATCGCGCCGTACGCGTTAAAGCCGTTCGCGGTTTTTACCAACGCCTGGTCGCCGCCGCGCTCCAATGCCTTGGTCAGCATTTCGGACGCGTAACGCTCGCTTTCGGCAAGCGTGGAGGCTTCCGTACCAACACCGATGGAGAGAGTTACCGCCTGCCTTTCACGGACGATAATCTCGTGCGCCTTATTGATGATCGACATTTTCTCGTCAACCATCTCGTCAAGGCAGTGCTTTTCAAGAACAATGAGAAACTTGTCGCCGTTGATTTTTTTCAGAACCGCGTTCTTTTCGGAAAAATACTCCTCGATCAACCTGTCGACCTGAATCGTGACGTACGCACGTTCGCTTTCTTTTGCGCCGGAGAGCAGTTCCTCATAATTATCAACCATCGCCACCATTACCACGGGACGGGTCATTTCATAGGTGTTCTTCAGAACCTTAAATTCCGTGATGTCGCGGAAAATCAGCATTGTTATCCTATCGGACTCCGACTGCGAAAGATTGCCCGATATGCGCGAATCCACGTCAAACTCGTGCAAAACCGAGTGAACGCGATACCACTTGCCATTGTACTCGATTTCGCGTCCGTCCGACCCGAACAGCTCCACGGGCATATCCGTGATACGGTCTATGGAGCTTTCGTATTCAACGGGCACGAAGAACTCCTGTACGAATTTGTCATTGTTCCAGATTACACATCTGTCCGAATCCACCACGCAAATCGGCAGCGGAAATCCAATCAGCGACACCGACACGGTATCACGAATCTCCTGTGACATCTGCTCAAAGTACCAATACTCGCTCTGGCGAATTTGCAGCAGCTTTCCGAGCGTAATGCCCGAAACTCCCAACAGAATCGGCAGGGAGATCCAGAACATCAGCGGCTCAAAGCGGAACACAAACACGTCAATCACGATCAGCATTATAATCAGCGTGCAGATTGCCGCAAGCAATATATTCGATTTATAGAAATTACGCAATCAACACACCCCTTATTTTAATAGCAAATTCAAAACCGTGCGCGCTGCGCGGTATTCCGCGCCGCTCGCGTTTTGAATTTGCACTAGTCACCTATATAGGTTGCTTTGAGATTTTGTGTACCATAACCTCCGAACAACGGATTATGGTTATGCAGCTAACTGTCAACCGTTTAGACTTCCATTATAATAGGGAGAATCATTGGGCTTCTCTTGGTTTCCTTGTAGATAAAATCCGACAGTGCGTCACGCATTGCGGTCTTAATATTTCCCCACTCGCGGATGTTCCGCTCCTGGCAGTCGTTCATAACAGAACGCATCAGATTCTTTGCGTCATCAAGCAGCTCCTCGCTCTCGCGAACATAAACGAATCCGCGCGAAACAATGTCCGGACCGGCAATGACTCTGCCGCTCTCACGCTCAATTGTCGCAACGATAATCATTACGCCGTCCTCGGCAAGGTGTTTTCTGTCGCGCAGAACAACGCTTCCCACATCGCCAACGCCGAATCCGTCAACCATAACCTTTCCGCTAGGAACAGTCCCCGTGAACTTCATATCCACACCGTCTGTTTCCAATACATCGCCCAAATCGGCAATAAATGTGCGCTCCTCGGGAATACCCATACCCTCAGCCAGCTTGACGTGTTTTTTCAGATGTTTATACTCGCCGTGAATCGGCACGAAGAATTTCGGCTTGGTGAGCGACATCATCATTTTCAACTCTTCCTGACACGCGTGACCCGAAACATGCACCTCGTACATACTCTCGTAGATCACCTCGGCGCCCTGTTTCATCAGCTCGTTTACGACTTTTGTAACCAACTTCTCGTTTCCGGGAATCGGGTTCGCGGAGATGATGATGAAGTCATTGGGCGTGATGGTTACCTGACGGTGGTCGCCGCTGGACATTCTCGACAGCGCAGAGAGAGGCTCACCCTGGCTTCCGGTGGTAACAATTACCAATTCATCGGGGTCATAGGAATTGACGCTCTCAATATCAATCAACGTGCCGTCCGGAACCTTCATATAGTTCAATTCCACAGCCTTTGAGATGACGTTGGTCATACTTCTTCCCGAAACCGCCACGCGGCGTCCGTGCGCCACAGCCTCATCAATAATCTGTTGAATGCGGTGGATATTACTGGAAAAAGTTGCGATGATAATACGCTTGCCCTCGGCACTGTTGAAAAGCCCCTTGAAGCTCTCCCCCACAGAACGCTCGGACTTGGTATATCCGGGACGCTCAACATTAGTGCTTTCGCTCATTAAAGCGAGAACACCGCGGTTTCCAAGCTCACCGAAACGCGCCAAATCAATGATTCCGCCCTCAATCGGTGTGTAATCCACCTTGAAGTCGCCCGTGTGGATAATTACTCCGGCGGGTGTGTGAATCGCCAACGCGCAGGAATCGGGAATCGAGTGGTTCACGCGGATAAACTCCACGGACATACAACCCATACGGACATTCTGTCGCGGCTCAACAATATTCAGCGATGCCTGCGACAGCAGCCCGTGCTCCTTGAGCTTGCCCTCGACCAATCCTAACGTAAGGCGCGTTCCGTAAATCGGAACGTTCACTTTTTTAAGCAGATAAGGAAGTGCGCCTATGTGATCCTCGTGACCGTGCGTTATCACAATACCGCGGAAGCGATCCTTGTTCTTTTCGAGATACGTGAAATCGGGTACAACGATATCTACGCCCGGCATTTCCTCGTCCGGAAACGCAAGTCCGCAATCCACGATGAACATATCGTTTGAACACTCGTAAACATACAAATTTTTACCGATTTCGTTCAATCCGCCCAAAGCGATAAACTTTACCGGTGTGGAGCGGTTCTCGCGCCGCTGACGGCTTTGCGCTCCGCGCTGAGCGGAGTTACGGTTCTGCGGAACACCGCTGTTAAGCGCGCGGTGCTTATCCGTGTGTCTTGAACTGTTCAGTACAGGCGTTTGCAGCTTTCGAGGGGTGTTGTGATACTGCTGTTTGGGGCGCATCTGAGATTCCTGCGGAACTTGCGGTCTGCCCCCCTTCTTGGCGATGTTTTCCTTTTCTGTTAAAAGATTCTTATTCGACAATAATCCCATAAATTTCCTTTCTCCATATGAAAATCCCGAACGTGCGCAGATTTCCTTAAATTTTAACGGCAAATCCCGAAAAATCGGAAATGCTCGTTTTGTGATTCCGAATTGAGTTAATGTATATTTTTGTTTCCCTAAGTAAACGATTCCGCGTACTATTGTGCATTTTGCCAAAAAACGCGAATATGCAAATATTTGGAAACTGTTCAATTGAAAAAAATGCGCAATTAGGCTAATAATAAGCAATGAACGCACAAAAACCGTACCCGGTATGTTCAGAGAAAAGAGTTGTTTGAAATAAATCCGGGTATACGCTAAATTCAATTTCCAAAAATAAACAAATACATATCTTATATTATACCTCATTTTCCCCAAAATGTCAAGGGGGTTATTGACGGAAATCAAATCTTTCGAGAATTTCGTCAAAACAGCGAAAATTTGGCGGAAAACCTTAAGCATGCCGCCGTTTTTTTCAAAACATATTCGCGCTTTCTTCGCCGAAAATAGTCACGTCGGCGAAAAAAGTTTGGTTGGTTCGCCGAAATTTCACGAAAGGAATTATGCAAAATGCACAAAACCCGAAAAATAATTACGGGAGCGTTTGTCGCGATAATCGCGCTTTACAGTGCGGTTTTCACGTATTTTCACATAACACTCCCTTGTAATATAACCACGGACCGGCTCGGCGGAAATCTCGGCGAACTCGGTGCTGCGGAAATTCAGCCCGCGCAGAACGGCTATGCGTACTATCTCGCGGGGATTCCGGTTAAAACCGCGAACGTCACCGTTAAGGAACGTCCGAGCCTGATCCCGTGCGGAACACCATTCGGAGTGAAATGTCGCTCGGACGGCGCTATGGTGGTGTCCGTGACGGCAAATTCCCCCGCAGACAGGGCGGGAATCCGCACGGGGGACGTTATTTATTCCATTAACGGAGTAAAAGTGAACACAAACAGCGAGGTGGCGGAGGCAGTTCAGCTTTCGTCAAAATGCACAAAAATCGGTCTGATGCGCGATGATAAGGAACTTTCCGTTGAGCTTACTCCCACTCGCCTTGACAGTACGCTGAAAATCGGAGCGTGGGTTCGCGACAGCGCCGCCGGAATCGGCACGCTGACCTATGTGAACCCGATTGACAACACATTCGGAGGGCTTGGACACGCAGTTTCGGACGTAGATACGGGGCTTCCCGTTCCGTTGGGCGAGGGGGAGATCACCGAGGCGGAAATTTATGATGTCGTTCCCGGAAAAAGCGGCTCCGCAGGAGAGCTGTGCGGCACCATTATGCCAAATTCCGACATCGGGGAGCTTTACGCGAACACAACCTCGGGAGTATTCGGGACGATTTTTGGTGAAAATGACGGAACTCCGATTCCGATGGCATTCCGCCAGGAGGTAAAACCGGGTTCGGCAACGATTATGACTACCATTGACGGAAACAAACCATGCGAATATTCCATTGAAATCGAACGCATCAATCTCGCTGATTTATACGGCTCAAAGGGTATGATAGTGCGGATTACCGACCCGGAACTTCTCGCGAAAACCGGAGGCATTGTCCGCGGAATGAGCGGAAGTCCGATTATCCAGGACGGACGGCTTGTAGGCGCGGTAACGCACGTCCTCGTGAACGATCCGACGCGCGGTTACGCGGTTTTTGCCGAATCCATGATAGACGCCTGTGAAAAATACACAAATGTTTTCAACCCGCGTGCTTCAGGAGCTTAACACGGTACGAGCCGTTTTCGCAGACCACCTCGGCGCAAGCATTATCGGGAAGCTCTCCCGTGACGATTTGCAGCGACAGCATATCCTCTATTTCGGTGGTGATTTTGCGGCGGAGCGGGCGCGCGCCCGCGTCCTCGCCGCGAACGCTTTCACACAACGCTTTTGCGGTGCTTTCGCCGAATCGGAGCATTATCCCGCGCGAGAGAGCGCGTTTTGCCACATCGTCAAGCATTTTGGAGCATATTCGCTCCATATCCGTTGCTTTAAGTCTTTCAAACACGATTATATTGTCTATTCTGCCCAAAAGCTCCGGGCGGAATTGTTTTTTCAGCTCCGTCATAACACGAGATTTTTCGTCATTATGCACAAATTCCCCAAAGCCTATGGAATTTTTCTGCAATTCCTCCGCGCCGATGTTACCCGTCATTATCACGATAGCATTCTTGAAATCCGCCAAACGTCCGTCCGATGATGTCAAACGTCCATCTTCCAGAATCTGTAAAAGTATCGTAAGCACTTCGGGGTGCGCCTTTTCCACCTCATCAAAAAGCACCACGGAATACGGATTTGAGCGAACCTCGCGAATCAGTCTGCCCTGCTCCTCGTAGCCTACATATCCGGGAGGAGAACCGATCAGCTTGGAAATGGAGTGCCGCTCGGCATATTCAGACATATCAAATCGAATCAGTCTGTTTTCGTCCCCAAAAACACCCTCCGCCAACGCTCGGGACAGTTCGGTTTTTCCTACTCCCGTTTGACCAAGGAACAAAAACGACCCAATCGGGCGTTTGGGGTCGCGCAGTCCCGCACGTCCGCGCCGAACCGCGTTGGAAACGGATTTGACGGCATTTTCCTGCCCTATCACACGCACCCTCAGAACATTTTCGAGATTTGCAAGACGCGTTCCCTCATCCAAGGACATTCGCGTTATCGGAATCCCCGTAATCGCCGACACGGCGCGGGCTACCTCGTCTTCGTTTACGACTATGCGTTCCTTGCGAAACAATGCCTTGCGCTCGGTGGATTCGATTCGCGCGAGAGCCGCTGCCTCGTCAATCAAGTCGATTGCCTTGTCGGGTAATTTCCTGTCGTTCAGATACCTCTGAGACAAGTGAATCGACGCTTTTATTGCGTCATCGGTGATAACCGCGTGGTGATGCTCCTCAAGCCGCGCGCGCAAGCCCGTGAGAATCCGTAGCGTCTGGTTCTCATCGGGTTCGATAACGTTTATCGGCTGAAACCGCCGCTCCAACGCGCTGTCTTTCTCGATAAATTTGCGGTACTCATCGGTAGTTGTCGCACCAATAAGGCATATCTTACCCCGCGCCAACAAAGGCTTCAGGATACTTGCCGCGTCAATCGCACCCTCTGCCGCGCCCGTTCCGACAATCATATGGATCTCGTCAATAAATAAAATCACGTTTGGGTTCTCGGAAGCCTCGTCAAGCACGGATTTGAGCCGTTCCTCGAAGTCGCCGCGGTATTTCGCCCCCGCCAACATCGCGGACAAATCCAACGCGAAAACGTGCTTTTCGGCAAGCTCGGGCGGAACTGTCCCGGCGGCCAAACGCTGCGCGAAACCCTCTGCCACAGCGGTTTTGCCGACTCCCGCATCGCCAATCAAACACGGATTGTTCTTACTCCGCCGCAGCAAAATCTGCACAACGCGCTCAATCTCGGTGTCGCGCCCGATAACCGGGTCGAGCTTACCGTCACGCGCCTCGGCGGTCAATTCTCTGGAATATTTTGACAGCGACTGAAAATCATTCCGCGTAGTTTTCTTGGGATTGTCAAACTGCGGGGGTGTGTATTTCTGCGCGTTTACACTTCCGTAAAGGCGCGGTATCACGTTGTTTGAGTCGAACTCGCACAGTATAGCGTAAGCGGTGCATTCGCGGTCGGTCAGCAGCGCAAGCAGCATATGCTCCGTGCCGACATAGCCCTCGCCGCGCGTTGCGGATATGTTCCGCGCGTTTCCGAGGAGCTTTGTGAGCCGCGGTGAGAAATCACGTTCCGAAAGCCGCGTTGCGCTGCCAACACCAACGCGCTCCTTAAGCCGCAGCACCAGTTCGCGGAACGTTACCTGCTGACGCGCCAGCAGCACTCCCGCCGCGCTTTCGGAATTTTTCGCGAGCGCGCACATCAGATGTTCGCTGCCGACATACGTATGCCCCATCTGCGCCGCAATAGCGATCGCATTGCCCAATGCCTCGGCTGCTTCGGTCGAAAATCCCGGGGCGTTCTTTTGACTTGCCATAAATTTCCACTCTCCTTTGCGGTTAGTATTGGAAATTTATGGGGTTTTATTCGTTCACAATTACATATTATTCGGAAATATCCGTGTCGTTTTTCGGCTTCTTTTTGCGGAATACAAATACCCTGCTGAGGATATAATTGATAATAAGTACGATAACATTGGAAAAAATCTTAGCTGCAAACTCGTACAACGCGTTTTGAATCCCCGGCAGATCAACAAGCAAAAACATTATCAGCAGATCCACAAACAGCGTGGCAATGCGTGACGCGTACAGCCTCAATGCTTCGAGGATAAACCCTCCGACCGATTTCACCCGGCTGTGAAAGACATACACGCGGTTGGTCAGGAACGCGAACGTTACCGACAAGAACCACGATATAATCACGGGGAGCGCCGTGTTGCTCTCAATGCCGAATACCGAGGTGATGTTGAAGATCCACGCCAACCACACGGGAACACTTTCCTCATCGGGGAAAATCACACGCACCAGATAGTAGCTCACCATCGAAATAATGGTTGTGCCTATACCAAATACAAAATACAATATGATTTCCTTGTGATTTCGGTAGAACTCACGGCGTCCTTCCTTGGTTTTCAAGGATTCGGTCAACTCTTTGATATTTATCTTTTTTTTAATTTTAATCCCAACTTTCAATTTCACGCTTCAACCTTTTGATTTTATCATTATACCATTTTTTTCCCGAATTGTCAACCCCGTACCCTTTTAATTGTAAATTTTGTCCAAAACTATTGACAATATCCAAAATTTGAGGTATAATGGATATTAGAGTATCCAAAGAAATTTATACAAGCTTGAAAACTATCCATATGGAGGAAAATAAAATGTCCGATTACATCAGAAGACTTCCCGTGTATCTGCTGCTGGACTGCAGCGGCTCTATGTCGGGCGAGCCGATAGAAGCCGTTAAACAGGGCATCAAGACGCTTCTTTCGGAGCTTCGCGGCGACCCGCAAGCGTTGGAAACCGCGTTTCTGTCCATTATAACGTTTGACAGCTCCGCGCGGCAGCTTATGCCGCTTACCGAGCTTATGCTGTTTAAGGAACCGCCGCTTCAGGCAGGCGGTGCAACCGCTCTCGGCGGGGCGCTTAAAATTCTCGCGGACTGCGTTCGCAACGAAGTACGCACCTCCACCGCTACGCAAAAGGGCGACTGGAAACCGCTTGTCTTTCTCATGACGGACGGCGCGCCCACCGATAACATTGACGAGGGCGTTGACGCGATCAAAAATGTTTCTGTTGGAAATATTATTGCGTGCGCTGCGGGGGCAAACGCCAATGTCAACTGTCTTAAAAAAATTACAAACAATGTGCTTATGATGAACAACCTCACCGCGGGCGATATGGCGCAGTTTTTCGCGTGGGTATCCGGCTCCATCAAGGCGTCCTCCAGAAGCATCGATGCCTCTCCCGGCGCGCCCGTGCAGCTTCCGCCGCCTCCTCAGGGATTTGTGATTGTTCCGTAAGCGGGTCACAAAGGTTTTGGATGGGATTAAATCCCATTTACACTGATTAATAGGTATTTTTGATGACTAATGAATTTAACCTCTCCCCCGAGGAGATTCACGAGCAACAGCTCACCATGAAAATCGATGAGATACTACCACCGGCGAATAAGGTCGAGCTTGCCAAAGAACCTGTTCCAAGCGAACAGCCCAAAAATTCCGCAGAAACTCCGCTGCCCAAGCTGCCGCAGAATCCCGTAGTGCGGAAACCCGCTGCCCCGCTTTCCGATATGGAGGTTATGGAGCACACGGCGGGAATCTGGCATTATATGGATATTATCGACAACGGTACGGAATTGCACGCCGAAACTCACCAAAAGCGCACTGCCGCGCCGTTTGGAGAGATAATCGGAGCGCGGGTACGCGGCAAGAAACACAAACACGAGGGCACGAACTGCGACGACTACTTTGAAACCGCAGTCACCGAGGATTTCGCGGTGGCGGTGGTATGTGACGGAGCAGGCTCCAAGCCGCTTTCGAGAATCGGCTCGCGCGTGTCCTCCGAAACAGCCGCAGCGTTTCTGAAAAAATCGCTGAGCGAGTTGTTCGCGCAGATGCCCGAATTGAAAAGCGGACTTTCCGCGGATTTAAGCTCGGCGGAATTTATGGCGGCTTGCGGGAGGATCGCGCCTTTGATTCGGCAGTCCGCGCAAGAGGCATTCAAGGCGCAGCGCGAGGAACTGACGCGGATTTCCGAGGACGAGAAGTATCAGACCGCACTGGGACGCGCTCCAACGCTCTCGGACTTGTCCACAACGTTCTTGGCGGCAGTGGTGATCCCCGTGACGGTGAACGGAGTCCGTGAAACGTTTATGGCGTGTGTGCAGGTCGGTGACGGCTGTATCTGTGCGCTTGACAGTTCCGCGGACAGCGCGAAATGCTTGCGGCTGATGGGCGAAGCGGACAGCGGCGCGTTCTCCGGTGAAACGGATTTTCTCTCGGAAAAGACCGTCAAGCCCGATGTTCTGGGCGCGAAAACGCGGATTTCCAGAGGAAGTTCGGATACGATTCTGCTGATGTCGGACGGCGTTGCGGACGATTACTTCCCCGCCAATCCAATGATGGAGCGTCTTTACCTTGATTTGCAGATGAACGGGATAATCCCGATTGAGGGGAAGATCCCGCCGAGCGAAGATCCCGCGCCGATTCGGTTCAAATGCGTGAGCCAATCTCAGCAAAGCGTGGCTCTGCAATATACAAAACAGCTATTGTCGGGCAAATCCGAGGACGAAATGAGGGCGCTGTGGGATAAGCGTGACGCGCTGAAATGCCATTCGTTGGACGCGTTCAGAATCAACATCGGAGATACTCCCGAAGAGCGTCTGTGTGTGTGGTTGGATAACTACAACGAGCGTGGGAGCTTTGATGATCGGACATTGGTATGCATAAGGATAATCGACAATCCTTGAACGTGTAAAAATTTGCAATAGCCTGCCGGAGTGAAATTCGGGAGCGTTATAACTATAATCACAAACCGGAGGGAAGTGCAAATCCAAAACGCACAGCGTTTGCGTGGTTTTGAATTTCCCATCAGTAATTGGAGGTAAGTGCAAATTCCGCAAGCCGCCGCGAAAGCGCAGCGTAAGCGGAGCTTTCACGGCGAGGCTAGCACAAATATCGGGCAAAGCCCGATATTTGTGCGGTGCGGAATTTGCCATCAAAATATGAGCGAAATTCTTACCGCCGTGTTGGAAAGCGGCGACACGATTGAATATGTGTATGACTTGAACGCGCCGCGCGGCGGTATGAAGCACACGTTTTTCACACCCGATAAGCGGTTTGCGGTGCAGTTTTTCAACGATCCCAAGGACGCGCTTAATCCGCGTCTTCAGGACAGAATCCGCACGATTACGACCATCTACAATCCAACGCTTTCGGAGGCGAACGGCGGTGCGCTCGGCAATACCGAAAAGACTGCCGAGTATTTCAGACAGCGGTTTTGCTGGCCTGTGGCAATCGTGCGAAGTCCCGAGTTTGGAATCGTTTGTCCGACTTATCCGCAGAACTTCTTCTTTGACGGAGAGGCATCATCGGTACTGAACCTCAAGGGCAAGGACAAAAAATCCAACTGGTTCACGGGAAAAAACCGCAAGTACCTTAATCCCGCAGAGCGCGGTGATTTCCGCACGATGTTGGGCGTGGCGATCGGGCTTTCAAGAACAATTCGGCGAATGCACCAAGCGGGGCTTGCTCACTCGGATCTGTCCTGTAACAACGTGCTTATCGACCCGAAATCGGGCAGCGCGGTGGTTATCGACATAGATTCACTGGTAGTTCCGAACAAGTACGCGCCCGAAGTCGTTGGAACGCGCGGCTATATCGCGCCGGAGGTTCTCGCAACACTGGATTTGAACATATCCGACCCGAATCGTGCGCTCCCTAATGTGCTTACCGACCTTCACGCGCTGCCCGTACTGATTTACGAGTATCTGTTCTGTCGGCACCCACTGCTCGGACCGAAGATTTACAGCGCGGACAGCGCCGAGGAGGATGACCATCTTGCGCTGGGGGCTAAGGCAACGTTCATCGAGAATCCGCACGATACCTCTAATCGTCCGCCTGATCTGGACGTAACAATAAGCGCGCTCTCCGAGGAACTGGAACGCTTGTTTTTGCGCGCGTTCGTGGACGGGCTGCACAACCCGTCTGAGCGTCCGACCGCAATGGAATGGGAGCGCGAACTGCTTGCCGCGTGGGATAAGCTAATTCCGTGCGCCAATCCGAGGTGCGAAAAGAAATGGTTCATTCTTCGCGATCCGAAAAGCCCCGTTTGCCCGTTCTGCGGCACTAAAATTACAAACAGCGTAATTCAACTGGTCTTTAAGAGCGAGCTTCGCGGAAAGAAAGGCATTTACCGCGACAAAAGCGAGCTTACGGTGTTTGATGGTCTGCCGCTGTATGACTGGCACGTGTTCTCAAATGTCTATAATGATGAAAAAGCAGACTCCGCTATGCGGGGGTATGTTTCCTTTTACAATGGCAGGTGGATTCTCGTGAACAGCGGCGTTGACGGAATGATCTCGCCATCGGGAATGCCCGTTCCAAAGGGCAGAGCCATCGAGCTTAAAGACGGCGCGGTCTTTCTTATGACAAACCGTGAAAACGGGATGCTGTGCGAGGTTATGATAAGTTAATCCGCGTTTTCCGCATTGTGGGAAACGCAAGAAATAAACTCTCTTACGAAAGGAAAAATCAATGAAATCTTTTGGACTTACAGACAAGGAAGTTGCCGAAAGCAAACAAAAGTACGGCGACAACTCCATGACGGAGCAAGCTCACGAGGGCTTTTGGGATAAGCTCAAAGGCAACCTCGGCGACCCGATGATCAAAATTCTGATCGTTGCGCTGCTGATAAACGTTGTGCTTGCAATTCTTGGAATTGTGAAAAATGCTGATGGTCAGCCGTTCGTGGAGGGTGCTCCCGAATGGTATGAGCCGCTTGGAATCTTTATTGCGATTTGTCTTGCAACGCTGGTTTCAACGTTCTCGGAGTACCGCAACGAAAACGCGTTCCAGAAATTGCAGGAAGAAGCGTCGCGTATCATGGTCAAAACCTACCGTAACAGTGTTATTTCCGAAGTCGCGATAAACGATATTGTGGTCGGAGACGCGATTCTGCTTCAATCCGGCGATAAGATCCCCGCAGACGGAATCATCATTGACGGTGATTTGAAAGTCGATCAATCGGTACTGAACGGCGAGAGCCGCGAGGCGAAAAAAATCGCAATTCCCGAGGGCTGGACAGATACCGATGAAAATATAAATTTCGATAACGAGCATAAGGTGTTCCGCGGGGCGGTGGTATGCTCGGGCAACGCGGTTATGCAGGTTACCGTGGTGGGCGACAAGTCCGTATACGGCAAGATCGCAAGCGAACTTCAGACCGATGACGACCGCGATACTCCGCTGAAGCTCAAACTCGGCAAACTGGCAAACGGAATCTCCAAGTTCGGATATATCGGCGGTATCGCAATTGCGGTTGCAATGCTCGTTAAGACCATGCTTATCGACACAAACGGTGATATTATGGGCGGATTCCTGATGGTCGGCGGTGTGTTCCAGTGGGCGGCGCTCGTCAAGGCGGTTATCGAGGCAGTTATGCTTGCGGTTATCATCATTGTAATGGCGGTTCCCGAGGGACTTCCGCTGATGATTGCAATCGTTTCCGCGCAGAATATGGGCAAAATGCTTAAGGATAACGTTCTTGTGCGTAAGGTTGCCGGAATCGAAACAGCGGGTTCGCTGAATATCCTCTTCTCTGACAAAACAGGAACAATAACCAAAGGCAAACTAGAAGCGATCAACTTCATTGACGGCGGCGTAAACGAATACAAGACATTCAACGACGTGGGCGGAAAGCTCGGAGAGCTGCTCTGCCTGTCAATTCACAAGAACACTCTCTCGATGATTTCGGGCGAGGGCAAGGAGAAACGTGTTCTCGGCGGAAACGCGACAGAACGCGCTATTCTCGGCTATGCGGCGGACGTGAAATGTGACGCTGTTGTGGAGGCAGTCGGCAATATCCCGTTCAACTCAACGAATAAGTACTCCGCAACACAGGTAAAGGGCGAATACGATTTGTCGCTTATCAAGGGCGCGCCCGAAAAGATTCTTCAACGCTGCTCGCACTACTACGACAAGGACGGCAAAAAGCAGCCGTTTGATATGAAAGCGCTCAATGCGAAAATTGACGAGCTTGCTAACCGCGCAATCCGCGTGTTGGCACTCGCGACAAGCGAGGACGCGCTCGGCGAGGACGCTCTCCCCGCAGGCAACAACTGGACTTTGGTAGGTTGTCTGGGAATCCGCGATGAGGTTCGCCCCGAATCCGTAACCGCAATCAAAGAGGTTAAGGGCGCGGGAGTTCAGGTCGTAATGATTACCGGCGACCGCAAGGAAACCGCGGTCGCAATCGCGAAAGAAGCGGGGCTTGTTGACTCCGACAGCAACATTATGCTCACCTCGGACGAGCTTGCGAAGCTCTCCGATGATGAAATAAAGGCGAAGCTCAAGGACATTCGCGTAATCGCGCGCGCTCTGCCATCCGACAAGAGCCGTCTGGTGCGTCTTGCGCAGGAGCTTGACCTGGTGGCAGGTATGACGGGCGACGGCGTAAACGACTCCCCTGCCCTCAAGAAAGCGGACGTTGGTTTCGCGATGGGCGGCGGTACGGAGGTTGCAAAGGAAGCGTCCGATATTGTTATTCTGGACGACAACTTCAACTCCATCGACCGCGCGATTCTTTACGGGCGCACAATTTTCAACTCGATACGCAAGTTCATTATATTCCAGTTGACGATCAATGTCGCGGCGGTGCTGATTTCGTTTATCTGCCCGCTGCTCGACCTCGCAAGCCCGCTTAACGTAATCCAGATTTTGTGGGTCAACCTCGTTATGGATACTCTCGCGGCTCTGGCATTCGGCGGCGAACCTCCGCTGGAGAGATTTATGCACGAAAATCCCAAACGCCGCAACGAGCCGATTATCAGCCGCTATATGATGAGCGAAATCGTTGTGGGCGCGGCATGGACATTCATTTTGTCGCTTGCGATGTTGGTTCTCGGAACATTCCCGAAGGGCAGCGACATCAGTTACCTCGAACAGTGGGGTTTCCTCAGAAACGGTGTAATCGAAGGAGAACCGCACGCGATTCTGCACACGGCATATTTCGCGTTCTTTATCTTCGTTGCGGTATTCAACGCGTTCAACGCAAGAACTGACCGCGCGAATCTGTTCGATAACCTCGGCAAGAACAAGGGATTTTTGACGGTATTCGGAATCATTGCTGTTGTACAGGTTCTGATGACGTATCTGGGACGCGGAATCCTCAACGGCTGGGGACTTAACCTCACCGAATGGATATTGGTGTTGGTTCCCGCAATTTCGATAATCCCGATAGACTTGATAAGAAAAGCTATCGCAAATTCAGTATCCAAATCTCAAAACTAACTGCTGTGATGTGGCGGCACAGTTGGGAGCTTTCAAAGCTCAATATAACTAAGACGAATTGTGAAACCAAGCGGCGAAATATGCCGCTCGGTTCGCAATTTGCAAATTAAAATCAGGAGGAAAAGAGAAATGGCAGTAAATCTTTCTAAGGGTCAGAGAGTATCTCTCGACAAGTCGGTAACAATGGCGAGAATCGGTCTGGGTTGGGACACCAACCGCTATGACGGCGGTCAGGACTTTGACTTGGACGCTTGCGTGTTCCTGTTGGGAGCAAACGGCAAGGTGCTGAAAGATGAGGATTTCGTGTTCTACAACAACCTTACGGCGCGTAACGGCGCGGTAGTCCACACAGGCGATAACCGCACCGGTGAGGGCGAGGGCGACGATGAGTCCATCATCATCGACTTCACGAAAATTCCCGATGAAATCGAGAAGATTGCGGTTACGGTAACGATTTTTGACGCTCAGCAGAAGAACCAGAACTTCGGACAGGTTTCCAACTCTTATGTTCGTGTGGAAAAGATTGACAATCCCGATGACGCGAACGGCGAAGAGGTTCTGCGCTTTGACTTGGTCGAGGAGTTCTCGATCGAAACCGCGCTTGTTGTCTGCGAGATTTATCGCTACAACGGCGACTGGAAGTTCAACGCGGTTGCGGCAGGCTATCAGGGCGGTCTGGAAGCACTTTGCAGAGCATACGGCGTAAACGTTTAAGAGCAACTAATTTCCAAGGAGGACAGCGGCTATGGACATAAATCGGCTTATCGCGCAAAGCTCGGCGGGCGTGAGGATCACTCTCCCCTCCGGCGAGTTTGAGGGTCCGCTGATTGTGACCAAACCGCTGCACCTCATCGGAAACAACACCACGATCTGGGCGAAAAACGGCGCGGTTATTGAGGTTCGCGCGGCGGGCGCAACTCTGGAGAATCTTCGCGCGGAAATTACCGAGGGAAGTCTTGAGTCTGCGGCGATAATCGCGTCCGCGCCCGCTGCGGTGAACGGTGTGGAGGTTCTGGGAGAGGTGCGCGGATTCGGCAGCGAAGACGGACACTTTGATGTTCCGCGAACAATTGAGTTGGGCGCGTTCCAAAGCGATGCGGAGAACACATTCACGCTTACCGTAAATGTTCCCGCCGAAACCGCAATTGAGTGCGCGGCGAAGGGGGTAAAATTCTCTCCGAATGCGCTGAAGGCGGGCAGAAACGAGCTTTCGATAACGGTTTCCGGGATTTCGGCACAGACGCTCCTTTATGCGGAAGTGATGTTCAAATCGCGGTTCAAGCGGAGGATCTACCTGACAGGCAGACCCAAGTCGGACGCTCCGAAGGCGGACAACAAACGGATCTACACCGCTGTCGAACGGACAGTGGAATCAGCTGTGGGAGTTCAATCCCCAACACCGCCGAAACCTGTTTCCGCGCAGAAAACGGACGTGATATCATTGGACGAGCCGCAGTCCGTGCTTGAAATGAGCCGCGGACAGCGTGTTCCGCTGGACAAGTATCTCGGAACAAAGCTGAAAATCCGTTTCACTTGCGAAAAACCTACGGGAATGGAAATCGACCCCTACGCGTTCTTGCTTGATGAAAATGAGCACTCCCTCGGCGATGAGGGGCTGGTGTTCTTCGGCAACGAAAGCTCTCCAAAAGGCGAGGTAACCTACTTCCCCACCGATGGACATATTGAAATCGACATCGCGCGCATTGACTACCGCGTGCGGAAAATCGCCCTCGCATACTCAATCTATGCCGGAAACTCGAATAACAGCTTCTCGGCGGTGAGAAATCCGCGCGTGACTATATTCGATGATGACGCAGAGCGCATTGCGTTCGTTATGGACGGATTAACGCATGAATCCACGGTAATCGCACTGGAGTTTTATCTCTATAAAGGCGAGTGGAAAATATCCGCTGTGGGCGCGGGCTATAACGATGGTATGGCAAAGCTCTGTAACCGCTATGGGATTGAGGTAGAGGGTTGACAGAAAATATTACAAAACAAGTTTTTGGTGACTAGTGCAAATTCAAAACGCGAGCGTTGCCGGAGTACCGCGCAGCGGTGCGAGGTAACGCTCAGCGAGCACTCTTGAAATGCCGCAAAGCGGCATTTCAAGAGCGCGTTTTTGAATTTGCTATAAAAATAAGGAGTTTCGCGCGTTATGACACAAGCAGAATTTACACGATATGTCGGGTACGAAAATGCCGACAGCTTTCGCGGATTCTTAATTGAACAGTTTGTCGCGGCGCGAAACGGCGGAATGTTCGTGCGTGATCATCTGCCGATGGCGGGCACGGACGAAATCGCCGCTGCGGCGCAATATACCGCGTCCAGCTTTGACAACGCCGCCGATATAAAAAAGGTATTGGAGATGTGGCTGCACGCGGCGAATATTCCGTGCGACGCCGCTCCCCTTGCCGAGATAATGGCAAAAGCCACCGCAGATTGCGGCGCGAACAAGAAAAACACTTATTTTGTGGTTCTCTGTTGGCTGATTAAGTATCTCGGTGCAAGACCTAAATCACTGGTATTTGTTGGCAGTGCCACGCTGCGGGAGTTGTATTTCCTGTGTATGATGAGCGCTGCGGGGGTTAAAGTTACACTGGTAACCTACGGTCTGGATGCGGACTTCTCGCGGCTGCAAACCAAGGATATGGTGATTGTCAAAACAGGAAGGCTCTCCGCGCCGATTCAGGTTGATTTTGAGCGAATCGACCTCTCCAAGGAGAAAAAGCTCGCCGAAATGCGCGCCGAGGGCGAACGGGTTTCCAATATCGTAAAACGGCCGGATACCACGGCTGCGGGGATTTTCGAGGACATCTTAAAAGACCGCAAAACTCGCGTAATCAAGAACGGCGGAATCTACTCCGAGGGGGTGGATTCCGAGGCTTGCCCGATTCCCGTCTATTGCGCGGCATTGATTGGATTTGATGACGAAACCGTGTACACGAATATGCTCGTCAAATTCAAGGAGAGCTTTTCGGGACTGAAAAAGCAGCTCATCTTTATTGAGAAGCCGCTGGACAACCCCAACGCGGACGAGATCCGCGCACTGGGGACAGTTCCAAGAACGTCCACCGCCGAGATGATTGACGCGCTCGCGCTGAAAATCACGCTGACGGGCGACAACACCCGCACTGCTCTCGCGCGAAGAACGCTCGGTGAACTGCTGAAAAAGCTCGACACGGGCAATCAGACGGTGGTAATGAACTACGCGAACAAGCTGATTACATGGATCTATCGCTGCACACAGGCGCGAAAATACTCGGTTCAATACGAGGATATTCCCGTGATTTTGTATTACGGCGATATTTCGCAGTCCGAGCTGTACTTCCTGAATTTTATGTCGCGGTGCGGATTTGACGTGATTTACATCTCGCCGAACAAGAGCAATCTGACGCAAACCATAGACAAGAACATTGATGGGAGAATGCAGGTTTTCGAACTGCCGCAATCCAAACCGAGCGGCAATTATCCAACAAAAGCGATGAAGATGAAGGTCGCAACAGTGGCATACTCCGCCGAGCGCGATTTGGATACCATGCTGTACGGCGGCGATACGGGGATTTACAGAAGTTTCCAGTTTCCGAACAGCCAGAGCGTTACGCTTAAAACCACGTTCGAGGAAATCGGCATTTTGTGGAAACAGGAGGCGCGGTTCCGAACGGGATTCACCACGGCGGGGAATCTGGTTTCAGTGCCGAACATCTTCGCGAAAATAAGCGGCGTGGAAAACGGAAATCTCGCGAATTATTGGGAAGACGTGCGGAGCAGACTTACTCCCGAAACGATTCTGATGATAAAAAAGCACATCGAGAATCCCCCTGCGGAGCAAGTCGATATTTCCGCGTATCGGCAGTTCTACCGAAACGATGAGATAGATACCGAGCGACTGAAAGCGTCAACGCTTAACCGCTACGGGTTTCTGCCCGACAGAATCCAGGATATGCTGTTCTACAAGCTGCAAGAAACGATTTCATCGGGTTTTATTAAGCTGAACGGCGATGAACTGATGTGCGCGGTTCTGCATTTTGGAATGAATCTGAACAAAGATTATCTTCGGCTGATTCAGCGGTTCGACTTCACACGGACGATTCCCAAGATTGTCTGCGTTGATTCGGTAGAGGATACGTTCACACTCTCGGAATGCGTGCAGACCGTGTTATGCAGCCTTATCGGGTTTGACGTGTTGATTTACACGCCCACGGGCTATAAGAACATCGAAACATTCGTGTCAAATGATGCGTTTGAAGAACATATAATGAACCAATTCTTATATGATGTGGAGGTTCCGAAGCTGAAAGTACCCTCCGATGAGAAGAACGGCGGTTTTTTCGGAAAGCTGTTCGGCAAACACTGAGAAAGGATTTTTGAAATGGGATTGAAATTTACACCCGGCGCGGCGCAAGCTCAGCCCCAGCTCGCTACCGAAATTGAAGCTACGGCAACCGTAACAGCAGTGCCGATAACCGATGACGCGAAACTAGAGGTCAAGATGGAAGAAGCGAAAAACTTCAACATTATGGTCAAGACCGATGAAATCAAGCAGCAGCTCGCGACATCCGAGGAAATCGACCAGCTTGTTTCCACCATCAATGTCAATGATCCCTCAACCGTTGTGAAGTTCGGCGCAGAGGCGGCGGATCAGATTTCACAGGCGTCGGATCAGGTTCTTAACTCAATGAGCATCCAGCAAATCAATGACACCGGCGTTATGTTAAAGCACCTTGCCGCAATTATGGATCAGTTCGATGCCAAGGAGCTTGAAGACAAGCCCGGATTCTTCGCAAAGATGAAAAAGAACATCGAGAAAATCCTCAACAAATATGACACCATGGGCAAGGAAATCGACAAAATCTATGTGCAGCTCAAGCAGTACGAAACAGAAATCGACCAGGCGAACGCCAAGCTCGACAATATGTATGACGCGAACATCGGCTACTATCAGCAGCTTGTGAAGTATATTATGGCGGGCGAACAAGCTGTAAAAGAGCTTGACGCATATATCGAGGAGTATCAGGCAAAGGTTCAGGCAAATCCGGAAGACGGAACTATTCGTATGGATCTGTCCAATCTTCAACAGATTCGCGAAATTCTCGACCAACGCGTTATGGACCTCAAAATTGCTGAGAACGTTGCTTTGCAGTCCGTGCCGATGCTGAAAACGATGGAGTACTCCAACCTCAATCTGATTCGGAAAATCAACTCCGCGTTCATCATTACAATGCCGGTATTCAAGCAGTCGCTGGCGCAGGCGATTATGCTGAAGCGGCAGAAAATCCAAGCGGAAAGCCTTGCCGCACTTGACGAAAAGACCAATGAGCTGCTGATGAGAAACGCGCAGAACACGGTTGACCAGTCCAAAATGGTTGCCGCTATGTCGGCTAACTCCTCGATTAAGGTAGAAACGCTCCAACAGACATGGCAGACCATCGTAAACGGAATTGACGAGGTAAATCAGATTCAAGAGCAGGCACGCGCAAAGCGCAAAGAGGACGCAAAGGCTCTTGAACAAATCAAGGAAGATTATAAAAAGAAAATGAAGTCATAAGAGAGACGCTCCCGAAAACTCGGGAGCGTTTGATTTATATCGGCTTGGTAACTTCTTCCAACCACTTGATTTCGTCCGCGTCAAGGTGGGAACTCAGTGTATCAAATACCCATCTCTGATACTCATTGAACCACGATTTTTGCAAGTCGGACAACAACGAACTTTCAATTCCGTCACGGTCAAACGGAACACAGGTAAGCGGTTCGAACTCCAAAAATCCGTCAAACTGTGCGGATTCCTTACACAACAAAAGGCTCTCGTGCCGTATCCCGAAACGGTTTTCAACGTACAAACCCGGTTCATCCGAAGTGATCATTCCCGCTTCGAGCGGCGCATCGTTCACCGCGCGCCACGAAACGCGCTGCGGTCCTTCATGGACGTTCAGCAGAAAGCCCACGCCGTGACCCGTGCCATGATTGAAATCCAATCCCTCGCGCCACAAAGGAAGCCGCGCGATTCCGTCCAGCGCAGAACCTCGCACTCCCCTGGGAAACCGCGCGTGGAGCAGCTCCAGATGCGCTGCCAAAACCAACGTGAACGCCCGTTTCTCCTCATCAGACAGTACCCCAAGCACGAACGTCCGCGTGATGTCGGTCGTGCCATCAAGATAATGCCCTCCCGTGTCGGAAAGCAACAACCCGCGCGGCTCTATGAGAGCGTTCGTGGCACTTGTCGCGGAGTAATGCACGATAGCGCCGTGTTCGCCGTAAGCCATAATCGGCTCAAAGCTCTGCCCAAGGTAATCCGCGCCCATTTTGCGGAACTCCTCCATCTTTTCGGCGGCGGAGATTTCGGTGATTTTCTCGCTTTGTACAGAGGTTTTGAGCCACCTCATAAACCGCGTGACGGCGATTCCGTCTTTGATGTGCGCGGACTTCTCGGAAAGAATCTCCGTAGAATTCTTCACCGCTTTCATTTGCATAATCGGCGATTGGAACTTGCAAATTTTAGCGTTTTTCATTGCGGAATACGCAGCGAAATTCAGCGACTTCAAATCCGCGATTACCGCGCCGCCAAGCCCCGAACACGCGGAATAGAACTCCCCGTACGGCAGCACCTCAACTTCGTCCGCGTTAAGCCTCGCGAGGATTTCGAAGCTGAAAATACGCGATTCGGCGAAAATTTGCGCACTTCCATGCCCCACAATCATAAACGCGAGGAACACGGGGTTGAAATCCACGTCCGAGCCGCGCAAATTCAGCGTCCACGCGATTTCGTCCAGTGCCGAGGTAACAAGATAATCTGCCTTGCGTTCCGCGATTTTCGCACGGATCAGCGACAGCTTTTCTGTTCGTGAAAGTCCGCAAACCCGCTCCGACAGCTCGTACACGGGTTGTGCCGAGAGCGGTGGACGATTCTCCCAAATCAAATCCCCCAAATCCTCGCCCGACTTGAATTTGACATTTGGGAGCGACTTTTGCAGCCTCAGCACGAAGTCTGCGCTGAGAACGCGTCCATCAAATCCCAAAGCTGAATTTTCAGAGAGGAAATCCTGCAAAAATTTCGTAATTTCCGGAACGTTCGGCTCACCGGATTTCATCAGTGTAATCCTGCTTCCGTCAAGTTCCCGAGCCGCTTGGATAAAGTATCTGCCGTCCGTCCAGAGATACGCGCCGTCAAGCGTTACAAGCAGCGTCCCCGCAGAGCCCGAAAACCCGCTGATGTACTCACGCAGCTTGAAATGCGCCCCCACATATTCCGAGCCATGGAAATCCTCGGTCGGTATGATATATGCCGAGATTCCGCGTTTCCTCATCAGATTTTGCAAGTTTTCAATTCTGTTCATTCATTTCATCTCCAAAATTCTCCAGAAAATCGTGCACCTCATCGTTGATTTTATACGACATCAAACGATCCAACCGAACATTGCACACACTGCGGAAGATGTTCTGCTCGATTTGCGGATTATCCTCGCGGAGCCGTGCTATCAGCCGCTTTATGAGTTTTCGCTTAGAGCCGTCCTCACGCGTGGTAACTCTGCACGCACAGTTCAGAAACCGCAATCCGTTTGAATCCCGCCACGCCTTGATGTCCCGCTCACGCACGTAGTAGAGCGGTCTGACAAGCTCCATACCCTCAAAATTCGCGGATTTCACCCGCGGCAGCATTGTCTGAACCTGACCTCCGTAAATCATTCCCATTAAAATACTCTCAATGACATCATCAAAATGGTGTCCGAGCGCGATTTTATTGCAGCCAAGCTCCCTCGCTTTGTTGTAGAGATGACCACGCCGCATTTTCGCGCACAAAAAGCACGGATTGGCGCAGCGTTCGGTATTTTTGAATATTTCCGTGTCAAAGCTTGCAATCGGAAGTTCCAGACGCGCGGCATTATCCTTTATAAGCGTGAAATTTTCATCGGAATATCCGGGGTTCATCACAAGATATTTTACCGTTATCGGAATCCGCCCGTGCCGCTCATACTCCCGAAAGAGCGCGCCCATCAGCATTGAATCCTTGCCGCCCGAAATACACACGGCAACGCGATCCCCCGCTTTGAACAGCCGATACTCGTCAACCGCCTTTATAAATTTTCGGTGAATCGAACTTGCAAAATCACCGTGCAAACTCTCGTAAATCGTGTTCATCGCAGATAGTCCTCCGCGAGGGATTTAAGCCATGCTGCGGTCTTGGACTTCAACATATGCTTTTGAAGACGCCACGTCCAGTTTCCGCTCGGCGTACCGGGGATATTCATACGAGAATCCGCGCGCAATCCCAGCGCGTCCTGAATCGGAATTATAGTCAGCATTGACGGCGAGGCATACGCGCCGCGAACCGCCGCTCTGTAAAACCTCTCCAATCGCCCTTTATTGAGATAACCGCGCGCCATACGCTTTGACGCGGATTCCGCCTCGTCATACCACTGCGTGATTGTCGCGTTGTCGTGCGTACCGGTGTAGCACACGGAATTGCGCGGATAGTTGTGCGGAAGCTGTTCATTGTCGGCGCGGTCAACGTTAAAGCCAAACTGAAGCACGCGCATTCCGGGAAATCCCGTATCCGTAAGGAGTTTCTTTACACTGTCAAAAGCGTTGCCCAAATCCTCGGCAATTATGCGCACATTGGTGACCTGACGCTTGATTTCGCTCCACAGAGCTATTCCGGGACCCTTCTCCCAGGTACCGTGTTCGGCGGTTTTATGTCCGTAAGGCACAGCGTAATACGAGTCGAACGCGCGGAAGTGGTCAATCCTCACCACATCGAACAACAGCGCCGATTTCTTGATTCGCTTAACCCACCAATCGTAATTTGATCTCCTCATCTCGTCCCAGTTATAAAGCGGATTGCCCCACAACTGCCCCGATTTTGAAAAATAATCGGGCGGAACACCTGCGACCCGCTTAAACACGAGCTTCTCATCCAGCTCAAAAAGCTGTGGATTCGCCCACACATCCGCGCTGTCGGGCGCAACGTAAATCGGAATATCTCCGATCAGCTTGATGCCCTTGCTGCGGCAGAACCCGCGAAAGCGGTTCCACTGGCGGAAAAAGATATACTGACACCACTTCACAAAGCGAATTTCGTCCTTAAGCTCCTCGCGATAACGCTTCATCGTGGAGGGTTTTCTGAACTTAATGTCCGCTTCCCATTCCGTCCACGGCTTTCCGCCAAACCGCCGCTTTAAGGCGGTAAACAACGCATAATCATCAAGCCATCCCGACTCCTCAAGGCAGAACGATGTGTACCCCACATCGTCCACAAACTGCGAGAACGCCTTTCTCAGCAGCGTATCGCGCGTGGCAATTATTTTCGCGTAGTCCACATATTCGGGGTCTGCGCCGTAATCAGCGGCGTCACAATCGGATTTTGAAAGCAAATCCCCCGCACACAGCTCGTCCAAATCGATCAGCAGCGGATTCCCCGCAAAGGACGAGAACGACTGATACGGACTGTCGCCGTAGCCCGTAGGACCTATCGGCAGAATCTGCCAGTAGTGCTGCCCCGCCTTCTCAAGCCACTCCGCGAACTTTTCAGCCTCATTGCCGAGCGTTCCGATTCCATACGGAGAGGGCAGCGAGGTGATGTGCATCAAAATGCCGCAGCTACGTTTGTTCATATATAATCAACTCCTATGTTTTCATCGACTCCAATACTTCCTGTCAAGACTGCGGAAGTTTATTGCCTGGGAAATATGCGATTTCTGCAAATAATCGCTGCCGTCCAAATCCGCGCAGGTTCTCGCCACCTTGAGGATTCGGTCGTATGCCCGCGCCGAAAGCCCCAGCTTGTCGAACGCTCGCCGCAGCATTTCCGCCGCGTTGTCCGTCATTTGGCAGACATCGGCAATAATATCTGACGTAATACCGCTGTTGGCGCGGATTTGCGTGCCCTTGAACCGCTCCGCCTGAATATCCCGTGCCCGCTGAACGCGCTCGGCAATCACTGCGGAGGATTCTTGCGGACGGCGATTGGAAAGCTCCTCGTATTTCACAGGCTTAACTTCGATCTGAATATCGATTCTGTCCAATACGGGCTGAGAAATCTTGTTGAGGTAACCGCTGACCTGTTTATCGCTGCAAACGCACTTTTTAAGCGGATTCCCGAAGTTTCCGCACGGACACGGATTCATCGCCGCAACAAGCATCACATTGCACGGATACGTCACCGAACCGCTTGCGCGGGAAATCGTGATGTCGCCGTTTTCAAGCGGCTGTCGCAACGTTTCCAGAACACGGCGGTCGAACTCGGGAAGCTCGTCCAGAAACAGCACGCCGTTATGCGCCAGTGAAATCTCGCCGGGGCGCGGAATACTGCCGCCGCCAACCAACCCCACTGAGCTTGCCGTGTGGCTCACCGCGCGGAACGGTCGCCCCGTTACCAGCGGTTCGTTTGGGTCGATAATCCCCGCGACAGAGTGTATCTGCGTGGTTTCTATGCTCTCGGCGAAAGTGATTTTCGGCAGAATTGACGGAATCCGCTTGGCGAGCATTGATTTTCCCGACCCGGGAGGTCCGAGCATCAGGATATTGTGCGAACCCGCCGCCGCGACTTCAATCGCCTTCTTTGCCGCGAATTGCCCCATCACGTCCGCGAAGTCCTCAAGCGGTACGCGCCGCGCGTCTGCGGGAATATATCGAGGTTCACGCTTAAGCCCCGTTCCGTGAGCCAAAAACTCGATTATCTGCGAGATGTGCTCCGCGCCGTAGACCTCGATTCCGTCTGCCACGGACGCCTCCTTTGCGTTCGCGGCAGGCAGGAAAATCCGCTTGATTCCGTGCTGAGCGGCAGTGAGCGTCATACTCAGCACACCGTTGATAGGCGCAAGCCGCCCGTCCAGCGACAACTCGCCGATAAACGCGGTGTCCGACCAATCGCCGTCTACAACGCCGCCAATCTTCAGCAGTGCCATTGAAATCGGAACATCAAACATCGAGCCTATTTTCTTGACGCTTGCGGGAGCGAGGTTCACGGTGATTTTCCCGCCGAAAATCTTCAGTCCCATATTGCTCATAACCGCGCGGATACGAGCCTTGCTCTCCTGAACGGCAATGTCCACCATACCCACCACGTCAAAGCTCGGCTGTCCGGGAGAGCTGTCCGCCTCAACCGTCACCGGGAAAGCATTCAGCCCGAAAAGCCCCACGCTGTTTACACTGCTAAACATATTGTCACTCCATTTGTCAAAATTAATAATTTATAGTCTAATTATATCATATTTTTGTTGAAATTGCAATGCCAAATACGCATAAATTTTTCTAAATTATCACTTTTGACGGTTGAAATTGGCAAGAAAGTGTGGTATAATATAACTAAGTGTTTCAGACTGCCTGTTGATTACAGGACAAAAAATAATGAGATAACGCATTTCTGAAAAGGAAAAAATATGGAAGAAAATAAGATTATATTCGGGAGGAACGCGGTTCTTGAGGCGCTGGAATCGGGACGGGAAATCGACACCGTATTCGTTCAGAAAAACACCTCGGTCGGGAATATAGTTGCCGCCGCAAAGCTTCACGGCGCAGTGGTTAAGGACGTCACCGATGAAAAGCTGACCGCGTTGTGCGGAACTCCCAAGCACGGAGGGGTCGCCGCAGAGCTGTGCGCTTGCTCCTACTGCGAAGTGGAGGATATTCTCGCGGTGTCGCGCGAAAAGGGCGCTCCGCCGTTTATCATAATCGCGGACGAAATCGCCGACCCGCACAACCTCGGCGCAATAATCAGGACAGCCGAAGCCGCGGGCGCGGACGGTGTGATTATCCCGAAGCGCCGCTCCGCATCACTCAACGGAACGGTTTTCAAGACCAGCGCGGGCGCGGCGGCATGGATTAAGGTCGCGCGTGTGGCGAATCTGGTAGATACAATAAAGTTGTTAAAAAAGAACAACATTTGGGTATATGGAATGGAAGCTGACGGTTCGCCGCACAACAAAACGGATTTTACGGGCGGCACGGCGATCGTTGTCGGCTCGGAGGGGTTCGGACTGGGCAGACTCGTCCGCGAGAGCTGCGACGCGGTCGTTTCTCTGCCAATGATGGGCAAGGTCAACTCCCTTAATGCCTCCGTTTCGGCGGGGATCGTGATGTATGAGGTCGTGCGCCAACGTAATTGCAAGTGATTGCTCGTATGGGCGTGTATAATTCACAAGAACGCAATAAAAACGCAGGAAATTCCGAAAATCGAGCGGCGCGCAATACTGCGAAGCGGTGTTGCGGGTCGCTCGGATAGTCGGCATTGCCAAAGGCAATGTCGACGGTTTCGGAATTTCAAATTAAAATAAGGAGAAAATAATGTCTGACGAAAAATACAGCGTAGATGATATACTGAACGAAGTTAAGACGGGTCGTTCGGTTAAAAGCCGCAAAGTCAACGACAGCGATATAAACGATATTCTGGGCAAGGACGACTTGGGCGATTTGTTCACCGGTATGCAGAAAAGCGATAATTACGCCGATGAAAAGCCCAACTTGTCCGTAACACAAATTCTCAGCGATGTATCACACGAAAGCATCGCCCGTCAGCGTACCGAGGACGAAGTCTCTGCGCGCCGCAGCCGCGAATTGGCAGCCGCGTTCGACAAGCGAAATTCCGTCCCCGGGCAAAACGATGTTTCCGATGAGCCTTTCGCGGCACGGCAGCTCACAGAGGAGCAGTCCGAAGCGCGTTTAGCGGAAGATATTTCCTATGCCGCTGAGGTAAAGCGTTGGGAAAAGCGGAACAAGTCCGCAGACGATGACGACACACGCACCTTTGAGGACACTCTTACATTCGGCGATACTGCGGAGCTTCCCGGAGAGGACGATGATATCGAGTTTCACTCTGCGGAAGATTTTGTCCCCACAGACACCATGCAGCTCCGCAAAATGCAAAAGATAAACGACATAAATCAGGCGCTGCTTATGGCGGACAGCGCAGCCGCTCATCCCGAAGCGATGGGCGCAGGACTTAACGCGATGGAAACCCGCCAAAAAGCCGAGGAGCTTATCAAAGGAGACCCCAAGGACCAAACGGATACTCTGGCTGTCGCGGGTAACGACCTTAAACGTATGGCGCGCGGCGAGGAAGCTGTAAAGGAGTATCACCCCACCACACGCCGCAAAGAGCCTGAAGCCCCCGCTTCCGTTGACGATGTTCTGTTCTCGGCAACCGGGATTCAAAATTCCGCGCTTCATGTGGGCGAAACCATTGTCGAGGCATTAAACAAGAAAATCTCCGAGGAGAAAAAGGCCGCCGACAATCCCGCGGAAGAACCCGTTCCCGATGAAACGAGGGTCGATATAGACCCGGTGGAGCAGATTCGCCAAGCGGACGAAATGGCGCAGAAGAAAAAACGCAAAATCGCGAATTTTATTCTTGAGGGAAACGACACCGAAGAGATAGAACCGCAAGCCGCTCCAAAAGCGGATTATGACAACTATGACGATGATGAGGACGATGACGAGCCGGTAGACATCAACGATGAAAACGTGATCCGCGACAAACTGGAGCGTTCGCTTAAGGGGCTTCGCGGAAGACTGATAATTCTCGGCGTACTGTTTGCGGTGACGGTTTTTGTCGCCATTGTAAACATGTTTAACTTGAATCTCGGCAAGCTGAATACGATAATCAGTCTCAGAAGTTCGACCGAGAACTACTTGTACACTCATCTTGTAATCGGAATATTGAGCTTTTCTGCGTGCTCCTCCGTTATTTCCAACGGATTTATGCGTCTGCTTAAGCTCCGCCCGGACGGAGATACGCTGTGCGCGTTCGCGCATACCACAGCGATCGTTGCTCTGATTCCATACCTCGCCAAATACGAGTATATCTCGCTCAGATATTCACAGGTTTATTTGTGCGTATCGCTGGGAGCACTGATTTTCAACACGATCTCGAAGATCTTCACAGTTCGGACTGCGCAAAAGAACTTTGAATTTGTATTCGCCGACCGCGCACGATATGCGGTGGAAAGTTCCTCTGACGGCGCGGCGCAGCAGCTTGCAAAGGGTACGGTAAGCGGAATCCCGACCGTGACATCAATGCGTAAAACCGAGATTCTGTGCGACTTTATTGTGTCGACCTATTGCGAGGATCTGTCCGACAGAATGTATCATAAAATCGTTCCGATTTCAATTATCGCGGCATTTGGCGCGGGTATCCTGGCATTCTTTATGCCTCTTAGCGAAACCGAATTTGTAATGAACCGCGTAAACTGGGCTGTAACTGTCTTAACGGGGATTTTCGCCATCACGGCTTCGTTCACAAGCTCCATAGCTGTTACTTTGCCGCTGTACCTCTCATCACGCAAGGGCGAAAAGCGCGGCTCGGCGATACTCGGATACGAAGGGGCTGAAAACCTCTCCGAAACCAACGCCGTTCTTATTGAGGCTAAAACGCTGTTCCCCGCAAATTCCGTGAAAATAAGCAACATCTGCGGCTATGACAAGCCCCGCAACCGCGGCGAGGGAAAAATCAATATCGACGAGGCGATTATCCTTGCGGCAAGCCTTGCGATGGCTTCCGACAGCGTACTCTCCGAGGCATTTTTTGAAATGCTCAACCACAAGCGCGAGCTGCTGAAACCCGTATCGGGCTGCGTCTATGAGAACAATCTCGGTGTAATGGGCTGGATCGACCGCCGCCGCGTTCTGCTTGGAAACCGCAAGCATATGATGTCCCACGAGATTTCCGTTCCCAACAGCAAAAAGGAAACTGCCGCGAATGTCAACAATGACGAGGTTATCTACCTCGCGGTCGGCGGCGAGGTTTGCCTGCTGTTCTTTGTAGAGCTTCACGCTAATCCCGTGGTAAAGCGTTTCGCACAGGATTTGTCGCTTGCGGATATCTCACTTGTGATCAAAACCGTTGACGGTATGATCACCCCCTCGGAGCTTTCACACCTGTTTGAAATAGACGCGCGCGGCATTCGCATACTGCCGTTTGAAAACCACGAGGAGTTTAACCAATGTACACGCTTCACCTCTGCGGCAAGCGCGGCGGTTTGCTGCACAGGCTCGTTCCCGTCATTTGCGGCATCGATATTCACGGCGCGCGCTATCTGCGCCAGGGCGTTCCTGGGTACGGCAATTCAGGTCGGCGGAATCGCCCTCGGTATACTTCTGGCGATTATTTTTACGCTGTTCTCCAATCACCTGATGTTCAATACGATGATCATTCTTCTGTATAATCTCGGATTCGCGGCGCTGTCCGTTGGACTTCCGTTTATTAAGCGGCTATGACATTCGATGAGGAAATGATGGAGCGTGCGCTCGCGCTCGCCAAAACCGCCGCAGAACACGGAGAAATCCCCGTGGGAGCGCTCGTAGTAAACGCGGAGGGCGAGATAATCGGCGAGGGCTATAACCGCCGCGAAGAGCTGCAATCCCCGATTGCCCACGCGGAAATCATTGCGATTGAAAGCTCTGCCAAAAAAACCGGCTCGCGACGATTGACGGGTTGTACGCTGTATGTAACATTGGAGCCTTGTCCGATGTGTGCGGGCGCGATTATGAACGCAGGGCTGAAACGTCTTGTTTATGGGGCTTTCGATGAAAAAAACGGCGCGTGCGCGTCGGTGGTTACGCTGTTTGACGAAAAGTTCACACACGTTCCGATGGTGAGAAGCCGCATTCTGGAGCAGAGGTGCGGAGATATACTGACGGATTTTTTCAAAAATCTCAGAAAGTAATAACCGTACAGCAGAACGTAGTAACCGTACAGCGAAAAGGCTCAACTAAAATTAGGTTATATTGGGAACTGAAAAAATGAATAAGTACCAGAAACTGGCAAGTAATACAATTGTCTTGGCGATAGGGCAGTTCAGCTCGAAGATGCTCGTGTATGTAATGCTGAAATTCTACACGAACACGCTCGGCACGGACGGCTATGGTGTTATGAACAACATTATAAGCGCCGCGTCGCTGTTGATCTCGGTGGTAACGCTGTCCATCTCGGACGGCGTACTTCGGTTTGCCCTCGAAAAAAGCAACAACGGAAAAATGGTGTTTTCGATTGGAATAAATATTTGTATTGTCGGGTGTGTGGTGTTTATTCCGCTTGTGCCGGTAGTGGGACTGATTCCCATGCTGAGGGGCTATCAGTGGCTGATTCTGCTGTACATATTCACCGGAAGTATAAAAGAAGTCAGCGCGATATACGTCCGTTCGCGCTATTCCGTGACGCTCTATGCGGTGGACGGCATAGTCACCACGGTTTCCACGATAATTTACAGCCTGTTGACGCTTGGCGCACTGAAATGGGGCGTCACGGGATATGTCATATCCGTGGTATTGGGCGACATTACGTCCATCGTGTTCCTGAATGCCGCAAGCCGCCTGTATCGCCAATATCACCCGCTCCACAACAGCAAGGCTCTGTACAAGGCGATGCTGAAATACAGCATTCCGCTTATGCCCACGGCTATTATGTGGTGGATAATCAACTGCTCTGATCTGTTTATGGTAGCGGGATTCATCAGCGATGACGCAAACGGTCTGTATTCGTTCGCGTATAAATTCCCGAATCTGGTGACTATCGTAGTCGGAATTTTCTCGCAAGCGTGGCGAATGTCCGCGATTACCGAGCGAAATTCCCGCGCTACCTCGAACTTCTACTCCACGACATTCAGTATGATTCAAACGGTGATGTTCCTTGGGTGCGGCGGAATTATGCTGATACTCCGCCCGATAATAATGCCGTTTTTCGGCTCCGAGGCGTTCCAGCCCGCATTCTTCTACGTTCCGATTCTGTTGGGAGCTACAATCTTCCAGGCAATGGACAATTTCCTCTCGTCCATCTACGAGGCTGCCCGAAAAACCACCCACTCGATGATCTCCTCGGTAATCGGCGCGGTAACTAATATCATTCTGAACCTCATTCTGATACATCTTATCGGCATTGCGGGCGCGGCTCTGGCGACCCTCGCAAGCTACATAATCGTGTTTATCTACCGTATCATCGACACAAAAAAGTTCTTGTATATGAAGGTTTATTGGGCGAAAATCATCGTGAATCTCGCGCTGTTGGTGGGAATGGCTTGCTCGGTAATGTTCATTCCGTACGGAATTGCGCAGAATATCATAAACTCTGTGATTTTCCTGATTATTTCCGCACTGAATTTCCAATCCTGTGTTCAGGCGGTAAAATTGATTCTCAACAAGAAAAAGAAAGGAACACCTCAAAGATGAAGAAGTATTTGGAAATCGCGAAAATCGTTGCCACTCAGGGAATCCGCGGCGAGGTGCGCTGTCAGTACTACTGCGACTCCCCCGAGGTTCTGTGCGAGTTTGACGTGCTGTATCTTAACAAAGGCGAAACGGAAGTTCACATCACGCGCGCTTTCCCTCACAAAAATGTGGTGATCCTCAAAATCGATGGCGTTGATTCCATTGAGAACGCACAGCAATACATCGGCAAAATGCTCTACCTCGACCGCGATGACGCGGAGCTTCCCGAGGGTTCTTATTTCATTCAGGACATAATCGGGCTTACGGTGCGTGACGTGGATTCGAGCAAAATTTACGGAAAAATCACCGATGTATACCAGAACGGCGCGTCCGATGTGTACTCAATCAAACAGGAAAACGGCACAGAGCTGATGTTTCCGTACATTGACGAGGTTGTGAAGTCTATCGACATTGAAAAGGGCGAGATGATGATTCGTCCTCTGCCGGGACTGTTTGAGGACTGGGAAGAGGTATGAGAATCGACATAGCAACGCTGTTTCCCGAAATGTGCGAAACGGTTCTGCACACCAGCGTCCTGGGGCGCGGAATCAAGAACGGTTGTATCGAGATTTACACGCACAACATCCGTGATTACACACTCGATAAGCATAATAATGTGGACGACAAACCCTATGGCGGCGGCACGGGAATGGTTATGCAAGCGCAGCCTATCTATGACTGTGTGACGGCGATAAAAGCGTTTCACAGCGTTGCTCCGCGCGTAATTTACCTGTCGCCGCAAGGAGAAACGCTCACGCAATCGAAAGTCCGCGAGCTTGCCGCGGAAGAGGGTTTGATTCTGTTGTGCGGGCATTATGAGGGCGTGGATAACCGCGTTCTTGAGGAGCTGAACGTTGAGGAAATCTCGGTCGGGGACTATGTTCTGACGGGCGGAGAACTGCCCGCGCTGATAATCGCGGACGCGGTGGCGCGGTTACAGGAAGGGGTTCTTCCGAACGAGGACGCTTACTCCATAGAGAGCCACTATGCGGGATTATTGGAATATCCACAGTACTCGCGACCTGAAATCTGGCGCGGACGAGCAGTGCCTCCCGTGCTGCTTACGGGCGACCACAAGAAAGTCGCCGAGTGGCAGAAGAATGCCGCCCTTGAGGTCACACGAATCAAACGACGGGATATGTACGAACAGTATCTTCTCGACCACATAGAGGAAATAGTTCTGGAGGAGGAAAAGCGCCGCAAAAAACGGCGCAGAAAACAGAGGAAACAAGATGAGTGAATTACAGAAAAACGCGTTTATAGCGATTACGGGACGTCCCAACGCGGGAAAGTCCTCTCTTACAAACCTGTTGGTGGGCGAGAAAATCTCCATCGTCAGCGACAAGCCCCAGACCACACGAAACCGCATCAACGGCGTTCTTACGCGCGGCGATACGCAGTTCGTGTTTATTGACACGCCCGGAATGCTCCGCGCGAGGACTAAGCTCGGCGAGCATATGGTGAAGTCCATTCGCACGTCTGTGGACGATGTGGACTGCGCGATACTGATGGCGGACGCGACAAAAAAAATCTCCCCTGTGGAACAGGAGCTGATACGCTCTTTTGCACAGAACGGCACGGAGGTTATCTTGTTGCTGAACAAGGTGGACTTGATTCGCGATAAGGAGGCGCTGCTGCCGATTATCGCGCAGTACAGCGAGCTTTACGACTTCGCGGAAATAATCCCGATAAGTGTTAAAAACCGCGTAAACACCGATAGGATACTGCCGATTCTGGAGAAATACGCGGTTGAGGGCGAGCATTTCTTCCCGGACGACATAGCTACCGACCGTACCGAGCGATTCCTGTGCGGCGAGATAATCCGCGAGAAGATTCTGTGGACAATGCAGCAGGAAATTCCCCACGGCACGGCTGTGGAGATTGAAAACTTCAAATCCCGTACAAACCCCAAGGGCGAGGAAATTATCGACCTCGGCGCAGTGATAATCTGCGAGAAAAGCTCTCACAAGGGTATGATAATCGGTAAGGGCGGCGAACGTCTGAAACAAATCGGAAGTCTTGCACGCAAGGATATTGAGGCTCTTCTCGACTGTAAGGTTAATCTGCAAATCTTTGTAAAGGTTAAAGAGGACTGGCGAAACCGCGAGAATATCATCAATGAGTACAATATAGCCGATAAGCTGTGACGCTTATCGGCTGTATCGGCTGTGGGTATTCAATCATCGTATTTGCGGATATCCTTTTCCGCGCTTGAAATCACGTTGAACAGTGCCGCGCTTTGTTTCGGAAACTCCATCTCGATACGCTTGTCCGTGATACGCTCGTCTGCGGTTCCGTCCTTAGCGGCGGATTTCGCGCGAATATCGTCAATAGACATCTTCGCCGCGCTTGCCCCCGCAACGTCCTCAACCGACACCGCAAAGCAGTTCTCGTCATTCTCGCCGCCCGCCGAATACACCATTCGATACGCGCGGTAGACAGCGGTTTGAAGATACGATGTAACCGCCTTAGCGAGCTTATTGTTCCGTGTTTTCATCAGCAGTGAATATATAATTTCCAGAGAATTGGTAACCAGCTTCTTGCGGAGCATGATTCCCATTCCGGCGGGATTCCCCTCAAACTTCTCGGAAACAGTGCTTTCGGGCAGTTCCTCCTCGGAAACCACAGTGCCCGTGCGCGAATTGGTGCGTCCGAGAAGATAATCCACCGAAACGTTGTAAAAATCTGCGGCTTTCACGAGAAAGTCCAATCCGCACTCGCGCTTTCCGTTCTCATAATGCGACAACAAAGCCTGCGCAACCCCCATTTGCTCCGCAGCCTCTTTCTGACGCAAGCCGCGCTCCTTTCGCAGCAGCTTAATTACTCTCGGAAAATCCTTGTTCATACCATTTCTCCCCAAATTTTTTATTTATACAATGTTTATAAACAATGCCGGTAAAAAGTCAATCTCATATAATTGGCTTTTTACGCGGCTTCCCCCGCCTGCGGCGGGGGAAGCCGCGAGTTAATATAAGGTCAACGTTTATAAATAAAATCACATTGTATATTATACCTTATTTATTCCGATTTGTAAAGCGGCATAATAACCAAAAATTCGACCGCCTTTTTGGCATAATTAATAATACCACAGTATGTTGGAGGAATTTATATGAAAAACTACTACCTGTACCTTATCCGCCACGGAATTACGCAAGGAAATCTTGACGGAAAATATATCGGGCAGACCGATTTGCCGCTCTGCGCGGACGGAAAGCGCCGAATCGAGGAGCTTTGCTCCACGGGAATCTACCCCGAAGTCGGAAAGCTGTATTCAAGTCCCCTGTTGCGCTGTCTTGAAACCGCCGAGATTATCTATCCCGAACAGAAGCTGATGATTATTGATGAACTCAGTGAGATGGATTTCGGGGATTTTGAGGGAAAAACCACCGAACAGCTCAAAGACCTGCCCGAATATGCCGAGTGGATCAAGGGCGGAGTGGAGTCCGCGCCGCCGAACGGCGAAAAATACGGAGACTTTATGCTGCGGTGTATTGATGGATTGGATTCCGTTTTCAGCGATATGATGAATAACGACATCACCCGCGCCGCTTGTGTGACGCACGCAGGTGTGATTACAAATCTGCTGTGCGGCTACGGACTTCCCAAAGGCAGACCCGCAGACTGGCTCTGTGCACCGGGCAGCGGCTTTGAGATAATCCTTACGCCGTTTTTATGGCAAAAAGGTCCGACATTTGAAATCTCGGGGAGACTGGCATAATGAAAGTGATAAAACGACTTTTCCCAATACTTGTTGTACTGATCATCACGCTGTCGGTTGGGTGCGGAAAATCAGAAAACCGCGTTTCTCCGCCGTTTTTTACGGTTACGGATTCGGAAACGGGCGGCGTGGTGTATATGTTGGGAACTATGCACGTGGGGCTTCCGAACACGGTTTACCCCGATGAAGTGTTCACCGCGTTGGACGAATGCGAAACACTCGCCGTAGAGTTGGACATTCAGGCTCTGGAATCCAACACCGAGGAGCTGCTCTCCGCGATGGAGCTGCTCGAATGCGACAGCGCGGAGGATTTCCTCGGCGATGATTACGCGGAAATCAAGGATTTCTTCGTGAAAAAACGGATTTACAGTGCGAATCTGAATTGGTATATTCCCGCGGTGTGGAGTTCCACACTGTCGAACAAACTCGCCGCAGATTGCGGTTATTCCTCGGAATACGGCACGGACCGCGCTCTCCTCACCTACGCCAAAAAGAACGGGATCGCGATTCACGAAATTGAGAGCGCCGCCGAACAGTACCGTATGAACGCGTCCGAGCCGCGCGAACTTCAGTGCTATATGCTAAAATCCGCTGTGGAAACAGATTACGAACTTCAAAAGGAGCAGATGAAAGAGCTGTACCGCGTGTGGAGTGCGGCGGATTCGGCGGCGATAGAACAAATGCTCTCAGATGAGGGAGTTCCCGAGGAGCTGTCCGAGCAATACACGGAGTACTACTTCGCGATGTACGAATCCCGACAGCGCAAAATGGCGGACTACGTGCTTGAAACGCTGCGCAGCGGCAAAAAGGCATTTATCGCAGTCGGAGCAATGCATTACTACGCAACTCCCGATATAATAGATTTCCTTGAGGACGAAGGTTATACGGTTGATATATTGTGGGGGCTCCGCCCCCACACCCCCGCCAAAGCGCACGTTTTTGCGCGTAGCGCAAAAAATGCGCCGTTTGGCTATAACGCTCCGCGCCTACGGCGCGGCAAGCGTCATCCAAACAGGGGGCAATGTCCCTTAAGAATCCCGGTTCCCAATATTGAGTGATTGAAAATTAAACGTTTTCACTGTACGGTTATAGGGTATTTTTAACTCTTTATACAATCTGTTGTGGTTTCCCATATTGACACGGGGAAATCACACTTTTTATTTTTCCGCATATAATTAATTATATTTTCAATTCCCAATATTACGTTGATCTAAGTCGAACACAATTTGCTGTAAGGATATAATGTTTTCTATATTATACAGGGGGGGTTATCTTATGGGAAATATATGCGGATTGAATGAAATGGTAATCGGCGAGCGTGCTGTGGTGGAGACGCTGCGAGTACACGGTTCAATGCGGCGCAGACTGCTTGATATAGGGCTTATTCAAGGCACAAGCGTGGAATGCGTTGGGAGAAGCCCTCTCGGCGACCCGGCGGCATATCTGATTCGCGGGGCGGTTATCGCGATTCGGGAAACTGACTGCCGCGATGTACTTGTCAGGAGGGATTCGTGATGGAGATTACAGAACTCCCAACGGATTTTTCCGCAGCAGTGAAATCCGCGGACAAAACAGTCGCGCTTGCAGGCAACCCTAATGTCGGCAAAAGCACTATTTTCAACGCATTGACGGGACTTCATCAGCACACGGGAAACTGGCCCGGAAAGACCGTTTCCACGGCTTGCGGAGAATTTAAGTCCAAGGAGTTTTCCTATGCGCTTGTGGATCTTCCGGGCACATATTCCCTGTTGGCACACTCCCAAGAGGAGGAGGTCGCGCGGAATTTCATCTGTTTTTGCCCCCAAGACGCGGCGGTAGTCGTATGTGACGCGACTTGTCTTGAACGTTCACTGAATCTGGCATTACAGGTGATGGAGATATGCCCGAATACACTTATCTGCGTGAATCTTCTGGACGAGGCAAAACGGCGGGGGATCTCCGTGAACCTCGACCGACTTGCGGAGAATCTGGGAGTTCCCGTGGTGGGGACATCCGCACACGATAAGAAGTCCCTGAACACGCTGATCGAAAAACTGGACGAATTATGCGCAGGTCATTCCCGCACAAATCCGCGAAAACTGAAATATATTCAGCCCATCGAACAGGCAATCTCAATCGTTGAACCGACACTGCGCAAGCGTTTCGGAGAGCGCGTTTCAACGCGATTTGCGGCGCTGCGGCTGATTGACGGCGATTCTTCGCTGACTGCGAAGTTAGGAGAATTTTACGGCGAAAATCCGCTTGAAATACCCGAAATCGCCGATTGCGTGGAGCGCGCAAAAGCGATTCTTGCAGCGAATGAAATCACTGCGGACGCGCTTAAGGACAAAATCGTATCAAATTTGATACAGAATGCCGAGGAGGCGGCGCGAACAACGATTGAACGCTCGAACGAGCAAAAATCATCCCGCGCGGACAGAATCCTCACACACAAGTTCCTCGCTTTCCCAATTATGATAGCCGCGCTAATGGTGATTTTCTGGATCACGATAGTCGGAGCAAATTACCCGAGCCAATGGCTTAGCGTGGGGTTATCGTGGGTCGGCGATCGGCTTGCGGACTTTATGAGCTTTCTGTCCGCGCCGCAGTGGCTATCGGGTATCCTGGTTGACGGAGCGTACCGTGTGCTCGCGTGGGTGGTGTCGGTAATGCTGCCGCCGATGGCGATTTTCTTCCCGCTGTTCACATTATTGGAGGATCTCGGGTATCTCCCGCGCGTGGCATATAATCTCGACAAGCCATTCTGCAAATGTAAGGCGTGCGGTAAACAGTCGCTGACTATGTGTATAGTGTGTACAATTTTGTAAGAACTTAAGCAGAAAAAATCGGCTCTCCTAAAATGGAGAGCCGATTAAATTTATATTGTTGCCAAATCCTTAACGTTCACCGCCGCGACTACCGTTCCACCATATTGATGAATATTAAGATTGATTTTTCAATTCAAATCCAGAAGATTCTTCGTCTTCTTTAGTTGGATCCTTTATTTCTGATGTAAAAGAATTTTCTTGAGATAAAGCCGCGTTTACATTTTGATTTCGCCCTTCCACAAAACCAGTAGACCATAATACAATAACTATGATTACAAAAGCAATAACAGATATATCAAATGTTATTAGGGGACTTATTGGAATTACTCTTTTATCATCGCGAACCAGTTTATCAATAAACATAAACAGCAAATAAAGAATGTTCACGAGAGTGAAGCCAATAAGCAAAACCACAAGCGTAACTCTATATATACTTGATTTATGTAAATTTTCCAAAACCGATGTTGAAAAAGTGATTCCTCCAGTAAAAGCCAATATTATTGCGGCAAAGATACCTAATATCGCAATATATTCTTTTTGTGAGGATTCAATTTTCTTTTCAACCTTAACTAGTTTGTTTTGTGATTCTTCAATTTTCCTATCAAGTTGATTTATTTTTCTTTCCTGAGAGTATTTCCAAGCATCAGCTTCATCTGTAAGTATCCGAGAAATCTCTAGGTTTACATCATCGTATAGTTTTTGTATATTTGATTCAATATCTTTGGTTTCTCCATTAGAATCTTTCTTCTTTTGATACTTGCGCCTCATCCATTCTAAATTTTGTCCTAAAACATCAATACTCCCCTTAGAACTGTCCTGATGAATATTTTTTAGCACTATAAATATATCACTGGTAAAATGCTGAAATCCCTCAGTGTAATACAAACGCTCCAATTCCTGATAGAAACTAGAGCGTTTTTTCTTACCTGAAGCATCTTGTAAAATATTCTGCGACTGCGAAAGATCATATAGAATTTTTCTAAATTCCGTCCGAAGTTCTTCTTCGTGTGTTACGTCCATATTTATTTGTCCCTTCTAATCAAGTCAATATTAATGGTAGAACGATTGCCTGCACCGTCCTTATATGTCTTATCCCATGCACCTCCACGTTTATGAGTATCGTTCACCATATCCCAAGGCTCCAAATCACGCTTTTCTTCAACAATTCGGTCAACCATATCCAAATCATCAATATCCATATCTGTTGTGTTATCATAACAGTTTTCTATTGGCATAGCCCCATAATAACAAAAAGCATAATAAACATCAGGAACAACAGGACCAAATTGCCATGCTTCAACGTGATCCATGAATGCGCGAGTGTTGTGTTTTTTCAAATAATCCCTTTGAATGTAATAAAGAATCTTTTGCAATTGAAGATTTGTAATGGGATGATTATCTTCAACGCACTTGTTCACTATATATCTCGCTAACTCAATTGCAGTTGTCATAAAATCATCTCCTTTCAGTAAAGTAATTAGGGTTAAAGAGTTTAACTTCATCTCCCTATTTACTATTATATGCAAAAATCAAATGCAATTGTATGAAAATTTATTCTTTTAATTTGTCCTACATTCATTATAACATCTTTTTTTAGAATTGTCAACACATTTTCAAGGTTAAAATGTCAAAAATTTTATACCCTTTGGTATAATTTCACAAAATTCAACAAGGAAACTTGGTGATTAATACAAAAATCCCCCTCCCGGAAAACCGAGGGGGAGGGAACTTTATACCAATGCCAAATCCTTGACATTCACCTCTGCAACTTGAGCAGCTTATCCACCTCGTTTTGAACTGCGTAGTAATCGTATCCCGCCTCGGTAAGACGCTTTTTGCGTTCATCGCCGTTGCCCCAATCTCCGCGAATCACCTCACGGGCGATTTCGTCCACTGACTTTTTCGGCGCGGACTGCGCAGAATCAAGCAGCTCGGTGACGCGCTCCTGCACATCTTCCCAGTCACACCCGATTTCCGTCAGCCGCTGAATTACTTCACGGGCAAGCTCGTCCACGGACGAATCCTCGAAATCCACAGGCGGCAGAATAAAGCCTTGGAACGTCAACGCTCCATAGTTGTACCCAGCACTCTTGGAATACTCCTTAACATAGAATCGTGAGCCGCCGTATGCGGAGTTGGAGCACACAATATCGCCGTTGGGCTTGATTTCCTCGACAATGGCAACGTGTCCGCAACCGTCCGATTCATTGAACGCTTTACCCTTTCGCCAGCACGCGACCGCGCCCAATTTCGGTGTTGCGGAACGCTTGTATCCGTCCGCCGTGTTATCATACCAATTCTCGGCATTGCCTGTTGACAGTTTCGGACGCGTTCCAATCAGCTCGTAAAATCTGCCCCACGCGTAACCTACACAATTCGGAAGGCACGAGTTCCCACTGATTTTCAGGCACTCATTCAGTCCGCCGCACGTGGACTTGATCCAGTGCTTGTCCGATATGGACGGCGCGGATTTTCTCGATACAAATTTACTCATCGTCTTTGCCCTCCTTATGTGTTGCGTCCGTCAGACCCTCGCCGAGTATGTACCCGACCACCGCCGCGCCGCTCAAAATCGAGCCGCTGATTTTGTCCGCCGTATCCTGCGAGCCGTTCCCGAGGACGATAAGCCCCGCGACAAATCCAGCGACGGATACCCATAATTTTCTTGATGTAAGTTTTCTTTGCCAGTTGATTTTCATAATGTTCCTCCTTACTTCGGTAAAACCAATGTCAAAACAGCCCCGATTAACGCGCTGACAATAACCGTCAGTGCTGTTTTAACTACACTTCGCCACTTCTCGCCGTCACGTTCTTCAAGTTTTGAGATACGCGACCCTTGCTCTCTTTGCTCAACGCACATCTGCTCCA
>JAAVIC010000028.1 GCA_014799385.1 Oscillospiraceae bacterium
ATCGCTTGGATGCCGCCGCCGTCACCTCCCCAATAATCACTATACCAAGTGTCATTGTCTCCGTTGCCTTGGTGAAACTCCCTTATATATACCTTTTTGGTATTGAGGTAATCGTCAACGCGACATTCAAACCAGTGTGCGCCGTCGCTGCGTCCTTTTATATAGGGGTTGTCGATGTTGTCGGTGGTATCACCACTCTGGTACTGGGTGGCGTGTACTGCAACAACATTCAGTTTGTAACCCTCCGAAACATCCAACACAATCGTCATTAGACCATTTGAGTGCGAGTTGCTTGCGAAGGTGAAATGAGGGAGTTTCGCAAACGGCCAGTCATCCCAACTGCCTGCCGCATTAAATGTGTTATGTGTCAAACGGCCCGCCCACAAAATCACTGGCTGATTGATTGACCCCAACATTGAAGGTTGGTTGTCTTTTATGAGTTGCAACACATCATCGACGGTGAGATTACTGGCTTTCATCTTTGCAATCTCATCGGCATTGTCGGCAATATCTCCCTCCGCGTCATCCATCCGACTTGTGAGGTTGGTGATTTGTGTTGTGTGATTGTTCACCGTCTGGGTGAGTGAGCTGATGTTGCCCTCTGCGGTGGTGAGCCTCCCATCCAGTCCGTTGATGAGTTCACCGACGCATTTCTTCTGGCCGTTGTGGTCTGGATGTGTGCTTTTGATGTAGATGTGGCCGTCAACCGATACGTCACCTTCCACATTGATGTTGCCGCCTCCTTCTTCTCCTTCTTCCCATTCTCCGTCATCATCGTCGTCATCGGGGTCTGGGGTAAATTCTGGAATGACCTTGATGTTGATGTCACCGTAAACGGTCATACTGCCGTTGATATCATCGCCAGTGTCGGGTTGGCCCCAGATATTACGGTTCAAATCCCCGCCTCTGGAGCCCCCAGTATAATCACCCCCAGACGATGAGGATGACCCACCGCCGAGAAGGGTTGTCTTGCTTTTGTCGGGAGTTCCATCCCATTTAGTTAACCGCATCGTATTTGTCAGTTTTCTCAATCATAGACACCGTGGCGGTGTTCTGCTTGTAATCTCGTTCAATCGTCTGGGGGATGAATTTTCTCCCGCTCAACGTCAAATCGGTCAGTACCGACCAAGGGCGAATGTCGAGTGAGTTCTTCAGATTTGCCTCAAACACAACTCGCGGGTCTTGGTACTGGCATACCAGTTTGTAAACCAAATGATGCTCTTGACGTAATTTGCGCCCAGTCGCTAAATTGTATGTTTCATCCAGATATTGTGATTTGCCAGATGTGTCGAGGTAGTCAACGGTGCTGTATGAGGGGATTTTGTTGTCAAATGTGCAAACCTTGAATTTCACCTCATCCATCGGCAAAACGTTGTCACTGGTCGAGTTGTCGGCGGCATAATAGGTGTCCGCGCTCGCTGCATCATCGTTGAGAGCGTCATCGGCGTAACCGCATTTGATATCCAGACCTTTGAAAAGTACGACCTTCGGGCGGTAGGTGTCGTATGAGTTCTTTTTGTCCTTACTCAACCAATCCCATGCGCCAGTGCCTTTTTGTTTTCTGCCCTTGGTGTCCTTGTTGCAATATACCGTAAATTCCACCTCACCAGTGAGGTTGCCGTCCGACGGTACTGGGATGTAATAACCATTCTCATCGTTGATGCCCCAAATAGCGTTTGAGGTGTTGTAAAATGGAAGGTCTTTGTCGAAAAAGTCACCCGCCTTTTGCTCCTTGGTCGGATTGCCGTAATATATTTTGAAATAACTGTTGGGGTCTGTTACCCATTCACCAGTTGCATTGTAATCACCATCCTCACATTTCCAATACTTATTGCCCCATTTGAGGCGGGCCCAGAAATAAGCCTCGTTTGCATATATGGATGTGTTGCCGTGAGAGACCGAGTCCTTTGCCTGCATCGGGAATGGTGTGTTAGGTTCATCGTGACGGATGAGAGTGCCTTGAAGGATGAGATAACCGCCTTCACCGCCGAAAATCGCGGGGATTTTCTTTTTGACGGTAAAGAATGGATAATTCTTCACTTGGTCGTGATTGATGTGGCTGGAGTCTTGGTTGAGGCAAAGGATGTAATTTGTGAGCTTCTTGGCGGGGAGGTTTGCCGTGTGTACCAGTTGCCCGAATTGCTCCAATTTTGTTTCTTTGCTCTGACCGTCCCAGTTTGCGTCAATGTCGGCTCTCCAGAGGTTGTAATCCTTGGAGTCAATCGGCGCGATATAATAACCCACATCCCACGCTCCTTTGAATGAGAGCAACTTTGAGTATTGCATTGGATTGACAGTGCCCTCCGAGAGTAACGCATTGCTTTGGCTGTAATTGTAGGTGGTGAGTAACGCATTTTTGTAAAACTTGCCATAAACAAAGTAAATGCGCCCTTTCCAGTTTTTTCGCAGTACAATGAAAAAACTTTCATCCTCCCCCGCCTTGTTCTTGACGGTGAAAACCTCGCTCTCCAACACATTGCCGTCCTTCTTAAACCACTCCTTGAGTTGTGAGTCGTATGAGGCCGTGATGTTTGTGAGATTCTTGGTGTCATTCAGACCATCAACAAGGCTGTCAATCTCGGAAAACTCATCAACAACCGTCACCTGATTGTAAACCTCATCGAGGCTCACCTTGGTGCCGTTCTCGGCGTATGAGGTGCCAGTGATGTGATGAGAGTGCGAGAGGGTGACATTGGAGGGAGAGCCGATTGATGAGCCAGTGAGGGAGTATTTGAAAAATTTTGTCCGACCCTTCACCAACGCATCATAATCCAGAATGTAAACGTCCTCGCCGACCGCTGTGATTGTGTAACCCATATATTGCATTATTTCAAACAACACATCATAGCAATTCCAAGCGACGGTGTCATCTGGTTGGCTCTCGCTGTCCTTGCTGTCGAAAAAGTTTGCCTCACTGATACGCAACTTTGACATTACACTCTCACTGCCGTTGGCGGTCATCTGGATGTTGTCGGTGACATAGAGGTTTTTGAAACATCCCACCCGTTTGAGGCACTTGAAAACCACATTGAGGAAGGTGTCAACGTCTTTGTTGGTTGAGCGGTACGGCATATCTTTGAGGGCGGCCAGACCGTCAACACATTCGATTTCGATTGTCTCGCGCTCCTCATCAAACTCCATATCATAGGCACAAGGGGTAACGAAACCGACCCACTCGACTTTGTTGGTGGTGGTGTCGGTGAGGGTCACTTTTATCTGAGTGGTCTGGCCAGAATATAGGTCAAACGGCAATCCATCTGTTACCATTTGAATAGTTGCGCCAGTGCTTTTGATTGGGGCGTATATCGTTTTGCCGTCACTATCCATTGAGGTAACAAACGGCGAGCCTCCCAATGTGAACGTCTTTGTCCCGCTCCCTTTGGGGGTGTCAATCTCAACCTTGTATGATGTGCCGTCAAGTGCGGTAAATTCCGACTGATATTTCATTATTTCGGTGGTTATTCAATATATAAAGAGAGAGAGCCACACCGATAATGATGTGACCCTCCCCAGAACACAATGAAAGAAACTGATTAAAATGCCAGTTTAGCGGGGTAACCCTCGGTGTAATCGTAATTGAAAACCTCGTCAATCGTTGTGAGGTTGTTGATTGTGGCTTTGTGTTGTGCCGTGCGGTCGTAGCATCCAGACGCATAGACCTCAAGCATTTGGAGCATACTGATTGCGAGGTCGATATTAAGGGCAATCGGTGTCGTTCCATACCAGAGAGTTGTGTCGGTCTGGCCGAGTGCCTTCTGGCTGTCGAAACGGAGTCGGAGGCCGTTGCGGGTCTCCTTATCCAACCACATCGGGATGCCATTGAGAGTGAAACCATTGACCGCGTCCGAATTGTCGTATTTATCCAGTTCAACCAATACGTTGTATTTGAGGCGTTCCAGTGCGCCCGCCTCGGTCTTGTCGGAGAGAGGAAAGTGCCGCACATCGTATTCGTATTTTGTGACGGTCTGTGGTTCTCCCTCAATCTCTCCCTCCATCTGGCGGGGTTCCTCAACCTCAACCTCCCGCTCGTTGGCGTAGATGTATGTGTCCCCAAGGATGCCGTAAACAATTAGGGGTTGGGGTTGGTCGAATGTCATTTTTTCAATCATTTTATAACGTTATTTATCTGATTTTCTTTTGCTTCGCGTCGTAGTTGGATAGACAACCCTTCAGTTTGCTCCCCTCGATGACAAAATTGACATTGCCAGACATACCACCAGACACACCACCAGATTTCAATGAGTGGTAGAGTGCGGATTGCTGTGCCTTGTTCAATATCATCTCACCGCTGTTAACTCTGGCGAGGACGCTGTCACCGTGATAACTTGACCCGCTCACAATACCACCATCGGCAAAGGTCTTTGGGATAGCGGCAAAGAGAGACACAACGGTTGCCATAATACTTGCCATTGCTGCGAGGTTCGCGGGGAAGGGAAGGGCGGCTGCGCTTGCCGTACCACTGGCCATTGCCTCCGCTTGTTTTGCCCCGATGATTGACAACACTTGCGGGATTATCTGGGCGGCGGCGTTGAGGGTCTGGCCCGCAAAATCCATTACCTTGCCCCCAGTGCCGCCGATTGCGTCACCCAGAGAGCCGAAGGCATTGCCGACATTACCAATCAATGCGGCGGTCTGGTTCATCTGCTCTTGGTAGGCTTGGAGTTCTTCGAGCGAGTTGGTGATTGTGCCGTCATCATTGATGTGCAACTCCAACGGCTCCATACCTAATGACTGGATGACCGCGTTTGCGTCCGCGATTGCCTTGGTTGCCTCCTCTTTGGAGATTAACCCAACCTTAAAATCTGCCTTGACTTGACCGATTGTTTGATTGGCTTTGTTGTACTGGTCGCGCTTTTTGTCAACCTCTGGGGTTTCCTTTGCCAGACCGTTGCGGATTTGGAGTTGTTTGATTTGTTCCTCCAATGCCGATTTCTCTGCGTTTATCTCCTTGAGGCGGTCATCGCTCACACTGGTTTCGTTCAACTCCTTATTGAGTTCACTGACTCGGTCTTGGAGTGCCTTGATGCTTCCCTCGTCAACGTCTGGTTTTTTATTGCTTAACCCATTGCGAGTTTGCAGAGCCTTGATTTGTTCCTCAAGGGCGGCTTTTTCTGCGTTGATTTGTTGTAACCTCTCATCTGATACGTTGGTCTCAGTGAGTTCCTTATTGAGTGCCGCAACCTTATCCTGCAATGCCTTGATTGACCCCTCTTCGGGTTCGACCTTAACCTTTTCGACCTTGGGCGTGGTGGTCTTTCCTTTTCTTTTGCCCTTGGTGCCAGTACCACCACCGAGAGAGGGAGCGGATGACCCACCGCCTCCGTCACCTTCGTATGACTGAATTGTAGCGTCCCCGCCAGTCTTGGTGTCAACCTTTGCGGTAGCCTCGACGGAGAGACCGAGAGACTTTTTAAGGTTCGCCCACCACTCTTTGATTTTGTTGATGACACTGCCGACCTTCTCCATTATGCGGTTGAACGCATTTATCACAAACTTGACAAACGCAACATCGCCCAACTGCTTTTTCAACTGGTTCCATCTGTCACCAATCCAATCGGCCGCTCCCTTGACGGTATTGACCAGAGAGTTGAAAACTTTGGCGGCGATTGCGATAATCACCTTCAGCACCTCACCCACACCCTTGATGATACCGATGAGGATGTCAAGTTGTGCGCGTAATATGGTGGTATTGTCAACGCCAGACTCACCGAACAAATCGAATGTATCAATTACGTCAGTGATGATGTTGATGACCTCCCCAAGTGCCTCCATTACCAACATTATATTATCGGCAATTCCTTGTATCAACCCGCTTTGACCGAGTGTAATGAGAAACGCATCCCAAGTCGCTTTGAGTTTGTCAATCTTGCCCGCCATATTGTCCGTTTTCATCATCCAAGCGTCAACCGCTGCGGATGTCCCAGACAATGAGACTGAAAAATCGTCAAATGCGGTTTTTCCCTCAATCATCGCCTTAACCATTGTGATGTTAGCCTCACCAACCATCTTGCTTAACTGCTCATTGGTGAGTTGAGCGTCCGAGAGGTTCTGAAGGGCTTGCGACATTCCGACAACGGCGGGGTTAAATTCATCCGCACCCATCGAAAGTTTGAGAAGGGTTGAATTTAACTGGGAGCCCGCAACATCGGCTGAAGAGAATTTCGGTGCAACGGTCTCAATCATCGCGGCAAGGTCAACATAACTCATACCCGCCGCCTTTGCTTGTGTGCCAGATTTCTCAATCGCCTTGTTGAGATATTCAACACTGGCCGCTCCTTGTTGCTCTGCCGCCTCCAATGTGTTCGCAATATTCATTGCCTCCGATGCCGACACACCCAACTGGTTCGTTACGGTGGTGATTGCCTTGCCCGCTGCCTCCGCACTGATAGAGCCAGCCTTTGCCAACGTCATCGCCGCGTCCGTAACGGTTGCCAGTGCGTCAGTGTCTTTCAAAAGTTCTGGTGCTTGCGAGCCAATCAAACCCATCGAGTCAGCAATCTCACCCGCGCCAAGGCCGAATTTTTTTGACATTTGGAGGGTGGTGTCCGACAATCCTTTCATTGTTTCATCGGTCACTCCCGTAAGTGCTTGGAGAGCGTCGAGGTGTACTTCAAAATCACCCGCTGCCTTGCCTGCCGCAATCATTACACCAGCGGTAGCGGTGATTGCCAGTGTGGCGGGATTTGCCGCTGCGGTGATTGCCCCAAACGCCTTGCCGACCCCTAACTTGTCGGCCATTTCTTGCCCCATACCTTTGAGGTCAAAACCACCTCCCTTTGAGGTGTCTGGTTCTGGAAGGCTCTTTGTGTCGGCGGCAATGCGTTTGAGGGTTTCATCATACTTTTTCGCCTCATCCGCTAACTTTTTCCAAGCCTTTTGCCCTTCTTCGGACGCATCCAGACCAGCAACCGCCATTTCTTCCATCGCCTTTTTGATGTCGCGGATTTTACGATTGAGGGGAGCGGATGAGGATTGGATTTTGTCAAATTTCTTTTGGATGTCGTCTAATTTAGAGGATGCAACGCCAGTGTCTTGCAGTTGCTTTTTTACGTTCTGCAAAACTGGGGTGAGTTTATCGTCACCACTGAGGCGGGCAATTAAATCGGTCTTAGCCATTATTGGGGTGTGTCATTATTCTGGTTTTTCGGTAGGGGTAAACATCCCCTCGTATGCTCTCGCCATTTCTTGCAGTCTGGCGATTTGGTCGGCTGTCGGTGTGTCTGGGTCGCTTTCCTTTCTCTCGTCATCCCAAGCAAATTTGATGATGTCGGTTATCTTTATGCGCTTGGTGGTGTGGCTCTGGGCGGTAATGTAACCTAACAATCTGGTCATTTCCCATTGCTCCCTATATTTGAGGTCTCGGTGTTGGATGAGACTTGTGATTTCGTAAATTGCCATTTCATCCAGAACGTAGTCGGGGGCAATTCCCAAATCGAGCGTCAGCACCGCGAAAAGTTCCGAAACGGTCAGTCTTTTTTTTTACCGTCTTTGTCCGTCTGGTCACTCTCAAACATCTTCTCTAATTTGCTGATGTCTGCGAGTGCCTTGGTCATTTCGACAACGATTGTCGGGTCATTGTCAATCGCATCCAAAAACTCATCCCAGTCAAGTGTGCAATCCTTGTTGTTGGCGAGGATGAGGCAAAAATAATAGAGGTAGTTGTCGAGGGTGGTTGTTATCTCAAACTGCTTGCCCGCGATTTGTTCCCAGAGAAAAAGAGCGCGGATTGTCTGCTTAATCTGGTAGGTCTTGCCGTTGATGTTTACCTTTTTCATTGGTGTTCGGGTTGGTTATTCATATAATAAAGAGTGTCGCACCACTGTGATGTGATACGACACTTTCATTCATCTTTGGGATGTGATGAGTTGGGATTAAGCCTTTGCGGTCTGGGGGGTCTGGCTCATTGTCTTGGCACCTGCGGAGGGAGCGGTGATTGCGCCGACCTTTTCAAGTGCGCCCACACCAGTCAGTGAGATTGACATTGTGGCATACTCGGCATTGGGGGCGTTGAGCGATACGGATGTGATGAGGGCTTTGCCCTTGCGTCCGCTGTTTGCCTTTGGTTTCCATCCGCCAGTTGGCACTGCGTCAAGTTTGCCGTCATCGAAATTGGTGCTATCACCTTCGAGACCGAAAACAACATCAACGGGCACTCGCGCAATCATAGCGTCAACAAGGTCATCGTAACCCTTACCCTCGCCAGGATTGCCGACAAGGTTCTCCGACTGCATAGTCCAAGAGATTATGCCAGCCTCAACCTCGCTCCATTTGCCGCCGTTATCCTTTGTGCTGATTTCGCGGGTGTCGAGGCTCAATTCAAGTGTGTGCGAGGTGGCAAATGCAATCGACTTTCCACCGATGTAAAGCATAAGTGACTCGCCTTTGATTATCTTCATTGTCTATATATAGATTTCTCGTTTCTGTATATAAAGAGTGCGGCGGTATCAAAAAAAAATGAGACCGCCAGACAACGGATGTCGGGAGGTCTCGGGCATATATAGATAGTCGCGCAACTGAGGTGCTAATTTACAATGTCGGTCACATCAACCTCAATCTGGAGGCGTTGAACGTATGCGTCATTAATGTAATCCTCCGAGGTGCTTGTAACTCGGATTTCTTGGATTTCAACCCCTGCGATAACTCCCCCCTTTTTATCCAGTGCCTCCCAGACTTGTTGAGATAGGTTGACACTGTCCTCGTACCTATCCGAGACAATGACCAACTCCATTGAGATTGTCACCAGATAGTTGTAACGGTCTTTGGTGTTCTGGGAGTTGTGGGATGTGCGGCGGTAAACCATAAAGGGGTAATTTGCCCCTTGCTCCGCAACAATAGGGAATGAGCGGACAATCGGGTTGCAAATTTCGTATATTGCTTTGCCGACTCTGGGGGCGGCGGTTCTGGTGGTTATCATTTCATCAATTTGTTAATCTGCTTTGCCAGTTCCTCAACAATCGCGTCACAAACTGGGCCCTCGTTCTGCCTCGCTTCGCCGAAAAAGTTGGTCGCCCCGATCCTGCCGCGATATTCGCCTTTGCGGAGGGTCTTGCGGTGTTTCTCATCCTTGGGATGGTCTTTTTTGAGATAGCGTTGGTCGCTCCCCATTTCAAACCACTTGAGGCGGTAATCCTTCATAATAGACACAACCACCTCGTTATAATCCTTGTCAACGATGAGACGCACACCTTTCTCCATCGGAAATTTGTTGCGGTCTGATGTGGATGTCGCACCGCTCCCCAGTTTTTTCTTGAGGCTCTCCTTGGTGTTGGCTTGGAGTACCTTGCCCCCCGCTCTCAATGCTGAGAGCATAGCCAGACGGCGGTTGTCCTCGTTGAGATTGTCGAGGATGTCGGAGAGGCTTTTGGTGTCGAGGGTGACGGTGTGGTTGGTCGGCATTGGGGAGTGTCGGGTTATTCGTTGATGAGTTCAACCGTTATAATCTGGCGTTGCTCTGGCTTGCGGGGTTCAATGTGAACAATCCGATATTTTTGGGCTTTCCAGATTATGCGGTCGAGGTTGCGGATGTCGTGATAAATACGCACAACAAATTGGAGGGAGCGGGTGAAAACTCTCTCATCGTTCTCAATCTGGTTTGACCCGCCAGACCACAACATTTGTGCGCGGGTCTTGATGTGGCACTCCCAGACCGTTTGCTCCTCTCCATACTCATTGCGGTGGATGTGCGAGCGTTCAACGATTATCGGCTCATTTAACAATCCCGCTCTCATCGTGGTATATGGTAATGTTTATCGAGGGAGGCGAGCCAGTCAAACGATTTGGGAAGGGAGTGCATTTGCACTGGGGCAATACTCTCGCGGTTCTCGTAGAGGTTCGCAACCAATATTAGTATCTGGTGCCGTATGGTTGGCGGGAGCAATCCGTCTTGACCGACACAAGCATAAAGGGGGCGGTTGATATTCTTTGCGACGGCGTTCTCCGCAACCTCAATGAGGTGGAGAAAATAATCATCGTCTGCGTGAAAATCATCGTCAATGTTACAATGCTTTCGTGCCTCGCTTAGTGTAATATACATCGGTGGTTTGGGGTTATCTCATATATAAAGAGTGAGAGCCACACCGAAAACGGCGTGACCCCTGATATATAGAATTTGAAAAGCGTGTCAATCTTTGTAACGCCAGATGAAACCACCCGCTGTTTTACGTTCACCTTGGGCGCATAATCCAATGTGGGAGTTGTTTATTCCAGTCTTTCGTTGTGCTGCTCTCTGCGACTCATATTCCGCAACAAACCCACCATCGAGAGTATATTGCAAAACTGGTTTCATCTTGTCACGCTTTGCGTCTCGGTTCTTTTCTTTAGATATTTCACTGTTTTTTTGTCCCCTTTTCTTTTCTCCAATTTTTTTGAGTCTCGTTCCGTACAAGTTATTATATTGTTGAGTACACCATTCAAGATTGTCGGGATAGTTGCAATCTGGTTTCTCACTGCGGTGGTTCACTTGCGGGAGGTTGTCGGGGTTGGGGATGAAGGCTTCAGCCACAAGACGGTGAACAAATATTTTAGACACTTTCCCATTGCGATATAAATTAACTCGCTTATATCCTTTCGCATTGTAGGGTGACAAAATCATATATGTTTCATATCTGGATGCACCAACCAGACTTTTCACCCTCCCGAATGATGACACTTGGTAAAGTCCTTCGTAACCTTTTATGTCCCGCCATTCCTCTCGCTCCAATGTGCCAGAGCAACCGTTTGACTTGACCCTTGCATCGGGCCTGATGTTAATGATTTCCGATTTCATTTGTATGCTTTTGTTATTCGTTACGATGCCTTTGTAATGAAAGAGGGAGGGAGTGCCAAAAGCATCAAAAGCACTCCCAACGGTTGCAATCCGTTCCTCTCATTTGTAAATGTAGTGTAAGCGGAGGGCGAAACTCAAGAGCGGGATTGTTAAAAACCGCTAAAGCAAACAACCCCCACACTAATAAATAGTGCGGAGGTTGGTATTTGAGTGGTTGATGCAACCCAGAGGGTTACTTGAGGATACGCTTAACAAACGACTCGTCGCGGCGGGTCTTAAAATCCCAATACGAATTGATGACAAGGCGCACAATTCCTTCATCGGCCTTGGTTACGGTATCGACCACAAGGTCAATGCCGCTCCACTGGGCGATAACAAGGTCATTCCACTGGCCAAGTATAAGACCGTTTTTCACAACGTTGGAGGTAGAGAGAACGTTGAGACCTTGGATTTCGTTGCTTTCCATAAGGAAACGACCAGAGCCAGTGCCGCCGATAACGGTGCCACGGAGGGTTGCTTTTGCGGCGGGAGATGCAACATAAGAGAGGTTGCCGTAAACGTTAGCCTCTTCAAGTTCCTGCTCCATTGTGAGGATGTCATCAAACTTGACTGCTGCGGTGTCGGCTGTTACACCAACGAAAAGACCAGCGGGTTTGTTGGCCGTGGCGGGGTCTGCCGAGAACATCGTTGCTTCGAGCTTGTCGGCGATACTATTGACGATATCGGCCTGCAGCATAGCGTTTGCGGAGGGAGATGTCTGCACAAGGAACTGACGCGAAACTTCTACCACACTGGTCAAACGTTTGGGAGTCAGTGAGATTTCATCAAAAGTGCCTTCGCCGTTGTCAGCCTTAGCAACCTCACCCTTCCAATTAGCGGTTGAGCCAGAGTAACGGGGGAGTGTGATATTGCCGACCAGTCCGCTCATAAATGTTGCCCCGCTCTGTGCGGCTACAAGGCGAGCGCGGAGGGGAGCGAGAATGTCAAGAGTGTCGGTTGGCACTGCCTCTGCGCCCTGATTTTCAACGGTGGCAAAAATACCGTTGGCACGCTGTTCGGGCTGTGCGCTGCGTACCTCTCCACCGAGTACAAGCTGACCATTGGGAGTAAGGCCAGACTCAATCATTGCGCTGCGGCCTTCGGCGTTTACTTTTGCGGCTGCCTCATCGAGGGGCTGACCGTTGGCAATCTGGTTGATTGCGTTAATGAGTGAGAATTTCTTAGACATAGCTATGTTAGTGTTACGTTTTTCGTCTTGCTTGGGTTCGTCCTCTTTTTCCTCCTTTTCCTCATCGGCGGGAGTGTCGGCGGGTTCGTTTTCCTCTTTTCCTTCGGGTTCCTCATCGGCTCGACATTCGTTTTCGTCTGGATCTGCCGACTTGTTTTCTTCACCCTCTGCGGGTTCTTCGGTCTGGGGTTCGGTCTCGGTCGGTTTGGTTTCCTCATCCTTGACCTCATCCTCGACCTCTTTTGTTTCCTCGTCTTTGGTCATACGGCTTTCGATTTCATTCTTGAGATTTTCAAGTCCTCGGCAATCGACCGTTGTCTCATCGTAAGCGGGTTGATAGACTGGCGAGATGTCAAACAACTGGTCAAACTCGTGGATAATGCGGAGATAACCGCCTTCTGGTGTCTGCTGCCATTCATCGCGTTTCACAAGGAATGAGAAGGATGAGTTGGCAATATCACCGCGTCTGATACCCTCAATCAATTCGTCGCCCAGTGCGGTGTTGGGAGCGTCAAATTCGTATTTCAAACCCTTCTCGTCAATGGTGAGGGTGAGAGAGCCTTGACCATACTTTGAGCGAGCCAACACACCCCTCGTTATATCGTGGTTGAGTAACGCCAGAATGTCGGAGCGTTTGAGGATTTCATCGTTGAGTGCGGAGGGCATAATGACCTCGGAAAAGTCGCCCAGTTGCACACTTCGGACGTTGAACAAAAGAGCGTAACCTTCAATGTGGCGGGAGTTCTCACCACCGTCAACACTTCGGATTTCGCTTATATATCTCTTTTCTTTCATAGTCACTAATAAAGAGTGTATCGGGTTAATTTTCCTCGCGGAGTGCGTTTTGGGCGGCAATTATGCGGTCTCCCTCATCGGTGGTTATCTCCTTCCAGTCATCAACGGTGCTATATTTGGAGAGCGCAACCTTGGTTGCAACAATGCGCTCGGAGAGTTCCACATCTGCGGATTGGGTCAGTACATAGCCACTTTCGGCTGTCAGTACGATTGTGTTATGTGTTTCGGATGTCATCGTTATGGTGTTGGTTATTCTTAGTAAGTGCCACAAGTGATTATGCGGATGTCTTCCAGTGCCTCAACTCGGTCGGCAAGTTCTTCCTCGGCTGATGTGGCGCGGGTTGTCTCTGCCTCCAATGCTGATTTGTTGGCTTTGAGGGTGACGATGTTTTCCAGTTCACCGAGAGCGTCATTTGTCGCACAATCGCCCAGAGTGTTGTTGATTTCAACTATATCGGCGGCGTTCTGGTCTGCCTTTGCGTCAACTGCGGAGACCTCCGATTTTTCTGCCTTGCCAGTGATGTCGGCGGCGGTGAGATATTTGCCGTCTGCCTCGGTCTTGGTGTAAACGTCTTTTGCGTTTGCCTTGCCGTTTACGGTCTGGGTGAGAGCGGTGAGGTCGGATGCCGCTTTGTCGGCGGTCGCTTTTACGGCGGTGATTTTACCAGTCACCTCGTCAATCTGCAAACCGATTTCATTTGCAACATCGGTCACTGCCTTCTGCGACATTACCAGATTGGGGTTGTCTCCCTTGGTCTGCTGAGGCACAAGGTTGTTAACCTTATATGAGTTGACCTTCACAACCTCGCCGTTGGCGTTGGTATATTTCAAAATTGCCATTGGTTGAATTAAACGTTTAATCAATTATAAAGAGTGTCAGGGGTGGTGCAATTAAGGGCGCACAACGTTCCAACCCTTAGAGGTTGCAATCGCGATTTGTTCGGGTGTCAACTGGTCGTAGGTGAACGCCGAGAATGTGATTGTCTTTGTCTCGCTGACCTCTGCCAAACCATTGATAAAGACCATTGCGGAGTCTGCGGTGAGGGGGGAATATACGCTGAAGTTGTCAATGCTAAATCCGCTAATCGGGCCCAGTACGGTTGTGAGGGATGAGCATCCTCCCAACATATAGGCTGCATTCCTCACCTTGCTAAAATCCCATCCAGAGAGATTGAGGGTGGTGAGTTTTTTGCAATCATCGAATATAAAGGCCATCATCATCACCTCACTCACATCCCATCCAGATAGGTCGAGGGTGGTGAGGGAAGTGCAATATTGGAACATATAATTCATATATGACACATTGCTCGTGTCAAACCCAGAAACATCGAGACTGTCGAGGGCATTACAGTTATTAAACATATTACTCATATCCGTCACCTTGCTTGTGTCGAGGTCGGAGAGGTTGACCGATTTTAGGGAGGCGTTGTTGGCAAACATCATATTCATATTTGTCACTCCCGATGTGTCGGGGATGTGGTCGATACGTTCAAACCTCCCATAACTGCTGTTGCCGTTGAAAAGGTATCGACAACTGGTGAGAGGTGTGTTGTAATCAAAGTTAAACTCCTTGGTCTCTGGGTCTACATAGTCCTTTATGCTCGTGCCGTTGCCAGTCTGGCCGTTTGGCCAGAATTTCCAGTAACTTTCGGTTGACGAATCGGTAAACTTACCCGCGAAGGTCTTGTTGCCGTAGGTCGGAGTCGGGGGCGTGGTCTCTTTCTCCCATACCAGATTTGCACCGAGGTACACCTTATCTGGCTGAGTGCCGTTGTAAAATATTGCGTTTGCGATTATCATAAAATTATGAGGTTGTTCGGTTTGTGCTGTTCTGGATGACAATACGGATGACCGCACAACCTTTGTCTGGTTGCGCTTAGGCTGAGTTATCACATATTCCGTCCGTCCTTCCATTGTCAAATAAAAATCCCACACCGATGAGTTACCGATGTGGGATGTGTTTATGTGTGGGTTGCTCCGCATCGCAAACGGCTAACCGTTCACAATATAAAGAGTGTTGGGGGCTTTTACCGTCAATGCGTCATACTCGGCTTGAGTGAGGGTCACAATCTTTGGAACACTGGCAAACATCTCATCGACTTGTGCGCGGGTGTAAACCTCGATTGTGTCATCCTCATCGCTGTTGTCGATGACCATTTCAGTGATGATGTTGCCCTCCGAATCTTTTATAACGGTGGTCTCACTGGTCTTGGCGTAATCAACCAACTGGTCACTCACATCAACACCCTCGATGAGTGCGTCAACCTCTGCCTTGGTGTATGCGTCGGGAGCCTCGATTGCGTCCACCTTTGTTTTGAGAGCGTCAACTTTCGCATCCACTCCCGCAACCTCGCTCTTTGTGGCGAAACCAGTAACCTCGGCCTCAACCTTTGCGGTGAGTTTGGCAATCTCATCGTCACAATAGTGTTTCGCGTCTGCCTCTGCGTGAGCTACTGAGCCGATAACCGTATCATCGCCGTTTATCACATCCAGAGCGTTTTTAACATTGGTGAGGTCACTGGCGTTCTGGTCTGCGGTTGCCTTAACACCGTCAACCTTTCCATCCAGAGCGGTGATTGCGGAGGCGTTTGCGTCTGCCTTTGTCTCAATCTCACCCTCTTTGGTGGTTGCTCGGCTCACCTCACTGGCGAGAGCGTTGGAGAGGTCGGTTTCGGCTTGCTTGGCTCGGTTCACCTCTGCGGTGAGGTCACTGGCGGATGTTGCAAGTGCGGTCTCAACCGCTGATGTGCGTGTGGTGAGGTCGGCAATCTTTGTGGCGTTGGCGGTCACTCCGCTCTCCAGTTCGGTCTCTTTCGTCTGGGCGCGGGAGATTTCACTGGCGAGGTCATTGGTGAGACCGTTGATGTCACTCTTTGCACCAGTCACCTCGGTTGAGAGGTCTGCAATGTCGGCGGCGGCTTTGTCCGATACTGCTTTCACTGCATCGGCTTTCGCATCAACCCCAGAGATTGCGGTGTTGAGGTCAGCTTCCACACCCTTTGAGCGGGTGATTTCATCGGCGAGGTCTGCGGTTGCTTTGTCTGCCGTAGTCTTGACACCGTTGACGGTGGTTGTGAGGGCGGTGATTGCGTCGGCATTGACCTTCTCGGCTGCCTTTGCGCGGGTCACCTCTGCGGTGATTGCAGTGTTGACGGTGCTGAGGTCATTGGAGAGGGCGGTGTGTGCCGCGTCACTCTCGGCCTTGGTGTAAACGTCTGATTTGTTCACCTTACCGACCAAAACGCCATTGATTGCGGCGATTGCGTCACTATCCTCTGCGAGTTTGTCGGCTATTTCTCCGAGAGTATCCAGAGCGGTCGGGGCTGTGCCGATGATACCCTCAATGCGTCCGTCAACTTCCTCCTTGGTGGCGTATGGTTTAAGCGCATCGGCGAGGTCGGTTGCGGTCTGTGTCTTGAGGGTGTCAATCTGATTGTCGGTGTAATGTTTGGAATCATCCAGACAATGAGCGATTGAGCCGATTGTCTCCTTGTCACCGTTGATGACTGCGAGAGCCGAATCAATCTCACCTTCCTTTGTGGTTGCTCGGCTTACTTCACTGGCAAGAGCGTTGGAGAGGTCATTGTCGGCGGTGGTGAGATTGAGGATTGCATCGGCGGCGTTGCTCACACCAGTCTCAACGATGTCGAGGCGGTCACCCAGTGCCTTCTCTGCGGTGGTTGCTCGGCTCACCTCTGAATTGAGGTTGTCGGTGAGAGCGGAGAGGTCGGTGTTGTGATCGGAGAGGGTTTTGGCGATTGCCTCATCTGCGTATTTCTTGGCGTTGGCCTCCGCATTTGAGATTGAGCCGATTGTTTCCGCATCGCCATTCACAACTGCGAGGGCTGCATCAATCTCTGCCTCTTTTGTCTGGGCGCGTGATACCTCTGCGGCGAGGGCGTTGTTAATCTCGGCAAGGTCTTTGAGTTCGCCCGCCGTAACCTTGCCAACCATATCGTCAACATAATGCTTTGCGTCTTCCAGACAATGAGCCAGAGAGCCGACAACGGTTTTGTCACCCTCAATTACATCGAGGCGGTCAACGATTGCCTTCTCTGCGGCCTTGGCGCGGGTGGTTTCATCGTTGAGGGCTGCGGTGTGGTCGTTGTCCTTCTGGTTGGAGCGAGAGGTTTCACTGGCGAGGTCACTGGCAATCTGGTTGGCCTTGTCGCGCACCGCGTCAACTGCATCGGAGAGCGCACCTTCGACAACCTTTGCTCGGCTGACTTCTGCGGCAATGGTAGCGTCAATCTCTGCCTCCTTAACCTTGGCGCGGGAAACCTCATCGTTAAGGGCGGTGTTAAGTTCGCGCTCTGCTGCCTTTGCTCGGTCTGCCTCTGCAACGATATTGTCGGAGAGTTCCTTTTCTGCGGCCTTGGCGCGGGCGGTTTCATCATCGAGAGCGGTGTTTGTCTCGGTGATTTTGTTGTCGGTTTCCTCTTTGTCTGCGTTGGTGGTTTCACCCGCCTTTTTGATAGCGTTGAAAAGTTCAATGTCAACCTCGTTGCTGCGCTTAACCTCTGCCTCAATCTTTTCGAG
>JAAVIC010000029.1 GCA_014799385.1 Oscillospiraceae bacterium
CCCTAGATGACACAGGAAAAAGGGGGTGGGGGAGAGTGGGAAAGAGGGGAGTGGGGGGAAAACCCGTAGGGGGCGGGGGCTTTTCCGTCCTTAGGGTTTGAATCCCCCGCCCCCGAAGGGTTGTCCCCCCACTAAACGCGGCGAGCTCGGGGCAACTCCCTGAAAAGGGTTGTCCCCCCACTAAAACGCAGAGGGTTCGGGGCTGCTTCCCCGAAGGGTTGTCCCCCGAACCTCCGCGCCCGAGGGCGCAACAACCCCCTCGGTGAACAATAACACCGAGGGGGGCGAATTTATCCCTTACTTCTTCCCTTTTTTCTTGGAGTTCTTTTTCTTTTCGGCGCGTTTTTCGCTCTTATAGGGAGTCTGCGCGCCCGCGTTGGGAGCGTCCGGCTGCATTACCTGTTCGCGCTGAGGAGGGGCTTGAATCCGCACGGGGATAGTAAGCACCATACGCACGGTTTCCTCGCGAATCGCGGCAATCATCTCATCGAACATATTAAAGCCCTCGAAACGGTACTCCTCAACGGGGTTTCTCTGCGCATAGCCGCGCAGACCGATTCCGTTTTTCAGCTCGTCCATTGCGTCAATGTGATCCATCCAGTGACGGTCAACGGTCTTAAGCAAGCAAACGCGCTCGACCTCGCGCATATTCTCGCTGCCCATTCCCTCCTCGCGGAGGTCGTAAATCATCTTGCCGCGGTCCTGAATGAATTTTATAACGTCCTTCTGGGAGATTTGATTCAGCTCGTCTATTGTGTAGCGCAGATCCGTATCCATTACGAAAAGGTTGAGATAATGCGCGCGCAAGCCGTCCAGATTCCAGTTGTCGGGCGCGGAATCGGAGCAGTAGGTCTTGACGTTCTCTTCGATGTCGGTAAGCATCATCTGAACAACATTGTCGCGAACGTCCTCGCCGTCAAGCACCTTTCTGCGCTGAGTGTAGATGGTTTCACGCATCTGGCTCATAACATCGTCAAAGTCGAGAACGTGCTTACGGATAGCGAAGTTGTTGCCCTCGATTCTTCTCTGCGCGGACTCTATCGCCTTGGAGAGGAATCCGACCTCAATCGGGATATCCTCGTCAAAATTCATTTTCTCCATCATCGCTTGAACGCGTTCCCCGCCGAAGATTCTCATCAAATCGTCCTCAAGCGACAGGAAGAAACAGCTTTCGCCGGGGTCGCCCTGACGTCCCGAACGTCCGCGGAGCTGATTGTCGATTCGGCGGGATTCGTGACGCTCCGTGCCGATAATATACAGACCGCCCGCGTTTCTGACTTCTTCCGCCTCGGGAGCAATTTGTTCATCGTACTTTTTCATCAGCTCCCGATATTTTTCACGAGCCGCGATGATCTCCTCATCGTCCGTTTCCGCGAATCCAGTTGCCTCTTGAATCAGCGATTCGGGGTATTCCAGCTTACGCATTTCCGCAAGAGCAAGGTACTCGGAGTTACCGCCCAGCTTGATATCCGTACCGCGTCCCGCCATATTGGTCGCAATGGTGACCGCGTTCTTTTTACCCGCCTGGGCAACGATTTCAGCCTCGCGCTCGTGGTTCTTCGCATTAAGAACCTCGTGCTTGATTCCGCGCGCCTTCAGGAGCTTGGAGAGTTGCTCGGACTTTTCGATGGTAACGGTGCCGACAAGCACGGGCTGTCCCTTTTTGTGGCACTCCTCAACCCGGTCGCAGACGGCGTTCAGCTTTCCGTTGATGTTCTTGTATATTCTGTCGTGGTTATCCACGCGGACTACGGGCTTGTTGGTGGGAATCTCGATTACGTCCAGCTTGTAAATCTGACGGAACTCGTCCTCCTCGGTCATAGCCGTACCCGTCATACCCGAGAGCTTTTTGTACAGACGGAAGAAGTTCTGGAACGTGATGGTCGCAAGGGTCTTGCTTTCGTGGTTGACTTTTACGCCCTCTTTTGCCTCTATCGCCTGGTGAAGTCCCGCGTTATAGCGGCGTCCGAACATCAGACGTCCCGTAAATTCGTCAACGATGACGATCTCGCCGTCCTTGATGACATAATCCACATCGCGCTTCATAATTCCGTTTGCGCGGATCGCCTGGTTGATGTGGTGGAGCAGGGTCATATTGTCGGAATCCATAAGGTTTTCGACATTGAAGTACTTCTCCGCCTTGGCAACACCACTCGGCAGAAGGTTACAGGTTTTCTCCTTTTCGTCCACAAGATAGTCGCCGTCAAAATTCTGCTCGTATTCCTCTTTGGAATCGATTTCCACGACTTTATCCATTTTGAGGGTTTTCGCGAACTTATCCGCCTTTTGGTACAAATCGGTGGATTTGTCGCCCTTACCCGAAATGATGAGCGGGGTTCTCGCCTCGTCTATCAAGATGGAGTCCACCTCGTCCACGACCGCGAAATTCGGTTCGCGCTGAACGAGGTCCTTTTTGTAGATGCACATATTATCGCGCAGATAGTCGAATCCAAGCTCGTTGTTGGTCGCGTAGGTGATGTCGCACGCGTAAGCGGCGCGGCGCTGGTCGTTATCCAACTCGTGAGTGATAAGCCCGACAGTCAGCCCGAGGAAGCGGTGGACTTTGCTCATCCACTCGCTGTCGCGCTTGGCGAGGTAGTCGTTTACCGTAACGATATGAACGCCATTGCCCGTCAACGCGTTAAGGTACGCAGGGAGAGTCGCCACAAAGGTTTTACCCTCACCGGTCTTCATTTCGGCGATTCTGCCCTGATGAAGTACGATTCCACCGATGATCTGTACGGGGTAGTGCTTGATTCCGATTACGCGCGATGACGCTTCGCGGCAGACCGCAAACGCGTCCGGCAGAATATCGTCCAACGTTTCGCCGTTTGCAAGACGCTCCTTAAGGATTCCCGTCTGGCTTTTCAGCTCCTTGTCCGACATTGCGCTGTACTTCGGTTCGAGGTCGAGAACCGCCTGCTTTATCGGCTCAATGCGCTTTAACTCGCGCGATGAATATGTTCCGAATATTGATTTTATAATTCCCATCTATATATTCTCCTCATTGTATTACAAGATATTATACCCTCATTATATTATACACCATAAATCGGCGTTTGTCAATTGAACATCACACGAAATCGCTTCGTGAAATTGTACAAAAATCGCACGTATAATTGTTGCAAATTGTGCAAACTTTATAAAAAGCCCTTTACATTTTTTCCATAACGTGGTATAATAAAGACAGCCCAATATCCTTACAGAAAAATACGTTCGACCAAAATCAACGTAATATTGGTAACTGAAAATATGGTATAATAGTAGTCAGAGAATAGTTGTTGGGTTATAAACCGAATCCGCTGTTGGGGTGAGATTACGGCGCGTCGAATCCAAAGCAGCTTATTGGGTTGCCGATTTAGAGCGTTATAACCAAAGCAAGTATTTGGTGATTCGTGCAAATTCAAAACGCAAGCGGCGCACTGTACGCGCAGCGTGCAGTGTGACGTAAAGCGAGCACTCTTGAAATGCCGCAAAGCGGCATTTCAAGAGCGCGTTTTTGAATTTGCTATCAAGATAAGGAGGATTTATGGAACTTACAAATTTGATTTCGGAAAGCGAAAAGGTAATGGTTTACAAGTGCGATGACAAGTGCGTAAAGGTGTTTAAGGACGCGGACGAGCCGAAAAGCGTTGTTCTGTATGAGGCACTGACGCACACTCGCGTGGAGGAAACGGGATTCGCAAGGATTCCTCAGTTTCTGGAAATCTCAAAGGTGGACGGCAAGTGGACGATTATTTACAATTACATTGAGGGCAAGACGCTTGAAGAGCTGATGCGCGAGAATCCCGACAAGACGGACGAGTATCTCGAAAAGATGGTTGACCTTCAGATAGAGGTAAACGGTCTGCGTTCGGCGAAGATAAGCCGCCTTAAAGATTATCTGAAGCGTTCGATTGAGGGTCTGGACATCATTGACGATGTGAAGAAGTACGAGCTGCTTACGCGGCTGAACTCCATGCCGAACCATGTAAAGATCTGCCACGGTGACTTTGCGCCCGAAAATATTATCATCAACAGCGAGGGTACGTTCGTTGTGGACTGGCTGAAAGCGAAACAGGGCAACGCCTCTGCGGACGTTGCGAAAACGTATCTCAATTTCTGCCTGAAACACCGCACCGAGCTGGCTGAGAAGTATATAAAGCTGTACTGCGCGAAAACCAAGACGGATATCAAATATGTTCAGGACTGGCTGCCGATTGTTGCGGCGGCGCAGCTTAAATTCAAGCGTCCCGAGGAGCGCGAGCTGCTGCTTACGTGGATAGACATCGCGGATTACGAATAACAGACCGCATATAAACTTGCTTGACATTTTCGAGGAAGTGTGATATAATAACTATTATATAAAGAAAGGGCAGCCTTGATTTTACGCGATTCTCACCGCCATAGTCGGTGAGAATTGCGGGTTAATTTACGGACTGACCTTTATATAAAGAAAGGAGATTTAAGACAATGACATTTGATGAAACTTTGGCAAAGGTTCGCGGAATCGCGGCAAATCAGAACGCGGAGGGTGCTCCGTTTCTGGCTGTTCAGATAAATCTGACGGGCAAAGACGGCGGCGTGTTCTATGTGGAGGTCAAGGACGGAAGAGTGAATGTTGAACCTTACGAGTACAACGACCGCTCCTGCGCGATTACGATCGACCCCGCGAATTTCGACAAGCTGGTCGAGGGAAAGCTCGACCCCGTTGCCGCGTACACAGTCGGCAAGCTCAAAGTCGAGGGAGACCTGGGCAAGGCATTGGAGTTCTCCAAGCTCATTAAAAAGGTTAAGTAATCGAAAACCATATTTATGAAATTCTCCCCGCCTTCGGACGGGGAGAATTGTAATTTATATACAGTCTGCAATGCTAAAACGCTTTTTTGTTAAATTCACTTGAATCACAAAAGTTTCTTCGGAACAGTATTCAAGCCAAATTACAACAATTTGGCAATTTCATCGGGATTCACAAAGTCGGTATCCGTTCCCGAAGCTCTTTCAATATCGCACACATAGGAGTGTTCAAGCACATCAACAATGTATGCAGTCTCCCCGGTTTTCAACATTATCTTGTCAAACAGTTTAAGACCTACCATCTCTAGTCACCGTCTTGATTAGTTCTTTTGTATATAGCAATTTATCACAATATCCGCAAAACCTCGGATTTATCAACACACTGTGTGTCATAATCGCCGCCAACGTCAATGTCAACGATATAAGAATCATTGAAAATTTCCACAACAGAAGCTTTCCTGCCATCCCTTAAAAGGACATTGTCATATAATTTTACATTAACCACTAAAAGTCACCTTCTTCTTTGTTACATAAGCAGTTGTTAGCCGAAGCGAATTAGAATCGTTTTCCACAATCCACCCGGTACAAACATTTGCTTCTTTGCCATTAGCACCTTTGAGCCGCATTACATATTCGTAAATATCGCCATGACCATTATTTTCCTTGAAAGCCATATGCCTTTTATCAAGATTCCTGTTGATATTATCAATCAAATCTTGATAGTTTGACTTTGTATACCCTAAAGCCTCGCGGAAAGCCCTTGCTTTATCCGGCTGTTTTACAGGGTCAAGCGCATATTCGGTAAATTTCTCCGATGGAATATTTACCGGCAGCTTTTCTAAATTCATTATATCACGTTCTTTCTCGTTTGTCAAGTCTTTCTTTGATGAATTTGTTTCACTTTCGGAGTTTTAAGCCGAGCCGCCGCGCATTTCCCACGATTCCATTATACCGCCGTTTGCCGGTATGGGCATATGGAGAACCAACAAAAAGTATGCCTTCATCATTATTTCTGTTTGTCAAGGATTTTCTCCATTCCGATTTTCTGCACGGAAAGTCCGCACTTTTCGTAGAACCTCATCGCGGATTCGTTGCACGCCCAGACATTGAGCGTTACGTTGTAACAGCCGCTCTTTCGGGCGAAGTCCAGAACATATTCGTACAGCGCCCGTCCGATATGCTTCCCTCGGCAGTTTTCGTCCACGCACAAATCGTCAATGTACAGCGTTGTAAATCGTGGGGAGTTCCGCTCTTCGTGATGTTGGAAAACACAGAACGCGTATCCCCGAACGATTCCGTCTGTCTCGGCAACGAAAATCGGACGTTCGCTGTCCGCGATTATTTCCGCAAGCTCGCTCTCGGAATATTTTGTCGTTCCCGATTGAAACAAATCGGGACGCTTTTCCGCGTGAACCTCCAGCACCTGCGACAAAAGCTCCATTATACGCGGAATGTCGCGCGGCTCGGCTTTTCTGACAGTCAAAACCACACCCCCATATAGTTGATAGTTAAAGCCACTTCACATTCTCGTCCAAGTCCGCACCAAAAGCGTAAATGTATTCCAAAGTTGTTCTTGCAACAGGCATAAATCCCCTTGACGTAAATATTCTTCCATCATCGGAAATCGAAAAGAAACCCTGATCGTCCCAACCGATTATCAAAACATTGTTCTGGAAGTTTACTTGTTTCGCCGCCTGTTTAAGAAATTCCTGTCGTGTCATAATATACCTCCGCCCAAACTGTCGATTATCACCGTGAACGGTCCGTCATTGACAAGCTCCACGCTCATATCCGCGCCGAAAATTCCGCGCTCGACCATGGGGACTTCATTCGAGCAAAGCTCGCAGAAATACTCGTAGAGAGCCTCCGCCTCGCGCGGCTCTTTTGCGGCTAGGAAATTCGGACGGTTTCCCTTGCGGCAGTCCGCGTATAGCGTGAATTGCGAGATTATCAGCAGTTCCCCGCCAACGTCCTTAAGTGAGAGATTGGTCTTTCCGTTCTCGTCCGCGAAAATCCGCAGATTGACGAGCTTCCGCGCGAGAACCTCACAATCCGCGCGGGTATCCTCCGCGCCCGCTCCGAAAAGCACCAGAAATCCGCCGCCGATTTTCCCGACCGTTTCGCCGTTCACGGAAACGGCGGCGCGTGTTACACGCTGAATGACAAGTTTCATATTACCCCTTTATTTTCCCATTCCGCATATTTTTAATCGTTATCACCACCAATAATATCGCCTCGATAAGTGAAACCAACGGGTCAAAGCCAATATAATCAAGGCGATTCGTTGAATACGAAATCTGGTTTCCAAAAGTTATTAAGCCGCCGAAACCAAACTCCCAAACAAGCAGACTTCCCGAAACCAAAAGAGTAACCAAGCTCATTACCATTTTCGGGGTACCGCGCAGCCAAAGCGTAATTATCGTAAGAATCGGCATAATATACGATGCTGAATACGCCAGATATATTAAACTTGTAAAAACAGCCACAGATATGTCACTGAAATTTTCAGTGAAACTGCCGAACAACCATTCCACAGTTCTTGGGTTCAAAATCATCCTTACAATCTTGTATGCCAAAAGCGCAGACAACAAAACCGTGAAGATGATGTTGAAGATGATATTTTTGATGTCAAGAGATGATTTTTCGGACATACTCTCCTCCCTCACTCGGCTATCTCGAACCTCTCCCCGTTGATTTCGATTCCCGTGCCCGTGAAGATTGGCGCGGCTTTTTCGGGTTCTACGGACTTCTCCTCTCCGTTGGGAAGAACGCAGTTCCAGCTTTCCGAGCCGAGGTTCTTCAAGCCCCACAGCGCGGGGTTCTTTTTATTGCGGACGACCTCCGCGATGACGTTCGTGTCCTCGTCAAAGAGCCGAGCGCCGTCAAACAGCAAAACGCTCTCTTTTGCGCCCTTCAGGGTAAGCGGCTTGGGATAATGCTTTCCGCACGCGCAGATCATCAAGTCCTCCTCGTCTGTTTCGCACGCGGGGAGGAAGTTCTGGATTCCGCACGAACACGCGGTAATGTCGCCGCGCAGTCTTTTCAGCAAGTCCAGCCACTGCTTCTCGATAAGCCGCTTGGACGGCTCGGAAAGCCCCGTGGTAAACGAAAACTCGAATGCCTCTCGGATATAGTCCGGCATAATCCGCCAGAACTTGATGATGTTGTTATGCACGCCGCGCACGGGGCGGTTGGAATCGTCCTCGGGGTCGTACACGAACACCGGCTCGAATCCGTAATGCCGCCGCTCCGCCTCCTCGGTAAGGCAGACGCTTTTCAGCACACGCTTTCCCTCCAGCGGGTCGCCGCGCAGCAACAGCCGAAACAGCACCACCGCCAGAGAATATCTGTCGGTGAACTTATCGGGTGCGCTCTCGCCGCGAACGATTTCGGGAGCCATATATCCGGGCTTGCCCGCGATTCCCAGATGTTCGCCGTAGGGAGCTATGTTATCGCAGTCGCAGATAAGTACGTCTCCATCGGTCGGGCGAATGAAAAAACCGCCGTCATTCATATCCTGATAGCTCTTGCCGCTGTTGTGCAAGTCACGGAACGCGGCGGTTATCCGAATCGCCGAGTTGACCACCGAATACAGTCCCGACAGTTTAACACGCGCGTTCAGAATATCCGAAAACGGCTTGTACTCGCTCGGGATCAAGTCCATCATAAACCCGAATCCCTCGTCCGTCTGCGCGGTGAGCAGTCTCGGCATAAGGAACGCGCGGTGAGCCGTCTTATCCTCGCACAGCGTCCGCAGATTGTCGCGGAAAATCTCGGGACGGCGCAGCTTATTGCTGAAATACATCTTCAGCGCGTACTCCTTATCCGCGAAGAGGGCGCGGTAAACGATTCCCTGACCGCCCTGCCCGAGAACCTCCAGAATCTCCGCGCTGCCGCCCAGCTCCAACGGAACTTTATCGCCAATCTTAAACATAATACTCCTTATCAAATAGCAAATTGCGAACCGCACGGACGAAAATTGCTTTGCAATTTTCGTCCGTGCTAGCTGAGCGACCCACTGCACGCTATGCGTGCAGTGCGCCGCTCGCTTTCGCAATTTGCATGTCACCCCGGTATGTTGATGTGATATATAATGCACTATAATCACAACCCGGTAACTTGCTTTGGGTTATAGCCCGACTGACTGTCAACTATTAGAATCCGCCGCCTGTCAGGGACTCGAAGCTATCCTCGGCGGAGGTTTCCGCCGCGTTTCCGCACCACTCGCAAACGGTTTCGTTCTCGCCGTTCCAGCAGGTGGTTTTGCCGCACTCGCTGCACTGGAAGAATCCCTTTGCGCCACAATGCGGGCAAGACGGATACTCGGTGGTAACGTACACGTTACCCGAAATCTCGGTATCGCCGAACTTCTCGCGTCCAGCGGTGTGTTCACTTACCTTGAATGCCCAAGTCGCGTACCACGCGCCGTCCTCGCGCTGCTCCGCGCGGATTCCGAACAAGTCATGCGCTTTAGCGCACTTCGTTAAAATTACTGCTGCTTTCATAATTTATCCTCCTTATTTCAAAAGCAAATCCAAAACCGTGCAGATGAGCAAAGCTCATCTGCACTCGCCTGCCCGTTGCGGCTCACGCAAAGCGTGTGCCGCAACGGGCGCGTTTTGGATTTGCACAAGTCGCCAAACACTTGTTTTGGGTCATAACCCGCTAAACTCGCAACCCGAAAAGTTGCTTGAAATTCAACACGCTAAAATTCCTCTCCGAACAGCGGATTTTTGATTATAACCCGAATAACTGTCAATTATAATCAAGCCCTCGCGCATAACATTATTGTAAAGCTCCGAATCGGGATTCACCTCGCGGATTTCAAACGCGTCAACGTCCTTTTGAGTAAGCTCGCGCAAATCCTCTCCGAAAGCAAACACATCACTCCCGTGAAACCCGTCGCCACCCACAACAATCACATCAATATCGGAGTTCTCATCTGCCTCCCCGCGCGCGTAAGACCCGAACAGCAGAACCTTTTCGATTCCGTACCTCTCCGCAACGGGCTTTACCTTTTCGCGGATTTCGTCAATCGTATAGAGCTTTCCCATTTTATCGCCTCACCTCAGCTTTTTGAGAATCTTCGCCGCAAACAAGCCGCTCTCTACTTCGCGCACTTCGTTAAAATTACTGCTGCCTTCATTGTGTTACCTCCTGAATAGGCAATTGTTTAATTCGTTTATTCCAACTTATAGCCAAGTTCGATGAACTGAGCTATATCTTCGGGGGACGGATTCCCGTTGAATATTTCCTTGATGGTAAGCGATCTGATGCGGCAGCCTGCTTTCCCATCTCTTGCGAAATAAGTTATCATTTGGAAACTCTCCATACCCTTAATGTTGTACTCATAATCGGCGGGTTCTGCCGAATTTATCATTTTAGCAAGGGCTTGTGCCGCACTCTCACACTCTGCGGAATAGATGATAGCCGCCGCATTGTTGTACTCTTCTATCGTAAGATTAGCCGTCTCTTTCCCCGGAGCTTCGGCGATTATCTCATAAGTATAAGAACAATCATAAAATGCATCTAAAGTCGGTTCTCCGAAAAGCGAATATATCTTTCCAAGTATCAACGCGCACTCCTTATAATCCGCAAACTCGCCTTCTCCGCCGCAAAGAAAAATCCGCTCTTCGCTTGATGTTTTGTGACGTTCTTTTTTGAATGTCCACTCAATTTTGTCGTTATCCATAGCTCTACCTCACTTCAGCTTTTTGAGAATCTTCGCCGCGTCCTCGTGACCGTTCTCGGCGGCGAGTTTGAACCACCGCTTTGCCTCGCTGACGTCCTTGGGAACATACGAACCTTTAAGGTACATCACCCCGAGATTATACTGCGCGATATTGAGGTTCTGTTCAGCGGATTTCTTGAACCAACGGAACGCCTCCGCCGCGTCCTTTGCCACGCCGCTGCCCGTATACAGGCACTTCCCGTAGGAGCACTGCGCCCGCGCGTGACCTGCCTCGGCGGCGCGTTTGTAGAACATCGCCGCGCCCTCGTTGTCCTTTTCGGCAAGACAGCGGCGCGCGCTCTGGTACAGCTCCTCGCCGTCATCGGCAAGCGGCTCCGGCTCGGACTTTTCGGGAATCGGCGGAGCTTTCTCGGGAACTGCCCCGGCTTGGGGTTTAGGCTCTTCAACGGGCTTGCCCGACTTAGACCGCCACTTCCGCGCAAGCTCGGGATTTTTCTCGGTGTGAACTCCGTTTTCGTAGCACAAGGCGACCATATTCGCCGCGTCCTCGCAGCCCTTTTTCGCCGCGCTTAAAAACATCTCGAACGCTTTGTCCTCGTCAACCTCGCACGCGATTCCCTCCGCGTGGAAATACCCGACCATATACTCCGCCTGAGCAACTCCGTTCTCGGCGGCGCGGACAAACCACTCACGCGCCTGTTCCACGTCCTGTATTCCGCCGCGACCCTCAAGGCGATAGCTGCCCATATAGTACTCCGCCTCGCCGTGGTCTTGAAGCGCCGCCGTCTCGAACCAATACAGCGCCTTTTCATATTCGCGGATTCTGTCGAAATGCCGCCCCAGGGAGTACTGCTCCGCCGCGTCCGTAATATTCTTCTTGCTTTCGGTTTCGGACGCGGGGAGCGTTTCGCTCTTCTTGAACGAAATCTCGCAGCCCACCGCGCCGCCGACAGCCTCGACAGCCTCGGCGGCGATCCTGCCTTTCAAGCCTATCTCATCGCGCAGCGACTGCACGCACCTTGCCGCCGCAGCGCACCTCACCTCAAACGGTCTTTCGCGAACATCAAAAAGTTTCTTTGCGCAGCCGTCATACAGCGCGACATAGCACAACCGCCGCGCCACCGTTTCTTTAGGGAAGAAGTCGGCGATAAGCGCGTCGGTGCGGCGGCGGTCGAGAACCGTCTCCTTGCCGAACTTATCCGAGATATATCGTAAAATCCCTTTCAAATCGCGGATCGCCTCGCCCGAACGGTTATGCACCGTCTTGCAGTATCCGCAGAAATCCTGTTTATTAAAATCGAACTCACGTCCGCATCGTGCGCATTTCATGATTTGCACTTCACCCCCGACGTTGATTTTAGTTATAACGCCCCAAATCGCAGCCAATTAGCTGCCGAAAATCATAATATCCTACTTTATATTGTACCACAAAATCACGGTATTGTCAACACTTTTCCCAAATGCTTACTTTTTTCTTACATTTTTGCAATATAGCTTGAAATTATGGCTAAAATATTGTATAATGAGTTCAGTCGGAAAACGAATAAGATAACGTTCAATGCACGGGACAACCTTTCGGGGAACATACTGCCCTATGGTATGGACAAGCTGCGGATAGATTGTTGTAACCAAAAACAAGTTTCCCTCGATAACACAGGAAAAAGGGGGTGGGTCAGCTCTCGGGCTACGCCCGAGAGCTTAGCGTTTTTGGCTTGCAATTGCCCTAATGGCAATTGCATTTCGCGCTACGCGCGAAACCGCCAAAAGCCGCAACCGCCCAAAAGGGGCGGGGGCTTTTCCGTCCTTAGGGTTTGCTGAGCATTTTTCGCGCAGCGAAAAATGCAAAGGCTTGGCAATAACGCTCTGCGCCGCAGGCGCAGCAAGCGTTGTCCAAGACTTAGCCCGCCCCCGAAGGGTTGTCCCCCGCTAAACGCGAGGTTTCGGGGCACCCCCCGACCTCCGCGCCGATGGCGCGGCATCTACCGCACAGCGGTTCTCAATTTGCTATTAAAATAAGGAGATTCAAATGCGTGATTTTATATACTCGATCGCTTGTTACGGAGTATTCGAGGCGCTGTTCGTTTCTGTTATCGCGGCGGCGGTTTATCTATGCACGCGTATCGCGTATCTGAAAATTAAAAAGCTCCCCCGAAAATCGTTCGGATTGGAGCTTTCGCGGTTTCTGTTTGTCGGGTATATCGCCGCGCTTGTCGTTATCGTCTGGATGCCTATGATTACAACGGAGCAGCTGTTCCACGGAGATTTTCGCTTTGAGGACCTCCGCGCGGTCGGCTATTATACCAACAACGGTATGGTGTGGGAGTTCCTTTCGGGAAATCTGCGCGGGGATTCCATATCGGTGTTTGAGCTGATTGCGAATGTCGCGCTGTTTATCCCGCTCGGATTTTTACTCCCGATGAGCTTTTGCCGATTGAAATGGTGGGCGGTAGACCTTATCGGGTTGGGCGCGACCTGTCTGGTGGAACTTGTTCAGCCGTGGCTTGGGCGCACGGGCGACCTGGACGATGTTATCACCAACGCGCTCGGTGCGGTTATCGGGTGTATAATCGCGAAGACAGTGATTTTTATCGGGAACGCGGTTTCCGTGCTTGACAAATCGCGCGATATATAATATAAAAATTTCGCACGCGCTTTCAAAAACTCTTGACAGTCGCGAAAATCCGTGATATAATGAGGGTAGGAAGTGGTAGTGTGAATACGATTTCGGCAGAATGCGAGCAGGAATACGGTGTGCCTTACGGCGCAGACGCTGTAAATGCCGATATGGACTACATAAACTCGAATGAGTTTGCAAAGAAGTTTAATAATATCACAGAAAACAAGGCTGTCAACGAAACTCTTTTGCAATGTGCGCGCAACGCGATAGCACACAGAAACGGCACTCTTTACGAGGATATGTATCTTGTCAACGGCAATACGGGCGAGATTTTGGGTAAACAGACTGAATCGGAATGTAAGCAAGGCATCGTTTACAATGATAGTATAAAAACCGCTTTGGCAAAGGGAAAAAACGAAAATATACCATTAATTGCTTTTCATTCCCACCCGGAGGGCTATCCGCCCAGCGTTGAGGACTTCAACGAGGCTTATGAAAACAATTACTTGCTTGGTGTGGTTGCCGGGCATAATGGGCAAGTGTATTTATATACAAACACAAATACCCTTGTTTATGATGCTGATGCCATTCAATTGGATATAGTTGTAACATATAGTGGCGGAGCGGATGTTGATAGAGCGTATAGGGAAGCATTAGAAGACTGTGGTCTGAAGTACACCATTGCAAAGGAGTGATTTTTATGAAAAAACCCGAAGGCGTAGGCGAGTGGGACGGATATCCAAGTGTTGGTGTTCCGGCAAACAGAAAACCCCTTTCTAAAGAGGAAGAGGATAGGTTGATCGCCGAAATGCACGAGCGAATCAGACAGCGCAAAGCGGCGAATGAACTTGAAAAAACACGCAAAGTCGGTTGATTACAGTTTCAGCACCTTGCCCAAAAGCAAGGTGCTGTTTTTGTACGATATTGCGATTCCAAATCGCCTATTCGCCGAGAAACTACCCGTCAATCGGCAGAACCACGGTAAACTCCACGCTCTCGTTTTCGCTTTTGGCGGAGATCTCGCCGCCGTGAGCGTGGACAATCTCCCTCGCAATTGCAAGCCCCAGCCCCGAGCCGGGGTGGTGCCCCGAACCGCCCGTTTTGGACTGCCGTGCCGAATCCAATCGGAAGAACTGCTCGAAGATTCTTTCGAGCTTTTCTTTTGGGATCGTTCTGCCGCGGTTTCGGCAAACCACCGTCACGCGGTTCTCATCGGCGGTCATTCCGAGATAAATCTCGCTGTCGGGATAACCGTAAATCACCGCGTTGCGCAGCAAATTATCGAACACGCGCTCCAGCTTGTCGGGGTCGCACACAAGCTCCGTATTCGGCTGAATCTCACTGTTTACGGTGAGATTCTTCTCCGCGAAAACAGGCAGAAACTCGCTTATAGTCTGTTCAAGCATAAAGGTGAGGTTTATACGTTCGCGCTCTAATGTCAGCGTTGTGAGGTTGAATCGCGTGATGTCAAAAAACTCGTTGATAAGCATCTCCAACCGCTCGGATTTTTCCAGCGCGATTGCCGTGTAATGCCCGCGGGTTTCGGCGGAAATTTGCGACTCGTCTCTCAGCAAAGTCAGATACCCGATTACGGCAGTGAGCGGCGTTTTCAAATCGTGCGCGAGGTATACGATAAGGTCGTTCTTGCGCTTTTCAGCCTCTCGCGCAAGCTCTGCGCTGCGAAGAGCCGTCTCGCGCGCGGAATTTAAGTCGCGCTCGATTCCGTACAGCGCGGAGGGAAGCTCGATTTTGCACTCGGCGGGGTGAGTAAGCTGCTTTGCCGCGTCAACGATACTGTCAATATACCGAATCAGCCGCCGCAGATAAATCACCGTGATGACCGTCCACACAATCAGGATAATCCCGCTGCCTATTACCGCTAAATTCCGCTTGATAAACTGCAAAAATCGGTACAGCGGATCATCGGCGTACCATATTTTCGTATCGCATATCCATCTGCACAATATCATCGCAGCGACCAACACCGCCGTTGAAATCACCAAAGAGAGCAGATACTGCCATAGAACGCGGTGTGATAATTTCGGATTTTTGGATTCCTTACTCAACTGTATATCCCACTCCCCAGACGGTTTTTATATATTTCGGACGGCGCGGCGGCTCGCCGAGTTTCTCGCGGATTCGCGCGATATGCGCCATTACGGTGTTGGAGGTGTCGAGATATTTCTCGCCCCACACCGTTTCAAACAGTTCCTCGCCGGAAACCACCGTGCCGCGCCGCGAACACAGATACCACAAGATTTTGAACTCGATAGGAGTGAGTATGATCTCCTTGCCGTTAAGCGCGCAGCGGTGAGTGTCGGAGTTGATTTGCAGCCCTCGGATATCGATTTCGTTCGCCGTGGCGGCGGGGTTATTATACCGCGTGTACCGCCGCAGCTGCGTTTTCACTCGCGCGACCAATTCGGGCGGACTGAACGGCTTTGTGATATAATCGTCCGCGCCGAGCATCAATCCCGAGATTTTGTCGGAATCCTCCACCTTTGCCGTCAGCATAATTATCGGGAAAAGAAACTTCTCGCGCAATTTCCGAACCATTGTGAACCCATCGATTCCGGGCATCATTACGTCCAACACCGCCAGCGCGATTTCCGCGCTCTCGGCGAACTCCAACGCTTTTGCGCTGTCATAGAATTTCGCCACGGAATACCCCTCGTTGGTAAGGCAGACCTCCACCAAGTCCGCGATTTCCTTTTCATCGTCAACCACCAGAATTTTGCCGTCCACTCAAAACACCCCCATATGAATAACACCGTACAGCTCTTATCCGGACGGTGTTATTTTATTTAATTATAACCCGAAAGCTCAAAATTGTCAATAAATTTTAAGAAATATCATAATTTTTTAATCAGTTAAAACAACGCAGTACCGATGTTATGCGTTAACAAATTAAACAAAACCAATTTTCAATTTTGTTGAAATCTTCCAAAATCTTACCAAATGTTAGAAAAATCAGCCAATATTGCTTGACAAAAATATTGTGGAATTATATAATAGTATTAATAGCAAAACGATATTAACTATTCAACAAACTAATATGGAGGTAGCAAGTATGAAGAAATTTACAGCACTTTTACTTACATTGGTTATGATTCTGCCATTGGGAGTCAATTCATATGCCAATGACGCAGAGCAAACACAAAATCCCGAGATTGGTTCATATTCTGATGATGTGGAACAACCGCAAAACCCCGAAGTTGGTTCATATACCGATGATGTGGAACAACCGCAAAACCCTTATGTTGAAACATATCTGAAAGCTCTTGAAGCTGAACCGACTGCTGCCGCTGAAGAAACAGAGTGGGAACATAATGATACAATTCAATTCCTAAACGATTATTATGAGAGAGATTGCGCTCTTGCCGAAGCCCTTGACGGGGTTGCCGACATCGATTTGTCGCTGATAACCTCCTCTATTGATAGAGAAGATAAAAACGCATCTATGAACGAATTGATAGATGTGTATGATTCTCTTGATGCCGAATGTCAAAGACTTGTCTATGGTTACTTCATGCAATATGCAAGTGATTTCGGAGACGCTCGGGCAATTGAGTTCTGTGAAGAACTGCGGGAAGAGGTTGGAGCACGGAATAGGGGATTGACAGCTAAATCACAGGATTCTATATCAACACAATCAGATAATTTCAAGGAGCATTTATTTTCTATTAGCGGGACACACAAGTTCCCGTCATGACTATGCGCTGTTAAAAGCGATTGAAAATTATGCGTCCATAAGGGTATACTGCCTATGAAATCCACAAAAAAGATTCTCTTATTATGCGGCTTATGCGTTTTATTTGCCGCAACAATCATCATTGTTGTTTTGGCAATTTCCCAAAATACGGTATCCGATTCCGAATTCGTTGAATTGAACGACACGCAAATCAACGAATATCTTGAGCAAAACGTTTACAGTCAGTGGTCAAGATCCAAACGGGAACCGGAGTATAAAACCTTTTGCAGTCATTATGTTCTGGGTTCAGACGATTCTCACATTTACTTATATTCCGCCGGAACCGATGCTTGCTACAAGAATAACACTGTGAAAATAACAAATGGAGCTCAAACACCGGTCGCGCTGAATATCAAACGAAATGGCGACAAGGTTAAAATAACCGGGTACAGTTGTCCCGAAGAAAGCGCATACACGGAATCGTTAAAAAGAATTTTCCCGGAGGAATTTATCGATAAGATCAGCGCATTAACAAATGATGACCGTAAAGCCCTAAGCGAGGATGCGGAGAAAAGAGCTTGTGAATATTTCAAGACAGAATAAATATTGTGGGCATTGTCATCGCCACTACCATATACCGATATATAAACACGCGGTTCCCTCTGCTGCAGGCAGGGAGAACCGCTTGTTTATATATAATCAGAAACCTTAATCAATCAAGATTATATTCTCCATTGGCGAAATCGAAAGTCGCGAAATAGTCCTCGGGGGTTTCGGCGCGGCGAATCAGCTTTACGCTGCCGTCCTCGCGGAGGAGCAGCTCTGCCGAGCGGAGCTTTCCGTTGTAGTTATAGCCCATTGAGAATCCGTGCGCGCCCGTATCGTGAATCGCGATATAGTCGCCGAGGTCGATTTTCGGCAGCTCGCGGTCAACGGCGAACTTATCGCAGTTTTCGCACAATCCGCCCGTAATGTCGTACTTGCAGTCAAGCGGAGCGTTCTCCTTGCCAAGTACCGTGATATGGTGATACGCGCCGTAAATCGCGGGGCGCATAAGGTTCGCGGCGCACGCGTCCAGACCGATGTACTCCTTATAAATATGCTTTTCGCGGATTGCCGTGGCGATAAGCATTCCATACGGCGCGAGCATAAACCGCCCAAGCTCCGTGAAAATCGCCACATCGCCCATTCCCGCGGGAACGAGGATCTCCTCAAACGCTTTACGAACTCCCTCGCCGATTTTCGCGATGTCGTTCGCGGGCTGGTCGGGCTTGTACGGGATTCCCACGCCGCCGCTGAGGTTGATAAACGAAATCTCAACGCCCGACTTCTCCTTTATTTCCACTGCCGCTTGGAACATAATCCGCGCGAGGGTGGGATAATAATCGTTGGTGAGCGTATTAGACGCAAGGAACGCGTGCATTCCGAATTTCTTTGCGCCCTTTTCCTTGAGGATTCTGTAAGCCTCGATGATCTGCTCGTGAGTCATTCCGTACTTCGCGTCACGCGGAGTATCCATAACGTTCGGAGAACCGTCCGTTTTGAACTCTCCGCCGGGATTATAACGGCAGCAAATCGTTTCGGGGATTCCCGTCAGCTTGTCAAGAACCTCGATATGCGTGAAATCATCGAGATTGATAATCGCGCCCAGCTCGAACGCTTTCTTGAAATCCTCATCGGGAGTAGCATTGGACGAAAACATAATGTCGTGCTTTTCCGCGCCGACCTGATTTGACAGCACAAGCTCGGTATAGCTGGAGCAATCAAATCCGCAGCCCTCGCTTTGCAGCACCTTCATAATAAACGGATTCGGAGTAGCCTTCACCGCGAAATACTCACGGAATCCCTTGTTCCACGCGAACGCGGCTTTCAAAGCCCGTGCATTCTCGCGGATTCCCTTTTCGTCATAAATATGAAACGGCGTGGGATAGGTTTTTACTATCTCCTCGACCTGTTCTTTGGTTACAAATGGCTTTTTCATAATAACTCCTTATTTTAATGGCAAATCCAAAACCACACAGACGAGCTTGCGCTCGTCTGTGTTCGCTAAGCGACCCGTTACACCGTGAAACGGTGTAACGCGCCGCTTGCGTTTTGAATTTGTGATTTTAATGGTAAATCCGAAAACGCACAGATGAAATCCGCTTTGCGGATTTCATCTGTGCTTGCATTAAATCTCGCAAGCGAGCTTTTGCAGCACGGCACACGCTGCGCGTATGCCGCGCCGCTCGCATTTCGGATTTGCATTAGTTACCAATTACTTGCTTTTGGTTATAGCGCGCTAAACTGCGCCGCCGATAGGCTGTTTTGAATTGAACGCGCTTAGCCCTTTTGCATAAGACCTTTTCCGGCATTCCAAGCCTGCCCGACCTTTTCTCCGATGGAGTAATATCCCGAGCGGAACTGGTCAAACACCAGCGCGTTCACCTTTGCGGGGTCTATTTTATCCTTATCACCTATAACTTTTTCGTCCGCGCTGACGTTCACGATTTTCCCGACTACCGCGTGAAGATTCTCCGTATCAACGACCTCCGCAAGCTCGCACTCCAACGTCACGGGGAACTCCGTGATAATAGGCGCGTTCACGAACTCGCTCTTCTCCGCGTGATAACCCGTCCGCTCAAACTTATCGGGCATTTTGTTTCCCGACGCGATTCCGAAAAAGTCCGCGACCTCCATATTCGCAACATCGGCAATACTTACCGTGAAAGCCTTTGTCTGCATAATGTTCGCCGTTGTCTTGTGGTCCGCGTCAATGAACAGCGCGATTTTGTCGCTGTCGCAAATCTGCGCCCAAGCAGCGTTGAGCGCGCAAACCACTCCGTTTTCGTCATAAGCCGCGACAATAGTCACGGGCATAGGGAACAGTGCCGGTTGAACTCCTAAATTCTTCCTCATAATAAACTCCTTATCTTGATGGCAAATTCAAAACCACACAGACGAGCTAACGCTCGTCTGTGTTCGCTAAGCGACCCGTTACACCGTTTCACGGTGTAACGCGCCGCTTGCGTTTTGAATTTGCATTAGTTACCAATAACTTGCTTTTGGTTATAGCGTGCTAAACTGCGCCGCCGTGAATTATGCGCGTCAATCCTCACGAGGTTCGGGCTTTATCATAGTCACCACGATTGCACCCACAATAGAGAGCGCGTCAAGGAACACATTCCCCGAAATCAATAAAAGCCCGCCGAGCATAACCACCGCGATTCCAATGCGTATTACCCACGACTGCCATTTTCTCCCGCGAGAATACCAAGCAATCAGCGCGAAAATCGGCGTGAACAGCGTAAAGATACTCCAACCTTTAACAAAACTCGTTGAGTAATACAAATCGCCAATCTCCGCGGTGACGTAATATGCCGCGATCATTCCCGCGCAGAGCAAGAACACATAAGCCGCCGCGCGGAACGGACTTTTCGCAAACACGCATATTACCGTTCCGATGAGAATCCACATACAAATTCCCGAAGTGTAATTCCCGAGTATCTCCGAGTAAACGTCCGCGAGCTTTGAAACCGCTCCCGAAATACCTCCGATTATCAGAAAAATTACACAGAACAGCGCGGTTTTCCATACGGAACTTTTCATTGGTTCGCGGATTCGGTTCAGCAAATTTCTCATCTCACCGGTCACCTCATCACTTCCACATTATCTGTGAAATCAACAGCAACAGCGGACATGGCAACACAAGAAGCGCGATTTTAATGGCATACAGCGTCCAAAATACCCGACCCGTTCTTCGGCTTGCGATGAATGACAATACCGCATACCCCGCAATCGATATCAGTGCTGTCAGAAACACCACATCCGGTGTTGCGCGGTACGAGCCGACCAACGCCATATATCCAATCAGTGCCGCCGGAATCAGCATTCCGCCGATAGCCTCCGCTATGTATCTCCCCGTGCTTTTCTTCCCATTCATACGTTCAGATATTTATTGAGGAACTCCACCGACAACTCAATCCAGCGGTGACACGAGGGGTTAACCTCATTCTCGTTACGCGCCACTGCCTTATCGCAAGTGGACAACGCGTGGCAGATGCCCTCGTCAAAGATATGCAGCTCCACGGGGATTTTGTTCGAGATACACGCTTTAGCCATTACCAGTGAATTATGCGCGGAAACGGTTTCGTCTGTTGCGGTGTGCCAGATGAAAATCGGCGGAGTTTTCGGGGTAACGCGGTTCTCTAGCGACAGCCGCGACAAATCCGAACGGCTTGCCTCTTCGCCCAGCAGCACCTTAAAGCTGCCCTCATGCGGAGATGTCACGCCGCTTATCACGGGATAACAGAGCACCGCCGCGTTGGGGCGCAAATCCTCGGGGGAACAACCTATGGTCTTGACCACCAGATTATCGTTCCACATCGTGGCAAGGCAGCCCGCCAGATGTCCGCCCGCCGAACAGCCCAGTACGGCAATTTTTTCGGGGTCAATGCAGAACTCCTCGGCACGCATACGTATTTTATAGAACGTATAAGCCGCGTCAATAAGCGGCGCGGGAAAACGCGCGTTACAGGTGTATGTAACCACGAACGCCGCGTATCCCGCCGCCAGATACTGAAACGCGATAGGCTCGCCCTCGCGCGCGGAACAGAGTTCGTACCCTCCGCCCGGGAAAATCACCACGGACGGCCGCTTTTCGGTGAACTCGATTCCCCCAATGCTTTCGGGAAGATATGCCTTTACAAACGCGGTCTTATCGGAATTGATGGAAAACGTCTTTACTGTCATATAAGCGTTACCCCCTATATATTTTAATATAATCTATGTTAATTATAGCATTGTTTTCCGACAAAATCAAGGGGTTTAACCAAAAATTTGCTCCCCGCCGCAAATTATTGGCGGGGAGTGTTTTTCTCAGACTGCCGGGAAGCCCTCCACGCGGAGGGCGGGAGATTGCCGCGCCCTTCGACGCGGAGGACGGGGGACAACCCTTCGGGGAGAGGGGGGAAGACTAAATCCGGCAAAAACGGGGATTCCCCCCTCTCCCCTACGGGTTTTCCCCCGATCCCCTTTTCCCCTCTCCCTACTCCCCCCTTCCCGTTTTTCGGTGGTAGTGAGGGGAAAAGGCTATCTCTTCGCGGCGAGATTGTAGAAGCGTTTTCGCCTTTGGTTATGATGTTTACGTACACGAAACAGTTGTTACGTACATACACTAGGGAGCGTACTGCCCGATGGTATTGACAAGCCGCCGATAGGCACAACTTTCCCTCGATGACACAGGAAAAAGGGGGTTGTCCCCCCACACCTCGGGGCATAGGGGTTCGCCCCCACATTAAGGGCGGCGGGAGTTCCCCGCATTGGGGTTTCGGGGCAACTCCCCGAACAGGGCTTTATCGGCGGTCTGAAATTCCGTATTTTTTGTAGAACGCGTCTATATCCTCGTCATTGCGGACAAGCTCGGCATACATCAGCTTGTTTTCGGACTTGCTGTAAAATCCAATAGTTTTCTCACCTGTGCATACTGAACTTTCAATTTTAATATCGTCCTCGGTAAATCCCTCGGGAATCTCGGCAGATCTCTTCTTCCGCGCGCCTATGGATTTTGCCTTGGCGGTTACGCGGTGCCATTTGCGGCGGACGGTCGAACCCGTGCTCTTTATCTCGGCGGGGATTCCGCGAAACTGCTGAACGCCCTCGGTGATGTTGTCCATCAGCTTGATAAGCTCCGCAGTAAACACCTTTTCGTGCCGCTGCGAATTTCCGCTCATACAGCGCTCCACCACTGCCGGATAGCGGTCATACGCGCGTTTCACTGCGTCCTCCCACGAAAGGTAAACCTCGTTCATCGCTCGTTCGCCGATTTGGTGAATTTCATCGCGGTGAGAGAGGGCAAACTCCAGCTTTTGGGCAATAGCTTGCGGATTCGCATCGGTAAGGATTCCCGTTCTGCCATCGGTAATGCCCTCGGCGGCGCAGCTCCCGCTAATAAGCAGCGAGCCTACTCCGCAAGCCGCCGCCTCGCGAACCACGATTCCGTTGGTGTCGTACTCCGACGGGAACAAGAACAGCTCTCCGGCGGTGTAGTACACGCGCAGTTCCTCGCGGTCGGTCACCGCGCCCGTAAAAATACACTTATCTGCGATTCCCAGTTCGCGCGCGTAATCCTCCATTTCCGCCCTGTCCATACCATCACCGACGATCATCATTCGATAATCCAGACCTTTGTCGGATACGATTTTCAGCGCGTCCAATATAAGGCGGATTCCTTTATACCACAGCAGTCTGCCGACAAACATAAACAGCACGGTTTCATCGGGGACGTTATAAAAACTCCGAAGCTCCAGAACCTCGTCCTTATCGGCTCTTCCGCGCGGAAAATCCACACCGTTTTCCATCACGGCGATTTCCCCCTCATAACCGAGGCAGCGAAGATTGTCGCCCGCGCCGCGGCTTACCGTCCAGACCTCATCGCACGCCGCGATGTTATCCACAACGAATTTGATTGCCTGCGCGGAAAGCATATCGTTCTTCAGGGCGCGGCGGATATCTATATCGAACTTGGTGTGGTAAGTGAACACGATAGGCACATTGGTCTTTTCGCGGAGGACGCGCGCCATCACCATTGACGCGAACGGACAATGGCTGTGGATTATGTCGAAATCGTAATCGGAAAGCATATCGAGCTTGCTCGACGAAAACGGATACCCCGCGCGATAGCCGCACAAATGCTGTGTTATCCGCATACTGCGGTATCTCACCACGTCAAACGGGTAATCGTCCACCGCGCCGGGATATTTCGGAGTAACCACAACGGCTTGTCCGAGTCCGTTTGAAATTGTTTCCGCGTAATTTATAACCGCATTCGACACGCCGTCTATCATCGGCGGAAACGAATCGTTCATTAAGCACACATTCATAGAAACCGCTCCCAAAAGTGAAAATAAAATGTTAAGAATCTATATTTTTATTATACAACATTTGTTGCTGAAATGCAAGCACTTTTTCCACTTTATAGGGTAAAGATTTGGTTAAGGCGATTCGTTCAGGGGGGGAATTTTTCGGGGAGTTGCCCCGACCCCCAATGCGGGGAACTCCCGCCGCGTTTAGTGGGGGGACAACCCTTCGGGGAGCGGGGGGAGAATGAAAATCCGGCAAAAACGGGGGACTCCCCCCGCTCCCCTACGGGTTTTCCCCCGTTCCCCTTTTCCCCTCTCCCCTCACCCCCCTCCCCCCGTTTTTCGGTGGTTCGGGATTTACGGTTTACCCTTCGCGGCGAGATTGTCATTACGTTTTCTCACTCGGTTGCGGTGTTTACGTACACAAAACAGCTGTTACGTACAGTCGCTGCGGAAGCGTACTGACCGATGGTGTGACAAGCCTTGAAGAGGCGGTCTGTAACGTCATAACACAAGGCAACTTTTCCTAGATGACACAGGAAAAAGGGGGTGGGGGAGATGGGAAAGAGGGTTGTCCCCCACTAAAACGCGGAGGGTTCGGGGAAAATCTCCGAAAAGGGTTGTCCCCCGTTCTTGGGGGCGCAGGGGGGAGTTCGCCCTCTAAATCAATTGCAGCCGCAGCCCCTCAAGAATCTTCCGTTCGCGGCGGGAAATCTGAACCTGTGACATTCCGAGGGCTTGCGCGGTCTGAGATTGCGTCATATTGCGGAAATACCGCAGAATGATGAGTTTTCTGTCTTCCTCGGAAAGCTCGTCCAAGCACTGCTGCAATGCAAGCCTGTCAATCAGCGCGCTCTCTCCGCTATCTACGGGAACATCAAAACTCCCGCCGTCATCATCGGAACAGGTAAGCGACATCGTGGGTGCGGACGCCGCGACAGCCTCCGCCGCGTCCTCGGGCGATACCCCCAGATACTCCGCGATTTCGGTGATGGTCGGCTCGTTTCCGCTCTTAGACAGCTCCTCTCTTGCCCGCGCCGCTTTCACCGACAGTTCTTTAAGCGAGCGGCTCATCTTTACCGAGCCGCCGTCACGGAACAGCCGCCGAATCTCCCCGAGAATAACAGGTACGGCATAGGTAGAAAAGCACAATCCTCGCGATTCGTCAAATTTATCGCAAGCCTTGACAAGACCCAGACTTCCCGCGGCGAATAGCTCCTCGTAATCTATTCCGCGACCGCGAAATCGATTCGCCAGCGAATGCACCAACGGGAGATTGCGCGCAATGAAATCATCACGGGTGCTCAATCGCCGTCACCCTTTTTACGCAGCCGCTTTTCCAGCGTCACGCATGTTCCTCGACCTTCTGCCGAACGCACACGCACCTTGTCCGTAAAGCTCTCCATCACGGTGAATCCCAGCCCCGAGCGTTCCTCATCGGCGGGCGCGGTAGTGAACATTGGCTGCATTGCCTCCTTAACATTCGGGATTCCTCTGCCCTTATCCTTGATTTGTATGTACAATGTATTATCTCCATACAGCTTCATCGTCATCTCCACCATACCCTCGCAGTCCCTGTATCCGTGAACAATTGCGTTTGTCACCGCCTCGGATACGGCGGTCTTTATCGCGGCGATTTCCTCAACCGTGGGGTCGCACTGCAGCGCGAATGACGCAGCCGCCGAGCGCGACAGGCTTTCATTCCGCGACAATGCGGGAAACCGCACCGTGCATTGATTGATCAATTCTCTTTTCATCTTTACTCCTTATCTTAAATGGCAAATCCGAAAACGTGCAGATAAAATCCGCGCAGCGGATTTTATCTGCACTTGCCGAGCGCGAAAGCTCCGCTTCGCTGCGCTTCCGCGCTCGCATTTCGGCTTTGCATGATTTTGAAAGCAAATTGCGAACCGCACGGACGAGCTTCCGCTCGTCCGTGCTAGCCTGAGCGGCACGGCACACGCTGCGCGTATGCCGCGCCACTCGCTTTCGCAATTTGCACTTCACCCCAGTTTGTTGATACGAATTATAGCATGCTAAACTGCGATGCCAAAACGCGGCTTCGTGTTACAGCTCGTAAAGCCGCTCCTTAATTCTTTGCGGTTTGTTTCGGCTCAACCAACAGCGTGGACAGCCCCGACAATCGAATCACCTCGGCTATCTCGTTTTGCGCGTTCTTGACCAAAATCTCTCCGCCGACTTCCCGAACCGCTCTCAGCCGCCCGAGAATCAGCCCGATACCCGAGCTGTCCATAAACCCCACCTCGCCGAGGTCGAGAATCAACAACTCGGGGCGCGAACGCGCAATAACCTCGTCCAACGCGGCGCGGAACTCCCGGGCAGTATGATGGTCGATGTCCCCCGAAAGTGCCGCCGTTATCCGCCGCCCATCATTATATATCTTAAGCATATGTGCACCTCTTTTCATCATTGTAAGGATATATCCGCCGCCTTTACCCGGTTCATTCCCGATAAACTACCCGCGAGCCGTGGGCGGATTTCCCTTACAAACGCATTATAGCACATCTCTCGCGCGGATTTTGTCAATAGAACGCCGCAAGAAAACAATTGTTTTGGCAATTAGTGGAAAACCCACGCAAACACGCTCAATTCCTCGGTTATTTCGGGAATCCGCGCCGAATGCTGCAATATCCAAATCGGAATTTCCGTAAAAATTTCTCAAAACCTCTTGACAAATCGAAAGTAATGTGATATAATAGTAAATACGATATGGAATATCAGCATTTGGAGAAATACCCAAGTGGTGAAGGGGCTCCCCTGCTAAGGGAGTAGGTCGGGAGACCGGCGCGAGGGTTCAAATCCCTCTTTCTCCGCCAGCGCGATACTCGTGCAGTTAATTCCCAATGAAACGTTCATTGGGAATTTTTGGTTTTCGCTGTAAGATTATTATGAAAATCTTTTTGTCACCATCTCACAGAGTTTTTAATTGCGAAGGGAGTGTAAATTAATGCAAAAGTTGGTTTATCTTAGCAACAGCAGAGATTACACCGAACAGGGAAATATCAATGAAAACAAATATTTTACATATATCAATGGGCTGTTGGAGCAGGGTTGGAAAGTTGCCGATATGACACATGATGTGTTGGCAGCGGCAACCGATTTAGACCAGAAATCACATAAGGAAACCTATGTTTCTTTTGTATTGCTTGAGAAAAATGATGAGGACGAATGACCGCTTTGCGGCTTGCCGACAACTTTTTAGCGCGAAGTAAAAATGCTCGCGGCCGATTAACAGCAGTGAGTGGCTTTGGTCTATTTAATTTGGGACGAACCTCAGCTCTCGATTCCTAATGAAACACTCATTGGGAATTTTTAGTTTTTTCTGTAAGGATATTGCGAAAATCTATTTGATTACGGTATTACAAAAAATCGACAATTTCCAACAAAATTGTCGATTTTTTATTGCATTTATTTCAAAAATAGGTTGAATTTCTCCTAAAAATATTGTATAATATATTCAGAGAGGAGATGATTTCAATGCTGGTAAAAACGGAATCTTTGGTTTCGATAACCGAAGCCAATCAGAATTTCTCAAAGGTGGCAAGGCTTGTTGACGAAAACGGTTCGGCGGTCATTCTAAAAAACAATGTTCCGAGATACATCATTATGGAATTCCCGACTGTTGAGGAAATTCAAACTGCTCCCGATGAGGACATTGCAAGTATTTCAAAAAGATTGATTGAAAAAAACCTTGAAGCGTATAAGGAGCTTGCTAAATGATAAGGCTTACCGAACAACAGGTTTTGTCTATCCACACAATGATGATAAAAGCAACGGGCGGTTCGGACGGAATACGCGATATTGGGTTGCTTCAGTCCGCTTTGAACGCGCCTTTTCAATCATTTTGAGGAAATGAAGTTTATCCCTCACTTCTGTCCAAAGCGGCGGCAATGTGCCGTTCTGTTATCTCCAATCATCCGTTTGTCGACGGAAACAAGCGGACGGGGATTCACATTACGCTTATTTTTCTTGAGATAAACGGCATTCGGTTGGAATACGCACAGAAGGAACTCATCGAACTGGGACTTGGTGTTGCTGCGGGTAATTATAATGTCAATTATATTTTTAATTGGCTGTCGGAGCATTGCGTTTAAGAATCTTTTTTCACCAATCGAGTGCCAAAAAGAAAATCGCCTTGCTCTACAAGGCGATTTATCATTTTTCACTTGTCTATTTTATCCCGACGCTTTGCTTTAATATCGCGGTCGCGTCGCGGGCGGTGACTTTATTGTCCCCGTCCATATCGGCATTTTTCAGTGCCGCGTCGTCCAACGTCACAGCTCCGATATTATATTTCAAAATCATAGTCGCGTCACGGGCGCTGACAAGTCCATCCCCGTCTACATCGCCCATTATATCCAAATCAGGAATGTCGTCAATATCGGGGACTCCCGAATCGAAATGGAACACCGCGTCAATAAGGCTGTCATTTTCATCGCCTATATACATCTCCCGAAACTGCTCGGCTGTTCCGGCGAAATACACGTCTTTCAAGCCCCAAACGCCACGGAAACAATAATCCCCGATTGAAACGATACCAGCCGGGAGCATTACCACGGTGACGTTTTCGCAGCCCTCAAATACGTTTATTCCTTCCTCACCCGAACTGCCAGCAATGCCCAGCTCCGTGACCTTGTACCCCTCGACCTCCGCGGGGATTATCACATCGGTAAGCTCTTTATTGATGATTCGTGTTACGCGAACCGAACCATCGTCCTTTTTTGTGTATTCTATTCCGTCTTTTATGATTGTGTCTTCCGAGCTGTCCGCCGAGGCAGCGATCGCCATCGGAACCGTTAATGCCAATATTCCCGCTGTTATTTTAGTTATTCTCATATGTAAACTCTCCTTATCGGTAATGTATTGCTTCGCCGCGTATGTTAACCGGTGCTGCCGAAACCTCCGTTGCGTATGCCATCGGCGTCATCGTCTATCGTAATTCCGAACGGTATGAATATTCCTTGTGCGAAAGCCGCTCCGCGAGATATGTTCACGGATTTGCCGTCCTTGGAATCGTTTGTGATTTTGATGAAAATATGCCCCTCGTTATCCGAATCGTAATAGTCCTTGTCTATTATACCGACTGTATTATCAAGTTGAACACGGTATTTGAAGCCCAAGCCGCTCCTCGGAAACAGCATAAGCACCCAGCCGTCCTCCATTTTGACGCGGATTCCCGTGGGGATTTTGGCTGATTCTCCCGGATCGAGCGCAATGTCATACGGCGCGAAGAAGTCATACCCCGCGCTGCCCGCCGTTGCCCGCCGAGGCAGCTTTAATTCGTCATATACGTCCAAGCCGAACTGTTCGCGGCTTACTTTCTCGAACATCGCAATCTTGTTCATAATCACACTCCTTTTTTAGTTCCCAATGAAACGTTCGTTTTAGTCGGACGTTTTCGCTGTAAGGTTATAACGTTCAAACTGTATATAAACCACATCCCACAATAAACCAGTGAAAATTACCGTTGCCCCGAACCCTCCGCGTTTAGTGGGGGACAACCCTTCGGGGGCGGGGGATTCAAACCCTAAGGACGGAAAAGCCCCCGCCCCCTACGGGTTTTCCCCCC
>JAAVIC010000030.1 GCA_014799385.1 Oscillospiraceae bacterium
AATACGGATTTGGTATCCTATCTGGAACGGCGTGGGGAGCGCGTGAAACGTGTTGGCTCGACCTACCAGTACATCTACACGGACGGCAGCGGAACGCATGACAGCGTGACAATTTCGGGTGGAAAATGGTTCGACCACAGGAATCAGCGCGGCGGTTACGCGATCAAATTTTTGCAGGAATTTCTGGGTTTTTCTTTTCAAGAATCGGTTTTGGAATTGCTCGATGGGCACTGCAATGCGGAGGTTGTCAGACCCGCTCCCAAGCCTGTTGCAAAGCCGTTTGAACTGCCGGAACCAAACTCGGATATGCGGAGGGTTTTCGCGTATTTAACGAAACAAAGATTTATTGCTCCGCAAATTATTTCGCATTTCGCGCATGAACACAAAATCTACGAGGATAAAAAATACCACAATGTTGTGTTCGTTGGCACGGACGAGAACGGCATTCCCAAACAAGCCTCAGTGCGCTCCACGCTCAGCTTCGGAAAGACATTCCGCATAACGGTCGCAAATTCGGATACAAAATACAGCTTCTCTCATTTCGGCAATGACGAGAAGCTGTTCGTGTTTGAGGCACCGATAGATATGCTGTCGTTCATCACACTCTACCAAAAGGATTGGCAGCAGCATAGCTACATCGCAATGAACGGTGTTTATGAGAACGCGGTGCTGAAAGCATTGGAAAGCCATTCCGAGCTGCGGCAGATATGTCTATGCACCGACAATGACGAGGGCGGAATTGAAGCGGCGGAACGACTTCGGGATATTCTCGCGGAGCGCGGATATACGGAAATATATCGGCTTGCCCCACAGCAGAAAGATTGGAACGAAATGCTCAAGCAACGTTACGGTGCGGAATATCTTCCCGCCGTTCCTCACGAACGAAAGGAACTGTATTTGCAGAGTGTCGCCGAGCTGAATGAGATGAAGATCAATCCAAACCGCATAGCCAATGACCTCATAGCCGCTTATAACTCCGCCGACCGAGTAAGGTTAGCGGAGTTTTCTGTTGCGGCGAGTGAGCATTTTCTGAAAATAGCGGGAGAGGAATTTCCTCTTGAAAAAATGAAGAATAGGCTCACCACCGAATATCGGTGTTACCAAGACAAGGGCAGTATCTCCGTAAAACTCGGTAAGCTGCAAAGCGCAATGACGGCGGGGCTGGAACAGCTTCGCAAGCCCTCGCAGACCACCGCGGAACTGAAAATAACGGCGCGGAAATTATACGATATAGCCGACTGCGCTCTGAGGCTCTCGACAGAGGAAACGCTCGTGCAATGTGCCGAGCAAACAGAAACGTCCGAGGAAGCACCCTCGGACGAGCAGTTTCAAATGTCGATGAGCGTTTAGCTGTCGGTTAATCGTCCTCAAATTCGACATCATCAAAAATATCGGAGTTGAAAAATTCACGCAGCGTCATATCAAAACCGTAGCAAATCTTGTGGAGCGAAACAACGCCCGGATTTTTGCTTTTATAATTAAGCATACTATAAATCGTTGACGGAGAAATTCCCGCATTATTTGCAACAGCATTTATCGTCATTTCACGTTCGCTGCACAGCTCGGTTATTCTTTTGGCTACGGCTTCTTTTGCGTTCATATATTTCACCCCTTTGCGATATATCCTCAATTATATATTATCAAACTTTTATAAAAAATGTGTGGGATATATCCCACAAGCAAAGAAAAAGTGGTATAATAATATGGGATATATCGCAAATTGGAGGTTAAATTATGATTGACAAAATGAAAGTAGCGTGTTTTTCGGGACACCGCAAGCTGCCGCAGGACTGTACAGAGTTGCAAGCAAATCTCGAAAAAGCAATAGTAGAGCTGATAGAGCGCGGCGTTGTGTTCTTCGGGAACGGGGGCGCGGTCGGATTCGATGCACTCGCTGCGACAACGGTTCTGAAGCTGAAAGAGGACTATCCGCACATCAGACTTGTAATGGTTCTCCCCTGTCCGCCCGAACAGCAGTCTCTGAAGTGGAACTCCGAACAGAAAAAACGGTACTACGAAATACTCGGTCAGGCAGATAAGGTGCGGATTCTGTCGCCGAGGTATACAAACAGTTGTATGCTCAACCGAAACCGACATTTGGTGGACAACAGCGCGTATCTCATCTGCTATCTGCGGGAGCGCAACGGCGGGACGTTCTATACAGTCAACTATGCCGAAAAGCAAGGACTTAAACTACTTCGTCTATGAGCCGTATCGCGCATGGTGTCATAGTTAATAGCTATGACCGGCGATAAAAAACAAGTGTTACCACTTTCGAAAAGGCGTGTGATATAATAAAAGAAAAACGAAAGGTAACAAAAATATGAAAACATCAATTATAGGATACCCGAGGATAGGCTCATTGAGAGAATTGAAATTCGCAAGCGAGAAGTATTTTAAGGGCGAAATATCCTCGGAGGAGCTACGGGAAACCGCGAGAAAACTGCGTTATGAAAACCTCGAAATTCAGCGTAAAAGCGGCATTGATCTTATTCCGTCAAACGATTTTTCCTTTTATGACGGAATGCTTGATACGGCGGTTCTGCTGAACGCTTTGCCCGAAAGATATGCCGATCTCGGCTTGTCCGAGCTTGATACATATTTTGCGGCGGCAAGAGGCTATCAGGGCGAAAAGGGCGATGTGAAGGCTCTTGCGATGAAGAAATGGTTCAATACGAACTATCATTATATGGTTCCCGAGTTTTGCGACGATACGGATATAAGGCTTGTCGGAAGTAAACCGTTTGACTTGTTTGCCGAGGCGCAGCATAACGGCGTCAAAACCAAGCCCGTGATCATCGGCGCGTATACTTTTTTGAAGCTGTCGCGCTTTATGGGAACAAAAAAAGCGGAAGATTTCGCGGAGAAAACCGCCGCGGCATATGCAGAGATATTAAGCAGATTTGCCGCCGAAAACGCCGAATGGATACAGCTTGACGAACCCTGCCTTGTTATGGACATGGATGAATCGGACAAAAAGCTGTTTGTTGGATTGTATGAGAAAATCCTCGGCAGTAAAGGAAATTTGAAGGTTCTCCTACAAACATATTTCGGAGATGTTCGCGACTGCTATTCCGATATCTGCAAGCTCCCATTTGACGGCGTAGGACTTGATTTTGTCGAGGGGAAGAAAACCCTCGAGCTGGTATTGCATAAAGGTTTTCCAAAGGATAAGGTTCTGTTTGCGGGCGTTGTAAACGGTAAGAACATCTGGCGCAACAACTACGCGAAAACACTTGAGATCATCGGAAAAATAACTCTTAACTGCGGCGAGATCGTGCTGAATACGTCCTGCTCGCTGCTGCACGTGCCGTATACGCTTGAAAACGAGGCAAAGCTCACAAATGATGTGAAAAAGCATTTTGCGTTCGCGAAAGAAAAGCTCGGCGAGCTTGCGGAATTAAAGAAGATCACCTCGCTGGAAAATCCAAAGGACGCTCCCGAATACAAGACAAATTCTGCGCTGATGAGCGAAAGCCGCAGCGGAGAAAACGCTGCTGTCCGCAGCCGTGTAAACGGGCTTTCCGAAAAGGATCACACACGCTTGCCCGAATTTTCCGAGCGTGAAAAAATACAGAAAAAGCGCTTTGCTCTCCCGCTGTTCCCTACTACAACGATCGGTTCATTCCCGCAGACCGCCGAGGTCCGCAAAGCGCGTTCCGATTATAAAAAAGGCGCGATCTCCGAGCAGCAATACGATGAGTTCATGAAAAACAAGATCAAAGACTGCATTGAATTGCAGGAGAAGATCGGTCTGGACGTTCTCGTTCACGGGGAATTTGAGCGCAATGATATGGTGGAATATTTCGGCGAATGTCTGGACGGATATATCTTCACCGAAAAGGCTTGGGTACAGTCCTACGGAACGCGCTGCGTCAAGCCGCCCGTAGTTTGGGGAGATATTTCCCGTGCAAAGCCGATGACCGTTAAGTGGTCGAAATTTGCTCAAAGCTGCACCGAAAAGCCCGTAAAGGGAATGCTCACGGGTCCTGTTACCATTCTCAACTGGTCGTTCCCGCGCGAGGATATTTCATTGCGTGAAAGCGCGCTGCAAATAGCACTTGCAATTCGTGATGAGGTTTTAGATTTGGAAGCGAACGGCATCTCGATAATTCAGGTCGACGAAGCGGCATTGCGCGAGAAGCTCCCGCTGCGAAGATCAGATTGGAAATCCGATTACCTTGATTGGGCAATTCCCGCGTTCAGGCTCGTACACAGCGGAGTGAAGCCGGAAACGCAAATTCACACACATATGTGTTACAGCGAATTTGCCGATATAATCACCGACATTGACAATATGGACGCCGACGCTATCACGTTTGAAGCAAGCCGCTCCGATCTGACTATACTCGACGTGCTGAAAGCGAACGATTTCCGCACCGAGGTAGGTCCCGGTGTATATGATATTCATTCGCCGAGAGTTCCCTCAAAGGACGAGATCAAAACCGCTCTGCGCAAAATGCTCGATAGAATACCCTCTGAAAAGCTCTGGGTAAATCCGGACTGCGGTCTGAAAACAAGAGGAGAAGCCGAAACCGTTCCGAGCCTTGAAAATCTCGTCAACGCGGCAAAGGAGCTGCGCGATGAAAACAAATGAGCTTTTCCGTGATCGGACGGTGCTGTCGTTCGAGGTTTTCCCTCCAAAGCCGACCTCCGATGAAACGGTTATTTACAAGACCTTGGAGGAGCTTGCGAAACTGCGCCCCGACTGCGTAAGTGTGACATATGGAGCGGGCGGCGGAGCGAACTGCGAAAAAACGGTGCAGATAGCGTCCGATGTAAAAAACAAGTACGGAATTGAAAGCGTCGCTCATCTGCCGTGCGTTTATCTCAGCGAAAACGATGCCGTTAATATTCTTGATAAATTAAAGGCTAACGGCATCGAAAATATTCTTGCGCTTCGGGGAGATATTTCCGAGAATACCGCGCCGAACGGACGTTTTTCTCACGCAAATGAACTGATAGAGTTTATTTGCGAGCGGTATGATTTCAATATTATCACCGCCTGCTATCCCGAAAAACATTTCGAGGCGGAAAGCCTTTCGGAGGACTTGACACATCTGAAAAACAAGGTTGACAGCGGCGCGGCGCAGCTTATAACGCAGCTTTTTCTTGACAACAGATATTTTTATGATTTCCTCGAACAGGCTCGTAAAATCGGTATAAACGTGCCTGTTGAAGCGGGAATAATGCCGGTCGTGAACGCCAAGCAGATCACTCGTATGGTAAAGTTATGCGGCATAAAACTGCCTGAGAAATTCCGAAAGGTAATCGAAAAATATGGAGATAATCCCACAGCCATGTATGACGCGGGAATAGCCTATGCCATTGATCAGATTGTCGACCTGTTGTCACAGGGAGTTGACGGGATACATCTTTATACAATGAACAACGCATATGTAGCGGAGCGGATATATAATGCTGTTTACAGCTTGATTTCCGTAAAAACCGGTTGAAAATTATCCGCCGATATGCTAAAATAACAAGGGAGGTTTTCTCCCTTGATTTTTTTATGGGAAGTGTTGAAAATGACTTTACAACAGCTTAAATATGTGGTGGAGATCGTAAATTGCGGCTCCATAACAATGGCGGCGCAGAAGCTGTATATTGCACAGCCGAGCTTGTCAAAGGCTATATCGGAGCTGGAACGGGAAATGGGCATTACGATATTCCACCGCAGCAATCGGGGAGTGCTCCTTTCCGAGGAGGGCACGAAATTTCTTGCTTACGCAAGACAGGTGGTCGAACAGGCGGAACTCCTTGAAAATACATACAAGCACGGAGAGCCGATAAAGAGAGTTTTCGCGGTGTCGGCGCAGCATTACGCGTTCGCGGTCAACGCGTTTGTGTCGCTTGTCAAGGAATACGGTCGGGATAAATACGAGTTTTCTCTGCGCGAGCTGCGAACAAATGACATCATCGAGGACGTCCGCACGCAGCGCTCAGAGCTTGGGATAATTTTTTTAAGCAATTTCAATCGGGAAGTGCTGCTGCATATTCTGAAAAACAACGATCTGGAATTCGTTCCGCAATTTACCGCAAAGCCGCACGTTTTTGTCAGCAGAAGCAATCCGCTCGCGAAAAAGAAGAGCGTATCACGGAAAGACCTGATGAAATATCCGCGCCTTACCTATGATCAGGGTGTGAACAATTCGTTTTATTTTTCCGAGGAGCTGCACAGCACCGATGAAAGCCCGAAAAGCATTATCGTGTCCGACCGCGCAACGCTGTTTAATTTACTTATCGGTTTAAACGGCTACACCATTTCTTCGGGTATTCTCAGCAGTGATCTGAACGGTTCCGATATAACCGCCATTCCGCTGAAAAGCAGCGAGGTAATGGAAATAGGATATATCCATGTGGCGGAGCAGCCGTTGAGTGCTGTCGCCGAGAGGTATTTGGAGCATTTCAGAGGTTATATAGAGGAATATAAGACGACATTCGGTTAAATCCGATACACTATAAACTTTTATCTTGAAGAAAGGACGATTATGAATACAACACAAATTTTTCTGCTCTGCCTATGCGGAGCTTTTTTTTTTAATAGTTGCGCTGATTGCCGCAATCGGCGATCACTATTCCCTCAAAGGGATACCCAACAAGCCCGTGGGTAACGGTCAGCACGGTACAGCGCGGTTTGCAACCAAAGGCGAGGTTACCCTAACCTACAAACAAATTCCCTACACGCCGAAATTGTGGCGAAACGGAGAACAGCTTCCGAGTGTAGACGGGTCTGATTGTTTGCTGTCACGAAACGGCTGGCGGCATGACCGCACTTGTTGACGACGCGGATATCCATACACTTATGATCGGCGCATCCGGTGTCGGTAAGACCGCAAATTTCCTCTACCCGAATATTGAATACTGCTGCGCGGCGGGAATGTCATTCGTCACCACCGACAGCAAGGGCGATCTTTACAGAAATACCGCTACCATTGCCGAGAAATACTATGGATACAAGATTTCCGTTATTGATCTGCGAAACCCGACCCGTAGCAGCGGCTACAATATGCTCTATCTCGTCAACAAGTACATGGATATGTATATGGCTGAAAATAAGTTGGAATACAAAGCGAAATCCGAAAAATTTGCAAAAATAACCGCCAAGACCATAATCTCAGCGGACGGCGATGTATCTAGCATGGGTCAAAATGCGTTTTTTTACGAAGCTGCGGAAGGCTTGCTCACTGCGGTCATTCTGCTGATTGCGGAATTCTGCCCTCCCGAGAAGCGGCACATCATCAGCGTGTTCAAGCTGATACAGGATCTGCTCGCACCGTCGGGAACAAAGGGCGTATCCCGCTTTCAAATGCTGATTGACAAGCTGCCCGTTGAGCATAAAGCACGGTGGTTCGCGGGGGCGGCGCTCAACTCGTCCGATCAGGCTATGGCGAGCGTTATGTCTACCGCACTGTCAAGATTAAATTCATTCATTGACTCGGAACTTGAACAAATTCTCTGTTTCGATACAAGTATCGACGTGGAGGAGTTCTGTAACAGCAAATCAGCGATATACCTCGTCTTGCCCGAGGAGGACGCAACCAAGCACTTCTTAATCTCGCTGATTTTTCAGCAGCTCTACCGCGAGATACTGACAGTTGCCGACGAGAAGGGCGGTCAGCTCGACAAGCGCGTAATGTTCTATATGGACGAGATAGGCACGCTGCCCAAAGTTGACGGCTTGGAAATGATATTCTCCGCATCACGCTCCCGTAAGGTCTCCATAGTTGCTATAATTCAATCGCTGGCGCAGTTCGAGAAAACCTACGGCAAAGAGGGTGCGGAGATAATCGTGGACAACTGCCAATGCACCCTGTTCGGAGCGTTCGCGCCCAACTCCAAGACCGCCGAGGCGATGTCTCAGAACCTCGGCAAGCAGACCGTTCTCAGTGGATCGGTGTCAAGATCATCGGGAAAGGACGGCGGTTCGCGTTCTTTGCAGATGATCGAGCGACCGCTTATGACCGTTGACGAGCTGAAATCCATGCCGAAAGGTCACTTTATTGTGATGAAAACAGGCTGTCACCCGATGAAAACTCGGCTCAAGCTGTTCTTCAAGTGGGGAATACAGTTCGAGGACGTTTATTCGATATCTGAGAAGTCCGAGCGCAAGGTGCAATATGCCGACAGCAAAGAAGTTGAGGCAGCAGTTCTGGAGAGATTTCCACCGAAGCCTATGCCGATTGAGTTCTATGGTGATTCCGAAAGTCATGCAGTTGAGATTTCTGAAAAGAAACATCCGCCAAGAACAAAAAAGATTTAGCTATAGATATAATAGCGGCGGTTTGAGTAAACAAACTGCCGCTGTATTTGTACTTTAAACTTGTATGTATTTTGTTTTAACCGATTGACCAACTTTGACTCTCGGTTTGTAACTTGACCATTTTGGAATAAATACCGTCTTGTTCAAGCAGATTGCTTGGCTGACCTTGTTCCGCAACCGTACCGTCCGATAGCACAACGACCTTATCCGCGCCGGAAACGGTACGCATTCTGTGTGCGATCAAAAGCACAGTCTTATCCTTGATCAGCCGAGAAAGAGCCGA
>JAAVIC010000031.1 GCA_014799385.1 Oscillospiraceae bacterium
CAGCGAAAAATGCAAAGGCTTGGCACAAACAGGATGTTTGTGCTGTCGTCCCAAAAGGCGGCACGGATGCCGCCAACAGAGGACGACAGGCAACAACGCTCTGCGCCGCAGGCGCAGTAAGCGTTGTCCAAGACTTAGCCCGCCCCCGAAGGGTTGTCCCCCCACTAAACGCGGAGGGTTCGGGGCAGCCCCCGAGGGGTTGACCCTCACATTGGATTGTGAGATGTAGTTTATATACAGGCTGAATCCTCCGAAGAAATTCGGGGGATTTTTTTGTAAAAGTACTTGACATTTCCGAATCTCCGTGCTATAATATGATTAAGATATCAAATTGGTATCAAAATAATTGCAAAGGAGTCGGTAATTATGAAAGAGAACAGCAAAAAGATGATGAATTACGAGGAGAAGGAGTATCACGCGGCAAACGGCTGGGCTATGTTTTTTGTAACGCTGCTGATTATGCTTGGAGGATTGGCGCTGACGATTTGGGGCGCCGCAATATCCACCGATGAGGAACCCGCCCCCGTAGTGTTTATCGGGATTATTTTGATCGTATTCGGTTGGATCCCGTTTTTGGGACTGAAAATTATTCGTCCTAATGAGGCACTCGTGCTCACCCTGTTCGGTAAGTACATAGGCACACTCAAACAAGAGGGATTCTTTTTTATCAACCCGTTCTGCTCGGCGGTTGGCGGCGGAAAGCTCTCGCTTAAAACTATGACCCACAACAACGAAAAGCAGAAAATCAACGACCTTTCGGGAAACCCGATTGAGGTGGGAATCGTTGTTACATGGCGCGTTGTAAATACCTCAAAGGCGATGTTCAATGTGCAGAATTACAGCAAGTTTTTGTCTATCCAAGCGGACACAACGCTCCGTGATGTGGCGCGCTGCTATCCGTATGACAGCACCGATTCCGATGAGAAAACTCTTCGCGGCTCGTCCGTGGAGGTTTCCGAACGTCTTAAAGAGCTGCTCCAGGAGCGCGTTGAGGTGGCGGGTCTGGAGATAATTGAGGCTCGAATCGCTCATCTTGCGTACGCTCAGGAAATCGCGGCGGCAATGCTCCAGCGTCAGCAGGCAACCGCGATTATCGAGGCGCGTCAGAAGATTGTAGACGGCGCGGTCGGAATGGTGGAGATGGCGTTGAAAAAGCTGAACGAAAGCCAGATATGCGAGTTGGATGAGGAGCGCAAGGCGCAGATGGTGAGCAATCTGTTGGTGGTTCTGTGCGGAAATAAGGACGCTCAGCCGATTGTAAACAGCGGCTCGATTTACTGAGGAGCGTGATTCTGTGTTCTCAACGGAAACAATTGCGGCACTTTCGGTCGGCGGAGTACTTGCGATATTGATTCCCGTGATCGCGGTAATCGTGTTCAAGAAGAAAAACCCCGATTCGTGGCTGCCGAGCGTGGTTATCGGAGCGGGTACGTTTATCGTGTTCGCAATGGTTCTGGAGCAGATTCTCCATGTTATAATGCTCCCAATTGTAAAGGACAACATAATCATGTACAGCGTTTACGGCGCATTGGCGGCGGGAGTGTTTGAGGAAACGGGCAGATTTGTCGTGTACAAGACGATGATGAAAAAGCATTACACCACGAAAAACGCGGTGCTGATGGGGCTTGGACACGGGGGCTGCGAGGCGATTATTGCGCTTGGAATCACGCTGTTTACCTTCCTTGTGCTGGCGGTTATGACAAACGCAATCGGGCTTGACAAGGTGTTGGAGATGACTGCCGGCGGAAATCCCGAGGTGACAGAAACCGCCAAATCCCAGCTTGAATCTATTCGGGAGTACAACTTCATAAGCGTGGCAATGGGAATTTACGAGCGTATAGTCGCGATGACATTCCACGTTTGTATGTCGGTTTTCGTGTACAAGGCTGTTACACAAAAGGGAAAAATTTTGCTGTATCCTGCGGCGGTTTTACTTCACGCGCTGTTGGATTTTCCGGCGGCGATGTATCAGGCAAAAGCGATTACAAGTATTGCCGTTGTTTATGTGATAATGACCGTGTTTGTGGCTTTGATTGTTATTTCCACAGTGATTATGGCGAAGAAAATGCCCGATAACGGGGAATTACGCTAGAGCGGTTCTCATACTAATTCGCAATCGTAGTATAGACAAGATTTGCGGCAAGGTCGCGTCTAGCGCAAGGACGAATGAACGCTGCGCGTTCAACCTAGCGACGCAGGCGTACTGTATGTACGCCAAGGAGCGTTGACGCGACGATAGGCGCGAGATTGACGCAAAGATGTCTATACGTAGATTGTGAATTAGTATCACGTTATATCCTTACAAAGGATAACGTTCGATTAAAATGAGCGTTTCATTGGGAACTGAAAAAAGAGGTGATAAAATGAGCGATGAGGAGAAAAAGTCCGACAAGGCGAAAAAGCAAATACCATTGCGGCTCTCCGCATCGCTTTACGCGGAGATAGCGCGGTGGGCGGAGGACGATTTCCGCTCGGTAAACGGGCAGATAGAGTATCTGCTTACCGAGTGCGTGAAACGCAGAAAAAAGGGCGGCGATGATAAATGAACATAAATATCGTATTTATGATAGCGGAACTCCCCGCGCCACTGGTATATATGATTATCGGCTTTGCAATGTGGAAAAATCCACCGTCTTATAAAGCGAACACGGGCTATAAAACCAAATTGTCCCGCAGCTCGGAGCAGGCTTGGCTGTATGCGCAGACGTTCTATGGGAGGCTCTCGGGGATAGTTTTCGCGGTTATTTCGGCGGTGACTTTGGCGTTCAATATCTTCGCTTCGGTTACAAAGCTAGATGATACAATAGGGTTTATTGCGTTTTTCGTGTGGTTATCCGCGGTATTTGCGGCTCTCGTAATTATGAAAGGCGCGATGGAGCGCAGACTGAAAGCAGTCTTCGGAAGGGGTGGTGACGGCAATGAACGATAATGTAGTTATTGCGGTGGCAAATATGCTTATGCCGTTGACAATGCTCGGAGTGGGTTTGATGATTTGGAGAACGCGTCCCGGCTATCGCGACTTGTTCGGTTATCACACAACGTGGGCTGAAAAGTCCGAGGAAGCGTGGAATTTCGCGCAGGAGCTTTTTGGGCGGCTTTGTACGATAACCTTCGCGATTGCGTCCTTTCTCACGCTTATCGCAGGACTGATTCCCGTGATAGCGCGACTTGATGAATCGTGGGGGACGATTATCGGCGGTATTGCGAGTTTCGTGGATTTGATTCCGCTGTTCGTAATAATTTTCATAGTCGAGGGAAAACTCAAGAAGAATTTCGACAAGGACGGACACCGAAAAGGCGGTGAAATAGATGAATATTAATATTTTATATCTGCCCGCTGAATTGATTCTGCCGATTGCGGTAATAATGGTAGGAGTAAGCATGTGGAAGAATCCGCCGAAAATAGGCGAGCAATTCGGATTTCGCACAAAGCGTTCCCAAAAATCCGAGGCGGCGTGGACTTATGCTCAAATCGCCTACGGAAAGGTGTCAACGGCGGTTTTCATACCGATTGAAATCCTCACATTGGCGGCGGGAGTAACGGCTATCGTGATGAACCTCGGTGATTTGCCCGCGTTTATCACGTTTATGGCAGTTGAAGCGGCACAGGTTGCGGCGATTATCATTATCACCTTTGCAGTGGATCTGCGGCTGAAAAAGCATTTTGACGAGGACGGAAATTTGAGATAAAATGGAAATAGTAATTGAAATAATTCTGGAAATCATCATTGAGGGCGTATTCGTGACGGCAACGTATAAACGCGTTCCACTGCCGCTGAGGATTCTTGCGGGGATTTTGGCAGTAGGTTTTTTCGGCGGTATGATTTTCTTGCTGATTTTTACCGGTCTGGTCAGTTGGAACAGCTCCGAATTACGTAACGGGAAATATGTCTCAGTGCTGATGTTCATCGGCGCGGCGACACTGTTCATAGGGTCAATATACAAGGTCGTAAAGTTTATTCGTAACAAAGGTGATTAAATTTCCGTTTTTAACCAAGAATACCGCGAAAAAATCAACCCATAATAATCGTACAGCGAAAGCTGATTACAAACCGAAAGGAAGATTGATTATGGGAACCGAATACGCAAATAAGCACATTGGCTGCACTATCCACAACTGCGAGCATCACTGCTGCTGCGAGGATTATTGCTCTCTCGATAAAATTGAGGTAGGTACTCACGAGGCAAACCCCACCGTTTGCCAGTGCACAGACTGCCTTTCTTTCAAGGCAAAGCCCGGAGTTTAAGCGGTTTACAGTTTACGGTTGATTGCTGACGGTAAATTTTCCGGGTGAGCAGATTAAAATACCAAGAGCGGCTCTCTGTTACGGAGAGCCGTTTTTTTGTGTTTCATGGAAAATTGTTTTTGTATTTCGAGAGGAGCGGCGGGATTTTACGCTTGCGGAAAATTCTGTCGGTGTAGTTTTTGGTAATCGCCAGAACATTCCCCGACAGACACAGCACGGCAATCAGATTCGGAATCGCCATCAGTCCGTTGAAGATATCCGAGAGCAGCCACGCGGTGTGCATATTGATTACCGCTCCGACCGCCGAGAACGCAATAAACACGATACATATCGGCTTTCGAATACGCTCTCCGAACAGGAACTCCGCAGCGTCCGCGATAAAGCAGCTCCACCCGATGACCGTCGAGAACGCGAACATTACCACCAACACCGCCAGAACCGCTCCCGCGGGTTTCCCGAACGTGGACGAAAACGCGTATTCCGCAAGCCCCACACCGCACAGCGGCTTGATTTTGCCGTCCGAGATAACCATAATGTTTGAGTAGGTGAGTTCGCCGCTTGTGGGGATTTCAAGCTCTTCTCCTCGGATATCGTAACCGTGAAATGTTTCGGGAAGACAGATTCCATCAGTGATAAGCCCGTTCTCGTCCGAAAGACGGAAGTATTGTGTTCCGCCGTCCACACTGCTCAGCACCTGCGCGGAGCTTTCCGCGTTGCACCGTGCGGAAAGCAGCACCAACGCGGTCAGCGTACACATCACTATCGTATCGAAAAACACCTCGAAAACGCTCCACATACCGCACACAACAGGCTCCTTTATGTCGCCGGAGGAATGCGCGAACACAGACGTTCCGATTCCCGCCTCGTTGGAGAATACACCGCGTTTGAATCCCATCGAGATAGCATTTTTCACGGCGAATCCGAGCACTCCGCCGCCGATTTGCGACAGTCCGAACGCGGAGCGGAAAATCTCCGCAAACGCATTAGGCAGAGAGTCTGCGTTCGCGATAATTATGTACAAGCAGCCGATGATGTAAAACCCCGACATAAACGGCACAAGCCGCGAGGTAACCGTTGAGATTCGCTTTACGCCGCCGAAAACAATCAGTGCGGCAAGTGCCGCGAGAGAGATTCCCGTGATGATTTCGGGCAGCCCAAACGCGGTTTTCATAGCCTCCGAAGCGGAGTTCATCTGCGCCGCGCTTCCCATTCCGAAACCCGCGAAAATACACAGAACCGCGTAAATCACCGACAGCGGCTTCCCCAATTTCCGTGTTTTTTTGTTTTCAAGCAGACCATCGCGGATATAGCGCATCGCACCGCCTCGATATTTTCCGTTTTCGCGGCGGCGGTAGTAAATTCCGAGGACGTTTTCCGCGAAACCGGTCATCATTCCGAACAATGCCGAGATCCACATCCAGAACACCGCGCCCGCTCCGCCGATTGCCAACGCGGTGGAAACTCCCGCGATGTTTCCCGTGCCGAGGGTCGCCGCAAGAGCCTGGCACATTGCCGCGAACGGGGAGATTCCATCGTTTCCCTTATCACGCGAAAATACTGTGGATTTCAGAATATGCGGAAACCGCCGAATCTGGAAAAACCCCGTCCGCGCCGTGAAATAAATACCAGCGCCGAGCATAAGAATCAGCATAGGCGCACCCCAGACCATTTTGTCGTTAATCCAACCGAGAATTTCCAAAAAAATCACCTCTTGTCCAGTATATTCGGACAAGAGGTAATTAATACGTTATTTCTTTTTGATTGTTTTCGCCATCGATTTGGTGTTTGGCTTTTGCGTGGAGTTGTTTGCAACGGGTTTATTGGGCGGTCTGGTCGGTGAGGGAGCGGCGGCTGTGGATTCCTCAACCAGCTTGGGAGTGATGAATTCCTCCTTGAATTGGTTGACGTCCTTGACATACTCTTCGGTTTTTTCGGGGAGGTCTTTCTTTTTGAGCTTACCCGCAATGAATTGCGCGAACATCAAATAGAATACCGCGAATACCGGCACTCCGAGCAGCATTCCCGGAATCCCGAATAAACCGCCGCCAACAATAATCGAAATAAGCACCCAGATTGCGGGAAGTCCCATAGTTTCGCCGAACATCAGCGGCTTGATTACGTTGCCGTCAATCTGCTGCAGAATCAGCACGAAAATTCCGAACCAAATGACCTTTATCGGGTCGACCAACAAAATAAGCAGTCCGCACGGAATCGCGCCGAGGAACGGTCCGAAGAACGGAATCAGGTTTGTTATCGCGCACACTACCGAAATCAGCGACGCATACGGCATTTTCATAGCGTACATTCCGATAAGCATAAACACGAAGATAATCAGAGAATCTATCAGATTGGAGATGATGTACTGTTTGAAAATCGAGTTGCACTTGCCGCCGCCGATGAAGATTTTTTCGCAGCGTTCGTTTTTGAAAAACGCGTAGAATATCTTCTTGACTTGCGCGAGCATACGCTCCTTGCTGTACAGCAGATAAATCGAGATTATCAATCCAAGCGCCACATTTTTGAAACCTACCAACAGCGATCCGATGAATTTGAGCACACCTTCCGAAACGTTTCCGATGATGTTCATAGGCTGAATCTGCGCGGCAATGTTGGTAACAAATTCCTCAAATGTGGTAAACTGCTTTGAGAGATATTTCACGATCTCGGGATTATTTTCAAACATATCCTTCGCCCAGGTCTCAACTTGTTCAAGATAGCCCGGAAGCTGGTCGGCGAGGTCGACAACACTCTTTCCCAGACTGGGGGCGACCGCGACAACGATTCCCGTAAGCACCGCAATCACAACAATATATGTGATAAGCAGCGACAGCACGCGCGCGATTTTCCTTCGGCGGCGGATTTTTTTCTCCATCGGCGCGGAGTGCTTTTCAAGCTGCCTTACGACCGCGCTTTCGCCGATTGAAGTGTTGTGGAGCTTCTGAATGACGATGTTCTCCTCGGGTGGCGGTTCGTCCTTCAGCTTGCGGAGAAACTTCCGCTCAACGTACATCATCAGCGGATTGAGGATATACGCAATGGCGATTCCGCAGATAATCGGCGCGGCAACGCCCCCCACCCACGAAATCTTTTCCTTGAATGTATCAAACCTGAACACAAACACCACAAAAAGCACCGCTATCGCGATAACCAACAGCGCATACACGGCGATCGTGGTATATTTTCGATTCCAATTTATTTTCATATTTACACGCTTCCTTGAATTATTCCCGTGAACCTTACAAGTATAGTTTACCATATTTTCCTCCGTTTGTCAACTGTTTTATAGCATTATTGACAAAAAAGTAAGGAAAAAATCAGAAAATATCCCCGCCGTTTTCTCGGCGGGGTTTGTATTATTCGTTATTATTCGTCAAACTTGTAAATGTGATTATCGTCAAATTTTATTGTGTTTTCATCGGTGTACGAAAGACAATGACCGGCTCTTCCCGCCAGTTGACCCGGCTCGGGTTTTTCATCGTCAAGGTGAATCGACTTGACATATTCGCTGAGCCAATAGTAGTTTCTGCCGTTCCAGAAATCTACCAAATCCCGATAAGAATCAACGAATTCGGCATAACCCGACTCGTCCAAGCTCGCGACATAATCAGAATTCAACTCTGTTACTTCTTTTAGGTAATCAAAGCCAAAGAACTGCAAGGTTCCATCATTGTAAACCTCAATGTATTCATCTTTAGTGCCGTTTACACGATAGTACCTGCCAACTTTAAGGTTTTCGATAAGTCCGTTTACGGTCTTGTAATCCTCGTCTGCGGTTGCGGGGGTGTTCATAAACGCGCCTAGCGCGAATGCTCCCGCGCCCAGTACCAATACTCCTGCGATGCTTGCTGCTGCAATAATCTTCTTAGTCATAGTGATTACCTCCCTCTAAAAATTACTGTCTAATATACTCGCTTGAACTGATTCTTGCGCTGGAAGCGTCTTTTTTCATACGCCCCGTTATTTCAATGGAACCAAGCTGTCGCTCGAAACCATCGCCTTTAAGTTTTGACCATGTTAAATATTTGAAGACAAAATTATCTTGATTTTCTACGCCGACAATCCAGTTTCCCGCAGTAAAAACAAGCTCGTTGGCATCTAAATTTGAACATGCAACGATACCTTCCCCTTCATACGGACCTTCAAAAAGTGAACTTGTTTCACCGGTTATATAAAATAAAAACTTTTTTTGCAGAGCGTGTTCCTCTCCGGCATAGTGATATGTGCCAAAAAAATTTTTTGGAATACCTGTTGCACTTGCATCGGCAACATTAGTACTCGTCGCGCCCATACCAAAGCAAAAGCATACATAAACCGCCATAGCCGTCATAATCTTGAATGTCTTTTTCATAAGTTTTTTCTCCTGTTGATTTGAAATAGTGAACCTTTTATTACTTCTTATTGCTTCTTGTTACTCCCATTATAGCACCAATTTTTGGATTTGTCAACCATGTGAAAAAAAGTTTTCGCTCATTTTTCACAAATTCAACACAATTCCAACACAAAGCCCGACGTTCCCGCCGGGCTTGATTTGTATTTGATTACTTTTCCAGCTTTTTGCGGATATACTCCCGAATCGCTCTGAGAATGTCCGCGATAATCTCATCAACCACTCTCGCAGGAGATTTAATCAATAGTCTGACTCCTCATTCTCCTCATTGAAATCCACAAAGTTACTGAATGGCAACGCGCCCATAATGGCACACTCGTTATTGAAGAGCGTTTCTTTTTCATTTGTAAGGTCAAGCTGCTCCGTAGGGATACAAAGTAAAACATTCTGGTAACGCAGTTGACTTATCGGTTGAAAATCGTGGCACAAATCAGGTGCGTGTATTCTGTATAAAGTCAACTGTTCCGTTTTGAGATAGTATTTCAGCCAGTTGTAGAAAAAGTTCAGTAGAACGGCGTTTGGTTCGCCCGTTATCACAAGTGTGCGCGGATTAGTATTCAAAAGCTCCTTTAGGTCGGCGGGTATTGTGAACTCAACGCGCTTTTCGCCGTTTTTGACGGTGAAAAAGCTCCGCGTGATACTCTTTGAATATATTCCAAGTATAAGAAACGGAGAAACAACCGCCAAAACTATACACGCGAACCCAAGCGCCAAATGAACGCGGTCGCCGAGAATATACGCCGCAAATATAAACACTATTATCGATGAAATGGCAAGCACCGCCGTTGACACGCTTATGCCAACGCCGCGACGCACCTCCAGAAGCGCGGATATTTTTCCGACGAACAGCCTTTCGGTGTAAGCGTCGTTGTTTTGCGGGATCAGACGGCGGCGGGTGAGTCGCACTATCACCGGCGACACCGTCACAAAGAAAAGCCCGATAATAAAAGTAAACACGATTATCGGATAGCACCATTCACCGAATTCGCATAGGGCTGAAATCACTAAAAATCCAAAATCCGCAAGCAATATTCCCCAGCCGATTAACTGCCAGAACAGATATGGGTGGCGCTGTCGGAAACCCATAGTTACTCTCCTAACTTCTTGCGGATATACTCCTGAATCGCCTTGGGGCTTGCCGCGCCCTTGAGTGCCTTGTTCGCCTGACCCATAAAGAATTCGAACACCTTTTGGTCGCCGTTTTTGTACTGCTCCACGGGTTTGGGATTGTTGGCGATAATTTCGTCAACCACTTTAGCAAGGAGGTCGTTGTCTTCTTTTATCCACAAATCGCCTTTATCCGCGATGTCCTTGGGATTGCCGCCGTTTTCGAGCATCTCACGCAGAATGGTCTTGCCGTTCGCCTGAGAAATCTTGTCGGTCTGCATAAACTCCACAAGCTGTGCGAACTCCGCGCCGCCGAACTTCAGCGCATCCATATCCGCCTCGCCGCGGTTGATGCGGTTCATCAGTTCTCCGAGAATGAAATTCGCGACCGCCTTGGGATTGTTGTACTCTGAAATCGCCGCGTCAAAGAAGTCGCAGATTCGCTTGTCGCCTACGATAATGTCCGCGTCTGCGGGTTTAAGTCCGTACTCGTCAACATAACGCGCGACCCTCTGTTCGGGCAGCTCGGGGATAGAATTGCGGATTGCCTCCAGCTCCTCCTCGGTGAAGATAATCGGCGGAATGTCGGGGTCCGGGAAGTAGCGGTAGTCGTGCGCGTCCTCTTTGGAGCGCATAGCGGTTGTTTCGCCGAGCGCCTCGTTGAATCGGCGCGTTTGCTGAATCACGCGTTCGCCGTTTTCGAGAAGTTCCTCCTGACGGTCGATTTCCACTTCGATGGCTTTCGCAATCGCTTTGAGAGAGTTGAGGTTTTTAAGCTCCGTGCGCGTTCCAAGCTCGGTCGAACCCTTGGGCGCAATGGAAATATTCACATCGCAGCGAATCGAGCCTTGCTCCATCTTGCAGTCGCAGATTCCCGCGTATTGCAGCAGCAGCTTGATTTTTTCGACAAACGCAATAACTTCGTCCGCGCTGTGGAAATCCGGCTCGGTAACGATTTCGATAAGCGGGATTCCGCAGCGGTTGTAGTCCGCAAGCGAGATTCTGTTCACATCATCGTGAACCAGCTTCCCCGCGTCCTCTTCAAGGTGGATTCGGTTGATACGAATAACCTTGTCCTCACCGTTCACCTTGATGTTCACTGTTCCCGAAAGGCAAACGGGGCGCGGCATTTGCGAAATCTGATATGCTTTGGGCAAATCGGGGTAGAAATAGTTCTTTCTGTCCCATTTGGTGAACCGCGAGATGTCGCAGTTCATTACATAGCCCGCCTTGATGATGTACTCAACCGCCCTTTGGTTAAGCACGGGCAATGTTCCGGGAAGTCCGCTGCACACTGGGCAGCAGCGCGAGTTCGGAGTTCCGCCGAACTCAGCCGAACAGGTACAGAACACCTTGGATTTCGTCAGCAGCTCCGCGTGGATTTCAAGACCCATTGTGGGAAAATAAGCACTCATTTCAACACCCCCTTACAGCTTCGGAGCGAGCGGAACGAAACCGCTCTCCCAAGCGTCCGCGACTTGCAAAATTGTCTGCTCGTCAAACCGCTTTCCGATAATCGACATTCCGACGGGCAAGCCCTTGTCGGCGGTATAGCCGCACGTAGTCGAGATTCCCGGCAGCTTGGCAATATTCACCGTAACCGTGCAAATATCCGCCGTATACATCTTGACGGGATCGTTGTCCTGTTCGCCGATTTTGTATGCGGGAGTGGGCGCTGTGGGCGTCAGAATCACGTCCGCCTGCTCGAATATTTGATTGTACTGTCGAATTATTTCTTGCTTTAGCGCAAGAGCCTTTTTGTAATATGCGTCATAGTAGCCGCTGGAGAGCGCGTAATTTCCGAGAAGAATGCGCCGCTTTACTTCCTCGCCGAACCCGCGTGAACGGCTGTCGCGGATAAGCTCCTCATAGGTTCTGCCCTCGCCGCGGAATCCGTACTTTATTCCGTCAAAGCGCGACAGATTTGATGCCGCCTCGGCACAGGCAATCAGATAATACGCGGGAATCGCGTATTTAAGCCCCGGCATGGAACATTCCACGAGAACCGCGCCTTGCTTTTCCAACTCGTGAGCCGCGTCAAGTACGCAGGCTTTTACGGAGGAGTCTACCGCGTCCGAGAAAAATTCTTTCGGGAGCGCGATTTTAAGCCCTTTTATAGGCTGTCCGAGCTTTTCGGTGAAGTCGGGAGTTTCCACCCGCGCGGAGGTCGCATCGTGAGCGTCCGCGCCGCAGATCGCGTTCAGCATTATAGCGCAGTCGCGCGCGTCATTGCAGATCGGACCGATCTGGTCAAGGGAACTTGCGAACGCGACAAGTCCGTATCTCGAAACCCGACCGTAGGTGGGCTTGATTCCCGTGACTCCGCAGAATGACGAGGGCTGACGGATGGAACCGCCGGTATCGCTGCCGAGAGACGCCGGAGCGAGTGAAGCGGCTACCGCCGCCGCCGAACCGCCCGATGAGCCGCCCGGAACGCGCTCCAAATCATAAGGGTTGCGTGTTTTCGCGAATGCCGATGTCTGCGTAGAGCCGCCCATCGCGAACTCGTCCATAGACGCGCGTCCGAGCAGAACGTAGCCTTGCGCGTTCAGCTTTTCGATGACTGTTGCATTGTACGGCGGAATGAAATTTTCCAACATCTTACTTGCACAAGTGGTGCGTACTCCGTCAACGCAGATGTTATCCTTGACTGCCAGCGGAATGCCCGTCAGCGCGGAGGATTTCCCCGCATCAATGATTTTCTGCGCGTTTTCCGCGTCCGATAATGCTTTTTCCTTTGTAACGGTAATGTATGAAAGCAGTTTGCCGTCCTGCTCGTCAATTCGTTTCAGATACTCCGCGCAAAGTTCCGGAGCGCTTATCTCTTTATTGTCAAGCGCTTTGCGGAGATCGCGTATTTTTGCTTTGGTCAAGTCCATAGTTTATTATCCCCCTATTCCACTACCTTGGGCACAACATAGCACCCATCTGTATTCTCCGCGTTGGCAAGCAGCTTTTCTGTCGGGAACGACTCCGCCGGAACGTCCTCGCGCGTGTCGCCGAACCGAATTTCATTGCCGTCTTTGGTATCGTCATAAACGAGGTCAAATTCTTTGATTTCGTCCATCAAGTTGATTATATCGCCCATTTCGCCCATTACCTTTTTCAAGCCGTCCTCATCATAATTCAGTTTGGATAGCTCGCACAAATGCTCGATTGTTTTAAGTTCAACAGCCATAAAAATGCCCTCCGGTAAAAATTATACATATACATTTACATTATAACCTATTTTTTACAACATTTCAATAGCTTTTTCGGAAAAAAGCGAATTTATGCAAAATAACGAAATTTTTGCAACTTGACCGTATGGATTCTTGCAAAAATACAAATTCCACGATGATTAGGCTTTATTACCCAATGATTGTGACGGATTTAATTACATAATATGGAATATATGGGAGTGTTTGCCTGCGAAAATGAAAGTTTGAGAAAAAAATCTTGCAAAATGACTTGACATTTTTCGAGTTTAGTGGTATAATGATAAAGGTGTTGGAAGTGGATTAAATCGTATTACATCAAATCTTTCCGAAAATTCTTTCGGTTTACAGATACTTCCAGTTGTGAAACTTTACTGTTGCAATTATTTCGCGAGGTGTAAAAGCGTTATAACTCACAACAACTTATTGGTGACTAGTGCAAATCCGAAAAGTCTCAAAATTCCCGAAGGGAATTTTGAGCGGTTTCGGTAGGCTGGCGAAGCGAAGCGGAGCCCAAGTCTACCGAAATTTCGGATTTGCCATTAAAATAGGAGGATTTTTATGTTACAGAGAGAGGGAGAAACCAGGATTCCGGCGGGCTGTGCGATTTCGGGCTTCATTAATAGAAGCGGCAAGCGAACAAACGGCAGCGTGATCGTGAATTCCATCGGATGTATGCACGAACGTTCAAACGGCTTGGGCGGCGGATTTGCGGGGTATGGAATCTACCCCGAATACAAAGACCAGTACGCCCTGCACGTTTTTTATGATTCCAGTGAGGCGCGAATTAAGACGGAAGCGTTCCTCGACAGACATTTCGATGTGGTGAATCTGTCGCGGATTCCCGTGCGCAAGAATCCGAACATCACGGACGAGCCGCTTATCTGGCGGTATTTCGTGAATCCGCTGCCCACAAAGCTCCAGGACAGTCAGCTTGACGAGCGGACGTTTGTCGCCAAGTGCGTAATAAAGGTCAACGATAAGATTGACGGCGCTTACGTGTTCTCAAGCGGCAAGAATATGGGCGTGTTCAAGGCGGTGGGCTACCCCGAGGACGTTGGCGATTTCTACCGTCTGGAGGAGTATGACGGCTGGGCTTGGACGGTTCACGGACGTTACCCCACGAATACTCCCGGCTGGTGGGGCGGCGCGCACCCGTTCTCGCTGTTGGATTACACCATAGTTCACAACGGCGAAATTTCGTCTTATGACGCGAACCGCCGCTTTATCGAGATGTTCGGATATAAGTGCAATCTTCTTACCGATACCGAGGTTATTACATATATTATAGATTATCTCAACAGACGAATCGGAATGCCGCTGGAGGACGTGGCAAAGGTTATTGCGTCACCGTTCTGGAGCGAGCTGGAGAGCGGTAAATTCTCCCCGGAGGATACCGAAAAAATTCGCCATTTCCGTAATGTTTATTCCAGCCTGCTTATAACCGGTCCGTTCTCGATTATTCTCGGGTTCAACAACGGACTGATGGCTTTGAACGACAGACTGAAGCTCCGCTCGATGGTCGCGGCAGAAAAGGGCGATACGGTGTACATTTCCTCCGAGGAATGCTCGATACGCACGATGTGTCCCGATCTGGACAGGATCTGGAGTCCGCGCGGCGGCGAGCCGATTATCGTAACTCTCGACAAAGACGCACAGGAAAGGGTGGGAAAGTAAGTGGCAATCGAATTTATGAATCCTCTTTTTGAGGTGATAAGAGATCCCGACAGGTGTATAAAGTGCCGCGTCTGCGAGCGTCAGTGCGCGAATGAGGTGCACAAATACGATGCGGATCTGGATAAGATGATTTCAAATGAAATGACGTGTGTGGATTGTCAGAGATGCGTATGCCTCTGCCCGACGCACGCGTTGAAAATCCGTCCGAACGAGAATCAGTTCCGCGAGAACGCAAACTGGACTCATCAGACGATGGACGAGGTTTACAAGCAGGCGGGAAGCGGCGGCGTGCTGCTCTCTGCGATGGGCAACCCCAAGGATCTGCCCGTGTATTGGGACAGAATCCTGCTGAACGCGTCGCAGGTCACCAACCCTCCGATAGACCCGCTGCGTGAGCCGATGGAAACCAAGACCTTCCTCGGTAAGAAAAACCAGAAGATTACATATGATAAGAACGGTAAGGCGCATTATGAAAAGACTCCGTATCTGGAGCTGGACGTGCCGATTATGTTTTCGGCGATGAGTTTCGGTTCGATTTCCAAGAACGCGCACGAATCTCTTGCAAGAGCCGCAACGGAACTCGGAACGTTCTACAACACGGGTGAGGGCGGACTTCACCGTGATTTTTACAAGTACGGCGCGAACACCATTTGTCAGGTGGCTTCGGGACGTTTCGGCGTTTTCAAGGGATATCTGGACGCGGGCGCGGCGATTGAAATCAAGATGGGACAGGGCGCAAAGCCCGGTATCGGCGGACATCTTCCGGGAATGAAAATCAACGATGAGATTTCCAGAACCCGTATGATTCCTAAAGGCACGGACGCTATCTCTCCCGCACCGCACCACGATATTTACTCCATCGAGGACTTGCGGCAGTTGGTAATCTCGCTGAAAGAGGCGACCAACTGGGAAAAGCCCATAATCGTAAAAATCGCGGCGGTACATAATGTCGCGGCGATTGCGTCCGGCGTGGCGCGTTCGGGCGCGGACATCATCGCAATTGACGGATTCCGCGGCGGTACGGGTGCGGCTCCCACACGAATCCGCGACAACGTGGGCATTCCGATCGAGCTTGCCCTCGCGGCGGTGGATTCACGGCTGCGCGATGAAGGAATACGCAACGATGTTTCGGTGGTTGTCGGCGGTTCGGTACGCTCTGCGGCGGACGTTGTAAAGGCGATAGCCCTCGGCGCGGACGCGGTTTACATTGCGACTTCCGCGTTGTTGGCAATGGGCTGCCATTTGTGCCGCTCTTGCAATACGGGTAAGTGCAACTGGGGTATCGCGACACAGCGCGCGGACTTGGTAAAGCGTTTGAATCCCGATATTGCGGCGGAGAGATTGGTGAATCTGGTTACGGCTTGGGACCACGAAATCAAGGAAATGATGGGCGGTATGGGCATTAACTCCATTGAGGCTCTCCGCGGAAACAGACTTATGCTGCGTGGCGTGGGGCTTACACAAAAGGAACTGGATATACTCGGCATACAGCACGCAGGAGAATAGTCAACGTTATATAGGGGCAGGCAATTCGCGAAAGTGAGCGGCTTTGCCGCAGCGAAGCGGAGGTAAAGCCGCTCGGCTAGACGAAATCGCCGAAGGTGGTTTCGTCGGTTCGCGAATTGCAAATTAAAATAAGGAGAATAAGTAACGTATGAAAAAGGTCTACGTAAACGAAGATTGGTGTTTAGCCTGCCATTTGTGTGAGTTTTACTGCGCGGCGGCAAACAGCGGTGCTCCCGATATGATAAAGGCATTTAAGGGTGACAAAAAACCGGTAGCGCGTATTCAGGTTGAGGAAGGCTCGGACGTGAATTTCGCCGTTCAGTGCCGTCATTGTGACGGAAAGGCTTGTGTAAAGGGCTGTATAACCGGCGCGCTGTCAATCAAGGACGGTGTGGTGGTTTGCGATGAGAGCCGCTGCGTGGGGTGCTATACCTGCGTATTGAGCTGTCCGTTCGGCTGTATTGTTATTGACGAAGAGGGTCATAGGATTCAGAAGTGTGATTTGTGCACCAAGAACCACGACGGAGAACCCGCGTGCGTTCAGGGCTGCCCGAACAAGGCGATTGTTTTCGAGGAGAGGTGAGAATAGATGAATTATGTAATTATTGGCAATTCCGCGGCGGCGGTCGGCACGATTTCGGGAATCCGCGAGATCGACCCGAACGGCAAAATCACCGTTATTTCGGACGAAAAATACCACACCTATTCCCGCCCGCTGATTTCTTACTGGCTTCAGGGCAAGGTAACGGATAAGAACATCTACTACCGCGACCCCGATTTCTACGAGAAAAACGGTGTGGAAACCGTTTTCGGAAAGAAAGTAACAAAAATCAACACTGAGAACAAATTCGTTGTTCTTGATGACGGAATCTCCGTGCCGTATGACAAGCTGATGGTCGCGACAGGCTCAAAGCCGTTCGTTCCGCCGATGAACGGGCTTGACAAGGTTCATTATCACACATTTATGAGCTACGATTCCGTAAAGGCTATCCGTTCGGAAATCAAGCCGAATATGAAAGTACTGATTATCGGCGCGGGACTTATCGGATTAAAGGCGGCTGAGGCTCTCTCGGCATACCACGCGCAGATCACCGTGGTGGATATGGCGGACAGAATTTTGCCGTCCATTCTGGACGTCCGCGCGGGCGTGAAGATGCAAAAGCACATCGAAAAGCAAGGAGTTCGCTTTATTCTCGGCACATCCGCCGATGAGCTTACGGAGCATTCCGCAAAGCTCAAAAACGGAGTTACGGTTGATTTCGATATGCTTATCATCGCGGTCGGAGTTCGCCCGAATACCGAGTTGGTTTCGGACGCGGGCGGAAAGGTCGAGCGCGGAATCGTTACCGATAATACCCAGAAAACCACGCTGAACGATGTTTACGCGGCGGGCGACTGCACGGTAAGCCATGATGCTTCCTCGGACAGCGACAAGATTCTTGCGCTGCTTCCGAACGCATATATGCAGGGAGAGGTCGCGGGTCGGAATATGGCGGGGCGCGAGAATTACTACGTCAACGCAATTCCCATGAACGCGATAGGCTTTTTCGGACTTCACATAATCACCGCCGGCAGCTATGACGGCGAGGAATGGATTGACGAAACCGAGAATACATATAAAAAGCTGGTTTTCCGCGACAACACGCTTAAGGGATATATTTTGATGGGCGATGTAAAGCGCGCGGGAATCTATACCTCCATGATTAAGGAGCGCATTGATCTGGGCGAGGTCGATATCGATATGCTCAAAGACAGACCGCAGATGATGATGTTCGGCAAGGAGCGCAGAGAAGAGAAGCTGGGAGGTATATTCAGATGAACATTGACGCAAAAAATCACGGGTATACGGAGCTTAACAAGACTATCCGCGAAAGCTCCGAGGAGAAGTTCGAGCTGGACAACGTGCTTGGTCAGCGTTATATCGGCGCGGGACTTTCGGGCAAGGAGATTCTGATTCACGGTACTCCCGGAAACGCGCTCGGCGCGTACCTTAACGGCTCGAAAATCATTGTCCACGGCAACGCGCAGGACGCAATCGGCGACACTATGAATGACGGCGCAATAATCGTCCACGGAAACTGCGGAGATACCACGGGTTACGCTATGCGTTCGGGCGAGATCTACGTCAAGGGCAACGCGGGCTATCGTGTGGGAATCCATATGAAAAGCTATCAGGAGTTGTATCCGACTATCGTAATCGGCGGCAAGGTCGGCGACTTCCTTGGCGAATATCAGGCGGGCGGCATTATAATCGTCCTCGGAATCGGCGTTGAGGGTACTCCCGTAGGTTCGTTCTGCGGCACGGGAATGCACGGCGGCGAGATGTTTATCCGCAGCGAAAACGCTCCAAAAGGACTGCCCAAACAGGTCTGCTGCAATGAGGCGACCGATGAGGAAAAGCAGACGATAAGAAAGTACATCGAGCGTTTCACCAAGCATTTCGGCGGCAACACCGACGAGCTGCTGAGCGTGAAATTTTACAAACTTACGCCTAATTCCGCGTCGCCGTATAAGCAGCTTTATGTGAATAACTAACGCGGCGCGATTCGGGAGATTACATGAGGATTTTTGTGAATGCCAAGACCCGCGAATCGGCGGAGAACATTTCCGCCGCTTTGGGTGAGCTTTCCGCAGAGGTGGAGCTGTGCTGTGACGATGAAGCTGCCGAATGCGCTGATCTGGCGCAGTTTGACGCGATAATAGTTTCCGCGCCGCTGCGCAGCGAGTTCGGACTGAATTTCGTTGCTGCCGCCGCGGAGCGTACCGCCGCGCCGATTATCGTGCTGGCGCGCGCGGACATTGCCGAGGACGTACAGAACCGCATACGTTTTACGGGCGCGTTCGTTCTCGGAAAGCCGTTTCCGAAAAGCGTTCTTGCGCAGACGGTGAAAATGGCTGCTTTCGCGGGAGAGAACATCGCGCGGCTGCGGCAGGAAAAAACGGAGCTTTCGCAGCAGCTTGAGGACGTGAAAATAATCGACCGCGCCAAGTGCTGTCTTATCGAGTACCTCAATCTCACCGAAAATCAGGCACATAGGCATATACAAAAGCTGGCTATGGACACTCGCCGCAGTCAGCGCGAAATCGCCGAGGATATTCTGAGAACATATTCCGGTGTAACTAATGTGTAGAAAAAGATAAAATAACAGACTGTCGATAAACCCTCGCACCGCCCCGCCGCAAAGCGGCGGGGCTTACTTCGTCAAAGCCCTAACGGCAGGCATAAAGCCTAGCCGTTAGGGCTTTTCCTCGTCTGCGAGTGTTTCTCGACAGTCTGAGAAATGCGAATTAAATTGGCTTTTTCTACAAACTGTTGCAATTGCCCTAATGGCAATTGCATTTCGCGCTGCGCGCGAAACCGCCAAAAGCCGCAACCGTCCAAAATGGGTGGGGGCTTTTCCGTCCTTAGGGTTTGCTGAGCATTTCTCGCGCAGCGAGAAATGCAAAGGCTTGGCACAAACAGGATGTTTGTGCTGTCGTCCCGAAAGGCGGCACGGATGCCGCCAACAGAGGACGACAGGCAACAACGCTCTGCGCCTACGGCGCAGTAAGCGTTGTCCAAGACTTAGCCCGCTCCCGAAGGGTTGTCCCCCCACTAAACGCGTAGGGTTCGGGGCACCTCCGCTTATGTATGCGGTAGGACGTTATCCCAATCATCTGCGTCAACCGCGCATCTCAGCCAGTTGACGCCCTTGTGCTGTTCAACGATTACATCGCTGAAGAATTGTCCGGTTTTGCCCAGGGCGGACGGGTCGTTGTTGATACGAGCCTCAACGCACGCCCAATCCGCGCGGAACAGCAAGTCCGCCATATCGAGAATTTCCGATGCGGAACGCATTTTTACGTGATTCATAAGATCCTCGAAATTTCCGCAGCTTCCGATCAGCGCAACCTCGGAGCCGGTATCCGAAAGCTCTGACGGCGGAAATTCCAGTTTCTTGCGGAATCCGCACGCCCAGAACAGCACCACGCACATTTCAATCCGCCACTGAAGCTGATTCGCATCATCTTCGGAGATGTCATCACACTTGGCAAGGTCAAAATACGGTTTTTCGTCATCAGTCAGCTCGTCCTTCAAACCGAAACGCTCCAGAATCGGTGTAAAGAACTCCGCGGATTCTGCCGCGCCGTTGCCGTTCATGATATCAATTGCAATCTGCGCGGTAAGGAATGCCGCCACGGCGCGTTTTACAATTTCCTCGGGAGATTTTATTCGCGCTTCCTCCTCGTTTTCAATTCGCGGGAGGTTCGGGTTGATTTTGATTTTGTACTTCGCGAGAACTTTCTCGGATTTTGCTTTTCTGTCCATAACTTCTCCTTTTTACATTGCGTTGTTGGGAATAAACTCGGTTGGTCTTTTTATCATTATAGCATACACGATATGAATTGTCAAGACCTCATTCACAAGAAAATTACTTTGTAATAGATTTACATTATCGGTTTGATTATCGAAATATGACGCTTATTTTTTTGCGCGTACCGTACTGTGTATGCCGTGCCGCCGCCCGCAGAGCCGGAATACACCGCAACAAGCACATCGCACAGCTCCACCAGTGCGCGGTCGCGCTTCAGCATACAATCATCGGTGTATTTCGGGGAGATGGTCATTACCTTGTCGCATTGCGCGATGATAGAGTCATATCGCGCTATATCCGCGCGGCTCCAGCCCTTACACTGATCGGGGCAAGGCAGCACGGCAATCAGCCTCAGCGCGGGACTGCTCTTTTTCTTATCGAGAATCAACTCCGCAGCCCACGTGTCCACGCCGCGCGCCATTCCCGTGTAAAATTCTTCCGCGCCGCCGGCAATCAGTCGGTCGATTTCCGCCGATAATCGCGACATCATATCCAGAAACGCAGGGTCGTCCTCGCCGAAATACGGCAAACTTTGCGGTCTGTGACCGGTAAACGAAACTCTGTACATTAATTCTCCTCCGGATGATTTTTTCGATACTGAAGAAAACTCTCCAGAATGACCGCCGCAGCCGCTTGGTCAAGCACCTCTTTGCGCTTTTTGCCGCGCTTGTTGATTTCGTTCATATATGTAATCGCCGTGACGGTGGACGAACGCTCGTCCCACATTCTCACGGGGACTTCCACCAGCTCGCGGAGTTTTTTCGCAAACAGCGTGCACTTCTCGGAGCGTTCGCCGCGCGTGCCGTTCATATTTACCGGGTCGCCGACTATGATCAGCTTTGCGTGATTCTCCTGTGCCGCCTGCGCCGTCTGTTCAACACATCGGTCGAAATTCCGCTCGAACAGCGTTTTAAGCGGTGACGCGAGGATCTCTCCCTCGTCACATATCGCCAGACCGGTTCTGCTGTCGCCGTAATCTACTGCAAGTATTTTCATTGTCTTTTTACCTCATCAATGTATTTTTTCAAGCCGTCTTAACATTCGTTAAATCAAATGCTTCTTTAGCCATAGAATTAACGGTTGTTGCATAGTAAACACACCCCACAATCCTTCATTAAGATACTGTCTAAATGGTTTATATAGCCCCACAATCCATCGTCTTTGTTATTGCCTATCCAATCCTTACAATTTCGGAGTGACATCTCATTCCTTTGCAAATTAACTCTCATTTTATTTAATAGAGTTTCATCCACCATCACAAACGGCGCCGGATGCTTAGAATGTTCGTTAAGAATCTGATTCCAGCAAGCCATATAAGCACACCAAACTCGAGTAGGTGTATCGTTTAAATTTTCAATTGCCTTGCGAAATTCAGCTATGATTTTTTCATCGTGTGTCTCTGAATATAACTTGTATATACCATTTCTTACTATTCTGTTGAAATCAGTAGGAATGTTAGTATGTATATCCCGATTGCCGTGGATTGCATATTCCTTTTCTCCGCACAGAAATTCAGCAACTTCATCATTGTCAAACGCCTTTTTTGTAAGAGCAAGCAACTCTTCGTTTGATACATAGGTTTTCACGTCCATAGTTTTTCTCCTTATCCCACTCCGCAAAAATCCGAAAAGGTGCGGCTTGATGAGTGCTAACCACTCGCCCTACAGAACTATCTGCTCCGGAAGCTCTTTGTCCGCACCTGTAACAATTCATTGTTCAGCATGGACATGCTTATTTGCTTATACATATTTTTATTATACATTATTTTTTCTGTTTTTGCAAGTCTTTTGTGCGGAGTTGTCTTAATAATTCATCTGTGTTCAATCCTGTGTATTTTATCATATTTCCTTGACATTCCTCAAAAAATATGCTAAACTAAAGAAGGGATTGGAGGCTAGCTTATGAAAAAAGAACCTAAAAATCAATTATTACATAACTTATTCCCGCTTAATGAGAGGGTATTTTGCTTTCGGCTGAACTTGCTTTTTAATTATTAAAAATCGGGGGGTAAAAACATGGATTCACAAACTAAAAAGGTAAAATCGGGAATGAAATATTTCTTTCGGAATCTTTTTGATATGCGCGAGGACACTATGAATCACGCCGAGCTTCGCGAAATGATGGAAGAAAACACCGTCATTCACGGCTCGAATATGTGGATATTGATGCTTGCGATATTGATCGCTTCAATCGGATTGAACGTCAATTCCACTGCCGTAATTATCGGTGCAATGCTTATTTCGCCGCTGATGAGCGGAATATTGACTATGGGTTATTCTCTTGCCGTGAGAGATCTCGCAATGCTTCGCAAGGCGCTTACTCGGTTTGCAACGCAGGTGGTCATCAGTCTGATAACATCGACCTTGTATTTTATAATTACTCCGCTTGATATTCCGACAAGTGAGATGATAGCGCGTACAAGTCCTACGATATGGGACGTACTTATCGCGCTGTTTGGCGGCATTGCGGGAACGATAGGAAATACCCGTCAAAAGAAAAGCAACGTAATTCCCGGAGTTGCTATCGCGACCGCGCTTATGCCTCCGCTTTGCACGGCGGGTTACGGAATCGCGACATTGCAGCCTCGATTCATTTTCGGAGCGTTTTATTTGTTCGCGATAAATACTCTTTTTATTATGCTCTCGGCGGAGTTCGTAACTAAGGTTTTGAAAATTCCGGCATACGATATTGCCAATTCTAAAAAGCAAAGGAAAATCAAGAACGGTGTGGCGGTGATCACAATAATCACCGTGATACCGAGTATTCTTATCGGCGCGGCTACCGTGTATTCGACCGTAATGGAAAGAAACATCACAAACTACATTAACAATGAGTTTGTGTTTGCCGATACACAGGTCGTTCAGAGCAGCACCGACAATGTTAATAAAGTAATTTCGGTTTCGTTGGTCGGAGATACTATTCCAGATGATGTGATAGCCCGTCTTGAACGCGAACTCGTTAAATATAATTTGAAAGATTATTCTTTGAGAGTTACACAAAATAAAACCGTGATCGAGGGTGAAAACAGCGATAAAATTACAATCGCAATTCAGGAAAAGACAATTCGGGAATTGAACGAGCAATTGGAATCACAAAAGGCTTTGCTTGACGAACAGCAGAAAAAACTGGAAGCTCTTGAACGCGATAAGGAAAGCCGCGTTGACTACATAAAAATTTCGGAAAACGCGTCCGTGATATTTACGAAGCTGCAAGACTGTTACTGCGGAACAATGTCCGGCAATGACGGCGAATATGCTGTGCTGACTGCAAGCGTAGATGAGCCTTTAAGCGAATCCGAAGAGCAGATAATAAAGAATTGGCTTGTTACCGAGAGTGGTCTTGAACGGGCGGAATTGATAATCACCACACCACAATAATTTTTAATTGAAAACTCCCGCGATTTCTTAAAAAGTTCGCAGGAGTTTTCTTTAAGCTCCGGACGCGAGTTTGAGTTCTGTTCCTTTCGTTTTACACGTTTTAAGGTTATGCGGTTTATACCTTTGAGTTTTAGCTATTGACATTTCATAAAAATATATTATAATTATTATAAGGATTTTTTTTGACATTTGAGACATTTGAAAGGAACAGCGCCGATGTATAATCCGCAGCTTGAAACATTCTTAAAAGTCGCCGACGCGGGCAGCTTCAACAAAGCCGCCGAAGAAATGTTTATCACGTCTACAGCGGTAATAAAACAGATGAATTTGTTGGAAAACTCGCTTGACGTAAAACTTTTTGACCGCTCGAACCGCGGACTTACTCTCACCGAAGCCGGAAAATCGCTCTGTCAAGACGCAAAATATATTATCAAATATTGTGAGGAATCGGTCATCCGCGCGAAAAACGCCATGCAGCCCGGCAGCAATGTCATTAGAATAGGCACGTCACCGATGACCCCGGCGCAGCTGTTGGCGGGGCTTTGGTCGAAAATCCAGATGTATTGCCCGAATTTGAAATTTGAGCTTATTCCGTTTGAAAATACTCCCGAAAATGCGCGTGAAATTCTCGGAAATTTCGGGAAAAATATCGATGTAATAGGCGGAATATTCGATGAAACTATGCTGAATTTAAGAGCCTGCGCCGGGCTTGAATTATCGCGCGAGCCGTTCTGCTGCGCGGTATCAATACATCACAGACTTGCCGTAAAGGACAGGCTCTCCATTGAAGATCTGTACGGTGAAAATCTGCTTTTGATGAAACGGAATTGGAGCAGCTATGTCGACCGATTGCGTGATGAAATCTGGAAAAATCACAGCCAAATAAATATTATCGATTTCGATTTTTACAATATGAGCATTTTCAACCGCTGCGAAAACAGCAATGACGTTCTGCTTGCAATTGAGGGTTGGGCCAGACCAACAGCATTTAAATTAAAAAGGTCATTGCAAAATGCGAAAAATATGGTATAATAAGAAATATGAAGATAGAAGAATTAAAGGGACGTTTAAAGAGCTTGGACGACCCAAGAC
>JAAVIC010000032.1 GCA_014799385.1 Oscillospiraceae bacterium
AACCGTCAGCCCGGAAAGCCGTACATTCCTCCGGAGAAGGCGAACGACAAGGAATTTATAAGAGTTGCGACCGAAAATTACAACAAGTTCATAAATTCCGCTGCCGGAAAGAAACTGGCTCAAGAAATGAACCTCACCGATCTCTGATAGACTTAAATCAAACAGCCCCGCCTCAAAGCAGCGGGGCTTTCGGTTTGTGGAAAAACAGCAAATCAGCGCGGAGGCAATGCCCTCGCGCTGATTTTTTATGTCTGTGGTTTCGCGTTGGATTACTTTCTCCGCTTCAATGCTGCGATAACCATCGCGCCGCTTGCCAGAACCGCGGGGACGAGGAACGCTAACGCGCTGCCTGTCGGCGGGTTTGTCGGCGGATTTGACGGAATGCTTTCCGGCCTTGAATTGTCGGGTTCGGAGGTGCCCGGATTGGAACTTTCGGGATCGGAAGTTCCCGAGTCGGAACTGTTCGGCTCTGAACTATCGGGCTTAGAGGTTTCCGACTCTGAACTCTCCGGTTCGGAGCTGCCCGGGTCGGAGCTTGTGGGTGGCGGAGTCGGTGTTGAAGACGAATCGGGGTCAGAACCCTTCTCGTTCTCAAATACGGGCGGAGTTGTGTCGGAAGGAACCGCGTCGGGGTCGTTAGTGTAAAATGCTGCTATTTTGCCTCTTTGGGCTTTGTCTGCATCGAACTCTGCCTTGACCACCTGATCGGAAATCTTATAGCCGCTTGGAGCTTTAGTTTCCTTGATGTAATACATTTGATATTTCAGCCACTCATCAATGCTGATGGAGAAAACCGCTTCGCCGTTAGCACCTGTTGTTTGGCTTTTGAGCAGCTTTGTGCATGCCTTGTCGGTGTAAATGCTAAATTCAGCACCTGCAAGGGGGGCTTGGGTTTCACTGTCCACTTTATTTACAATGATTTGGGGTTGGAAAGAAGACAAGCCCGGATCTTCAAAGGTTTCGTTATCGATTATTGGAGCCGAGTTATTTGTTGGCGGGCGGTAAGTGGGATCATAGTCTGCTTCGAATTTAAAATGTGAACCATCGGGGTTGTGGTAAAGCTCTCCAACTGTTCCATCTGCGCTTATAGCCGCAACAGTGAGGACATACTGCGTATTCCTTACCAATCCCCTCAGTTCGATAGTAACATTGCCGTACTCATCAATCGAGTTTGACGGAATATAATTCATATACCAGTTACTGTACATATGGGGGTCCGGTCCACTAATATACTTACGATACATAAATATGTATTTCGATGCTCCTGCTACCGGCTGCCAGCTAATTTGAACGTCTCTTTCACTCACCGATACATAGCTCAAACCGGTAGGAGCGGGAAGCGAATTATCGATTGGGGTTCCTTCACCCCCGGCAATTGTGACATTTAAAAGATAACCATTGCCTGTAATTTGGCTAGGGTCATACGGATTCCTCCTTACTTCCAGACCCAACTTATCCCATTGTGCTTGGGTGCCATCAAAGGTAATTTCGGTTTGAGTTGCAGGAAATGCATCATCACCGAGTACAACAATATTAGCGGGAATATTTGCCTTTCTTAAATTACGGCAATTTGAAAATGCATTGTCGCCAATTGTTCTAACACTTTTTGGAATCGTGACAGAGGTCAATCCGCTTGAATTAAATGCTCTTTGCCCAATTGAGTCAACACTTTCGGGAATTTTGACAGACTTTAATTGTGGGCAGGACATAAATGCGCCATCGCAAATTGATACAACACTATTTGGAATGCTAATTGTTTCCAATATCGAACACATTGCAAACATATTGGTGGGAATCGTTTTCACGCCTTCTTCAATTATGACATTTTTCAGGCTATAACATTGGGAGAATATGCCGATTCCCATAGTATTAACACTGCCGGGAATCGTGACAGATTCAAGCATTGAAGACTGAAACGCACCTCCGCTGATGTTTGTAACGCTGTTTGGAATGATGATCGATGTTATCGGAGTAGAAGAAAACGCTAATTCTTCGATTGATTCAACGCCATTCTGAATCGTGACTGTTTTTAACATAGTGCAATTAGAAAATGCGTACATACCAATTGATTTAACGCTGCCCGGGATATTAATGGAAGTCAACATCCCACATCCGGTAAATGCACTACCGTCAATTCTTTCAACACCATCCGAAATTGTGACGTTGCTCAAGGCATAGCAGCTTGCAAATGCGCTATTACCAATTATTTTAACACTGCCCGGAATTGTAATAGATCTCAAATATTGAGCATAATAAAATGCACTATTATTGATTTTTGTGACAGTGTTTGGAATCGTGATCGTCTCAGCTCGGCAGCCATATGGAAGCACCGAACTATAATATCCATTTTCACTTCCAATTTCCGTTACCGTATATTCTTTTCCATTACTGTCTGTTACGGTGGACGGAATATCAATCGTAAAACCAGTCGGACGATAGTCGGCACTATCATTATATCCGGTGAGCGTCACCGTATCGCCGTCCGAATTAACCTCATAGCGGAATGTGCCGGTTGCGTTGTTGCTGTCGGCTATTTCTATGGTTTCTCCCGCGTTTGCCGCAACAGCTACATTTTGGCTGCGTTCTATGTACAACGTAGTTGTCAGCATTCCCATTGCGACCGCAACGGCTATTAAACCGTATAAAAACTTTTTGAATTTCATAAAAATCCCCCCAAAAATAGTTCTGCAAAATTTGCCAATCTATCGTGTATTAATTATGTTTGGCTTTTATCATATTATATCATAAGAAATTTATTTTGTCAATACCATTTTACAGATTCGACATAATTATTAAACATTCAGTGGTAAATTTGTATAAAATGATGAAACTCCGTATGAAAAACACACGGAGTTTCATATTTAATCAATCATCAAGGTGGTTGTAACCGCCGTCCCTGATGATTTTCGCGTAGTCCTTGTAGCCGATGTTCGCGTCAACCTCGCCCTCAATGCCGGAGACCTGAGCAATAACGCCGTATTGCCACATTCCGTATTCTCCCGTGTAACCGCAATAACCGCGCCAGTCGGCAACCCACAGCTCCACATCGGAGAGCCTGTCCATATCGAAGCTGTTGTTCAGCCAGTTGGTGCTGCTGTACAACATCGGGTAATACCCCGCCGCTTTGATTTCGTCAATAAACACGCGAGCCATTTCGGTGCGCTCTTCGTTGGTGAGATTATTGAGCTGCCACGGCTCTTCCATATCCAGAACAACGGGATAATCCACCTTGTAATTCTTAAGCAGATTAAGCATAAATTGCGCCTCGGCGCGGGCTTCTTCTACCGTATGCGCTTTAAGATAGTGGTAAACTCCCACATGGATTCCCGCCTTGAGAGCCTCGGTGATGTTGTAGTCCGAGCGCGAGTCTTGTCCGTTGTACGGATCTTCGACAGAGCCGAGCGACAGGCGAATCATCGCGAATTCCACACCGGACGCCGCGACTTTTTCCCAGTCGATTGCGTTCTGATAGCGCGACACGTCAATTCCCTTGATATTTAATTTATTGCCCGATGCGGAGCTGTGACTTTGAGAAATGGTAACTCTGCGGTGGTCGTTGAACCGCCCGCTCTGCGAACGCATCAGCTTTCCCGTTTCGTACCGATAGAATCTTATCCACTCTTGAAATTCAAGCGTTCCGCTGTTGTGCAGCTCTCCCGACAGCGACATATACCCCGCAACGTCCATTTTTCCGCTGAGCGTCAGCAGAAGTTGTCCGCGCATAAACAGCTTTCCGCTTTCGGGAATTGTAAGTTTTCCCGTAACGGTCACAACGCTTCCGCTCTGGAACGTTGTTGAGCCGGCTGCGTTTATTGAGCCGCTTTTGTAGATGTTCAGCGTACCGGCGCAGTTGATGTGAGAATCTTCGGGCGATTCGACCGAGGTGCGAAGATTCACAACAGCGCTGGGCGTAAGAACAAGGTTTCCGAGATTGTCCATTTTGGTGGAGCTTGTCGTTTGCATTGTTCCGGAAATCGTTAACGCTCCGTTCGGCTCTATCAGCAGCTCTCCGTCAAGATTCAGAAAGCTCCCCACGAAAATCCTCAGATCCCCGCCGTCTCGAATCACCAAACGGCTGCCCTCGGGCAGCGTCCGTGTGGTTTTCATATTTATATCGGTCTGCTTGTCTATGTAATAATTCACGTCGTTTTGGAAGTCCGATGTGCCGTCCCACAGCGTGTATCCCGTGATGTCAACGGGTGTGTAACCCTCGCCTTGTTCCTCGTCATCGGGTGTATCGGAAGTCCCGCCCGTTTGCGAAACATCGGGTCTTTCCGCGGTTTCCGCGAATGCCGATACCCCCGATGTGAATATCACTGCCGCCATAAACAGTGCCAGCAATCGTTTTATTTTCATTATGTACCTCCTGATTTTGAAAGCAAATTCAAAACCGTGCGCACTCGCTGAGCGTTACCTCACGTTTTGAATTTGCACTAGCCTCCTATAGGCTGTTTCGGGTTTGAATGCGCTAAACTGCGATTTTATAGTGTGCTTTGATTGCCCGTCTAAATTATACCCTATTTACATTATCCCATATTTTCGACGATTTGTCAAATGTTTTTTCGTGGAAATTTATGCGAATGGCGGAATTTTCAGGAAACTTTCACATATCAGACTGTCGATAAACCCTCATCTACTTCGTCAGGCACACACGCGGCAGCCATTAAGGCTAGCCGCGGTGTGCCTTCCTCGTATCTGAGGGCTTCTCGACAGTCTGAAGGTAGTCTTTTTCTGCAAACTGACATACATTATTGTCCGCGTTTTTAGATTTGCTGTTTGGTATGAATATTTTTCCGCGAAATGGCAAAACTATCCACATACCCCTATAAAGGCAAACAAACCACCGAAAGGAAGTATCTTATGAAGAACAGAAAGCAGAATAAAAACAGTTGGAAAATCACGGCAGCAGCATCGGCGATTGGTGTTGCGGCTGTGGCGGTTACGGCGGTGGCTGCGTATCAATCGATGACGCGGCGAATGATTCCCACCGCTACAAACACCTCAACGAATGTCTGGAGCTACACTCCCCCCGCCGAATCGGACGTTCCGGTTCAGAAACCTATCACGAACGTCCCAAAGGACGACGACTCCAAACCGCAAAGCTCCTCCAACAAGACCCCCGTTGAATCCCAACCTACGGAGCCGGTCAACAAGCCCGTAAACACCGCTATCGGAAACATTATGCCCGTTGAGGGCGAGGTTTCAAATCCGTTCAGTAACGGTGAACTTGTGAAATCCCAGACGCTGGGCGTGTGGAAGTCTCATGACGGGTGCGATATTCTCTGCGACCTCGGAACGGAAGTCAAGTCGATGTCCGAGGGCGTGGTCAAGCAGATAGAGAACCACGCTGTCTGGGGAGTTACCGTCACGATCGAGCAGAGCAACGGGCTTACCGTTCAGTACTGCGGGCTTGCCAAGGAACTGAACGTCAAGAACGGCGCACAAGTTAAACAGGGCGAAATCATTGGCAAGACCGGAGACACTAACCAGGCGGAGATTCTTCAGGAACCGCACCTGCATATCGGCGTAAAGCAAGGCGACAAGTGGATAGACCCCATGAGCGTGATTTCATAGTTTTTCGGGCTGCCGAGAAATCCTCACCGGTCTGAAAGGCAAATTTTTACAGTTTGAATCCCCCGAATTGAATCGGGGGATTCAGTATGTATATAAACTACATATCACAATCCGATGTGGGGGCAATCCTTACGCCCCCACACAAGAATCCCCCGAATCGGGGGATTTTTCCGATGTGTGCTTGACGAAACATAGAAAACACTATCGAAAATTTGTGCAATATGCACAAATTATTCGGAGCGTTATTGAAAATAACAAATAAATAGTGTATAATAGAAATGATGGTATATCAGCACATAATTATAAAAAGGTTAATCTTGATAAATTCGGGGGGAATTGTTCAGTGAATTTCTATGTGGCGCGACAGCCGATTCTTGATTGTGATAACAATGTATACGCATATGAGCTGCTTTACCGCAGCAATGGCGAACTGAATATGTATAATGGCGTTTCGGGCGATGAATCCACTGCGGATGTGGTTCAAAACGCGTTTATGGGTCTTGATGTAAGACAAGTCATTGGCAGCGGGACGCGCGCGTTTATCAATTTCACCGGAAATCTGCTTAAACGCGGGCTTCCCAAGCTGATTTCGCCCGATATTCTTGTGGTGGAGGTCCTCGAAAATCAGCTCGCGGATAACAACCTTCTTGACGCGGTGTTGGAGCTTCGTGAGCGCGGATATACGATCGCTCTCGATGATTTTGAATACTCGTCTGCGTATACCGAGTTGTTCAACCTGTGCGATTTGGTGAAAATCGACTTCCGCACATCGCTTAAATCCATTAAGGAAACGGCGTATGTTTGCCGATATTCAAACAAGATTATGCTCGCGGAAAAGGTCGAAACCCGCGAGGAGTGCGAGTTTGCCAAGAAACTCGGCTGTACATATATGCAGGGATATTACTTCGCGAAGCCCTCTATTATGTCGGGAAGCGCGGTGCAGCCGCTGCCCGTGAATCTGATGCAGGTTATGCAGCTTATGGCTGAGCCGGAGCCGGAAATATCCGATATTGTGGAGATTCTTTCGCGTGACGCGGCAATGTGCCAAAGGATTTTGAGACTTATCAATTCCGTATATTTCGGAATGTCAAACAAGGTTTCCACGATTAGCCAGGCGATTTTGATTCTCGGGTTGGATTATCTGCGCGAGTGGGTGTATCTGATGGGAATGCAGAAAATCACGAACAACGAAAGTGCCGAGGCGATTCGGCTGTCGCTGCTGATGGCAAAATTCTGCAAGAAGATCGCACTGAATATTCCCGATGCCGCCGATAATGCGGAATCGTTCTACCTGATGGGACTGTTGTCTATGGTGGTGTTCGGCGGGGATCGCGCGCTGGCGCAGGTTCTCGATGAGTTCCCGCTGACGGACGACATCAAACGCGGTCTGCTTCGGCGCGGCGGAATTTACAGCGATATATTCGAGATGGCGATGTTGTACATAAACGCCGATTGGGAGCACTTTGACGAGATACTCGCGCAGTATTCGCTCCGTAGTGAGCTTGTTGCGGATATGTTCGTGGAATGTACTCAAGAAATCGAAAAAGTGAACATAATGTAAACGAATTTTCGACAACTTATCGGGATGAAGTTTTAGCACGTTCAATCTCGCAACAACGCAATGATGATCGGTGCAAATTCGTTCGATGTTGAATTTGCTTTTGTAAGATAAACGAGTTTACAACAACTTGCCGGGGTGAAGCGCAAATTCAAAACGCGAGTGACGCGGCATACCGCGACATGAAGTCGCGGTGTGACGTGTCACTCAGGCGAGTGCACACCGCAGGTGTGCACGGTTTTGAATTTGCCATTAAAATAAGGGGTAATATGGATAGTTTTAGTGAAGATTTATGGCAATATCTGGGCAATACCTGCAAGAAAATCGTTCTGTACGGAATGGGAGACGGAGCGGAAAAAATCAAGCGCGTGCTGGACGACAAGGGAATCGGTGTGGCTGAGGTAATGGCTTCCGATGAGTTTGTGCGCGGACATAGTTTCTTGGGGTATAAGGTGCGGAAGTTGTCCGAAATCGAGGAGCTGTACGGCGATGATTTCGTGATTCTGACGTGCTTCGGTTCGCAGCTTCCCCAAGTTATGGAGCATATTTACGGTGTTGCCGCGCGTCACGAGCTGTATGCGCCGTGCGTCCCGGTGGCGGGCGATGGATTGTTTGATTTGGAGTACGCGAGAGAACATTCCGCGGAGCTGAAAAAGGTGTACAAAATGCTTGCGGACGAGCAATCCAAGCGGGTTTTCGAGAACGTTATCCGTTACAAACTGACGGGGAAAATCGATTTCCTGCGCGAGGTGGAAACTCCTGACGAGGAGAAATTCGATCTTCTTAACATCGGTACGGAGGAAATATATGTGGATCTCGGCGCATACAACGGCGACACGGTGGTGGAATTTCTGAACGAAACCTCGCTTCAGTTCAGCAAGATATACACTATGGAGCCCGATGTAAAGAATTATCGGAGAATGAAACGCGCGCTGTATAGGATAGGTTCTGCGTTGTTGGAGTGCTACAATTGCGGCGCGTGGGACGAGGATACAACGGTTACGTTCAATCTGCGCGGCGGACGCTCCGGGAGTGTTGTGCCGAGCGACGCAAAGGCTGCGGACGGCAAATCGCTGAATCCCGCGCGATTCCGTGAGGTCAAGATGATGAAAACCGACACGATGCTGCGCGGCGAGTCGGCAACGTATATCAAGATAGATGTTGAGGGCAGCGAGAGCCGCGCTCTTGAGGGCGCGCGGAATACTGTTTCGGAATACAAGCCAAAGCTGAATGTCGCGCTCTATCACCGAAATGAGGATATGTTTGCGCTGCCGATGATGATAGGTGAAATGAACAGAAAGTACAAGCTGTATATGCGTCACCACCCCTATATCCCCGATTGGGATACTAATTTGTACTGCGTTTGACGCTTGAATATTGCACGTTATAACTCTCAGCAAGTTATCGGCGACCGGTGCAAATTCAAAACGCAAGCAAGGTGCAACACCGTGAAACGGTGTTGCGGCTTGCTTAGCGAACACAGACGAGCGAAAGCTCGTCTGTGTGGTTTTGAATTTGCTTTTAAGATAAGGAGCAAGATATGAAAGTTGTTGTTGGAATTGTCGCCGTGGCGGTCGTTGCCGCAGCATTGGCGCTGTATATTATTATGATGCTTAATTCCCATGATTTGGTGTTCTGCGGGGATATTCGGCAGAACGACGGAAATACGATGTCCGTGACGAGGGTGTATTCTACCGATTTGAACGCGAATCAGATGCTCTCGGAAATCGTTACGGCAATGAATGAGTCCGAAACGGGCAATATTTCCGCCGAGGAACTGGCTGAACTGCTTGCAACGTATCAGGAAGTGATTTACGCTCCGAAGATGGTGTTCACCCTCGAACAGATCGATACGCACACCTATATTCTTACGGGCAACGTATATAACGGTATAGACGAGGACGGCGAGCCTATTACCCCGGATTATGTGTTCAGAGAGCTGACTATGACTGCGGGAATCGCCAACGGGCGTATCCTCGCGGCGCAGAATCTATATGATGACGATGAGCAGGACGAGGAAGAGCCGACATTCAAGGAGCGTCCGAAGGTGGTTGACCCCGTGCTTGTCGAGGGCGAAACAGCCGCAGCGTTCGCGTTTAAGGATTGCAGCGGTTTCCGTATGGTGCTGACAGGCGTTGAGGGATACCAGACCGCCGTGTCCTTGGGATTTACATATAACATTGCGGCTCGTAATCCCATGAACTTCACACACGTGAGCGATGTGGTTCTCAGCGTCACCATTGCCGCCGCTTATGATGAGAACGGCAATCTTACTCCGCAGCTTACTATCAACCGCAATATCGTGACTGAGGAATGATTTTGCAATTTCACGCAAATCATATCGGTTGGTTTCCGTTAAACCGAAGGTTGGAGCAACGACCGAGAGAAAAAGTCAATTTTTACACAATTCCAAAAACTTAATAAAAAGTTAATTTTCAAGTGATAAAATGTAGTGAGTGCCGAAAGGATTGGTGATAGCAATGAAAACGGGACTGATACTTGAGGGCGGCGCGGTTCGCGGGATTTTTACCGCGGGTGTGCTGGATAGATTGATGGAGAACGGAATTTACTTTCCGTATGTAATAGGAGTATCGGCGGGCGGCGGAAACGCGATGAGCTACGTTTCGCGGCAAAAGGGCAGAATGGCGAAAATGATAAGGGTTCCGCGAAATGAATCGTACTACGGGTTCAGGCAGTTCCTTAACTCCAAGAAGATTATTAATCTCGATAAAATGGCATTTGAATATCCGTATAAGCAGTTTCCGTTCGATTTTGATACATATTTTAACAGCGGAATCGAAACGGAATATGTCTGCACGTGCATGGAAACGGGCGAGGCGGAGTATTTCTCCGAGGAAAACGACTGTGAGCGGCTGCTGAAGATCACCAAGGCGACCTGCTCCGTGCCAATGCTGTGCGCACCGGTGGAGCTTGACGGCAAGCATTATCTGGACGGTTCGATCGCCGATTCGATCCCGATTGAACACGCGTTGGATATGGGCTGCGATAAACTGATCGTTGTGCTGACAAAGCCCGGGCGCGACACTCGACCCACGGACTACACAAAATTCCGTAGGATAATACATACGATGTATAAGCAGTATCCTGCGTTTGAGGAAGCGTGTATGACACGCGTGGAACGGTACGGTAAAACCGTTGAGCTGATGGAGGAGCTTGAGGAACAGGGCAGACTGATGGTATTCAGACCAACGCTGCCGCCGATTTCCAAGTTTGAAAAAGACGCGGACAAAATCAACGAGTCCTATCGTGACGGCTATACTCAAGCGGACAGCCGAATCGCGGAGCTTATGCAGTTTATGAGCACCGTGGAAAGCAAGGTTTCGTAATAGTTTAATTCCCCTATCGCAAGGTAGGGGAATTTTTGTCTCAAAATCCCGAATAACCTCTTGAAATTGTTTGCGGAATGTGGTATAATTAAATATGTATGATTAATGCAAGCGGCACAAGTGGGAGCGTTATAAAGCATATCAACGCAATAAAAACGCAGGTGAGGGTGCTATAATCCAAAGCAACCTACCGACAACCAGTGCAAATCCAAAACGCGAGCGTTGCCGAGCACCGCGACACGAAGTCGCAGGGTGACCGCCCAAAGCGCGGCAAGGATGCCGCGCTTTGGGCGGTCACTCCGCGAAGCGGTGAGAGGTAACGCAAAAGCTCGCTTGCGAGATTTAATGCAAGCACAGATGGAAATTGCAAAGCAATTTTCATCTGTGCGGTTTTGGATTTGCAAATTAAGATAAGGAGTTAATTTTATGGCTACTAAGTATATTTTTGTAACGGGCGGTGTGGTTTCCGGTTTGGGCAAGGGAATTACGGCGGCTTCGCTGGGGCGGCTGCTGAAAATGCGCGGCTATCGCGTGACTATTCAGAAGTTCGACCCGTATCTGAATGTCGACCCCGGAACGATGTCCCCGTATCAGCACGGAGAGGTGTTCGTTACCGATGACGGCGCGGAAACCGACCTTGATTTGGGTCACTACGAGCGGTTTATCGATGAGAATCTGTCGGTAAATTCCAATGTCACCACGGGTAAAATCTACTGGACGATTCTGAATAAGGAGCGGCGCGGCGATTACCTCGGCGGGACTGTTCAGGTTATTCCGCACGTTACGAACGAAATCAAGAACCGCGTTTATCGTGCGGCAAACAGCGGCGCAGAGCCTGTTGACGTGGTAATCACCGAGATTGGCGGTACTGTCGGCGATATCGAGTCCACGCCGTTCCTCGAAACTATCCGTCAGGTGAGCTATGAAAAGGGGCGCGAGAACGTTCTGTACATTCACGTTACGCTGCTGCCGTACATATCGGGAAGCAACGAGCTGAAAACCAAGCCCACACAACATAGCGTCAAGGAGCTGCTCTCGCTTGGGATTCAGCCGAATATTCTGGTTCTGCGCAGTGAGTGCGAAGTGCCCGCGGAAATGCGCGAGAAAATCGCGCTGTTCTGCAATGTCCGCCGCGAGGACGTTATCCAGAACCTTACCGCAAGCTCTCTGTATGCCGTTCCGCTTATGTTGGAGCGCGAGGGGTTGGCACACTCCGCGTGTTATCACCTCGGTCTTGAGGACAGAAAGCCCGACCTCACCGAATGGGAAGAAATGGTTCACCGTCAGGAGAATGCCACAAAGCCTCTCTCTATCGGGCTTGTGGGCAAGTATGTCGCGCTGCCGGACGCATACATCTCGGTTATGGAGAGTATCCGTCACGCGGGCGCGGTGAACGGCTGCAACGTGGATATTCAGCTCATAAACAGTGAGGAGATCACTTCGGAAACCGCTGCCGACTTGCTTTCGGGCATGGACGGAATCTGTGTTCCGGGCGGATTCGGCGACCGCGGAATAGAGGGAAAAATCGAGGCGGTGCGTTACGCGCGCGAGAACAAGATTCCTTTCTTGGGATTGTGCTTGGGTATGCAGATGGCGGTTATCGAGTTCGCGCGGAATGTCGCGGGGCTGAACGGCGCAAACTCGGGCGAGTTCGGGGATTATGAGTATAACGTAATCGATATTATGCCCGACCAAAAGGGCGTGGATATGGGCGGAACAATGCGCCTTGGATTATATCCGTGCAAGCTGGACGAGGACAGTGTTTCGCGGCGGGTATACGGAGAACCGCTTGTTTACGAGCGTCACCGTCACCGTTATGAGTTCAATAACGAATACCGCGAAATGCTTACGGATAAGGGTTTGAAGTTCGCGGGATTATCTCCCGACGGCAAGCTCGTGGAAATCGTGGAGCTGCCTCAGGACGTTCACCCGTTCTTTGTTGCGGTGCAGTTCCACCCCGAGTTCAAGTCCAGACCCAACAGACCGCACCCGCTGTTCAACGAGTTTATCAAGGTTTCGTCGGAGCTGAAGTAAGGGGAATTAAAAATGATTTATGATTTGGATAAAATCGATCATGTAAGATATGACAAGTTCAAAAAGACGATTTATATGTCTATATATGATACAGTTTTGCCGCCCGATGAAGCTGAAAAACACAGTTATTACTTTGACAGAAAAATTGAAATGTATGTGAATTATATATTGTGTGACGGCTTGTTCGATCATTTTTCCTTAAAAGAGGGGAAAAAGTACAAATATGTCATTCAAATTGTCATGGACTTTGCTCCAACTCAACAATATATTGAATATCTCAAATCGGTCAACGTTCAGGTGATCGAGCACACAAAAGGGCAAGTAAAATTAAGTTGGTAATCGGGGGCAACCGAACAATGAATCATATTGCGTTTTGAACAGGCTTTGCACAAAACCTCTTGAAATTCCGACAAAAGTGTGGTATAATAAGGATAAGGAACTTTATAAAGGGGGTGGAAACAATGCCAAAAGTTGCTTTGACAGTTGGCGACATCTGCAAAATTAAAGATATTTTGGCGGAAAAGCAAGGGCAAGAAGATAATGCTGCCAAAAAAGAAGAAATTGCCGAACTGATTAAAAAGCTTGATGAAATGGAAATCAGGTCATAACAGTATTAAGGCAGCACCGCACAGTTATCGCCCTACGGGATTGTCGGTGTTGCCTTAAATTAGTATTGGAGAGGTATCTTATGATTAATTGGCATAATAAGGAAGACTCTTCGTGGGAGGGGAGCTTCACAAGCACTTTCTTTTGCGATGATGAAAACAGTCACGAATTGTCTATAGGCATTCAAAATTCGAGCTTGGTCGATTACGCGGAAAAATGCGTTGAGTCATTCAACTCTCTGCCCGATGATATTATCGACAAATTATGCACGAAAATCATCAAGTGCGCAAAGCGCAGCGATGATGAGTTTAAGCGCCGTTCGTTTGACAACGTGCGCGATATTTTGAAATATTGCTGGTTTACAATGGTTTATGTGGGCACGCCCAAAAATCCGAATCAGGCGTCTTACGTTGTTGAGGGCGAGGGGGAATGGGGCGAGGAAATCGGGTTTGCTGTTAAAAATGACAAGCTCGTTTATGTGGGCGTTGATTATTTTGATTATCTGAAGTGATGAAAGGGATTTTTTTATGTCACAGATATTTAACGAGCAGAATATGATAAAGTCGCTGTCGGGTTCTATTCCCGATGGGGAAACGTTTGTCGCGGGATTTTGCGCCGACGCCAAGGAAACCGCGATTATCCGCGTGTACTCAAATTGCGTTCCCGTAATGGACACGAAAGGTCAAGTTGATTACATACTCCCCGCGATTGAAAATGGGGAACCGCTTGACGGCGCGGTGACGTTTAAGGTGACGAAGAAAAAATACGCGGAACACAGCGTTTATATCGGTATAACGCAGAATTATCTTGTGCTTACCGAGTGTTCGGAAAATATGCATTATTACGAGTTTGATATAATTAAATCCTCGCCGTTTGCCGTGGATTTGACGGAGAAAATCACTCCTCGGGATATTAAGTATGTGTTCCCGTTTGATGATATTCAGGATGTGACGATAAAGAAGGGAATATTCGGTTCGCTGAAGTGCAATATTACAATAAAAGACGGCAGTTACTTCAAGCTGATGTTCCCGAAACGGAACGGATTGGGCGGCGGTATGCCTCATTTTGATGAATACCGCGAGAAAATCGTTAATAAGCTTAGTTCCGTTAGGGGGCGTTCATAAGATACTAATTTGGTTTTCCCCGCCAACCCGATTCGTTGAGGGAAACCACATAAACAAGGGGTGGTTTTATGTCCTACTATGATAATCGTGAGCTTTCATGGCTGAAGTTTAACGCGCGTGTTCTTGAAGAGGCTCAGGACACAACAACGCCGCTGTTCGAGCGGCTCAGGTTCGTGCGTATCTTCTGCTCGAATCTGGACGAGTTCTTTATGATTCGCGTGGGGAGCTTGCGCGATAAGCTGCTCTGCGAGCCTAAAGACCGTGAAAACAAGACCAATATGACTCCCAAGGAGCAGCTTAACGCTATCGCGCGTCAAGTCAAAAAGCTGCTACCCCTGAAAGACGCGGCATACGCGGATATAATGGGAGGTCTGACGGCTTTTGGGGTGGAGCACCTTGATGAAAATCGGCTCAGCGCCGAACAGGACGCGTTCTTTAAGGCGTTTTTTGCGCGGGAGATAAGACCGCTGCTGTTCACGGGAATTATGGACAAGAAACACCCGATTCCGTTTCTGAAAAACTGCGAGATATATGTTGCGTGCAAAATCCACCGTAAAGGAGACGCGCAAGGGAAATACACGTTCGGGATTCTCCCCGCATCGGAGAATCTCCCGCGAATCGTGTTCCTGCCAAATACGGAGGGAATGGGATTCTCGGGGAAGTTCCTGTTGATTGAGGAGATCATCAGACGTTACGCAAAGCAGATCTGGGATAACTTCGAGGTTCTCAGTTCCGCGATTTTCCGCGTGACGCGCAACGCCGATATCGAGATAAACGAGGGGCTGTTCGACCACGATGTGGATTTCCGCTCGGTGATGGAAAAGCTCGTCAAAAAGCGCAAGAAGCTGCACCCCGTAAGAATCGAGTTTCAGGGCAGTCCCGATTCGGATATGACAGACGAGATTCCGAAGCTGTTGGATATTGGCGAGAATTTTGTGTTCAAGCAGTCTGCGCCGCTGTCGCCGGAGTTTATGTCGGTTCTGGAAAAGCGGTTGGAACGGTATCCCGAGTTGTTCTTCCGCCCGCTGACACCTCAGCGTTCTCCGCAGATATTGCCGGGCAAGCCTCTGATCGAGCAGATTCGCCAACGCGATATTCTGCTCTCTTACCCGTATGAAAGTATCGGACAGTTTATCGGTTTGTTGGAGGAGGCGGCGGTGAATCCGAGCGTTACTTCCATCAAGATCACGCTCTACCGCGTTGCGCGGGACAGTAAGATCATAGGTGCGCTGAAAACCGCCGCCGAGAACGGCAAGCACGTTCTTGCGCTGGTGGAGCTGCGCGCGCGGTTTGACGAGGAGAACAACATCGGCTGGTCGAAGCAGCTTGAGGACGCGGGTGTCAATGTAATTTACGGGCTGGAGGAACTGAAAGTCCACTCAAAGCTGCTGCTGATAACGCTGCGTGACGGAAACGAGGTTTCGTATATTACGCAGGTCGGCACGGGCAACTACAACGAGCGCACCTCCGCGCTGTACACCGATATGACTTTAATGACCGCCAACCGCGACATCGGCTCGGACGCGTCCGTGGTGTTCAATGCTCTGATGACGGGTTCGACCGTGGAGAGCACCAATCGGCTGCTCGTCGCGCCAAAGGGATTGAAAAGCGGAATCGTGCGGCTTATCGACAACGAGATTTCTTACGGGCGTGACGGATACATCGGTATCAAAATCAACTCGCTCACCGACCGCGATCTCATTGAAAAGCTCGCCGAGGCGGCGCGCGTGGGAGTTCGCGTGGAGCTTATCGTGCGCGGAATCTGCTGTCTGATTCCCGGGAGCGATAACGCGGATAACACGATGACCGAGAATATCCGCGTGATTTCCGTTGTGGGGCGGTTCTTGGAGCATTCGCGTATCTACATCTTCGGCAGAGAAAACAGAAAACAGGTGTACATCTCCAGCGCGGATTTTATGACGCGCAACACCGAAAAGCGCGTGGAGGTCGCCGCGCCGATTCTCGACAGCTCTCTTGCCGAGCGCGTCTGCGGGATTTTCAACACCATTCTGCGTGATAACGTCAAGGCGCGGGAGTTGTGCGCGGACGGGAAATATCGCCGAGTTTCCTCTGATGGGAATCCGCCGCTTAACTCTCAGATTTGGTTCTATGAGCAGGCATACAAAGCAAACGAGAACAGTTATGCGGCAATCGCGGAATCCAAGCCGAGCAATTCGCCGGTTAAAGTGAAAATTCGGCGTATAAGATGATAAAAGCAAAATCCCCCGAATCGCATTCGGGGGATTTATGTTTCGTAAATTCGATACAGAATCAAACCGCTCTCTGAACCTTTCCGGAACGCAGGCAGCGCGAGCATACGTTCACTCTGCACGGAGTGCCGTTTACAACAACTCTTGTTTTCATTGGCTCTGCGTCTAATTGTCCGACTATTTGATGGTATGTTATTTTGATTGATAATCGGGAGTTTGTTTCATCATTTCAGTGCGTCAGGGCAGTTATCCAAAAGCATACCGCTGAAATTGCAGAAAGCGGTGTCATCACATATTTTTCTTTCTTGCTTTTGGAGATGAAGTTCATAATTGTATTAAGCGAGAGATATATCGCCATAACAATGCAGATTATCTTTGTGATGTTATCTGAAAACCATAATGGTATAAATCCTCCTACTTGCAAAATTATAATTACAAAAAAAATCTGTAAAATAAGTTGCGTCACCAAAATAATCCTTAGTTTCTTTGGAAAAACTTTATATTGTCCTCCCATTGTCAGTTCTCCCAATGGTAAGCCGCAAATTATAAGAAATGATAATATAATTACTATCGAAAAGACACTGGCTCCTATAATAGCTGTCATAGCCAACCTCCTTAAATTTTGAATGCTGAGCCTTTTAGGCAATTTCGGCGAAAAAAATTTTCCACCCCTCAGCCATTGGACAAGGAGTGGGAATTAATTGTCAATTAGAATCAGCTTGCTCTCTGAACCTTGCCGGAGCGCAGGCAGCGCGAGCATACATTCACTCTGCACGGAGTGCCGTTCATGACAGCCTTTACTTTCATAACATTGGGTTTGAAAGTTCTGTTGCTGCGTCTGTGGGAGTGGGAAACCTTGATTCCGAAGGTTACGCCCTTTCCGCAAATTTCACATTTAGCCATATATTACACCGTCCTTATCTGAATTGGCAAATCCGTCAACGTCAAGATGAGCTTCGCTCATCTTGACTCGCTAAGCAAACCACTTCACGCTGTCGCGTAAAGTGCTTTGCTTGCGTGACGAATTTGCATTACTTTGCATTCACTGCTTTACTCTATACCGTAACAAATAATATTATACCAGAAAATCGCGGGAATTTCAAGTGGGTTTTTGTATTTTCCGCGAATTTCGTGATTTTTCACAAACTTTCGGAAGCACAGCCGTGAATATTCTCACAATTGCACAAATCCGACTTTCTTTTGCACCTTTTGGAGCGTCTTGCGGGAAACCTTATACGCTTTCTCCGCGCCGGACTTCATACATTGCTCGATGTATGCCTTGTCCTCCGAGAGCCGCTTGTATTCCGCTTGTAACGGCGCGAGCTTATCCGCGACCGCCTCTCCGACCGCTAGCTTGAAGTCGCCGTAGCCCTTGCCCTTGAACTCCGCCTCTATTTCCTCGAACGATTTGCCCGCAACCGCGCCGTAAATGGACATCAGGTTGATAATGCCGTCCTTGCCCTCGCGCGCGCAGACTTCCGTTTCGCTGTCCGTAACCGCGCGTTTGAACTTGCGGATTATCGTGTCGCGGTCGTCCAGAATCGACACGGACGCGTTTACGTTCTCGTCCGACTTGGACATCTTCTTTGCCGGGTCTTGCAGCGACATCACCTTTGCGGTGGACTTGGTTATATACCCCTCGGGCATTGTGAACACATCGCCGTAAACTCCGTTGAACCGCTGAACGATGTTCCGCGCAAGCTCCAAATGCTGCATCTGGTCAACTCCCACGGGCACTAAATCCGCTTGATACAGCAGAATATCCGCCGCCATCAGCACGGGATATGTGAACAAGCCCGCGTTGATGTTGTCGGGGTGCTTTTGGGATTTGTCCTTGAACTGCGTCATACGCGACAACTCGCCGAATTGGGTGTAGCAGCTCAGAATCCACGCAAGCTCCGAATGATGGGGATTATGTCCCTGTACAAACAGCGTAGACTTTTCGGGGTCAAGCCCCGCCGCGATAAGCAGCGTGTAGCTCTCCTTGATTTGCGCGCGGAGCTTTGTCGGGTCTTGCCGCACGGTTATTGAGTGCAAGTCCGCGATTCCGTAGGTGCAGTCGAACTCCTCCTGCATTTTCACCCAGTTGCACATCGCCCCAAGGTAATTCCCAAGGTGGGGAGTGTTGGTGGGTTGGATTAGGCTTAATATTCGTTTCTTCTGTTCCTGTTCCATAATTATAACCTTTCTATAATCACTTAAAGTATTCCTTAGCGCACGCTCCCAGAATCTCGACACCGCGGACAATCTGCTCGTCTGTCGGGGTGGAGAAGTTCAGTCTGAACGAATGCGAAACCGCGTTCTCATCGGTGAGGAAAGCGTTTCCGGGGACGACCGCGACTTTCTGATGAACCGCCTCGGTACAGAACGCGTTCATATCGTACCGTTCGGGAATCGTTGCCCAGATGAACAGTCCGCCCTCGGGCTTGGAATACGTCACGCAGTCGGGCATATGCTCACGCAGAGAGTCTGCCATTAATTGGTATTTCGCGCGGTAAATCCCGCGAAGTCGCTCCAGATGTTCATTGAAGTCCACTGTGGTGACAAATCGGTGCGTCAACATTTGCGCCCATATATTCGTGTGGACTGTGCTTGTTTGCAGTCCGACCACAGCTTTCCGAACAAGCTCGGATTCCGCGCAGAGGTAACCCACGCGCAGCCCCGGCGCAAGCGTTTTGGAGAACGTCCCCGCATAAATCACCACTCCATCGGAATCAAGCGACTTATAGCTCGGTACGTTCTCCCCCGCGAAACGCAGATCTCCGTAGGGGTTGTCCTCCAGAATGTAGACTCCGTGCCGTTTCGCAAGCTCCAACACCGCTTTTCGGCGGGGGAGTGAGGTGGTGTTGCCGGTGGGGTTTTGGAAATTCGGTATCGTATAGATGAATTTCGCGCTCGGATTGGCTTGCAGAGCCGCTTCAAGCCGTTCGGGGATAAATCCCTCGGAATCGGTATCCACTCCGACCAACTTCACTCCGTAGCTCCTGAACGCGTTCAGCGAGCCGATAAAGCTCGGATTTTCGCATAGAATCGCATCGCCCTCATTGCATAGAATCTTTGCGGTGGTTTCAATCGCCTGCTGTGCTCCCGAAGTAACAACGACCATATCGCCGTCCGCGAACATATCCTTTGCGCGCAAATCGCTCTCCAGCCACTGCCGCAGCGGCGCGTAGCCCTCGGTTACGGAATATTGCAGAGCGTTTATCGGCTCTTCTGCCATTATTTCGTCCGACAGCCGCCGTATCACGTCCGTAGGGAATGCCTCGGGCGCGGGATTCCCCGCCGCGAAGCTGATTACCTCCGGGTCTGCCGTGAATTTCAGAATCTCTCTGATCGCCGATGGTGTCAGATTTGCCATTTTATCAGAAAACGGTTTCAGCATTTTTTTCTCCTTATCTTAAAAGCAAATCCGAAACCGCACAGATGAAATCCGCAAAGCGGATTTCATCTGTGCTTGCTGAGCGACCCACTGCACGCTGTGCGTGCAGTGCGCCGCTCACATTTCGGATTTGCACGAGTTACCTGAAGGTGGATTTGGGTTATAACGCACCTGAGTTTTACTCTTACAGGTTTCTTTGAATTTTACGCGCCGCTCGCGTTTTGGATTTGCATGTGTTACCGGCAGGTTGTTTTGGGTCAAATGCTCTAAACTGCGCCGCCGATAGGCGGATTATGGTTATAATCCCAATAACTAACTTCTAACAATTAATCTCCAGCTACTATTATAGCACATTTTCACAAATTTGTAAATACCATTTGACAAATTTTTTGTTTTATGGTATAATGTATAATGTATAGCTATGAGATGGTTATTAATCACATAAGGCAAGGATTATTTGTGGAAGTTGTACAATCATTCCGGATAATGTTATAAAATGCCCGTAAATTTGTGAAACTTTTTTCCTGTATTGGCAGACTACGGTATTGCAAGGGTGCAAAAGGGTGCAAAAGGGAAAAAAGTCGGGCGCAGACGTTTCGGACACGAAAGGTGAGGTGAAGCGGCATTGGGCAAGCCCGAAATCGATTCCTATTTTAATGACGTTTATGCCGCTACGTTCACTGCGGTGTCACGGTTCGTCACAAGCCACGCTTCACGGCTTCAGGACGCGGAGGACATTATACAGAACGTCTATACCCGATTCTACAAGCGCATTTCCGACAAGGGCTATGATGATATCGAGTCTGCGGAAGCGTTCCTTATAAATATCGCGAAATTTGAGTGTCGGAGTTTTCTGGCGAACTTTATCAAGCGCCGCGAACGCGTTAAAAATATGTCGGACTTCTCCGAGGAGGAATCCGCTGCATTGGACGCCGAGCTGTCGCGTGATGAACCGCTGCTGGAGGACGTTCTGACCAACAAGATCCTTGCGAAACAGATTTTCGATGACATTATGAACCGCGATGAAACGGTGGGGCGGATTTTCTACCTCCATTTCGTCTGCGATATGAAGCTGGACGAGGTCGCCGATAAGCTCGGGCTGAACGTTTCCACGGTCAAGACCAAGCTGTACCGCACCATCGAAAAGCAAAAAAAGAAGTTTGGGCTGTGAGGGCGGCAAGAGATTGGATAGCCGCTTAAATCACAATAAAAAGCTGCTCAATTCGGCGGCGGGGGCAATAGTCCTCGAGGGTCGGGGCGGTTAAATCAAGAAACCAAGAAAGGAGGGGTACTGTGAATAAGCACGATTTTTACAAGGAGCTTATGAGCGAATACACGTTTGATAAGGACAAAATCCTGAGTAATGCCAAAAAAGGCAAATACGCGGGAAGAAAGCCCCTCCCATTATATATAGGTATGACTGCTGCCGCTGCGGCATTGGTTGTTGCGGTAGGCACTGCCGCGTTCAGCTTGGCTAACCCCGGGGGCGCGGTTTACAACGGCGGAAATCTCGCCGCGCTTGACGAAAAACAGCGTATCGACAAGGCGAAAACCGAGGCTGACCAAAACGCAAATTCCGTTGAGTTGTACGATGTGATGGTGTCTTTCAACGGCGCGTTGTCGCCTTCCGAGGTTCAGAATGTTCTGACAGCGTATTCGGACAGCAGTATTCCCGTGAAGCTGCTGTTTTTGGCGGACGGCTCAAAGGCGGTCGGCGGTGAACAGGTCGGAGAGGTTTTCGAGAGCGGAAACGGCTTGATTACGGGCGCGATAATCAACTGTCCGGGGCGTTTGATGAAGTCGCTGATGAACGATTCGCGTGTTTTTCTTGCGGAAATCGCTACTCAAGAGGACTTTAACAACGCATTGCCGATTACAACTCCTATCGGTGATTTGACAAATATTGGCAACGGAGATTCCGAAAATTCTCATAATCCGCCGGATATTGACGTTTCGGGCGGCGGGATTGACGGCGATAACAGCAATAGCGATGTTCCGGATAATTCCGGCGCGGACGACCCGATCATTATGCCGCAGAATACGGAAATCAAGCTGCCGGCCGGGGTTAATCTTCCGACCGGACATAACGCGGGATTCTCGTATATCACAGACGATCTGGGCGCGGAGAGAACGTATTTCCTTAATGAGAACGTGTTCTATGTCAAGACCGCAAATTCCGTGCGGTTGTACAAGTGGAACGGCGAATCCGAATCTTTGGCGGTATCTCAGAGCATTGAGGACGCTCAGGTATGCTGGATTTCCGAGAACGGCTCGCGGCTGATAGTTACGGGAAAAGAGAACGGAATCCGAAATAAGATGTTCATTGTCGATGCGTACAACTGCACGATAAACGATATGGGCGCGGAGAGCTTTGTCGGAGATGGCACGATTGCCGAAGCGGCGTATAATGAAAATGACGATGTTCTGGCGGTGAACGTATTTGACGGAGAGAATTATTTCCTCTATACCGCGCATCTGAACGGCTATCAGGCGGCAGACGCTGCAACGCTGTTTATGGACGGCGCGAACGTGAATATTCTCGGCGAGGTTGGCGGAACTGTGTATTTCAGCGATTCCGCAGACGGCAAGACAACGATTTACAAGGGCGAGGCAGGAGTTGCCCTCGGTGCTGTCACGGCTGTGGAGCTTGAGGGAGTTTACGGTGCGAACGTGAACTCCGCGTTTACTCACGCGGTTATGAACAGCGACACGGAAAGCTCGATTTTCGACCCCGCAACGGAGAGCCTGATTCCCGTGAGCGGAAACGTTTCGTTCGGTGTTGCGCTTCATACTTTCGAGATGAACGGCGAATACTGCAAGGTGGAAAACGGTGCGGTTGTCAAGATTGATAAGTCCGTTGCGAATGCGGCTAAAATCGACTTCAAACGCAGTTTCTCCGCAACATATATGGCTCTGGTGAGCAACGGTTCTGTGCGTATCGTTCCGTCTGTTTACAATTCCGCAAATAAGAGCGCGATTCTTGGACAGCCCGCGGAGGATTCCACCGAGGAGCTTCGCGCGGCGCTGAATCTCGGCGCGGGCGTGATCAACGCGCTGGCGACCGATAAATGCGCGGAGTCGGGATTGGATACCGCTGAAAAGCTCTCCGAGGCGATTGACGAGTGTTTTACCGAGTCTGCGGAAGAGGATTTGAAGTCCCGAAACGAAAGCGGAAATCTCACAGCGGTTGACATCTCCGAGGCGGTTCTCGTAATAGACGAGAACAACGGGGATAAAGCCGAGGGTACTCTGTATGTAAAAGTCGGTACATTTGACGGCAAGAACGGTTATTTTGCGTACAGCGTGCGGTTCGCCAAGGAGCGTGGGTGCTTCAGGCTGGATTGTGTGATAGGTTAAGAGATGGTTGCTCCACCGCGTCTGTTGGCGCGGTGGAGTTATTGATATAATGGGTGAACTGTTGAAATGCAACCCCCGGTTGACAGATTGAAAAGTGATGGTTGATTGTATGCAACCGCGTAAAATGCTAAAATATAATTAAGACAATACCGCTGCGCGGTGTTGCCTTATCCAATTTTGCTTATTATGAGGTGCTTAAAATGGGAAAAACGACATCAAAAAAGAAAAGGGTTCTCGTTATTATTTTATGTGTTGCGGTTGTGTTGATTATTGCAGGCGATTGGGTGTTAACCGTAACTATTTACAACGAGAATTTTAATCTGCGTTTTGAAAGCTATGAACCGCTGATGCTTTCTATTGATGATTTTGATAACCTCCAACGCACAAAATATGTTTTCCCCTCGGACAAGGGGCAGAAGCTGACCGGATATATGTACAGCTCGGGAGAAAATCAGCGCGGAATAGTTGTAATGGCGCACGGTTTTGGCGGGGGCGGGCATAATTCATATATGGACTGTGCGAATTATTTTGCCCATAACGGCTATTATGTTTTCGCTTATGACGCGACCGGGAATGACGAAAGCGAGGGCGAGGGAGTCGGCGGTGTTCCGCAGGGGGTCATAGACCTTGACTACGCAATCTCATTCGTTGAGGGGGAAGAGAATTTCCCGAATTTGCCGATAGTTCTGTTTGGGCATAGCTGGGGTGGTTACAGCGTTTGCAGTGTTCTTACATATCACCCGGAGGTGAAGGCTGTTATAGAGTGTTCGGGATTTAACAGCTCGTCCGATTTGTTTGAGTCGGAGGGTAAAAAGATGATAGGGAACGGGATTTATTTGATGATGCCGTTTGTGAAGCTGCACGAGCGTATAAAATTCGGGAAATACGCCGCGAACACCGCGATGGACGGCTTTGCCGCGTCCGATGCCGCTGTTTTGATATTGCATAGTTCCGATGATACTGTTGTTCCCACCGATTACGGTTATGACGTCTTTTATGAAAAATACAAGGACGATCCTCGGTTCAGCTTTGTTCGTCTCGAGGATAAGGGGCATAACTATGTTTATCACGATACGTCCTATGTCGATAAATTTAACGCGGAATTTGACAAGTGGCGTGAAACGCTGGATTATGACTATAATCTTGAGGAAAACAAGGAGCGTTTCTCCGCGGAAAAAGCGGAGTATATACACAACAATCTTGATAGAAACAGATGGGGGAATATGCTGAATTTGGAGTTGTTTGAGAAATTTGTGAGGTTTTATGATGATCATTTATAACAAAAAATCCTCGAAAAATGCTTTACAAAACAGAAGAGGAGGAATACAATGAGAAAACACAAAAATTTGATTTTGTTTTTACTCATTTCGTTTTTAATTCCTTTGGTCGCTGTTGTTTCTCAAACAATTATACCCAATGATTTCATTTGCTTTGTTCTTTATGGAATACAAGCTGCTTCTCCGACAATTTCCGCAGTTGTTGTACTTTGCCTGAACAAAGAAGTAAAGACGCATTTTACGCAGATTTTTCGGAAAGAGAGTTTGCTGATAGCTGTCATTCTTCCGACTATTATTGCGTGTACAACAATGATTTTGGCAAAAATGATTTATTGTGTCTTATTTGGAATAGATTTTATGTTGGGGAACATCTCGACGGCTCAATTTATTATCATACTATGGGCATTTGTGGCGGAAGAAATAGGTTGGCGGGGATATTTAGAGCCATTGCTCAAGACGTATAATATCCCCAAACAGACCGTTCCCTGTATCGTAGGTATGATATGGTGCTTGTGGCATTATCATTTCTTTTTGCAAAACGGCATAGAGATTCCGATTCCGTTGTTTTTCATCAGTTGTATCGTCGAAAGTTACATTTACAGTTTTCTGATGAGTGTTACCGGTGATAATATCGTATCGGCAATGACATATCATTTGATGTGGAATTTATTAGTACATATAGCAGCAATAAACCCCGCCGATAACAACGGAAGCATATTTCCATATATTATTTTGGTTGTATTGGAAGCAATGTTGTTAGCTGCGTTTATAGTGTTAAAGAGGTATAAGAAGTCCTCGAAAAATACTTGAGACAATACCGCACAAAGACCGCGCTTTGTGCGGTTTTCAATCGCTGCGTTGCTGCTCAAAAAAATACAAAAACAAGTGAGACTTTTATCGAGCTTATCCGACTAATAAGTAAAGGAAATAAAAATTCCTTTCGGAAAGGAGCAAGTCAATGGACAACGGTGCAAGTAGCTACCGCCGTTACCTTGACGGCGATGATAACGGTCTTTCGGAGATTGTGGGAGATTATAAAGACGGACTGATACTTTATCTGAATCAATTTGTAAACAACGTCTGCGTTGCTGAGGAATTAACCGAGGACACGTTCTTTCGGCTGATTACAAAAAAGCCGAAATTCTCCGGGAAAAGCAGTTTTAAGTCATGGCTATACGCGATAGGGCGAAACGCAGCAGTTGATTACATAAGGCATAACTCTAAGCTAGTGAATATTCCCATTGAGGAAATGGACATCTGCATAAGCGACCGGAAGAGCCTTGAACAAGCCTATATAACGGAGGAAAGCAAGCAGGCTCTGCATAGCGCGCTTGAAAGGCTCACCCCCGATTACAGGCAGGTGCTGTGGCTGGTGTATTTTGAGGACTTTTCAAATCGCGAGGTCGCGGTCATTATGAAAAAGAACAGCCGTCAGATAAAAAATCTGCTTTATCGCGCAAAAAAATCTCTGAAAGCCGAGCTTGATAAGGAGGGCTTTATTTATGAAAACTTGTGACGAAATGGTAAACAGCTTGCTTAAACGCAGAGAACAATTTCTCCTGGAGCAAAAGAAAAGAAGAACTGTCGCGAAAATAACCGCTGCCGGAGGCTGCTGCTTGATGGCGGCAATTATCGGCGCAGGGATTTGGAACAGCGGAATGCTGCGTGAAAAAGGGACTATGATTTCCGACAATTCTTACGCTATATCCAACAATCCTTTCCCGGTAAACAGTGAACCTGTCGAAAATTTGGTGCCGCCTGTCCTCGACCGTTCTTCGGTAATATGGGCTGAATCGGGCGTTGAAGATAATGTAGGTATCATCGTCATTGCAGAGGAGGGCGCATTGAAAGAATTCGGCGGCAAGACGGTTACTAAAACGTTATTTGAGGCTTTCAAGGAACACGGTGATGACAGCGTTTTCGCTGTGGCTGTATTTTATTTTTCTTTCGGTCAAGAGGAAAAGGATTTTATTTACAACGGAAAAACCTTAGCCGAGTATGATGAGGACGCCTTGGAAAAATGTCTCAGATCCATGGATCTGAGTTATATCAGAAATAATGCCGAATATTTGAAATACGGCAGGGAGTATTATATAACAAACACGGTCAAGATCGACGGGATTCCGTGGACAAAATACGACTACGACCATGCGGTGGAGCTTGTCGGCGAAGAATTTATCTCGAAGTATTTCGTTGACGGGGAATTTTTGGAGGATGAGTTTACCAGTGTTTATGACAAGGCAAGGGAGGAATATCAAAATTCGGAGGATGCTTACAGACAGGCATACAGCGCATGGAAGACCTCGCGGCTTGAAAAAGAGACCGAACGCCTTACATCTCTGGGAATAAACTGCGAGCTCAGAAACAGCCCGGATTCGTTTGTTATGTTTGTTACCAAGGACGAATTTGCTGCACTCGCCTTTGATAATTCGGGGAATTGGTTTTTTGGCTTAGCGCAGGAAAATAAACGTGATGTTATTGGCAGCTTTATTGATGAATGAGAATAACATTGTCGGATAATCCGGCATGGGAACGCTTCGGAATCCAACAAGGCAAAGGAGCTCTGTGCGGAACTGAATGTTACCGAGTTGAAACAATATATGCTTGAGGTCGGGAAAAATCCCCCGGAAAATCATTGACTGCCTGACATTGCAACAAGTCAAGAATAATGTGCTTGACAAAGCAGAATAAGTGTGGTATAATTTGGTTATAGATAAAGTTCATTATATTATAATAATACGAATACACGGAGGTAGAAAATGACAAAAGAGAATCTGTACGCGCCGTTTCACGTGAAATATGACGCACTGAAAAACGAACTTATGGGGAACGACATCGCGGCGATTCGAGAGCTGACCTTGGAGGTTCACGCAATGGTTCACCCCGCAGAGGTTTCGAGATGTAAGGAAAAGACCATTGCCGATTTGGTTCTGGATTATGTGCTGGACGGACATCAAAATGTTCCGACCTCGCGTATGAACAGCGGCATTGACCTCACTTATGCGGGTACTGACGTTGTTCCGATGGCGTGGCATTTGTGGCATATTTACCGCATTGAGGATTTGGTGAGCAATCCGTTAATTGCCGGAAAAGAGCAGATTTTCAACGCGGACTGGCAGTCGCGAATCGGCGCGTCAATTACCGACACGGGGAACGCTCTTGAATACGCTGAGGCAAAAGAGTTCTGCGCGGGGTTGAATGTTGCCGAGTTGAAACAATATATGCTTGAGGTCGGAAAAAATACTCGGAAAATCATCGCCAATCTGACGCTACCGCAAGTGAAAAATATGGTTCCTGAAGAGAATGTGATGGAGATTTTGCGTGTCGGCGGCGTTACAACGGATTTCCGTTCAGTGTGGCTGCTTATCTTCTGGGGGCGGCTGACTGTCGGCGGAATGATTCTTACGCCGCTTACCGACCACCATATGTACCATCTCCCACCCTGTTTGGACGTAATAATGCCGGATTGAACACTTTTTTGAAAATTTTATCAAAAAATTTTCAAAACCCCCTTGACAAATCGGAAAATGTGTGGTATAATTAATATCGGTGAGTGATTGCGCTCGCCGAATATTCGCGAGTGTGCTGGAATAGGCAGACAGGCTAGCTTGAGGTGCTAGTGGCAGTATTGCCGTGTGGGTTCAAGTCCCGTCACTCGCACCACTTTGGGTATCGCCGAATGGCTTTGCAGAGCCGTTCGGCGGTTTCTATTTTTACCGAATTTGTGTTTTGTCCGCTGTTTGTCCGCTATTTCAAAATTTTTCGTATTTGGGGCGTTACGCGCCCCGTTTGTCTTTCAGGAACCCGAACGCTCCGTCCATAGCCTCGCTAACTCGCGCTTGTGCTGTCTGGAACATATGACTGTATGTATTCAAAGTCGTTCCGCTGTTGCAATGTCCTAAAGCGCCCGATACGGTCGTCACGTCCAGACCTGCCGAAATTAGGGAACTTGCCGCGAAGTGACGAAAACTATGCAAACCGTGGAACGGCAGTCCGTTCCTTTCGCAAAAGCGTTTTAGCCAAGTGTAGGTCGTGTTTGGGTGCTGAGGTTCGCCGTTGTCTTTAGTGAACAGTCGGTCGTTATCTACCCAATAATCGCCGAGCTTGAGAGCCTCCTCGTCCTGTTCGTCTTTCAGTTCTTTGAGTATGCTCATTATGTACGGCGAGATTTTCAGTGTCCGCTGGGAGCGTTTTGTCTTAGTCGTATCGGTGTAGATACCGCGCGCTTTGGTCTGGTTAGATGTTCGATGAACACTTATAATATTGTTTTCAAAGTCAATATCTTTCCATTCCAAGCCTAGCATTTCACCACGACGAAAACCGCTGTATGCCATAAGATAAAAGAACGCTCTGTATTTCAGCGGCTCGTCCTCCATTTTAGTGAGTAGCAATGCCATTTCCTCTTGCGAGTAAATTTGCTTTTCCTTGACCTCGCCTTTAGGTATCGACACCTTAGAACAAGGATTATCGGGAACAATGCCCATTTTTACGGCATAACCGAACACGTCCGAAATAAGACTTAGGTTGTGCCGTATAGTTTTAGGAGCAAGCGGCTTTCCGTTGACCTCGTTCGCGCCGTCCTTTGCAAGAGAATTGACGAACGCTTGAAGTTGTCTGGGTGTTATCTTGTCAACTCGTAAATGACCTATCGCGGGATAGATACGGTGTTTTAGCTGTTTCAGCCGTTCATAGATCGTACTGCGGAGGTTATATTTTGCGTATTCCTCGAACCACTCCTCGCACAGTTCCTCGAACTTTACAGCCTTTGTCGAAAATCCGCGCATACACGCGTCCTCGAACATCACCGCTTGGCGGTTCAGCTCTTTCTGGATTTGCCGATCTGTCATTCCCTCGGGAGGTTTCCACGTCATAGCCTGTTCCTTGTGGTTGCCTTTAATGTCGTAGCCTACGGAAACTCGTATTTGATACGAGTCGCCTCTTTTTCTGATGGTTGCCATAAACATCTCTCCTTTCGATTTCGATGTCGCGGATTTATGACATACCCCTGTACATAATTTATTATACCACTTTCTCGCTTTAAAGTCAAGAGTTTAATAAATATTTTTGGCAGAGGTATGCCGATTTCTTTATCTTTTATGTCGCTGTGAGGTGTCCTGTTTCCGCTGTCGTTCGATTAGCTTGCTAATGTAATCGCCTTGTGAAATTTCTTCGTATGTAGTTTCGATATCGGAGTACTCTTTCAAGAGAGTGACACACTTATTATAATGTTCTCGAACGGGCGCGGCTTTCTGCTCCGTTTCAGCGATAACCCCTTTGAGGTAGTCCAAGTCTGAACGGCTCCCAATATTTTTCTGGGCAAGGGTTTCCCTGTACATTTCCACCCGAAGTTGTTCCTCCGCCGTAAGCGATGGCTTGTCTGTAAGCGAGAAATATTCTTCTGTTTGTGCCGCAAGGCTCTTCAATAAATTGCACTTTGTTTCCATAGTGTTTACCTCCTGTCTGGATTTTTCCGATTCAAATTTTATTTGCTCAATTTTGCCGTCAACCTCTCCGATACTTTGTAGGCGGTCACGGTTTATAATCGAGAGCAGAGTTCCGAGTTGTTCAAGTGACGGATGCGAAACATTGACCTCTTGAACACTGCTGATTGTTTCAGAATACTTGTCGCGAAGTGCCGACCTCTCGCACGGATTATTTATTCCCGCTCCGACATCGCGCCACAAAATTCTAGAATCAAGGCTTTCAACGGTGTAATCCTCACCCAAAGTTTTCAAGCGTACCGCTCGTTGCTGATCCGGTGCTTTGACCGAGATATATTTTCCGAGCTTGACTGTGTAGCCGAGCATTTCCAACTCAGCAAGAAGCTCGTCAACATTCTTGACCCAACCGACAAGCTTGTCAATCTCGTCACAGATTTTCTGTTTCCATGAAGTACCGTGCTTTTCATTTTGCCATTCGTTATAAGCGATAGTTTTTCGCTTGGCTTTGGATTTATCGAACGGTTGAACCCCAAGAGCAAGGCATACCCTGTCGGAGATTTCTTTTATCTCGTCAAGCGTTTTCTTGTTGGCATTGAACTTTTTGCCGTCAACGCCGTAGGTGTTTATGATGATGTGGTTATGCAAGTGACCTTTGTCAATATGGGTCGCGATTACCACTTGACAATTATCGCCAAACGATTTCCTTGCAAGTGTTCTGCCTATCTTGTGTGCGAGTTCCGGCGTGATGTTGTCTTTCGGGTCGAACGATTGAATGTAGTGGATAGCTTTTACTCTGCTCTTTCCATTTTGCGATAACGGCTCGTCAAATTTGTATCCCGAAAAATGTTCATACACCGTTTTCATTGCAAGGTATGCGCACTTCGGATCGGGAATACAATTCATCGAGTTGGTGAGAAGCAGACTGTCCGTCTTTTCGGGATTGAGTATGTAGGCTAGGCTACGTTCGACTGTGCTGTGAATACTGACTGATTTAATGTACGGCATAAGTTCGTGACCTCCTGTTGTAATTTTTCGATATCCTCGGCATAAATGCTGTTGGTTTCGTTCGCTTTCTTTGCAATCTGGTTGATATTTCCGCCGATGATTCTGAGAGCGTTCATAATCCGAGTGACATCCTCCATATTGTAAAATGTGATCTGACCGTCGAGTGACATCTGTCTTATAAACGTTCCCGTTTTCATCAGAATCGAGGCGGCGCGTTCCTCAATCAGTTTCCATTCATCAAGCGAATAGATCACTTTCTTCTCTTTGACCTGTTTGTACTTTCGCATAATTCTTAACCTCCTTGTGATGATTTGAATTTTTCATTTCAAAGCCTAGTGCTTTGGGGTAATTAGTCTTAGGGTTGGGTTCCCTGAGAAATATTTGGAGGGGGCATTCCGACAAATGGAAAAAAGTGGCATAGTATGCACTTTTTTCTATGGCTTGCTATGATGACAAAAAACACAAGAATACGTATTCCGAATTTTTCATTTTTTCAGAGCGTATGCGCACCCCCTTGAAAAATTTTTTTAAATGCTGACGCTAAAATGGTATGACCCCTACGTTTTTTTCTTTAACCGTTCTTCGGTTAGTTGAGGGTAACACAAAATATTTCTCGGAAAATTTTTCGAGCAGCAAGGTGGATGGCAGGGCGATTTTCAGCGGAAAATATTTTCAACAAAGTTGACCGCGGCCGATTTCGATTTTGCTCGCTCCATAGAAGATTGTCAATAACTCCCGTTGTTAAGAAATACACTACTGTTTTCAGATAGCCGATCAATACCGACTTCGGTACATAAATTTTCCGCGCTTGCCCTGTCACATTCGGATATGCAGCAACTTGTTTTGAAGAACCAACTGTCGGACGGTGTGTTCAGACAGTCCACTAATCCGCCAAACCGGTTCATTGCTGTCGAGCGGTTCAACCCGTTCATGGCTCGAATCGGAAGTGGTGGGCGTTCTAAGGCAAAGAATATTTATTCATTGAAGTTGACCGCCTACAGATTTCGATCTTGCTTGTTCCACTAAAAAGCTGATAACCCCCTGCTGTTAAAAAATAAGCGACTGTCCTCAAATAATCAACGGTGCCAACTTCAAAGCCAAGATTATTCCGCACTTGCCCTACTTCGTTCTTATATGCGGTATCTCGTTCCGAAGAGCCTATACTGTCTGACAGTATGCTCGAACAGACCGCTGATCTGCTGTGCGCACCCCTTGATGGCTAGCATTTCGACTAGAGCATTGCTTGTCGCAGATGTGGTAGGCAGCTGTTCCTCGGCAGAAAAAATTTTTCAACAAATCCATCAGTTTACCGATTTCGTATTGCCCGTTCCTAAAAAAGTTGAATGCGCTTGATGTCAAGCGCTACGCCGCCGATTTCAAATAGTCCAGCAACGCCGACTTCGGCACGAGGATTTTCCCGTGCTTACCATGTCCGTTCTGATATGCGGGAATTTGTTCCGGAGAGCCAACTATCGGACGGTCTGCTTGGACAGTCCGCTGATTTGCTGAGCGTGTCCCTTGATGGTGAGCAACTTTAGTTGGTTATTGCTTGATGCAGAAGTGGTAGGCAGTCATTTCAAGACAGAGGAATTTTTTATTGAAGTTGACCACCTACCGATTTTGTTTTTGCTCGTTCCACGAAAAAAGCTGATAGCTATGCACTCAATTGTTATGCTGCTGATCTCAAATACTCCAACAGAGCCGACTTTGGCACGAGTATTTTCCCGCGCTTGCCCTGACCCGTTCTGATGTGTGGCAGCTTATTCTGAATCACTAACTGCCGGACGGTATGCTCGGATAGTCCGCTAATCTGTTGCGCGCATTCCTTGATGGTTAGCATTTCCATCTGATCATTGCTCGGCGGCGGTGGGGCTGATGGTAACTCCTCAACCTTGATCATTGTGTTCAGCAGATTGACCACCTGCTGTATAAGTTCTTGCTTGTTTCTCATTGTCATAATATAGACCTCCTTTTGGAAAATAGCTTTGAGAGAAAAAATAGTTCCATATATTCCGGTCACTTTGCCCCCTGTTTTTAAACCCTTTTTTGAAAAAATCTTGCTTTTTGTCGAAATTTTGTGGTATTGTACAATTGCACGCAATATTTGGCGCTTGCTTTATGCAAAATGACATAGACTAAAACGGAGCAAAATTTTGTCTCTCACTTATAGGAAAAAAATCGCCGTTTTTTATATGGGCAAATTGCACAAATTTGCAAATTTTTCTGATTTTTCGTGATTTTGAATAACTTCAAGTGAATTGTTAAATTTTCCTTTGTTGAAAATAACGCGAACAAATTATAATTTCTAAATTTGTAAAATAATATAATTAATCCCACGCCCTAAAAGGGGAAATCACTAAAATATTGCATTCCTGAAGAATCCTAGTATTAAACTTGACTTTTGTAGAAATTTGTAGTATAATATAAATTGGTTATTTATGTCTTTTCTTTTGTAACATTAAAAGTTCAAGTAATGAAGAAATGTGGTGATTTTTATTAACACGGCTACCGAATTTGTCGATAAGATCAATTCAATCTTATCTTCACAAAAAAGTTCAAATGTGTATATTCTTAACGATAAACTTACGTTGTCGGTTTTTTCGATACTTGAAAAGAACTTGAAAAACGTCAATAAGATATACTTTATTATTCGTGACCCCCATCGCCTTCCGCAGGAGCAGGTTTCAAGAGAGTTTGAAATGAATCCGAACGAAACACTGTTCAACGAGTATGATATCATCGAAAAGAACGAGCTTACACACTTTGCAAAAGCTAAAGCTATGCACGATTTTATTCAAAAGAACGTTGAAATAAGAAGAATTAAACCATCAATAAAAGTTGGAAGCAATATACTCATAATAGATGAAAAGTATATGATCAGCGGAACAACCTCTTTGGAATTAAACGACGGACATTCCGAGCAAACCGTTAATTTCAACGCTGTTGTCAATGAGGCTATGGATAAAGAACAGATCGTTCAAGCCAAAAGAGAGTTTGAGCGGGTCTGGCATTCCGATGAAATAACAACCGATTACAAGGAAAAGCTGCTACAAAGTCTTGCTTTTGTGTACAAAGAGCATTCTCCTGAGTTTGCGTATTACTTTACCCTTAACGAACTGTTCGGTAGCAAAATCGGCGAGGGTGTTGATATCTTTGAGAGAGATAATATTGATCTTAAAGACAGCAAGATTTGGAATATGCTGTTCGATTTCCAAAAGGAAGCAGTTATATTTGCTATAAAAGCAATAAACAAGTACAATGGCTGTATTATTGCCGATAGCGTAGGTCTTGGAAAGACATTTGAGGCTCTTGCCGTAATGAAGTATTATTCGGACAGGCAGGACAATATTCTTGTGCTGACCCCCGCGAAGCTCTATAACAACTGGGATTCCTATCGCGATAATGATTACAGCGACAATCCGCTTATTGATGACAATATAAAATATAAGGTTTTGTGCCATACCGATCTGTCGCGTTATGAAGGAACTTCAAGAAGCGGAATTGACCTTAAACGTATCGACTGGAGCCGTTTTGATCTTATTGTCATAGACGAATCGCATAATTTCAGAAACCGTGTTGAGAAAGAAGACGGCGAGACACGTTATCAGCGCTTGCTCGAAACGGTTATCAAAAAGAAAAGCCGAACCAAGGTGCTCTTATTATCCGCAACACCTGTAAATAACAGCCTTGCCGATCTAAAAAATCAGATTAGCATTATAACTGCCGACAAGGACGAGGCATTTGAACGTGAGGGCATTGAAAGTGTTTCGGGTACGCTCAGACGCGCTTCTGCGGCATTCAACGCGTGGGAAAAGGAAGGACGAAAGGCAAAAGACGATCTGTACGATTCTCTTCCCAAGGATTTCTTTAATTTGTTGGAACTGCTGACGATCAGCCGCAGCCGCAAGCATATCACCAATTACTATAACAGCGATGTAGGGAAATTTCCGACGAAACTTCCTGTTTCAACATACACTCCCAATATCGACCGCGATGGTGAATTGCTGAATTTCAAAGATACGTTAGCCGTTCTGGAAGAACTGCTACTTTCGGTGTACACTCCTATGAGATATCTGAAAAAAGAGTATGTGAAGATGTATCAGGAGAAGTATCAGACAATTCACAAGGGCAAGGTTATCTTTACTCAGGACAACCGCGATAATACCACTAAAATTTTACACATGTTCAACCTGTTCAAGCGTTTGGAAAGCTCTGTTTACTCTTTCGATAAAACTCTTGAGAAAATGCTGAACAGAATAGACAGCTATCTCGATCTGCTTACCAACAACACAAGCGGAACTATTTCCCGCTCGGAAGATACGGAAGATCGGGAAGACGAAGATTTTGCCTCGCTTGATTACAAGCTTGACATAAAAGTAGCGCACCTTGATATACCAAAATATATTGAAGATTTGAAATTTGACAGAGGTATCGTTATCAGCTTGCGTGAACAAGCGCAAAAGGTTCTCAATAACAACAGAGATGAGAAGCTTGAAAAGCTCAAAGACATTGTTTTCGAAAAAATCAAGAATACACCTTATAACAACGGCAATAAAAAGGTGCTGATATTTACGGCGTATGCGGATACGGCGCGTTATCTCTATAATCAACTTTCAAGCGAACTTTTTGCAAACGGATACTATTCCGCAATGGTAAGTGGTTCGTATAAACCGTTTACTACCCTGCCTCCAACAAAACGCGGGTATGACTTTAACGGAATACTTTCTCATTTTTCTCCGAAGTCAAAAAATCTTGATATTCCCGCCAAAAAGGAGATCACCGTGCTTATAGGCACCGACTGTATTTCCGAGGGACAGAATTTGCAGGACTGCGATACGGTGATAAATTACGATATTCAGTGGAATCCCGTTACGCTTATTCAGCGTTTCGGAAGAATAGACCGTATTGGCAGCGTAAACAGCAAAATAAAGCTTGTGAATTTCTTCCCCGCAATGGATTTGAATGAGTATCTGGGATTGGAAAGCCGCGTTAAGAAGAAAATGGTGCAGTCAAACGTTGTATCAACGGGCGCGGACGATCTTCTTACCCCCGAAATGAACGATCTTGGTTTCAGAACAAGGCAGATGGAAAAGCTGCGGAGTGAGGTTATTGATATTGATGAGGCGAATGACGCGATCTCGCTTACCGATCTGAATATGAATCAGTATCTTTATGAGTTGTCGCAGTATATCAAGCGTATGCCCGAAGTAACAGAGACCCCGAGAGGCATATATTCAATTGCTAAAACGAATGAGATCGGACTTGAAAAGGAAGGCGTGCTGTTCTGCTTCAAGTATAAAAATAACGAGGACAAGCCCAATTCCGACAGCTCGCTTTTCCCGTATTATCTCGCATTTGTGTCCGATGACGGCGAGATAGTTTATGATAGCACAAGAGCACGTGAGCTGCTTAAGCGTTTCCGTGGTTTGTGCTATGGAAAAGACCTTGTGAATGATTCTCTTGTAGAGGAATTCCTGCGTGAAACAAAGGAAACTCATGATATGAGCCGTTATTCCGAGCTTTTAAGCAAGGTAGTATCATCTATCCAAAAGGTAGAGGAAGATAACGCTGGTTTGACTTTGTTTGACTTCGGCGGTTTTAAAAACAATTTTGCAAACAAAACCAGCGATGATTTTGAACTCGTATCGTTTGTAATTATTAGAAAGGACTGACATCTTGTTATCTCTTCCCGAAAAATACAAGAAAGACAACCGAATAGCCGTAAAACCGTTTCTCACGCCTACGCTCTCTGCTGCCGAAAAGAAACGTTTTAAGGACGCAGTTGAGGAAATACGGATAACCTATCAGATTGAGGGCTTTGATATTCCGAATCTGGTCAATGAAGAGTATAATTGTCAGGTGATCGCGTTCTTGAGCGTTCGGCTGAAAGATCTGAAAAGCGCAGCGTTTGCGGGTCGTGTAATACAAAGCGCGGTAAAAACCTTATGTGTTATTGAGTTCACGGACGGCATTGATGAGTGTTGGTGCTTTGCCGATAAAAGGCTTAATAAACAGGATAACAACGAGATCGTTGTTGAGAGCGTGTTCTTGACGGAAAAGATGCCGCTTAATTTCGATAACGATACAAAAACGTTGTTCAAACTCTACATAGATCACGGCTCTGTTCTCAACCGAAGCAATAAGCACGCTTATTATATGGAAATGATGACAAAAGCGTTTATTGTGTTCAATCAGACCCTGTATTCGGGGTGTATGAAAATCCTTGACAGCAAGCTGTGGTACAGCGAGAATAATGTGATACGTTGTTACTCGCTTTTGATGCAGTTGAAAGCAATGAAAAGTGCCGCTTTAAAACTTACATCAATAGCTGACAAGGGTGCGACGAACAGGCAGATGAAAGAGGTAATCTCGCAGCTTGCGGATATGCTGGAGGGGAGTGGTGAAAACAATGAATGATTCGATTAAATTTGAAATATCTATACCAACAGACGTTGACGGTTTCGTGCTAATGCAATGCGAATATTGCGGAGATTATTTCAAATGCAAACCATCAGATGTCAAGGATGATGAAGTACTTTTTATTCATTGTCCAAGTTGTGGTTTAGTAAGTGAAGATTATTTGACAGATGACATACGCGAGCTTGCGATGACAATGGCTGAAAACTATGCAAGTGAGTACTTGAATAATGAATTGAAAAAGCTTGAAAGAAGATTTTCTTCAAACAAGTTTTTTAAAATAAAAGTAGAAAATAAGTCTAAACCGAAATATGAAAGTCCAATTTATTCAAGTATTGACGCATTGGAAGAAAAGAGTTTCGTATGCTGTGAACGCAGCGCAAAGATTAAGTCGATATTAAAGATGTCGGCTTGTTATTGTCCGTTTTGTGGAGGGATTACTTTTGAAGATGAATAGAAAAGAATTGAAGAAAACCATAAGTGATTTTAACACCATATCCACTAGGCTGCTACAATCCGATTATGATGAATATATTGGTGTATTAAAAAGGTTTCTTAATTTTATAGAATCAACAGAAATTGTTAATGATTTTATACAAGATTGTGGTGGGTATTGCGCTGACATAGAAGAAAGCTTCAATGAAGTTTGTCAAAGCTTTGAGCCCACACGCTTTAATTTCAGCATTGGCACGGAAGAAGAAACCTCGGAAATTTACTCTTTGGTGAAACTTCTATGTGAGAATAACTTTCAGCATCCGCCACTGGAATTATTAACTGCGTATTCGTATGCCAAAAAGTACAACGATATGGTTAAAGACTTTAACCATAAGGTGATTTTTGTGCTTGTAGGTCATATTGAGAATTATTTAAAGAAAGTAGGTATCGACATGGGATTAGACAGTAACATAACGTACAACATAAACGGCAATCAGGTAAACGTTGCCAACGATAATGCAACGATCAACGCTACTCAGAACAACGGAATTGACGCCGCTGAGCTGAAAAAGCTTTTTGATTCAATGCGCAACAGCCTCTCCGAGGAGCTTTCCGAAGAGGATAAAAAAGACGCTGAAGAGTGCATTGATATTATTGAGCAAGAATTGCAGTCGAACAATCCAAACGAAGAAACGGTTAAAACACGTTTTAAGCTTCTGAAAAGGATTGACTGTAGCGTAAAGTTTTTAAGCGCATGTGCTTCTGTTGCGACATTCGCAAACAGATTCTATCCCTTTTTAGATCAAATCGCCTTGATGTTCCAAGGCTAAAAAACAAAAGTGAGGTACACCAAAATGGAAAAATATCCGCACATTTCGGAAGGCATTCTCGGCGAAGAAACGGTCGCCAAAACCAACACAAAGCTTTTCCTTGATCTGGTAGAACAATATTTCCCCGAAGCGATAAAGGACGGCGAGGTCGATTTTACCGCGCTCAAAGAGGAAATGGGCGAGTTCCCCGAAGTCGGAGCGGAACACTATGACTTCACATGGGCGGGCAAACAGGCGGCTAAAAAGGAAGCTCAAGACGACGCGTTCGGGAGAACTCTGCGTTTTTATCCCGATGAGAGTGTAAATCCCGACAGCACCGAAAACCTCTATATTGAGGGCGATAACCTTGAAGTGCTGAAATTGCTGCGCCGTAACTATCGTGGGCAAATCAAGATGATCTATATAGACCCGCCGTATAACACTGAAAAGGATAGAATATATCGTGATAATTTTACAATGACCGAAGAAGAATTGGCTAAATTATCAGGTGATATTGTTGATAATGTGCGTTTCCAAAAAGCCAAAAAGGACGGAGCAAAATATCATACTAATTGGCTGAATATGATGTATCCTCGATTAAAGCTTGCCAGAGAATTGCTTGCCGAAGATGGTGTTATATTGATCAATATGGATGAGCATGAGATAACCAATTTACATATTTTAATGAGATCTATTTTTAACGACCGAAACGATCTCGGTGCGATTGTTTGGGATAAAAGGAATCCTAAAGGTGATGCAAATGGTATTGCTTATCAGCATGAAAACATCCTAGTTTATTCCAAAAACAAGATTGAATTTTTCTCTAAACACGATGTTCAAAGAGCAAAGAAAAATGCAAAGCGTATGATTGCTAAAGCCAATCAGTTGTTTATGAAGAAATCAGATGATTATACTCTCGAAGATATAAATAAAGACTTTTCCGAATGGATAAGAAAACAGGATAACTTAAGCGGTGGTGAAAGAGGATATTGTAAAATTGATGAAAACGGGAAGATTTATCAATCAGTGTCAATGGCATGGCCAAATAAAAAGAAAGCTCCTGATGATTATTTCATTCCATTAGTACATCCAACTACAGGAAAGCCCTGTCCAGTTCCAAACAAAGGGTGGAGAAATCCAAGTGCAACAATGAAAGAACTTTTAGAAAATGATTTAATAATCTTTGGGGATGATGAAACTACACAGCCAAGAAGGAAGTATTTTCTTGAAGAAAACATGAGTGAAAACATTCCGTCCATACTCTACTATGGTGGAAGTGATACAGATATACTTGCAGATATGGACATTCCATTTGATAATCCCAAGGTTGTAGATGTTGTCAAGGATCATATTAGTGCGTTTGCACATGATAGTGATATTGTTCTTGACTTTTTTAGCGGGTCTGCCACTACCGCTCATGCTGTTATGCAACTCAATGCTGAAGACGGTCAAAGTCGTAGATTTATTCTTGTTCAATTTCCTGAATTGTGTGAGGAGGATACGGAAACATATAAAGCAGGCTTCCAAAACATCTGCGAGATCGGCAAAGAGCGCATCCGTCGCTCCGCCAAGAAGATCGCCGAGGAAAATCCCGATGCAAAGTTTGACGGCGGCTTTAAAGTCTTTAAAACAGCCGACACCACTATCCGTTGGAACAAGCTGAATGACACTGATCTTTTGGAACTTGAAAAGTCGCAGAAGACAAGCAATGATAAAATAGATTTCACCGACGGTTATAATGATATCGACGTTGTGTACGAAATTATGCTCCGTCATCACAATATCCCGTTGTCAACTCCGATTGAAAAGCTCGATGAGGTCGGCGAACGCACCTTTATTTTCGCCGATTCCGTTGTGGTTTGCTTAGAACCGCAGATCACCGATGAACTTATTGAAAAACTCGCCGCGCTTGAACCCACACCTGCTAAATTTATCCTTCGCGACAGCGCGTTCGGTGATGATATTGAGTTCAAGGACGTTTCTTTCAGAAGACTTTCCGCGCTTATTCAGAATCATCAGTCCGAGGAAGAAAAGAAGAGCAAGTACAACAGCTATACCGTTGAATTTATTTAAGGAGAGCCGTCATGAGCGAGAAAATCACTTTCAAATTTGAAGAACTCGGATATCAGACCAACGCCGTTAACGCTGTTGTCGATCTGCTCCAAGGCATAGACCGCGGCACGGTCAACAGCATCTATTCAAATACCCGCGCAACAAGAACTTTCGATTCAACTCACCCCGAAGCAAACGCGCGGTTCTCGGTCGGGTCAAGACTTATTGCTAATATGCAGAAGGTTCAGTACAGGAACGGGCTTTTCAAAGATAATGAGATCGTCGGCAGAATACCGCAGTTTACCATAGAAATGGAAACAGGCACGGGTAAGACGTTTGTTTATTTGAAAACTATTTTGTCGTTGTGGGCTACATATCACGAGCAGTTCAAGAAATTCATTATCGTTGTGCCGTCAAATCCTATTCTGCTTGGTGTAAAGAAGTCGGTAGAAATGCTGTCCGATTATTTTAAGCCGCAGTTTCAGAATATAGACTTGTCAAAGCATACGTTTGTATATGACAAAAACTGCGAGGTTGGAGCCGTAACAAGCAGATTTATCGAAAATACCGATCTTTCGATAATGCTTGTAACATATCAGTCTTTCAACAAGGACACAAACCGCCTGCGCACCCCAAACGAGAACGGAGTTGTAGTCTGGGAAGATATCAAGGACGTTGCGCCTATCGTAATCATTGACGAGCCCCAGAAGATCGACGGCACGGGCAGAAAGAAAAGTAAGGCATTGGAAGCTATCGAGGAATTGAACCCTCCTATGATACTTCGATATTCCGCAACACATAAAAACCTGTATAATCCGATTTATAAGCTTGATTCTTTTCAAGCATATCAGGAAAAGCTCGTAAAGCAAATCAAAGTCACCACAATACACAGCCTAATGTCAAAAGAAAAACCATACATTCGCTTTATAAAGATCACTCCTGATCTGAAAGCACTGATAGAGATATTCTATTCCGATCAGGGCAAGGAAACCAAGTTCAAGAAATTTGAGGTTGAGAATAACGCGCCTTTGGAGGAACTTTCAGGAGGACTTCCTCAGTACAAGAATTGGTTTATCGCCGAACAGCCGAACAAACAGAAGCCGCTTGCAATCTCGTGCGGTGATGGTAATATGATGTATCTCAACGCGGGAACAAGCAACGATGATCAGTCTCCAGAAGTTTCCGCCGAGATGCAAATGCGTATAGCTATTAAAGCACATATTACAAAGCAGATAGAGATACTTAACGAGGGCGGCAAGATAAAGGCTCTCGCGTTGTTCTTCGTTGATTCGGTATCCAAAGTTCGCGGTGACGCACCCGACGGACGCGGTGAATATCTTGTTATGTTCGACAGAGTATTCGACGAGATCAGAGAAGAAATGATGACTAATCTTTTGGTTCTCGACGCGTTTAAGAAATTCCCCAAAGAACTTGCGATACTTGATAAGAAAATCCCCGCAAGCGCAGTGCGCGAGGGATACTTCGCCGTGGATAAAAATAAAAAAGCCGTTGAGATAGAAAAATGGAATAGTGATGTTTCTGACGAAGATGTATCTTTTGACGCAAAAACGCAAGAGAACATCGACAGAGGCGTAGACCTTATCCTCAACAAAAAGGACGAGCTTATCTCGTTCGGAGAACCGCTTACATTTATCTTTTCCCACTCGGCATTGCGCGAGGGCTGGGATAATCCCAATGTGTTCACGCTTGTGACATTGAAACACGGCAGTAATGATATTGCCAAGAAACAGGAAGTAGGTCGCGGCTTGCGTCTTCCTGTAAACACAAACGGTGTACGCTGTAAACTTGATAACATAAATCAGCTCACAGTGGTTGCCAACGATTATTATGATCAGTTTGCGGCTTCTCTTCAAGAGGACTACAACAATTCCATGGGCTTTAATAAAAACGAAGTCAGCGCGGATATTGTTAAAAACACAATGAAGAAAGCGGGCATACCCGAGGCTAAGATCGAGACTGCTTGCGACGCGTTTAAGCGTGAGATCATTGCGGCGGGGATCGTAAAACCCGATAAAAACGGAAAGCTTATCCTTACTTCCGAAGCCGATGAGCGGCTTCGGAACATAACTTTCGTTGACCCTGTTTTGATAGAGCATTCCGCAACAGTTGTAAACTCTTTTGTGGATTTGATGACCAACAAGGGAACAAAGAAGATCACAGTAATAAACGGCGACGAGCCCGCTTCGGAGAACGGCTTTCAGAAGTACTTCCAAGAGGAAACGTTCTATTCTCTGTACCGCAATATGCTTGAAATACTGCAAATGCGATCGGTTTACCGCTACAATTTCGATAAGGACAAGTTTATCGCCGATGTTTCGGCAGAGCTTGAACGCCTGTTTGCTAAAAAGAACGACAAGCTGAAATTTGAGATCACCAATGCTTATGTTGATTTCAACGAGGCGCAACGTATGCAAATGTCAGGTGTTACATCGAGCATTGAAGAAGACGAATTCCGCGAGAACGTATACGCGGAGCGTCCGTTGTTTGATATCGTGAATTTTATCATGCAGCAGACGATGCTTCCGAGGCTTGCGATCATTAAAATAATAAATAACCTTAAAGATACATCAAAAAACAAGCTGAACGACCAAGATCATCTCGAAGACGCGGTTGATCTGATCAACAAAAAATTAACCGAGTATAAACGCGACTTCATCGAAGCGCAGTTAGTTTCTGGTGTATCAGCAAACGAGAAGCAAATCTTTGAGGTTGATCAGATAATCGATGAGGAGAATATCAAATATTTTTTCAAGCCCAATCCCGCGCACCACAGAGCGTTAAATCTGAAATACAAGTTTGACAGCGATGGTGAAGAGAAATTTGCTAAGGCACTTGACGAGGACACTAGTGTTCTTATGTGGACTAAGCTGAAAAAGGGCGGCTTTGTGATAGAAACTCCTGTGGGCGATTATTCTCCCGATTGGGCTATCGTTTATCAAAAAAGCGGCGAAAGCATTTCCATGTACTTTATTGCCGAGACGAAGTGCGATGAAGAATGGAATGATCTGACAGAGGACGAGCAAATCAAGATACGCTGCGCCGCGATGCACTTTAAGGCAGTAGATAAAGCAAGCTCAAAATCTGTAAAGTACAAATGGGTGAACGCCTATAATGATACCACAAAAAACAATAGTTTTCCTCAGATATTTGTAGATGAGAACTACGAAAACTCAATTGCTATAGATCGGACTTCCGGCTAATTTATCCGCCTAATAGTGGTTTTAATGTAGATTGAGAGTTTAAAGCGAGGGATAATCTTCCCTCGCCCTTTTGTTCTAACAAAATATAAAAATATTGAAAAGTAAGTTTGATTCGCATGAATAATTTTAAGTTTTTTGATATAAAATATAACGTATTTTTAAAAATGCATTGACAAATCGAATTATATGTTGTATAATACATTATATAATTATATAACCACAGTTGGAGGGCGTTGATATGTTCACTTATGTAAAATTGAAGAACTTTAAGTCGTTTGGCAATATTTGCTTTGATTTTAAGAAAACTCAAAAGGAAACAAAAAAGTTTATTGCTATCTATGGCGAAAACGGCAGCGGTAAGTCGAATTTCGTATCGGTTTTCGAATTTATGTACTATTCGTTTAACTCGATAAAGCTCAATGATGTCTATAATTTGATTACAGTCAATGCAAAAGAACTGTCTATTAAAGTTCCGCAAATGCCAATGAATTCTATTCTAAATCAAATTTCCATGAAACTGAACGATTACCGCATGATCGGGTGTTCGGAACCAACAACAGTCGAGTTGGGATTTGAGATTGATGGAATTGAGGGATATTATAGCGTTAAGTTTACTGATATCATTCTATCTGAAGAACTTTATTATCTTTGCGGCAAAAAGCGCGGGAAAATTTTTTCATTAAACTCTGATGATAAAAAAGTCAGCAGCGGATCATTCTCTTCCGATTATATGGAGGACTTTGAAAAAGCACTGGATAAGTATTGGGGCAAACACACTTTATTTGCCATATTATGTCGTGAAATGAATGAAAAAAATCCGCATTATATTGAAAGCAATGTTTCAAAAGCATTACTTGATGTATATTATTCACTAAACAAAACTTTTGTATCATATACAAAATATGATCTTCATGTGCCGTTAAGCGGATCTGGTGTGGAAAGCTATTCGTATGACGGAATCCTTCCGATAAAAGACGAAAAGCTGCTTGACACGAACGAGAAAATCCTCAATGAATTGCTGGTGCAGCTTTATCCCGATATCAAGTGCGTATATTATGAGAAGAAAATCAAGAATGACAAAATCGAGTATTCGCTTCATGCAAAAAAGGTAATTGCTAACGCAATAAGGGATATTCCTTTTGATTATGAATCCACGGGTACAAGAGGATTGTTGAGAGTTTTAAGCGCCGCTGTTGCTGTTATGAATGGCGAAACTGTGATTTACGATGAAATAGATAGCGGAATTCACGATCTTCTTATGAAAACGCTGATTACTTCTTTGGCTAAAGCAGCTTCCGGTCAACTTATCATAACTACTCACAACACTTTATTGCTTGAATCAATTGATTCACAATCTGCGTATGTCATTTATATGGATTGCGATGGAAACAAAGAGGCTAGGTGCATTGCCGATTATGGCGATCGCGTCCAAAAAAACAATAATATGCGTAACCTTTATCTTAAGGGAATGTATGGTGGAATTCCATATACATCCGAAATCGACTTTTCTTATATTTTAAATACTATTGAAAGGGCAGGTGATGGCAATGCCGAATAAATTTCAAGCAAATTATTGCCGCGCACTTGTCATTGCCCACGGAGCGTCTGAATATCAGATAGCTTCGTACATAAAACGAAATCTGCGTATTCCAATGGAGATAAAAGCAAGAGATAGCGGAAGGCATAGTATACAAATAAATGGTTTGGCTGCCTACTTGAAAAAACTTTATCCAAATCAGAACGCACTTTTGGATGATGTCAATGCAAATCAGAAGAATAAGAAGCTTGTTGATTTTGCCGTGTTTACGATTATGGATACTGACGATTGCGATCCGCCATCGCTATGCCAAAAATACAAGGACAGAACCATTTTTGACGGGCTTTGGATTCAGCCGTATATCTATCCTATATACAACACACCATCCTTAGAGCATATTCTTTACAATGCTAATATCATTGATAAGATGCTTTCCGATGATGAAAAAATGCGTGTTTATCGAAAAATATTCCCGTTGGATAAAAACAATCCCATTCAAAAAGGGATCACAGAAATGGAAGCATTTCGTGACGAGATCAGAAATGTCAATAATACAAACTTAGATGAATTTGTTGACTACTGTATCAGATGGGCTGCTTCAAATCGTGTTAACTAAGGAGAACTTACTTATGGATGAATTTATAAATAATCCTTTAAATTTGACAATGGAAACGTCCGTGCAATATGCAATTTTGATTTTAATAGGTGTGATTGCTTTTTTAATTGCATGGATTACCGTAGGAAAAATGTATGATCATAGAATTATTTCCGGCAAGGCAACAGGCTCTTTAGCCCATTGGACAATTCGCATTGCTGCATTTTTCTTGATATGTATAGTTTTTCGATCAGCAGTTATTGCTTTTCAGTTTGTGATGTCTAATTGGCAAGCAATTTTGATAATATGTGGCTGTATTTTTGGAACAGCTTCAATATGCTACATTGTTGTTTCAATCTTAAGAAAAAACAAAGAAGCAAAGTGAAAGTGAAGAGCCGACCTCACAATGAGATCGGCTCCCGTTATTAAAGTTCTTTTAGCATCTCAAGCATAAGCTGCGCTCCAACTCGAACACCTACCGAGAACTCGTGAAAACGTCCAAGTTCGCTCTGTTCCATTTGTGCGTTCTCGTATTCTTCCATAATTTGCGCTAAGTCGGGGAATTGTTTAAGAATGTTTGCTCTGCACTCGCTCACCTTATCGCCCGCTCGGTAATATTCAGGGCAGTTCATATCTACCTCGTCAAAAGGTACTTGACTTCCGAAAAATAATCCTTCCAAAATGCTCATTGATATTTCCTCCAAAAATCAAAATTTGTACAGGGATATATCAAATTTTGTCCGCTATTTGTCCGCTATTGGTACGAAAAATTACTGAAAGTTACGAAAATACCCTTACCGATAAGGTGCGAAATTTGCCTTAGGTATGCGGAATTTTCGAGGTAGCAAAAAGTTAGAAAAAGTGCTCCGAGATTTTCAAGTCCCGTCACTCGCACCATACCGAACAAAGGAGAACCACCTAGATGGCTCTCCTTTATTTATTTTTTATCCCGGAAAAGCTGTGTTTGGTGTGGTTGTTCCGAGGGTATAAGTGGTGAGCCAATAACACATAATCCGAACACATTCGTTACTTGTGATGTGTTCGGATTTATTGTTTATTACTATTTGTAATGAGGCGCAGACTATTGCCATATTGTAATTAAATTTATTCTTTTAAATCTTGTTCAAAATGTCAAAAAATACTTGTAAATTTGTAAAAAATGTGATATAATATATAGTAGAGAAATTATTTATAAATTTTGGTGAAAATATGGATATAAACAGCCTTAGGGTTAAATTTAACGAATTGACTTTAGAATCAGAAAGTCATTGGGATTATCAAGGTAAAGGTAGAAGTGAACGTGATTATGTTCATGGTGTCTGCACTTATCCTGCAATGATGGTTCCCAAAATGCAACGCGAAATACTTGAAGTTTGCCTTTCTCAAATTGATGAAAATGAGAGAATCTGTTTACTTGATCCGTTTGCCGGATCAGGAACCATATTGGTTGAGGGAATGTTGAAAGGTGTTGATATTGTTGGCGTTGATATAAATCCTCTCGCCATTCTGCTATGTAAAGCAAAAACAACAATTATTCTTCCTGAAATTTTAATAGATTGTTCTAAACAACTGAAGTCTAGAATAAATAAAATAAGATCAAAAAGGTTAAAAGATTTCCATTTTGATGGAATTGACAAATGGTTTACAAATGCTGCAATAAAGGATTTAACCATACTACGCAAGTCGATAATTGAAGAACCTCTGGTTGAAATAAGACGTTTCTTTTGGGCAGCTTTTTGTGAAGTTGTTAGAATTGTCTCTAATTCTAGGGATTGCACCTATAAATTACATATAAAAACTCAAGAAGATATAAACAATTATAATAAAGATGCCATAGAAATATTTGTTCAAACATTAGATTATAATATTTCTAAATATTTGTCGTTCTACTCCAACTTAAAAGACAATGGAAGATTAAAAAAGGGGGGGGAGGTCATATAAAGGATTCATTGAAATAAGATTATCTAATTCAATTGAATATCTTAAACACACAAGAAGAAAGTTCAACCTGGTTCTTACCTCGCCTCCTTATGGAGATAACCATACCACGGTTTCGTATGGTCAATATTCAATTATGCCTCTACGGTGGATACAATGGACGGACATTGACGACGCAGTAAATGCCGAGGTTCTTAAAACGCTATCTGGAATTGATAAGATATCTTTAGGCGGAAGGTCATCAAATGACTTTTTGAACGATAAACACATGGATGTTTTGAACCACTCAGCAAAGCTGAATAATCAATATAATCAAATTGCTGCAATTGATACTGAAAAGGTTCAAAAATTGGTTGCTTTTTATAGCGAATATGATGAACTCCTATCAGCGATATCAAAAAGATTGAGAGGCAAAACCGTTTCTGTTTGGACATTAGGAAATAGAAAAATTGCCAAGCAAGAGATTTGTATGAATGAAATTATGGAAGAACTATGCCATAACCATAATATGACACTTCTGACTAGTTTTACAAGAAAAATTTCAAATAAAAGGATGCCTGAACTAAATTCATACACGGGAAAAGAAAAATCTCAACAGTCTACTATGACAAGAGAACATATCTTGGTTTTTGTTAAGGAGGATACCTAAGATGAATAATCAAATTTCGTTGTTTGACAATGATTCAGAATTTTATGAATCTGATATGTCAAGTTTTAATAAAACGGCTGCAAATTTTCGCGTACATGCCTCTTTAATATATAAGTTGGGAGAATCTCTTATTGCAGACGAAGTGACAGCGCTTTCAGAGTTAATCAAAAAAGCTTATGATGCCGATGCTACGTTCTGCTCGTTATTAATAGATACATCTTATCAAGAAACGGCTGGAGAAGATGTTTTTTACGGGAAAATAGAATTAGTTGATAATGGCTGTGGTATGGATTTACCGACAATTGTTAATGGTTGGTTAACAATATCCAATTCACCAAAAAAGAAAATGAAAAAAGAGAAGAAAACTACAAATAAATTTCATCGCTACCCTTTGGGCGACAAGGGGTTAGGGCGTCTTTCTGTGCAAAAACTTGGAAAGTACATGCAGCTTATAACAAAGAACTCTCAATCAAATATTGAGTATAGTGTAAATATCCCTTGGGGGGGATTTTCTTAAAAATACAACTATTGATCAAATTTCTATATCTATAAATGAAAACAAAATAGATAATGATAAATCATATACTAAAATCATTATTAAAGATTTAGTTGATAATGAACTGTGGAATAGTAGTGAGCAAGTTAATATTTTAAGTAATACTATAAATAAAATTGTCTCTCCATTTAGAAGTAAGGAAAACAATTTTAAAGTTATTGCAAGTGTTAATGGTAAACCCATTGAGACAGTTGAAACAATTTTTAATGAGATTTTGTCCAGAGCTATAGCTAAACATGTTATCGCTTATGCCGATGGTAAGAGTACAATTCATTCGCTTTATACTCCGTCATTTCTTTATAATAGAGAGATGATGGGCGAGATGGGAAATAAAAGATTTTCTTTGAACAAATCTGCACTAACTGATTTTTGGAATATATTTAACACAAAATTATCTGGATTTAGTTATGATTCTGAAGAGAAATATCCATTTAAATCTGATGATTTCTACATTTTTGAAGAACTGACACATACAGGGGATTTGTCTGAAAACACAGATCCCGGAGAATTTGAATGTGAAATTTATGAATATACTTTAGATCCGATTTTTATAGAAAATTATTATCAAAATATTAGTTTTTCGGCTTCGATAAATCAAAAGGAATACAGAGAATTTGTTAACAGATTTCATGGAATAAAGGTAGTTCGTGATGGCTTTGTTGTACAAGGCCTTGGCGAAGGAGATGGGGGGGATTGGCTCGGCTTGGCATCTTCATCAAAAACCAAGGGAAGATATAATGACCTCAGAAATGATAGTGTTATTGGGTGTGTTTATCTTACTGGCAAAAATAATTATGTGTTAAAAGAAACCACCAATCGTGAGGGCTTTGTTGAAGATGGGTTCTATTTGTCTTTTAGAAAAATTTTAAGTGAATCAATTAAAAGAATTAACAAGAACAGAGACAGATTTAATTCATCTATGCGATCATATTTAAGAGGATCAATTAGTACCACTGCTGATACGAATAAAAACGCATTGGTATTTCAACCTGTGATTGACGAAATAAAGGGCAAGCTAGAAGAATCACAATCTGGGGTCGCAGAAAAATCACAGGCTATAGCAGACACTTTAAGCAATTTCGTTTCTATAAAGAGCGACTTGTCTAATAATCCCTTTGTATCTAAAGAAACTGTTGCAACATTTGAAAATACATATAGTAATATTCAAAAGCTTGCGGATAACTATAGGCAGATGGATGAAGCACAGCAGTATTTGGCAAAAATGATTGATGAGATTTCATTTGAGTATGAAAAATTAACTGATAAATTGCGAGATCTGTTTGAACTTGCAGGATTGGGTTTGTCAGTAGAAATGTTTGCGCACGAATTTGACTCTTCAATAAGAAATATAAGATCAAATAATGATAAACTATTAACCTCTGATTCTCACTCAATTGAAGCACTTGTTCGTCAGATACATTATGTTAATGTGTCATTAGATACATTGAGGAAACAGATGTCATATTTTAACCCGGGTTTAAAGTTTGTGCGATCAAAGAAACAAACAATCTCATTCTTGAAATTCATTCAAGATCACCAATCGTTTTATTCCGAACGTTGCAAAGCAAAGAAAACTGAATATATTATTGATATCAAATCTGATTTCGAGATAACCGTTAATAGGGGAATGATAAATCAAGTGTTTGATAATCTGTTTAACAACTCTGAGTATTGGTTAAATTTCTCTGAAGAACATGATTTGATAGATATTAAAACGTTTACCGTTCAAAGTGTCGAAAAAGGGATCGTGATCGTATTTGATAATGGCATTGGAGTTAGTGAAGATATTGAAAATCGCCTTTTCGAACCGTTTGAAACTAAGAAAGAAAACGGCAGAGGGTTAGGTTTATATATTGTTGCTAATAATCTTATGTATCATTCTGCCCGAGTTCGTTTGTTGGGAGAAAGAAATTCCCATGGTAAATTGTTCAAATTTGAATTGGATCTTTCAGCCATAATGGCTGACTGATTATGAAAGGATGTAAAATGATGACTGCTGTTAACACAATGATAGATAAAGCTTTAATTGACATTTTTCGTCTTGAAAATATCAAGTATGTAATAAGTGTCGATGATTGTTTTTCCACCGACTATGCTGATAAATTACGGCAGGAGTTAATCATTGATTTTTCAATGTCGACTGATAAAGTTATGGAATTCCTCCGTCGATTGGGTAAAGATATCAATAATATAAGCCAAATTATTGAGTTTGGAGGAGATGTTCAAAACGAAATACAAGAATTAATTAATGGCTTGAGTGACATTGAGGTTCAGAAATATGTTGATTTTGCTCCGGAGAGTAAGTCTAACTTAAATATGAAGAGCGATAAGGAGGAAATTCTTTATTTTTTGGATATGTTAAAAGAAGATGGGATTATTGATGGATACAGGACGTTTCAAAGCACACATGAAGCAGAAAAGTTTTATTCCGAGGGCATAGAAATAACTAGTGGTTCTATTCTATGGCTTATTGATAAAAACTTTGAAAATGTAGGTGAATCATCTGAAGCTGGATTGGAATTTGCTAAAAATAGAATTAGTGAAAGTGATGATAAAAATTTCTTTTTCTTTCTTACAAAAATTGGGAATGATTCAGATAGCGAAAAAGATATTGATAAGGAATTTGATGACCTTTTAGTTCAGATGAGCTATGAAACACCTTCACTAGTTTATTATATCGCAAAAGACAAGTTGCTTGCAAAAAGATATGACAAAGTCGCCCAAAGTTTGGCAAACGGTTTTAACAGAAAATTATATTTTAAAATCATAGAGCAATATTGTGAGTGCTTATTTTGCAGTTGTAAAAATTCAATTCCTAAGTTGCATGAAATTAGAAGAGCTGCGTTAAGTTATATTTTCTTTAAAAAGGTTGATTATAGGGGTGAATCGTATTTTGATTTTTTTGCAAGGCTAGTTCAGATTTTCCACAATGACGAATACAGCAAATTTATAGCCAATAAAAGATTGCAAATTTCTAAGCAAATTAAACATTTTGAAGAGCTTGTAAAAATTATTCAAAGCGGAGGCTCTGTTAAAGAGTTTGCGGAAGACTTGATTGCAATAAGAGAAAGGGAGTTATTTGACACTCAAATAAATAAAAAGCATTGTGAAATTTCTAGTGGAGATATTTTTAGAATAGGAGATGATTATTATATTCTAGCGACACAGTCTTGTGATACATTTTTACGAACAGAGGGTGAACGAAGACTAAAGTCTTGCGCTACTTTACTTAAAATAGCAGACAATAATAACGAGGATTTTAGATATGAATTGTCTTGTTTTAATGATGAGGAAGTTAGATTGAATAAACCCTCAATTATATATCGCGATTACATTTTTATACTATTTGAGATTTTAGATCTGTGCGTGGCTAATGAACATGGAATTGCTTGTATTAAGTTGCAAGATCTAACGTCTGATTCTAATTTGGATATTGGTTTTACTACTAATTACAAGAAAAGGTATGATAAAGTTAAAGAAGAATTGTGCTTTGTACATACTAACCTGCAAATTATTCAATCTTTTTTTATACTGACGGATCTGGATATGAGATTGAGAAAGTGAGAAATGCGTATGAGAATTTAAGTTTAATTGAAACCGCATTGAAAAATTACAGGACAGATGATGAAATGATGATATACGATGTTCGACGTATCTCTCGATTAAACGAGTTAGAAACAATATCAATGCTCAATGGTTATAGTGTCGCGTTGTCAAGGGTGGGTAAGCCGTTTGATTATATGGAAGATGATTCCACCAAAAAGCAAAAAAAGTAGAACTAGATTTTCTGTTATAGAATTTAGCATCATAGAGGACAGTTAGAACAGACTGTCCTCTTATAGATTATGTATGCGCCATAGAGATATTGTTTGCAAGAGTAATTTTAACATCATTGAAGGTATCTGTTAAGATTTTGATACTATCTCTAAATCATTTGTAGAAAGAATATATGTTTGCTTAAAAAGTCAATGCGAATAAATCTGAAATAATTAACAGCAACTAAGTCATTTGTTTTCATTTATTTTTCGCCTAAAGTTTATCCAATCAACATAAACCCTAACCAAAATCTAATAAAGCTATGATATAATCTAATGGGGGTGATATATCATGGCAAAGAAAATTCTGATAATTGAAGACGATGAAGCAATTCAAAAGATACTGACCGAACCCCTCACCGCAGAGGGGCATGAAGTCGCTACGGCGTCCGACGGTGCCGAGGGTATAACGAAATTTCAAAAACAGGAGTACGACCTGATCCTGTTAGATTTGATGCTGCCAAAAATTGATGGATATACCGTATGCGAAATGATACGGCGGGAATCACAAATTCCGATAATTATTTTAACCGCGCTTGATTCGGAAGATGCTCAAATTAAAGGGTTTGACAAATTGGCAGATGATTACATCACAAAACCGTTTTCCATAAAGCTTGTTTTAAAGCGCGTCGAAGCTCTTTTACGGCGCACATCATCGGACGTGCTGTCCGACACAATTCGTTACAAGGAGATTGTTTTAAGCGAATCCGAGCGAAAAGTTACCGTTTCCGGAAACGAGGTAGCACTTACCCACTTGGAGTTTGAAATACTCTTGCTGTTCCTTAAAAACAGGGGTCGTGTTTTTACAAGGGACGATCTTCTGAATCTTGTTTGGGGCTATGATTTTATTGGAGATGAAAAGGGCGTAAACTTCCATATCATGAACCTGCGCAGGAAATTAAATGTTGATTATATTGAAACGGTCAGAGGGGTGGGATATAGGATTGCTAAGCAAAATTAAGAACAGCCTGACCGCAAAAGTATTTCTGTTGGTTTTCACCGCGCTTGGTGTTTGCTGTACGCTGATATATTGTATATTGATCGCGGTTCTCCCTAAGCAGTATCAATTCACACAAGACAAACAGTTAAATGCAAACGCGGAGATTTTTATTACGGAGCTTAAAAATTTACAATATGAAGATGGAATCAAAGCTATATATGATTTCTGTATCCAAAACAGCTCGGCTGTCGTTCTGGTTAATGAAAATCAAACCTTGACATTCGGAAAGATAAATTCTGACGAACAATCCATAGCTACATCAAGTGTTACAGCTAATATTAGTTTTTTAAACAGCGATTCTGACTATACTATCGTGATTTCTTCGGCTATGCACGCGGTGGATAAGATTTTAAGGCTGCTTTTAAGTCTTTTGCCAGCGGTTTTTCTGATAATAATTCTTCTATCGGTTCTGAGTGCGTTTGTTTGCAGTAAAATAATAGTCTCACCGATAGCGAAAATCAGCCAAATATCCAAGCGTATGGCGTCTTTGGATATGACATGGAGATGCGATTATGCTAGCCAAGACGAGATTGGTGTTTTGGTATCAAATCTGAATACTATGGCATTAAATCTTCAAAATTCAATGCGGGAACTGACACTTGCCAATGAGCAGCTTGCTGTTGATGTCAAGAAACTTCAAGCCTTGGATGAACAGCGCGGATATTTTTTTGCGGCGGCATCTCACGAGCTTAAAACGCCTCTGACTATATTAAAGGGACAAATTGAAAATATGATTTTGGGATACGGCGATTATCAAAATCACGAAAAATATTTGCCGGAAGCGCTTAAAGCTACGGAAGATATTGAACGCCTTGTCAAGGAGATAATTACAATATCCAAAATGGAAAGTATGGACTTAAAAGATACCTTGCAGGACGTTTCGATAAAGCAGACGGTCAATGATATTGTACAAATTATTTTGCCGCTTGCACAGGGTAAGCAAATTCAGATACATCAAAATATCGCTGCGATAAGTTTATATCCGTCAATCCTAACCTTTGGAATAAAGCACTATCCAACATTATCGGTAATGCCGTTCGACATTCTCCGTGCGGCGAAAATGTTTTTATTTCTTTGCAGTCTTGCGAAAACAGAAACGTGCTTGTTATCAAAAATACCGGAGTTTCCATTCCGGAAGATGACCTTTCCGAGATATTCACGCCATTTTTTCGGGTCGACAAATCTAGGAATAAGGCTACCGGCGGAAGCGGTTTGGGATTGTACATCGTCAAAACTATTCTTGATCTGCACGGTATGATCTATTGTATAAAAAATACGGAAAACGGATTAGCCTTTTCCATTTATCTGAATTGAATAAGTTTCTCCATAAAAGCTGTCGGTAATTTTGCCGGCAGCTTTTTTATATCTAATCAAAATCATATAAAAAGCAAATCAAAAACTAATAAAGCGGCGGTATACTGTTTTAGAAGGGAGTTGAGACTGCGAATGAACCTTTTAAAACGAGCCGTTCTTTATTCTGTACGCAAAAAAGGAAAAACTCTGACATTATTTTTATTGATTGGGCTTGTTTCGACTTTTTTGCTCTCCTGCTTTTCAATTTTGAGCGCGGTGGAAATTTTAAATGCGAATATCCGAAAATCGATAGGCGCGGCATTTTACATAAGAGCAAATTCCAATGTTGTTCAAAACGATAAGGGTGAATTTTCTATTGAGGACAAGCGGATTCGCATTACCGACGATAATATATCCGAGATTGAGAAATGCGGTGAAGTAGCTTATTGCAACCCTATTAATTATGGTTATGCGAAAAGTGAGGATATTAAATTTATTCCCGGTGATCGGGACGAGCCCGACAATAATATGGGTCAGATAACCGCGCTGCGCTATTCATTTTTACACTCGGATTTTTCGGACAAGGGCGTTTCCCTTAGTGACGGAAAACATATTGATAAAACGAGTGAAAAATCGATAATTATCAGCCGCGAGCTTGCTCTGGCAAACGGTATTTCTTTAGGTGATAAGGTAATTCTTAAATCCGCAAAATTCGGAACCGGCGACGGAAAATACACCGATATTTGGGGGGACGGTCGTAAAGAAGTTGAGGTCATTGTAACGGGCATTTACGAAATTCTCAAAGAAAACAATTCCGTTACCGCAACGGCAGCAAAGCAGGAAAACCGTATTTACGCGAGCTTGGACGTCCTTTCGGAATTAGGTGAATCCGAACCGTCGGTATATACGGGAGAGGTCGATTTTTATGTTATCGATCCTGCCGAATTAACGCAAATCGTTCCAAGAGTGCGCAAAATCGACAGTATCGATTGGATAACACATTTCATTCGCACAAATGATTTTCAATACTCAAAAATCTCCGAAAGTATGGAATCTTTTAGCGGTTTTGTTAAGGCTTTGCTGATATGCGTATCGGTTGTGAGCGTTGCTATCATTACCTTGATACTGGCATTAAGTATGCGGAATCGAGTTCGGGAATCGGGGATTTTACTTGCGGTCGGCATATCCAAAAAGGAGATATTGACGCAGTTTATCCTTGAAACTTTAATGGCTGCAATTGCGGGTTTTATCACGTCGTATATCGTTTATTATGCTGTGCGAGACAGCTTGGCGAATATGTTGTTTGCCGATTATCAGCCGAATTTGATTACCGATGAATCATTGAAAAACGGTATTGAATTTAGTTTGAGCATTTGGATAATCATATCGGTGTATCTTTGTCAATTGATCGTAATTGTGCTTTCTGTGGTGATCTCATCAATGACGATCCTTAGGCTCAAGCCAAAAGAGATATTGAATAAAATAAGTTAGGAGGGCGAACAATGAGCTTTTTGAAAAGAGCTGTTTTATACAGCTTTAGACAGAAAACCAAGTCATTAATTCTGTTTTTAATGCTCACGGTTATATTTTCGCTTTTGTTTAACAGCTTTGCTATTCGCGATGCCTCGGAGGCTGCCGTGTCGGAAATGCGAATGGGAATCGGCGGCAAACTGAAATTGGAGATCGACACCGAGGGCAATTTCGGAAATGTACAGGAAAATGATTACGGAACCACTTCTGTTTATATTGGCGACTATGTTACCAAACCCATTATTGACGCAGTTTCAAAAATCAAAGGTGTTGTAGATTATAATGTTGAAGATCCCGCCTCGGTATATTACGCCGGAGTGAGTTTTCAATTTATCCCGACAAGCTGGAATATCAGCACGACAAAATACGGCGCAAATGTTTCGTTTACTTCCTGTCTTTCTTCGGAGAGATGTTCGGCGTTTGAAAGCGGAAAATACACTCTGGTTGACGAAAGGCATATTAAGCCCGATGATTCTTATGCTTTGCTGATCTCAAAGGAGCTTGCGGATTACAACGGAATAAAAGTCGGCGATATTGTGAAGGTGTATTCTTCATACTTGGACTTGGAGTGCGAGGGTATGAATCCCATTGTTGAAATGGAGATCGTCGGAATATTTAACGGCACCGAGGGCACCGCGACGGGAACCGAAATAATTGCCGATCAATTACAGGCAAACTGCGGATATGTTGCATACAATACGCTCTTTAATATGTTTGCCGCCGACTATAAAAACGGTGCGGAATATCAATCGGTCACCGTGTATGTTGATGATCCTGCCGAGATTCAAAAGGTCTATGATGAAATATCTTCTCTGCCGGAAATTAAAGGCAAAACCCTAAAGCTAAGCATTGTCAACGAGGAATACCAAGCCGTTGAAACGCCTTTGGATACCCTGGGAAAATCGATAAACGCAGCGATTATAGTCATCACACTAGCAAGTTTTGCTGTGGTGACGCTGTTTCTCAATTTTTGCATTAAGGGCAGAAAAAACGAGATCGGGATACTGCTTTCGGTCGGGCAAAGCAAACTTAGTATTGTTGCGCAATTTATGACAGAAACGGCAATGACGCTTGTTGCGGCGTTTTTGGTATCGATTGTTTTGAGCAATTTGACAGTTTCCGGAGTATGCGGGATTTTTATTCCGCAGGCGGAAAATGATCATTCAATCTCTGCCGTGAAGGTTCCCAGTCAGACCAACAGCATTTAAAATTAAGCATAAGAAAGCAAAATATTCAAAAGCACGTCCGGATTTAGTGCGGCTTTGAACATCATTTTGCGCTTGCCTAATCGGCCGGTTTTGGCTTTAC
>JAAVIC010000033.1 GCA_014799385.1 Oscillospiraceae bacterium
GCGTATGTATGCCGATGACGCAGCGTGAGATTGCGAAACAAATGAAAATCTCGCGGTCGTATATTTCGCGAATCGAGAAACGCGCTTTGGAAAAGCTGAGAGCCAGGTTTACGTAATGCTCTATATTGAATTGTATCACATTTCTGTGTAGATGTCAAGAGGGAAGAATGTTGTTTTGAGAACGAAATCTTTGGTTGACTTTTGGCAAAAGATGGTGTATAATGTTGTTGTAAGAAGTATGCTGTTTGCACGGCTCGATGAAATTTAGGAGGTAGTTGTTATGGCGTTTGTATTTGAAATAGTGCCGGAGGAAGATAGGGAATTTTTTAAGTCTATGGGATTAAAGGATTATATAGGAAAAAACTTTCTTCAGTTAAATAACGAACAAGGAGGCTCTTATTGCTAAAAGGGATTGGTGTGTTGAGGAGTGTTTAAAGTCGGTTAGTGTTAAAATGAATTGCGACCCAATCATAGCGGAGGTGTGAGGCATGAGCTATACTGAGATACAAGAAAAATACTTAGACGATTTAAGGCACCACCGCACAAACCCCTTGCAAATACATTAAAAATATGAACAAACAAATAAGTCTGTCCGTGCTGGACGATGAGCTATTACAAGTATGACCTTGTCAGCACTGCGGAATGCAAAATCCCGTTGACGCAAGGTTCTGTCAAGGCTTCGGCGACGGTCGCTGGTAAGCTTTCGTAAACGCAAATTCCGCCCTTGTTATCGTTAGTTGATAGCAGGGGCGGTCTTTTTTGTGTTTTTTACGGAAAATTGACGAAAAATTGACTTTTCGGGTGTATAATAATATAATGGAGGTGTGTTGCTATGGCTTACAAAATACTGATTGTTGACGATGAACCAATGCTTACGTCGCTGCTTAAGGCGCATTTCAGCGACAACGGATATATCGCGTATACTGCGGAGAACGCAGGCGAGGCTATGAACTTGCTGAAAATGCAGCCCGATTTGATATTGCTGGATATAAATATGCCCGGGGGGGACGGGCTTAAGTTCTGCAAATCAATCCGCGAGCATATTTCTTGTCCTATTGTGTTCCTGACCGCGCGTATTTCCGAGCAGGACAAGGTGAACGGATTTTTGGCGGGCGGAGATGACTACATCACCAAGCCTTTCGGGCTGGCGGAAATAACCGCGCGCGTCGCGGCGCATCTTCGCCGTGATGAACGCGGTCACGGAACGCAAAAGCTCTCCGTTTCGGGGGATTTGATTGTGAATCTTTCAACACGAACCGTGTTCTATAAGGACGAGGAAATTCCCCTTTCGCGGCGCGAATTTGACATTATTGAGTTCCTGATAATGAACGCGGGGCAGATTTTCAGCCGGGAGCGTCTGTATGAGGCAGTTTGGGGGCTTGACGCGGATGGCGACAGCGATGTCCTCAAGGAACATATCCGTAAGATTCGCCGAAAATTAAAGGAAATTACGGGACGGGACGATTACATTGAAACTGTATGGGGAGTGGGATACAAGTGGAAAAAACAGTGAGAAAATCTAAGCTTCGCGGGGATTTTATTCGTTTTGTAATGACAACGTTTTTCGCGGTAATTTTGCTGTCATTCGCGGTTATAGTCGGCTGTACAGCCCTGAGGGAAAGTCTGTTGATGCCGAACTCCGACAAGGTTTATCTGAACTGGAGCGCGGCGGGGTGCGAGGATTTACCGGACAAGCCCGTTTATGGATTCTCAATGCTGACGCTTGCCGAACCGGGAGAGGAAAATCCGTTTTATACGGAAAATCCCGAGGAAACGCGGTGCTTTGTGCTAAGCCGTTCCTACTTTACGGAAAACGATGTTGCGGTGTCAGTGACGCGGGTGTATAACTCCCCCGAAGCGTTATCCCCGAGTAATCGCGCATTGTACTACACAAGCGGAGTGGCAATGGTTTTTGTTCCAATGGTTCTTGCGCTCGGCGGTGTACTTATTTGCGGTTTCGTTTTTTATGACAGAAAGCTGAAAAAACCCATTAAGACGCTTTTTGAAGCGACCGAGAAAATCTCCTCTCAGGATCTGGATTTCACAGTGGATTATCAAAGTGACAACGAGTTGGGGTCTTTATGTCAAGCCTTCGATCAGATGCGCACGGTTCTTCGTGAGAACAACGAGAAAATGTGGAATATGCTGGTGGAGCGGCGACAGCTACAATCTACCGTTGCGCACGATTTGCGGAATCCGATTGCGATTATCGAAGGTCATACCGAGTATCTGCGAAACAACATTCAAAACGGTCAAACTAACAGCGAAAAGCTCCTTCCCTCGCTGGAAAACATCTCCTCCGCCGCGAAACGGCTTGAACACTACACCGACAGCATACGCGCCATAAACCGAATAGAGGATCTTAAAATAAGCCGAAACGAGATTGATTTCGCAGAGGTTTTTGCAGAGATCGATGAGGATTTCTCTGTAACACCGAAACAAAACAAAGTCGCGATAATTTGTGTGAACGCTGTCGGAGATCGAAAAGTGAACATCGACAAGCAAGCTCTTTTTCGCATACTGGAAAACCTTGTAAGCAACGCTATGCGGTTTGCCGAAAGCGAAATTCGTATTGTTTTCGTTTTTGATAAGGGGGACCTTGTAGTGACGGTTTCGGACGATGGATGCGGTTTTTCGGAGAGCTTTATTTCCGACCAAAAAAGTCATTTTATAATAAGGAGTGACGATGGCGAACATTCGGGAATCGGGCTTGCTGTGAGCGGTATTCTCACTCGTAAACATGGCGGCGAACTTATTTGCGGAAACAATCAAAAGGGTGCGTTTGTGGAATTTTCCTTAAAATCGGAATAATTATTTGTTTTTTGACGGTTTTTTGACTTTTGGGGTTTATCATATAGAAAAGGGGGGTTACTGAAATGAAAAAAACAATCAAAACGGTTACGGCGTTTTTGACGCTTGCGGCGATGCTTGCGTTTACTGCCTGTGACAAGGAAAACACAGATTCCGACAACAGTAAAGCACATTCCGATTCGGGGGCTTATGACAAGAATACGTCTTCCGAAATCGGAAATTCTCCACCGGGAGGAGTTTCCGCCCAAAGAGGCGGGCTTACTATGCTGCACGAGCCAAATTGCTGGAACTGCCAAAGCTCCGTTTGTTACACCGAAAACGGCTACTACCACATGGGACAGTACGGCGACAGCGGGTATGATCATCTGTTTTATCTTGATTTCGCAACGCGGCAGGAGGTCGTTGTCTGCTCGGACACCTCCTGCAAGCACGATACCGTAAACTGCGCGAGCGTTTTCTTTGATGAGTACGCATTTGTAAATCATCTTTTTGTGTTTGAGGATTATCTGTATTGCCTTTGCACTGATTATGACGAAGACGGCACTACGCAATCGGGGGTAGGATTTATCTCGGATGAATTTAAGGAGATCAATGATGAACGAGAAGCAAAAAGGCGGGCGTCTCTCTACCGAATGAACCTTGACGGCACGGAGCGTCAAAGGCTTTGGCAATCGGATGCGGGATATATTGCGGAAACCGAGGTCTTCGGCGATGGAACGGGGTTCTGGTTTGTCACGAAACAGCCCTCCGCCGAGGTTCACGAGGAAACGGGCGCGGTTTATAATCACAGCAAAGACCGCGCGCTTATTCGCTATGACATCAACGAGCGGAAAATTACCGATAGAATCCCGCTGGAGGACTACAATAATATCGCGCTGAACGTTGACGGCTGTATGGGCGATAAATTTTACCTGATAGGTAAGGCTTATCCGAACGGTACGAGCATTATGGATAATATGGATATTCTCGCACCCGGCGAGGAGGTAGGCTCTATTCACCCCGATTATCGGGATTTCAACAAGAAGTGCGAATGTGTGTATTTCACACTTGATGTCAAGACCAAGGAGCTTAAGGAAATCACGCGGTACAAAATCGCGGACGTGGATTACGGCGCGGACTACCACAACGGACTTTTGTATTTTACAAAACCGGATGATTCGATGTTCACTTTCGATATAGAATCCGGCGAAACGGCGGAGCTGAACATTCCGGAGGGGTATCAGTTTATGGGATTTTTCGCGGACAAGCTGATTTTATCGCACTATCCCGGAGATCACAATGACAGAGCGAGATACTTCGCGAATCTAGACGGCTCGAATATTACCCGCTCCGAGCTTTTGACAAATGACGGTGTGGATATTGACTTGATAACGGTAGTTGGAGATGACGCGCTTGTAATCACCGGTCAATACGGCATCCCCTCCGAGAGCAGCCCCGGCGCCTATTCGTGCCTGATACCGCTTTACGCGCTTATTTCGCTTGACGACCTGTATAACGGCAGAGCCAATTACAAGCCGTTTGATATGGTGAATGTTCCATAAGGGGGTAAATTATGATTGAAACACAAGGAATTACAAAGCAATACGGAAATAAGACAGCCTTAAATAACATTTCACTCACCTTGAAAGACGGGATTTACGGCTTGCTTGGTCCGAACGGCGCGGGAAAATCCACATTGATGAACATAATCACGGGAAATTTGAAGCCGACAGCGGGAATCGTCCGATTCAACGGGGAAAATATATACGAGCTCGGAAAAAAGTATCGGTCGGTTCTCGGTTACGCGCCGCAGCAACAGGGGCTTTATGACGCGTTTACGGGGAGGGAATTTCTCTCATATATGGCGACTTTGAAGTGTATTCCGAAGGGGGAAATGAAATCGGAAATCGAAAGAGCGCTGGCTGCCGTCAATCTCACAGACGCTGCGAAAAAGCCTATCGGCTCGTATTCGGGAGGAATGAAACAGCGGATTTTGATAGCTCAAGCCATACTCGGAAAGCCGAAAATCCTCGTTCTTGACGAGCCGACTGCGGGGCTTGATCCGAAAGAGCGCGTTCGTATCCGCGAGAAAATCAAGGAGCTTTCGGGGGATAAGATAATCATTGTTTCCACACACGTTGTGTCGGATATTCAATCGATTGCGGACGAGATAATTCTGCTTAAGGAGGGCGAAATCGCGGATATGAACACGGTTGAGAATCTTTGTGTGAAGTATAAGTGCGAAAACGACCTCGAACAAATCTATATGCAGCTTTTCGGAGAGGACGGCGGATATGATTAAACTGATACCGTTTGAACTGAAAAAGGTTCTTTGGAAAAGAAATTTCATCGCCATAATGCTGTTGCTGCTGCTCGTGAATGTGTTTATGCTATGGTATCTGAACACGTCAAACGGCGAAAATCCGCCGCTTTCCGCGTATAAGGCAGTGTATAATGATATACGCGATTTGCCTGTAGACGAACAGGCGGAGTTTCTGGGTGAAATCAGCGAAACGCTGGATATGATAGGCATTGTGGATATGATCTCCGTTTTAAGCTCCCAGGACAACGAGTACAGCCGGAGATCCGTGCAAAGGCTTTTGGAGCAATACGGCGAGGTTTATGACGAATATAGGGCAAAGTACGAAACGGGGGATTATCTCAGGTACACCGATTCCGTAAATACCGAGCTTAGACTTATCAAGGATATTCAAGGTCAATTTAATACCGTTTCGGGATATGACGACTATATAAAGTCCATAGAGAAAAACCGTAATTTGATGAACGGTGTGTCGATTTTCAACAAGGGGAGCACTTCCGATTCGTTTTCATCGCGGAACATAGAAAAAAGCTATGCGGATCACAAGAATCTATCGTCCGAGAACATACGCTTTGCGCCGTCAAAGGGAGTTAAGATCGCGTCCGAGAGCATTGTGACCGACCTGCTTTTACTGTTGGCGGTGATGATGTTCGTGGGCGGGCTTATCGGCGAGGAAAAGGAAAAGCGGCTGTTTTATGTTACACGGGCAACCCGACTCGGCGTGACGGAGTGTATGGGAGCAAAGCTGTCCGCACTGCTTATTTTCAGCGCGGGAATTACCGTTCTGCTGTACGGGAGCAACTTTATGTATGCTGAGCTGACTGCGGGTGTCGGCGATCTTACGGCGGCGCTTCAATCCATTGCTGACTATACCGGGAGCTGTCTGAAAATCACGATAGGGGAGTATCTGATTTTCGGAATTTTGATAAAGACAATTTTGCTTTTCTGTTTCGGCGGGGCTTTATCGGCGATTTGTGTAATCAGTTCTCACGGCTTTGTACCGCAGCTTTGCGGAGTGGGGGTACTCGCGGTGTTCAGGGTGGCTTACGAGTTTATTCCCGCGTATTCGGTGTTCAGTCCCGTGAAATATCTGACGTTTTGGGGAGCGTTCGACCCTGAACAGCTTTTCGGCGAATATCTGAACTTCAATATTTTCGGGTTTCCGATAAATCGGCTGACGCTTACGCTTTGGATAACGGGAGTTATGCTCGTTGCTATAACGGCGACTGGACTGTTGTTGTTCGCGAAGGGTCGAAGTCTTGAAACGCGGAAGTTCCGCCCGAAAACGGGGATTCAGTTTGTTCACGGGAAGCTGTTCCTTCACGAGGGAAGAAAGATTCTCTTTATGAACAGAGCTTTGGTTGTCCTTTTGCTTTTTGCTGTACTGGTCGGATATGGGGAGCTTAATCGAAGTTATTATCTGTCAAGCGGAGAGGTTTACTATTTGAGGTTTATGGAAAGAATCGAGGGAGAGCTTGACGACGAGAGCGAAAAAATCGTTATCGAGGAGAAGGAGCGCTATGACCGGGTATTTGAACAGCTGGAGCTTGTCGAACAAATGATAAGCTCCGGCGAGATAGGCGAGCAATTGGGCGCGGAGATGAAGTCTGCGTTACAGGCGCAGACGATATTCTATCCGTATTTTCAGCGTGTGTGGACTCAATATGAGTATATTCGCGAAAATGGCGGCAAGTTCATTTATGACACGGGGTACAGCAAGCTGTTCGGGTATGGGGACGACAGCTTTTTAACGGACTGTCTTTTGCTTTCTATGTGCGTGGTGTTCGCGTTCGGAAGCGTAATGTCATATGAATCGCAAAAGAATTCCTTGAACATCATTTCCGCGACTGCGCGGGGAAAATTCTCCGTAATTCGTACAAAGGCAGCCGTGTGCGCGGGATGCGTTGCGGTGATGACTGTGATTCCGTGCGTGCTGCGGTTTAAGATGATAACCGAAAATTACCATCTGAAAATGGCGGATAGCGGTCTTGACAATCTCCCGATGTATTACGGCAGCGGGCTTGGGATTCCAATATGGATTTTTATGCTGTTGATGGTTCTGACGCAATACCTGACGCTGCTGCTTGAAACGGCGGCGGTGCTTGCCTTGTCATACAGATTGAAAAACGGTATGCAAACTATCATATTGGGGTTGGTAATTTTCTCCGCGCCGCTTGTTCTGAGCGTTATGGGTTTGGACTTTATGAAGTGGTTTTCCGTTTATCCCGTGTATTCAATGAAGTTTGTGTAATGCGTTTATCTAAGGCAACACACTATATTGGTTTTTAATAACGCTGTGTCAAGACATTATTTCCTGTTTTGACCGATACAAAAATCCCTTCACTTTGTGGAGGGATTCGGTCTGCAAGAAAAAGTCGATATTCTTTGGGCATCACACAATGTGATGCCCAAATTTTATTGTGATTTTTCGGTTTTTAATTTTATCGGTAACTTTACGATAATGTCGTTTACTTCAATTTCGTCAAATATCAGTGCCTCGTACCTGTATGTTGGTTTCTCACAATCGATATCATTACAGGGGCGAAATTCTCCGAATGAAAACAGGCTTGACAGCTTAAGCGAATATCCTCTGGTTGTAGTGCCATTGACATTTATTACGTCCACATAAGTATTTCCCGAGGTTTTCAAACATCCAAGTCATTTTCTCAAGGAACTTTACGATTTTTCTTAGGCGGAACAACAGAAATAAACCCGCTGTCCAATGCGACTTGACGGGCTGCCTCATCTTCGTAAGATCGATCCATAAGAAGCGAAGCCCTCATTTGTATACCGGGATATTTTCCCGTTTTCATTTGATTAAACAGTAGGGCATTAGTTTCTCCTGTTATATGAGACGCAATAACGCTCTTCCTCGCTCTTCCGCCCCCTTGACCTCAGAAAGGAGCGCGTTGTAAAAGTCCTCAGCGGCTTTTTGCCTGCCAAGTGCTATTTCCTGTCCGCGTTTGGTAAAGAATTTCTCATAAATGTTTTTGAGCTTGAAGTGATACTCTCTGAAGAACGATGGCTCGTCGGTATCACTACCATCGTTAATTGTGCCGTCCGTGTTCAGCGTATACAACATCTCAGCGGCAGCTCCTTTATACATAAGCGTTCGTGCTATACCCACAGCTCCCGAAACGTCAATCTTGTCCGCATCGAACAGTATTTTTGCTTCAATGCTCTGTGGAGGATTGCCGCTTCTGAAACGGTGGGTATATACGCAGTCGCGGACGTGCGCGGCACGTTCCTCCGTCCAGCCTATCCCCATAAGGAAATTGTAAGCTTTTTTGCTTCCAACTTCCGCGTGACAAATCTTCGGATCTGCAAATTGTTCCGGTCTTCCTATATCGTGCAGCAGGCAAGCCGCTGTAAGTATTTCGTAATCGGTTGACGGTTCGCTTTCGGCAATGTCAAGTGCCGTATACAAAACGCGGTATATGTGCTCTCTGTCATGCGCCGAATCACGCATACATTCAAGCATATACGCTTCAATTTTTTCATAATCACGCATTTTTGATCTCCTATAAAAAACCGCCCTCAATAAAAATTAAGGGCGGTTAATTTACCTATCGGAAGCCGAATTACTTCAGCTCAATTGTAGCGCCAGCCTCTTCGAGCTTAGCCTTAAGCTCATCAGCCTCAGCCTTGGAAACGCCTTCCTTGATTGCCTTAGGAGCAGCCTCAACCAGCTCCTTAGCCTCCTTAAGTCCGAGACCGCAAACGTCCTTAACAGCCTTGATAACAGCCATCTTAGCGTCGCCGAAGGAAGCGAGAACAACGTCAAACTCGCTCTTCTCAGCACCGCCGGCAGCAGCAGCGCCGCCTGCAGCGGGAGCAGCCGCAACAGCAGCAGCGGATACGCCGAACTCTTCCTCAAGGGTCTTTACCAACTCATTAAGCTCCAGAACGGAAAGTTCCTTAACTTCATCAACAATCTTTGTAATCTTCTCAGAAGCCATTTTATTTACCTCCATAATATGTTTTGTTTTTGTTACTTACGCGGATTTAACCGCGTTTTTACGGCGTTAAGCCGTAACCTAAGCGGGAACACAGCAATTACGCGGTTTCCTCGCCCTTCTTCGCGATCTCGTTGATTGCGATAGCAAAGCGCTGAATCGGGCTTTGCAGCATAAATACGAGCTGCGAGAGCAGTGTTTCCTTGGACGGCAGCTTAGCATAAGCTTCAACGTCTTCCTTGGAAATGACCTGACCGTCAACAAAACCGAGCTTGATGGAGAACTTTCCATTAGAGCTTTCGGCTTGCTTGAACAGTACCTTGGGCGCTGCGATAATATCCTCGTTGGAGAGAGCGATAGCGGTGGTTCCGTTGAGAACCTCGTCAAGTCCGCTCAGTCCCGCGATGTCGCAAGCGCGCTTAAGCAGGGTATTCTTAACTACGAAGTAGTCCACATTGGCTTCACGAAGCTCTTTTCTGAGCTTGGTATCGTCCTCAACGGAGATTCCCTTGTAGTCAACCAGAACACCGCACGCTGCGTTCTTGAGCTTTTCAGCCAGATCCGCAACGAATTGTTGCTTTTGAGCAAGTACAGACTCACTGGGCATAACATTTTCCTCCTTACTTTAGTATGCAAATCGTGAAACATCAAAATTGCCTTTGACCATTTTGACCATCCAATCGATTTGCGATTAATGCTGCCCAAAACAAAAACCCTTTCCGCATAAAGACAGAAAGGGAGAATAGAATTCATATCTATCCATTCCTCGGTAGGCGCGAAACCGCATTATAGCACCGAATTAAAATTCCGCACAGCCTACTGTCTTTAGAACAGCATAATCATTATACCACATTGATTTCCGTTTGTCAAGAGGTTTTTCCAAAAAAGTCAAATTTTTTTCGTTTATTCTTCGGAAGCGATTTCCTCAATAATCGCGCGGATTTCCTCCACACCCTCGCCCGTTTGCGAGGAAAACTCGATAATTGTCAAATCCTCGGCGCACGGCAGTTCTTTCTTCAATGCTTCGCGCCGTTCGGCGCGCTGATTTTTGGACAGCTTATCCGCCTTTGTGAGCACCACCGCAAACGGAAATTCACCGTCAATCAAGTAGTTTATCATTGAAATGTCGTCTGCGGTAGGAGAGTGCCGAAAATCAATCAACTGAAACACCAACGCAAGCTCTCGTTCCGCCGCGAGATACCCGCCGATAAGCCGATCCCAGCTTTGCTTTTCGCTTTTGGCGACTTTCGCGTATCCATACCCGGGCAAATCTACGATGTAAATATTTTCCAGTTCGTAGAAATTGATGGTCGCCGTCTTTCCCGGAACAGCCGACACACGCGCAAGCGATTTTCTGTTGAAAATCTTGTTTATCAGCGAAGATTTTCCAACGTTCGACCGCCCCGAGAACGCGATTTCCGTGCGGCTTGAGGGCGGAATCTGTTCAAATTTCCCGTAGGAAGTGAAGAATTTCGCGTTGTTGTAATTCATCGTATTGTCACCTCTTTAATAAGTAAGTCGTGTGAACTGAGAAGTCATATTCAGTTTCCAGATAAAGGAAACCGTTTCCGTAAAGCATATACGGCGTGCCGCAGCTCCAAAGCTCGTTCAATACCGCGTCAAGCTCCGCAAAATCGCCATCCGAACCCGAGTTATATGCCATAACATAAACCGTTTTTCCGAGACGCTTTTTAAGTTCGGTCGGCTCAAACGGGCGCGGTCTTTTCTCAACAATCAGCCGACAATCAATGTAGTCCTCTGCGGTGTGCGCGAGCTTGTTAAAAACTTCCGCGCGCTTTTTGGAGGAAAGCTCGTAGATAATCCGCTCCCTGACGCGCTTTTGGAAGAACTGCGCTATCTCCGCCTCCGTTTCATTTGAAACTTTCGTTAAACTCATTTATAACCCTCTTAATTGTCCCGTCAAGTCTTAATGCACAGAAATCCCGAATACTCTGCGGAATTTCCCCGTAAAATGCTTCGGCAATTCCTCCCGCAATGCAAGCCATGGTATCCGCGTCGCCACCGAGCGAAACAGCGTTTCGCACCGCGCTCTCGTAGTCCTCCGACTGTAAAAAAGCCGCGATTGATGGGGGAACGGAGTATCCTGCGCGGCTGTCAAACACAAACCTTTCGCGTATCTCCGCTATTGGTACAGACAAGTCATAGCGAAAACTCCGCTCGATATATTCCTTTATCTCATACTTAGATTTGCCATGACGCGCAAGCCACACCGTTGCTGCGACAGCCTTTGCGCCGGTTATTGCTTCACGGGAATTGTGGGTGTACAGACAGCTTGCTTTCGCTTGAAAAAGCGTTTGTTCCAACGTATCATACGCAAACCCTATTGGAACAACGCGCATTGCCGCGCCGTTTCCGTAACTTCTCTGCTTAGAAAACCCACGTTCCCTTGACCAATTGGAGAACATCTGCCCGTAGCCCGCGTTCGGATAACTCGCGTAAAATTGTTTGTATTGCACAGCATATTCAAGCGCACGCGAGCTTAGCTTAAATAATGAAACGGGGCGGCTGTCAAGCGTGATTGCTTTACAAACCGCCGCCGTCATAACTGTATCGTCCGTGAATGTCGACTCTCTTTGAAGTTCAAAACCGTAATTTTTCGTGCAGTGAACTTCATAGTATGAGCCGATGATATCCCCGAAAACCGCGCCCCAAATCATACGTTCAGCACGGGTTTTTTAATCTCCGAAACGGGAGGGATAACCTTGCTTTTCGGCGCGGGAGACGGTTTCTTGCGGCGCGGAACACTCTCGCGGACAAGCGCGGTTTCCAAAACCGTTTCAATGTCCTCGCAAACCACGAACTTGATATTCTCGCGCACCTTATCGTCAATCTCCTCCAAATCCGGCTCATTGTCCTTGGGAATGCAAACTGTTGTGATTCCCGCGCGGTAAGCAGCCATTGTCTTTTCCTTTAGTCCGCCGATGGGCAGAACCTTTCCGCGCAGAGTAATCTCGCCAGTCATTGCTACATCACGCCGCACGGGGATTCCCGACAGCGCGGACACAAGCGCCGTTGTCAGCGTAACACCCGCAGACGGACCGTCCTTGGGAACAGCGCCTTCGGGCGCGTTTACATGAATATCCTTATCCTTGTGGAAATCGGAGTCAATTCCGTACTTTGCCGCTATTGAGCGCGTCAGCGATACGGCTATCTTCGCGGATTCTTTCATCACATCGCCCAGAGAGCCTGTAAACTCTGCCTTGCCGTCGCCGTCAAGAACGATAACCTCCAAAGGAAGCATTGTTCCACCCACGGAGGTCCAAGCCAGACCGTTTACCAAGCCGATCTCGTCTTTATCCGCAAGTTTTTCTGGCTGATATTTCTTAACGCCCAGAAAATCCGTGATATTTTTATCCGTGATCTTTACGGACTTTTCGCCCTCAATCAGTTTTCGGGCGGTCTTGCGGCAGATTTCTCCGATTTTGCGCTCCAGTTTGCGGACTCCCGCTTCACGAGTGTAGGAGTCGATTATCGAGTAAATTGCCTTGTCGGAGATTTTCAGCGTCTGCGCGGATTCGCCGTGATTCTTTATCTGTTTCGGAATAAGGTGCTTTTTGGCAATATTGAACTTCTCCTCGCGCGTGTAGCTTGACAGCTCGATAACCTCCATTCTGTCCAACAGCGGGGCGGGAATTGTGTCCAGGCTGTTCGCGGTGGTGATGAACAGTACATCGCTCAAATCCACGGGGATTTCAATGTAGTGGTCGACAAACGCGTTGTTTTGCTCGGAATCGAGCACTTCCAGCATTGCCGAGGCGGGGTCGCCCTTGATATCGCTGCCCATCTTGTCTATCTCGTCCAGCAGAATCACGGGATTTATGCTCTTTGCCTGCGTCAGCGCCTTGATAATGCGCCCCGACATCGCTCCGACATAGGTCTTGCGGTGACCGCGGATTTCCGCCTCGTCACGCACGCCGCCCAACGAGATTCGCGCGTATTTCCGCCCGAGTGTTTCCGCAATCGAACGTCCGATGGAGGTTTTTCCCACTCCGGGAGGTCCGTACAGACAGATGATCTGTCCCTTGACATCGGGCGCGAGCGCGCGCACCGAAAGTGTTTCCAGAATGCGCTCCTTGACCTTTTTCAGACCGTAATGGTCGCTGTCCAGTCTTTTTTGCGCAGCATTAATGTTCAGCTTGTCTTTGGTGCGTGTATTGAACGGAATCGCCAATACCGTGTCCAGATAAGTGCGCAGAACGGCTGTCTCCTGAGAAGAACCGGACATTCTTGCCAGTTTCTGCGCCTCATGAACCAACTTATCCTCGGATTCTTTGGGAAGATTCAAAGCGCGGATTTTCGCTACGTATTCCTCGCTCTCCCGAGGAACGTCCTCGTCCTCTCCCAGTTCTCGGGAAATGGAGCGCATCTGTTCGCGCAGGAAATATTCACGCTGATTTTTGTCTATCCTCTCATGAACGTCCTCGTCAATCTCAAGCTCTGTGACAATTATTTCCACTTCGCTCACAATCATCGAGCAAAGCTCTTTAACACGGTCAACAAGACCGCTAATTTCCAACAGCCGCTGTTTATCATCAGTCTTAAGGATAATATTGCACACTATCTTATTATAGAGACGATCAAGCTGTTTTTCGGTAATAATGCTGTTGTACAGCTCCTCGGGCATTTTGGGAGTGACCCTCGCATAGCTCTCAAAAGCGCGCAGAAGTGTTCTGTGAGCTGCTTGCTCAACTGTTTCATCAATTTTTTGGCGTCTCTCGGTGCAGCGCTTGACTTCAAATTTTATGTAGTCCTTGCCGTTTATGAAATTCACCGATTTCGCGCGGTAAAGTCCTTCCACCAGAACTCTTGTGGAACCGTCGGGAGTGGTCAGCATCTGCTTGACGGAGCCGACTACACCAATATCGTATACTTCGTCCTCGGCGGGACTTTCAATCGTGGGGTCTTTCTGCGTAACGAGAAAGACAAGTCCATCGCCCTTTGAAGCCGCGCGAATCGCGTTCACGGATTTCTCTCTGCCGACATCAAAATGCAGGAGCATAGTCGGAAAAACGACCAGCCCTCTGAGTGTGACGGCAGGAAGAGTCATTGTATTTTTCATAGGTTTAATCCTTTCTATACGGAAATAAAGCAGTTTTCAAACTGCTTATTCAATTATACATTATTTCTTTCGGATTTGCAAGTATTAATTTATGGACTTTATGTGATAATTTGGGGAAATATCTCGTTTCAGAAGATAATGTTCAGAATAAGGAAGATGATTGGAATGTGGAGGAGATAGATCCAGATGGTATGCCGACCGACAGCCGCAAGCCACTTGATGTGTACGGGATAGAAGAACTTCGGCAGAGAGCCGTTTTTTGCCCACTCGCCGAAATAGCTCCCGCCAATGAACACGAAAAACCACGGCAGCAGAGGGAAGTAATCCCACGATTGAAAGCTCGAATTATATATTCCAAACGGAAAAAGAACACCCGCGTTGTATGCCTCGCTCGGAATCCCGATTTGGAACGCTCCCGGAATGCCAAAATATCCCATGTCAATATTCCATGTGCACACTGCCAAGAGCGAACAGATGATGATTCCGACCCATGCGGGCAGCTTTTCAAATACCGTGCCGCACAACCCGTAAATCAACATCGAAATTCCCAGAAAATGCAAAATTCCGAACACAATCGTTGCGTCCACAAAGAACGGCACTACAAACGTGATTATCATTCCGCAGAAGAAACAAATCGCTCCGCGCTTGAGGTTGTTGTGCGAAAACCTGCACATACACCCCGAAATGAAGATGAACATTCCCGCGAAGATGTCACGTGTGATATTCATCGCAGTGGAGCTCATCAGCGGGATATTTACCCCGAACATACCAAGCAAAAACATCGTATGATACACGACCATACATAAGATCGCCAGTCCGCGAAGTTCGTCCAAGAGACCGATTCTGTTGCCCTTTTTTACAATTTTTGTATTTTCCATATTTTCCCTCAATCTTGTGTATATGTAAAATTGTATACCTAAACTCTATTTTACCATATTCTTCAAAAAAATTCAACTCCCTACTTGAAAAAATTTTTAATTTATGTTATAATAAGTAAGATTGAATGCATTTTGCTGAAAAATAAGCTACAAGGAATATGTAAAAATATGGATTTTGTTGAAATCGGCGGTGTAAAAATTGAGAAAACCGCTGCGCTTGCGCCGATGGCAAGCGTTGCCGACCATGCTTACAGAACCGTCGCAAAGGGATTCGGCGCGGCGTATTGCGTGGGAGAAATGACGAGCTGTAAGGGTTTGTGTTACTCAGACAGAAAAACCGCCGAGCTGCTTACCGTAACGGATTGTGAGCGTCCAATGGCGGTTCAGTTGTTCGGCGCAGAGCCGGAGTTTATATCGAAAGCCGTTAAAATCGCGGAGCAATACCGCCCCGACATCATTGATATAAACGCAGGCTGCCCTATGCCGAAAATAGTCAACGGCGGCGCGGGGAGCGCACTTATGAAAACTCCCGAGTTGTTTGGGGAGATGATACGCGCGGCGGTTGAGTCAACCGAGATTCCCGTGACTGTGAAAATCCGCAAGGGATGGGACGATTTGCAAGTCAACGCTGTGGAGCTTGCAAAAATCGCCGAGCAAAACGGCGCGGCGGCAATCGCGGTTCACGGACGCACAAAACAGCAGCTCTATTCGGGAAAAGCAGATTGGGACATCATCAAAGCCGTTAAACAGGCGGTTTCAATTCCCGTTATCGGCAACGGCGATGTGGACAGCGTGGAGTCGTGCGTTGGAATGTATAGGTACACCGGGTGCGACTTGGTAATGATTGGCAGGGGTAGTTATGGCAGACCGTGGCTGTTCGGGCAAATCCGCGACTATTTTGATGACAAAACACTGCGTCCCGAACCGCCCCTTGAAGAACGTCTGGAGATAATGCGGCGGCATATCGAGCTGCTCTGCGAGGACAAGGGCGAACGTACCGGAATTAAAGAAGCGCGCCGCCAAGCCGCGTGGTACATTAAAGGTCTTAACGGTGCGGCAAAGCTGCGCTTTCAATTTGGGAGTATGAACACTCTCGCCGACTTTTATGATTTAATTGAGCAAATCAAAGGAGAACTGTAAAATGCAAGATTACAAAAGTAAAATTGCAAGACTGTGTGCGTTTAATGTAAAATCCGACCCGCTTTTGTGCGGATTCGGAAAGCTGAACTCCGATAATGCCGCGGACGCGTTGGAGGGGTGCGCGGAAATCGTCCGAACGCTTGCTTTGAGCGGTCTTACGTTGTCAGACTATATTCACGATATGTTGATATTCTCGGATTCGCCGATTGTAACGCTCCAGGCAAAAAATCCGCTGGATAGCCGTGAATCCGCGATAGAATCCGATTTGGACGTGTTGTGGACGATTGCCGGAATCCCGTTTGAGGAGGTAAAAGCCGAGCTTGCAAATCGGCATTCCAATGCGGAATTTCTCAATATTCCGAGCATTGAGAACGGAAATTTGGAGTATGTTCTTGACTATACCGCCGATTATTTTGTGGATTTCGCGCAGAGACACGGCGGAGGAATGTTCGCTAAATACCGTGCGTTCACGTTTGACGGCGAACTTCGTCCGATTGAACATCTTGATAAAATACGGCTTTGCGACCTCAAAAATTACGAGGTTCAGCGGCAGCAGGTCGTTGATAACACGCGCTGTTTCCTGGCGGGGAAGCCCGCCCAGAACGTTCTGCTGTACGGCGACCGGGGCACGGGGAAATCTTCAACGGTGAAGGCGATTTTGAACGAGTTTGAGGATTTGCGAATGGTAGAGGTAAGCAAGAACGATGTCGCAAGGCTTTCGGAACTTTTCTGCAAGCTGCGGACGATTCCCTTGCATTTTATCGTCACGATCGATGACCTCTCGTTCGCAGAGAACGATGACCGTTTCGGCAGCCTGAAAGCGGCGCTTGAGGGTTCGCTTTCCGCTAAGCCCGAGAACATTTTGATTTACGCTACCACAAACCGCCGCAAGATAATCCGAGAATCCGCATTAGACCGCGAAATATCGGGTGCGGACGCTATTGATGAGAGTATGTCGCTTGCCGATCGCTTTGGACTGTTCATAACATTTACAAAGCCCGATAAACAAGGCTATCTGGACATTGTTCACAAGCTTGCCGAGGATATGAGTATTAATATCCCCATGGAAAATCTGGACGCCTCCGCAGAGCGTTTTGCGCTGAAGCACGGCGGACGTTCACCGAGGGTCGCAAGGCAGTTTGTGGATTGGCTTTACGGAAGAATTTCACTTAATTTGGAGTACTGAATATGAACAAAATTACGAAGAAAATCGCTATAACCGCTCTGTGCGCGGGTTTGCTGCTGTCGGGGTGCGACAAAAGCAACACTCCCGATGAGATTGTTGTTTCGGGAATTACCAATCCCCAAAACGGATTTCCTGCAAGCTCGTGCGGGGTTAGCTTGCAAAAATCGGTCGAAAAGGCGGTCAGCTTATCCCCGGCGCTCACCGAAATCATCTGCGAACTCGGGTTCAAGAACCGACTTGTCGGAGTCAGCGACTACTGCGACTTTCCGACAGATATTTCGTGCGATAAAGTTGGGAGCAGTGAAAATCCCGATTTAGAGGCGATTTTGAAACTCGCGCCCGATGCCGTTTTCACGCTCTCCGCTCTGTCCGAACGTGATATTTACAGATTGAATCAAGCCGGGATTGCGGTGCTTGCGCCGCGTGTTCCGCAGAATATGGAGGATTATTCCACACTGTACACAGAGATTTCATCTGCTTTTTACGGCAGTGAACTCACCGAAAGTCAGCTTGGAATTAGAAAATCCGCGCAAATCGGCAAAGATTCGCGCTTGACATTGGAAAATTCTGCTAAATCCGTACAACTGGAATCCTTCCTTTACATCACGGGAAAGCAGACCATCGCGGGCACGGAAACGTTTGAGGGCGCGGTTTTAAGCCTTTGCGGAAATAATTTGTGCTCGAAAAACGGATACATTTCCGTTGCGGATTATGACAGCGAACCGCCGAAATTCCTGATTGCGGACAGCTCGCTTACATTGGACATTATCGAAAACAGCGAAGAGCTTTCCGCATTGGTTGGCGAATCCACCGAGATTCGATTCGTGGATTCCGCGCGGTTGGAGCGTCCCACCGCCCGCACCGCCGAGATTTTCACGCAAATCAAGAATAATACTCTCGCTGAAAGTGCGTCTACATCGGAGTAATGATATAGCCGTTCTCGCGCCAGTAGTCAATAACATCGGGCAGCACGCGCGTGTTTGTCTTTGAAACCGCGTGTAACAGATAAATCGCGCCGTTATGCGCTCCTGAGGTTATTTTGTCGTATGCGAACTCCGCGTCCGGCTGCGATTCGGCGACCCAGTCCTTGTAGGCAAAGCTCCAGAGCACGGTTGTGTAGCCCAACTCCTTGGCGCACGTTAGCACACGCTCCGAAAACTCGCCCATCGGCGGACGCATTACATACATCTCGTAGTTAAACTCCGATTTGATATATTCGTGGAGCTTGAAAAGCTCGTCGCGAAGCTCGTCAACAGAACATTCGGGAAGTGACGGGTGCGACCATGTGTGATTTCCGACCGTGTGACCCTCGTCAATCATTCGCCGAATCAACTCGGGATTGTCCTTTGCGTAGTCATAAGTCACGAAAAACACCGCGCGGACATTCTTTGCCTTAAGGATATCGAGAATCTTCGCTGTGTAGCCGTTTTCATAGCCCTCATCGAACGTCAGCCAGAGGTTCTTGTGCTGTTCATCGGTGTTGTCTCCGACGAACAATCCGCCCATTTCGCCGTACTTGCGTTGAGCGTTCACCGCGTCAACGGGCTTTCCGTGGCTGTCTTTCGATGAACCCAATCCCCACGGGATTTTGGTGTTGTCAATGCTCGTCAAATCTTGTTCGGCATAGGCGACCGTGGTGAGGAGCGCGGCGGCAGTTATAGAAGCGAGTAATTTTTTCATTTGAACATCTCCTTAAAAAATGGTTTGAATCTATTTTTTGCGGAATTTCACAAGGTATTTGCGTTAATTTCTGCATAAATTGGTGTATGTTCACAAGAATTTGAAATTGTCGGATAACGCTTGATTATTGCGGAAAAATATGGTATAATAAAAGCGTAAATGCTTTTATTATACATTTATGTCCATGCACATACGTTCGATTCGCTCACCCCGTGCGGTTTTGGACAATTATACCATAAATTCTCCGAATTTATGGTATAATAAAAAATGATGAAATATCCTTACATCGAAAACGCTCACTTAAAATGAGCGTTTCATTGGGAACTAAAAAGGCGGTATTTTGAGATGTCACATCAGCTAAGCGAGCTTATTGAACTGATTAAAGGACACCGGGTGTTTATCCAGACGCATAATTTCCCCGACCAGGACGCCATTGCAAGCGCGTTTGGATTACAGGTTCTTCTGGAGAATTACGGTATCAAAACCATAATTTGCCATCACGGGTGCGTGGAGCGCGCGGCAACGGCGAATATGGTCGCGCAGTTCGGAATCGAAATGACCACCGATGACGACCTCAAGGATATGCGTGAGGAGGACTATATCATCAATGTGGACTCGCAGAAGGGCAACTCGAATATCCGCGACCTTATCGGATATGAAGTCGCGTGCATTGACCATCACCCCGTGTTCTGCGAGGCGGAAAGCTATCGTTACAAGGACATTCGCATTGTGGGAAGCTGCGCAACGATTATCGCGGATTATTTCCGCCAAAATGAAATTGAAATGCCCGAAAACGTGGCTACGGCACTGCTTTATGGCTTAAAGTGTGATACCAAGGATTTTACGCGGGGCGTAACGGACCTTGATGTGGAAATCTTTAATTATCTGTTTCCAAGAGCCGATTCGCGGCTTATTCGCCGCTTTCAGGCTGCGGCGATACAGTTTGACGAGCTGAACGCTTTCGCGGACAGTATGCGCAATATCGACATCTACAATGGAGTGGCGTTTACTTACCTGGATTTCACTTGCGCGGACGCGTTTATGGCTACGGTTTCCGACTTTATTCTGGACATCGACAAGGTGATTTTCGCAGTAGTATATGCCCGACGCGGCAACGGATTCAAATTTTCGGTGCGCAGCGAGTTTGACGAGCTGGACGCGGGTCAGATCGTATCAGAGGCACTTTGCGGAATCGGGGGCGGCGGAGGACATAAGTCAATGGCGGGCGGATACGCGGACGAGAGCGGAATCATGAACCTCGGAACGGATACTCATTCCGTAATCCGCAAACTGTTCCTTGATGTAATCACGAAAATGCCGCTTTCGGAAATCGCAGCGGAAACAATCCCGGAGCTTTCCGGAAATGAACTGCATTCCGATAGAAAATAATGAATTTCTAAGCCGTTTTCCTTGTGAAGCGGCTTTTTAATATTGACAAATATTGTGAAATGTGTTATAATTAATAATGTATTATTTAGAAATGAGGTGAATTGGAAATTCCGTGAACAAATGCGGAATTTTCCGATAGAATAATGACAATTTTTTACAAGTTTGAAGGGAAGATGTACATAAACATCACCAACGGCTGCCCGTGCGACTGCGTGTTCTGTATCCGCAAAAACGGCGACAGCATTGAGGACAACGACAGCCTGTGGCTGGAGCACGAGCCGACTTTTGAAGAAGTCTGCGCGGCATTCGACTCGTTCGACAAGACGGGGATTACCGACGCGGTGTTCTGCGGTTACGGCGAGCCTACGGTAAAGGCGGATTTGCTGCTTAAAACGGCCGAGTTTATAAAGTCAAATTCCGCAATGAAAATCCGTGTGAACACGAACGGATTGGTGCGCCTTATTCACAAAGATTTTGATGTTAATCGGTTCGGCGGGCTGATTGACAGCTTTTCGATAAGCTTGAACGCGCCAAATGCCGTGCGATACAACGAGGTTACAAAACCCGCGTTCGGCGAGAAAGCGTTTGACGAAATGCTGAGCTTCGCGCAGGACGTAAAGAAAATGGGTATCAAGACTTCATTCACTGTGGTTGACGTGATCTCACCCGAAGAGATTCGAGAGTGCGAAATCCTTGCCGAAAAGTTGGAAATTCCGCTCAGAGTGCGGGCTTACGTCACCGACAACGAGAGCTACACATAATGAGGATTCTTGGAATTGACCCCGGTTATGCGATTGTCGGCTATGGAGCATTGGAATTTGACAATGTGCGCTTCAATGTGGTGAACTACGGTGCAATAACCACTAAGCCAGAAACGCCGTTTGACAAGCGGCTTGCGGAGATTTACAACGATATGAACGAAGTACTGGAGCTTCTTAAGCCCGATTGTATGAGCATTGAAAAGCTGTACTTCAATACAAATATCACCACGGGAATTGACGTTGCTCACGCGCGCGGAGTGATAATGCTTGCCGCTGCTCAGCGTGGAATCCCGATTTACGAGTACACTCCGCTTCAGGTAAAGGTCGCGGTTACGGGATACGGTCACGCGGACAAACATCAAGTTCAGGAGATGGTAAAAAATATTCTGCGTCTGAAAGCCGCTCCCAAACCCGATGATACCGCTGACGCGCTTGCTATCGCGATTTGCCACGGGCATACGGGCGGTTCGAAAATGTCTCGGATAATGCGCTCGAACGAGGTTAAACAGCTCAACGAAAAGAAAGGGTAATTTATGATATACAGCTTACACGGAAAACTTACGCATTGGGAAGCCGGGCTTGCGGTGGTGGAATGCGGCGGAGTGGGCTACGCGTGTCGAACCACGATGAACACGCTGTCCAAAATCCGCGATATGGGCGAGGTTACATTGTTCACTTACTTACACGTTACGGAAAACTCACTGGATTTGTTCGGCTTTGCGGATAATGCCGAGCTTGCGAGCTTTAAGCAGTTGATTTCCGTTTCGGGAGTGGGTCCTAAGGCAGCATTGTCCATTCTGTCGGATATTACGCCGAGCAAACTTGCGCTTTGTATTGCCACGGGCGACAGCAAAACGCTGACAAAATCTCCCGGAATCGGCACGAAAATCGCTCAGAGAATCGTACTGGAGCTTAAAGACAAGGTTGCCAAGGAGCAGAAGTTCACCTCCGAAGAGCTTGTAAGCGCGCCAGCTATGACCGGGAACAACATTTCCGAAGCAATCACCGCGCTTCAAACGCTGGGATTCTCTCCGGCGCAGTGCTCTGCGGCACTTTCGGGCGCGAATCCCGATTCTTCTGTTGAGGATCTCATCAAATTTGGACTTAAAAATCTTGCGTAAAGGAGGGGTTATCTTGAAAAACGAACGCGGAAATAACACACTTTCGTCTGTTGGAATGTGTTTTTTGGGATTTATTTTGGGCGCGGGAGTCACACTGATATTCGCCGAACCCGAGAACCATCTGTTTATGGTGATACTTTTGGTTTTAATAGCGTTGTCTTTGATTTTTGTATCGGCTAGATATATCGTGTCGGAATTGGTCTTGCCGCGTATGGCAAAGCGCAGAGCCGCATTGCGCGCGCTCGGTAAGCACGGGGTGCGGATAATTCGTCACGATGATACCGCGAAAATTGCCTACAAGGGAATTCTCGCGTTGCTTAACGATGATACGGCAAAGGCGGAGGAGCTTCTCCAAAAAGCTCTCTCGCTCTCCGACTCGCGCCAGAATCAGCTTTTCTGTCTTGAATGGCTGCGGAATCTGTATGAGAATCAAGAGAACGATTCAAAGGTGCTTTGGTGCTACCGAAAGGCAGTGGAATACGCGCCCGATAATCCCGAATTTCAGTCGCGGCTTGGGCATTACTACTATGTGGAGGGCAAGCTGGATCAAGCACTCTACTGTTTTGAACAGGCACTGCGCTATGACCCGAACAACGGTTATTCCTACTACATTATGGGGAAGATCGCGTTGATTCGCGGCGAGGACGAAAAAGCACGCGAAATATTGGAAAAACTCACCAAAATCAATGAGAATCACCCTCTCTGCCACGCGGAGCTTGCGGAGTATTACGCGATGAAGGGTAATGCCGAAAAGGCGGAGGAGGAGTGCAAAAAGTCGCAGTTGTGCGGGGTTAAAGAGCCGGACGAGCTTAATAGGCGTATAAACGCGATGTTGAGCTTCCACAACACAGAATATGACGGCAACGACTTACCATCTGTGTATTACCGCAGACTGGAGAAGAAACGCAGTGAAAAGCCCGTTCATGGCGGGGGATTAGGAGTTATAGACAATGACTGAGGTTTATTTCGTGCGTCACGCGCAGTCCGACCACAGTATCTCGGACAACAGAACCAGACCGCTCACCGAGGACGGTTTGCGCGATTCCAAGGCGGTTACATGGGTTCTGGCGGATAAGGGAATTGATTTTCTGATTTCAAGTCCGTATAAACGGAGTATGGACACAATAGGCGATTTGGCAGAAACGCTGGGTTTATCCATACATACGGACGAGGATTTCCGCGAGCGGAATACGGGTAATCTGAACGGTGAGGATATATTCCGATTTGCTGAAAAGCAATGGGCGGATTTTGACTGCAAGAAAGAGGACGGTGAATCATTTCACGAGGCTCAGCAGCGTAATATCCGCGCGCTTAATCGTGTTCTTGCGGAGCATAACGGCGAGAAAATCGTTATTGCAACTCATGGTATGGCACTTTCGACAATCCTGAGTTATTATTATCCCGAATTTGATTTTTCGTGTTTTATGAAAATTGTGGATTTTATGCCGTTTGTAATAAGGTTGGACTTTGACGGTGAAAAGTGCGTGAACAGCCAAGTGGAGCTTGTGATTCGCAAGGAGTATAAAGGCAGATAGGGGAGATTTTGCAATAATGTTGGAAATGTCAAACGGCGATTTTGAGTTCAATCCCGAGGAGCGGCTTGTTGAGCCGTCCTTTTCGGAGTCGGACAGCGAGGCGGAGCTTACCCTCCGTCCGAAAACCCTCGCCGAATACATCGGTCAGGACAAGGTTAAGGATAATATGGCGGTGTACATCGAGGCGGCGAAAAAGCGCGGAGAGTGCCTTGACCACGTTTTGTTGTACGGTCCGCCCGGACTCGGAAAAACCACGCTTTCGTGTATAATCGCCGCAGAGATGGGAGTAAATATCCGCATAACAAGCGGTCCGGCAATCGAAAAGGCGGGGGATCTTGCCGCGCTGCTTACCAATCTTCAAGCGAACGATGTGTTGTTTATTGACGAGATTCACCGCTTGCCGCGACAGGTAGAAGAGGTTCTTTACCCCGCGATGGAGGACTACGCGTTGGACATCGTAATGGGAAACGGTCCTGCGGCGAGGTCTATTCGCATTGATTTGCCGCATTTCACGCTTATCGGAGCGACAACGCGTTCGGGACAGCTCTCCGCGCCGCTTCGTGATAGGTTCGGTGTTGTTCAGCGGTTGGAACTGTACACTCCCGAACAGCTTTGCGATATTGTGCAGCGTTCGTCTGTGATTCTCGGGATTCCGTGTATGAAGGACGGAGCTATGGAGATTGCTCGCCGTTCTCGCGGAACTCCGCGTATCGCGAATCGGTTGTTGAAGCGCGTCCGCGACTTTGCGGAGGTTCTCGGTGACGGGAAAATAACACAGGTTATCGCCGATACCGCTTTACAGAAACTGGAAATTGACGAGCTTGGTCTGGATAGCCTTGACCGACGAATGCTCGAAATGATGATAAAGGGCTACAACGGCGGACCTGTGGGGCTTTCCACTCTCGCGTCCGCATTGAACGAGGAAGCCGTAACTCTCGAGGACGTCTGCGAACCGTATCTTATGCAGCTTGGATTTGTGGCGAAAACTCCGCGCGGACGTGTTGCAACCGAGTTAGCGTACCGACATATGGGAATCTTGCGTGACGGGCAGATGACATTGGAGGACGACTGATGAAGTTAATTAAAAACAATATCGGAATTGTGTTGGCAATTGTTTTTAATGCGGCATTTTATGGAATCTTTTGTATAGAACGCTACGTGGTTGGATTAGACGGTGCGAAGCATTACTTTTTTAGCAGTGCTCAGAGGTTGGTATTCGGTGTTTTAGAATTGATTATATTCGTCAAACTGTTCCATAAGGAGAAGTGGACGAACGTAATCGGGTTCAAGAACATCAAACCCGCGTTATTCGCGGGTTTGGGAATGATTATGATGACTATCGTCGCATTCCTTAATGTCATTTTGGGAGCGGTAACGTTTATCGACACAACTTTTGTGATAGTATTCTCACATCTGTTCTGCCAGCAGATTACCACAGGTTTCTGGGAGGAACTGACGTGCCGCGCGTTTGTGACTGAGGGTTATTTTACCCACGGAAGCCGCTCGTGGCAGCGCAGATTGGCATACGCGGGAATATCCGCAGTGATGTTCGGTTTGCTGCACATTATAGGTTACAGCGATATATTGGATGCACTGTATACGTTTGCGATGACGGGCACATGGGGTTTTGTATTCGCCTCAATTTATCTTCATTCGCATAACATTCTGATTCCGATGTTGCTGCATTTCCTGTATGATATTCCCGCGAATGCTATTTCGTACATTGACGGTTGGGGCGATAATACAGCGTTTGTTATTGTTAATAACTATTTGCAGTGGATCGTGATGGGATTTATGATTTTATGGGCGGTTTGGTTTGTTTTGCGTAAGGATAAGGACTGTAAAACTGCTTGAATCGGCAGACAATACGAATGGGGGCAAAGCTGTGAATGCAATTCTGAATCATGAGGAGAACAGTATTGAAATCAAGGATTTCGAGCACAATAAAAAGCGCGCTGAGGCGGGAGACCCAAACAACACCGCGTTTATTCTGAGGGTGGAAAGCGCGGTTGGATTTGTGGGAACATCACGCTATATTTGCGATATAGGCGGATTCCGCAGATTCATTTCGGAGCTTGACGAGCTGTTCAAAAAGCGGATCATCTCCGCGAAGTTGATCGACCGGAGTCTTGGTTCGTATATCACGTTTAAGATGAGCGGACGCGATATATTCATTGTGAAAGGAATGTCGCTCGGTTCGGACGGTGAACATATTTTGAAATACGAGTTTGGTATAGAACGTTCGGATATATTCGCGTTCACAAAGCAGCTCCGCGAGATAGTAGGCGAATATTACGGAATTTCGGCAAGTTGATTTAAGGAGGTAATTATGTATCTTGAAACAGAACGTTTGATTCTGCGCCCGTGGAGCGTTGATGACGCGGCGGATTTGTTCGAGTTCGCGAGGAATCCCAAAATCGGACCGATAGCGGGTTGGAATCCGCACAAAAGTGTTGAGGAGAGCGAAGAGATAATTCGTTCGGTGCTTAGCGCCGAGGGAACATTTGCGGTTGTACTAAAGAGCAGTGGCAAAGCTGTCGGCTCGATTGGATTAATGCGCGGTAAACAGAGTAATTTAGATATTCCCGATGACGAGGCTGAAATCGGCTATTGGATTGGTGAGCCGTTTTGGGGTAAGGGATTGATTCCCGAGGCGGTAAGGGAGCTCATAAGATATGGTTTTGAAGATTTGAAACTCAATAGGCTTTGGTGCGGATACTATGACGGAAACGAGAAATCCAAGCGCGTACAGGAGAAGTGCGGATTTAAGTACCACCACACCAAAGAGAATGTTTTTTGTGAGCTGATAAATGAGATCCACACGGAACACATCACCGTTCTCGAAAGGGGAAATTATAATGGGTAATTCAGTTTGGTACCGGGACGATCCGGGTTATATTTCTATGAGCAACGGTCTTACCGATGTTTTTATAAACGTGTTGGTGTTAAGCGGCTCACGGATCGCAAAAACCGATGATGAGAAGCGTCTTATTGTATTTCTTGCCGAAAAAGATCAGTCCGTTGTCGGAATAGGCACGGTGGGCTTTGATATATGTGAAATTCCGTGGAACATTGATAATTTCAGCGAGAACAAGGCTTTTATGCTGAATGTCATTCAATCCGCTAAAAACAAGCTCGACTGGGAAAACCTTGATTATCCTCCGAATGAGGAGATGCTTTTCCCCGTGTTGGACGAATTTTCTTTTCTTATATCTAAAATAAACGCTTCGGATATTGAAGAAGGTCGGTTAGAGGAATGGATTGCAGAGGCGGAGAGTGATGACCCGATATTATGCGGATTCCCGAAATGCGAAAAACACGGCGTTCTGTTAAGCTGCTTCGGCTGTCAGGTGTGCAATAATTGAGATTGGAGTTTTTTATGAGCAGAAAGGTAGTTACATTATGCGGTTCAATGCGGTTCTGGGATAAGATTCAGGAAATGTTCGAGCGGCTTGAACTGGAAAACGGATATGTTGTGCTTGGCGTTACACCGATCGTTTCTGGCAGAACGCCTACGGAGAGCGATATTGCCTTGCTCGCCGAGCTGCACAGGGCGAAAATCGATTTGTCCGACGCGATTTTTGTTGTAAATGTCGGCGGGTATATCGGTGAGAGTGTCAAATCGGAAATCGCATACGCAAAAGAAAAGGGCAAGGAAATCCTTTATCTGGAGAATGCCGATTGAAAGGACAAATATGACTAAGAAAAAGCAATTGCCCGTTGATAAAAGCGGAAGAACAGAGCTTACACACTGCATATGCGATCCGTTTGGATCGGACGTATCGAAAAAGAGAGCACTTGAATTGATAAATTCGGGTGTTGATTTGGAGCAAGCCGACAAGATGGGGTTCACTTATCTTCATTTCGCGGCGCAGTTTGAAAATCCCGTCATAGTTAAGGCTCTGTTGGAAAACGGTGCGGACACGAACGCGGAAACGCTGATGGGAGCCTCGGCTTTGCAATTTGCCGTTGTCAGATGTAAGAATTACGATTTGAAGAGATGCCTTGAAGTAATAAAGCTGCTGCTTGAAGCGGGTGTCGATCCCGATAAAAAATCAAGAGACGGATTTACGGTAAGGGATCTGGCAAAGGATTTTGAAATACCCGAAATTGAAGAGTTGGTTTGCGGTTGGAATAAAAATATCAGCTAATATTCATAATTTATTGAGTAAGTTCAAAATTTTATGAGGTGAGATATATGCGGTTCAAATTCTGCCCCGACTGCGGGGAAAATCTGACAACAAAATCATTCGGCGATGAGGTTGATGTTCCGTTTTGCAAAAAGTGCGATAAAGCGTGGTTCGAGATGTTCTCAAACGCAATAATTGTTCTGGTTGTGAACGAATACGGTGAGGCGGCTGTTTTGCGGCAGAACTATATATCCGAGAGGTATTATAACCTTGTTTCGGGATATATGAAGCCGGGCGAAACCGCCGAGAATACCGCCCGCCGTGAGGTGTCCGAGGAAATAGGAATTGAATTGACGGATTTGCGCCTTGTGCGGACATTTTGGTTTGCCAAGAAGAATTTGCTGATGATTGGCTTTATCGGATGCGCAAACAAGGCGGAGCTTACGCTTTCCAAAGAGGTAGACGGCGCGGAGTGGATTCCCGCGGAGGAAGCATTGGAGCTTGTCCACCCAAAAGGAAGTGTTTCTTATGCTCTGTTGGACGAGTATTTGAAACGGAGCGTTTCCGAAAAATTTATTGAGGAAATCAGCCCGATAAAGTGGTTTGCGAACGGCGGCATTCCAACGGAAAAATATTTGCTTGTGCGTTCGGTTTATGAGGCTTATGACAATTGGAACGATAAATATTTAAGCGTTTGGGAGCCGCAAACCGACTTGCTTGAAAAGCTCGCGGAGGAGATTATCGGAAGTGACGCGATTGATGATATTTTTGAAACCGTTTCAATGGCTTTGGATAAAGACATTTGGAACGCTTGGCAGGAGTTCAGAATCCGCGCGGGTTTGGAGGAACAGAATGCTCTTGATGAGGAGATAACCGATATGGTTAAGCGTGACTTGTGTTGGGCGGCAGTGGAAAAGGCTCTGAACAGAACAGGATTTTTCACCGAGCTGCTTGAAATATATAGGAACGGTTATTTTCCGTGCGGTTGGGACGGCGAATATCCCTATGGCAGAGCGGCGGTTATGTGACGGAGGATTTATGTTGACGGAAAAGAGCAAGCGTTGGAACAGATTCATTGATGAAATTTGCTCAAAAGACCTGAATGAACTGTCGGAAATTCAAAGGGCGGCGGTACTTTGTTTTTGGTATGATGCGGAAATGCAGAGCGGCGGTCACAGCGGATATTTCGACTGTTATCCCGAAATCAAGCCCGAGGAGCTTATCGCGGCTATCAATTTGATCGGGTACAAGGAAATTTCGGATAACTATCAAAAAGCATTAGATGAACAGGCGCGTGATGATGGCTACGAAACGGTTGACAATGTATATTACGACTTTGAGCCGTCACTTTGCGATTTATTGATGGAATTTGTGGAAAAAAACAAGGACGAAATATTGAGGTAACTTATGAGAATTTCGGATAAATGGTTGGACTATGAGCTGATAGACACCGCTAATGGCGAGCGGCTGGAGCGTTGGGGCGATGTGACGTTGATTCGTCCCGACCCGCAGATAATCTGGAAAAATGTGGGCGAGGCTTTTGGACTGGGGACGGCTTCCGTCTGGCAGTCCGCGCACGCGAGATATATCCGCTCGGACAAGGGCGGTGGAGCGTGGGATTACCGCCGAAAGCTCCCGGAGAGCTGGCAGATAAGTTACGGTGATTTGCGGTTTATGGTGAAGCCCACAGGATTCAAGCATACGGGGCTGTTCCCGGAGCAAGCGGTAAACTGGGATTATTGTTCCGAGCTGATACGCGGCGCGAACCGACCTATTAATGTTTTGAACCTGTTCGCCTATACGGGCGGAGCGACACTCGCGTGTGCTGCTGCGGGAGCTTCTGTTTGCCACTGCGACGCGGTTAAGGGTATGGTGGATTGGGCGCGTACCAATGCCAAGCTGTCGGGGTTGTCCGACAAGCCGATTCGGTGGATCGTTGATGATGCCAACAAATTTATTCGCCGCGAAATCCGAAGAGGGACACGTTATGATGGTGTGATTCTCGACCCGCCAAGCTACGGGCGCGGTACAAACGGCGAAATGTGGAAGCTGGAGGACTGCATTTTCGACCTTATGGAGGAAATTACGCAGCTTTTGTCAGACAAACCGCTGTTCGTTCTTTTGAACTCGTATACCACGGGGCTTTCCGCGTCGGTAATGAGCTACCTGCTGCAAATGACTGTCGGTAAACGGTTCGATATCGAGGTGCAGTCCGAGGAAATCGGTTTGCCCGTAAAGCAGACGGGAATGCCGCTGCCGTGCGGTTCTACTGCAATTGTGAGGTTCGTATGATTTTTCGGGAATCGGCTCATTGGGTGCGTGACGAGGTGGAACATATTGTAAAAGAAAAGGGCATCGACCGAAGTCGGTTTTGTGAGTTCTCAAAGCTAAAATACGAAGAGATTTTGGAAAAATTTTACTTTACGTTCTGCGACCGAGAAAATTACACGCCATTCGTGATTTCGTTCGAGAGGGGAGGACTGCATTTCCGTGAAACCCTTGAAAGCTATTGCATAGCGGTGGTACTCCAGTCCGAAAATTGGTCGGACTATTTGGGCAAGATAGAACACGAAATCCCGGACGGTGAAAGGCTGTTCTTGATTTTGTCCGGTTGGGTGTACGAGGGATACGAGGACGGTATTTTCGATATGCTGAACGAAGCCGAGGAATGGGCGGACTGCTTTTACATCGTGTCACCGAAGTTCGATTGGTTTATTGTTCACGATTATATAGGGGAATGCGCGGTTTTATACCGCAAATAGTTCCTCTCGGGCAACATAATTATCGGCAGTTTGAAATCATTCTGCCGATTTTTATTATCAAAACACTTGACTATGCCTAAAATTTGGTGTATAATATATAATGTATGGCTATGTGCATAATGAAAGGATAATTCCGGAATGACTGACGATCAGAGAGAACGACTTGCCGAATCGATTGCCGAAAAGAAGAAATCCAAGAAAAAAGCGGAGATTGAACGAATTAAAGCACAGATGTCCGCAGAGATCAAGGACTTTACTCGGCGGTATAGATTTGCGGATACAAAAGAATCCGCGCGAATCGGTGTTTTTATAGATAATCTTCCATATCGCAGACCTGCTTGGGTGGACTTGGAAAAGTTTCCCAATCGGCAAAGCTTTTCATTGAACGAATCCAATGCGGAAAATATTTGGACGGATTTTATGTCCGGCAAAGAAGAGGTCCTGAAAATATTCATAAGAGATGTTTGGATATGTTTTTTGTTGGGCGATGATGAGCTTTTCAAGATCTTTATTGAGTGCAAGGCAGCGGATTTCTTTGCCGATTTTGATGAGTGGACGTTTTACAGTCCGTATGTTGTGCTGCTGTACAATGATTTCAGCGGATTTGTGTTTATAAATGACAACGAAGAAATGACAGAGGTTATTATATAATTCAAAATAACCTACCGGGGCGAATTTGCCATTTAGATAGGAGAGAAAATTGGACATTATTAAGGTAGAAAACCTAAGCTTTGACTATATCACGCGCGATGAGGACGGCAATATCATTGAGCAGTCTTCCGCACTTAAAAACGTGAATCTGTCTGTCCCAGAGGGTCAGTTTCTGGCGATTTTGGGACATAACGGCTGCGGGAAATCCACGCTTGCAAAGCACTTCAACGCTATTCTGACTCCGACAGCGGGCAAGGTAACAGTTCTGGGAATGGATACCTCAAACGATGATTTGCTGTTGGATATCCGCAAGAATGTGGGAATGGTGTTCCAGAATCCGGATAATCAGCTTGTGGCGACCATTGTGGAGGAGGACGTGGCATTCGCGCCCGAAAATCTTGGTGTTGAACCCAAGGAAATCCGCACACGCGTGGACGAAGCGTTAAAGCAAGTGGATATGTACGAGTTTCGCGAGCACGCGCCGCACCAGCTTTCGGGCGGACAGAAGCAGCGCGTGGCAATCGCCGGGATAATCGCTATGCAGCCGCGCTGTATCGTAATGGACGAGCCTACCGCAATGCTCGACCCAAAAGGCAGACGCGAGGTAATGAAAACCATAAAGCGTCTGAACCGCGAACAGGGAATCACCGTGATTTTGATTACCCACTATATGGATGAGGCGGCTCAGGCAGACCGCGTAGTGGTTATGGACAAGGGCAGCGTGCTGATGGACGATTTACCTCGTAAAATATTCGCTCGTGCCGACGAGCTGCGAAAGGTTGGGTTGGACGTTCCGCAAGTGACTGAGCTTTGTTGTATGCTCCGTGAAAATGGCGTGAAGATTTCCAAGGAAATAATTTTCGAGGACGAGTGCGCCGAGGCAATAGCCAAGCTCCCGTTAAAGAAGAAGTCCGCGGAGATGGTAAAAGAGCCGATTTCCACGCGTAATACCGAGGAATCTGCGGAAATTGCCAAACTGGAAAATCTAACCTATAAATACAGTATCGGAACTCCGTTTGAAAAAACGGCGGTGGATAATGTAAATCTGACAATAGCCAAAGGCGAATTTGTCGGGATTATCGGACACACGGGCAGCGGAAAATCCACGCTGATTCAGCACTTGAACGGTCTTATCAAGCCGACCGGCGGCATGGTGCTGATTGACGGACGGAATATATGGGATAAAGACGTGAACATTCGCGATGTGCGGTTTAAGGTGGGAATCGTCTTTCAATACTCCGAACACCAGCTCTTTGAGGAAACGGTCGCTAAGGACATCGCTTACGGTCCGAGAAATATGGGGCTTTCCGAGGAGGAGATCGCCAAGAGCGTAAAAAACGCTGCCGAGAGTATGGGGATCACTCATTTGTTGGAAAAATCCCCGTTCGAGCTTTCGGGCGGACAACAGCGGCGAGTGGCATTGGCGGGAGTTCTCGCGATGAATCCCGAAGTGCTGATTCTGGACGAGCCTGCCGCAGGGCTAGACCCCAAGGGCAGGGACAAAATCCTCGGAATGATTAAGCAATATCACGAAAAATCGGGCAAGACGATTATTTTGGTGTCACACTCGATGGAAGATATTGTAAAGTTTGCCGAAAAGGTTTTGGTAATGAACAAGGGAAAGCTGTTCTGTTATGACCAAACGGATAAGGTGTTCGAGCGTACGGACGAGCTTGTATCCATAGGTTTGGACGTTCCGCAAGTAACGCGTCTGTCGCACAGGCTGGCGGATTTTGGAATCAACATCGGAAACGATATTTATACCACCGAACGCGCGGTAATGCGCATAATGACATTGATATAAAGGGCTGAAGCTATGATTAAAGATATTACGATCGGGCAGTATTTTCCCGGAAACTCCCCGATTCACAAGATGGACAGCCGCGTAAAGCTGCTGTTGGATATTCTCTACCTTGTGATTTTATTCACAACGCAGAGCTTTACGGGATTGATTGCGGGGTTGTTGTTTATGGTTATCTGCTATCTGATTGCGCGGATCAACCTCACAATGATTCTCAAAAGCGTAAAGCCGATTATGCCGCTGATGCTTTTCACGGCGATACTGAATCTGCTGTTTATCAAGGGCGAAACGCCGCTTTTCTCGTGGTGGATAATCTCGATTTACCCCGAGGGAATCCGCACCTCATTGTTTATGCTGGTGAGGATTCTGGCGCTGATTGTCGGAATGTCGCTGCTGACATATACCACATCGCCGATTATGCTGACTGACGCGATAGAGCGGCTGCTGAATCCGCTTAAAAAGATACATTTCCCCGTACACGAGCTGTCGATGATGATGACTATTGCGCTGAGATTTATTCCCACGCTGATTGAGGAAACCGACAAAATTATGTCCGCGCAGAAAGCGCGCGGCGCGGAAATGGACACGGGCAGTATTTTCAAGCGCGCAAAGTCGCTGATTCCGATATTGATTCCGCTGTTCGTATCCGCGTTTAAGCGCGCCAACGAGCTTGCGACCGCGATGGAGTGCCGCTGCTATCACGGCGGCGAGGGAAGAACGCGACTGCGGCAGCTTAAAACCGCTCCGCGCGATTATATCGCCATTGTGATTATGTTGCTGTTGTTCGCGGGAATTATCGTGATGAACTTTTTCCCGATTATTCCGTGAAGTTTTTTGAGAGGTAAGGTTGTGACATACTATATAAACTTCTATTTCAGAGGAATATGTTATGATGAGGACGAGATCACGGGCGAGTTTTCCGCGCCGGATCATAATGTGCAGTGCTCTTTTTTGTATAACCGACACACGGAAGAGTGCAAGATTCGGAATAATAACAAACCGATTGAGGAAATCGAACCGCTGCCAATATTCTGGCTGCTGCGCAAATTGAAAGAAACCGGTAAACTGAACGAGCGGGAAAGCAGGGAATGTTATTGAGGCAGCGTTGGAGAGGGGAAAAGATATGCGCTTATTATTTGAAATAGACACAAAGGACTATGACTTAAACGGAACTGCGTTTGTCCGCCCATCGGCTCGCTGCATTATTGTTAAAGACGGTAAGGTTGCTATGGTTCACAGTATCAAGTACAACTACTATAAGTTTCCGGGCGGCGGGATAGAAGGGGACGAGAGCAAAGAAGAAGCGGTCATCAGAGAAACACTTGAAGAAACAGGATTGAAGATAATTCCAGAGTCAATCAAGGAATTTGGATATGTACACCGCATACAGAAAAACGATTATCCTGACGCGGACTATTTTGTTCAGGACAATTATTACTATTTTTGCGATGTCAAGAACAGCTCGGAAATGCAGAAATTGGACGACTATGAGGCTGATGAACAATTCACATTAGAATATATTGAACCGAGCAAGGCTATCCTCATCAACAGAACCGCCGACCACGGTTCGGCAGATCTGATTATGATCGAGCGTGAGTCAAAGGTGTTGGAAATCTTGGAAAAAGAAGGGTATTTGATAAATTGTGATTTGTGATTCGGTGTTTTGGGGGACATATGCGCAATGTTTTAGTACACGGTTTAGGACAGAACTCTTCAAGTTGGGATAAGGTTCGTGAATATCTTGGTTTCGACTGCTGCTGTCCGAATCTTTCGGAGCCGATAGCGGGCAAAACAGTGAACTATTCCAATCTGTATGAGGGATTCGTAAAGTATTGCGGCGGTTTTCCCGAAAGGCTGAATATCTGCGGATTATCGTTGGGCGGGATTCTGGCTCTTAATTACGCGGTTGATTTTCCCGATAGGGTAAGTTCGCTTGTTCTCGTCGGAACGCAGTATAGAATGCCAAAGGCTCTGTTGAAATTTCAAAATCTGATTTTTCGTTTTATGCCGAATTCCTCATTTAAGGACATCGGGTTTGGGAAAACGGATTTTATCGGACTGTCAAAATCAATGATGGATTTGAATTTCAGCGAGGAGCTTGAAAAGATAACCTGTCCCACGATGGTGATAGTTGGGGCAAAGGATAAACCCAATCGCAAAGCGGCTGTGGAAATGACAGATAAAATACGCGGCTGTGAATTAAAGGTGATAAATGGAGCGGGGCACGAGGTAAATGTTGATTCCCCGCAAGAATTGGCGGATTTGCTGAGCGGCTTTTGGGCATAACGGAGGAACAATGCGCAACTTAAAGTTTTTTATCGCGTATAACGGCGCGGCATATCACGGATTCCAGCGACAAGGAAACGCTCTGTCGATTCAAGAGGTCGTGGAGAACACCATCGGCAAGCTGCTGAAAATTCCGCCGCCAGTAATATACGGCTGCTCACGCACCGATACGGGAGTCCACGCAAGGCGGTTCTGCTTTAATGTGCGTATTGACAGCACGATTCCGTGCGAGGGCTTCATCAAGGGAATGAACACGCTGTTGCCGAGTGACATTGTCGTGCTTTCCTGTGAGGACGCGCCCGAGGATTTTCACGCGCGTTACTGCACGAAATCCAAAGAATACGTGTATTTGATCAACATCAAGCCAACTCGCGATGTGTTTCTGCAAAATCTTGCGTTTCACTATCCGTATTCGCTGAACATTTCAAAGATGAATGAGGCGGCAAAGCTGTTCATTGGTGAACACGATTTCGGCGGATTTTGCCGCGCAGTGGGGAAAACTACTGTAAAAACCACAGTGCGAACGATTTATGAGTTGAATGTTTCCCAAAATGACGGGATTTGTGAAATACGAATCCGCGGGAACGGTTTTCTGTACAATATGGTGCGTATTGTCGCGGGAACGCTGATTTACATCAGTGAGGGCAAACGAACGCTCGATGACGTGCGGCGCGCTCTGGAAACGGGCGAGAGGGAGTTTGCGGGCGCAACGCTCCCGCCGGAGGGCTTGTACCTGAACGAAGTGTTTTACGATGAACCGCAAGATAACACAAACGAGCTTCTTGGCAATCTGGATAAGCTCCACACCACTCAATTGGGTGAACAACGAATACGGAAAAATCTCGAACTTGATGTTGATGACGTTGTTGAGTGGGCAAGAGCGCAAATCGGTTTGCCGAGTGCGGTTATATCAAGAGTTGGAAAGAACTACCAAATAACGGTTGGAGATATATCAATCACTGTCAACGCGGGCAGCTATACAATCATCACCGCGCATAAGAAATGAGGTAAGTATGACATTTGAAGAACTCGATGAGATATTATCGGTTGCGCCGTATGCGCCGTTTATGCTGTCGCTTTCCGAGAGGAGGGACAACGAACTAACTGTAAATATTGCGCCGTCCCATGTGGGTGAGAGCCGAGATATTACCGAGGAGGAAGTGCCGAATCCTCAATTGCGCAATATTTTGAATGGTTCGCGTCCGATAGAGATTGATTCCGAACACGTTTATGAGATAACATTTGATAGATACATTATTTACCAAGTCGGAAATGAGAGCTTTTGTTCGGGAAATCCGAATGACGAATTTTCGGGAGGTTTTCTAAGGGTCTACACAAGGTCATTTCTGCTGGATAACCTGAGCCGAATGACCGATGCGCAGGAACTTGATGACGGTTCGTTTTATCCGGCAAAATGGACTCATTATCAAATAATAACCTTGAATCACATTGTGGATATAATTTCACTTGGAGAGCCGAGTGTGAATTTTAGTATTCCCTCTTGACGAACGGGGTATAGATGTGGTATAATAGAAAGATAAGATACAGATATGGGGGAAGGCTTAATTGGCGCAAAAAGTTGAAAAAAGAGATGAACGCAATGACATAAACAAATACCGTGAAAAGAAAAAGCGCAATAAAGCGAAAACCCGCGGTCTTATATTCTTGTTGATTGCTGTTGTGGCTGTGTTGGTTATGGTGAATTGGAAAACGATTATCTCTCCATTCAAGGATATTGGGTTGAACCTCGGCGAGGGTGGTTTTCCCGTAAGTCTGCCCGGAAGTACACGGTATGTTCTTGGCGAAATGGGCGAGAACTTCTACTTGCTGACCGATACATATTTATATACATATAACAACGAGGGCGCACAAATCGCGGAGATTCAGCATGGATTTCAAAGTCCGGCAAGTTCCTCCGGAGGTAAGCGAATGTTGGTATATGATAAGAATGGCAATGTTTTCAAGATGTACTCCCGCTCGCAGGAGATTTTCACCGGCAATGTTGATGACAGTATTGTGTTCGGCAAAATGGGAGAAGATGAACGCTGTGCGGTGGTGACTACCTCCACAAGGTATTCAAACTATTTGTATGTATTTAACGGCGAGGGAACGCAGATTTTCCGTTGGGCGTCACCCGAGGACAAGATAATGTGCATCTGCTTCGGTGACGGGGATAGAAGCATTTATGCTTCGGTTGTCAGTGAGCATGGCGGCGAGCTTACAAGTTCGATTATCCGATTTGATATCAGTAATTCGGAAAGCGAGGTTTGGCGAACTTCCATAGGGAATAGAATCACATATTCATTAGAGTACTGTGATGACGGAATATACGCCGTAACCGCCGATGGCGCGTTTCTTCTGGACGAAAAAACGGGCGAGATAAATGCGAGAAACACCTTTACCCGTGAGATTTTCGGAATACCCGAAACCGACAGAATCCGCGCGGTGATTTTTCGCGACCCTGCGTCCAACGGTGAAACCGCCGTTGTTTACAACGGCAAGTTTGAACCGACAGCATCGGCTTCAATAAACAATGTTACAGCGTTTGATGTCAGCGGCAGAATGCTGTATGTGCTTGATGGAAACAAACTGCGCTCGTACAATTCCGCGTTGGAGGGAATCAGCGTGTATGAACTTGACGATGAGTATTCCGATTTTAAGATTATAGGCAATTATGCGTATTTATTGGGATATAATACGGTGTGTCGTGTGGAGCTTTAATCCGGAGGGGAGTTATAAATGGGTTCGGAATTTAGTATAGTGTATGATATCATTATAGTCGCGGTTATCGGTGGTATGGCGTTTGCGGGTTGGAAAAAAGGATTCGCAAACGTAATCATCAATCTCGCGGCAACGGTAGCGGCGTTTGCACTCGGAATGGGACTATCCGCGCCGATTGCCGACTCCATATATAAAAATCTCATCGAAAAGTCGCTTGAGGAGCAAATCTCTGCGGTAATAGACAGTCAGATTGATTCCGCAGGCTTAAAAGCGTTTCGATTAGATGGATTGGGTAATGTTGATACCGATAAGATTACAATCTCGGGAACACCGATAACAGAGTATCAAGTGGATTATAAGGGTGGAACAGTGGCTGTGCTGGACTTGTCCAAGCTGGATTTATCACAAATCGGCATTTCTCCCGAAGATTTGGAGAAACTCGGGCTTGAGCCGAATGAGGATTTAACCGAATTTAACGCCAAAACCGCAGAGTTTTCCAAATCGGACATTGAAAAGTATGGACTTGGAAAGTTAGTGATGGCGCAGTTTGCGGCGGTAAATCTCTCCCAGACAGAGCTGTTTAAGAATTTCAACAGTATCGCCGAAATTGTGTCGAAATTTGCTCCTTCGTTCTCAACAAAAGGAAGCACTGAAAACGTTACAATTTCGGGACTTCGTACAGCGGCGCTCCTGATGATGAACACCGGAAAGACCGTCACCGATACGATTATGGACGATGTTGTAGCCCCTAATTGCACGGTGTTTATCCGCACGATTTTGTTCGTTTTGATTTTCGTATTGGTTCAGGTGGTTCTGGGAATCGTTGCGAACGCCACAAAGCTGATCAACAAGATCCCCATAATAGGTAAGGCAAATTCCTCATTGGGATTGATTGCCGGATTGTGCGAGGGTGCCGTTGTGGTGCTTATCATCTGTATGGTTACTAAATTTTTTGTGGTGATAAGCAGCGATAGCGCGATAATGCTTAACAGCTCCGCAATAGATAAGACATTCCTGTTTAAGCATATATATGAAACGAATTTCATCAACTTCTATACATAAGAAAGGGTAGGTGGATATTATGATGATGTGTACAAGATGCAAAACGCGTCCCGCGGTGATATTTGTATCGACAATGACAGGTTCCGACAAAAAAAGCGAGGGACTGTGCCTTAATTGCGCGAAGGAGCTTGGTTTGCCTCAAATCAGCGAGTATCTTCAGCAGATGGGCATTTCCGAGGAGGATTTCGACAACGTGTATGATTCGTTGTTCGGTGAGGGTGATATCGAAGATATTGGAAAGCTCGAAAATCCTCTCAACGATGAAGATTTGACAGACGAGGATTCCGATAAAGAGGAGGATAACCTCTTTGAACGCGGCGGAGCGGGAACAATGCCGAATTTTCTGAAAAACCTGTTTGGCGGCTCGTCCGACAGCGGCAAAAGAGATGATGAGCCTACCGAGAAGAAGTCCAAAAAGAAATCAGAGAAAACCGATAAAAAGCGTAAGTGCCTTGAAACCTATTGCACCAATCTGACGCGCAAAGCCAAAGAGGGAAAGATTGATACGATTGTCGGTCGTGATAAGGAAATTTACAGGGTTTTGCAGATTCTCTCCCGCCGCACCAAGAACAATCCATGTCTTATCGGTGAACCCGGTGTCGGTAAAACCGCCATCGCCGAGGGAATCGCGCTGAAGCTCGCAAACGGAGATGTTCCGTTCAGACTTCAGGGCAAGGAGCTGTATCTGCTGGATTTAACTGCTCTTGTTGCGGGAACACAGTTCCGCGGACAGTTTGAAAGCCGCGTAAAATCGCTGATTGACGAGGTTAAAGGCGCGGGAAACGTAATGCTTTTCGTGGACGAGGTGCACAATCTCGTTGGTACGGGCGGTGATTCAGATGGCTCGATGAATGCCGCGAATATCTTCAAGCCCGCGCTCTCCCGCGGGGAATTACAGGTAATCGGTGCGACAACGTTCTCCGAGTACCGTAAGCACATCGAAAAGGACAGCGCATTGGAGCGCCGTTTCCAGCCCGTAACCGTAAACGAGCCGACAATTGAGGAAACTATCACAGTTCTTGGCGGAATCAAAAAGTATTATGAGGAACACCATAAAGTCCATGTTTCCGATGAAATTGTTAAGATGTGCGCGGTGTTGTCCGAGCGTTATATTAACGACCGTTTTTTACCCGACAAGGCAATCGACTTGTTGGACGAGGCTTGTGCGTGCGCGTCGCTCGAAAACGCGTCAATCACCGAGTACGAGAAAATGAAAGCGGAAATTAAGCGCGAAAAGCAAGAGGAGAGTGAGCTTGCCGGGAATTCCAATATCGATTACGAACGTCTTGCCAAGCTCAAAACTACCATTGCTCAGAATGAAAAGAGCATTGTAGAGCTTAAGGAGAAGGCAGAAAGCGTATGTGTTTCGCTTGATGATTTGTCAAAGGTAATCGAGCTTTGGACGGGAATCCCCGCGAACAAGATACGCGAAACCGAGTTCAAGAGAATGTCCGAGTTGGAAAACCGTCTTAAAGCAAAGGTTATCGGTCAGAACGAGGCTTGCGAGTTGGTTGCAAAAGCAATCAAGCGCAGCCGCGTACAGCTTTCACAGAAGCGCCGTCCTGCGTCGTTCATTTTCGTAGGTCCGACGGGAGTAGGAAAGACCGAGCTTGTAAAGGTTCTTGCCGAGGAGATGTTCGATACCGTTGACCCGTTGATTCGGCTCGATATGTCGGAATATATGGAGAAGCACAGCGTATCGAAAATTATCGGTTCGCCTCCAGGATATGTGGGCTATGATGAGGCAGGGCAGCTTACCGAGCGCATCCGCAGAAAGCCCTATTCGGTGATTCTGTTCGATGAGATCGAAAAGGCTCACCCAGATGTGATGAACATTTTGCTGCAAATCTTGGACGAGGGAAAAATCACAGATTCGCACGGAAGAAACGTCAGCTTCGAGAACACGATCATCGCGATGACTTCTAATGCCGGTTCTTCCGATGGAATGAACGGAATCGGCTTTGCCAAGACCAGCGGCGACATCAGCAAAGAACGCGCTATGAAAGGCTTGCGTGACTTTTTGCGCCCGGAGTTCCTTGCGCGTGTGGACGAGGTCGTTACCTTTGCGCCGCTTACCGAGGACTCCTACGCGAAAATCGCCAAGCTCAATCTTGAGGAATTGCGCGCGCCGCTCTCCGAGAAGGATCTGGAGCTTACTATTGCCGATGACGCTTATGCCGCAATCGCCAAGAAAGCGTTCGGCGGCAAGTTCGGCGGACGCGATATCCGCCGCGTAATCCGTTCGGATATTGAGGACAAGATCGCCGAGCTGCTGATTGAAAACAGCGAGGAAACACTCTCCGCAGTAGAAATTTCCGCTGAAAACAGCGAAATCAAGGTTGCCGTGAAATGAGTACGGTGCTGATTACGGGCGGCAGCGGCGCAATCGGAGCTGCAATCGCCACCGAGTTTGCAAAGACGGACGATGTTATATTCACCTACAACAATAATAAGGAATCTGCGCGTTTGTTGGCGGAGAATCTGCGCTGCGCCTGTTATCAAACAGACGTCAGCAATATGGATTCGGTTGAAGAAACGGTGCAAAGCGTTCTGCGTGAATTTCCGCGTATTGATGTTCTTGTGAACAATGCTGGAATCTCACTGATTAAGCCGTTTTTGGACACAACCTGTGAAGAATGGCAGCGTATGATAAATGTGAATCTTACGGGCGTTTTTAATGTCACAAGGGCTGTTGTTCCGCATATGGTGAGCCGAAAAAGCGGCGCGATTGTGAACATCTCCTCGGTATGGGGAGTACATGGAGCGTCCTGCGAGGCAGCTTATTCCGCTGCAAAGGCGGGGGTTATCGGTTTAACCAAGGCACTGGCAAAGGAGCTTGGCTTGTCGGGAATCACCGTGAACGCGATCGCTCCCGGTGTAATCGACAGTCCGATGAACAACTCGCACCTCACTGCAGAGGAACTGGACGAACTTGCGGAGCAAACTCCGCTGAATCGTCTGGGGCAGCCCTCCGAAGTCGCAAAGGCAGTGAGAGCGATTGCCGAGAATAGGTTCATAACGGGGCAGATTTTGGGTGTGGACGGGGGTTTTTACTGATGTATAATGCGGTGATATTTGATTTTGATTATACGTTGGGCGATACCACAGACGGGATAGTTAAGAGCGTTGATTATGCGCTGGAATATCTTGGATATGCGGCAAAAAGCGTTTCGGAAATTAAAGAAACTATTGGGCTGTCGCTCAAAGAAACGTTTTCCGCGCTGACCGACTGCCGAGATAATGAACAATCGGAGCGTTTTGTAAAGCTGTTCCGCGAAAAAGCAGACGAGGTTATGACGGAGAGCGCGGTTCTTTATGATCGTGTTCCCGAAATTCTGCGCGAACTGCACAAAACACTAAAGATCGGTATCGTCACCACAAAGTTTCATTACCGTATTGAAGCGATTTTGCGGAAGTTCTCCATAGAGGAGTTCGTTGATGTGATAATCGGCGGCGAGGACGTCAAGGCGGAAAAGCCATCGCCCGAGGGCTTGCTGAAAGCGGTTGATATGCTGGGAGCAGATAAAAGTAGGGTGCTGTATGTTGGCGACAGTTGTGTTGACGCAGCCGCGGCACAGTCGGCAGGAATAGATTTCGCCGCCGTTCTTACGGGTACAACAACGGATTTTTCCGGCTATAAAAGTATTTTGGTTGCCGATAATTTGCGCAGAATATTTGATTTTGTGACAAAAAAATAAATCGGACACAGGGCTTTGTGCAAAATGCTGAAATTGTCAATTAAAATTTGTAAAAAAATACATTAAATAATCGGTTGAATTTTTTTGAAAAATATGGTATAATAACTTTGATTTTGGAAATAATTCTCGATTTTCGAGTAAAAAAGGAGATAGATTTGATGAACATCGCGTTTGGTCTTCTGTCGGAAAGCGGAAACGTAATCGACAGGCTGCAGGGGTACACCGATAACAGCTCGCAGACAATTGCGCAGCAGCAGGTCGCAGATCCCGATTATTGGAGTTCAGTAGGGATAATTTCGCTGACCGGTATTCTGGTGGTTTTCCTGATTCTGGCAATTCTGATTTTCTTTTTCTGGCTGATGGGAACAATTTTTAGGGCAGTCGACAAATCCAAAGCTGCAAAGATGGCTGCGGCGGAATCTGTTAAGGCAGCTCCCGCGCCTGTTGTTGAAACTGTGGAGGAGATTTCCGAGGACAATGATGATGAGGAAGTCGTTGCGGTAATCAGCGCCGCTATCGCTGCTTATGCTGAGGCGGAGGGAACTTCTCTTACGATCACAGGCATTAAGAAACGCCGCGAAACCCGCACACGCTCCGCGTGGAGTATGGCTGGAATAAACGATAACATCGGTCGGTTCTGAGGAAGGAGTTCGGAAAATGGAAATATTTACAAGTACAATGTCCGGACTGATTGAAACGTCCGGGTTTACGGGACTGGGCATCAGAAATATCATAATGATTCTGTTGTCGTTTGTTCTGTTTTTCCTTGCGATTAAGAAGCAGTATGAGCCGCTGCTTATGTTGCCTATCGCATTTGGTATGTTGCTGACGAATCTGCCGCTGACGGGGCTGTATCATCCCGAGCTGTGGAATCCCGCGACAAACCCCTATTTTGCGCCGAATTACCCCGATCTGAATACTTTTACGGGTACGGCGGTCAATTTTGTGAAGGAGACCTCGCTCGACTACGGCAGAGTTCTCCACGATGGCGGTTTGTTGGATATGTTGTATCTGGGTGTTAAGCTGCAGATTTATCCGCCGCTTATCTTCCTTGGAATCGGTTCTATGACTGACTTTGGTCCGCTGATTGCCAACCCGAAGAGCTTCTTACTCGGCGCGGCAGCACAGGGTGGTATTTTCTTTACGTTCCTGGGCGCGTGCGTGCTGAACCTCACAGGTCTCGGTGGCGGATTTACCCTTAAGGAAGCCGCTTCCATCGCCATCATCGGTGGTGCGGACGGTCCTACGGCGATTTATCTGACATCAAAGCTCGCTCCGCAGCTTTTGGGTTCAATCGCTGTCGCGGCATACTCGTACATGGCGCTTGTTCCGGTAATTCAGCCTCCGATTATGAAGTTGCTGACTACCGAAAAGGAACGCTCTGTCAAAATGGGGCAGCTCCGCGAGGTATCCAAAATCGAGAAAATCGTATTCCCGATTGCGGTTACGGTTATCGTTTCGCTTATCGTCCCGTCTGCCGCTCCGTTGGTCGGAATCCTGATGTTCGGCAATCTTATGAAAGAGTCGGGCGTTTGCGACAGACTTGTTAAGACCGCGCAAAATGAGCTGATGAACATCATCACGATTTTCTTGGGAATTACCGTTGGCGCGACTGCCGTAGCGGAGAACTTCCTTAGTTGGAAAACGATATTTATCATCATTCTGGGACTTATCGCGTTCTGCATTGGTACGGCGTGTGGTGTACTGCTCGGCAAGCTGATGTACGTTATTTCGCGTGGAAAGATCAATCCGCTTATCGGTTCTGCGGGTGTGTCCGCAGTGCCTATGGCGGCGCGTGTGTCGCAGAAGGTCGGCGCGCAGACCAACCCCTCGAACTTCTTGCTTATGCACGCAATGGGTCCGAACGTTGCCGGTGTAATCGGCTCGGCGGTTGCGGCAGGCGTACTGCTTTCCGTATTGGGATAAAGAATTAATCGAACACCGTACAAAGACCTATAAATGGTTTTGTGCGGTGTTGTTTTAAGAAATTATTGCAGAATGGGTTTAGATATTTATGGGTCTTTTTGAAATATTAAAAGGTGAACAGCCCGGAATTATAGAAACATTGTTAAACTATGAAAATGACGAACAGTTTGGTGAATTTTCAATAGAGTACGCTTTAACTAATGGCAATCTTGATGGAAATTTTGCTGTTATAAAAAATTTATACGTTCCTATCAAGGGAAAGACGACTGAAATTGATTTGCTGATGATTCACGAGAAGGGTATTTTCGTGTTTGAAAGCAAGAATTACAGCGGTTGGATATTTGGTGATAGTGAACAGTTAAATTGGACACAATGTTTGCAGAACGGGAAAAAATTTCATTTTTATAATCCTATACGACAAAATAAAACACATATTACAGCATTGGCTCAATATATGAAAATTTCAAGCGATGGTTTTACTTCATTTATAGTTTTTTCAGAACGATGTAGTTTGAAGAAAGTTCCGCCAAGCAGTCAGAAGGTAGTAATTGTTCGCCGCCCCGATATGTTAAGAGAGATTCGCACAAGATTGAATAACTCTGCGACTATATTTTCCGAGTCGGAAATTCGGACTATGGCTGCTAATTTGTCACAGTTGGCAAATAGAGGCAATGATGAAAAGCAACAACACATAAAGGATATTCAAACAAATTGTCCGTTTTGTGGTTGCGAACTTGTGCCAAGAAATGGCAAATATGGGCAATTTTGGGGTTGCAGAGCATACCCAAAATGCCGGTTTACAAAGCAAATCGAAAAAGGAGAAGGAAAATGAACAAAACAATCACCGTAAAGGGTGTGGGGACTGCTTCCGTAAAGCCCGACTATATCACAATAAGATTGGAAATCGTTTCCATGGACAAGGACTATTCCAAGTCTGTAAACAACGCGAACAAACGAATTGTAACGCTTCAAAATGCGCTAAGCAAGGTTGGGTATGCCAAAGAGGATTTGAAAACGCTGTCATTCAGAGTTAGCCCTTCCTACGAGAAGAAATTAGCGATATATCATTGCAGATACAGTTTGAAGCTCTCGTTTGATTTGGATACGAAACGTCTTGCGGAAACGATAAACGCCATTGCGAACAGCGACGCTGACGCGCAGTTCATGATTATGTTCACAGTAAAAAATCCGGGGAAAGTAAATGAGCAGATTCTCAAGTCTGCGACTGAAAACGCGCGCCAAAAGGCTGAAATCCTTTGTGCGGCGGCGGGAGTCAATCTCGGTGATTTGGTTTCCATCAATTATGACTGGGGTGAAGTGAGTTTTGTTTCAGCAAGTACATACTCAATGAATCGGGATATGGTTCGCTGTGCATCCACACCCGCTCCCGAATTTGAACCCGATGATATTAAATCCGAGGATTCCGCGACCTTTGTTTGGGAAGTGAAGTAACAAGCTGTATGAGATTTTATAAACCGAGAGTAGGCTCACTTGCGTTTCCGATAGGAATTATCGTTTATTCCGCGTATAAGCTCTTTAGGTGTTGGCAGAACGGGCGGGGATTAGGTTCAATTTTTTTCTCCTCATGGGTGTTTGTCGCGGCGATTGTTTTGGGAGGAATTATACCGATAATACTTACATTTGCGCTGAAGATTGAAACGCATGAATATTTTCTTCCGCGACTTATTATATTTATATGCACAATTGCCGTAATGTCCATTTCAGAGGAGTTTGTCGGGGTGTCGCGCGGCAGTCGTGTTATTATGACGATGATTGCCTCGGGAATGACGCTTATCTATTTCCATAAGTTCCGTTCAACTCGTTTTTCGGAGTGGTGCGTGATTTGCGTTTCCACACCAACGATTTATATGATGGTTTATTACATATTGATAGTCGGCGATGTTGAAAGATATATGACATACCTCAAAGATTATTTTTCATAATTGAAAATCGAAGTGTCGAGTATATCATTCGGCACTTTGGCTATATTAGGGATTGCGGATCAGGACAGTAGTGTATGTATGCCGATGACTCAATACGAAATCGCCGAGCAGATGAAAATCAAGAGTTTGATATTTTACCGATTCAAGCAACAACACTGGTTTTGTGAGTTGGATTGTATTGCCTTAAAAAGTTTATTCGCCGTTTGGCGGGAGGTGGTTGTTATGGCGTTTGTAAATGAAAGATTAACATCTGAACAAAAGGAGATTTTTAATTCCTTAAAAATAAAAAAACCAATTTTTGGCTTTGGGCGTATAATTAGAGAAGTTGATATGGAACTTCCATGGTATTGGACAATAGATAAGGAAAGAAAAATGTATCTTATGTCAACTTCATATGACAGAGATTATCCTGATGAGAGAGTATTTGTTTTTATTTGGAATAATAAAAACTATCTTGTACAGTTCAATATTAGCGTTGAAAACGGTTATACTGTTGTGTGGAATATTCCTAAACATTATTTAATTAATGAGGTTTATCCATATTGTAAGGATAATCATTTTCTAGATGACTTGCGTGAAGCTTTGGTAGCTTACGGAGTAACTGGAAACCCAAATACTTCAAATAAAAAATGCAGTACAAAATGCAATTTTTAGAAGAATGTGAAAAAGATTTCAAATCATGAGAAACACAGCCGCAAGTTCTGATACATAAAATCGTTTGCCGCATATTTTGAAATGTTAAATCCACATCAGCCTAATCGGAAATTGTCGAATCCGTGAATATTTTCCCCCAAAAAGCAGAAACTACATTTGGCAGTAAATCTGCATTTTAGAAAATAATCGTGGAGGAAATATATATGAAAGCAACGGGAATAGTCCGCAGAATAGATGACTTGGGAAGAATTGTAATCCCCAAGGAGATTCGCCGCACTATGCGCATTCGTGAGGGTGATCCGCTGGAAATTTACACCAGTCCCGATGGGGAAGTTATTTTTAAGAAATACTCGCCTGTCGGGGAGATCAGCAGCACGGCATCGCAGTATGTGGATGTACTCTCCAAGGTGGGCGGCGCGCCCGCGGTTATCTGTGACCGCGACCATGTGATCGCCGTATCGGGAATCAGTAAGAAAGAAGTTATAGAGCGCCGTGTTTCGGGTTCTCTTGAGGATTTAATCGAGCAGCGAAAATCCTATGTTCTGAAAAACAACGAAGACAAGCGTCTGAACCCGATTGAGGGCGTAGACCGTTATGCGATAGCGTGTTCGCCGATACTCGCGTCCGGCGATGTAAACGGCGCAGTAATTATGCTAAATTCGGACAACGGAGCAAACACCGCGACCGCTGAGCAGTCCGCTTTGGTACAGGCAGCGGCAATGTACTTCGGCAAGCAAATGGAAGAATAAATCAAAAGAGGTGAAAGTCTTGCAGCTTTTGCCTCTTTTGTTGTATTAGTAATTATCTCATGGTGAAAAAATGTTGAAAATTTCGGAAATCTATTGACAAACCCTCAAAAAAGAGGTATAATTATTATGAATATAGAAAAATAAATATATAATAATTGAGGGAAAATAATGAAAACAAAAATTACTGTCGCGGCGTTTCTAACAACGCTTTGCCTTTTAAGCGGCTGCGCTGAAAAGGATAACTCTGTCATCATTGACGGCGGAGGTTCAAGCCAAAGTATGTCATCAGTGCAGTCGGATTCGCTGCCCATATCGTCCGGAACGTCAACGTCGTTCATATCATATCCCGATGTGGAATTGTCCTCATCATTACAATCCGTATCCACATCATCGGGCGGTTCTGCAAGTTCATCAGACTCCGAATATATTGAACCGTCATCAGACTTCACAAGCTCCAATAGTTCTTCAAGCTCTTCAACATCTTCACACACGGATTTTTCATCAAGCTCGTCAAGCAGCTCCAAGCCGATAGTTCCCGTAGACCCTGTAGTCGGAACAAACGGCTACAAACCGCTGAATTACAGCGAGGTACGCGGTGTGTGGATTTCCTTTATTGAAATCAACGGAATGCAGAGCAGTTCGGAGAGTGTGTTCCGAAACTCAATAAGCGCGGTTTACGATAATTGCGTTTCATTGGGATTGAATACAGTGTATGTTCATGCTCGTTCTCATGGAGATGCATATTATGATTCCGATTACTTTCCGAAAACAAAATACATAGATGGCGGATTCGATGCCTTGAAAATAATGGTGGAAGAAGCCCACAAGCGCGGACTTTCCTTTCAGGCATGGATAAATCCGCTTAGAATGTGTTCGGTAAGCGATATTGAGCGTGAAAAGGGTTACCCGATTTACAATTGGCGCGGTGACAACCGATTGGTTCGAGTGGGGGATAACTACTACCTGAATCCCGCATATAGCGAGGTTATCAGCCTTATCGCGGATGGCGCACGGGAGATTGTCGCGAATTATGATGTTGACGGTATCCATATTGATGATTACTTCTACCCAACTACCGATGCCTCGTTCGACAACATAGAGTTCCAAAGCAGCTCATACAGCACATTATCCGAGTTCCGCTTATCAAATTGCGACAAACTGGTAAGCAGCTTGTACAGCGCGGTAAAATCCGCGAACCCAAGCGCGCTTTTCGGCGTAAGCTGTCAGGGGAGTATCAACAACAATTACAATCAGATGTATGCGGATGTAAAAAAATGGTGCTCGAATCCGGGTTACACAGATTACATAATGCCGCAGATTTATTACGGATTTTCCAATTCCACCGAGCCGTATTCCACTTGTGTAAAAACATGGGACGGTCTTGCACAAAGCGGCAGGATCCCGCTTATAGTCGGACTCTCGGTTTCTAAAATCGGTTTGGAGGACAAATGGGCGGGCGCGGGCAGAAACGAATGGATTACCGACAGCGAAATCCTGAAACGCCAATTTTCCGAAGCATACGAGCTTCCGGCATACGGGGGTGTGTGCCTTTACAGCTATAACAGTGTTTTTAATCCGGTAAGCTCGGTAAAGTCACAGGTAGACAGAGAAATAAATGCACTAAAAACGGTAATGCAATAAAATGGGGAATTAAAGGGGAATAAAAAATGAAAAGATTGATCAAGGGGATAATATCCGCCGTTTTGGCGGTAAGCATTCTTGTGGGAACGGCATTCGCGCAGACAAGCAGCGACTCATCTCCCGCAACCGAGGAAAATAAGGTTATTCCAACGCCGCAGCGTGCGGAGAGTATGATTCACTTGCAGAACGGAATGCGCGCTGTTTTTGTAACTCCAGAAACGGATTTTCCGATTGAGGGAGCGGATTTCGGCGAATTGTACAATACTGTCAGAGGGTTCGGAATGAACGCGGTTATTCTGAACTCCGTGAACGGTGGAAAGATATATTATGACATCGAGCAAAGTGGCGAAGATACGCTCGAAAAAGCAATCGAGGCGGCTCACAATGCGGGTCTCAGCGCGTATATCACTTTAGATGCCAACTTGCTTCTGAAAAGCGTTTCGGAGCAGGGTGGCGGCTTAAAGGAGGGATTCTCCGCAGCCGCGCATAAATTTGTGATGAAATATGCGTGTGAGGGGATTCTGCTTACCGATTATTACACCGCCGACACTCCCGAAATGCACGCTGAATATCTGCATTCGGGTTCGGGAATCGGCTATGAAAATTGGCTTTATGAAACCAACCGATACATAATCCGCACATTATGCGAGGTGGTTCACAAAACCAACAATACCACCGCTGTCGGAATCCTTGTTGAGAACGCGTGGGCTAACTCCGACAGTAATGAGGCGGGTTCGGAAACCTCAGATTCCGTTCAGGCATTGTATGACGGGTATTGCGATACCAAGAAGTACATTGAGGACAAGCTCGCGGATTTTGTGATGGTTAAGGCATACGGCTCAACTGAAAGCTCTGAGCTTAATTTTGATAAAGTTGTGTCATGGTGGTACAATCTGGCGCAGAAAAGCGGCATAAAGGCATATGTTTGCCATCTCAACGAGCGAATCGGGGAGTATTCCGGCTGGAATGAAGACCAGCTTTTGCAGCAGCTTATTATAATGGAGAATATGAAGAATCTCGGCGGAAGTGCTTTTAACTCGCTCTCCTCGCTGAAAGCCAATCCTCTTAACAGCACCGAAACGCTGAAACAGTATTTCGACGACCTGATTAACAAGCAGTCCGTCTTTGAGGGGCTTGAAATGATTACTCCGACATCGCAGAATTTCTCGACTTATGACTCTACAGTGAAGTTTATGGGTACGTTCGATGAGAATTTCGATGTTCTCTTTGACGGCGAGAAAATCGAGTTGAATGAAAAGGGTAACTTCTTTATTCAGAAAGACCTGAATGTGGGGTACAATTCTTTCACCATCGAACACAAGGGCAAGAAATACGAGTATTCGATAGAACGTAATATTAAGGTGCTAAAGTCGATTGAGCAAATCTCCGACATTACCGTAGAGGGCGGTACACGAATCTCTCTGGAGGCTATCGCGTATAGCGGCTCGGCGGTATCCGCGACTATCGGAGGAGTTACCGTCCAGCTTAATGAAAGAGGAAGCTCGGATAAGATTGACGCGAACAGCTCCTATTCCGAGTTTGTGGGATATTACACTGTTCCGCAGGGTATAGTCGGCGAAGAGCAGTACCTCGGAAACATCAGCTATTACGCATATTATCAAGGCTATGACGGGTACGCGTCAACCGGCTCGGTAACCATTGCGGCAAAGCCCGAGCCTGTAAAGCCCGATATAGGTGTAAATATCAAAGACCAAAGCTCCGCCGGTACGGGTGAGGTTGTCGGAACGATCGACCCGATTCGCACAGAAGATGAGTGGGTAACTTATGTTCGTGTCACAAACAACTTTACAGACGTTCTTGATCCGAAAACCACAGGAGATGTTCCGTCACCGGATTTTTCGCAGCTTCCCGCAGGAACGCTTGATTACTATAAATCCTCTTTCTCGACCGAGGATTACAATTATATCATCACCGCCTCGGGAAAGCGTATCCGAGCAAGTTATGTTACCACTTTCGAAGATACTGGTCTGGGCTATAACGCGTTGGAGGTAAAGTCCATCGGAAACAGCGGCGGAAAGAGCTATATCCGTTTCGGTCTGGACTACAGAATCAGTTTTAACGTCACCACATCGGTGAATTTCGTGCAAGGCTTTGAAGGTCCGTATGGAGTGAACAGATTTGACGCGAAGTATGTATACATCACGTTCGACAATGTTACAAGCGTAACCAAGCTGCCCGATTTTTCGTCCTGCTCACTGTTCTCAGCGGGAGAGTGGGAAACTGTAACCGAGGACGGAATCCCGAAATTCCGCTTGAAGCTGACATTGGAGGATGCGGGTATTTACAGCGGTGTTAGCGCGTATTATGACGATAACCGCGATTTGACGCTGACATTCAACATACCCACCAACGGGATAGCGGGAAAAACGATTGTAATTGATCCCGGACACGGATATGACGAATATGGAACGTTTGATGTGGGCGCAGTCGGCGAGGTTACCGAACAGTCAATAACCATCGAGGTGGCAAAGAAGCTCGAACAGCAGCTTTCCGCGATGGGGGCGAAAGTGATCCGTCTGCCCACCGAGCAATACGGAAGCAATCTTCACGACCGAGACCGTCCGCGTGAAGCCAACAAATATAACGCGGATATGTTCCTGTCGCTTCATTGTAACAGCGTTGAAAACCCCTCTCCGCACGGCTGTGAAGTTTACTACTTCACACCATGGTCTAAAACCCTTGCGAAGAATATAAATGACAATCTGGCGGCTTATTATGACGGTATTTACGCGGACGGAACAAACAGCAGCCGTGGCGATAAATACAGCTACTATTGGTACACGCTGGAGCAGAGTTTCCCGTCCGTGCTGGTAGAAATGGGATTTGTTTCCAATCAGCGTGAGTGCTTGCTGATGGCGGATTCCGACCGACAAGACGGAATGGCGAGAGCAATTGCGCAGGGAATCGTTGAGTATTTCGAGCGCGCATAAACAAACAAACACCCGTGCTTCTCCGCACGGGTGTTAAAGTATAAAGGAGGACAATTATGAACAAAGAAGAATTACGGGAATGGAGCGATCGTGTGGATAAAGCGGAAAATCCGGACACCACCGCCAAGGAACTGATAATATTGGCGGGCGATGATGACGTGGCGGTTCGCGAGGCTGTTGCGGAAAATCCCAACACTCCGGTGGAGGTTTTGGTCAAACTGGCAAAGGACAAGGATTGGGAGGTCCGTGAAAGCGTGGCATACCACCCCAATCTTCCACATGAAACACTGGAGGAATTAAAAAATGATGAGAACAAATTTGTAAGGAGTGCCGCCTTGAAAGCCCCTCTTTTGCCGTATATCTGAGTCAGATATACCGTTGAATTTCGGTTTCCTTGCCGTCCTCTATGTAAATTCGCGGAACGCGCGTTCCGATGGCACAAAGAAGCTCATAACCGATCGTTCCGACACGGTTAGCAGCCTCCTCAACGGAGCAGCCGCCCTCAATGGCGTTTGAGTAGATCGTTACCACATCGCCAACCTTAACATCGGGAATATCGGTGACGTCCACAAGCGTTTGGTCCATACAGATTCGACCGCAAATAGGCGCGGATTTGCCGTTTATCATAACGCTCCAATTTGCGGAGAGCCGCCGATTGAAGCCGTCCGCGTAGCCGCAGGAAACCAGCGCGATTTTCGTTTCCCGTGAGGCGGTGAACGTTCTGCCATAGCTTACCGTATCTCCCGGACAGATAGTCTTGAGTTGGCTTACCACACTGCAAAGCTCGAAAATCGGCTCTATGCCGTCCGGTAGCGGAAAGCGCGAATCGGGCTTTTGACCGTACATAACAATCCCCGCGCGGACGAAATCCCCCTCAAAATCACCGTGATAAATGATTCCGCCGCTGTTTTGGGAGTGCGTTTTTAGTCCTCTCCCTCTGCACATTTCGATGATTTTGCGCTGCTGACATTCGGTGAACTCCATATCCTTAGGGTCAAGACTGTCCGAAACCGCAAAATGCGTGTATCCCGCGCGGCAGTCCAGTCCCGGCAGTGAGAGGATGTAATCGAGCTGTTTCTCGGTCGTGATTCCCACACGGCTCATTCCCGTGTCGATTTTGATATGCACGGGGATTATTACATTATTTTCCAGTGCAACATCGGAAAGCCTTTTTGCATATTCGACATCACCGACCGTGAATATGAAATTCTTGTCGAGATTTTCGGTAATTAACGGAATTTCACAATATCCGAAAATAAGAACATCGCCGCTTATCCCCTCGGATTTGAGCCGCTGCGCCTCCCAGAGATTCGACACGGCAAAATGCTTGATTTCACATTGATTAAGCGCCTTCGCGCATTGGATATCCCCATGACCGTAGGCATTAGCCTTAACTACCGCGATAATTTCCTTATCCCCCGAAATTTCGCGGATTTTCGCGATATTTCGCTTTAATACGTCAAGATTTATGCGCGCCCAGGTTCTCCAATAAAAATTATTCATACATATTCCCCCAACTGCTTGCAATTTTCAAAAAAATGTGTTATACTATAATGTAGACAAGTATATAGGCAACACTGTATGCGGTTCATTTTATATGAGTATGGTGAACCGCTCGAAAAGACAAAAGTCTCACTATTACATTATATTACGAAAAGAAGAAAAAATCAATAGGAAATTGGAAAGGAACAGTATTTTTTATGTCAGTACGCAGAAAAAGTAACTGGTATATTTATGCCGTCACGTTCGCAATTACGCTTGCGCTTGCGCTTGTGGCAATTTTCACATTCAGGCAGTATTTGTTTCCCACGGGTACAACCTCTGTCGGACTAAATAATCGCGGTGAGCCGGACGAGAATTTCAAACCCACCGCCGAGCATAACGCGAGTATTATGCTGATGTTCTCGGACAATGCCGAGGACAGCCCGGAATTGTTCGTGCTTGCGGAATACAGCGCTGTGGAGAATCGATTGGCATTTATTCCGATTCCCGGCGGAATAAGCGTGGCAAGTGAGTCACGCAACCTCACAAACATCTATACCGCTCAAGGCGGAAACGGCGTGATAAATGCGATAAACAACATTCTTGGCGTCAAATGCGATACCTATGTCAAGATGGACAGAAAAGGCTTTATAAATTTTGTCACAGGTTTTGGTAGCGTTGAGTATGACATCGCGAAAACCATAGTAATTCGTGATGGAATCGAATCCGAGATCCTTAACGCGGGCAGCCAGAATCTTACTGCGGAGTCGATATTCCGCCTTGCGATGTGCGCGGATTTTGAGGAGGGCGAGGCATACCGCTTCAATGTTGTCGGCGGATTACTCTCCGATTTGGTGAACCAGAATTTCCGCAATATCGATAGTACGCTTATGGATATATTTTACCGCAGCTTTAACGAAATCTCGGAAAACAATCTGAGCGAACAAAAATATATGGCTCATAAAGCAGCGCTGTTGTACACTGTTGCTTACGGCTCATACCCCGCAGAGTACTATGTTCCGTATGGCGAATATACCGAGGACGGCGGATTCATAATCTCGGAAAATTCAATAACCACCATCAGGCAAAAAGCGGAGTAAACACCAACAGTTCCAATCAAGTTTTGGGGATGCAGGCAAACTAAAAATAAGGAGGGTTACATTAATTGGAAAATGTAAATGACAAAATAACGCGGACTATGGAAAATCTTCGTTTGAACAAGATGAAACCGTATTTCGCCGAATCAAGAGAACAGCTGCACGAGATAATCCGCAAGCTGGTAAATTCGGACAGGCTGATAACTTCGGGCGGCTCGATGACGCTTAAAGAAAGCGGTGTAATCGACCTGTTGAACAAAGAGTTTTCGTCTGCGTATCTCGACCGCTCTGCCGGAAAGGACAGGGAAGAGGTTGAAGAGATAATGCGCAAGGCGTTTGTTTCGGACACGTTTCTGACAAGCTCCAACGCAATTACCGAGAACGGCGAACTGTACAATGTTGATGGCAACGGAAACCGTGTTTCCGCGATGATTTACGGTCCGAAACAGGTAATAGTCGTTGTTGGTATCAACAAAATCGTCAAGGATTTAGACGAGGCTCGTGAGCGTGTAGAGAAGATCGCCGCTCCGAAAAATACCGTGCGTTTGGAGAAGAACACGCCGTGCGCAAAAACGGGGGAATGTGAACATTGTCACTCGAATGATAGAATCTGTTGTTCGTATGTGACGCTTGTTCAGCAGCGCGTTCCCGACAGAATAAAGGTGATCATTGTCAACGAGAGCTTGGGATACTGACGGAGGGATTCATATGGCTTATTACATAGGAGTTGATGTCGGAGGAACCAATATCGCCTGCGGAATCGTAGACGATGAGATGAAAATTATCGCGCGTTCAAAGGTGAAAACCAATCCGCGCGGAAGAGACGGAGATCCGCCAGATTACGCGGAGATTCTCGATGAGATAAAGCACGCGGTACGGCTGGTGTGCGATGAGGCGGAAATCGACCCGTCTGCGGCGCATTCCATCGGAATAGGCTGCCCGGGAACTTGCGGTAATGGTGTAGTTGAATACGCGAACAATCTGAAATTCAAAAATTCCCCTCTTATGGCGGATATGGAAAGCGAGTTCAAAATTCCCGTGTATCTGGAAAACGATGCTAACGCGGCAGCATTCGGCGAATTTGTCGCGGGCGCGGCAAAGGGCAGCCGCAACGCGATAGTAATCACCTTGGGAACGGGAGTTGGCGCGGGAATAATCATTGATGGAAAGATATACCGTGGCTCAAATTGTGCCGCCGGTGAGCTTGGACATATGGTTATTGTAATGGACGGTCTACCGTGCACCTGTGGGGGGCATGGCTGCTTTGAGGCATATTGCTCCGCAAACGGGCTGATACATATGACTACGCAAGCCTCGGAGCTGAATCCCGAAAGTATCATGACCAAAATGATCCGCGAGGACGGGAAAGTCAGCGCCCGTACTGCGTACAAGGCATTGAAACAGGGCGACCCTGTGGGCAAGGCAGTTACAGACCAGTATGTGAAGTATCTGGCATGCGGAATTGCAAATGCAATCAACATATTCCAGCCCGATATTCTTTGTATCGGCGGGGGAGTGTGCAACGAGGGCGATACACTGCTATTACCGCTGAAAGCCGCCGTTGCGGAACGTATCTACACAAAAAACAGTGCAAAAAACACCGATATTGTCATCTGCAATCTGGGAAACGATGCGGGAATTATCGGAGCTTCAATGCTGTTTAAGAGCTAGAGCGTGTTCATATTAACGCTCTAAAAAAGAAAGGAAAAGGTAAAAAGAAATGAGATCTGATTTAATCAAGCAGGGAGTAGAAAAAACTCCTCACAGAGCGGTACTGAAGTCATTGGGAGTAATTGACAGCGAGATGAACAAGCCGTTTATCGCGGTGGTTTGCGCGGCAAGCGATTATGTTCCCGGACATCAGCACCTCCACGAGATTTCCAAATACGTCAAGGACGGAATCAGAAACGCGGGCGGTGTGCCGTTCGAGTTTTTCACCATTGGTGTTTGTGACGGATTGGCGATGAACCACAAGGGAATGAGATATTCACTGGCAAGCCGTGAGCTTATCGCGGACAGTATTGAGGTTATGCTGACCGCGCACCCGCTTGACGGCGTGGTGTTCATTCCGAACTGTGACAAAATCGTTCCCGGAATGGTGATGGCAGCGGCGCGTATGAATCTCCCGTCGATTTTCATCAGCGGCGGACCTATGAACCCCGGCTGCGTTCAGGGCAAACGCGTTGGTTACTCCGAGATCTACGAGGCAATCGGACAGTACACCAACGGCGAAATCGGAGATGATGTTATCCGCGATTATGAGGATAATGCCTGCCCGACCTGCGGCTCTTGCTCGGGAATGTATACCGCCAATTCGATGAACTGCCTTACCGAGGCTGTCGGACTCGCTCTCCCGACTGCGGGTACAGAGCCGGCTGTTAACTCCGCGCGCCGCCGTCTTGCAAAGGAATCCGGCGAGCGTGTTGTGGAGCTGGTTAAGCAAAATATCCGTCCTTTGGATATTCTTACCAAGAAGAATATGGAAAACGCGCTTGCTACCGACATGGCAATCGGCGCGTCATCCAATACGGTTCTGCATTTGCTTGCAATCGCGCACGAGGCGAAGGTTGACATCAAGCTCTCGGATATTGACAATATGAGCCGCAAGACCCCGCAGCTTGCAAAGCTCAATCCCGCAAGCAGCGTGTTCATTACTGATTTGAACGCTGTCGGCGGAATCCAGACGGTTATCCGCGAGCTTTCCAAGGGCGGTCACGTCAATGAGGACGTTCTGACGGTTTCGGGTACTCAAAAGGAGCGTATCGCGGCGGCTCGTGACGCTGATGGTGTAATCATTCACACGGTTTCAGAGCCGATTCGTAAGGACGGCGGAATCGCTATTCTCAGCGGTAATCTCGCGCTGAACGGCTCTGTTGTAAAGCAGGGCGCGGTTAAGCCCGAAATGATGGACTTCACGGGTACTGCGCGTGTATTTGACGGTGAACAGGACGCGTGTGACGCGATTCTCGGCGGCAAGATCCAAGCGGGAGATGTTGTGGTTATCCGCTATGAAGGTCCGAAGGGCGGTCCGGGAATGCCCGAAATGCTTGCTCCCACAGCGGCAATCGTCGGAAAGGGTCTGGACGGCAGTGTGGCACTGATTACAGACGGACGGTTCAGTGGTGCTTCCCGCGGCGCGGCTATCGGTCACGTTTCGCCCGAGGCGGCGGAGGGCGGTCTTATCGCGTTCGTGGAGGACGGCGACAAAATCCACATCGATATTCCCAACCGCAAGGTGGAGCTGCTTGTTGATGACGCAGTTATCGAGGAGCGTAAAAAGAAAGGAATCAACCCACCCAAGGAGCTTGATGGTTACCTGAAACGTTACGCTAAGCTGGTAACTTCTTCCAATACGGGAGCAGTGTTTAAGGACTGATAAGCTTTAAGAGTTTACAATACGTAATTAGCATTTGTAGGTGCTTGATATGGAATTTGTTATCGGTTGGTCGATTTTCGGTATTTTGGTGTCAGTACTGTTTTTTGCTGTCAGCGAAACGAAACGGCGATCAAAAACAAAAGCCGCCATAAGAGCTGCGCAGCTTGCTGAGAAAAAGCGTGAGGAATTTTTACGAAATGTAAAATATAATCGTGAACATTTACCATATGAGGCAATGCCGCCGTTCTTCCACCCCATTACCGATACAGTTGACTCAATCATTTTGACGATAGGTGTTGATTTGTATGATGGCAGGGGGGAGATGCTCCGTGAACTTTGTGATTATGATGGTGATTCAGTGCGTCTTGTGGATATGATAAACAAAAATATTTGGTGGTTTGTGCAGAATCCCACCGGCGAAACCATATCGGAGCAATGCGAGGTTATGAGGGAGTTTCTTCGTAAGCAATACTGCATTTCGGAAGAAAGCATTGAGGCAGTGGTCAAAGAATTTTGCTGGCTGTGTGCAAGATTCAGCTGTTTATAAGGAAACACTGATTTAATCGAGGTTCTCCCTGCCAGCCCGGCTCGGGTCGCCGCAGGCGGGGATAACCTCATAAAACAAGGCTTTATTTCTTGTAAAAACGATTTAATTAGCATTTCCATAAATTGGAGTTATACAATCTGACGCGGACTGAATTACAGTCCGCGCCAAACTGTATAAAAACCTATTTATGCGTTTTGTTGTTTTTCAAACCCCCTTGACAAATGTCCGATTTCGTATTATAATAGATTTATGTCTGACTATACGAAAAAATTGACAAATTTTGGGGTGAATATGAAAATATCGTTATCCGAACATTTTGATTATAAAAAGCTGTTGAGGTTCACGGCTCCGTCCATTATAATGATGATTTTTACATCGATTTACGGAGTTGTGGATGGGCTTTTCGTGTCGAATATCGTTGGAAAACCCGCGTTTACAGCCGTGAACTTCATTATGCCCGTGCTAATGATTTGCGGCTCTGTCGGATTTATGTTCGGTTCGGGCGGAAGCGCGCTTATTTCCAAGACGCTCGGCGAGAGAAACCGCGAACGCGCGAACAGAATCTTCTCGCTTATTGTGTACACATCTATGGTTGTCGGAACAATAATCGCCGTTTTCGGGTTCGTATTTATGGAGAAAATCTCCGCCGCTCTCGGCGCGGAGGGTGAGATGCTTGAAAACAGTGTGCTGTACGGGCAGATCGTAATATGCGCTCTGCCGCTGCTTTTACTTCAATATGAGTTCCATACACTTTTTGTAACCGCCGAAAAACCGCAATTGGGGTTGATTGTGACTATCATTTCGGGAGTGCTGAATATGGGGCTGGACGCGTTGTTTATTGGCGCGTTTGATATGAAAGTCGCGGGCGCGGCACTGGCAACGGCAATAAGCCAGGTTGTCGGCGGCGGAATCCCGTTGGTGTATTTTTCACGAAAGAACGACAGTCTGCTGCGGCTCGGCAAAACAAGTATAGATTTTCGTGCAATCGGCATAAGCTGTTCAAACGGTATGTCGGAGTTTGTGTCACAAGGTTCGATGTCAATCGTCAATATGCTGTACAATACACAACTGATTAAATACACGGGAGATGACGGAGTTGCGGCATACGGGGTTATGATGTATGTCAATCTGGTGTTCTTGGCGATTTTTATCGGATACAGTGTTGGAACAGCGCCGATTATCGGTTTTAACTATGGTGCTCAGAATCGCGATGAACTGAAGAGCTTGCGTAAAAAGAGCATTCGGATTCTGGTGATTACATCGGTGGTGATGTTGTGCGCGGCTCAACTCCTCGCGATTCCGCTTGCAAAGCTCTTTGTGGGCTATGACGAGGGACTTTTCGATCTTACCGTTCACGGATTCAGAATATTCTCGTTCCTGTTTTTGTTTGCGGGAATCAACATTTTCGGTTCGTCAATGTTTACCGCGCTGAACAACGGATTGATTTCCGCAATTATTTCGTTCTTGCGTACGTTGGTGTTCCAGATTTCCGCAGTGCTGATTATGCCGCTGTTCCTTAAAGTTGACGGAATCTGGGGATCGGTTGTGGTGGCGGAGCTGTTGTCATGTGCGGTCACGGTGATTTTTATGGTCGCCAAACGGAAGAAATACGGATATTGATTCTAAAAAGTCCGAGCCAATCATAGTATGAACTATGATTGAATTGAAACTTAACAAAACGCGCGTTCGGATGGATTTCTCATTTTTCGCGGTGATTGCGTTGTTTATGCTGTTTGACGAGGATTGTTTCGGATTGGTTGCGCTTATTTGCTGTATGCTCCACGAGTTGGCGCATCTGATCGTGATGTTGTTTCTGGGGATTCCCACGGAGGCGATCACATTTTACGGCGCGGGAATCCGCATCTCCTCATCACAGATTGAGTATGAAAAGCCATTCAAAAGAATACTTGTTCTGGCGGCTGGCTGCGCGATGAATTTTCTTTGTGCAATGGTATTTGCTCGGTTGGGATACGACCTCGCCGCAGTGATAAGTCTATTTACGGGGATTTTCAACCTGCTTCCTATCGGAGAGCTTGACGGCGCGGCGCTTGTCAAAATGTGGATGATCCGTGTCTGTAAGCCCGAAAACGTTGACCGCGTAATGAAAGTAATTGGTGTGATTGCGGGGATAATTTGCTCTGCTGTGTTGATTTTCATCGGAGGGTTTTCCGTTACACTTCCGATTACCATTGCCTACCTTATTATAATAGGAAGCGGAAGGTTTTGACTAATCGCATAAAATTAGTCGCTCAAATTTGACAAATTTCACAAAAAGATTGTAGGGGCTTGACAACTTTGTTAAGATAATATATAATGTAGGTAGGGCGGTGTGTTCCGTCAATAAATGATGATAAGGAGAAGTATATGAGATACGAGATCAAAGGCGAGCCGATGCCCGTGGCATTGGTATACTTAAGCGGCGGTGAGAGCATTATGTGCCAGAAAGGCGCAATGTCATGGATGACCCCGAATATGAAAATGCAGACCAGTACAGGCGGCATTGGCAAGGCGTTCAGCAAGATGTTCTCGGGTGAATCTATGTTCCAGAATACATACACCGCAGAGGGCGGCGATGGAATGATTGCGTTTGCATCCAGCGTTCCCGGATCGATTATTCCGTTTGATGTGAGCCAAGGGGATATTATCGTTCAGAAGGGCGGTTATCTTGCTTCGCAGCCGAGCGTTGAGCTTTCTATCGCGTTCCAGAAGCGCCTTGGCGCAGGATTTTTCGGCGGCGAGGGATTCATTATGCAGCGTCTGCACGGCACGGGTATGGCGTTTATCGAAATCGACGGATATGTGGTTCAGTACGATTTGCAGCCGGGACAGCAGATGGTAATCGACACCGGTTATCTCGCGGCAATGTCAGGTACTTGCACAATGGATATTCAGACAGTTAAGGGCGTCGGAAACGTACTGTTCGGCGGCGAGGGTCTGTTCAATACCGTTGTGACCGGTCCCGGTAAAATTTACCTCCAGACGATGCCTATCAGCCATCTGGCGGGCGCAGTTGCCTCGTGCATACCGAGAAGCTGAGCAGCATAACTCTTTATATCAAAATACTACCGCGTGAAAATTTCACGCGGTCAGACTGTCGATAAACCTTCGCACCGCCGCTTTGCGGCGGTGCTTACTTCGTCAAGGTTCATGCGGCAGCCACAAAGGCTAGCCGCACGATCCTAGGTTGACCGCAAGGCGGTCATTCGTCCTCGTCTGCGAGTGTTTCTCGACAGTCTGGTGGACGAGAATTAAACCTGCTTTATATACAAACTGACCGCGTGAAAATCTCATGCGAATTTTCTTAAAAAATATAAAAAAATATAGAAATCCACTTGCAATTTATGGAATTGTGTGGTAAAATTAAAGTATATAGGAGTAATCTCCAAAAGTTCGATTGATGTCGAGAATTGAAATCGCTTTTCGGAGGTTTCCGAAATTTGAAAGATAATCGGAGGAAGCAGTTATGAACATTTTATATGCAGCAAGTGAAGCGTTGCCGTTTGCGGCAAGCGGCGGTCTGGCGGACGTTGCAGGCTCTTTGCCTAAGGCTTTGGTTGAAGCAGGCGAGGACGCGCGTGTAGTAATGCCGTACTACGTCAACAATATCAAGCCCGAGCTTAAAGAAAAGATGACATTTATTACCAATTTCACTGTTCCGGTGGGTTGGAGAAGCCAATACTGCGGAGTGTTTATGCAGAAGATGAACGGAGTGATCTACTATTTCATCGATAATGAGTACTACTTCAAGCGTGATGGCGGTCTGTACGGATATTACGATGATGCGGAGAGATATGTATTCTTCAGCCGCGCGGTTTTGGAAATGCTCCGTCACATCGACTTCCACCCTCAGATTATCAATTCCAATGACTGGCAGTGCGCGCTGATTCCGGTATATCATAATCTGTTCTACAAAAACGAGTGGGGATTCGGCGACATCAAGAACGTGTTCACCATTCACAATATCGGTTATCAGGGTCAGTATGGATTAGATTTGGTGAAGGACATCGTGGGCATTCCGCCGCATAATGTCAACATTATTGAGTACGACCGTGACATCAACTTTATGAAGGGCGCGATAGAGGTTGCCGACAAGGTGACTACCGTTTCGCCGACATATTCCCACGAGATTCTCGACCCGTGGTTCTCGCATGGGTTGGACAGAATTTTGCGCAGCAAGCAGTACAAGACCACGGGCTTCCTCAACGGAATCGATACCGATTTGTACAATCCCGAAACGGACGACACCATTGCGGCGAAATTTTCCGCGAGAAGCCACAAGGGTAAGCAGGCTTGTAAATCCGCTGTCTTTGAGGAATTTGGAATGCCGCAGTATGACATTCCGCTGATTGCGATGATTTCCAGATTTGCCGACCACAAGGGCTTTGATTTGGTAAAATATGTATTTGATGAGATCATCTCTGTTGATGTTCAGGTGGTGATTCTCGGTTCGGGCGAGCAGCAGTATGAGAACTTCTTCCAGGAGATGCACTGGCGGTATCCCGACAAGGTTGGATTCTACCGTGGTTACAATCCCTCGTTGGCAAAGAGAATTTACGCGGGCGCGGACATTTTCCTGATGCCGTCCAAGAGTGAGCCTTGCGGTCTGGCGCAGATGATTGCGGCGCGCTATGGAACTGTTCCCGTTGTTCGCGCAACTGGCGGACTTCGCGACAGCATTGTTGACGCGGGCGATAACGGTATCGGATTCACGTTCCAGAGCTACAACGCTCATGATATGCTTGAAGCGATTCGCCGTGCTAAGGGCTATTATGACAACAAGAGCGAGTGGAGCAAGCTCGTTACCCGCGCAATGAAAGCTGACTTTAGCTGGGGCACTTCCGCGAAGTTGTACATTGGCTTGTACAAGGAGCTTTGCGGCGGATAATTTAACTGTTTAATGCGGCAAGAGCGGTCGAAAGATTGTTTTTGCCGCATTTTTAGGGGGAGTTATGGACAAATTCGATGAATTTGAGGCTTGGGATAAGCTTGACGAAATCCGCGGTTTGTTGGACGGAATGAATATCAAGTACGAGGTTCACCGTCACGATGATGAGGAGTTTAACTATCTGAAGGATAATGAAATTTGTATAAAGATTCCGAATCCGTACAGCGATAGAACAATGTTCATTGATTTACAGGACGAAATTTCGCTGTTTTTCGGTCCCGAGTGGCACGAGCATTACTATCTAACCCAAGAGTATTTCGGGGAATTTCGTGACACGTTCATAGGAATTTTGAAAAACGAATATTGCAGCGCGGCGGTGTTTATCGGAGAGGATTTGCACTGGGGCGGCAGTATGCTTGCCGATAGGAAGTCGGTAATCGAAAAGTCGGCGGAGGCGGTTTTTGCCGGTAACACTCCCTCGGACGCGGATGACTTCAAACAGTCGTGGGAGGAAAGGGGCGCGGAGGTTCGCTTTCGGTTCTGGAATCCCAAGGATGACAAGACGGTGGTTTTTGAAAGGAAGAGTTGATAATGAAAAAGTGTTTGAATTATGCGTTAGCATACGCAATTCTGGCAATGTGCGGCGGAGTTTTTTATCGCGAATTTACAAAATTTAACAATTTCAGAGGAGAAACGGCTCTCGGCAAGGTACATACTCACTTCTTTATGCTCGGAATGTTTATGTATTTGATAATTGCGCTGTTTATGCGGGAGAAAGACTTCTCGGGCGAAAAGCTGTTCAAAGCGTTCAGAGCTGTTTACAATACCGGAGTTCCGTTAACAGCAATAATGCTTGGAGTCCGTGGAGTGACGGAGGTTCTCGGTTTGGAACTTTCCAAGGGAGCAAGCGCGGCGATTTCGGGTATCGCGGGAATCGGGCATATAATCACAGGCGTGGGAATCGTCTTGCTGATTGTAACCCTCAAGAAGTGCGCTGTCAAACCCTCCGTAAAGGCGGGAAAATAATGTGGGTAAAGGGTAAGACCGTCTCGGGATTCCTGACATTGGACAATTCGGAGCTTGCTGCGGAAAATTTGCCGGAGGTGCTGAATACTCTCAAGGCAAATTTCGGCAATCGGCTGACATCGGGCGGCGAATTTGGTCTAAACGGAGATTCCGCCGCCTTCGAGCTTAGAATTGACGAAATCCGCATAACAATAGGATATGACATTTGGAGCGGCGCGTTTATAATGGCATGGGACAGCTCGGGAAATAAGATTATTGAAGAAATTGAAAGTTTTTTGCGATAAATACTTGAAAAAAAGTCCGAGATGTGATATAATTAATAATATAGGTGTAAATATAGACGGAAGGGATGTTATTTTATGGCAAAGATAGCCGTTTTGGGCTATGGTGTGGTAGGCTCGGGAACTGTGGAGGTTTTCTACAAAAACAAGGAGAATCTTGAGAAAAAAGCGGGCGAACCACTGGATATCAAGTATATTCTGGACGTTCGGGATTTTCCCGACAGTCCATATGCGGACAAGTTCGTCAAGGACTTCAACGTGATTCTGAATGACCCGGAGATCAGCGTTGTCAGCGAAGTAATCGGCGGTCTTAAACCGGCGTATGACTTCGTGAAATCTGCGTTGACAGCGGGTAAGAGCGTTGTTACTTCCAACAAAGAACTTGTGGCTGCAAAGGGCGCGGAACTTCTCAAAATCGCCAAGGAAAAGAACGTGAATTTCTTCTTTGAGGCGAGCGTTGGCGGAGGGATTCCCATCATTAAGCCGATTCACGCTTGTCTGGAGGCAAACGAGATAGACGAGATCGCGGGTATTCTCAACGGAACAACAAATTTCATTCTCACCAAGATGATTCGTGATGGAATCGGGTTTGACGAGGCACTGAAAACCGCTCAGGAGCTTGGATATGCCGAGCGTAATCCAACCGCCGATGTTGAGGGCTTCGATGCGTGCCGCAAAATCTGCATTCTCGCATCGTTGGCATTTGGGCGGCACGTATATCCCGAAAGCGTCCATACCGAGGGCATTACCAAGATCACGCTTGATGACGTAAGCTACATTGACAGCTACAATGCTAAAATCAAGCTCATTGGCTGTGTGCGCCGTGAGGACAAGGGCGAAATCTCCATTGGAGTGTTCCCAGCGGTAATAAAGGACGAAAGCCAGCTCGCGGGTGTAAATGACGTATTTAACGCGATTCTCGTGCGCGGTGACGCGACCGGCGATGTTGTATTCTACGGAAAGGGCGCGGGCAAGTTGCCCACCGCTTCGGCAGTAGTTTCGGATATTATTTCCGCAGTGAAGCACTCAGACACCAGCCGTTCGCTTACATGGGCAGACAGTGAACAAACGTTTGTTCGTCCGTTTGAGGAGTTCACCTGTGCGAATTATATCCGCGTTTCGATTAAGGATTCCGAGTCCGCAAAGGCGACTGTGAAGGAGCTTTTTGGCGATGTGGAATATCTTTCGACAAAGGGTTCAAACAGCGGAGAGTTGGCATTTGTTACCGATGTTATGCGTGAAAAAGACGCGCTGGATAAGTGCGCGGGACTGCCCGATGGATTTGGAGTTCCGGTAAGGATTCGAGTATTGGATTACTGATTTCGGGAGGGTGAGTCGATGAGCGAGATGGAACCAAAGTATAAGCGCGTTCTGCTGAAGTTGAGCGGAGAGGCGCTTGCGGGAGAAAAAGGGCAAGGACTGGACTTCCCGACGGTGGAGAACATTTGCCGGAGTATAAAAAAAGCGGCGGATTCGGGAGCGCAAATCGGAATCGTTGTGGGCGGCGGAAATTTCTGGCGCGGACGCAGTTCTACAAGCTCCGACCGCGCCAGAGCCGACCATATCGGTATGCTGGCAACCACAATGAACGCGCTTGCCGTTGCGGACGTTCTGGAGAGTATGGGCGCAGTTGTGCGCGTTCAGACCGCAATTACAATGCAGCAGGTTGCCGAGCCGTTCATTCTCGGAAAGGCACTGCGCCACCTTGAGAAGAACCGCATCGTGATTTTCGGCTGCGGCACAGGCAATCCGTTTTTCTCGACCGACAGCGCGGCGGCGCTCCGTGCGGCAGAGCTTAAGGCGAACATCATTCTCAAGGCAACAATGGTGGACGGAATCTATGACAAAGACCCGAAAAAGTTCCACGATGCGGTGAAGTACGATGTTATCACTTATCACGAGGTACTTGTCAAGCGGCTTCAGGTTATGGATAGTGCCGCTGCCGCAATCTGCACCGAAAACAACATTCCGATTATAGTGTTCAATCTCGACCGCCCCGACAATATTTATGACGCAGTTATGGGAAAGACTGTCGGTACTTTGGTTACCAAGCACAGAGATTCATAAAGGAGAAGAGCAATGAAAGAAATTATTGATAATACTAAAGAGCGAATGGGTAAGTGCATTAACGCTCTCGAAAGTGAACTCGGAACGATTCGCGCGGGCAGAGCGAATCCCACTGTTCTGGACAAAATCACGGCTGAATATTACGGCACTCCCACACCGATCAACCAGATGGCTTCCGTGTCTGTGGCGGAGGCAAGAATTCTCGTGGTTCAGCCGTATGACGCATCTCAGCTTAAGGTTATTGAGAAAGCGATTCAGGCTTCCGACCTCGGAATCAACCCTACGAATGACGGACGCGTGCTGAGAATCGCGTTCCCGCAGCTTACCGAGGACCGCAGAAAGGAGCTTTGCAAGCAGGTAAGCAAAATCTGCGAGGAGAGCAAGGTTGCTGTTCGGAACGTTCGCCGTGACGGAATGGACAAAATCAAGGCGAAGAAAAAGGCAAACGAAATCACCGAAGACGATGTTAAGGAAGCGGAAAAGAATATCCAGAAGCTGACCGATAAGTTTATCGAAGATATTGACAAAATCGGTGAGGCTAAGGACAAAGAAATAATGTCGATCTGATGGGAGATACGTTAATTCCACAGCATATCGGATTCATTATGGACGGCAACGGACGATGGGCGAAAAAGCGTTTGATGCCGCGAAATTTCGGGCACAATCAAGGCGCGGCCGTATTTAAGAAAACCATAAACTGGTGCCGTGAGTTAGGTGTAAAGTGTGCAACGTTTTATGCGTTCTCGACTGAAAATTGGAAACGCCCTCCCGATGAAGTCAAGGGTATTATGGATTTGCTGCGGCGATATATCAAGGATATTCGCGAATCGGCAAAGGAGGATATCCGTATCATCATTCTGGGCGATATATCTGCGTTTGACGAGGATATTCGAGTAGAGTTGACGGATATAATGGAAACCTCCAAGGACAACACCGGATTCATTGTCGGAATTGCGCTGAACTACGGCGGACGCGCGGAGATTTGTCGAGCGGCGAAGATTCTGTCGGAGCGTTGTGTATCCGGGGAGATTTCCTCTGCGGACATCACCGAAGACATGCTTGAACAGCTTTTGTACACTGCCGAGATGCCGCCGCTTGATTTGGTGATCCGACCGAGCGGTGAGCAGAGGCTTTCCAATTTTTTGATCTGGCAGGCAGCATATGCGGAGTTTGTTTTTATGGACGTGCTGTGGCCGGACTTCACAAAGAAAGACTTAGAGTACGCCATTAACGAATACGCGGGGCGTTCCCGCAGATTTGGCGGAATCTAATGGGTGAATTTTATGCTTGTAAGAATTATTTCCGCGTTTATCGGGATTGTTGTTGGTGTTACCATATTATTTTTCGACAACAAAATCTTGTATGCCGCAGTGTTGGCGATAATAAGCGCAATCGGAACATGGGAGCTTATCCATGCGGTGAAATGCAATAAACGCAAGCTCTTGACCGGCTTCTGTGTGGTCTTTTCGGCGTTTGTTCCGTTTATGATGTGTATATCCTTATTTCGTCGGTTTCGCGCTCCTGTATTTCTGCTTTATGTGGTGGTTCTATTGTCGATTATGCTGTTTAACCACAAGACGATCACATTTGAAAATGTGGCTACCTGCGGCGGTGCGGCTCTGGTTATTCCAATCTCGCTTAGCTGTATCATTATGCTGAGATATTCTCCGGTAATTCCCCAGGGAAATTTGCCGGGCGTGTTTATGATAGTGTATTTGCTGTTCTGCGCGTGGTTTGGAGATTCCGGCGCGTATTTTGTCGGAACGTTCTTAGGAAAGCACAAGCTCTGTCCCGAAATCAGCCCCAAAAAGACCGTAGAGGGCTTAATCGGCGGAATCGTAACGGTCGGAATTGTCGTGGCGATTCAATGTTTGGTGTATAATTTGTTGCTCCCAAGCGAGGTGAAGATGAACTATCTTGTGCTTATTCCGATTGGAATGCTCGCTTCCGGAGTGGGTGTTCTCGGAGATTTGTCCGCGTCCGTAATCAAGCGGCAGTACAAGGTCAAGGATTTTGGCAGCCTAATGCCGGGTCATGGCGGAGTGTTGGACAGATTCGACAGCGTTTTGTTTGTTGCACCGTTTTTATTTGCCGTATTCAGTTTTATTTCGCCGATAATGCAATAATATGAAATTTCCCATTCATATGTGTGAATGGGTGATTTTGTTCGAGCGGAGGGGTGCTTATGAAACGTGTAATCGATTTGCCATATTACAGCTTTACCGTCTACTCGGCGGCAAAAACAGGTATCTGCGTAAAATGCCCTATCTGCGGCGGAGAGGGTATGGTGAGGGTTGATGGCAAGGCATATTTCAAGTGTTTCGATTGCGGAAGTGTAAAGGAGAAAAGCCTGTCACACTACCGCACGAGCGTTCACGCTCACTGCAAAAACTGCGGAAAGTATTTTCGCCGAGAGGTCGAAGCGTATGGAAACTGCGGCGCGGCTCACGTCACTTGTCCCGAATGTGGCGTGGTGATGTCCGGAAAGATTGAACGTGTTCCGATACAAAACGGAGCGTATTTTTCCGCTGAGATTCATAACGCTTGTGAACCGTTTTTCGGCTGTGAACTGCGGTATTCGGGGAGCTTTGACGGGAAATCCGTCTGGGCACTGAACCGCGAACACCTTGATTATCTGATAGAATACCTGAGCGCGAATTTGCGTGAAAAACGCGGCATTGTGAAGAAAACTCAGTCCGACCATCTTCCGAAGTTTATGAAAATCGCGAAAAATCGCGAGGGCGTAGTAAAAGTGCTCATCCAAATGCGTGAAAAGAGGTAGTTATGAACGATATTGTGCTGCTTGGTTCAACAGGTTCAATCGGCAAACAGACATTAGATGTCTGCCGCGCGCATAATATAAGGGTGAGGGCTTTGTCCGCGAACAAGAGCGTTGAACTTCTTGAAAAACAGGCGCGCGAGTTTTCGCCCGAATATGTTGCGGTTTCTGAAAAAAAATACTATGGGGATATCAAATCCCGACTTGCCGACACGGAAATTAAGATTCTCTGCGGGACGGAGGGATTGTGCTCTCTGGCGGCGCTTTCGTGCGGCAAGGTTGTAAACTCAATTGTGGGAATGGCGGGGCTAATGCCAACTCTTGCGGCAATTGAGGCGGGCAATGATGTCGCCCTCGCGAACAAGGAAACTCTAGTCACGGGCGGAAAGCTCGTTATGGACGCAGTGAATCGCCGCAGTGTGCGCTTGCTGCCGATTGACAGTGAGCATTCTGCGATATTTCAGTGCCTTATGGGCGCGGGGGAGAACCGATTTTCCAAGATAATCCTTACCGCCTCCGGAGGACCGTTCTTCGGCAAGAAATGTTCGGAGCTGGAGAATATTACCAAGGAGCAAGCTCTTAAACATCCCAACTGGAGTATGGGCGCGAAAATCACCATTGACAGCGCGACCCTGATGAACAAGGGTCTGGAGCTGATTGAAGCGGTTTGGCTTTTTGGAGCAACGCACGAACAGGTGGAAATCGTGATTCAGCGACAGAGCATAATCCATTCGGCTGTGGAGTTTGAGGACGGGTCTATAATCGCCCAGCTCGGCAGCGCGGATATGCGGATTCCGATTCAGCTTGCGCTCACCTATCCGAAGCGTCTGCCGTGTCTCGCAAAAAGACTTTCGCTGTTTGATGTCGGGGAGTTGACGTTCGCGCACGCTGATGAGGAAACATTCACCTGTCTTGCCGCCGCGAAGTATGCAATTGCTAAGGGCGGAAACGCTCCGTGCACTGTAAACTGCGCGAATGAAGCGGCAGTGAGGCTGTTCTTAAACGGCAGAATCCGCTTTTTGGATATCGGCGAGGCGGTCAACGGCGCGCTTGCCGATGTGAAATTCACGGAAAATCCGACCCTTTCGGAGCTGTTGGAGACCCAACAGGCTGCGGAGGAATACGTTCTTGGAAAATTCAACTGATTTGGAGGAAATATATCAATGCTCAATACGATTTTGAATATATTCAATACAATTTTACCTATAATAATTGCGGTTTTGGTATTTTGTTTCATTATTCTGCTCCACGAATTTGGGCATTTCATCGCCGCAAAATTATGCGGGATTTATGTCAAGGAGTTCGCGCTGGGAATGGGTCCCGTAATTCTGCGCAAAAAGGGTAAGGAAACGGAATACGTTATCCGCGCGTTTCCGATTGGCGGTTCTTGCTCGTTTGAGGGCGAGGACGGCGGTTATTCCGATGATGATATCGAGAAAAACGCCGAGGAGGTCAATCCTCGTGCGTTCAACCGCAAGCCCGTCTGGCAGCGAATGATCGTGATTCTTGCCGGACCGTTGATGAACCTGATTCTCGGGTTTATCGTAGTTATCGTATCGATGTGTACCTCCGAGGCAATAGCTTCCACAACGATTGCCGTATTCCAAGAGCAAAGCGTTTCAAATCAATATCTGATGGAAAACGATGAGATTCTGAGCGTTGAGGGTATGACAGTTTTTTCCCTTTCTGACGTTAGCTATAAGCTCCAGAGCAGCGACCGCAAGAACGACAAGGGCAATCTCGTATATGATTTTGTAGTACGCAGAAACGGTGAAAAAATCACGATCAAGGACGTTGAGTTTATGACGATGGAGCGCGAGGACGGCTCAACTGGTGTGTATTTCGACTTCAAGGTTTATCGTGTTGAGAAGAATATCGGCAACATAATCAAAGAGAGCTGGCGCGAAAGCTGCTCTACGGCGCGGCTGATTATAATGACATTGATTGATATGTTGCGTGGGAAATACGGTATTAACGACCTTTCCGGCCCAATCGGTGTAGGCTCGGTAATCAGTGACGCGGTTAAGAATTACACGTTCTCCGACTTTATGAGTATCGTTTCGCTTATCACGATAAATGTCGGGGTGTTCAATCTTCTGCCGATTCCCGCACTGGACGGTGCGCGGTTCGTGTTCCTGATAGTGGAGCTTATTCGCCGCAAGCCCACAAAGCCCCAAGTGGAGGGTATGGTTCATTTCGTTGGATTTGCGGCGCTTATGCTACTGATGCTTGTGGTTACATTTAATGACATTGTAAAGATGTTTACGGGAGGACTTTGATGAAAAAAAACGTTAAAGTCGGCGGATTGACGCTGGGAAACGGTAAGATTTACGTTCAGTCAATGCTTAATATCCCTGCCGAGAATATCCCGGACAGTGTAAAACAGGCACAAGAGTTGGAAGCGGCGGGTTGTGAGATTATCCGCGCGGCAGTGCCGAGAATTGAGGACGCGGCTCTTATTTCCGCACTTAAAGACGCGGTTTCCGTGCCGATTGTCGCGGATATTCACTTTGATTACAGAATTGCGATGGCTTGCGCGGAAGCGGGTGTGGATAAAATCCGCATAAACCCCGGAAACATCGGCGGAGCGGAGAATGTCAAAGCTGTCGCGGACGCGTGCCGAAAGCGCGAAATTCCAATCAGAATAGGTGTAAACAGCGGCTCGTTGGAGCGGGAACTGTTGGAAAAATACGGAAGTCCAACTCCCGATGCGTTGGTCGAAAGCGCACTGAATCACGTAAAGTTGTTGAATGACTGCGATTTTGACGACATTGTGATCAGCATTAAATCGTCTGATGTGCGGCTTATGATCGCTGCGTATCGGCTGCTGGCGCGTCAGACCGATTATCCGCTGCACCTTGGTGTAACCGAGGCGGGTACGGAGCGCATGGGAATCCTTAAATCCGCAGTGGGAATCGGTTCGCTGCTGTGTGACGGAATCGGCGATACAATCCGCGTATCGCTTACCGCCGAACCCGTAAAAGAGGTTTACGCGGCGCGGGATATTCTCAAGGCTTGCGGTATCGGCGGCGGGGTGGAAATCGTTTCTTGTCCTACTTGCGGACGAACAAAAATCGACCTCATCACACTTGCAAATCAAGTCGAAGATATGTTAAAGAACGTGGACAAGCCTCTTAAAGTTGCAGTGATGGGCTGCGTTGTGAATGGTCCGGGTGAGGCTCGCGAGGCGGATATCGGCATTGCGGGTGGAATCGGCGAGGGGATAATCTTCCGTAAGGGAGAGATTCTGCGGAAAGTCCCCGAAGACAGGATACTTGAAGAGCTTAAAAAGGAAATTGATTTATTGTAGGAGGAATTAAAATGTCGGGAACGCTGTCCGAGATATTTGAAAATATAGAGTTTTCCCCGTTTGTTGCCGGTGGAAATGTGCTTAAAATCGCGCGGAGAACCTCTTTGAACGACCTGAACATCAATCTGGAACTGGACGAGGTTATTCCGATGGGGGAGCTTTTGAGAACTTCTGCGCTGATTTCGGAGAAGCTGAGCGTTTCCGCGACCGTTTACCCGAAATACCATTCCAGTTTGTTCAGTCCCGATTATATCTATGATATCATCGAGCTAATCAAAAGTAAAAATGCGTTGGTGAACGGATACTTGGACGGCGCGGATATTTCTTGCGATGATTCGGAATGTGAAATTACTCTGAAATCCGGCGGCGCGGAAATCTTAAAGGGTATGAGCGTTGACAAGAAAATCGAGGTGTTTATTAAGGGCTTTTTTGACCGTACAATGCATGTAACTTTCACCTCTGAAAATGAGATGAACGTAAGTGAATACATACGTCAAGAGAACGAGAAACCTCCAGAAATCGTGTCGATTGTCGAAGAGAAGCCCAGAAATTCCGATAGCGGAAATTACGGCGGCGGAGCGCCAAGTCGTCCCGCAGGCAGGGGCAGAGGACCTCAGTTTCTGGATAATTCCGAGAAGATCACCCTTTCATTTGAAAATGAACATTTTGGAAGAGAGGCAGAGCTGTTCTTTGGAAAGGCGAATTTTGAAGAACCATCGCCGATGTTGGAGTCGTTTAATGACCAAGACGAGGCGACCGTCTGGGGTAGCGTTTTCAAGACAGATGAACGTACTTCCCGCGATGGAAATACTTTGATTTATACGGTTTATTTTTCGGATAAGACATCTTCAAGAATTATGAAAATCATCACTAATGTAAAAAATACTGATGTGGTGAAGTCAAATCTCAAGGTTGGAAAAGCAGTCATTGTTCAGGGTAAATTTGAAACCGATTCGTTTTCGGGTGAATTGAATCTTCGCCCGAACTCCATTGCGAGTATCAAAACTCATTCGCGCGCGGACAATGCCGAACACAAGCGCGTTGAGCTGCATATGCACTCAAGAATGTCCGATATGGACGCGGTTACTCCCGTAGCAGACCTCATAAATCAGGCATACGCGTGGGGGCATAAAGCTGTGGCAATTACCGATCATGGTAATGTTCAGGCATATCCCGAGGCGATGAATACTATTGAATCCATCAACAGAGATGGAGAAAAGATGAAAATGATTTACGGTGTGGAGGCATATTTCGTCAATGACAGCGGCTCACTGGTTTCGGGGTGTGGAGATTATTCCGTTGATGGGGAAATTATCGTGTTCGACCTGGAAACAACGGGGCTTTCTGCGGCAAAAGACAGAATCACCGAAATCGGCGCAGTAAAGATTAAAAACTGCGAAATTGTCGAGGAATTTCAGACTTTTGTAAATCCCGAGAGACCGATTCCCGAGGAGATTTCAAAGCTGACGGGAATTACCGATGAGATGGTTGAAAATGCTCCATCGGAGAAAGCGGCTGTCGAGGAGTTTATAAAGTTCGCGGGTAAAGGAGTTCTTGTCGCGCACAACGCGAAATTCGATACCTCGTTTATTCGTGCGACCTGCGAACGTCAAGAGATTAAGTATGATTTCAATTTCGTTGATACCGTGGCGCTTTGCCGCGCTGCGCTCCCGCACCTCAAGAATCACAAGCTCGATACGGTTGCAAAGGAGTACAAGCTCGGTGATTTCAATCATCACCGAGCGAATGACGATGCAAAGATGCTAGCAATGATATTCCTGCGTCTTTTATCCGATACAAAAAAGTTGGGTAAGCTGGAAACTCTTGGTGATTTGAACGGTCTGCTCGGTAAGATCGATCCGAAAAAGCTGCCGACTTATCATATGATTATCCTCGTTAAGAACAAGATAGGTCTTAAGAACCTGTACAAACTGATTTCGCTTTCCAACCTAACGTATTTCTACAAGAAACCGCGAATCCCGCTGTCGGAGCTTAACAAATACCGCGAGGGGCTTTTGATAGGCTCCGCGTGCGAGGCGGGAGAGCTGTTCAAGGCGATTCTCGACAACAAGTCTGCGGAGGAGATTGACAATATCACCGCGCTGTATGATTACTATGAAATTCAGCCTATTCAGAACAACGAGTTTCTGGTTCGCGATGGGAAGGTTTCCGATGATGAGTCACTGCGCTTGTTGAACAAGCGTATCGTCGACCTTGCCGACAGGCACGGAAAGCTGTGCGTTGCGACCTGTGATGTGCATTTCAAGGACAAAGAGGACGGAATGTTCCGTAGAATTTTGCAGGCGGGTCAGGGCTATAAGGACGCGGATAATCAAGCACCACTATATCTGCGGACAACCGATGAGATGCTCGCGGAATTCCGATATCTGGGCGAGGAAAAGGCGTTTGAGGTGGTTGTTACCAATACAAATGCAATCGCCGATATGATTGACAGTGATATTCGTCCGATTCCGAAAGGAACATATACACCATCACTGCCCGGCGCAGAGGAGGAGCTTCAGGAGCTTTGTTGGGGCAGAGCGCACGCGTGGTATGGCGATGAACTTCCAGAAATTGTGGAAAAGCGCCTTAAAAAGGAGCTTGACGCGATTATAAAGTACGGCTTTTCGGTGCTGTATATGATCGCGCAAAAGTTGGTTAAATTCTCCGAGGACAACGGGTATCTGGTTGGTTCAAGAGGATCGGTCGGTTCTTCGTTTGTGGCGATAATGTCGGGTATCTCGGAGGTTAATCCGCTGCCGCCGCATTATCGCTGTCCGAAGTGCCGTTGGAATGAGTTCGTAAGCGAGATCAACGGTAAGCGTTACGGTTCGGGATATGACCTTCCTCCGAAAAAATGCCCGGAGTGCGGCACGGAAACAATTCGTGACGGACACGATATTCCGTTTGAAACGTTTTTGGGATTTAAGGGCGATAAAGCGCCCGATATAGACCTTAACTTTTCGGGAGAGGTTCAGGGAAAGGTTCACCGTTACACGGAAGAGCTTTTCGGTAAGGATCACGTATTCAAGGCGGGAACAATCTCCGCAGTTCAGGAAAAGACCGCATACGGATTCGTCAAGAAGTACTGCGAGGAGCGCGGGCTTTCGTTCAACAACGCGGAAATCGAACGTCTGGCGCAGGGCTGTACCGGCGTTAAGCGGACAACCTCTCAGCACCCGGGTGGAATGGTTGTTGTGCCGAATGATTTTGAGGTATATGATTTCACACCTGTTCAGCACCCCGCCGACAAGACGGAGAGCGATATGATTACTACGCACTTCGACTTCCATGCACTTCACGATACGATTTTGAAGTTAGACGAGCTTGGGCACGATGTCCCGACGCTATACAAGCACCTTGAAGATATGACGGGTATGAAGATTGCCGAGGTTTCCACTACCGACCCGAAGGTGTATGAATTGTTCACATCGGTAGAGCCGCTGGGAATCACTAAAGACGACATCGGTGTGGAATGCGGAACGTGGGGGATTCCCGAGTTCGGTACGCCATTCGCTATGGGAATGCTGACTGACGCGCAGCCGAAGTGCTTTTCCGATTTGCTTCAGATTTCCGGATTATCTCATGGTACGGATGTTTGGCTCGGCAACGCGCAGGATCTTATCAAAAGCAATACCTGTACGATTTCGGACGTTATCGGAACGCGTGACAGCATTATGGTTTACCTAATGAATAAGGGTTTGGAGCCGTCAATGGCATTTAAGATTATGGAGTTCACGCGAAAGGGCAAGGCAAAAAAGGAATTCAATGACGAAATCTATCAGGCATTTAAGGATCATAATGTTCCCGATTGGTATGTCGAGAGCTGCCTTAAAATCAAATATATGTTCCCGAAAGCGCACGCGGCGGCGTATGTAACCGCCGCTGTAAAGCTGGCGTGGTTCAAGATTTACCGTCCGGCTGAGTTTTATGCGGCAACGCTTATCAAGCATACGGGCAACTATGATTATGAAACGGTTGTTGGCGGCAAGGAGTCCATAAAGCGCCGTATAAGTGATATTAAAGCGATGCCAAAGCCCACGGCTAAGGACGAGGCAAATGTTGACGCATTGCAGTTGATTCTTGAGATGATGCTGCGCGGAATAGACGTTCTGCCTGTTGACGCAAAAAAATCTGCGGCAGCGACTTACACCGTTGAGGACGGTAAGCTGCGGCTTCCGTTCAATGCGATTGCGGGCTGTGGCGAAAATGCCGCAGTAAAGCTCAAGGAGGCAATCGATTCCGATGATAATCTCAGCATTGACGAAATACAGCAGATCAGCGGTGTAAACAGCACGGTTATCGAGAAACTCAAGGAGATGAATGCGTTTAAGGGATTTCGTCAGTCGGCGCAGTATACTTTGTTTGATTAGTAGAAAATTTTCACAAAAGTGGGCTTTTTTTGTTCAAAACGGCGAAAAGCCCGCTTTTACTTGACAAATCCAATTTATTATGGTATGATATTATAGTAATGTAGTAGCACGGTATCACATCACTGTGCTAAAGCAACAAAGCATGAAGGAGAATGAAATTGAAGCGAAATGATTTATTGACTCCCGAGGGAACACGGGATTATCTGTTTGAAGAGTGCGCCGCGCGGCGAACCATTTCCGAGCGCATTACACGTATTTTTGAGAATCGCGGGTATTTTGAGGTGATTACCCCCGCGTTGGAGTTCTACGATGTATTTAACGGCAATACACGCGGATTCCCGCAGGAGCTTATGTATAAGCTCGTGGACGGAAAGAACCGACTGATGGTGCTTCGCCCTGACAGCACACTTCCGATTGCACGGCTTGCTGCAACAAGACTGCGGTATGAGGAGCTTCCGTTGAAGCTGTTCTACAACCAGAACATCTATCTTGTAAATCCCAAAGACAGCGGAAGAGATGATGAGATCGCTCAGAGCGGCATTGAAATTCTCGGCGGAAACAGCGAATCCGCCGACCGCGAGGCATTGATTCTCGCGGCAAAGGCTCTCTCTGAGTGTGATGATAACTATCGTCTGGAGATAGGCGATTGCGGAATTTTCAAGGAAATTATGAGGAGCTTTGACTGTGACGCCAAACTCGCCGAAAATATTCAAAGGTGGATTGAAACGAAGAACTATCCCGAGTTGAATGCACTCAAAGATTCGGATAATCCCTCCGCTGCCGCGTTGGTTGAACTTCCCAAGCTGTTCGGCGGTTTTGAGGTGTTTGACGAGGCGAAAAAAGTTCTTCACGGCGATATGGTGGAATCCAAGCTGGCACGGCTTCAAAAGCTGTGCGAAGACATCAGTGCTGTTATTCCGCGCGAGAAGATTCGTGTGGATCTGGGCTTGATCAACAAGAAGAATTACTACACCGGAATTATCTTCCGCGGGTATGTGGAGGGCTATGGTCAGCCCGCGCTCTCCGGCGGAAGATATGACGCGCTGCTCGGCGATTTCGGCAGAGAAGCGGCGGCGGTCGGGTTCGCGGTGAACGTTGAGGCGGTCGCGAAGGTGTATATGAGGGCGCATAAGTCCGAGTTGAAGCGCACGTGTGATGTACTTGTGTTCGGTGAGAATGGAGCGGAGATGGCGGCTTTGGCACATTGCGAAAATCTGATTTCCGAGGGAAAGACGGTTTACAATTTTCTTGGGGAATGTCCGAAATGCGCCGCAGAATATGCGAAAGCGCATAATATAAGAAAAGTCGATATTGTGGATAAAGACGGGAAAATCTCGTCCGAGGAGGTGTGAGCAATGGAAAAATCAAAGGTAAGAATTGCCCTCACCAAGGGAAGAATCGAGGACAAGGCAGTGAATCTCCTCGAAAAAATCGGATATGACGTGTCGGAACTAAGAAACAAGGGCAGACGGCTGATCCTGTCGATTCCGAACGAGAATATCGAGGTGGTGCTTGCAAAGGCTGCGGACGTTATCACCTATGTGGAGCATGGCGTGTGCGACTTGGGCGTGGTCGGCAAGGACACAATTATGGAGCACGGCGGAAAGTTTTTCGAGATTGCGGATCTGGGATTCGGAAAGTGCAAATTCGCGCTCGCCGTAAAGAACGGCAGCAAGTTCTATGACGGCTGCGGGGTAAAGACCGTTGCCACGAAATATCCCGCTGTTACACGTAATTTCTTTGAGTCAAAGGGCATTGACGTTGACATTGTGAAAATTGAGGGTTCTGTGGAGCTTGCCCCGTTGGTGGGATTATCGGATGGTATTGTGGACATCGTGGAAACGGGTACAACGCTTAAAGAAAACGGACTTGAAGTTTACGATGACGTTGCGTATATTTCTGCGCGGCTTATCGTGAATACCGTAAGTATGAAGCTGAAGCAAGAGAGAATTTCGGAGATTGTAAGACTTATTGAGGAGAATTTGTGATGATTAGAATTATAAAAGCAAACGGCGATGAAAAGAAGTTTCTGGCAGAGGTTGAGAAGCGTGCGGGAGAGGTAAATGTCGAGGTTGAAAAGACCGTGAAGGCAATTCTGGAGGACGTTAAGGCAAACGGCGATGCGGCGGTGAAGTCGTATACAGCGAAGTTCGACTGCCCGAGTGCGCAATACTACCGCGTCCCCGATGAGGCGATTCAGGACGCGCTCACCGAGGCTAACGAGAACTCCCCCGAATTTGTAACCGCGATGCTGAACGCGGTCGAAAATATCACCGCGTTCCACACTCGTCAAAAGCGCGAGGGCTTTTGCGTTACCGAAGAAAATGGCGTGATTATGGGTCAGCGCGTGCGTGGGCTTGATAAGGTCGGATTGTACGTTCCGGGCGGCACGGCAGCTTATCCGTCGTCGGTGCTGATGAATGCGATTCCCGCGAAAATTGCCGGGGTTAAGGAAGTTATTATGGTAACTCCGCCGCTTAAGGACGGCACGGCGAACAAGGATATTCTCGTTGCCGCCGCGCTTTGCGGAGTGGATAAAATCTTTCTCGCAGGCGGTGCACAGGCTATCGCGGCGCTTGCCTACGGCACGGAGGAAATTCCACGCGTTTCCAAAATCGTGGGTCCGGGGAATATCTTTGTGGCTACGGCAAAGAAACTGGTTTATGGAACGGTTGACATTGATATGATTGCCGGTCCGAGCGAGATTCTGGTGCTTGCGGACGAAAGCGCGAATCCGAAATATCTTGCGGCGGATCTGATGTCGCAAGCGGAACACGACCGTATTGCCTCCGCGATTATGATTACCACAAGTATGGAAATCGCCGAGAAAACGCGTGATGAAATCGAGCGGCAGTCGGCAACGCTTTCACGCAAGGAAATCATTGACGAATCGCTCAACAACTACGGCGGAATTATCGTCTGCGATGATATGGATTACGCGGTTGAAATCGCGAACCAAATCGCTCCCGAACACCTTGAAGCGGTTGTCGAAAATCCGCTTGAATATATCGGAAAACTCGATAATGTAGGCTCTCTGTTCTTGGGACAGTATTCTCCCGAGCCTCTTGGCGATTACTACGCGGGACCGAATCACGTTCTTCCGACCAGCGGTACGGCGCGGTTTTTCTCGCCTCTTGGTGTGGACAGCTTTGTAAAGCGTTCGAGCTACATTTCTTACACAAAGGACGCACTGCTTGACGCGGCGGACGACATTATTCTGATAGCGGAACGCGAACAGCTCACCGCGCACGCGAATTCCATCAAGGTAAGAAAAGAGGACTGAATATGAGCAGAACAGCGGAAATCAGCAGAAAAACCAAAGAAACCGACATCACTGTGAAGTTAAATCTTGATGGTGACCCGAGCCGGGCTGGCGGAGAGGTTAATATCAAGACCGGGATAGGATTCCTCGACCATATGCTCACCGCGCTTGGAGTTCACGGCGGATTCGGGCTGGAGGTGTTTTGTAAGGGCGATTTGCACGTTGACGGACACCACACTGCCGAGGACATTGGAATCGTTTTGGGACAAGCGTTCGCAAAGGCACTCGGCGACAAGTCGGGGATTATGCGCTATGGAAGCGCGTTTATCCCGATGGACGAATCGTTGGGATTTTGCTCTCTTGACATCAGCGCGCGTTCGTTTCTTGTATTTAATGCGGAATTCAGCAATGAGCGCGTGGGAGAGTTCGACACCTGCCTTACCGAGGAGTTTATGAGAGCGTTTGCTTTCAACGCGGGAATTACACTTCATTTACGTGCGGAATATGGCTCTAACGATCATCACAAAATTGAAGCGCTGTTCAAGGCACTGGCATATGCGTTGAAGCAAGCGGTTAAACCGAATGATGGTGGTGTAATCTCCACAAAGGGTACGATATGAATATATTTGAAATACACAAGATTGGATTTGGGTGGTTTGAGGTTTGCTTTACACCACACGCTGAAAAGCAGGGTTGGCTTATCAACTCGGACTATCTGTGTTGTGAAGCCCCCACGATTTTTCTTGACTGTCTCGCGGATATTTTCGATGGTAAGTCAAAAGAGGAGTGGCAGTGCTGGCAGGACGAGCCGGGCGCGTATATTCTGCATATGGAGCTTGTTGAGGGCAAATTATTGGTTGAGATTTTCGGTTCAAAGAGCGATTCGGAATACCTCAAGGTAGATAGGGGCAAGAGCCTGATGTCTGAGGTTGATGAGCTGATTTATCGGGATACCTTTGAGCCGCAGTATTTGCTTGACGATGTTATAACTCAATTCAGCCTGTACGAAAACGGAAACGGGCTGCGGCTGTATGAAAAGCATTGGGGGAAATTTCCGAAGGTGGAATATCATAGGCTGCGCAAATGCGCTGCCGAGATCAACAATACATTGGATAAATATAGTAAGATGTTTTGTTTTAAGTACTGACGAAAGGGCAAACGTATGATTGCGATTATAGATTATGGTGCGGGGAATCTGTTCAGCGTGAAGAACGCATTGGATTTTCTCGGTTTTGAGAACAAGATAACCAAATCTGCGGACGATTTGCGTTCTGCGGACAGGCTGATTCTGCCCGGAGTGGGCGCGTTCCCAGACGCAATGAGAATGCTGAATGAGAGCGGCTTGGTTGGTGTTATCAAGGAAGAAGTGCAGAAAAAACCGCTGCTTGGGATTTGCCTTGGTATGCAAATGCTGTTCGAGAAAGGCTATGAGTTCGGCGAAACTGACGGTTTGGGCTTGATAAAAGGCTCGGTTAAGCTGATGAGGCCCGAAAATCTTCCGATTCCGCATATCGGGTGGAACGAACTTGAACTCAACGAGAAATGTCCGTTGCTGGACAAAAACAACGAATATGTGTATTTTGTGCACTCCTACGCGGCGGAATGCCCCTCGGAGAACGTTGCCGCATATTGCGACTACGGAATGAAGATTCCCGCGCTGGTGTTCAATGGGAACGTTTACGGATCGCAATTCCACCCGGAAAAAAGCGGCGAGGTCGGCTTGAATATTCTGCGGAGGTTCGAGGCATTATGACATTTTCCGAGATTCAAGGTGATCTGTTTACGCGAACCGATTGTGCGTTGTGTCACTGCATAAGCTCCGATTTTGCGCTCGGAGCGGGGATTGCCAAAAAGTTCGCGCAAATGGGTGTGAAAAAGCAGCTCCGCGAGAGTTTCACGAGTGAGTGGCAGGGAAGCGGATACTGTTTGGTAACCGAAACAAACGGTGTTGTTGTGGGAAATCTGGTTACAAAACAGCGGTATTTTCATAAGCCGACGCTTGAAACCCTCCGTCAAGCACTGGAGGATTTTCGGGAACACGCTCTCCAATACGGACTTCGCAAAATTGCCATGCCCAAAATCGGCTGCGGTCTGGACAAACTGCAATGGGAGGACGTTCGGGAGATTATTCAAGATGTTCTGAAAGATACTGATTTTGAGGTTTTCGTGTATTACCTGTGATTTGAGAGTGAGGGCTTATGTGGGGATTGTATCTTGATTCCGAGCGGTTCAATGGGTTTCAGACCGTTATCCAATATGACTATGCAAAAGCGGAGATGCTCGCGCCCGAATACGGAGCGATAGATTTGAAGTGTGTAAAGCCGCTGCCCGATTCACCCGAATTTGAGTACAACGCGCGTGTTTCTCCCGTGAATCACCCCGAACTTACCGGGAGAATCGCAAAAATTTATTGGCACTTCGACAAGCAAAGCTATTACTACATAATAGAGATAAACGGAAAGCTGAAAAGCAAGCGGTATTTTGCGGGAGATTTGGCGGCAGTCGAATGAGAAAACTTGCGTGTGGAATTGACAGATGGAATATTACTTTCAAATGGTTCAAGATTTGAGTTTTAATAATGAACTACACAACACAAGATTTGTGTCGTTTTAAGCGATAGGACGATTTTTAGGAGGCAAATTATGAGAAAATTCTTATCCATGCTGCTCTTGTGCACATTCCTTTTGGTATTAACAACAAGCCTTACGGGTTGCAAGGGCATAGTTACGGAAGGTCAAATGAAATTAATGCTTGAAAACGCGTTAAGGGAAAAGTATAATGAAGAATTTAAGTGTATTCAGATTTACGGTTATAATCAGAGCAATTACACTAATGGAACGTGCTATCCTATAAATGACAAGACACTGATGTTTGATGCGGCGATTAATTACGATGGAACTTTGAATTACGATTGCTATCCGAACAGCATTGCAGGAAAGCTTTTCTCAAATGTATTTGACAACGCGCTCGGAGACATTTGGGGACATCATTTCACATATTGTTACAGGCGGTCGGGACTTATTGATGATGAGGAAACAGCACGTAAAATCGCGGACGGTAATTTTACGTTGGAATATTATTTGAAGCACATCAATGAGACTTACACCGCGGATAAATCAACATTGGCATACTACACAATATGTGTTGATTCCTCAAAAATAAATGCTTCATATGATGAGGAGTGGGATTCGATTTTTGATGCTTTAAACAGTGTTCATGAGATTGGGCTTTCCTATGGTGCGGATTTGTATTTCACAATGAATATATATTTTGTGCCGCCCGAATTATATGATGACTGTATGAATTATTTCAATGACAATGCGGAAGTTAGGTCAAATCTTAAGGAGATGATTGAGGGATATCCCGAAAAGGAGTATCGCAGACATATAGTGTTTAACGTAAACAATGCCAAAGACAAATTCTCTCCGACCAAGGAAGAATACATTGAATTAAGAAAGGAAATTGATTGACATGGAAGAAAACAGAAACATTACTCCAGCGGAATACACCGATAAGAAACCGATAATATAATTTATGGAGGTACATATGAACATTCTAGTTATTAACTGCAGTCCCGTAAAAACTGGCGCAACTGCCGAAATCGTAAAATTGGTAAGCCAATTTGTTAATGAGGGAAATCAAGTGAAAACTGTCTGTATAGATGATTACGATATCAAGCTCTGTAAAGGCTGCCGAAAATGTCATACGACTGCGGAATGCTTTCAGGAGGACGATACGAAAAACTTAATGGCACAATACGAATGGGCGGATAAAATCGTTTCGGTTTCGCCGTCTTATTGGGCTGATATTCCGGGGCAGTTTAAGGTGTTCATAGACAGATGTACGCCGTGGTGCAACACGCACGAACCCCACGCAAAGATTCCGAGTGGGAAAAAGGGATACACGATTGCATTAAGAACCGGTCCAAGTATGCCCGAATGCGAAAAAATAATCGGCAGTATCGAGCATTTTTACGGACATCTTGAAATAGAATCATCGGGAAAACTCGGTTTGTGTTCTATCGAGCAAAAGGAAGATGTTGCCGAAAGAGTTGACGAGATAAAGACGTTCTGCAATGTGATTCTGGATTCGTAAATTCCGCTTTATCATAGGAGAAATTTATGTCGAAACTAACCCATATCTTTTTCGATATCGGTTCAACATTGGTTGACGAAACAGAGTGTTATAACCATCGAATCCGCGATATGATTGCGGGAACGGATATAACGTTCGAGAAGTTCAGCGAAAAATCAAGGTTAATCGGATTTGGTGAGGCGATAAAGTTTTTCGGATTAACCAAAACTCCGTGGCACTCGGAGGACGAAAGGCTCTATCCCGATATAACGGAGATTTTGAGGTATCTTTGCGATAGAGGGTACACGCTCGGAATCATCGCGAATCAAGCGGCGGGTATGGAACAGCGGCTTGAAAAATGGGGAATACGGCAATTTTTCGGCTCGGTAACGGCATCGACCGAGGAGGACGTTGCCAAGCCCGATTTTGAGATTTTCCGCAGAGCGTTTGAAAAAGCGGGCTGCTCCGCCGATTGTTCCGTAATGGTTGGTGACAGGCTTGACAATGATATTGCTCCCGCGAAGGCTCTCGGAATGAAGACCGTGTGGATAAAGCAAGGGTTGAGCGTTTACAGCTCTCCGCAAGGTGATTTCGAGAGGGCGGATTACACGGTTTCCGATTTGATGGAGCTTAAAAATTTATTTTGATGATTGGGAGAATTATAACGAAGATAAGCCTTGTCAGACCCACATCGAATACAAAGACAAAGCCGCCGATTTCAAGCGGACATCTATCGTATTGATTTTATTTAATTGATTAATTTATGAGGTGATTTTATGGTTATTTTACCCGCAATTGATATTAAGGACGGAAACTGCGTGCGGCTGTTTAGGGGCGATTACGCGACTGCCGAAAAGGTTGCCGACAACTATCTGGATACCGCGCTGTCGTTTGAAAAAGCAGGCGCGGAATGGATTCATATGGTGGATCTGGACGGCGCGAAAGAGGGCAGACCCGTCAACACGAAAATCTACACCGATGTTGCTGAGAAAACCTCGCTGAAGGTGGAGCTGGGCGGCGGAATCCGCAGTCTTGAAACCATTGAAGAGTACTTGAAGATGGGGATTTCCCGCGTGATTTTAGGTTCGGCGGCATTGAAAAATCCGAAGTTGGTGAGCAATTCCGTGGAGAAATTCGGCGCGGAGAAAATCGTTGTCGGAATCGACGCGAAAAACGGTATGGTGGCGACCGAGGGCTGGCTTGAAACCTCAAACGTGAATTACATCGACCTTGCCAACAAGATGATTTCCTATGGAGTGAAATACTTCATTTTCACGGACATCTCTAAAGACGGAACGCTTTCCGGAGTAAACGCAGAGCAGCTTAAAGCGTTGTATTACGGTACTCGCGGTGAGTGTAATATAATCGCAAGCGGCGGAGTACACACAATCGAAGATATCCGAATCTGTAAGGAAATGGGATTGTACGGCACGATATGCGGAAAGAGCATCTATTCGGGCAGCCTTGACCTTGCCGAGGCAATAGAGCTTGCCAAATAATGGAGGTGCTATGGAATACGAGGGTTTTGTATCTATTTGGCTGGGAAATTTTGTCGCCTTAAATGATTTAATGGAATATGCTGCGGATGATACATTCGATGAAGATGGTAATAATATCCCTTCGCGATCTGCGTCTGACTTTTTTGATGTTGAAAAACAGGCATTCGACCCTGATTTTTTTGAGCTTGGTGTTTTTGAGCCATCCAGCAGCTTAACAGCACTGGTAAAGGAATTTTCATACGGCGATTCATTTGAGGTGGGGGGAATCAAGCTGAAAAAGACATACAATGCGGTTATTCTTGTGTACGACTTCAAATACATTCCGAAAAACGGTATAAACGCGCCAGTGGATTTTATCGCGTCAGTGCCGTTTGAAAAACACGATTTGTAAAGAGCACCGTAAAGGAGAAAACTATGCTTGCAAAAAGAATTATTCCGTGCCTTGATGTGCGGAACGGAAAAGTGGTTAAGGGAGTAAATTTCCAGGGCGTAAAGGATGTTGGCGACCCTGTGGAGCTTGCGATTGAGTATAACAAACAGGGCGCGGATGAACTGGTGTTCTATGATATTACCGCGTCATATGAGGGACGCGGAGTGATGCTGGACGTTGTAAAGCGGACAGCGCAGAACGTCTTTGTTCCGTTGTGCGTGGGCGGTGGAATTTCCTCGGTGGAGGATTTCCGCGATACGCTGAGAGCAGGCGCGGACAAGGTTTCCGTGAACTCCCAGGCTGTTAAAAATCCCAAGCTGATAAGCGATGCGGCGGAAATTTTCGGCAGCCAATGCGTGGTTGTCGGAATTGACGCAAAGCGTAACGGCAAGGGCGGGTATTCCGTGTATATAAACGGCGGACGCGTTGATATGAATCTTGATTTGGGCGATTGGGTAAAGGAGATTTCCGAGCGCGGCGCGGGTGAAATTTGCCTGAACTCGATAGATACGGACGGAGTGCGCGGCGGATTCGACGTCGAAATGCTGAACTACGTCTGCGAGCGCGTGACGATTCCCGTAATCGCGAGCGGCGGCTGCGGCTCGATAAATCACTTCTCGGAGGTGTTCGAGAAAACAAATTCCTCGGCGGCATTGGCGGCGTCGCTGTTCCATTTCAAAGAGCTTACAGTAGGCGAGGTAAAGGAGCATTTGAAAGCGCATAATGTTTCTGTGAGAACGATTTAGGAGGACGCTATGTTCGGATTCGGAAAAAAATCCCCGAAAAACGCAGGCAGTAAAAGCGAAGCTGCTCAGCATTTGATTGAACTGCTGGACTGCCCGTATGAATACTTCCCAAGCGGCACTAATGAGGGCGTGATTATGAGCGCATACAATGAGGCGTTCGCGCGGCGCGAAATGGACGGCTGCACACCTATGATTATTGTTGCGGATGATATGCTCCTTGAGGATTTCGAGGATTGCGGGAAATCTCCCGATAAGCTGTTGGGTTCTGCGAAGATTGACGCTCGGAAATGGTTTACCGAAAAGCTCTCGTATTGGAAATCAAATATATCCGGAGAATTTTGGAATGAAACCGTTGGAGAAATAACACATGAACCGGGAAACATTTCAAAGAGTTTTGTGGGATTTTTGGATTTTGGCTCTCCACGCAAAAGCAAGGAGTGTTTGCTTGCGAAAATCCCCGTAACCAATCCGTGGGAGGTGTTCGCGTGGCTGCCGTTCGGCGGTTGGAACGAATGTCCCCCACCCGAGGAAATCATCTGGATTGCTAAGTATTGGTATGAAAAGTACGGAGCGATTCCCGCAGTTATGACTCATGATATTCTGGAGTTCGCGGCGCGCCCCGTCAAGGATGAAACCGCCGCTTTGGATTTGGCACTGGAGCAGTTCGCTTTCTGCTCGGATATTGTGTTCCAAGGGGTGGAAACAATTGGCAGGCTCGCGGGTGGACTTATGCAGTCTTCGGTTTGGTATTTCTGGTGGGATTAAGGTGGCGGTTGTGAAAATCATTATTATTAACGGAAGTCTGCGGAAAAACGGAGCAACTGCATACATACTTCACCGAATTGAGAAAACGCTTTTGGAGCAAGGCACAGAGGTTGTGTTTTACAATCTTGTCGAGCAGAATATTGCTCTGTGTAAGGGTTGCTGTGTTTGCTACAAATCGGGCGAATGTGTGATTGACGATGACGCTGAGAAAATATCGCGGGAGCTTGAATCTGCCGACGGCATTGTGCTTGGCTCGTCCACAATTGCCAGCAATGTTTCGGCAGTGATGAAAATGTTTATTGACAGAGGTCATTTTGTAATCGAGCAGCTTTTGTACAAAAAATATGCGTTGTGTGTTACGACATATGAGAACTATGGCGGCAAAACGGCTCTTAAAGTTTTAACGGACCTTGTGAAATTATCGGGAGCGGCGGTTTGCGGTTCGATTTCGGCAAAAATTCCGTTTAACGCGAAATGTGCCGATATTCCGATGTTGAGCGTCAAAGCGGACAAATGCGCGGAAAAACTGTATTCAAGCATTAAACGCAAAAAACTTTATCCGCTGCAAAGGATTTTTCAAACAATTGCCGCGAATGTCGGAATAAAACCGCTTATCAAGCGTAAGGGTTCGGCTTATGAGGCGGTCAGCCGAAGATGGAAAGAATTGGGGGCATTGAAATGAATGTTGAAATTCCCGAAACATACAAGGACAGCGAACTGAAATATGCCGTAATCCTTGCGAAATACAACGGAAAATATGTCTTTGTAAAGCATAGAGAGCGTGAAACGTTGGAAATCCCCGGCGGTCATCGCGAACCGGGCGAGAACATCGCCGAAACCGCTGCTCGTGAGCTATACGAGGAAACGGGCGCGGTAAAATATTCCTTGCGGCAGATTTGCCCGTATAAAGTGAACGACCTCGGAATGTTGTTCTATGCGGAAATCACCGAGTTTGGAGAACTGCCGCAGTCCGAGATTGAAAAGGTGTTTTTGCTTGACGAACTGCCAAAGGAGCTTTCGCAGTGGACATATCCCGAGATTCAGCCGTTTTTGCGTGAAAAAATTGAAAGTGAGATAAGCAATATGGATTTGAAGAAGCATTTCAAGAAGTCGGAGTTAATCCCCGCAATCATTCAGGACGCGGAGAACGGCGAGGTGCTTATGCTTGCGTATATGAACGAGGAGAGCCTTGCTAAGACGCTGGAAACGGGTTACACGTGGTTCTGGAGCCGTTCGCGTCAAGAACTTTGGAACAAGGGCGCGACATCGGGTCACTTCCAGAAGGTGATCGAGATTTACGGTGACTGCGATGATGACACACTGCTCATCAAGGTGGAGCAGACAGGCGCGGCATGCCATACCGGAAACAGAACGTGCTTTTTTAATAGGATAAAGTAATGGAAACAAATACTATATTTACCCGAAGAAGCATACGTAAGTTTGTTAAGCGCGAGCTGCCTATAAATCTTATCAATGAGATGTTAAACTCCGCGAGAATGGCTCCCTCCGCGAAAAACAGGCAGCCGTGGAGGTTTGTTGTTTTCGGCGGAGAGTATAAGGCGGAGCTTGAACGATGTATGGAGCGAGGTTTGATCAGAGAGGAATCGGGCGTTTCGGTTTTGCCGCGATCACGTTTTGGACTTCCCGATGCGAAAAACACCCTTAAAATTATAAGAGAAGCTCCGATACTTATCATTATCATAAACTCCAACGGAAGTTCTCCCTTTGTTCCTATTGACAGTGATGACCGTGTTACGGAGATATGCGATACGCTGTCGATAGGCGCGGCGGTTCAGAATATGCTGCTGACGGCGGAGCGTTTGGGTTTGGGAACATTGTGGATAGCCAACACCTGTTTCGCATATCCCGAACTGACTGAATTTCTGAAAATCGATGGGCAATTAATTGGTGCTGTAGCTGTGGGATACCCAAATGAAAATCCGCCGGAGCGCTCCCGCAAAAGCATTGATGAAATATCCGAATTTAGAGTTTGAACAAGTACAGAGGGCGTTTTGTGAAATCACTCAAATGACTTGACAAAAGGAGGAAAATCTGGTATAATTATGAGTAAAGGTTTAACATTGCTTTACGGTACGGGAAATCCCGCGAAGCTTCAAGTAATGAGAGAAACTTTAAGTTCGCTCAATTTGGAGATAATCGGTTTGGGGGATATGGACAAAGCTCCGCCCGAAGTTGCTGAAAACGGTAACGATCCGTTGGAAAATGCATACGAAAAGGCGATGGCTTATTACCGATTCTACGGCATTCCCGTGTTTTCGTGTGATAGCGGTCTGTATTTTGACAACGTTCCCGATGAGGAGCAGCCCGGAATCCACGTTCGGAATATCGGAGGAAAACGGCTTTCCGATTCCGAGATGATCATATATTACGGACTGAAAGCAATGGAATACGGCGGAAAGCTGACTGCGCGCTACAAAAACGCGATCTGCCTTGTTTTATCGGAGAACGAAATCCATAAGAGCATGGACGAGAGCCTTTGGGGCAAACCGTTCTACATAGTCGGCAAGCCGCACGAAAAGCGTGTGGAGGGATTTCCGATCGACAGTCTTTCGGTTGATATTTCAAGCGGAAAATATTGCTATGATTTGCCCGAAACCACGCAAAAACACTATGTCGAGGGCTTTGGAAACTTTTTTGAAAATGCGTTAAAGGAGAAATTGCTATGAGTGAAGCGTTTAAGGAGATGTATGATGTGATTGTCAATCGCCGCGACAATCCGCAGGAGGGCAGCTACACCTGCTATCTGTTCGATAAGGGGCTTGATAAAATCCTCAAGAAGTGCGGCGAAGAGTGCACCGAGATGGTAATCGCTGCGAAAAATCACGACAATGACGAGCTTGCCAACGAAATCAACGACTTGTTTTATCACGTTGCGGTTTTGATGGTGGAAAATGGACTTACCGTAGAGGAGGTCGATGAGATCATGCGTGAGCGCAGTAAGAAAATCGGCAACCTTAAACAGTTCCACACGAGCGACCACAATACATAAGGGGAATCTTATGTCGCGGATAAAATGCAAATGCGGAAATATTCTGCATGATAATGGCGATAACATCAGCTATAAAGGTAGAATTATTTCCGATAAGGAGTATTTCCCTCTGCTTGATCTTGCCGATGAGATAATTGAGCGTGAATCCGATGACAGAGAAAAGCTCTCTATGGAATTTAGGCGCAATATCGGCGGGTATATTCGGCTTAAAGATGTTTTTCAGTGTTATGAGTGCGGTCGGTTGGCTGTTGAGGGCGAGTTCGGGGAGTTCTTCTTTTTCACTCCCGAGAATCACAATGAAATAAATCTTTTGGACTTTGAGCCGGGAGATCGAAAGTGAACCTTTGAGTTATCCGTGAAAAATTTGCCAAAAGGTATTGCATTTTGGCAAATAATGTGTTATAATTATTATATGGGTTTATCCTATATCACAATTAAAAAGGAGATTGTTTATTATGTTGGTTTCCGCTAAAGAAATGCTGAACAAGGCTCGTGACGGCAAGTATGCTGTTGGTCAGTTCAACATCAACAACCTTGAGTGGACAAAGTCCATTCTGCTTACCGCACAGGAGCTGAAGTCCCCTGTAATTCTCGGTGTATCCGAGGGCGCGGGCAAGTATATGTGCGGCTACAAGACCATTGTTGGTATGGTTAAAGGTATGATTGAGGAGCTGAACATCACTGTTCCCGTTGCACTGCACCTTGACCATGGCACCTTTGAAGGCGCAAAGGCTTGTATCAACGCCGGATTTTCGTCGATTATGTTCGACGGTTCGCACTATCCGATTGAGGAGAACATCGAAAAAACCACCGCGCTTGTAAACGCTTGTGACGTTCTTGGAATCTCCCTCGAAGCTGAGGTAGGCTCTATCGGCGGCGAAGAGGACGGCGTAATCGGAGCAGGCGAGTGCGCTGATCCTAAGGAGTGCAAGGCAATTGCGGATCTGGGCGTTACAATGCTTGCTGCCGGTATCGGCAATATCCACGGTAAGTATCCCGAAAACTGGGCGGGACTTTCGTTTGAAACTCTCGAAGCTGTCAAGAAGGAAGTAGGCGATATGCCGCTCGTTCTGCACGGCGGTACCGGAATCCCCGCAGATATGATCAAGAAAGCGATTTCGCTCGGCGTTGCGAAGATCAACGTTAATACCGAGTGCCAGCTTGCGTTCCAGGAGGCTACACGCAAGTATATCGAAGAGGGCAAGGATCAGCAGGGCAAGGGCTTCGACCCGAGAAAGCTGCTTGCTCCCGGCGCGGAGGCTATCAAGGCTACCGTCAAGGAGAAGATGGAACTGTTCGGTTCTGTCGGCAAGGCTTAATAGATTTTGTACAAGAGGGCATTGCTAAGCGGCAATGCCTTTTTCTTTTCACTTTGGGCGCAAGCAAAAAAATTCAAAAATTTTAGTAAAATCCTTGAAAAAATTATACAAATGTGTTATAATATAATTATATAGTAAATTTAAGGGGATTGTTAAATGAATATTGCTGTAATTGGTCTGGGGCTTATCGGTGGTTCTATCTGTAAGGCTCTTAAGGCTAACACGTTTCATCATATAATGGGTATCGACACCGACCGCGATACCGTCCGCAAGGCTCTTGAGCAAGGTGCAATTGACGAGGAAATCACCGCTGACAGGCTCGGAGAGGCGAATCTGACAATTGTCGCGTTGTATCCCTTGGCGATTGTGGATTTCGTGCGCGAGAATGCCGGCAAATTCCGCAAAGGCTCTATTGTGATGGACATCTGCGGAGTAAAGGGTTACATCGTCCGCAATTGTACGCCGATTTTGGACGAAAGAGGTGTCATCTTCATTGGAACACACCCGATGGCGGGCACGGAGCATTCGGGGTTTGATTACGCGACCGCCGATCTCTTCAAAAAGGCAAGTTTCATTATCACGCCCTCAGAGAACACTCCGCAAATTGCAGTTGACTTGGTTTCAACATTGGGAGCGTGTATGAATTTCGGACAGGTGGTAATTGCCACTCCCGAACAGCACGACAGCAATATTGCTTATACCTCGCAATTGGCGCATGTGGTTTCCAACGCGTATGTAAAAAGTCCGTCGCTGTTCAGGGCGGACGGATTCTCCGCGGGGAGTTTCCTTGACCTTACGCGTGTTGCGTACCTTAATGAGGAGATGTGGTCGAGTCTGTTTATGTGCAACAAAGAGGCTTTGTTGTATGAGATTAACAATATAATCCAATCGCTTACGGAATACCGCGACGCGATGGTGAATGAGGATGTCGATTTACTGCGGGAGCTGCTTAAAGTAGGTCGCGAACGCAAGGAAAAAAGTATGGAATTTTACGGACAGGAGCGGAGATAATGGCGGAAAAGCAAAATCCGCAAATCGGATATGTGGTTTCGCTGTGCGGTATTATGAGCGGTCTGGCATTGGCACTGATGTTTATTTTGGGAATGATTCCCGCGTTTGAGTACATCAGCCCCGCGACTGCGGGAGTGCTGATTTGGATAATCCGCGACAGGCTGGGAGTAAAGTACGGAATGACGAGTTACCTCACGGTGGGTATTTTGTGCCTTTTGGTAACACCGAACTATGAGGCTGCTATGATGTTTTTGTTTCTGTTGGGCTACTATCCTATAATCCGTGAATATTTGCAGAAAATCCGCTTTATATTTCTGCGAGGGCTGACGAAGCTGGCGATTTACGCTGTGGCGGGAGTCGCGGCATACGCGCTGTTGATAAACCTGTTCGGAATGAGCGAGCTTCTTGATGAAGCAAACGAATTTGGTAAGTACGGAACGCTGATTCTGTTCGGTATGGGCGCGGTCGCGTTTGGTCTGTATGATAGGTTTTTGGGGCTGTATAAGCCGGTTTATGAGAAGATAATCAAACCCAAAATTAATAAGAGAATGGGTAATTTAAGGTAAGGAGATTTTGATATGTCCGAAAGAATCCCTCAGCGTGCGGAGGTTGCCGCAGAGAACAAATGGAAAATTGAGGATATTTACGCAAGTGATGAGCTTTGGGAGGCAGATTTTACCAAGGCTGGCGAATTTTCGGAAAAGATCGTGTCATATAAAGGTATGCTTTGCAAGTCTGCGGGGAAGTTACTGGAATATCTGCGGCTTGATGACGAGCTGTCGGTGCTTTTTGACAATATCGTAAACTATGCTCAGCGAAAGAGTGATGAGGATACTCGTGTGGCAAAATATCAGGATATGGTAAGCCGCGTGGAGATGTTGTATGTACAGATTGCGGGCGCTGCGGCATTTGTTACGCCTGAGATTCTTTCCATTTCCGATGAAGATATGGAGAGGTTCTATAAGGAAACTCCCGATCTGGAACTTTACCGCGTTTCGTTGTCCAGAATCCGTAAACAGCGTGAACATATTCTTTCCGAGAGTGAGGAGCGAATCCTCGCGCTGGCGGGTGAGATGATGGGTACGCCCGATACCGTTTTCTCGATGTTCAATGACGCGGATTTGAAATTCCCGGACGCAGTCGATAAAGACGGAAACGCTCATCAAATAACACACGAGAGCTACATTCCGTTGGTTCAGAGCAGTGACAGAGTGCTCAGAAAATCAGCATTTGATAATCTTTACCACACCTACGCGGATTTCAAAAACACTTGTGCCGCAACGCTTGCCGCGCAGGTAAAGACTTTGGTATTCCGTGCGCGTGCAAGAAAATACCCGTCCACGCTGGACGCGGCTCTGGACAGTACCGAGGTCGACACCGCTGTTTATCGCCGATTGATTGAGGCTGTTCACGAGAATATGGGGCTTATGCACCGGTATGTCAAGCTCCGTAAAAAGGCGTTGGGCGTTGATGAACTTCACGCATATGATTTGTACACTCCGATTGTTGGATGTGTGGAGGACAACGTTCCGTTTGAAACGGCGAAGAAAGAGGTTTACGATTCCCTCGCACCGATGGGTGAGGAATACCGAGCGATTTTTAAGCAGGGAATCGAGGGTGGTTGGATCGATGTTTGTGAGAACGAGGGCAAGCGCAGTGGAGCTTACTCTGCGGGCGCGAGAGTCCACCCATTTGTGCTGTTGAACTACAAGAATACCCTCAACTGGGAATTTACGCTTGCGCACGAGATGGGTCACGCGATTCACTCATATCTTTCCAATAAAAATCAGCCGACCGCATATGCGGATTATGTGATTTTTGTTGCAGAGGTTGCGTCAACTTGCAATGAGAGCCTTCTTATGCAGCATCTGCTGAAAAGCACAACCGATAAAAAGCGCCGCGCGTTCTTGGTGAACTACTTCCTTGAACAGTTCAGAACCACACTGTACCGTCAGACAATGTTCGCGGAATTTGAACTGATGATTAACGAGAAAGTGGAAAACGGTGAGAGCCTAACCGCTGAGAATCTCTGCGAAATGTATCACAAGCTGAATGTGGAATATTACGGTGAGGATTTGGTTGTTGATTCCGAGCTGGATATGGAATGGGCACGGATTCCGCACTTCTACTACAATTATTATGTATACCAATATGCAACGGGTTTTTCCGCAGCGATCACATTGTCGCAGCGGATTCTGAACGAGGGAGAGCCTGCTGTTCGGGATTACATCGGATTTTTGAGCGGCGGCTGCTCGAAAGATCCGATTTCGCTGCTGAAAGGCGCGGGCGTGGATATGACTTCCAAGTCTGTTGTTGAGAATGCGCTAAAGCTCTTCTCTGAGCTTTTGGACGATATGGAAGAACTTTTGAACGAATAGGCGGGGGAAGCGTTTTGGACGCAAAAATGTTTGAGAGGATAAAAAAGCATCTGCGGTTGTTTTCAAATCCTGTTTTGCTGATTGACAGAGATGCAAAATGCGTTTACTGCAACAGGAAGAATTTCTGCAGAACTGGAACATCGCTGTTGAAATGCTTTCATCAACCGTTTGTGATACATGATAACAAGGTTGATGAGGCGCTGTTGATTTTTAAGGGAAAGTCATACTGCGCAAGGATTTCCCCGTTTATTGAGAATTTATTTGTCTGTGAGCTTTTCACCACTGATAACATAATGAAGATGGCGGAACGCACGGACATTTACGCAAGGATTGTTCCGATGCTTTTTTCCGTTGACAATAATGTTACAATCGTACGGGATAAGCTCGAAAGTATTCAGACAATGCTCCGCAGAGATAATCAACCCGATTATTACGAAAGTCTTGCCGCTCTGGAAAAGCCGCTTGTCAAAATTGAGATGGCAATCAAGAACATTTCGGAATATACCAATATGTGTTTGCTGGTTTCCGATAATGATGTGATTGAGGTGCGGGGTCTAATCGCTGATTTACAGAATCGTGTGAACGATGCTTTGTCTTCACGCGGAAGATGTATCTATGTTTTTGATACATTGGATATGCTTTGTATTTCCGCGAATAAGCGACATCTGATTATCGCACTGCTGAATGCCGTTCATAATGCGGTGTATTTCTCTCCGATGGATTCTGTTCCTGTTGTTACACTATATGATGAAAGGCAGGAGGAATCCGGCGAAAGAATGGTTGTAATTCAAGTTGAGAATGATACAATTGTAAGTGTTGACGAAAACGGCAAATACAGATATGAACTTAACGATGTTCACACCGGTCTTGGAATCCCAATAATTAAGCGTTTTGCCAAAGATATTGGCGGTGAGGTAATTATTGAAAATTCCAACGGCAAGTTCCGCCTTAGCATCAAAATTCCCGAATATCGCGCGAAAATTAGCTCTGAATATCAGCTCAACAGCAGTGAAGCTGTTCAATACACTTACGAGGAGATGCAAATAGTTAATATATTTATGCGCCCCGATATATTTTTTTATTGAGATTACACATAAATATTTACATAATATTCAATACCTTTTCACGGAGTTATCATAATGAGACATTATAATTATATTGTCGGAGCAATCCGGCGCAATGTTCATCATTTCCTCACTGTGGAATAAGGCGTTCTTCTCACACTATTGAAAAGAACGCCATTTTTTTGGATTTTAATAAATGAAAATCTGTATAAACTTGCGGTTCTCTCAGCCGTAAGCGGGGAAACGACATAAAATAAAGGCTGTTTTCTACAAGCCGATAAATGATTGGAGGCTATGCGATGTATAAAATATTGGTTGTTGATGATGAGGCAAATATACGCGAGGTCTTAAAAGAATACGCGGAATTTGAGGGTCATCAGGTTGACGAGGCAGGCGATGGTATGCAGGCTATCGAGCTTGCAAAGAAAAACGACTATGATGTGATTATTATGGACGTTATGATGCCGCGTCTGGACGGATATTCAGCGTGCAAGGAAATTCGCAAGTTTAAGCAGACACCCGTTCTGATGCTTTCTGCGCGCGGTGAGGAATATGACAAGCTGTTCGGCTTTGAATTGGGGATCGATGATTATGTAGTAAAGCCGTTCTCCCCGAAAGAGGTTATGGCGCGGATCAACGTGATTGTAAAGCGTAATTCCACTGCTCAGGTTCTTGCGGTGACTCCCGAAATTGAGCGCTTTGAGGGATTGGAAATAAATTTCACATCCCGAGATGTGATAATTGATGGTGAAAAGGCGACCCTTACTCCAAAAGAGTATGATTTGCTGTTCTTTCTGGTCCACAATAAGAATATCGCGCTTACTAGAAACAAACTTCTTGAAGAGGTTTGGGGATATGACTTTTTCGGTGATGATCGCACGATTGACACGCATATCAAAATGCTGCGCAATAATCTCGGTCCTTACCGCAAGTTCATCGTGACTTTGCGCGGTCTGGGATACAAATTTGAGGCGTAATGATGAATTTTTTCCGCAGTATTAAGGTTCGCGTCTGGGCGCGGTTTGAGGTCGTGGTTATCGCGATGCTTGCGTTTACCTATGTGTTTTTGATTGCTATGTTTCCTAACTTCTATGAGTGGATGAAAACATATGAAATCAGCGAGGCACTTGTGGAAATCCGTTCCAACTGGCATAGTGATGAAATCGTCACGATAGTCAACAATCAGGCGTCAAGCAAAAAGATGTATATTGAAATTTACTTTCCGCAGAATGGATACTCATATAAAGCGGATAAGCTTGGCGGCAGCATATCACTCGCTGTAATTGCCAAGGACAGTTTGTTGAGGGAGATCAATGCCAGCGAAAAGGGTATAATCTATAAGCGATTCCGCGATGAGCAGGAAGATAACTCCGTGTTAATGATGGGCAGCTACATTGGCGCAAACAGAGATAATCCAGATGCGTATATAATCATCTGCAACTATCTGCAGCCAATTGGTTCTACGGTGAGCATTTTTGTACGGCAATTTATGTTTGTCGGACTGATTATGATTATCCTGACGATATTTATGTCGGCGTTGTTTTCATACAAGGTTTCCGAGCCGATTATCCGCATAAATAATTCTGCCAAGGAGTTGCCGCAGGGAAAATTCAACGCAAAGGTCGGCAAGCACGACTACGCGGAGATTAAGCAGCTCGCCGGGACATTGGAATCCGCGTCACACGAAATCGCCAAAGCGGACGATCTTCGCCGTGAATTGATGGCAAATATTTCACACGATTTGCGCACTCCGTTGACAATGATCAAGGCTTATGCCGAGATGATTCGCGACCTGTCAGGGGATAATCCCGAAAAGCGCGAACGACATCTGAAGGTAATCATTGATGAAACCGATCGTCTTTCATCGTTGGTAAACGATATTCTGGATTTGTCGAAGCTCCAGGCGGGGGTTACGGAGATAAATCCGGAAACATTTAATTTCAGCGAACGGCTGTCGGGTGTGATTTCGCGGTTTGATATAATGAAAGAGAGTGATGGGATAATTATCGAGCTTCACAAGGACGATGATATTCTCATTACGGCAGACGTCACAAAGCTCGAACAGGTGGTGTACAACCTTATCAATAACGCGGTTACTTACACGGGTGAGGACAATACGGTGATTGTGCGGTTGTTCCGCAAAGAGAACGGTTCTGTACGCTTTGAGGTGGAGGATCACGGTGAGGGAATTTCCCCCGAGAATCTCCCATATATCTGGGATCGGTATTACAAGGTAAGTCAGCGCAACAGCACTCACAAGCGCGCTAAAATGGGCAGCGGAATCGGATTGTCGATTGTAAAGAGCGTTCTCGAACAGCATAAGTTCGCGTTCGGTGCGGAAAGTGAGCAGGGGAAGGGGAGTGTCTTCTGGTTTGAAGCCCCCGAATATTCCGAAGCTCCCCCCGAACCGCAAAAAAACACATATTTAAGAAGATTTATCCCCGAGAAAAAACACGATAACAATAAAAAAGGCACTTATTAATAGTGCCTTTTTATTATCCGATTTTTTACCGCTCAGACGACATCAAGCGTACCATAACCGCTTTCTGTGCGTGCAGACGATTCTCAGCCTCATCGAAAATCTCATTTGCGTGAGCCTCGAAAACCTTTGCGGTTATCTCCTCTTCGCGGTGTGCCGGCAGACAGTGAAGCACAATAGCGTCTGATTTCGCGGATTTCATCACATCATCATTGATTTGATAAATTCCCTGGAATACCGCCTTGCGCTTTTCGGATTCGCCCTCTTGACCCATGGAAGCCCACACGTCTGTGTATACAGCGTCCGCGTCTGCGGCAGCTTCTACGGGGTCGGAAACGAGTTGGAACTTGTCGCCGTATGCTTTTGCAAACTCCAGAACCTTCGGGTCGGGGTGATAACCCTCGGGGCAGGCAAGCGAAACGCGCATTCCAACTTTAAGACCGCCTACGGTAAGCGAGTTTGCCATATTGTTTCCATCGCCGATGTAGCACAGCTTCAATCCGTCCAGTTTGTTCTTATATTCGCGAATCGTCTGTAAATCCGCAAGAACCTGACAGGGGTGGCAGAAGTCGGTAAGTCCGTTGATAATCGGGATTGAGCCGTATTCCGCCAGATCCTCAACTTCCTTTTGCGCGAACGTGCGAATCATAATGCCGTTCAGATAGCGCGAGAGTACGCGAGCGGTGTCCTGAACAGGCTCGCCGCGTCCGATCTGGAGGTCGCGCGATGATAGGAACAGAGCCTGACCGCCGAGCTGGTACATTCCCGTTTCAAACGAAACGCGCGTACGTGTGGAGGACTTCTGGAAAATCATTCCCAACGTCATTCCCTCCAACGCGTGGTGCTTGATTCCGTGCTTCAGCTCGTACTTGAGTTGGTCTGCCAAGTTCAGCAGATCCACAATTTCCTCCGAGCTGAGGTCCAACAGTTTTAACAAATGTTTCATAGCAATTTTCCTTTCAAAATATTATGTATCAATTCGGATAATCTCTGTGAGGGATTGATTCCTGTAAATCAAATCCTCTCGAACCGAAAATCCGAGTTTCTCCCAAAACGCGTTGCCGTCTTTGTTTCTGTCAAAAACAACCAAAGCAACCTTGTTTATTCCTTGTTGTTTAAGCGCGTTCAAGGATGCTTCAACAAGCCGGCTTGCAATTCCCATACGGCGGGATTCCGGATTTACAGCAGTGTGATAGATATAGCCGCGCCGGCCATCGTGTCCCGTAAGTATTATGCCAATAACTTTTCCGTCTGATTCGGCAACAAAGCAGGTTTCGGGATTGCGTTCCAAAAACTTCGCAATGCCATCCTTGGAATCGTCAAGATTGTTCAGCCCCATCCCCTTACAGGAGAGCCACAGCGCATAAACCGCGTCATAATCGGCGATTGTCATTATTCTGATATTCATGGGTTTTCCTCCTTTATAAATTGGATAAGCTCATTAAGGTGCGCTTTATCTGTCCAGTCGCATTTCTGTCCAACAGCACACATCAGTGCTTTTTGCCAAGGCGCATAGGTTGCCGGGTCTTGCTTTGCGACCGCTTTTTGGAGCATTCTGCACAGGGTTCTGTCCTTGAAGGTCATCGATTCCTCGTCCCATGCGCCCCGCGCATAGAAACATTTTATGCCAGAAAGTTCGCCCTTGAAACTATGCTCATATATTTCGTTAAAAGCATCTTCATTATACGGGGAAGCTCCCACACAAAGCACTGCAATTTTTTTGTTTTTCAGAACGTCAATATTCCTTTTCAAAAACGACAGCCCCGCGATGCCACCGGCATAAATCCCGCCCGCAAGAATTACGGTATCATATTTTGAAATATCGCCAAAATTTGCTTTCTTTGTTTCAATAATATCAAAAGCTGTTTCTTCGGCAAGCCAGTCAACGTATTTCTTAGTCGCTCCGTATTTTGATTGATACAGAATAATACCGCTCATAGTGCCTCCTTATTCGCTGAACTCATCTTCCGCCGCCTCGTCAAGCCATTCCTTGAATATCTTTGTATTGCTGTCATTGAGGCGGTATGCCCGCTCGGTGTTTGTATAATCGGGCGGAATCACCTCAACAAGAACCATAACTTCGCTTCTGGGTTGATTCTTCGAGAACAGCCCCTCTGAATCAAGCTCCTTCATAGCTTCTTCCATTGCAGAGAATCTTAACTCAATCTCATCATCGAAATGTTCATCATCGGAATCCATTAAATCATCTCTTTCGGCAAGCATTTCCGCAACCTTATCAAAGTGCTCCTGTTCCCAACAATTGTAGGGTGAATCCGCTTCCGACCATTTGATAATATCCACATCATCATCGTTTTCGGATACACGCTCAAACGCTTCATATGACCATGCCGAGATGTACGGAGTATTCGCAAGCCCGTCCGTGGCAAGCGTAATGTAATAGTAATGCTCGCCGTTTGCGAAAAGGCTTTGGAATGCGTTTCTTGCGGCTATGACTATCTCATTTTTCAATTCTTCCTTGAAATCCATAGTTACCTCTTGTAAAAGATATTTATTCACCAAGTCGGCGGAAATTTCCTCGCAGGAAACGATTAAGGTTCTATTGGCGCGCAGAAGCGATTGAAATTCACGAAAATCCACAGAGTTTTCTCTCCAGTCGGATAGTGATAATCTCAATACACAGGACAACAAATCACCTTCATAAAGCCTTACATTTGCTAGGGGATTGCGTTTAAGTATTGCGACCGCCATAGGCAAAACATATTTTAATCCGACTTTTTGTCCTGTTAAAACGCGTATCTCTTCGTTCGACAACTCGGACAGAAGCTTTTTTCTCGCCGTCTGAACGGTTTGTACCACATAGGAGTCAAAATCGCTGTCCACCCAACGAGAGTTTTCCAATTCCTCGATAGATTTGTTCATCATCTTATTTTACCAATCACGCGCGCCGAGAGCGTCCTCAATATCGATATCAATATCAAACCACTTGAGAATATACATCACGGACACAGCGATACTGTCACGGGCAACTGTTTCAAGCTCGCTGTCGTTGTCATCAAACTCTTCTTCAAGATCGTTTATCGCGAGCGTCATTTCATCGAACTTTTTTTGGATTTTGTTCAAATCCCGCTCGCCCGTTTCCAGAAAATCAATGACATTCTGAATCAACGCTTTGACCTTATCAACCAGAAAATCGGGGAAATATCCATCACGGTACATTTCCGCAAGCAGTCGGTAATTCTCATCAAACCTTTTCATTAGTCAGTTCCTCAATCGTTTGAACACTTCAAAGAATCGCTGAATCCCTTGAGTTCTTTCTTCTTGTCCTCGGAAAGCCTGTTGTATTCGGTATTGTAAATCGCGCCTTCAAGCGTGTACAAATGCACTAAGCAAACGTTGGGATATGCCTCTTTGAGCTTTGCAAACGCTTTCTTTGAGCCAAGCTCTATCAGCTTTTCGGGCGAATCGATACCAACGGAGGTGAGTTTTCTAGCCATTTCCTTGCCGATATTCATCATTGCGGTTAGTTCAGACATATTTCCCCATTTCCCGTAACATTTTTATTTGAGCAGCTCTCCGAGAATCGCCAAACCCTTGTCAATCTCCTCATAGGAAATCGTAAGCGGTGGCAGCAGACGTACCTTTGTTTTGGCAGTGAGCAGCAGCAAACCCTTATCCAGAGCCGCTTTGACGACTTCGCCCGCGTTTTTGGATTTAAGCTCTATGCCAATCATCAAGCCGATTCCGGAAACGGATTTCACCTCGGGAATTTTAAGGAGCTTTTCGCGGAAGTATTCGCCCTTTTTGGTGATCTCATCAAGGAATCTCGCAGAGGTTACTTTGTTCAGCACTGCAAGCCCTCCCGCGCAGCAAATCGGATTACCGCCGAATGTTGAGGCGTGAGTTCCGGGAGTGAACACGTCTGCGCATTTTTCGCCCGACAAGCACACACCAATCGGAAGTCCGCCAGCCAAGCCTTTTGCAAGCGTAGTCAAATCCGCTTTGTGACTGAAATGCTCGCCGCAGAGAAATTTTCCGGAGCGTCCGATGCCCGTCTGAACCTCGTCTGCGATGGTGAGGATGTCCTTTTCGGCGCAGAGCTTGAAAATCTCGTCCACGAAATCCTTTTCCAGAGCCATAACTCCGCCTTCGCCCTGTATGTACTCGAACATAACGGCGCATACGGTATCGTCCAGCTTTTCACGCAGATCCGAGATATTATTCGCTTCAACGTTGACAAATCCCTCCACAAAAGGGAAGAAGTAGTTGTGGAAAACATCTTGACCCGTAGCGGAGAGCGTACAAAGCGTTCTGCCGTGAAACGAATTAACGAGCGTGATTATTTTATGGCGACCCTTGCCGTACTTGTCAAAGCTGTATTTACGAGCGATTTTGATTGCACACTCGTTTGCCTCCGCGCCGGAGTTTCCGAAAAACATATTGGTGTAACCCGTGACTTCGCACAGACTTTTTGCAAAATCCGCCTGAACCTTGGTGTAGTAGTAGTTTGAGGTGTGCTGAATCTTGTGAGCCTGTTCACAGACCGCGTTCACCCAGTCATCATTACAGTATCCGAGGGAGTTTGTTCCGATTCCCGAACCGAAATCGATATATTCCTTGCCGTTCTCATCGGTGGCAGTTTCATGTGCACCCTTGTCAATTACGAGGTCATACCGCCCGTAAGAATGCATTACATATTTGTTGAATTGTTCAATTGTCTGTAATTTGATCATTTTGCTCTCCTTATGCAACTATCATAGTTCCCGCGCCGAGGTCGGTCAGCAACTCAATCAGAATCGAGTGCGGAATCCGCCCATCGATAATATTCGCTTGCTTAACGCCGCGCCTAACCGCCTCAACGCAGCAGTCGATTTTGGGAATCATTCCTCCCGAAATAATTCCTTGTTTTTTGAGGTAAGGCACTTCGCTTACTCCGACAGTAAGAATCAGCGTATTCTCATCATCCTTATCCTCAAGAAGCCCCTTGGTATCTGTCATCAGAATAAGGCTCGGAGCCTTCATTTCCGCAGCAATACGCGCCGCTGCGGTATCGGCGTTGATGTTGTACACCGTGCCGTCTTTGCCGCGCCCGATGGTGGAAATTACGGGAATATATCCGTTGTCCAACGCGTTTTGGATAATCTCAGGGTGAATCGCGGTGATTTCGCCGACATACCCGAGATTCGGGTCAAGCTGTTCCGCTTCAATCATATTACCGTCCAGACCGCACATTCCGATTGCTTTGCCATCGTGAGTTTCCAACATAGATACAAGGTCTTTGTTGACTTTGCCCGCCAGAACCATCTGAACAATGTCTATGGTTTCCTCATCGGTGTATCGCAGACCATTCACGAACTTGCTCTCCTTGCCGGTTTTTCTGAGCATTTCGTTGATTTCGGGACCGCCGCCGTGAACCAGGACCACCTTGATTCCCACAACGGACAACATCACGACATCGCGCATTACCGCCTGTTTCAAGACGTCATTTGTCATTGCGTTGCCGCCATATTTGACAACAACCACCTTGTTATTGTACTTCTGAAGATAGGGAAGAGCCTCTATCATCACGTTTGCTCTAACATCATAATCTATCTGCATTTTATCTCTCCTCTGTTATTTCCTTTATGAAGTTAAACTTATCATCAACAATACTGACGGAAAATTCAACTGCGCTGTCCTTCGCCCTGTTCTTGAGTAAACAATAAACGGCAATCGCATCCGATTCCTCGGAGCTGCTTGTAAAATAGCAGTCAAAGCAATCTTCATCATCATATGGAAAATCCATACAGTCAAAGCTGAGTGACGGAATCTTTTCAATCAGCCAGTCCTCAAAATCCATATTCTCCCTCCAACCGCTCTCTAATATTGGGAGTATATTGGAAAATCTCACTCTTATCATAGTTGTTATTTTCCCTTTGCAGTTTATGTTTTTTACGCCAGTTCGCTGTCCACAAAGCCATCAAGCGTTTTACCGCTTTCGGCGCATTTCAAGTCTATTACTATCCAGCTCCAAATATTTACGCGGTCGTCTGGGGTGAAGCTCATTCCATCGGGCGAATCCTCGACTACCTCCTCGGTGAACTGCTCCTCGTCGTCAAACTCAATCGACATCTTGACTTCGAAATCGCGTTCGTTATCGGCGGCAGCGTCAATCAGCTCCTCATCGGGCACGGAGACCCCATCGCGGTAGCCAATCAAGCCGTCATAGCCGTGTTTCGCGTAATCATACAACAGCCATTCTTTTCCGCATTCCCGGCATACCGCTTTAACGGTATGCGCATATTTTCCGTTGTATTCGCCCATACCGATACAGCCCGGGCGGAACACCTCTCCGAAATACTTTATCCCAAAGGTCTCGCAGCCGCATTCGCATACGATTTGTCCGCTTAATGTGCCAAGGTCGTCATATTCGCTTACACGAAGTATTTTCTCGAGATGTTTTGGAATTAACATAGCGTCTCCTTATGTCCGATATTCCGCGTTGATTTTTACATAGTCGAATGTCAAATCGCAGCCCCACGCAATCGCGCTCTCATCGCCGTCATGAAGGTCAATGAGAATCTTGATTTCGTCCTCGGAGAGGATTTTACTAGCGGAATCCTCCGAGAAGCTGATTCCCGAACCGTCCGTGCAAACGGTGAGTTTGCCTTTTGCGCTCGCAAGCTCCACGGAGGTCCTGCTGATGTCGAAATCCGCGTCTGCGTAACCGAGTGCGCAGAGGATTCTGCCCCAGTTTGCGTCCGCCGCGAACAATGCCGCCTTAACAAGATTAGACGAGATAACCGACTTTGCGGCAGCTCTTGCTGCTTTCTCGCTCGGTGCGCCGTTTACGATGCACTCAATAAGCTTTGTCGCGCCCTCGCCGTCACGAGCCGTTTCGCGCGCGAGGTTCATCATAACGGCATACAGAGCGTTCTCAAATTTCTCGTAGCTCTTGTCCTCGCATAGGATCTCTTCGTTTTTCGCAAGTCCCGAGGACATCAGAACGATCGTGTCATTCGTAGAGGTATCGCCGTCCACACTTACCATATTATAGGTGAGGTCATTCACCTTACGGAGCGCCTTTTCAAGCAGTTCGCGGTTAATGCACACATCTGTGGTTATAAATGCCAGCATTGTCGCCATATTCGGGTTTATCATACCGCTGCCCTTGGAGATTCCGCCGACATGGCACTTTCTTCCGTCCATTTCAAATTCCACCGCGACTTCCTTTTTGCGGGTATCGGTGGTCATGATTGCTTCCAATGCGTCGCCGCTGTTTTTCGGGGAGAGTGATTTCGCAAGCGTAGGAATCATAATCCGAATCGGCTTAATATCCAGCTTCTGACCGATAACTCCCGTAGAACCGACAAGGACATCGTCAACGTTGATTTCCAGAGCCTCGGCGGTAAGCTCGCACATCTCCTCGGCAATTTCGATTCCGTCGGGATTGCAGGTGTTTGCGTTTCCGCTGTTGACAATGATCGCTTGCGCGTAACCGTCCGAGAGATGTTCCTTAGAAACGATAATCGGCGCGCCTTTAACCTTATTTGTGGTGAACAGTGCGGCGGTTTTGCAGCGTTCTGCGCAGTAAATCATCGCCAGATCGCGTTTGGTGGTGTTTCCCGCCTTGATTCCCGCAATCACGCCGCCTGCGGTGAATCCCGCAGCCGCGCAAACGCCGCCGTCCACAAATTCATAACCCTTAAACTTAACCATCACAAAAACCTCCTTGATAGTCATTCATTAAAGCCGAAATTTTCATCTATCTCACGAATTATATCCCAATCAATCTCAAACATACCCTCGATTACTTGAAAGAGCTGCTGTTTTGCCCCCGGATCATTTTGCAAATCACGCTCCTTGATGAGCGAATGCAGCTGATAATATTCACTGTAATACAAATCCTTCGGTGTGAATTTGTCGGTTCGGGCAGCGATTTCGCTTTTGTTGAGCCGAAGAAACTCGCATAAATCATAAAGTGAGCCGCCACTTTCGGAGAGTTCCCAAAAATCCTCCATTGAAAACAGCTTAAAGTCCATATTTCACACCTTTACCCCATCTAGTACAGTCATTAAAGCAAGCCGTCCTCCATCTGCTCGATTACCACCGACCAGAAGTTCTCCTCGTACAATAAAGCGTCTTTATCAAGTGACGCAATTTCCCGCGCGAATTGCCGCGCGTTTTCCTCGTTTACTTCATCGGAAGCGTCTAGGGGAAGGGGATTCCAATCGCGGTAAAGCTCGAGTTGATCAACAAAGGTCTTTAGTCCCTTTGAAGTATACATTTCAAATTCGTCAAATGTGTCCAAGAACCACACTTTGCCGTCAATGTCGACTCCAATCAAGTTGCCGACATCATCACCGCCGACTATGGTATACTTTTTATCATTAAATTCCATTGAACGAAAGTTCTCATATTTCAGGAATTTGATTTCAAGAATCGTGTCGTTGGGGATTGAAAATCCCAAATCCTTGCAATACATTAAATCACCCTACCTATTATTCGGATTTCAGCTCTCTTTGAACTTTTTTTGTCAGCTTACTTACCACATATTGGTATGAACCGTCTGTCATTCGCAGAATTTCCTCATCGGGAACGCTTCCATTCAGATTTACCGTGTTGAAATACGGCTGCTGAACGGGCGGGCAATGATAGCCCCTCTTTACATCGTTTGGGTACATTTTACGGTAAAAATCTCCCGTTAAGGCATCGCCGTTAAAGGTGAACATCGGCTCACCCTTAAGATAAAAAAGCTGCGCAAAAATCCGATTTTTAACCTTTACACAAATCGTTTCATTGCCGAAAGGAAAATCTTTGTATGCGCCTTTTTTAGTCAAACAATATTCCAGAATTTCCTTGTGTGTCATTACACAAGCCCCGTTTTTTCGTCAATGCCCATCATAATATTAAGGCACTGAACCGCCGCGCCGCTTGCGCCCTTACCTAAGTTGTCCAGACGCGAGCAGATTATCAGCCGCTCATCGTTACCGTTCACGAAAATTTCCATCATATTCGTGCCGCTGAGATTATTTGCGCCGATAAATCCGTCCTCAGGATCTCCCTCGGGCATTACCTTTACGAAGAACGAATCCTTGTAATAATCCGCGAGAGAGTTCCGAATATTGGCAGGGGAGTACTTCTTTGCAAGCAGCCGCGTATGAATCGGCAGAGAAACCACCATTCCGCAGAAGTAATCGCACACAAGCGGATTAAACGCGGGAGCATATTCCAATCCGTTTATTTTCTGCATTTCGGGAATGTGCTTGTGCTGCTGAGTAAGCGCATACTGACGCGGAGTGTCATAATCCGCCGGGCGACTCTCGCCCTCGTAAACCGCGATAGCTTTTTTCCCTGCGCCGCTGTATCCCGATACCGCGTGAGCGCATACGGGATAGTCTTTCGGCATTATTCCGAGCTTTACAAGCGGGTAAACCATTGAAGCAAAGCCGCTCGCATAACACCCCGGCACGGCAACACGATTTGATTTCGCGATTTTCTCGCGAAAATCCGCGCCAAGCTCCGGGAATCCGTATGCCCAATCTGGATTGGTTCTGTGCGCGGTGGAAGCATCAATTATACGGACGTTCGCATTCGCCATTGCCACAGCCTCTTTTGCCGCCGCGTCGGGCAGGCACAAAAAAGTATAGTCGGAGGAATTGATTAATCGTTTACGTTCATCATTGTCCTTGCGCTTATCTTCCGAGATTCGCAGCAGTTCAATATCGTTTCTGTCCTTAAACCGCTCAAGAATTTTCAGCCCTGTTGTACCTTCTTGACCGTCAATATAGACCTTAACCATTGTAAAGTTCCTCCAGTTTCTTGCGCGTAAGTTCAATTTGTTCTGTCACTTTTTCGGGAGCGGGTCCGCCGTATGATTTGCGCTCCTTAACGCAGGTATCAAGACTTATCGCTGTGTAAACATCGTTATCAAACAACTCGCTCTGTTGCTTGTAATCCTCAATCGGAAGCTCCTCAAGCGTTGTATTCTTGGAAATGCACATCGCCACCAGTCCGCCAGTGATTTTATAGGCAGTGCGAAACGGCATACCCTTTTTAACCAGATAATCCGCGCAGTCGGTCGCGTTGATAAAGCCCTTTGCGGCGGAATTTCGCATATTGTCTTTAAGAACCGTCATAGTGTCCAACATCGGAATAAACGTCACGAGGCAGAGCTTGATATTGTCCACCGCGTCGAAAATCGCCTCTTTATCCTCTTGCATATCCTTATTGTACGCAAGCGGCAAACCTTTCATCATCGTCAGCAGCGTCATATTGTCGCCGATAACACGCGCGGTTTTTCCGCGTATAAGCTCGGTAACATCGGGATTTTTCTTTTGCGGCATAATGCTCGAACCTGTTGAGAACGCATCGTCCAACTCAATGAACTTAAACTCCCAACTGCTCCACAGAATTATCTCCTCGGAGAACCGCGAGAGGTGCATCATACATACAGACAATGCGCTTGCAAGCTCTATGCAGAAATCACGGTCGGAAACACCGTCCAGAGAGTTTGACATAGGCTCGGTCATTCCGAGCAGGGAAGAGGTGCGGAAGCGGTCAATGTTGTAGGTAGTCCCCGCGAGCGCGCAGCTACCAAGAGGATTCACGTTCATACGTCTTTCGGTATCATTCAGTCTGTCAATATCACGCAGCAGCATTTGCGCATAAGCCATCATATGATGACCGAACGTAATGGGCTGCGCTCTTTGCAGATGAGTATACCCCGGCATAATGGTATCGGCGTGCTGTTCGGCGATTTTGCAAAGAGTTTCAATAAGCTGCTTTATAAGCAGTCTTATTTCCTTGATTTCATCACGAAGATACAAGCGGATATCCAATGCCACCTGGTCGTTTCTCGAACGCGAGGTGTGAAGCCGCTTTCCTACATCTCCGAGACGTTTGGTAAGTTCCGCCTCAATAAACATATGAATATCCTCGGCATTGGAATCAAATTCCAGTTTTCCGCTTTCAATATCATCGAGAATCTCTTTCAGTCCGCCGATAAGCTCCAGCGAGTCGCTCATACTTATTATGCCCTGTTCGCCGAGCATAGTCGCATGAGCAATGCTCCCCTCAATATCCTGCCGATACATTCTCGCGTCAAAAGCGATTGACGAGTTAAAAGCGTTGACTTTGCTGTCAACCTCCTTGGAAAATCTTCCAGCCCACATCATTGACATAATAAAATTCCTCCGGTTTGTTATTTTGTTATTTTGAACGAATATAAACTCTGCTCACTGTAATTTGCGAATCATCGCCGAAATGCCATAATAGCTGTTGTAAAAATCCTCCGGTACATTGTTTTGAGATGCAAATCCCAATAATAAAGGGAGCAGCGTCAGCAATAGAAGAAACAGTCCCACAAGTGAGAAAAACGCTCCGATAACGATTCCTGCAATTTTTAAGGCAAAGGAGCTTTCAAGACCGCCTCTGCTGTAAATAATCGTGGTTGGATTATCAAGAGTGCCTTTTAATGTGACATTCTGCCCGACTTTTGGCCTTGGCATAAGGGGGTGAATCGGCTTCCACTCGAAATCCTTATAGTAAACCTTTCCCTTTATTTTATATCTTACTGTAATCATTCCTTCTCCGCTTAAATGAACCTTTGCTTGAAACGGTTTTCCCTCATGATATTGCAAAGAAAGGATACCGACTATCAAAAACGGAACTCCGATTGCAAGACATACAAGTGCAGCAATTAACATATTGCTCCTCCTTTATTAGAAATAAATATCAAAGCGGGAAAAGCCGTTTCCCGCTTTGAATTGAAAAATCTCCAAAAATTACTTGTTTCTTTCTGCGTCGAGCAGAGCCTTAACCTTGATAGGCAGACCGAACAGGTTGATAAAGCCCGCGGAATCCTTCTGGTCGTAAACATCGTCCTCGCCGAACGAAGCGAAGTCCTCGCTGTACAGTGTATACGGAGAAGTTACGCCCGCATTGATGATGTTGCCCTTGTAGAGCTTGAGCTTTACATCGCCTGTGCAAGTTTCTTGGGTTTTGTCCACGAACGCGTCCATAGCCTCGCGCAGGGGAGTGTACCACTGACCGTTGTATACAATGTCCGCGTATTTCTGCGCCAGACCCGCTTTGTAGTGCTGGGTTTCCTTGTCAAGGCAGATGGTTTCGAGAACCTCGTGAGCGTGATACAGAATCGTTCCGCCGGGAGTTTCATAGACGCCGCGCGACTTCATTCCGACAAGGCGGTTCTCTACTATGTCAAACAAACCGATTCCGTTCTCACCGCCGAGCTTATTCAAGGTTTTGATGAGCTTAACTCCGTCCATTTTCTCGCCGTTCAGCGCGGTGGGAATACCCTTTTCAAAGTGGATCGTAATGTAGGTGGGCTTATCGGGAGCCTGCTCGGGAGAAACGCCCAACTCAAGGAATCCGGGCTTGTTGTACTGCGGCTCGTTTGCGGGATCTTCAAGGTCTAGACCCTCGTGCGACAGATGCCACAGGTTCATATCCTTAGAATAGTTGGTTTCGCGGTTGATTTTAATAGGAACGTTGTGTGCCTCTGCGTAGTCGATTTCCTGGTCGCGGGATTTGATATCCCAGATTCTCCACGGCGCAATGATTGCCAAATCGGGAGCAAGAGCTTTAATGGTAAGTTCAAAACGTACCTGATCGTTGCCCTTGCCGGTGCAGCCATGGCAGATAGCGTCCGCGTTTTCTTTCTTCGCGATTTCAACCAGACGCTTCGCAATCGGAGGACGCGCGAAAGATGTTCCGAGGAGGTAGCCTTCATACTTTGCGCCCGCTTTCAAGGTCGGGAAGATGAAATCGTTGACAAATTCGTCCTGAATATCCTCGATATAGAGCTTGGACGCGCCGGTTTGTTTCGCACGCTCCTCAAGACCTACGATTTCCGCGTCCTGACCAACATTTCCCGCTACGCAGATAACCTCGCAGCCGGGGTAGGTTTCCTTAAGCCACGGGATTATAATAGATGTATCCAGTCCGCCCGAATATGCCAGAACAACTTTTTTGATTTCCTTAGCCATAATAATTCTCCTTTTTTGTCTTAAAAATGAATTTTACATATTCTATTATACATATTTTTTTGAAAAAAGTCAAGCAAAAATATTCACTTTTTCAGATAATATTCATAATTTTGCGCGTTTTTTGCGAATTTTTTAGAAAATGCTCGAATATTTCGTGAATAATATTCACGAAAATGAATATTGGCTTTTTTCAAAAAATAAAAATAGGGGTTGACAAATCATCAATTCACGAGTATAATATAAGTGTGAAGTAAATTTTTCCATATCTTTTCTAGGAGGATAACAATTATGAAGTTGAACGAAAAACTGGATATTCTGTTGAACAGAAAGCGCATAAGACGCGTTGATTTTGCGGAGAGCGTAGGTATTACATACCGTGCGTTTGCATATTATATGAGTGGTACGCGCAATCCGAGAAAATCCGTGATGGAGAGAATTGCGAAGCAGCTTGATATGACCCCCGAGTTTCTGCTTGATGAGAAGCAGGATCTGGAGCTTACCAATGAAGAGAAGTTCATCAAGAGCATTGCCACAAAGGGCGGAGATTCCGTTGAGGCGATGAAGTTCCTGAATAAGTCGCGTGGTCTTTTTGCGGGCAATTCGCTGTCCGATGACGACAAGAGCTGCCTGATGGCTGTACTGAGCGAGATTTACGAGGATTCCAAGAAGAACGGCGAGGCGGACGGTAAGAAATAATGCCTCAAATCGGGCACATTATCTCTATTGCCGAGCGCGTTCTGGAAGAATTTGGCGGGAGGAATATTTTCGAAACCGCCGAAAATTCCGGGGCAAACGTGTGGTTCAAAGACCTCGGCGGGCTGAAAGGGTTTTATCTCTGCGAGAACCAATGCCGTTATATCGTTATAAACGAGAATCTGGACGATATAACCAAAGCGGTGGTCTGCGCGCACGAATTGGGTCATGATATGCTTCACAGGGAGCTGTCTGCGGGAGGAATCCGTGAAAACACGCTTCTTTTGTCGGGCAACAAAACCGAGCGTGAGGCGAACCTTTTCGCCGCCGCCGTGCTTATATCCGATGATGAAATCATTGCGGAAACGGAATTTCAATCAGATGCTGCGGCTCTCGCGAAATGTCTTGGATTTCCGCAGGAGCTTGTTCTCTACAAATTGGAAACGCTGAATTTCAAGGGCTTTGACTTTAATCTCGGAGAGGTTGAAAACGACTTTTTGAAATAGAAGGGGTGCTGTTTTGAATATCAAATCAACTCTTAAAACGCTTACTGAACAGATAGGTGTTTCGGGAGATGAGTTTTCCGCAGCAAATGTTGCGGCAGAACTATTGAAAGAGTATGCCAAAGAAGTATCCGTTGACGCTTTCGGAAATGTTACGGGATATGTAAAATCCCCGAATCCCGATGCGAAAACGCTTATGCTTGACGCGCATATCGATGAGGTGGGCTTGATTGTAACCTATGCCGAGGAACACGGATTCCTCTGTGTGGGTTCATGCGGTTCGCCCGATATTCGCACGTATTTGGCGCAGTCGGTTACCGTTCACGGCAGAAAGCCGATTCAAGGCGTGATTTCAACACTTCCGCCGCACGTTTCAAAGGACAATTCCGCCCCCGAAATCGGCGATATTTATGTTGATATCGGAATGCCGCGCGAGAAAGCTGCGGAATTTGTTGCGCTCGGCGACAGAATAACGATCAATTCGCGCTTTCGTGAACTGTGCGGAGGCGTGGTAAGTGCGCCCTCAATTGATGACCGCAGCGGTGTCTGCGCGATTTTGGCAGCGTTGGACAAGCTGCGCGGCAGAGAATTGGCATATAATCTGGCAATCTGTTTCTCCGCACAGGAGGAAACGGGTGAGCGAGGTGCAAAGCAAGCAGCATTCTGTATTCAACCAGATGAGGCGCTTATAGTGGACGTTTCGTTCGGCAGAACCCCGGACAGCAGCCCCAAAGAAACCGCGCCGCTCGGAAGCGGCGTGATGATTGGTTTCTCGGCTGCTCTTGACAAGCAGATGTCCAATGCTTTACGTAGTCTTGCGGAATCAAAGAATACCTCATTCACCTGTGAGGTTATGCCGACTTCAACAGGCACAAACGCGGACGCAATCAGCGTTTCTGGCAATGGAACACGGTGTTGTACGCTGTCGTTCCCAATCAGATATATGCACACTCCTGTGGAATGTGTGAACTTAAATGACATCGAATCCACGGCAAGTCTTATTTGCGAATACGCTGCGGGAGGTGCTCAAAATGCTCGATAAACTGGAAGAAATCTGTAAATTGAACGGCGGCTCCGGAGATGAGGCGCGGGTTCGCGATTTCATTGCCGCAAATATCCACGCTGACGAGGTGATTACCGACAATCTCGGAAATCTGTTGGTATTCAAAAAAGGCAAGAAAACACCAAAAAACAAAATAATGTTCGCGGCACATATGGACGAGGTCAGCTTTATAGTCACCCATATCGGAGATGACGGATTTCTGAGCTTTGATGCGGTAGGCGGCGTGAATCCCGGTGTGGTGCTGGGGAAGGCACTTCGGTTGGAGCGCGGCGCGCTTGGTGTGGTCGGTGTAAAGGCGATTCACCAACAGTCAGCCGAGGAGCTAAAGAAAATTCCCGATTTCTCCGAAATGTATCTTGACATTGGTGCTTCCTCGTGTGAGGAGGCTGAAAAAGTTGTGTCGCTTGGTGACAGAGCGTATTTTGATACAGATTATTTCGGATTCGGAAATGGGTTTGTCAAGGGCAAGGCTATTGACGACCGTGCGGGTTGTCTAATTATGATGGAAATGATTAACGGCGAGCCGGAATATGACGCATGGTATGTGTTCACCGTTCAAGAGGAAATAGGAACGCGCGGCGCGAAAGCAGCTGCGTTCACAATTGCACCGGACATCGCAATCGTACTGGAAACCACCACCGCGTGTGACATTGCGGGTGTTTCGGGTTCTAAGAAGGTCTGCGAGTTGGGCAGCGGCGCGGTTGTATCTTATATGGATCGCAGCACAATTTATGATCGCGGATTATATGCGTTGGCGGTTGAAACAGCGCAAAAATGCGGAATCCCGGCTCAGACCAAGACCTTGATTGCAGGCGGAAACGACAGCGGCGCGATTCACGTTAGCCGCGGTGGAGTGCGCACTTGCGCGATTTCAGTACCGTGTCGGTATCTGCACTCGCCATCTTGTGTCATCAAGGAAAGCGATTTTTATGCCGTTAGCGCACTTGCCGAGAAGATGCTGTCCGCTGTGGCAGAGCTATGATACGGCGCGCACAGTTTTCGGAGGAACTTGCCAAGTTGCCCGATTCGGGAATTTTGGCGCAGAAAATCCGTGCATTGTTGCTCTCTTACGGAATAAAATATGAATTTTGCCGCTTTTTCTATTCGGATGATTTTATAATTTCGGAGTTGGGCGGCAGTTTTGTTGTGTCTGAAATCGGATGTAATTCCGATTTTGACGAGCTTGCGGAGTTTTTTTCTTTCTGTGGATTTTCGGAAATTTTCTGTTCGGAGCGCGTGGGTGAACAGCTCTCCAAAATGATATATTGCAAAAACGAAATCGTGAATCTGATGCGGTTTATGGGTTGCAAAACTCCATGTGAAACGGAGCACAATCCGCCGCTTTCGGAGATATATGAAGTTCTGAAATCCGCGTTTGATATTGAGTTTGAGCCGTGGTATCTGGATATGTCACATCGAATACGTCACGGAATATCCGCCGCGCAGCGGTTAGGGGATTCCGTTCTTGTAATTCAGCACAATCTGAATGGCGAGGCTCTTTTGTCGCAAATTGCGACTTCTGCACAAAAAAGAAATAAAGGGAATGCCACACAACTGATACGCGCGGTCTGCGCGGAGCTTTCTCCAAGCGATGTTTTCGTCCTATGCCGTGACGATTTGACAGGATTCTACATAAATGTCGGTTTCTCGCCGCAAGGCAGATACTGCCAATTGAGTAAATAAATGTCACTGATCCAAAGATTTTTCTTTGGATTTTTTTATAGTGACAAGGAAATATCTGTGAATTTTTTGAAAAAAATCGTAATAAATATTGACTATTTGTCAAGAATATGATACAATATATGTATATATGTCAGTGATTTTGATATTGCGATATACAGAAAATTTGGAGATGTAATAATGAGCAAGGGCAAAATTATTGTGATTGACGGGCTGGACGGAAGTGGAAAATCCACTCAATTGGAGCTTGTTGCCGAATATTTACAGTCGCGTGATGTCAAATGCCGCGCAGTCAGTTTTCCGAACTATGATTCGCTGAGCGGCGCACTCATCAAGGACTACCTGAACGGGAAAATTCCGTGTGAGGACATAAACGGTGCGTACACGGCATCTACATTGTATGCCATTGATCGATATGTAAGCTATGTGACGGATTGGAAAGAGTTTTACAACCACGGTGGAATCATCCTTTGCGGGCGCTATACCACGTCCAACGCGATTTATCAATTGACAAAGCTACCGCCCGATGAGCAGGAGAAATTCCTCGATTGGCTGTTTGATTACGAGTACAACAAGTTGGGACTTCCCGCGCCGGATTTGGTGCTGTATCTTGATATGCCGATTGAGGTGTCGCAGAGGCTGCTCTCGGAGCGGTATATGGGCGATGAGCAAAAAAAGGATATCCACGAACGTAACGTACGGTTCTTGGAAGCGTGCCGCTCGAATGCGCTGATTCTGGCGCAGCGTTGCGGTTGGAACGTGATTGAATGCGCGGAGGACGACTTGCCGCTGCCAATCGAGGATATCTACATACAAATTTGTTCCATTTTGAAGGTGTTGTTTTTATAATGGCTGAGTTGAAATTTCGTGAAATTGAGTTGAGTGACAAGTCCCGCGCGGACGAATTACTGCGTTGTTCTGATTTTCGCGGCTGCGAGTACACGTTCGGGAACAATTTCGTATGGAGTAACGAATATAATGTTGAGGTTTGCTTTGCCGAGGAGATGTACTTTCTTAAACGAGGCAGCGGCGATTCAATCGGATTTGTATATCCCGCTGGGTGTGGGAATGTTCAAACCGCTGTGGAACTGCTCTCCGAGTACGCAACCGAAAACGGATTTCCGCTTCGTATCTCCGCGAACGCGGAAATCACGCGGAAAATCACCGAGCTTTATCCTGAGGCATCTGCCGAATTAAACCGCGATTTGTGCGATTATGTGTATCTGGCGGAGGATTTGGTGAATCTCAGCGGCAGGAAATATCACGCAAAACGCAACCATTTAAGCCGATTTTACGAGAACGACTGGAGCTTTGAGCCGCTCACCGCCGACAATATCAACGAATGTCTTGAGATGAACAACGCTTGGGCAGAGCAGAGCATTGATTACAGCAATCCGAATGATGTGAGGGATAAGTGTGACGAGCTTCAGGTCGTGGTGCGCTCGCTGAAGAATTTTGAGCAGCTGGGGTACATCGGCGGGGTAATCCGCGTGAACGGCAAGGTGAACGCATATACATTTGGAGAGCCGTCCTCGGCGGACTGCTTTGTGGTTCACGTTGAGAAGGCTCTGCGGGATTTTCAGGGAACATACGCGGCAATCAACCGCGAATTTGTAAAATTTCTTGGCGGGAAATACAAGTATATAAACCGCGAGGAGGATACCGGTTCGGAGAATCTGCGCAAGGCGAAGCTGTCCTATCACCCCGTGTTTCTGGAGGAAAAGTATAATATAACTTTTGGAGGAAAACCATGATTTACGTATTTTTAGCAGACGGATTTGAGGAAACTGAGGCGATCGCGCCGATCGATATGATGCGCCGCGCTGGTTTGGACGTTGTTACGGTTGGTATCAAGAATGATGGCGTTAAAAGCTCTCATGGCGTACCCGTATTGTGTGACATCACGGATATGCAGGTGGAGCTGGACGAACGATTGCAGCTTATTGTGCTGCCCGGCGGAATGCCCGGAACGCTGAATCTTGAGGCAAATCCCGTGGTTCAGAGCGCGATTGATTACTGCGTGGAACACAATATCCCGATTGGGGCGATTTGCGCCGCGCCGTCAATCCTCGGCAAGAAAGGGCTGTTGGCGGGCAAGGAGGCTATCTGCTTCCCGGGATTCGAGAAGTTCCTTACGGACGCGAAGCTCTCCGACAAGAAAGTGGTTACGGACGGAATCTTCACCACTGCCGCAGGCGCGGGAGTGGCTGTCGAGTTCGGTCTGGAGCTTGTTAAAGTGCTTAAAGGCAAGGAAGAATCCGACAGCGTTCGCGCGGCTATTCAATGCGTGAGCTGAAATCCGCCTTGCGGCGTGAGCTGATTGCCCGCCGCAAGGAGATGGACGTTAATCTGAAATCGGCATGGGATTCGGACATCTTTGAACAGTTAAAGTCATTTCTTGACAGTGCCGAATCGGTTTTCACATATGTATCCACTGAAATCGAGGTGGATACGCGGCGGCTTATCGCATACTGCTTTGAGCGGGGAATCCCTGTAGCAGCACCCGTAAGCAGCGACACCGAGCTTACGTTCCACTACATAAGCCGTTTGGAGGATCTGATTCCGGGCAGCTTCGGGATACTTGAACCGAAACGTGAAAGAATCGCTATTGCGGACGAGCGCACATTGTGTGTAGTTCCGGCATTGTGTGCGGACGGTGATGGATTTCGACTGGGTTATGGGCGCGGGTATTATGACAGATTTTTAAGCGGTTTTCGCGGAACAAGCGTTATTTTATGCTATGAATCATTCAGGCAAAATGTTCCGCGTGAATCACATGATATAAAGGCTGATTTGACATTATTTAACAGAAATCCGATTTGACGGAGGAAAACTATGGACAACGAAAACAAATATTCCGACTGGGAAAACCAGGAGGAAACAGGCGAATTTGATAAAACACAGGAGATGAACAGCGTTCCGCTTTCATCGGTTTCCGATGATGAAATTCGCGGAATTACACCCAGAGAAGAGTTCATTGAGAATAATTCTGCGGAGAATATGGAGAAAACAATGCGTATGGATTCACTGAGAAACGGTGTTCCAACGCCGAATCGTCCGTCCTCCGCGAATCCTGTGAAGAAACGCAGGAAAAAGAAAAAACAGACCAATCACACCCGCACAATGGGACAGATTTTCTTGGGTTCGGTTATCTCGGTGGGGGCTATTGGAATCGGTGTGGCTCTGGCAATAAATGTAATCGGCGGAATCCGCGATTTTACCGGAATGTCCAAGCCGAGCAACAAGATAGAAATTACCATTTCGGATACTATGACTCCCTCGTCAATCGCCGAAACACTTCATAGCAGTGGGGTTATTGAGTCCCCGTGGCTTTTTAAGACATATCTGAAAATCTCTAAAAATGAAGATTCTTTCCGAGAGGGGATTCATATCGTAAGCTCTAATATGAGCTACGGTAGTATCATCAACGCTCTTGCGACTCAAATGAGTTACAACACCGAAACAGTAGACGTTGTAATTCCCGAAGGATTGACAGCTAACGAGATTGGTAAAATACTTGAAGATAATATGGTTTGCCGCGCGGCGGATTTTGTGAAGTGTTACAAGGATAAGATCAATGAATATGACTTTGAGGAAGGGATTCCGAACAACCCGAACCGCTTTTACGCTTTAGAGGGATATATTTTCCCCGATACCTACCAATTTTATGTAAATGAAGACCTTAAGCGAAATCCCAATTTCGATACCTCGGAGTATGCGCTGAAGATCGTAGACAAGATGTATGATAACTTCGAGAATAAGATCACCAAGGATATGAAAAAGCGTATGGCGGAGCTTGATATGACGCTTGACGAGGTTATTACGCTCGCGTCGTTGATTGAATGGGAGGGTACAAACGAGGAAAATATGGCAAATATTTCCTCCGTATTCCACAACCGCTTGAATGATCCCGAAAACTTCGCGGAGCTGCAGTCCGACACTACCGATACCTATATTAAACGTGTTATTGAGCCGAATACAAAGTCGCTGAGCGCCGATAAGCGCCAGGAAATTGAGGACGCTTACGATACCTATAAATGCGAGGGATTGCCGCCCGGACCGATTTGCAATCCAGGAATGATGGCTATAAAGGCAGCTCTCTACCCAGCGCAGACCAACTATTACTACTTCCTTGCAAGTAGCGATGGTGTGTTCTATTGGGCGCGTACTCTCGAGGAACACGAGCAGAACATTAAAGACGCGGCATTGCATGCGGAGGAAGAGGAGTGAGCGCGATGACGAACAAAAAGGCTGAGCTGCTTGCTCCTGCGGGCGATGAGGAAAGTCTGCTTTCCGCGTTGGATTTCGGTGCGGACGCGGTATACCTCGCGGGGAAGTCCTACGGAATGAGAGCGGGCGCGAAGAATTTCGATGAGGATGGCTTGTGCAGAGCCGTACAGACCGCCCACGCTCGCGGAGTAAAGGTCTATGTAACCTGTAACACCGTTCCGTTGAATGAAGAGGCGGACAGATTTCCGGAGTTTATTTCGATGGTTCAAAACGTAGGTGCGGACGCGGTTATCGCGGCGGACATTGGGGTAATCGCAATGATTCGGGAGTTTGCGCCGGGGTTGGAAATTCACGCTTCCACCCAAACAGGAATAGTGAACTATCGTACCGCGTGTGAATTGTATAAAATGGGCGTAAAACGCGCAGTTCTCGCGCGTGAGGTCAACCTCGAAAATATCAGAGTAATCCGCGAGAAAATTCCAAGTGATATGGAGATTGAAGTGTTCGTTCACGGGGCAATGTGCGTCAGCTTTTCGGGGAGATGCTTGATATCCGAGTATCTTACGGGACGGAATGCCAATCGCGGCGAATGCGCTCAGCCTTGCCGCTGGGGATACTATCTGATGGAAGAAAAGCGTCCGAATGAGTTCTACAAGGTGTTTGAGGACGAACGAGGAACATTCATTCTCAACGCGCGTGATATGTGTATGATTGAGCATCTTGACGATCTTATTGACGCGGGCGTTTACAGCCTTAAAATCGAGGGAAGGGCAAAGTCCGCGTACTATACCGCGCTTACCACCAACGCTTACAGAGCCGCATTGGACTGCGCGCTGAACGGAGAACGTCCGCCGCAGTGGGTATTGGATGAGGTAAACAAAATCAGTCACCGTCCGTATTGCACCGGATTTTTCTACGGACACCCGAATGACGGCAGCGAATCGCAAAATCCGAACGAAATCACCAACGGCGGACAATATTTCACCGATAGCGGTTATATGCGCAAATATGACTTCGTGGGAACGGTTGATTGCTGTGAAAACGGCATTATGACTTTAACTCAACGAAATCATTTTACGCTCTCGGACGAACTGGAGATTTTAGCGCCGAAAACCGCGCCGATTCCGTTTTCGCCGACTAAAATGTTCAGCGAGAGCGGAGAGGAAATTGACACGGCGCGTCACGCGATGATGAAACTCACAATCCCATCGGATATTGTCGTTCCTCCACATTCATTGCTCAGAAAGAGAGTTTGGTTATGAACAACAGCGAAATTTTTCCACACATAGATCACACATTACTTAAAGCCACAGCAACCGAGGAGCAGATAACGCGGTTGTGTGAGGAAGCATTGAAATTCCGCACAGCAAGCGTCTGCATACCGCAGAGCTATGTAAAATTCGCGCACGAAAGATTTCCTGAGCTTAATATCTGTACTGTAATCGGATTCCCGCTTGGATATTCCACCACGGAGGTCAAGTGCTTTGAGGCTCAAAACGCGATTCAAAACGGAGCGTCCGAAATCGATATGGTGGTGAATCTTGGTTGGGTCAAGGACGGTAGATTTGATGATGTTCGTGATGAGATTGCAAGAGCGAAAGCCGCTTGCGGAGATAAGATCCTCAAGGTAATTATCGAAACCTGTTATCTCACGGAGCAAGAGAAAATCGAGCTGTGTAAGTGTGTAACCAATGGTGGCGCGGATTTTATCAAGACCTCCACGGGATTCGGCACGGCGGGCGCGGATATAGAGGACATTCGACTTTTTAAGCGGCATATTGGCGAGAATGTGAAAATCAAGGCGGCGGGTGGTGTAAAAACCAAATCCGACCTTGAGATGTTCCTCAATGAGGGCTGCGAGCGCATTGGAACAAGCTCCGCCGTTAAACTTCTTACAGAGGGTGAATAAATTTGTGTTGGACAGAAATTACAGATGAAGCAGCGATAAAAACGCTTATGAGCGAATATGGCGGATTTCACGATACCTGCATTGTGTCGATAAACTACAACAGCGGGAATTATGTTGATAAGAACGGCGGTATGGGCTGCGGAGATTCGGACGAGCACACAATTTCCATGATATTGCACAGCCAGTGGAATAAGCCGATAGAGTTATTCTTTTCGGGTGTGAGAAAATGCGTAATAACAGGTTTTCGCGATTCTTTTTTTTGCGAAATTTTAGACGCGGCTCTTGAATTTCGCACCGATTTGCTCGGGAAAACGCGCGATGACAGGCTTATCGTATGGGCGGACTGGAGTGGATTCAATCCACTGACTCACACAGAGCGTTATCCGCTTAACAACGGTCATGAAACAAATTATATAATTGCCGAAAATCTGAAATACAGATTTTTGGAGGGGTAGGTGATATTATGGCTAAACGAGTATTCTGGATAGTTCTGGATAGCTTTGGTGTCGGCGAAATGTCCGACGCGGCTGATTTTGGCGACAGGGGAGCGAATACTTTGCGTTCTTGCTTCAATACGGGAAAGCTGAATGTTCCTAATATGCAAAAACTTGGACTTTTCAACATTGACGGTGTAGAGGTAGGAGAAAAATCGGAATCTCCGATGGGCGCGTTTATGCGCATTTCAGAACGCTCTAAGGGTAAGGATACCACTACGGGGCATTGGGAAATGGCGGGCTGCGTGTCCGAGAAGCCTTTTCCAACGTTTCCGGACGGATTCCCCCCGGAGGTAATCGGGAAATTCGAGCAGGCAACCGGACGAAAAGTTCTCTGCAACAAGCCGTATTCGGGAACAAAAGTCATTGCTGATTATGGCAAAGAACACGTTCAAACGGGTGCGCTGATTGTGTACACCTCCGCGGACAGCGTTTTCCAGATTGCCGCTCACGAGGACGTTGTTCCTGTTGAGAAGCTGTATGAATATTGTCGTATTGCCCGGGAAATACTTACGGGAGATTATGCGGTAGGACGTGTTATCGCGCGTCCGTTTGAGGGGGAACACCCGTACACGCGAACTCCTCGCCGACACGATTTCTCACTTGAGCCGCCGCGTGATACCGCGCTTGATATTCTCAAAGCAAACGGCAAAGAGGTAATCGGAATCGGCAAGATTTACGATATTTTTGCGGGAAAGGGAATCACTAAGTGTGACCGCCAAATCGGTAATAATGCTGATATGAAAATAACCGCGAAGTACCAACAGCAGGATTGGAGCGGTCTATGCTTTACGAATCTGGTGGATTTTGATATGCAGTACGGGCATCGCCGCGACCCCGAGGGCTACGCTGCCGCGCTGAATGAGTTTGACAGCTGGCTGGGCGGATTTATGCGTGATATGAATCCCGAGGACGTGCTGATTATCACTGCCGACCACGGCTGCGACCCGTGCCATTCGGGTACCGACCACACGCGCGAGTATATCCCCGTGATGATTTACGGCAATGAGATCCGTTCGGTAAATCTCGGCACGCGAAACGGATTCGGCGATATTGGGGCAACGGTTTTGGAGCTTTTGAACGTCAGCGGAAAGGTTGACGGCGAGAGCTTTGCCAGTTTAATTTTATAAGGAGATTTTTTATGAGCGAATGTACACATGATTGCAGCAGCTGCGGAGAGAGCTGCTCGGAGCGTAAGCCCGAAAGTATGATTGAAAAGCCGCACGAGCTGTCGCATATCAAAAAGGTAATCGGCGTTGTAAGCGGAAAGGGCGGAGTCGGCAAGTCGTTAGTGACTTGTCTTTCTGCTGTGCTGATGAATCGGCGCGGATTTAAGACCGCCGTTCTTGACGCGGATATTACCGGTCCCTCCGTTCCGAAGGCTTTCGGACTTACCGAAAAGGCTGAGGGCAATGAGAACGCGATTTTCCCTGTTGTAACGAAAAAGGGAATTAAGGTTATGTCCGTGAACCTGCTGCTGCCCGATGATACAGACCCCGTAGTCTGGCGCGGTCCGATTATCGCGGGCACGGCGAAGCAGTTCTGGACGGACGTTATCTGGGACGATGTGGACTATATGTTCGTGGATATGCCTCCCGGAACAGGAGATGTTCCGCTTACTGTATTCCAGTCTATCCCGCTGGACGGAATTATCGTTGTAACCTCGCCACAGGAGCTTGTTTCCATGATTGTAGGCAAGGCGGTTAAGATGGCGAATATGATGAATGTTCCGATTATCGGTCTTGTTGAGAATATGAGCTACGTGCTCTGTCCCGACTGCGGAAAGCACATCAGCGTGTTCGGAGAGAGCCACATTGACGAAACAGCCAAGAAGTTTGACCTCAAGGTTTTGGCAAAACTGCCGATTGATCCCGAGATTGCGAAACTGGTGGACAGCGGAATGCTGGAGCTTACTGAAACGACTGCGGCGGACCCGATTGTTGATTCGATTGAGGAGTTCTGCAAGTGAGCAATAAGGGCGATAAGGCATACAAAAACTTTTTGTCGGGATATAACTGCACGCAAGCCGTGGCAGTCACATTTGCCGAGGAGCTGGGTTTGGACAAGGAAACCGCCGCGCGGCTGTCAAGCGGCTTTGGCGGCGGTATGGGCAGACTGAGAGAAGTGTGCGGCACATTTTCCGGTGTAGTCTTTGTTTTAAGCTCGCTGTATGGATACTCCGACCCAAAAGATACTGCGACAAAAAAGGAATTATACGAGAAAATCCGCGCTCTTGCCGCGAAATTCCGCGAGGACAACGGGAGTATAATCTGTCGTGAGCTGTTGGGTCTGGATAAACCGGAAGATTCGGCGACTCCCGAAGCGCGCACTCCGGAATACTACAAGAAACGCCCTTGCCCCGAACTGTGCCGATATGCGGCGAATCTGCTGGAGGAGTATATTAGGGAAAACCGCACAAAATAAGACTTGAAATTTAATCAGTGATTTCTTGGGGATTTCACTATAAAATAAAAAAAGTACTTGACAATTTACAAAAAATATGTTATAATCCTAGTAAAAAGATGTGATTACTTTGGATTGTGAATAGGTGGTAAAATGAACAAAATATATGTAGACAACGCGGCGACTACAAAAATGAGCAAGACAGCGATTAACGCGATGCTTATGCATTTGGAAGAGGATTATGGAAATCCGTCATCTTTGCATATGGTAGGTCAGCTTGCAAATGAATCGATGGTCAAGGCGCGTGAGCAAATTGCGGCTTGTATCGGTGCCGATCCGAAAGAGATTTTCTTCACCTCGGGAGGAAGCGAGTCGGACAATCAGGCACTGCTTACTGCTTTCGAATGGGGTAAGCGCAATGGTAAGAAGCACATAATATCCCAAAAAACCGAGCATCACGCAATTCTTCACACACTGAAGAAACTTGAAAAGCAAGGTTTTGAGATCGAACTTCTGGATGTTGACGGCGAGGGGAATGTCACTTCGGAACAGGTTCGCTCTGCCATTCACGAAGATACAGCATTGGTTACAATTATGGCTGCGAATAACGAAATTGGCACTCAATTGCCAATTAAAGAGATTGCGGCAGTTTGCAAAGAAAAGGGAGTACTGTTTCATACAGACGCAGTTCAAGCGGTTGGTCATATCCCAATTAATGTTAAGGAGATTGGGTGTGATATGCTGTCACTGTCTGCGCATAAATTCCATGGTCCAAAGGGAACGGGAGTGCTGTATGTTCGGAAAGGACTTATGCCGTCCTGCCTTATTGAGGGCGGTGCGCAGGAGCGTGGCAGACGCGCAGGAACCGAAAATGTTGCCGGTATCTGTTCAATGGCAGCAGCCATCAAAGAAGCGGTCGATAAAATCCCTGAAAACACGCCAAAACTTATTGATATGCGAAACAGGTTGATTAATGGTCTGTTAGAAATACCGCATACGATATTGAACGGAGCGAAATCCAACCGACTGCCGGGAAATGTGAACGTTTGCTTTGAGGGGATAGAGGGCGAAAGCCTGCTGTTGCTTCTGGATGCAAAGGGAATTTGCGCATCCTCGGGATCGGCATGCACCTCCGGGTCACTTGATCCCAGTCATGTTCTGCTTGCAATCGGAAGACCTCATGAAGTCGCACATGGTTCGCTCAGACTAACGCTTTCCGAGGAAAATACTGTTGAACAAATTGATTATATTATCAAATCTACCAAAGAGGTAGTGGAGTATCTGCGCAAAATGTCACCGATTTGGCAAGATTTACAGGAGGGAAAAAGAAAATATGTTATACAGTGAAAAGGTTATGGATCACTTTACCAATCCGCGTAATGTTGGTACTATGGAAAACGCAGATGGAGTTGGGGAAGTCGGAAACGCCAAATGCGGCGATATTATGAAAATCTTTTTGAAGATTGACAATGATATCATCACCGATGTGAAATTCAGCACATTCGGCTGCGGCTCGGCAATCGCAAGTTCATCAATGGCTACCGAAATGATTAAGGGAAAGCCTCTTTCGCAAGCGTTGGAGCTTACCAATAAGGCTGTTGTGGAGGCTTTAGACGGACTTCCGGCACATAAGCTGCATTGCTCTGTTTTAGCAGAGGAGGCAGTAAAAGCCGCAATAAAAGACTACTACGACAAGAATGGTATTGAATACGACCATGAGAAATTCGCTCAACATCACGACTGCGAGCATTGCGGAGAATAAAAAATTGCGGATACATTAGCGTGTATCCGCTTTATTTATAGTCATTTGACTCGTTCAAAACCCACGGAACGTGAAATTCAATATCCATCGTGATTACCGGCGCAGGGAATCCGTCCTCAAGCAGAGCATCACCTCCGTTACCGAATATGACATAATACCCATCATCAATTTCATAGAGATAGTCCTCATTTATGTATGAAACTGTGGTAATGCCGTCAACCTCTTGCGAAATCCACGCGTTATTGTCTTTGAGAACTGTCCCGCAAAGGTGATAAAATCCGCCGTAGAACAGCTTTTTGCCGTTTTCTTCGGAGCAGTTGACATATGCCTCGGCGGGCTTTCTTGGGTCAACTCCCAATCCTTGGAAAAAATCTCTCACCGATTCGGGAAACGAGTCCGCCGCTTTTTCAAAATTCATACAGCCGTTGCATCTGCAGCCTGCGGTGAGTGCTTCGGCGGTTTGATAGAAAGTACGGTTTTTCTCAACATCAACATCAATGGTGAACTTACCGAAAGTGAAAACCACTTAATCACTCCTTTTCAACGAAATAATCATCGAGATACTTCACAAACGCATTTGGATTTTCGGTGATTTTGTGTTTGTACGAATCCGCCGTTTCCTCGTTTGGAACAATAACGGAAAAGTAATACTTCTGCACAGCAGTGATCTCGTCCATAATTGTGACACCAACTGTGCAGCTCCCGTCCGCGTTTTTGATGTAGCGAACCGAAACGGTTGAACCTTTCCTTTTCATTGCATCGCGTGTGTAAACCCGAACCGCCTCTTTGAACATCTTATCGCGGATTGAAAGCGGCAATGTCGCGCCCAACTCCCGCGCTGCCTTGATTCCTGCAGCGGAGTTGCCATAGAACAGTTCACCGTCAATCTCGATTTTCTCGCAGAGATGCGTTTCGGCTTTTTCAAGTGCCTGAACAAAGCTGAAATAGTTCACCGCGTCCTCAAGCGAGGTGATTTCAATCAACTGCTTTTTGGAGAGAGGGCAGCCGAGCGAATAAATCAGGTAGCAAATCAGCACGCATATGTCGTCAATTTCCTCGATACGTATTCTCGGAATTTTCATACAATCACCCCAGTTTTGGATTTTCGAGTAATGCCGACACCAGTGCGATGTTCAGTGCGGATTCCACACACGGAACAGCGCGAGGAACAATACAAGGATCGTGCCGCCCCTTGATAACAAGCTCCTGTTCAGTAAGCTCCTTGAAGTCAACACTCTTTTGCGGGCGCGAAATTGACGGTGTTGGCTTGAACGCAACGCGGAAGATGATTGGCTCCCCGGAGCTGATTCCGCCGAGGATTCCGCCGTGGTTGTTGGTTCGCGTTACGATTTTCCCGTTATCCATCGCAAATTCATCATTGTTCTCGCTGCCGAACAAATCCGCGCACGCGAATCCATTGCCGAACTCAATTCCTTTTACTGCGGGTATTGCGAAAACTAGCCGTGAAATAATGTTCTCCAGACCGTCCAATATTGGCGAACCGATTCCGGCGGGGAATCCGACTGCCGCGCATTCCACAATTCCGCCAACGCTGTCTTGATTCATTCGCGCAGAGTTTATCAGCTCACGCATTTGGGATTCCGCATCGATCGAAAGGGTAGGGAAGGGGCGGCTTTTTACGGATTCCAGCTCTGCGGCGGTGATGTTCACGGGGTGGAACGCGGAATCCGAAATCCCTTTTATAGAGCGGATATGTGCGCCTGTTGTAATCCCGCGATGTTCCAGAATCTGTGCGCAGACCGCTCCCGCAAAGCACAGCGGCGCGGTAATCCGCCCGGAAAAGTGTCCGCCGCCGCGAGGGTCATTCGCGCCGTTGTAACGCAAAAATCCCGTATAGTCCGCGTGAGCGGGACGTGCAATATGGGAGATATTTCCATAATCTGCGGAGTGTTGGTCGGTATTGTAAATCACAGCCGCCAACGGAGTGCCGGTAGTTCTCCCCTCGTAAATCCCCGATAAAATCTCGGGAATGTCCTTTTCATTCCTCATTGTCGAGGTGCCGTCCTTTTTAGGGGCGCGCCGTGCCATAAACTCGCCGATTTTGTCCATATCAATCGGCTCGCCGCTCGGCAGATTGTCGATAACCACACCGATTCCGCGTCCGTGACTCTCCCCAAAAAGCGAAAACTTGATTCCGCCGTTGTAACTTGATGACATAATTAATCCCCACCCTTAAATTTCGAATAAGCCTTGTCGATAAGCGGCTTTACTGCGTTGAATTCCGTATCGCCCGAAATCGTTTCATAAAAATCTCCGTTTATCACCGATTCTAAATCATTGAGAAAAAGATTTTCATCGGATTCATAGTACCATGCAACAAACGGACGTATTTCATCCGAAACATCTACGTCCCAGAATTTACCATCGCAGTACTCCATCAGATATCGCGCACCGTTAATTTCTCCCTTGCGAACAAGCTCACAACCCTCGGGATCGCTCTCGACACCCTCAAATCCACTTTCAATAATCCACTTTAGAAACAGCCCGATGTGGTCCGCCGCATAAAGGCAAACTTCCTCCGACTGTTCATCGGTAAGCTCGCCGCTGATATTGTTTCGTTCGCGGTATGCTTCCTCCGCGCTGTCATAGTGCCAATCGTATCTATCTATTGCCATTTTCTGTCACCTCATAAATATTTTTTGAATGAGTAGGACGTTTTTGTGTAACCGAGCTTTTCGTAGAATTGGTGAGCTTCGGTGCGCTTAAAGTTGCTGCTGAGCGTCATAAGCCGCGCCCCATTAGCTTTGGCGTTTGATTCCGCAAGCGTGAGAAGCGCAGTTCCCAATCCGCGCCCCTGATGCTCCGACTTAACGGTAAGCCCGATCACGCGGTAATATTCGCCTGCCTCAAGACAAACCTCACGCACAGCCGAAACATACCCGTAAATTTTGCCGTTCTCTCCGGCAGCAATCGTGAAATAATCGTCCGAGGAAAGCATTTTCGCAAGTGAAGAGCGCACCTTGTCAACGGTAATATCCGCGTAGCCAAGCTCAATTTGAATAAGCTCACAAAGCCCTTCTGCGTCATCAAGTTCGCATTTGTGGAACATTATTTCGTTTGCCATATTTTCCCTCATCATATTTCTCCATATCTCCCGCCGATTTCTCTATACACGTCAAAGAAATTCGGGAACGACTTGCGTACACATTCCGCGCCGCGTATTATCAACGGACTTTCGCAGCGTGTTGCCGCAATCGCCATGGACATCGCGATTCGGTGGTCGTTAAAGCACTCCACCTCACCGCCCGAAAGCGACTTAACACCATCAATTTCAAGGCAGTCCTCACTCGCCGAAACGCGTCCGCCAATACGGTTCAGACAAGTTTCCATCGCGGCAAGACGGTCACACTCCTTTATGCGCAGGCGCGCAACATTTGTGAGTCTGCTCTTGCCATTACAGAAGCTCGCCAGAACAGCAAGAATCGGAACCAAATCGGGAATATCCGAGCAATCCAATTCAAATGCGTTCCCGGTTTTGGTGAATTGTTCGCAGATTTCCACAATTTTCTTGTCGCCTTGACCGGATTTTTCGTTTAACCCACGGATTTCAAGATTCGCGCCCAGTGCGTTCGCGACATAAAAGAACGCCGCCTGTGAGTAATCGCCCTCAACCGCAGAGTTATGAGGTTTTAGCCGTTGTCTGCCGCGAATTTGGTATTTGTTTTCCGTTTCGTGGATTTCACTCCCAAACGAACGCAGAACGTCCAACGTGATGTCCACATACGGCTTTGAGTTAAACTTGTTGATTATATCAATTTCGCTGTTGCCGTCTGTAAGAGTTAATGCAAACAGCAGTCCAGTGATGAATTGCGATGAAACGCTCCCATCGATTTGATACCGCCCAGCTGAGAGCTTACCGGATACGCGGCAGGGGAGGGAATCGCCATTTTTCGCGTTCGAAAAGTCGAATGTGATTCCGTGGCGCGGAAGCTCCTCCGTGAACGTGGTAATCGGTCGCTGTGGGAGTTTTCCACTGCCGATAAATTCCGCGTTTACACCCAACGCGCACGCTACGGGAATCAAGAATCGCAATGTTGACCCGGACTCGTGGCAATCCAGAACAACTTTATCAGGCGAATTTTTAATACCTTCAATCATCGCAATATCGTTGTTGAAGTCGATTTTCGCTCCCAAAGAACGCATACAGTCCATAGTCGCGAGAATATCCACAGATGGATACAGGTTTGATATACGCGAAACTCCGTTTGCCAGTGCCGCCGCTATAATCATTCGGTGCGCAACGCTTTTTGACGGCGGAACTGTAACCGCGCCGCGCAGTTCACTTGGAATAATCTGTAAATCCATACTCAAACCTCACCCAACAGGAAAATCCGATACTCATCGACCGACATATTTACAACCTCGCTTTGCCCGATGTCGGTGCAAATTACGATATTCATTCCATTGGCGAGGTGTTTCTTATCACCGAGCGACAGCTCGAACAAATCCTTTAGCGGCGCACGGTCGGTAATCGGCAGTCCGCATTTTATCAGCAATTCGTCCAAATGATTTGCAACTCCGGGATTGCACATTCCGCGGCGTTCCGCGATATGTGTGAATGTACTCATTCCAATGGAAACCGCGCAGCCGTGTGTCAGTTTTTGGAAGTTGTAATATTTTTCCAGCGCGTGACCGAGAGTATGTCCGAAATTCAGCAGCATACGCTCGCCATGCTCACGCTCGTCATTCTCCACAACCTGTCCTTTAATCGTCACATTGCGGCGGATTATATCCACCATATTCTCTTTGATGTCTTTTGCGGAGAGTATGTCAAACAACTCTCGTGATTTGATCATTCCGTGCTTGATGACTTCCGCCATACCGTCCGAAAAAAACGCGGGGGTAAGTGTGTTTAAGGTATCCGTATCGCAGATAACGAGCCGCGGTTGATGGAATCTCCCTACAAGGTTCTTGCCAGCGGGGATATCCACGGCTGTTTTTCCTCCTACGGAACTGTCAGACTGTGCGACAACCGTTGTCGGAATCTGAACAAAGTCGATTCCACGCATATAAGTTGACGCCACGAATCCAGCGGTATCGCCGACCACTCCGCCGCCCAACGCAACAATAAAATCCGAGCGTGTGTATCCGTTTTCCGCAAGAAAATCGTATATGTTCAACAGGGTAGTGTGGTTTTTGGAAGACTCCCCGTGATTGAAAACGTACTTTTTTGCGTTTATCCCGGCATTGCGAAGCGATTTCATAACTCTTTCGCCGTAGTGGAAATTCACATTGTCATCTGTAATAACAGCGGCTTTTCCGCCTAATTCCAATTCGGCGATATATTCACCGCATTTATCAAGAATCCCCTTATCAATCAGAATATCATATTTTGTGCTTGCATTTACGATTACCTTTTCCATTTTTTACCCTCCAATATTTTAGCTATTTATATTTTACCATATTCTGCACAGAAATTCAAGGGCTTTTTGCAATAAAAAAGGCTGAGGATAAACTCAGCCTTTTTATGTTTTAGTTTATTATCTCTTCTTGAGAGTGAACTTATTGGTAAGATTCTGCAGCTCGGCAGCCTGACCGTTCAACTCTTCACTGGAAGCTGCGGACTGCTCTGCGGTAGCCGCGTTGGTTTGTACAACAGAGGAGATCTGGTCTACACCGACATTTACCTGCTCGATCATCGAAGCCTGCTCCTTAGAAGCAACGGAAATCTCGTCAATGAGCTTAACTGTCTGGTTGGTAACCTCAACGGAAGCGTTAAGAGCCTCTGCGGTTTCATTCGCGATATTAGAGCCACTCTCAACCGCGCTGATGCTCTGCTGGATAAGCTCTGTAGTGCTTTGTGCTGCCTCGGAGGACTTGGAAGCCAGATTGCGAACCTCGTCCGCAACAACCGCGAATCCCTTACCGGAAGCACCCGCTCTTGCTGCCTCGATAGCTGCGTTGAGCGCGAGAATATTGGTCTGGAATGCGATATCCTCGATGGTCTTGATGATGTTGCTGATTTCGTTGGACTTTTCGGAGATGTTGTTCATCGCCTTGATCATATCCTTCATATGGTCGTTGGACTGATCAATCTTTTCGCCCGCGATTCTTGCCTTGTTGTTAGCATCAGCAGCGTTCTTAGCATTAGAAGTAACCTTATCGTTCAAGGTTGCGATAATGCTTGCCAGCTCCTCAATAGAGGATGCCTGCTCGGTAGTACCCGAAGCCAACGAGGTTGCGCCATCGGCAATCTGAGTTGCGCCCTGATTTACCTGAGATGCCGCAATATCAATCTGCTCCATAGTTTCGCTCAACTTATCGGAAGCAGTGTCAAGCGCGTCAATAATCTGAATAAAGTCGCCATGGAATTCGATTTGACGGTGAACATCAAAGTTGCCGTCGGAAATATCCTGACAGATTCTGGAAACTTCGCTTACGTATGCATTCAGGGACTGAATGGTTCCGTTGATAGCCACTGCCAACCGACCGGTTTCGTCATTGGAGGAGTGATTGACGGAAACCTTCAAATTACCGTTTTCAACATCATTCATAACATCCAAGATCTTCTTGATCGGATTAACAATCATATTCGCCGACTGGAAACTGATGAAAATAGCCAAAACAATCATAACAACCGCTATAACAATAGTGACAACAATTCCCATATAGCAGCCGCTGAGCCATTCGCTTTGGTCTGTTGTGATACAAACAATCCAACCATCGGTATCGCCAATCAGTGAGCAAGCCGCAAACTGCGCTCTGCCTTCGGCAGTGAATTTTGAGAACTTCGCGTCATCCGGCTCGGTCAAAGTAAGAGCCATTTCTTCAAAATCTTTGTATCCATCAATCTCCGAAGTATCGCCATGATTTGTCATGTTGTTGAGCTGGTTTGTAACATGCGCATAATTATGGCTGGCGATATATGTACCGTCCTTATCCATGAAATAAGCCGTACCGGTCTTGCCGACTGTGATATGGCTGCAAATCTCACTTAAGAACGATGCCTCCAAACCAATATAAACGACACCAACGGTTTCGCCGTGATAAACACCATCTTGTTTGATGGGGCCGGCCATGTAAATCAGCCACTTACCATCTACTTCCATAGGTTCGGTAACGACTTCCTCACCCTTCACAAATGCATATTCCCATACCTCGGATTTTAACGCGTCCGCTCCGTTGCCGGAAAGATCGGTATGGTTGACACCATTCTCATCGAAGTAGCCATAGACATCCAGACTGTAAATATCTTTTCTTTCCCGAATGGTTGCTATTTTTTCCTCCTCGGTTTTCGTAGGATTAGTGAATATGGGCATCAGACCCATCTCTCTAACAATGGTTCTGCTGCGTTCCAAACGGTTTTTTACACGATCGCTTGCCTGAACCGTTACCTCGTCAAGCATTTCCTGCATTGTTGTAATGGAACTTTGGTAGTTAAGCACGCTGCCAACGATACCTACAATAGCAATTCCGATAGTTACCAGAACCAACATTCTCACAAGTATCTTGGCTTTAAGGGAGTTAAACATCTCTGAAAAACCTCACTTTTATTTTTTTTTCACAACAAAAAGGAAATTTTGCTGTGTATGTCATTATTATATCACAAAATAATCCGCTCGTCAAGACTTATTTTAGAAAAATTTTTACATTATCAGATAAAATATTTCCAAGTTCTGCGATACTTATTCGCCAATTGCAGCCCGCGTGAATTTATGCGCGGCTATTCTCTTGGCTTTACACCCGCGAGAGGATTTTTTTGCATTGCCTGCTCCATCTGCTTGTCGGACAGGTGAGTGTAAATCTGGGTGGTATTGAGATTCTCATGACCGAGAACGTCTTTCAGCACGCGGACGTCCACTCCGTTTTGGTACATTAAAGTGGCGGCGGTGTGGCGGAGTTTATGTACGGAAAGCCCCATATTGTCCAGTCCGCAGCTCTTGAAGCATTCCTCAACTATCTGCTGAACGCGCCGATTGGAGATTCCTGTTCGGCGGCGGCTCAGGAACAGATTGTCCGTGGGCGCGCTCATATCACGGCAGCCACGTGCGGTTCTGATATCGGGATCTGTAATATCGGGCGCGAGGTAGTCAAGATACGCGTCTACACAGGCTTGATTAAGGTAGATTATACGCTCTTTGCTGCCCTTACCGAGCACCTTTAACGTATAGACCTCACTGCCGTCCGCGTTATGCGTACTGCGGATATCCTTGAGTTTGATTCCGCACAACTCGCTTAGACGCATACCGCAATTCAAGAAGAACACGATAATGCAATAATCGCGCTTCTTATCGGGGGTATCAATGTGAGTGAGCATTTCCAATGCCTGTTCGAGCGTAAGGTATTTTGGCAGCGCGGGCTTGGGGCTGGGCAGCTCCAGATTCGCCATGGGGCTTACTTCAAACATATTCTTATTATTTGTAAGGAATTTGTAGAACTGCCGCAGCGAAACCGCCTTGCGGTAACGCGCCTTCTGATCGTTATCCTTATGATCCTTCATATATATAAGAAACTCCTGCGCCGTTTGCAGGTCAACAGATTTGATATCCTCATCCGTTATATCTGAGATACCGATTTCGGAGAACTCCTCGGGATTATCGGCGGCACGTCCACACTTTACCTTATAAAACCGAAAAAACGACCGAATATCGGTAAAGTAGTTTTTAACTGTAAGCTCCGAACGCCCCTTGACAATCTGCTCATAGTATATGAAGTCCTTAATTGTCTGCGGAGCGTTATCGTAATAGTTACCTTTCATAATCTTTACCTCGCTGAAATAATCAAATTGTTATATGGAACTTCGACGCATTTTATCGTATTCGGTTCGCTCTTCCCAAATACAATGTTGAATTGGTCGTTATTCCAAAAAGTTCGGGAAATCAATCTTGCCCTCTGATTTGAGAGTTTATCCAAAAGCAGTTCTTTATGAAAGCCGCAATCGCACAGACGCTCCAAAATGTAGTTACGCCTTTCTGCAAGACGATTTTTTCCGCCGTTTTTTGTATCAATTTGCGACAAGATATTCAGCAGAAGATTGGCAACATATAATTGAAAATATTTATCAAAGCTCTTGAATTGATATAAAGTGCGAGAAACTTCATCATCTAGATTATAACAGGAAATCTTGAAAAACGCGTCGCGGTTATATCCGAGATCTCCAATCACTGGCTGTTCAACATTTGCTATGACAGTAAACCTTTCGTGAACGTCAATATCGATGTGAGACAGCTCCGACAAAACAAGTTGGGCAATCCCAAAGGTTGCGGTATATAGGTGACTGTTATCACAATAATTTGATGATTCTTTGATTTTGCGGTCTAAAATTTTGTCACCTTCAAAAGACAATATTTGCAATTTCATTTTTTGCTTGCTCCTTATCCGTGTGATTATTTCCGTATTCCGTGAAATTTTCAACTACATAAAGTATATCATAATCAGCTCATAATGTCAAGCGATAACCAAACAGCTACTTGAATAAGTCATTTAACCAAGTAAGTCAATTTTGCTCCTTTCAATTGCGTAAAATTTCTATTTTACGCAATTAATGTTTGTGGTGTTTTTGTCTGTCCGCTATGTTACTCGACCCTCCCTAGCTGTTCCGAAACCCTGTTTAATCCACAATATGCGATACGCAAGTCTGTTACACCCATTGAGGATTAAACAATGTTATGCCGTCCCTAAACCCCGCGTAATCCACAATAAGTTACATTACCGACACATGAAAACGAACATCAGAAAAACGAAATTGAACGTCTAAAAGCTGAAATCGAGTACCTAAGTTGAGCAAAACGGTATTATGAACGTATATATCAATATTCTCACAAACAAGTCCAATCCTATTGAAGTTAAGGAAAAAAAGAAACTGCTTTGTAGAATCAACCAATACACATAAATTACGAATCTCCCAGGTCAAGCAAATTTACATTAAATTTGGATAAAATTTCTTATAAAATGTGGATTTATCACAATAATTTACAAAAAACAGTTGAAATTTCAAAATAAATATGTTATTATATATTTGTAAGTAAAATATTTCCGAATTACCTGTTTCGGAAAGTCAATGGAAAGGAAATTAGTATGAGAAATTCCAAGAAAACGGAAGAAGTAAAGACTGCAGCAACTGCGGCAAGCAAGACTTCCACTAAATCGGAAACTAAGACCGAAACCAAGTCCGCCGCTGCAAAGACTACGGCTGCCAAAAAGTCCGTTGCCAAGAAGGCTGAACCTGCTAAAAAAGCAACTCCCGCAAAGAAAACCACTGCTAAGACGGCTGCGAAGAAAACCACCGAGAAGGCTGCTCCCAAGGCTGCCGCTAAGAAAACAAAGTCCGTAACTATTGACACAATTTGCGAAAAGCTGGAGAAGAAGATCAACAAAACCAAGGCTGCGGCAATTGAAAAGACCATCGCAGTTGACATTGAGGTTTATGAGTTTGAGGACGGCTCAAATCAGAAGATGTATGTTGAAATCAAGGGCGGTAATGTAACCGTTGCCCCGCACAGCTATGATGACAAGAGCTTCAGAGTTGCGCTGAGCTTTGCGAACGCTGTTGCGTTTGTGAATGGCAAAATCACACTTGCATTGCTGCTGGATTCCGAGAAGTTCTACGCAGAGGGAAACATCGCCGATGCGATTAAGTTCGCTTCAATTTTCTAAGCGTACAATTGTGAAAAAAGTCTGTATATAAACTCGGGGTTCTCCCTGCCATACGGCATGGAGAACCCCATATTTTTATTGAAACCGAGTTTACATTACAGCAAAAATATCTCTCCAAGCCTCTTTTCGATGAAGTCCATCGTTTTTAGTGCGCTTCTCGCGCCGCCCGCCGCGACTTGGACATTCATCGGTCTAAGCGGCGAAGTATCTGGAATAAACGCGTAATCCCCATATTCAAGCATTTGCAAATCCAGCGCTCCGTCCCCGGATGTAACCACATATTGCGGATTCAGAATGTTTTCACACAGCCATTTCAGTGCCGACCCTTTGGTTACATTCGCCGGAATTGCCAGACATTTGTGACCTTGCCGCTCAAACTGCCAATCGGAATATATTTCGTTCAACTCGGCAGCCGCCGCGTCAAACTCGGAAACATCATCGAGCTTGCACAACAAAAAGATTGAATCCACAAATTCAACCTCGGTAGAACGTGTTTTGAACTTCGTTTCAAAATAGCGGGTAATTTCCTTACACGAAGTATGATCGATAGCCGATGTAACAATTTCGCTCCATTCCGGTATCGGTTCGTCATTATGGAGGATAAATCCTCCGTTGGATACAATAGCGTACTCGGGAGCCGCTCCCTGCCACAGTTTGACCCGATTGTACCGCATTAGATCCCTTGTTGTAGCGGGAATAAAAATCACTCGCGAATCCTCTGCCAGACATTTCAAATTCGTTTGCACTTCCCTGTCCATATAGCTCAATTCAGTATCATCGCGCCGTTCCACGCAGACAAAATCCCCCTCTGATTGGTGCACGTTCAGAAATCTTCGCGAGAAAATAAGCGTCTGATCCAAATCCGATGCGTAAACCAACTTGTCCATAAATCCTCCCGTTATGCGTCCGCCAATTCTTTGATAATTCCGCAAGCCTTGTAGCTGCCGAGATTGTACGGAATAACGCGAACCCCTTTCTCCTTGCACAATGTGAAAATATGCCGCAAATCAAAGTCGTTACGGTCGGCGCGTTCGTCTATCAACACCGCCCATGGAACACGGCGCAGCAGTACTCTCGTAGTTTCGCCAATTCCCGGCTTTACTTTGAGGTAATCCTTAATTTCAAAACGTCCGCAAATCCGCTTAACCACCGACATTCCGGACTCGGTAAGCTCCTCAAATCCGCTTTGCTCATCGGATACGGGAGTAAAACACGCCGAAACTTCGTCCACAAAGCTACGGCTCAGGTCTTGCGGCTCGAAATCCGCGAAATACACCGCGCCGTGGAAATCTCCATCGGAAACTCTGATATGCTCATTAAGAATCGATCTGCTGATAAGCCCGCTGACTATGCTGTTCAAACATGCCGTGGGGAGCAGAAAATCTTTGTGAGTGCCGCAGAAAGAAGTGATGTTCGCGGGGTCTGCCAGAACGTACAAATCATCGCGCAATCCCAGCCATTTTTTATCCGCCCGAATCAGGGATTTCACCGCGTCATTCAGTTGAGTTTTGATAGCGCCCTTCCCTGTCCAGCCGTCCACAAAGAAAATATCCGCCGCTGTGGAATGCCCGGTGGCTATTTCGTGATCGTAGATATATTCCATCGCATTGATGTCAATTCCCTTATCTCGGATAATGCTTATCGCGTAATGCGGACATTCGCAGTCCAAAAATTCGGCGAGATAACGTTTCAAAAGCACTCCCACGGGGATCCCCGCGCGCGCCAGACTGACGATAACGGGTCTTGGAGATTTGGCGGAAAGCATCGCCGACAGTTTCGCGGTCATCTGCGCGATTTCGTGCTCATGATGTTCCACCGCTCTGAAATACAAATCCAGATATTCCTTTGACGGCGGCTTCTCCAACGGGAGCATTGAGCTGTAATGCGAGCCGCTCTGAATCCGTTTTTCGCGCTCCTCTGCGGAAAGCGGAACCATAACCCCTGTTAAATCCTTGAGCAGAATCGTTACGTCATTGGAATCGTATGATGTTTTAACTAACTTCATTTCCCCTCCGAAATACGTACAACAATAAATCTTCCGCAGTCTAGCAGACTGCCCAAACGAGAAAAAACTTCGCTTTCAGCCGCGTCCGTAATCAATAACGCAATGTCGGTACGCTCCTCAATATTATATAGGTATGTTGTGCGGTTGTGGTCGTAAACGCTCGGCAAACAGATTTTACCGTGGATTCCGTTCGGTTCGCGGCTTATTACATCAATTGGGCTTCGTGTAGTACTGTGGCAAACAACGTCAAATCCAAGATTTTCCAGATGCTCCGAGACGCGTATAGGAACATACATAAACTCCTCCGTGCCAATCACGCGGATTGTGTCCCCCTTTAGTTTTAGGGAATCAACCGCAGTGAAAACGGAGGACAAATCACGGTTGGGTTTGTGCTCCAGCCGCTCTCTTATCGGAATTTCGACATTGATAAACTCAATCGGTTTATTCCTCGAATAATTACACACCGATTCGGGGAGCGCATTTACATCTGACATCTTTTGATTGACATCGCGAATTTTCCCAGACAACAGGTAGAACAAGTCAATTCCGTTCTTGCGGAATCGTTCACGTTCTTGTTCGTTCTGCCAGTTGCAGATACTCGCGATTCCGAACCGCGAATTTATGCCCTCGCGGTTCAATCCCTCAATAAAATTCAACGCGGTATTCCCCGTGGTTATTTCATCATCTACAATCAGAATGTAGTCGAATTTCGTGAAAGACTTGCGATTCCCGTAAATACGCTGTTGAACCGCGTGGCTGTGTTCCTCGCGAAATTCAAACAGCACGCCGACATCATCTAGCGGCTCACGCGTTGTTTGGAAAACGCACGAAATCTGCGGAATCTCATCCGCGACAAAATTCCCGATAGCGGTTGCGGTTTCGGCAAAAGCAACCACTGCAATCCGCAAATCGAGAGGTAAACGATTTTTTATCACATCCGCCAATTCCCTGCACATCGCAATCATCTCGTGCGCAGAACACGGAATGTGCTTGCATTGCTTGCGATTTACGAATAAAAAGTCGCGTTTGGGATTGTTCGAGCGGTGCTCAACTATGATATTGTCACATGAGAATCCGTTTTCGGTAATACTCCCTACATATGTATTCAATTTTTTCATTGCATTCATTATTAGTATCGGCTCACTCCACGCTCTTCATCAATAGTTCCGTAAACGGAAGCCAACCCGACTGTCTTCCGCGCCCAGTTAATGTGTGTTTTTACCTCGTTCATACGGTTTCCCGAAACACCTTTTGATACTCCGATTATGTTCTCGTTCATTCCGAGGATACTTACCGCCTCACGGTAATCTGTGAACTGTACGATCAGGGATTTCTGCACCACGGGAAGCTGTGACGGGTGAATGCACGTTTTCCCTATGAATCCTTGAAGTCTGTCACGGCGAAGCTCGTTGCACAATCCGTGTTTCCACGCGGTGTCGGCGGGATTGTCCTTATTCCGGAAAAACTCCCAGACAGGACCGCTTACAACGTAACTCCTGCCGAACACGTTGATTATATCCTCAAGGACGCTGCGCACCGCGCCTATATCGTAAATAGTATCGGTTATCCCGCGGCGTATCCCGAGAATACTACAGAAATCCGCGCCGCCCACACGGATATTAAGCACCCGACCGCTGATCCAATTCAGCGTGTCATACATTTTCAGCAGATTTTCCATACGGAACTGTTTGTACAGCGCTTGTTTGTTCTCGATGATGGGCATAATGTACAAATTCCCCGGGAGCGCGGAAAATTCGTCAATATACCGCGCGCAGTTCAGACGGTCGAATTTCGGGACAACAAATCCCGTGATGTACTTTATCGCACTCCCCAATGCCTTTACAACGGCGGACATTTGATTAAATCCGCGAATACGCACGAAAATAAGCGGAACATTCTCGTCCGCTAATGCGCTCCTTTCCACAGCGTTTGCCAATACGGTTACGGTTCGGGAAATCGACTTCATTCCAAAATCTACCAAATCATCTCCGAGCGAATCCTCCAAATCGAGAACCATCGACTTCACGAACGAATACTCCCCGTTTATGATTTTTTTTGCGATTTTCGTGTTGCTTGCGGGCATATACAGCAATCCCCCGACAGCGTACTGAAGAACTTCCTTTCCGCTTGTTCTGCTGAACATCTGCGGCTGCGTGGAATATTCCAAATCAAACTTATACTGCATTTTTCCTCCAAAATGTTCCGAATAGTTTCCTATATTATATCACATCTTTTACAAAATTTCAATAGGAAAAGCAATTCTGCAAGAGTTGAAACCCATAGATGAAAATCATAATATATTTGGCATAAACCGAGACTTTTGTTATAATATTACAGAAAAAACAAAAATTCCCAACGAGCGTTTCAGTGGAAATTAACAGCACGATATCCGTGCTATAATTTACTAACAACAAAGATTTTCGTTTTGACCTTACAGCGAAAACCTAAAATTCCCGATGAGCGTTTCATTGGAAATTGACTGCACGGATACCACGCTATGATTTACTAACAACAAAGATTTTCGTTTTAGCCCTACAGTGAAAACAAAAAAATTCCCAATGAGAATTTCATTGGGAATTGACTGCGTGGTTATCACGCTGGTTGCGGGAGCAGGATTTGAACCTACGACCTTCGGGTTATGAGCCCGACGAGCTACCGAGCTGCTCCATCCCGCGATAATTATTATTGTTGGCGATTTGTGCCGTTCAACAATAATAATTATATCACATTATGATGAATTTGTCAATACCTTTTTTTAATTTTTTTGAAAAATTTATATAATTTTGTGAAGAGTGTCAATTTTTGCCGCTTTTTTCAATATCTGCGAGAATATCATCTACAATATTGTCGCCGATTCGCGGCTTATTATGGTAATCGTCATCATCGGAAATCAAATCATCAATGCTCTTTGACGCGAGGATCTGCGAGCTTTTGCGACCCGAAACCGCACGAGGAACAGATTTCTTTGTTCCCTCACCCGATTTTTCGGAGTCGCTCTCCCCTGCCGTCTTTCCGATTTGCGGTGCGGAACGTTTTTGTCTGCCTGTTGTGGCGGTCGTTTGCGCAAAAAACGCATCGCTTGAATCACGCTTGGGAATAGTCTGAAGTTCTGCAGTTTTATCATTGACAGCCGCGGTAACAAGCGGACTTTTGAGGTTCTCGGACACCTTTGAATACGTACCCATTGCGGCTGGTTTGGGAGATTTTGGATAGTCTTTCGGCTCGGCTGTAGGCTCCGGTCGGACGGGTTTCGCGGATTTTACGCTTTCTTGTCGCGGTAGGACTCCGGGATTGGGTTTGCTTACCTGTTCCGCTTGGAGCTTCTTTTGTTTGCGCGCCGCCAATTCAAACAAAACCTGATCCGCCGCCGAAGTATCGTATACTTTTTGACGATTGTAGGAGGCCTTCCCATCGCTGTTTACTCCGATAGTCTTATTCCGAACTTTGTTCTGCTGTTCAATAGCCGCTCTTTCAACAACGTTCTTGAATTGCGGCTCGACCTCGGCTTCGGGTCTGTTTTTAACGCCCGCGCGGATAATATCGAAAAGAATTAGCGCAATACAAGGCAGTACGGCAATGCAGAACACCCCAATCGGAGACTTTATAAATAGGATAACTTGTCCCAAAAACGAGCTTGCCAGCTCCGCGTGACCGATGATCTGTGATTCGGCGGCAATATGCTCCTTGCCATTTTCATCAAGAGTCAGGCTGTAAACGCCGTCCGAGAGTGTGATTTCACGGATATATCCCAGGGCGGGTTGTTCATCATTATTTCTCCAAAGAACAAGATTTCCCTGTTCAAGCTCCAAAGCCCCGCATTTTCGCACCAAAACAGCGCTTCCCTTGGGAGCAGACTTAAACCCGTCAATGTCAACAATGTAAATATTGTATCCAAACACATCTACAGTCTTTTGAGAACCAAATGCAGCAGTTGCAAATATCATGATAATACACAAAATTATCAATAATGCGCAAAAGAAGTATCCCAACCCACGAAAAATTTTTTTGCCCAAATTTCAAAAATCCTCCTTTTTCCTATTGACAAATCCAAAAAAATAGTTTATAATATAATAGTCGCAAGTACAGTATAACATATTCATTTGATTTTTGCAAGAGCTTTTTATGTTTTTTGCTAATGAATTTGTAAAATATGCATAAAGCTCTTATGGATGTGAACAAATACTGAATTGCTGATATCTAATATGCTAGTGTAGCTCAGTCGGTAGAGCAGCGCATTCGTAATGCGCAGGTCGGGGGTTCGAGTCCGTTCACTAGCTCCAGCATGGTCAATTCCCATTGTTGTACACAATGGGAATTTTTTATTTTCTCTGTAAAGATAAGTCGAAAAGCATTTTAGCTCACGATATTACAAAAACGCGAACCGCTCCAATTAACGCAGAATGCGTAAGTCGGAACGGTTCGATAATATGGATATTCCCGCTTTCGGTAGGGTTATTTTTGTGCTGATTTATGATTTTTGGCTTCTCGACAGCACTGCTCCCACCGCAAAAAATACCGCGTAGACTACGATATTCACGCACACAATACTTGCTCCGCAAGGCGTATCCGCAATGTAGGAGATTATCATTCCGACAACGAACGTCACCACCGAAATCGCCGCCGAGCAGACAGTAACCGCACGGAAACTCTTAAACACGCGCATTGAGCATAGCGCCGGGAAAATTATCAGACTGGAAATCAGCATACTTCCCATCAATCGCATTCCGATGACAATCGTTACCGCTGTAAGCAGCGCAATCAGCATATTGTATATGTTCGTGTTGGTTCCCGTTGCTTTGGCAAAGTTCTCGTCAAATGTGATGGCGAAAATCTTGGTGTAGAAAAATACAAATATTACCAGTACAACCAATGCCAGAATCGCACTGGTTATCACGTCTCCACGGCTGACGGAAATTATGCTTCCGAACAGATAGCTGTTGATGTCGATATTCATTCCCTTAGACATCGAGTTTGCCATAACACCGATTGCAAGCGCGCTTGTGGAAATCAGCGCAATCGCCGAATCGCCATTGGTCTTGCTGTTTGAGGACAGACGCAGCAGCAGGAATGCCGCCGCGATCACTACGGGAATCGCCACTGCCATTGGCGCGAGGTTCATTACCGAAGCTACAGCCAACGCTCCGAAGCCCACGTGCGAAAGCCCGTCTCCAATCATCGAGAAACGCTTTAGAACAAGGCTCACACCCAACAGTGCCGCGCACAGCGACACCAGAATCCCGACAATCAGCGCTCTTACCAGAACCGGCGCGGAAAATATCTCCGAAATAACCTCAAACACCTTTATCACCGCCCTTCAGAAAGTTCGATGAATCACTTTTCAGGAACTCCTCTGTACTGCCGAAAAAGCAGTCATCCTCACGCATACATAGAATATGTGACGCGTATTTCACTGCCGCGGACATATCGTGAGTTACCATGATCACGGTAACTCCGTCATGGTTGATTTGCGAAATCAGCCCGTAAAACTCCACAGTGACCATCGGGTCAAGTCCCGTGACAGGCTCGTCCAGAAGCAGGATTTTCCGTGTTGCGCACAGTGCGCGCGCCAACAGTACACGCTGCTGTTGTCCGCCCGAAAGTTCGCGGTAGCTGCGTTTTTTGAGCTCCGAGATTCCCAGACGTTCCATATTTTCCGCAGCAATTCCCCTCTCCTGCGCCGAGTAGAAAGGTCGGATTCCGCGAGAGTTCAGACAGCCCGAAATCACAACCTCGTAAACACTTGCCGGAAAGTCACGCTGAGCGTTGGTCTGCTGCGGAAGATAGCCGATTTCATTCTGCTGCAGACCGTCCCCGAACTCGATTAAGCCTCCCACCGGCTTTTTCAGTCCCAACAAAGCCTTAACCAGCGTGGATTTTCCCGAGCCGTTCTCTCCGACAATGCATAGGTAATCGCCCGGGGAAACCTCAAAATTGAGGTCTTTGATCACCGTCATATTTTCATATGACAGCGTAAGATTTGTTGTTTTGATAAGTGACATTTTGCCCTCTACTTCAAGTCAAACAGGAAACTTTGATAGTCCTTTACATAATACCGAATATTCGTTCTTCCCTTGGTGATAACCGTGAATCCCTCCGCCTCCAACAGTTTTTTCTGTTCCTCAACGCCGCCCGGATATTTGGGATTCAGCTCACCATTCGCCTTAAGCGTCCGCCAGTATGGAGTCTTGTCGTCCTTGCGCTGAAAGCTCGCCCATGCCGCGATAGAGCAGAAAATTCCGGCGGTTATCGGGTCGGTGAAGTCCGCGTTATTTTGCGCGGCAAAGTATTCCCGAATATCGCCGACCGTAATTACCTTTCCCAAAGAAACGCGGCGCATTACCGCGTCATAGTCGAGCGGCGGAGCGAAATACATCTTACTGCCGCCATACTTTTCGATGCTCTTTTCGTCTGTTATCGTGACGATTTTGGGCATATCCTTGCTGTCCTTTAACATTGCGTTGAAGTCCTTTTGGTTTTCATTTGCCATAATTCAACACCTCCATGCCCATTATAACGCATTACAATATCAAATGCAATGAGACGGTTTTATTTTTTATGCGAATTATAAAATTCTTTCAGCTCCGCTTTGCGTTCAACGGGAATATCGGTTTTTCTTATTCCGCGAATCGCGCCTTCAAGTGCCAACAAACGATGAATACAAGCGGTTTCATCAATGGATTGTATCTTCAACCACGCATTCTCCGCGCCGATTTGAACCAATTGCTCGGTGTTTTCGATACCGACCCGGTTCAATTGTTCCTCAACAACTTTTCCTATATTTGGAAGATTCTCCAGTTGTCCCATAATTATCCTCCGTTAAGCGCGTTTTTCAGCATTTCATAATTGCGCTCCATAAGCGAAACATAACTCTCCCCTGCCGCAAAATCGTCGGCGGTTATGTTGTGGCAGGTATGAAATTCCGCAGTCGGAAGTCCGTTTTCATTCGCCAGATTGTCCGCGAGTTTGCGGTTCGACAGTTCAATATGGAACACCGCGTCCACGGTATCGGGCTCTTTTAGCTTTTCAGCAAGGAACGCAACAACCTGAGCGGAAGGCTCGGTTTCGCTGCCGCAGCCCGGAAACGCCGCGTAGTAATTTAGGTCGTACTCCCGAAAGAAATACAGCAGCGGGAATCTGTCCCCGAACACGAAATGCCTTTCCTCCCCTTTCAGCAGTTCCGAAAACCGCTTGCCAAGGTTATTGATTTGTTGGACGTAATCCCTCGCCCGCTGTTCATAAAACGCGCTCTTTTCGGGATTTAACTGCACCGCTGCGGATTTGACGCTCTCCACAATCAGCGCGGCATTTTTCGGCGAGGTCCAGATATGCTCGTCATATTCCTCGTCATCGTGTTCCACGTGACTTTCGCCGTTTTGAACATCTTCCTCGTGGAGTGCCTCCACCGAGTCCATCATACGCAAAGTGTTCACCTCGTCGGTGGATTTCAGCATCGTATCAACCCATGAATCCGACTCACCGCCGTTGTAGATAAACAGGTCGCAGTTGTCGATTTTAACGATGTCGCGCGCACTGGGGTCGTAGCTGTGGCTCTCCGAGCCGGGAGTGAGCAGAAGAGTAATATCCGCCGTATCACCAAACACCGCTCGCGCGAAGTCATACGCGGGGAAAATGGTGGTGATTATCTGCGGCTTTCCTTTGGATTTTCCGCTCTCTGCGCTCGAACAGCCGCACAACAGAGCCATCAGCGCAGCGGCAATCACCGAGATAACACGTCTAAACATCGCCGCACTCCTTTCGACAGTCGCCGCAGATACCGTAAATCACGGTCTTGCCAATATCCACAAAAAAGTTGTGGCTTTTCTCAATGTGTGCGCTCATATCCGCCATAAATTCGCAGTCCATATGGATTATTTTCCCGCATTGCTCGCACTTTAGGTGAAAATGCCAAGAGCATTCCTCGCTTTCGTTAAGTTGGTAACACGAAGCGTCGCCGTCCGTATAACGCTTGAGGATTCCTTGATTCGTAAGCCGCGAGAGCGTTCTGTAAACCGTTGCCTCACCGGAGCTTACCTTTCCGCTCTTGATAATGTCCTTTGCCGTGAAGCACTTTCCGCGGTGTTGATTAAAAAACTCAACAATCTCATCACGCTGCTTGGTGTTGTAATTGTTTCTATCCATTATGAAATCTCCAAAATGATAATGATTTTCACTTTCATTTTCAAATTATAACATATTTTTTTGAAAATTTCAATAGTTTTTATTGATTTTTCTGAAAAAATATTGTATAATGAATACGTAAGTATTGGGCAATTTGCCCAAATCATATATTTTTATTATAATGGAGGAACTTAAAATGGCAGAGGTACTTATTGAAACATCGGCGCGCCACGTTCACGTTACACAGGAAACGCTTGAAGTCCTTTTCGGCAAGGACGCACAGCTCACCAAAAAGAAAGATTTGTCCCAGCCCGGACAGTTCGCCAGCGAACAGAGAGTGACTGTTGTCGGTCCTAAGAAGGAACTTGCGAACGTTTCCATTCTCGGTCCGTGCCGCAATGCCGACCAAGTGGAGCTTTCGGCGACCGACGCGCGCTCCATCGGTGTTGATATCGCTATCCGCGAGAGCGGCGACATCGCGGGAACTCCCGGCTGCACGCTTAAAGGTCCCGCAGGCGAGGTAACTATCAAGGAGGGTGTTATTGTTGCCAAGCGGCATATTCACCTCACCCCCGAAACTGCGGAGAAGCTGGGTGTTAAGAATAAGGACATCGTTTGGGTTAAGTGCAACACCAACGGTAGAGCGGCTATTCTCGGCGATGTTGTGGTTCGAGTAAGCGACAAATTCGCGGACGCTATGCATATCGATACCGATGAATCCAACGCAATCGGCGCAACTCCCGGACTTATGGGAGAAATCATCAAGGAGGTCTGAATGTCAAACGAGGTACATCACCCGCCTAAAGATCATTTTAGGATACTTCTTGAAAAGATACACGAGATGTTGACCGAAACCACGGAGATACGCGAGGACTGCGTGTTTCTTCCGAAGTGGAATATGACGATCCGCCCCGAGATCGAACAGCTTGAGGGACGAATGGCGGTGTTGAATTTCTACGTATATATGCCCGAATGGGACGAGCCGCTGTTTGAGTGCTGCGCCTCGACCGGCAATGATTCCGAGACGGCGTTCGGGATTTCGATTACGCAGTTCGTGTTCTGCTTTATGAACGGAGTTCTGGCAATGCTGAACGATGAGGAGCCCGAACCGTTAGAGAGCGAATTTGCGGGAAAAAATCACCGTTGGGGCGTTTATACGAGCAATTCCATAGGGCTTGGCGAATCAACACCTCCCGAATCCGACGACATATGGAATATGCTGCGCGACCACATTGTCAAACGGCTCGGAAACCAGTCGGTAACATATGTAAAGGTTTATGCCTCAAAATGCATAGGCAAAGATGATGAACAAGTCATTGGTGAGGTGCGCATAAACGACATTCCCAGTCGTGAGCTTAGTGATATGATGGCAGAGGTTGCCAAAAATTGGGACGTAGAGCAGTTCGCCTCAAAAAAGCAGTTCTTCTTCATCAAGCAAGACCCCGAAACCAAACTGCCGAACCGCTATGCCGGAGCATCGGGCAGAGCCGAATTTGCCTCGAAGATAAAGACATCTTTGGATAGGTTTTTAAGCATCAATACGCAAGAGGATTATGACGATTATCAGGAAAATCTCGGAAGCATAATCGGCGATGACACGCTTGCGGAGGAGATTATCTACTTCCTGCCCGAAGCGGTAGCCGAGGACGCGTTCAGCGAGATGAAATTCGCGGAGGATATAAGAATCTCCATTGGCGGCGCAGAGCCGGTAGTTGTTTACAAGAACCAACTCACCGACTATTATCCGATTGTCAAAATCTTTTTCTCGATGTTAGGTTCAAATGTTTTCGGTGAGCAAACCAACGAAATGTACAGAATGCAAGTGGGAAACAGCTCGATTTACAGTTGTGTTGAACAGATGTCCGAAAACGGCGTAGAAGATCTTTCCAAATGTGTAATGACATCAACTACTTTCAATCCCTCAAAGAAGTTTGAAATAAGATAAAACAAAATCCGCCATTTCAATGTGGCGGATTTGCTTTTATACCGTAAGATATTTTCGTATTCGCTCCAAGGTTTTCTCGCCGATTCCGGAAACGTTCACCAAATCGTCAACGCTTGCGAAATCCCCGTGCTCATCACGGTACTTGATAATCGCCCGCGCCTTTGTTTCACCGATTCCGTCAATGCTCCAAAACTGATGAAGATTTGCGGTGTTGATATTGATAAGCCCGTTTTCAAGCTCCGGGATATCAACGGTAAACGCGGCAGCAGGCTCTATCTCGGGCGGATGATTCCTCGTATATTCGCAGTTGCCGAATATTTGTATCACGATAGCGATAGTCATAACAAGCATTGACAAATTCTGCATTATTCTATTAAAATTTTTCATTTCTATTGTCTACACCGTTAAACAGTGATTTCGTCTCGAATGCCCTCAAATACTTTTTCGGTTATGCCATCAACCTCAATGATCTGCTCTATTGTTTCAAAATCGCCGTTTTCTTTACGATATTTAACAATCGCCTTTGCTCTATTCTCACCGATTCCGTCAAGTTTTTGAAGTTGACGAACAGAAGCGGTATTGATGTTTATAGGCTCCCACTCGTGAATGATTAATATTATCGATTCCCCATTCGCAGCAGAATCGTAAACAACAGGTAAATCATCAGGCCAGTATTTCACATAAAACAATACTGCATATGATGAGAAAAAGGCTATTAAAATGATGGTTTCAATGATATAACCCACGTCCGAGAGTGTATTTTTCAGCTTTTTCATAAGTCATTAGACCGTGATTCTGTCGCGGTTCTTTTCGAGTGTTTTCTCGCCGATTCCATTAACCTTGGTCAACTCATCGACAGTACGGAACGCACCGTTAGATTCGCGATAATCAATAATCGCCTGTGCCTTTACCTTGCCAATTCCGTCAAGCTGCTGAAGCTGCTCTAAATCGGCTGAATTTATATTGATTAAGCCGGTTTGGGGAGTATCAGCCGGAGTTTCGTTTTTCGGTGGTGGATTTGATGCGGGTTCTGAAATTACAGTAGGAGTGTGATTATCTGCTGTATCATTTGGGTTATCCGATGTGCTGTCCTCTACAAACGAACTCTCATCTGCTGAACTGATTTTGTCCACAACAGAATCAGAGCTGCTTTTGCCATATAAATAGTCATCTAATATTTTCCTGTTCGCCGGATGGTAATTCATTGCGCTTATTACCCCAAGACCCGCCACAAGCAGTCCCATAATGGAATATTCGACTATTCTTTCTAATCTGTCAGTTTTCATAGGAATTGTCCTTTTTATACGGGCTTTTTCATTGTAAGTGAGATTCTTCCGCGCTTTATATCAACATCAAGCACCCATACTTTGACGACCTCACCGACCTTAACCACTTCTAGCGGGTGCTTTATAAATCTGTTGCACATCTGCGAAATATGCACCAGTCCGTCCTCGTGAACGCCAATATCCACAAACGCGCCGAAATCGATAACATTACGAACCGTACCCATAAGCTCCATTCCGGGTTTGAGGTCTTTGATCTCCATTATGTCGCCGCTGCGCATAAGAGGCGGCGGAAGCTCGTCACGCGGGTCGCGTCCGGGCTTTTCAAGCTCCTTGACAATATCCGTCATTGTGGGAAGTCCCGTACCTGTTTCTTCGGCAACTTTCTTTAATCCGACAGATTTGACCTTTTCGCGGATTATTGCGCTGTTCCCAAGCTCTTCGGGCGTAATTCCGCACTTGTCGAGCAGAGCTTTCGCCGCGGTATAGGACTCGGGGTGGATTCCCGTGTTGTCCAGCGGATTCTTTCCGCCGGGAACGCGCAGAAATCCCGCGCACTGCTCATACGCTTTCGCACCGAGTTTTTTAACTTTCAAAAGCTGCTTGCGGTCGGTAAACTCGCCGTTCTCCTCGCGATAGGCAACGATATTCTTTGCAACCGCGGAATTGATTCCCGAAATGTATGACAGCAGAGAGTATGACGCGGTGTTCAAATCCACACCCACCGAGTTTACGCAGTCCTCTACAACGCCTTTCAGAGCCTCGTCCATACGCGCCTTGGGCATATCGTGCTGATATTGTCCAACACCGATTGCCTTGGGGTCGATTTTGACAAGCTCCGCCAACGGGTCTTGCAGCCGCCGCGCTATGGATACCGCCGAACGCAGCGAAACATCATAGTCCGGGAACTCCTCCGCCGCAAGCGGCGATGCGGAATACACCGACGCTCCCGCCTCGGAAACCACCATATACGATACCTTTTGCGGAATCGTTTTGATGAGGTCGGCGGTAAACTGTTCCGTTTCGCGGGAAGCCGTTCCGTTTCCGATTGCAATCGTGGAAACATGATGCTTTTCAATCATTTTGGAGATTATCGTCTTTGCCCGTTCCATTTCGCCTTTGGAACGCGTGATGTAGATAATCGTGGTATCCAGCACCTTGCCCGTGCTGTCCACAACCGCGCATTTACAGCCGTGCGCGTATCCGGGGTCAAGACCGAGTGTTACCGTATTTTTGACGGGCGATGCCATAATCAACTGCCGCAGATTTGACGCGAACACCTTAATAGCGCCCTCTTGCGCGTTAGCGGAAAGCTCATTCCGCACTTCCCTTTCGATTGACGGAAAAATCAGCCGTTTGCAGCTGTCCTCACAAGCCGTGCGGACAAGTTCTCCGCACTTTCCGTTGTTCTTAACGTATTCCGCGATGACCGGCTTTTCACCCTCGCCATCGTCCAAAGCCACGGAGACCTTCAACGCGCCGTCTTTCTCGCCGCGGTCGAGCGCAAGAACGCGATGTCCCGCGATTTTGCACACCGGCTCGGAATACTCGAAGTAATTCTTGTACACATCGTCCGCCTCTTCGGAGGTCGCAGCAGAGCTTATCGTGCCGTATTTCAGATACATTTCGCGCAGCTTTTTACGTAGCTCGGCATTGTCGGACGCGTCCTCGGCGATTATGTCCATCGCGCCTTGGAGTGCCTCCTCGGCGGATTGCACGCCCTTTTCCGCGTTCACAAATGCCGCCGCCTCATTCTCGGGAATCACCGACTTGTCCTGTTTCATCAGAATCTCCGCGAGCGGCTCCAAGCCCTTTTCACGTGCCACGGACGCTCTCGTTTTCCGCTTCGGCTTAAACGGACGGTAAATATCCTCGATCTCCACCAACGTCATTGCACTCTCAATGGATTTCGCGATTTCGGGAGTCATCTTTTCCTGTTCGGTGATTGACGCGGAAATCTCTTCTTTGCGCTTTTCAAGATTCCGCAGATAGGTCAATCTGTCCGCAAGCTCACGCAGAACAACATCGTCCAGCGAGCCTGTCTGTTCCTTGCGATACCGCGCAATAAACGGAATGGTCTTATCATCGTCAATCAGAGCGACTGTATTGTCAACTTGCTCTTGCCGAAGATTAAACTCCTTGGCAAGTGTTTGGTTTATATTCATAGAAATACTCCTTTTGGGAATTTCCGAACCGCGCATGCGCGATCCGAATACCACAAGTATATTTTATCATATTTTACAATTAATTTCAAGTACTTTTTCAAAAAAATTGACAATTTTCGAAAATTATAGTATAATAGATTTGAAAGGAGGGTTTTTATGAAAAAAACCAAAAAATTAATTGCCGCAGTTCTTGCGGTTACGATTTCGGCGGCATTTACGGGGTGCGACAAGAGCGAAAATCCCGGTTCTGTGCCGGAAAGCCCCGCTGTTGTTTCGGACAGCGAAACCGGCTTTAATATTGATAGGGCACGAAAAAGTATTGTCGTGAAAGGTCAGCCGTTTGAGATTCCAACGCCACTGAAAGATATTAAGGGAGACTGGTCGTATACCATTGATGACAGAGTATGGCGTGAGGGAACTTGTCTTGTAAATGTTTATTACAAAGACGAACTTATGCTTGCTGGCGGCGGTGAAAACTATTTTAACGGCAAAGATAAGGAAGCCATTATGTATAATACGACCATTAAGACAGACGATTGTTCAGTGGATGGTATAACGCCACTTAAAACCACCAAACAAGAGGTACTCGAAAAATACGGCGAACCAGATTCCATCAATGAGGATTCTGAAGGTGAAATTTTTTACTATGGTGAAAGAGGACAAAACAACTATATAAATGGCAGAGCAAACGATCAATGTGTCACCATTGGAATTAACAAAAACGGAATTGTTGATCTTGTCAGCGTAACTTACGCCGACTTGACTAAGGAATATTGAACATCACATTCCGATTACAGCTTTATTTACCGCAATGAATCACCTTGCTACACTCTTGACATTATGCGGAAAATGTGTTATAATATTGATATTAAACGATATAGGAGAAATTTTATTGAAAAAGTTTGTAATGCAATTCTTTAACGCAGTAATCGGCGGAATGATGATTGGAATCGGCGGCTGCGTTAGTCTTTCGTGCGAGAACAAGATTGTCGGAGCAGTGCTGTTCTCGTTGGGATTGTTCGCGATAATCCAGTTCGGTTTCGGTCTGTACACCGGGAAAATCGGATATGTGCCGCTCAGAAAGCCGCCTTATCTGCTTGAATGCCTGTCCACACTGCTTGGGAACATCGTGGGAACGTTCATAGACGCGTTTCTGTTGCGAAACACTCGGATTTTCGCGGCAATCGGCGAGAAAGCAAACGCAAGTGTTCTTACAAAAGTGAACGATAATTTGTTAAGTTCGTTCATTTTGGCGGTGTTCTGCGGAATATTGATGTTCCTTGCCGTGGAAAACGCACGAGCTTGCCGCGAAGAGGGCGCGCACACCGAAAAAGTAATCGGCATTCTTCTGTGCGTGACGGTGTTCATTATCAGCGGATTCAATCACTGCGTTGCCGATATGTTTTACATATTCCTCGCGGGACAATTCCCGTCCGCAATTGGGTATCTTGCGATTGTGATTCTCGGAAACTCGGTCGGCGGAATGCTGATTCCGATGTTGAAAATGCTTACGGAAAAGCCGTTTGAGAAACAAAAATAGCAAAAGGGAGCGTTTCCGCTCCCCTTTTTGTTTAATCGAAGTAGAACAACTCCTCGAACTTCTTGTCCAACGCGATACACAAAATCAGCGCCAGCTTTGCCGTTGGGTTGAACGAGCCTGTTTCGATGGAGCTTATCGTGTTCCGCGAGACCCCTACCACCGCCGCAAGCTGTGCTTGGGACATTCCCTTTTCGGTGCGCGCCTGTTTGAGGTTGTTTTTAAGTATTAGCTCACCGTCCATAATCACGCTCCAAAAAACTTCAGGAAGTAGATCACAGCCACGAATATTCCCAATGCGGCGAAAATAATTCCAAGTATAAGATAATGCAGGTCTTTCAGCTTGATAAATCGGTATATGTTCCCGGCAGCAGCCGCAATATTCAATGTGGCTACGTAATCCTCAACAGGCATATCTCTTTCCAGACGCCCGTACGAGAATACGCATAAACATACAAACATTGCCAGAATAATCCATATCATTGACCTATCATGAATATGATTTTCCATTTCATCAGACTTCTCCGCTCTTGCTTTTGCAAGAATTTCATCTTTTTTCATTTGAGTTTCCTCCCCTTACATAGTTACGTCCCCAACAACTTGCGAAGGAAATCCACCGCGCAGAGAACACCTGCCGCCGCAAGGCAAATTCCCAGAACAAGCATTCGGCGGTTTTTTGTTTTTGCGAATTGGGTAAAAACAATCACCGCAGTTGAGAGGCACGCTATCGCGGAATAGTCCTCCATCGGAATATCCTCCGGGCGCAGCACCAGATAAACACCCATCGCCGCTAACAGTGCCGCAATAATCCATGTAACCGGATTGTTCTTCTTGATTTTCATTTCGTTTTTCATAATTAGACCTCCTTAATGTCCTTGAAAATATCTGATGACCGAGAAAACTGTCAGTCCCGTCATAAGCAGCCCCATCAACAAATACCAAATCTGCTTCAGCTTGAAAAACCGATAAAACAGACAAACCGATGTTGAAAAGCAGACAATAGCCGTCAAATCCATTATCGGTTCGCTCTCATCACGCATACACATGAAAAAAGCCGCCGCAATGGCTTCCGCTACGACAGCCCAAATCGCCGATCTGTCACGTACCGCTTTTTCCATTTCGTCGCTTTTCTCCGCTCTCGCTTTTGCAAGTATCTCTTCTTTCTTCATCACAAAACCTCCTGATAGTGTTGCCAAGTTTTCTTTGCAATTATATTATACCACTGCCAAGTTTACTTGTCAAGTACTTTTGCCAAGTTTTCTTTACATTTGTGAAAAACGCACAATTTCCAAATATGGAAACTGTGCGTTTTGCTATATATGAATCTGAAAATCGCCAAAATCGTAGATTCCCTTGTTTTGGAAATTACCTTTCTCGTAAAGCTCCTCGAACGCGCTATCAATGCGGTCGATGATGTCCATAGGCAAATTTGGATTGTAGTGCCCCGGCATTATATCGGTAAAATCAAGCGTCTTGATTTTCTTTATCGACTCCCAGAACTGCATTGGGTCGGTAGACGGATAATACGCGTCCAGACAACCGAGATACACCAAATCGCCGGTGTAGAGGTATCCGCGCTGAAGTTCGAAAAAGCAGCAATGCCCCGGCGAGTGACCGGGCGTGTGGATTACAGTAACATCACGGTCGCCGAGCGAAAACACATCACCGTTATTCAGCAACATATTCGGTCTGCCGTTGAAAATACGGTATTGGTCGATGTCGAACCCGTCCGGCAGATATTCCGCGCCTTCAACTATCTGCCGCTTTACATTATCAAGCTCCAGCGGGAAATTGCCGCTTATCCAATCCAACTCTGCGGGATGAACGGCAATATTGTCAAATCCCGCGTGTCCGCCGATGTGATCCCAATGCGCATGAGTTGTCACAACTTGAATCGCACGCGGATTCAGCTTCGGGAAGAACCTCCTCGCTATGTAATCCACCGCGAAAGCCAAGTCCTCGATACCCATACCTGTGTCAATAACAAGAATCCGATAGCTCCCAAATAAGACATAGCAGTGTGTTTCCTCACAGTGTGAGTACTCACTGAACAAAAACGTTTCTCTGTCGATTGCCTCGATTGTAAACCAATAATTCATATAATCACCTGTTCTCATTATAACACAGTTTTTCGTTGATTTCAAGCAAATTTTTAACCCCCCGAGTTTCGGAGGGTTAAATTGTTATTTATTACCGCAATCGTCAATCTGACTCTGGTAGTAATCCAACAGCTCGCCGAAGCGTTGGAAATGCACTACCTCGCGCTCACGAAGGAACTTTATAACCTCGTTTACATCGGGGTCATCGCTCATTCTGAGAATGTTATCGTAAGTAGCCCTCGCTTTCTGTTCGGCTGCCATATTATTTGTGAGATCCGCTATGGGGTCTGCCATAGACTGGATCAATGCCGCGTCCCACGGAACACCCGCCGCGCTTGACGGGAATATCGCGTTTCCGCGGTCAACATAGTAATCACCTCTGCCGTACTTGTCGAAACTGCGTGCGCCCTCGCCATCGGTAAGCTGTCCGACAATACTTCCGATGATCTCAAGGTGGGCAAGTTCTTCCGTGCCGATGTCTGTCAAAAGCGCCTTTCCGCGGTTATCGGGCATGGTGAACCGCTGTGACAGATACGTCAGTGACGCAGAAAGTTCGCCGTTAGGACCGCCGTATTGCGAGAGTATAATACCCGCAAGATGCGGATTCTTGTTCTTAATGCACACGGGAATCTGGGTTCTTTTCTCGAAAATAAACATAATCTCACCTCACATTCTCAGCTCAGCGGAGGGAAGTTTCCGTTGAGCCAATCCCATTCGCCATCGATTCCCGCACTGGTTGCCGTCAGCGGATAGAAGCTCTCCTCAAACGCGGCTCTGCACGCTTGAAGCTGGCAAACCGCCTCGCGGAACATCTCAATCGCACGTGTATCATCGGGGTGAGTGTCGAGGTAGAGCTTCAAATCGGTCGCAAAGAAATCCGCCTCCATAATCGCGCGCATAAGCTCCTCGCAGGACGCTCCGTTGCTGTTATTTCCGCCGTTGTTGCTGTTGCGCGAGTTCTGCATATTGTTGCGAATATTCTGAACGTTCTGCTGATTCGAGCGGCTGTTCTGACGGTTGTTCATCATATTATTTCCCATTAAAAAGCCCCCTCTCGTACTCGTCAATAGTGATGTTCAGCTCTGGGAAAATCGTTCCCGCGCGCATCGCCTTGTTCGGAGAGTAAACCTTTTCCATTCTCTGCATGGGTACATACGCGTATCCCACGCGCCTAAGAGATTTCGTTATATCCATAAAATCTTCCTTTCATATAGATTGCGGCTATTCCCGCTGTTTAATTTTATGTATTCCGTATGGATTTGGTTACATAATTCGCCGTTTTCGGTAATATATTGTACAAGCAGCACAAGAACCTGTACCAATAGCACAGGTTCTAACAAACTCCCGAAAGGAAAAGAGATATGGTTGAAAAACGATACATAAAAAACACCGCGATTTTGTTCGTTTCTATGGCGATAACCAAAATCGTGGGCGCGCTGTTCAAAATTCCGTTGGCGAATCTGCTTGGCGGTACGGGAATGGGATTTTTTTCCACCGCGTATGGTCTTTATTCACCGATTTTCGCGCTGACCGCCGCAGCCGTGCCTACGGTTATTATGCGGATTACCGCGCGCAACACCGCAATCGGCAACGGACAGTATACGACCGCAGTACGTAAATACGCGCTGATTTTATTCACTGTAATCGGAGCACTTGGAACGGCAGCGGCGGCAATTTTCGCGAAACCCTTTGCCGAACACGTTGCTTGCTCCCCGGAGAGCATAAGCGCGATTTTCTGTATCTCCCCAGCTGTGATGCTTTGCTGCATCGCATCGGTTCTGCGCGGATACCGCGAGGGTCTGTCGGACGTGGTGCCTTCGGCGGCGGCGTCAATCGTGGAAGCGCTCTCCAGAGCCGTTTTCGGGTTGGGAATATCATACGCGGTGATTTTTTACTCGAAAGACGCGTTTCTTAACGGCAGGAGCATATTCGGGCAGAATGCCTCCACAATGGAACAAGCGTACTCCGCCGCTTTACCCTACGCCGCCGCAGGAGCGATACTGGCGGTGAGCATCAGCGAGTTTTGCGGACTGCTGACTCTGATTATCGGGGAGCGGAAATTCCGTAAACACGAACCGCTCCCGCCGCGCCATACCTACCGCAAACGAGACATCTGCGCTCAATTGATTCGCGAAACCGTTCCGTTAGCAATGTCCGCACTGGTGATGAACTGCGTTTCCTTTGTAGATTTGCTGACCGTAACACGCACGCTGTCGATGTCCGCGCGGCAAAACCCGGAGTATTTCAGCGCAGCATTCGGCGGAATTTTCACCGAATGCGGCGGATTGGATGGACTCCCGAACTTTATGTACGGCAGTTATACGGGTATCGCGATGTCGCTGTTTATGTTGATTCCGTCTTTCGCGGGAATGACCGAAAAGACCGCCGCTCCCGAAATCGCCGCCGCATGGGAGCGCAAGGATAAGAGTACGTTATCCGCGAAAATAGCTATGCAGCTCCGCGCGGGCGCGCTTATCGCCTGCCCCGCATGCTTTGGAGCGGCGGCCTTGGCAGCTCCGATTATGCAATTACTTTACCGTTCGCGAAGTGCGGAAGTTTCCGTATGTCTAAATTCGTTTGTAATTTTGTGCCTTGGCGGAATATTTATGGTTATGTCCTCGGCGATATTCGGCACATTCCAATCTATCGGAAAAGCGCATATTCCATTGATTCTGATGATTTGCTCGGTATTTATTAAGCTGCTGCTCAATCCGATCCTGATTTCGATTCCGCAGCTTAACATCGCGGGGGCGGCTCTGGCAAGCATATGCGGATACATATTTATGACCATCACTGGAATTATCGCGCTTAAGAAACATCTTCCATGTAAAATCGGAGTCTTTTCGGCAGTTCGTTCTCCGCTGATTTGCGGATTAATATGCGGATTGGCGGCATTCCTAACAAGAAACTTGTTGCAGGATCGGCTGAATTTGCTGCTTACCATCATCTTTTCAACAATTACAGGCGGATTTATTTATGTAATTTTACTAATTTTAAGCGGCAATTTTCGTACATTTGGCATAATTAAACAAAAAAATGTAAAAAAATTTCAAAAACCCCTTGCAAAATAAAAGAAAATAGGTTAATATAGTAAAGTAGACCGAATTTGAAAGGGGTTTAGATGTTGGACTTTGAATTGAAAAACAGGTATAACATTGGCGACCTCTTAAAAATTATAAGAGTCTTGCGCTCGGAAAACGGCTGTCCGTGGGATAAGGTTCAAACGCATGAATCCATACGCACCGATCTTATCGAGGAAGCCTACGAGGTTTGCGAAGGGATAGACTGCAACAGCCCGGAAATGCTCCGAGAGGAGCTTGGTGATTTGCTGTTACAAGTGGCATTCCATGCGGAAATCGAAACCGAGCAAGGTAATTTCAATTTTGATGATGTTTGTAATGATATTTGCCAGAAGTTGGTTTACAGGCATCCGCATGTCTTCGGAGACGTAAAGGCGGATACCGAAAGCGAGGTCCTCAAAAATTGGGACGCGCTGAAAAAAGCCGGCAAGCATCAGGAAACGTACAGCGAAACGCTTGAAAGCGTACCCAAGACCTTCCCCGCCCTGCTTAGGGGCGAAAAGGTTTGCAAGCGCGCGATGAGAGCAGGGCTTCCGATTGACGGCGCACAAGACTGCATAGACGAGATTAAACGCAGTCTGGATAGACTGGATACGGAAAACGCCGGTGCTGATAATGCGCAAAATCAGCAGACACTTGGCAAAATCGCTTTAAGTTTATGTAACTTGAACAGAATTTTGCATATAGATGGCGAGAAAGCATTGACTTATTCAACAAATGAGTTTATAACGGCTTTCAAAGCTGCCGAAGAGGAAATTATTTCCGGCGGCGGCTCTATGGACAAGCTATCCGACAAGGAATTGCAACGGATGGCAGACAAGTTAATTAGCGCTCTTTAAGAACGCTATATATAAAGAATTTTTTGGAGGTATTAACACAATGACAAAGGCAGAATTAGTAACAGCTATTTCGGAGAAGTCCGAACTTACCAAGAAGGATAGTGAAAAGGCTCTTTCGGCTGTAATCGAGGCAATCAGCGAGTCTTTGGCTAACGGCGAGTCCGTTCAGCTTGTAGGCTTCGGTACCTTTGAGGTTCGTGAGCGCAAGGCTAGAACAGGTATCAACCCCCGTACCAAGAAGAAGATCCAGATTGAGGCTACAACCGTTCCCGCTTTCAAGGCAGGCAAGGCTCTCAAGGAGAAGGTTAGCAAGTAATTATTTGCTTTGTTGCTAATGGCGGCAGGTCAGCTTGCCATCCGCGGATTCGTGGACGGCGGGTTTTCTTGCCGCTTTTTGCTATTATAAAGGAGTACAGAAATGAGATTGGATAAGTATTTGAAAGTATCGCGCCTGATCAAGCGCAGAACAGTCGCCAATGAGGCTTGTGATGCGGAAAAGGTTCTTGTGAACGGTAAGGCGGCACGCGCTTCTTATGAGGTAAAAACGGGTGATATTATAGAAATCCTGATTGGAAAGCCGCTGAAAGTGCGTGTTCTGGACGTCAAGGAGTTTACCAAAAAGGACGAAGCGGCGGCACTCTATGAGGTTGTTTAATCATAATCAGTTTGTAGAAAAAGCCACCCTTCATACTGTCGAGAAGCCCTCAGATACGAGGACGAATGACCGCTTTGCGGTCAACCTATGCACCGCGGCTAGCCTTAATGGCTGCCGCGTGTGCGGTTGACGAAGTAGATGAGGGGTTATCGACAGTCTGTCATAATTCCCTCCCCTGTTGAATACACTGTACAAGGGAGGGATATTTTTATGCAGAAAACAACCGCTGCGGTTCCGCATAATCTGATTATGGAGAACCGCAAAAATCTTCGCGTATCCGGTGTCAAAGACATCGACAGTTTTACGGAAAACAGGATCGTGCTGTCCACTGTAATGGGAGAGCTTGTTATCAAGGGCGATGACCTGCACATAATCACTTTGGACGCAGAAACAGGCGACTTCTCTATGACCGGGTGCGTAAATTCCTTGTCATACAATCGCCACAGTGTTATGGACGGACCAATAAAGAAGCTGTTCAGATAAGGGAGGACAAAATGGGCTTTTCAATTCCCGATTGCTTTATGATTGCGTTTGCGGCAGGACTGCTGTTTGGACTGGTTTATGAGGCGCTGCGAATTATCCGACTGATTCTTCGTTTCAAGGCGGCAACATTCGTGTGTGATATTGTTTTTTTCGCACTTTCCGCATGGGCGGTCTGCACGATTTCCAAGTCGCTTGGGAACTACATTCGTGTGTACACGATCCTCGGATTCGGGGCGGGGGTGTTCGCCTATATCGTAACACTGGGAAGGCTGCTCAATCTCGCCGAGAGCGCGGCATCTGTTGCGTGGAGAAAAACAATTGGCAGATTCGTCCGCTTTATCGGGAGAAATCTCAAAAAGATGTTTGGTGAAATTGCACAAATCTCTCGTGATAAATTGTCTAAAACCACCAAATATATCACTGACAAACGAAAAAATGCCCCCAAACACTTGCATTCAGGTAGGAAAATAATGTATAATAAAAACATATCAGAAAATAATGGGGAGAATCGTCATGTCATTAAAGCTAAGATCACAAAAAGTCCGTGAAGTCAAGCGCAATAAACATGGATTTGTCCGTCTGCTTGCCGGCGCGGCAATTATGGTGACGGCGATTTATGTTATTGTGTCAATCATAGGCAGCAACATTTCCATTCGCAAAAATATAGAGGAATACAACGAGTTGGAGGCGTTGACAAACTCTGTTAATGAAGAGAACGAGAAGATTTCCGGTTACCTGGAAAATGAATCAAATCTCGATGAATATGTCGAGATTATTGCGCGGGAAAAACTCGATTTTGCCAAACCGGACGAAAAAATTTATTACGTTGTTCCCGCCGGGGAGTGATTCGTGAAAGTATAAAGCGGGTTTAATTTACATTCACCAGACTATTGATAAACCCTCGCATCGTGCCGCCGCAAAGAGGCGGCGCGGTGCGAGGGTTTATCGACAGTCTGCAAGGCGGTCGAAAGACTGCCTTTTGTTATTTGACAAAACGCAAAAAATGGTGTATAATGATATTGTACTGTATTTTATGGCTTTTATCGTCGATGTAAAGCCTTGCAAAAAAGGATGACTTAAATGAACTTTATTACAAAACTGCTTAAGCGTATTTTTAACAGGATCACGGTGTGCGTTATCGGGATTCTGCTTCAAGTGGGATATATGGTGTCGCTGTTCTGGTCGCTTGGCACAATGTATACCTATTCGTATTTGATCTTTGAAATTGCGGGCATTCTGATTTCGCTGACGATCGTTAATTCCGATATAAACCCCAGTTATAAGATCGCGTGGATTATTCCAATCTTAACTGTGCCTGTTTTCGGAGTGATGTTCTATATCTTCTTTGGAAACAACCATTCCGGGGATCGCCTGCGTAAACGTATGAACAGCTTCAATGAGGAGGAGCGTTTACTTCTGCACCAGAATGTCAGTTTTGAAAAGCTAAACGATGATTCTGTGATGCGACAAGCCTCCTATCTGTACGATTTTGGTGGATATCCCATTTGCACCAATACATCCACCACATATTTCAAGGGCGGCGAGGAGAAGTTTGAGGCAATGAAAATCGAGCTTGAAAAGGCTGAACGCTTTATCTTTCTTGAATACTTCATCATTCAGGAGGGTATAATGTGGGACACGCTCTTGGAGATTCTGGAGCGTAAAGCGAAAGAGGGCGTCGATGTTCGGGTAGTGTATGACGACATCGGATGCTTGCTTACTCTCCCCTATCGGTATTTCGAGAAGCTGGAAGTCAAGGGAATCAAATGCAGGTTGTTCAATCCGTTCAAACCCATATGGTCTGCGAAGATGAACAACCGCGACCACCGAAAAATCCTTGTTATTGACGGACATACGGCATTCAACGGCGGTGTAAACCTTGCGGACGAATATATCAACGCATACGAAAAGCACGGACGTTGGAAAGACTCCGCCGTAATGATCAAGGGTGAGGGAGTATGGAACTTCACAATGATGTTTCTGACAATGTGGAACTATCTGAACAATTTGAAACCCTCATCATATGATTACTATATGCCCCGCCCCGAGGACATTTCCGATATTAAAGGCAACGGTTTTGTGATTCCGTTTACGGACAGCCCGCTGGACGATGAACCGGTTGGCGAGAATGTATATCTCAATATTATCAATGACGCGAGCAAATATCTGTATATCACCACACCTTATCTGATTATTGATAACGAGGTATCCACGGCTTTGATTCTGGCGGCAAAAAGCGGTGTTGATGTGCGGATTATCACACCGCATATCGCGGATAAATGGTTTGTTCACGCTGTTACACGCGCTCATTATAAACGTCTTACCAAATACGGTGTGCGGATTTATGAGTACACTCCGGGATTCATTCACGCAAAGAACTTCGTATCGGATGATAAAGTGGCAGTTGTCGGAACGATCAATCTTGATTTCCGCAGTTTGTATCTTCATTTTGAGTGCGCTACCTGGATGTACAGGACAAGCTGTATACCGGATATCAAGGAAGATTATTTCAAGACCCTTGAGGATTGTCAGGAAATCACCTATGATGATTGCTGCAAAGTGAACTTCTTTGTACGGCTGTTCAGGGCATTGTTGAGGTTGTTCGCGCCGATGATGTGAAAGTTTATTATGATTCAAATCCCCCTCAAAAGAGAGGGGGATTTCTGCATATTTCCTGAAACCGCGGCATAAGTATAAGTAGATTAAATGTTGGAGGTACAAAATGACAGAATATATGCCGGAAGGCTTTTTGTACGGTACAGCGGAAAACTTGAGCTGTATCGGTTCGGTTCAGGCTCTCACGGAAAGTATGCAGTCGCGGAAAATTCTCGAAGCTACTTGTATTGTTTGTGACAGCCGCCACAATCTGATTGTCGATTTGCCGTGTATGCGCGGAATTATCCCACGCGAGGAGGGCGCGTTAGGTATCGCCGAGGGCAGAACCAAGGACATCGCGCTGATCTCACGCGTGAACAAGCCGGTATGCTTTATCGTGACAGACATCGCCCGTGATGAAAACGGTATTTATGCGGTGCTCTCCCGCCGCGCCGCGCAGCAGATGTGTATGGACGAGTACATATTCTCGCTTACTCCGGGAGATATAATTCCCGCGCGGGTGACGCATATGGAGCAATTCGGCTGTTTTGTAGACATCGGCTGCGGGATTCCCTCGCTTATTCCGATTGATTTGATTTCCGTTTCCAGAATTTCTCATCCATCGGACAGATTCCACGTGGGTCAGGATATAAATGTTATAATCAAATCATTTGAGAGCGACAGGGTTTGTCTTTCGCACAAAGAACTTCTTGGAACTTGGGAGCAGAATGCCGCAATGTTCGAGCAGGGCGAAACCGTTATGGGCATAGTGCGCTCTGTTGAGGATTACGGTGTGTTTGTGGAGCTTGCGCCGAACCTCGCGGGGCTTGCCGAACCGCGTGATGATGTCTTGGTAAACCACAGAACGAGCGTTTACATCAAGGCGATAATCCCCGAAAAGATGAAAATAAAGCTCATCATTGTGAACTCGTTCGACAACGATTATCACAACAATGAGCTGAATTATTTCATTGATTCCGGGCACATCGATTCGTGGATTTATTCACCCGAAAGCTGTTTCAAGCGGGTGGAAACAATGTTTAGAGAGAACCTTTAATTTTCGCCCAGTACTCTCGCGCAGAGGCTTCAAGCTTGTTATCCCCGAAATGATAGTAAACCTTGTCCTTGAGATTATCGGGCAGATATTGCTGCTTTACATAGTGATTTGGGAAATCGTGCGGATAGAGATAGTGCTGACCTTTGATTTCCGCGTCCTCTCCATCGCAGTGCTTATTCTGCAAATGCCGCGGGAAATCGCCCACAAAACCGTTGCGGACGTCCTCAAGCGCCGCGTCCATCGCAAGGTAGGCGCTGTTGGACTTGGGCGAGGTCGCCAGCAGCACGATTGCGTCTCCAAGCGGAATCCGCGCTTCGGGAAGCCCGAGCTGCATTGCGCTGTCAACGCACGCTTTCACAATCGGAATCGCTTGCGGATAAGCAAGCCCGATGTCCTCGGCGGCGATCACCAACAGCCGCCGCGAAAGCGAGATAATGTCCCCCGCGTCAATCAGCCGCGCCGCGTAATGCAGCGCGGCATTTTCATCAGAGCCGCGAATCGACTTCTGGAGCGCAGATAACAAATCGTAATGCTGATCTCCGTCACGGTCATAGCGCATATTGCTGCGTTGGGTAAGCTCCCGCGCAATTTCGATGTCTACGTTGCCCTTTATTGATGACAGCGCGCATAGCTCCACGGTGTTCAGGCACTTGCGCACATCTCCGCCGACACCGCGGCAGATGTAATTCACTGCCTCATCGGACACGCTGTACTCCACGCCCGTTTCCTTGGAGATAGCGTCAAAACCGCGCCGGACAGCCCTCTCCATATCCCCGGGCATTACGGGCTTGAACTCAAATACCGTGCTGCGCGACAGAATGGCATTATACACATAAAAATACGGATTTTCTGTGGTAGACGCAATCAGCGTAATGCTACCGTCCTCAATATATTCGAGCAGGCTCTGCTGCTGTTTCTTATTAAGGTATTGGATCTCATCAAGATACAGCAGAATGCCGTTGCTGCCCAGAAATGTGTCAATCTCTGAAACAATGCTCTTGATGTCCGCCGTTGAAGCGGAGGTTCCGTTGAGCTTGTGCAGCCGCATATTCGCGGATTCGGCAATGATTCGCGCAACAGTGGTCTTCCCTACCCCGGACGGACCGTAGAAAATCATATTCGGGATTTTCCCGGATTCAATAACCCGCCGCAGCGGCTTGTTTTCACCGAGCAAATGCGGCTGCCCGACAACGTCCGAAAGCTCAGCCGGGCGGATTCTATCGGCAAGCGGCATAATTACAGACCCTTATGCTCGCGCAGCAGCGCTTTGATTTTCTCGTTAGGATCCATAACATTGCTGATTGAGGTGTCGTGATTGATACACGCAACGAAATACGCAATGTACTTCGATACGTCCACTTCCTTATACCACGGACGCTTGAGCAACTCGGGCATACGGTAGGTGAGATTGGAGCTGAATACCGCGTCAATCATACCCTCCTCATATGCCTTATCAAATGCCGCAAGACCGTTGGTGAAAATTCCGTAGGTTGCATACGCGAAGAAACGCTTTGCATTGCGCTTTTTAAGCTCCGAGGCAATATCGAGCATCGACTCACCCGAGGAAATAATATCGTCCGCGACAAATACGGTCTTTCCCGAAACGTCCGTGCCAAGGTATTCGTGAGCGACAATCGGGTTACGTCCGTTTACAATTGTGGAGTAATCGCGGCGCTTGTAGAACATTCCCATCTCAACTTCCAACATCGAGGCATAGAACATATTGCGGTTGAGCGCGCCCTCATCGGGGCTTATTACCATAAAGTGATCCTTGTCGATTATAAGGTCGGGGAATGCAGCGAACATCGATTTCAGCACCTGGTATGACGGAATTACGTTGTCAAAGCCCATCAGCGGGATTGCGTTGCATACGCGAGGGTCGTGAGCGTCAACGGTAATTACGTTTTCAACTCCCATATCGCGCAGCTCCTGGAGCATAAACGCGCAGTCCAGAGACTCACGGTAGGAACGTCTGTGCTGACGACCGCCGTACAGCAGCGGCATAATCACGTTGATTCTGTGGGGTTTGCCGCTTGCCGCCTGGATAATTCTCTTCAAATCCGCGTAATGGTCATCGGGAGACATATAGTTCTCCTTGTCAAACAACTTGTATGTACAGTTGTAATTGCCCACGTCAACGAGGATAAACAGGTCCTTTCCGCGGACGGTGTTCTTGATCAAGCCCTTTGCATCTCCCGATGAGAAACGCGGACACTCACTCTCAATCATAAATTCTTGATGAGGTCTGCCGTTTCTGTCTGCCCATCGAATGAGATACTTGTTAATGCGCGAAGCAAGCTCCTCTGTACCGCGCATTGCGATCAATCCAATCGGAGCAACCTCGTTGTATTCCCGATACAAAACTTCCGTATTCTTTACCGTTCCCATTTCCATTCTCCTTATTTCAATTTACCAATTGCGTAAAATAATTCTTTTGCGCAATATTAGGCGATTTTATACACAACCGTTATTTCAGTTTCAGCTCCGCGTAAGCCGCATAGTGTTTCACACAGAACTTATCGGGAGCAATTTTATTCAGCATCTCAAGATGTTTGCGCTCAAATTGAGCAACTTCCGTTTCAGAAAGTGACGCTCCCACACCGCGGCAAGCCTTCATTCTGCCGTTCCAGCTCTCACGTGTGAACGGCACGTCAAGTAAATATTCCTCGTGTTGAACAAACTCAAATCGCGAGAAATAGCACTCAGGAATCTCAATTGGGTGTATGGTTTCCCCCGCTCCGCTCCACTGTGGACTGTATTTCAGTACCAAACGCTCGCTCTCCCCCGCTATTCTGTCCTCATACGGCAGCCAAGCCATATACAGAATCAAAAGTCTGCCATTTGGTTTCAATATTCGGCACAACTTTGGAAGAATTTGCTCATGTTTGAAATACCAAAAGCATTGACACGCGGTGATAACGTCAAATGAACCGTCCGCGAAATTAATCTCCTCGGCGGGTGTCGCGTAATAATCGATGTTCATACCCTTTGACAGACGTTTTGCCTGCGTAATCTGATTTTCCGAGATGTCCGTACCTGTCCATTTTGCACCATAGGAGTACATATTCCTCGGCAGAACTCCCGTTCCAGTGCCCAAATCCAGAACAGACTGACCGTTTATACACAAGCAACGCTCAACTATTTTCTCGTAGAACTCGCGCGGATAAATATCGCGGTATTTCGCGTAGTCCTCGGAGGTTCTCCCCCAATCGAACGCGTTTCCGTTGTCAATATCAGGGTTTGATATATTCATCTTCTCTGCCCTCTCGAATAATATCCCGTGCTTCCATCAAACAAAATCCGAGAAAATTCGTGCCGTTCCAAAGCGTGGGATTCTCACAGCGCGGGTCGTCTTGAGCCATTCCAATGCCCCAGATTTTGTCATAGGGGCTGGCTTCAACCAAAACGCGCTCGTTTGTGTTCAGCAGAAACGCTTTCAAATCCTCGTTTTGTGAGAACTTTGCAACGTTCCCTTTTACTACAATATCACAGCAATTTTTGTCCCAAACCTCTTGAACAAATCCCGAAACCTTTTGCCCCAAAGCCTTAAACTGTTTTGGGTGCTTTGCCGCCATAATTTCCGCGAGGATTTTCTCATCGCCGAACAGCACAGCCTTTTGCGCCATCATATACTGCTCGGCGGTGTGATATTCCACACCGTCAACCGTGAAACAGCAATCCCACCACTGACTAAGACAGGTTTTAGTTACGGAATCGTCCGTGGTTTTTCCGTGCCCCCAAAAGAAGATGAACTTCAGACGCTCTTCACGTTTGAACTTATCCTCTATCTGTGTTCTTGTATATTTCATAAAATTCTCCGTTATTTATACAGCGGATACTTATCGGTAAGCTCTGTAACCATTCCGCGAACCTTTTCAACGTTGTTGTCGAAGTCCTTTGCGGTGAGGTAGATGCACTCGCCGATTGTTCGCATATCGTCCTCTTTCAAGCCACGCGTTGTAACTGCTGGAGTTCCGATACGTACACCGCTTGTGAACGCGGGCTTCTGCGGGTCGTTGGGGATTGCGTTCTTGTTTACGGTGATGTAAACCTCATCAAGGTGAGTTTCAAGCTCCTTGCCAGTGATGTTGAACGGACGCAGATCCACCAGCATAAGGTGATTATCAGTGCCGCCCGATACGAGGTTGAAGCCCTTTTCGAGCAAGGTATCCGCAAGAACCTTGGCATTCTTGACGATCTGCTCGCCGTATGCCTTGAACTCGGGCTTGAGAGCCTCGCCAAAGCAGACAGCCTTTGCCGCAATCACGTGCATAAGAGGACCGCCTTGTGTTCCTGGGAAGATGGCCGAGTTGATCTTCTTTGCAAGATATTCGTTATTGGTAAGGATAAGACCGCCGCGCGGACCGCGAAGCGTCTTGTGAGTGGTAGTTGTAACAATATCCGCATACGGCATGGGGCTTTGGTGCTGACCCGAAGCCACAAGACCGGCGATATGCGCCATATCTACCATAAGATACGCGCCGACCGCTCTTGCGATAGCGGACAGCTTTGCGAAATCTATCGCTCTGGGGTATGCCGAAGCACCTGCAACGATGAGTTTGGGCTTTACCTTGTTAGCCTGCTTATACAGTTCCTCGTAATCTATAAAGCCGTCATCATTTGTACCGTAAGGAACGAAATTGAAGTACTTACCGGAAATGTTTACGGGAGAACCGTGTGTAAGGTGTCCGCCGTGTGCGAGGCTCATACCCATTACGGTATCGCCGGGCTGCAGCAGAGCCACATAAACAGCCGTATTCGCCTGTGCTCCGGAATGTGCCTGAACATTCGCGAACTGCGCGTTAAACAGCTTCTTAGCGCGCTCGATGGCGATGTTCTCTACCACGTCCACATGCTCGCAGCCGCCGTAGTAGCGCTTTCCGGGATAACCCTCGGCATATTTGTTGGTGAGAACGCTCCCCATTGCAGCCATAACCGCCGGGGATACGATATTCTCGCTGGCGATAAGCTCCAGATTGCGCTGCTGACGTTTAAGCTCAAGAGCCATAGCGTCCGCGATTTCCTTGTCGTAATTGTCGACAAAACCTATTGAATCCATCAAATCGTTGTACATTGTATTATCCTCCCAGATATATTGTTTACTAATTATAGTATAACGCAAAATATGGCATTTTTCAAGGGTTTTTTGAAATTTGATGTTTCGTACATTATCTTTGCAAAAAATCGCGGATTTTTGGTAAAAATAACAAAAATTGCGGATAATTTTATTAGTGATTTGAACAGTATCCAAATTATGGTATTTTAATCAAACACGAAAGTCTTTATTGCCACTCCCATTTTGCCGCACTTATCTATCACAAATTTGGTTCCCAAAGAAGTTCCGTTCCATAGCGCAATTACCAGATCGGCATTCTGAATTATCGTGATATTGCGCTTCAGCGGAGCGCCACGTCCGTATTTTTCAAACTCCGGGAGAAATTCGGTGAGTTTGATGTTATGTGAAATCGCGTAATTCCTCGCGCAGGTGTCGATTCCTTTCGCGCCGCCCGAGATGATTTCCGTTGTATCGGCGAAAAGATAAATCCCTAAATCATCTACCGTAAGTCCTCTTGAACCTATTACTGCTACTTTCATTTTTTGTCCTCCTAAAAAAATGCGTCACTTTACCACCATTATACCACCTTATTTGTAATTTTTCAATATTATTTTTATATAATAACATTAAAATGGTGGCAAAGAGGTGATATTATGGAGGACAAACTGTTAAGATATACGCTGCGTATGGATAGACGCTTATTCGCAAAATTCCGTTATGTGGCAGAGTATGAAGGACGTTCTGCAAACAGGGAAATTGAACAAATGATTAGAAAGCGCGTTGAAAAGTTTGAAAAGATTAACGGTGAAATTCCACTTTCCGAAAAAGACAAATATGATTTAGAATAAAAAAGTTCACTGATCTTTAAGGTTACAAGAGGGAGAATAATGTGAATTTAGGAAAACGTCTACAGGAGCTTCGCGAAGCCAAGGGATTAACACGTTATAGAATTACACAGATTACAGGCATTTCCGGAGAGCATATAAAAGGTATTGAAGAAGGAACACAGCAGCCGACAATTGAAACGCTCAAAAAGATGATCGAGCCTTTGGGAATCACGCTTGCCGAGCTTTTTAACGAGGGTGAAAGCACATTCCTGTCTGAAAAAGAGCGTCAGTTAATTCAAAACTTTCGCACAATATCTGAGGAAAAGGCGGATGCACTGCTAATTATAAGCGAAGCACTTAAAAAGTGAATAATACAAAACACAAAAAGGAGTCAAAATTATGGCAATAAAAAGTGTATCTATACGAATTGAAGAGGAAATGTTACGCAAAATAGCCTATGTTGCGGATTACGAAGGACGCTCCATAAACAGTCACATTCTCGTCCTTGTGCGAAACAGTATCAAGGAATTTGAAGATAAAAACGATAAAATTCCTATTGGAAAGTCGATTTCAGCAGAAGATAATGTAAAACCTGCCAAATAAAAAATGGTGTTAAGCAAAATTGCTTAACACCATTCATACTGTATAAAATATCCTAAACCGTACAGCGACAACGTTTAGTCTAAAATTACACCGTATTGGGAATCGGGATTCCAAAGGGGCGAGCCCCTTTGGCGGGGGTGTGGGGGCAGAGCCCCCACGCTGAAAAATCAAATATTTTCCGCGATTTTGTCGCCCATCTCCGAGCAGGAAACGAGCGTCATTCCGTCGCTCATAATGTCGCCGGTACGGAATCCGCTTTCGAGTACTGCATTAACGGCTTTTTCAACAGCGTCCGCTTCCTTGTCCATCTTGAACGAATAACGCATCATCATTGCCGCCGACAGAATCGTTGCAATGGGGTTCGCCTTGTTCTGTCCCGCGATGTCGGGCGCAGAGCCGCCGCTCGGCTCGTACAAGCCGAAATTGGTTTCGTTCATACTTGCGGAGGCGAGCATTCCGATTGAGCCTGTAATCATCGACGCTTCGTCCGACAAAATGTCACCGAACATATTCTCCGTAACCATTACGTCAAACTGCGCAGGGTCTTTTACAAGCTGCATTGCGGCATTGTCAACCAACATATGCTCGAATGTTACCTCGGGATAGTCCTTTGCGACCTCCTCAATTACCTTTCTCCACAATCTGGAGCTGTCAAGAACGTTCGCCTTGTCCACACTTGTAACCTTCTTGCTGCGCTGCATTGCCACATCAAACGCTTTTTTCGCGATTCTGCGGATCTCATTTTCGTTGTATTCGAGGGTATCAACTGCTGTCATTACGCCATTTCTCTCCTCGGTGAAACGCTTACCGAAGTACAATCCGCCCGTAAGCTCACGCATAATCAGCATATCAAAGCCCTTGGAGCTGATTTCCTCTTTCAGCGGGCATGCTCTGCTCAGCTGCTTGAACAGCAGACAAGGGCGCAGATTGGCAAACAATCCCAGTGCCTTGCGCAGACCAAGCAATCCCGCTTCGGGACGTTTGTCCGCGGGGAGCTTGTACCACGGCGATGTGCTGGTGTTTCCGCCGATTGAACCCATAAGAACCGCGTCCGCCGCCTTGCAGCGTTCAATTGTTTCCTCGGTGAGCGGAACTCCGTTTGCGTCAATGGAGCAGCCGCCCATCAACAGTTGTTCATAGTTGAACTTGTGACCGAATTTATCAGCCACCTTGTCCAGAACTTTCATAGCTTCGGTGACGATTTCGGGACCTATTCCGTCACCCTTGATTACTGCAATGTTCTTTTCCATTCTAAACACCCCTTCAAAATTATTACGCTTCCGTTTTCAATTCCTTAGACATGGTTCTATGCCCAAAGAATACTTTACCTCTTTTGTAATATCCGCGTCGGACAAATCATATGGAAACGGATCGCAATCCTCCATAATATTTTTTATAACCTTATCAACTGTATCGGCATACTCCAACACAATAAACGGCTTTTCGGGAAACAAAACCTCGTCAATACGATAATAACCGTTAGTGAATTTGTATAACGGACGATCAGAGATCCATGATCGATGATACTCGCCGGTGATCGAGGTCGTTTTCTGAATGTAATTAAGCTCAATCTTCACCGGTTCGCAGCCAAGCTCACACATGATCTGCGCAACAAGATCCTTGCGCCTTTCAAATTCAGCACGGCTTACTCCCTCATAAAAATCCGTTTTCTGCTCGTTCATTCAGCGTTCCCCCAAAAATTCTGGCGGAACCGATTTAGTAAGCCAGACTCCGTTTTCGGAGAGATAGAATTTGTATCCCGCGCGGAACATCTTCCCCGAATGAACAAAGAAAATGTGCGGTTTTCCGTGACGCGCGCCCACCTTTTCGGCGGTTCCCTTGTCCTTGGACAGATGAACATACAGCCTTGACTGCGGTTTCAATCCCTCTTTGCGTATAGACGCGGCGGATTTCTCACCCGTTCCATGGAATAACTGTTCGGGCGGCTCGGCTTCTTTCAACTCCACATCTACGTTGATTGAATGCCCTTGATTGGCGCGAATCAGCGTATGGTCATCGTTAAAGCTGTACCGCTGTTTATTGTCGGTTCTGACAATTGTTTCCAGCATATCCATATCAAGATAATATCCATCGGTTTTATTGATTCCCGCGATAAGATCCTGTACACTTGCCCAACCGTGAGAGTCAAGCGAAATTCCGATAGCTTCAGGCTTATGTCGCAGAATCAGACTCATAAATACGCTTGTTTTCTTTAAGTCTTTCATTTTTACAGTATCCTCGTGAAGATTATTTCGTAGATTCCGGTGTGATCAGGAGAGGACTTTTGGACATCAAACCCTAATCCCTTGAAAAGACGTACAGTCTGCTCTTCAAAGCCATCATCCGCGCCGCCCAAGCACCTCGCGTATGCGTTCTTAAAGCCATTTTTCCGAGCTTCATCGAGTGAGTGTAAAATCAGCTTTCGGGCAAAACCATTACCTTGCATTTCGGGTACAACACAAATTTCCGAAATTTCCGCATAACCCGAATAATCCTCGTCCTCGCATTTCAGAACAATGCAAACTGCCGCGATTTGCCCATCATAGGTCAATGCGAAAATATCCGCGCCGCCGTTCAGAAGTTCAGTGTAAGATTCCTTGCGGAATTTCTGCGGCTCGGAAATGCTTGAATCATTCCAATACGCCTTTGTTTCAACAAGCGCAAGTTCCTCCGCGTCTGCGGATACGGCGCGCCGAATCCCGATTTCCATAACTTTCCTCACAAGTCGATCACATAGGTGATATATCCGTTTAATCCGCCAACCTCGCGCCCGAACCCGAAACGCTCATAAAACCGCCGCGCGCCTGAATTATCCTCGGCGCATTCCAGAACAGCGTGAAGAAATCCCTTTTCGCGCATTTGGGCAAGCGTATGCGTCAACAGTTTTTTCCCGATACCCCTGCCCTGCCGCTCCGGGAGAACGTATAAATCCTTTATGTACGCGTATCCGAGAAATGGCTTGGTATTACGCTCCCGAACGGTACAGAACGCGGTCGGAATCCCGTCAACAATCCATACAAACACGTTTTGACGCTCGTCAAGAAATGCCGTAAGATACCTAAGCTCCGCGCAGAACATTGTCGAATCGGGATTATAGCTCTCTCCGCGCGCCATCTGTTTGATCCGCGCCAGCTCGGGTAGATCACGATAAATCGCGGGTCGGACGTTTTTCACTTCTTTAAGGAGTTAAGCAATCCGCCCTTGCTGATGATTTCCTTGATGAAATCGGGGAACGGCTGTGCCTTGTAGGTCTTACCCTTGGTGATATTGGTGATTACGCCCGTGTCAAAGTCGATTTCGACCTCGTTTCCCGCGTCAATGTCCTTTGCAGCCTCATCGCATTCGAGAATCGGCAAACCGATATTTATCGCGTTGCGGTAGAAAATCCGAGCGAACGTGGAAGCGATTACGCAGCCCACACCGCTCGCCTTAATTGCAATCGGAGCGTGCTCGCGCGAGCTTCCGCAGCCGAAATTCATATTTGCGACCATAATGTCGCCGTACTTGACGTTCTTTACGAAATCCTTGTCGATGTCCTCCATACAGTGAGAGGCAAGCTCCTTATGGTCGGAAGTATTGAGATAACGCGCGGGAATAATTACGTCTGTATCAACATTATCTCCGTATTTATGAACAAATCCATGTGCTTTCATATAAATTAACCCTCCTGATTTGAATTTGAAATTCCGAAAACGTCCAAACGCTTTGCGTTTGGACTAGCTAAGCGTCACAGCACGCCGCGCTATGCGCGTCATGCTGCGCCGCTTGCTTTTCGTAATTTCCTGCACCTTTATTACGTTAATCTTTAACAGCGGATATATAACCCGTCAATGCGCTTGCCGCTGCAATTGCGGGACTTGCAAGGTAAACCTCGGAGGTTACATCGCCCATTCTTCCGACAAAGTTGCGGTTTGTTGTGGAAATCGCGCGCTCACCCGGAGCAAGGATTCCCATATGTCCGCCGAGGCAAGGACCGCAAGTCGGCGCGGAAACTACCATTCCCGCCTCAATAAACGTTTCAAGCAGACCATTTTTCAGAGCTTCCATATAGATTTTCTGTGTCGCGGGGATCACAATCGCGCGAACGCCCTTTGCCACTTTCTTGCCCTTTACCACAGCCGCCGCCGCTTCAAGGTCGCTGTAACGTCCGTTGGTGCAAGAACCTATCACCACTTGGTCTATTTTGATTTTCAAGCTCTCCGCCTCGTCAATGGTCTTGGTGTTCTCGGGGAGATGCGGGAATGAAACGGTGGACTTGATTTCCGACAAATCAATGTCGATAACGCGGTTGTAATGCGCGTCCTCGTCAGCCTTGAATGTTTCAAAGGTGCGGTCGGTTCTGCCCTTTACATATTCGCGGGTAACATCGTCCACCTCGAAAATTCCGTTTTTCGCGCCCGCTTCAATCGCCATATTCGCCATACACAGGCGGTCGTCCATCGAGAGATTATGTACTCCCTCGCCTGTGAACTCCATCGACTGATACAACGCGCCGTCCACACCGATCATTCCGATGATGTGGAGAATTACGTCCTTGCCGCTTACCCATTTGTTCAGCTTACCAGTAAGATTGAACTTAATCGCGCCCGGAACCTTGAACCACGCTTCGCCGGTAGCCATTCCCGCTGCCATATCGGTAGAGCCGACACCGGTGGAGAACGCTCCCAGAGCGCCGTAAGTACAGGTGTGCGAATCCGCGCCGATTACACAGTCGGACGGCACGACTAAACCTTTTTCGGGGAGCAGCGCGTGCTCAATTCCAACATTGCCGACATCGTAATAATTCACAATATCGTACTTATCCGCGAAGTTTCTGCACTGCTGGCACTGGATAGCCGCTTTGATGTCCTTGTTCGGTGTGAAGTGGTCCATAACCAACGAGATTTTGTTCTTGTCGAAAACGCTGTTAAAGCCGTTCTTGTTGAACTCGTTGATTGCCACGGGACTGGTAATATCGTTTCCGAGAACCATATCCAGCTTTGCACGGATCAACTGCCCTTCTTCAACGCTCTCCAAACCCGCGTGCTTAGCGAGAATTTTCTGCGTCATTGTCATTCCCATATTTGTTCCCTCCAATTAAAATATAAAATCATACATATTTATTATAACACTTTTTTTGCCTTTTGTAAAGTGTTTTTGGAAAAAATATAAAAAACGCAAAACCGAAGTCTTGCGTTTTTGGAAATTATCATATTGCTTACATTTTATTCTGCCTCACCGAATGTTTAGAGGAAATTCCCTTATGCCCAATCGTATTTGAAATCAAAGCCATCTTCGGGTTCGCCAATCTCATATCCGAGTTGCTCGGTGAGTTTTGACTTCAGTTCTGCGTACCATTTGTTCCATAGATTTTCGGGCATAGTCCCTGCGATTTGTATACCGCTCGGCTCTACCGATGCCCACAAATCAATCCCCTCGCCTTTCCAACACGGAGAGTCGGGAGAATTTTCGCACCAATACCCCATAGAGAGGTAAACCGCCGATATTCTTTCCCACACCCAATCGGGCGCGGTGTAGTGAATGTTCAGATTTATGTCGTGTTCCATTATTGCTCCTAGGTACTTCAATACCAAATATCTCCTCACAAGGACGTTATTCAACGCTCAAATCATCACATTCCACTTCTTCAAAGCGCATCTCCGAGAACTCCGCGAGGTCTTTATGCGATAAAAGCTCCGGCTTGTCCATATCTTCCCAATCAAATGCGCTCCAATCAAAGGCATTCTCATCAGGTATCGAGCATTGTCCCGACGCGGTGGTGGTAATTCTCAGAAGCTGTTCTTCTCCACTTTTCGCGATCATAACAAACGGCATTTCGAATCCGAAAGAGATCCTGCCATTTTCCGTGTTGCTGTCGAATATCTCCGGCTCCTCCGAATCCATTATCTCCATGTCATCGACCTTTTGAATTATCTCGTCTTTGTTTTCGATATACCCCACATTGCGCAGCATATCAGGCAAAAAACGCGGATGTTCAATATACGCCGAAACGATTTCCCATAAAAATGTTTCGGATAATCCGTCAAGCAATTCCTGTGTTTCCATTTTGTAAATCCGCCCTTATTGTTCCAAATACTTCAACACCAATTCCTTGCACTTCGCGGGGTTCGCCTGACCCTTAGATGCTTTCATACACTGCCCCACAAGGAATCCGAGCGCGTTGGTCTTGCCGCCGCGGTAGTCGTCCACGGACTTCTGATTCACCGCAAGAACGTCATTTACGATCTTCTCAATCGCGGAATCGTCCGAAATCTGCGCCAGACCCTTATCCTCGATGATTTTGTCAATGTCATCGCCGCCGTTCACAATTTCCTCAAAGATGATTTTTCCCGAATTGTTGGAGATTTTCCCGCTCTCGATAAGCGAGATTATCTTAACCAGCTTTTCGGCAGTGAGATTTGTTTCGGCAATGTCCTTGCCCGTTTCGTTCATATATTTGGAAACATCCGCCAGTACCCAATTGGAAACATTCTTAGCGGAACATCCGCCTAATTTCACACATTCGTCAAACAGACGACAACGCGGCAGATTCTCCGCGATAAGCTCCGCATCTGTCTGCGAAAGACCAAGCTCCTTGACATAGCGTTTGATTTTCGCGTTCGGCAGTTCGGGGATTTGGCTTTTCAGCTCCTCGACTTTTTCGCTCGGGACATAAATCGTTCCCAAATCCGGCTCGGGGAAATAGCGGTAATCCTGCGCGTCCTCTTTGGTGCGCAGCAAGAAGTTCTGCCCCTTGGCATCGTCCCAACGGCGGGTTTCCTGGTTGATTTCCTCGCCGCGCTCCAATGCCTCAATCTGTCTGTTGGACTCATAATCGATAGCTCTCATCGCGCCGGAAAAGCTGTTTACATTCTTCATCTCCACGCGCTTGCCAAATTCGGTCGAACCCTTCGGTCGAACCGAAACGTTCACGTCACAGCGAATCGAGCCTTGTTCCATCTTACAATCCGAAATGTCGATGTACTGGAGAATAGATTTCAGCGTGTCAAGATACGCTTTCGCCTCGGCACTGGAGCGCATATCCGGCTCGGATACTATCTCGATAAGCGGCACCCCGCAGCGGTTGAAGTCCACCAACGAGCCTTGGAACGCGTCATTGTGGAGCATTTTGCCAGCGTCCTCCTCAATGTGGATTCGCGTGATTCCGATACGCTTTTCCTCGCCGTTCAGCATTATATCCACGTATCCGTGCTCGCACAACGGAATGTCCGCCTGAGAAATCTGGTAAGCCTTGGGCAAGTCGGGATAGAAATAGTTCTTTCTGTCCTGCTTGCATACATTGTTTATCGAGCAGTTTGTCGCGTGACCCATCTTCACCGCGTACTCGACAACCTTTTCATTCAGCGTCGGCAATGTTCCGGGCATACCCGTGCAAATCGGGCAGATCTGGGTGTTGACCTCCAGCCCGAACGCGTTTTTACAGTTACAGTATATCTTGGTCTTGGTGTTAAGCTCCGCATGGACTTCAAGACCGACAATCGTTTCGTATTCCATTATAATCTCCTTATTTAACCAAAAACTTCATTGGAGTAAACCGTAGTCCGTCCTCCTCCAGTTCCTCGGACTGCGGAACAAAACCCAAATGCAGATAAAACGGCAGTCCGTAAGGCGAGGAATTTAATGTAATCTCGGACAGCGAGGGGTTTTCCCAGCGCAAATCTTGAAGCAAGAATCGGAAAATCTCGGTTGCAATACCACGGCGATGAAATTCCTTTTTAACGAACGCAAGGTTAATGTGCGTTTTGTTTTCCCTCATTCCGATAACTCCGATAATTTTTCCGTTATCAAAAGCCGCGTACATAGGTGCTATTCCCCGCTTAAATCCTTGAATCAGCTTTTCATCTCCAATAAAGCTCTTAAAAGTTTCAATTCCCTCAGGTTTGTAATCGGGAGCTTCAAACTCCATAAAAACCTCAAGCGCAAGACTTAAAGCCTCATCAACCTTGTTGGATTGAACTTTTCGTATATCGTACATGAAATCTTCACTCCATTATACATTGACAGGCTTAGCTTCACCGTTCAGCTTTTCAACGGAAAATGCAGTATTAAGCAGCGTTTGCTCCGAGAACTTCCGCCCTATAAACTGCAGGCCCACGGGCATATTGTTTACCTTGCCGCATGGAACGCTTATCGCGGGCAGTCCCGCAATGTTCACGGTAACAGTACAAATATCGGCAGCGTACATCTTGGTGGGATCGCCCATATTCTCACCGAGCTTGAATGCTGTTCCGGGAGTTGCGGGAGTGGCGATAACGTCACATTTTTCAAATGCCGCGTTAAACTCCTTGACGATTTCCAATGCCACAAGCTTTGCTTTCTTGTAATACGCGTCAAAAAATCCGCTGGACAGCACGAACGTTCCGAGCATAATTCTGCGCTTGACTTCATCGCCAAAGCCCTCGCTGCGCGTTTTTTCGTACATATCGATAAGGCTCTCGTAATTCTCGGTGCGGTAGCCGTATTTTACCCCGTCAAAGCGCGCAAGATTGGAGCTTGCCTCCGCTGAGGAGATAATGTAATATGCGTTCAGCGCGTATTTGGTGCTTGGAAGCGATATTTCCACGATTTCCGCGCCTTGCTTTTCCAGCTCGCGGACGGTGTTCATAACCGACTCCTTTACGGAATCGTCCACACCCTCTCCGAAATACTCTGCGGGAATACCGATTTTCAAGCCCTTGACATCGCTGTTCAGATTCGCCGCGAAGTCGGGATATTCGTGTTCCGCCGAGGTGGAATCCATATCATCATGACCGCAAATAACGCTGTACAACATCGCCGTGTCGGTGACATTGCGCGCCATCGGTCCGATTTGGTCGAGCGAGCTTGCGAACGCAACCAATCCGTACCGAGAAACGCTCCCATATGTCGGCTTTAATCCTACAACACCGCAGTAGGACGCGGGCATTCTGATAGAGCCGCCCGTATCCGAGCCGAGCGAAATCACCGCACTGCCCGCCGCGACTGCTGCCGCCGAGCCGCCCGAAGAGCCACCTGGAACGCAGTCAAGGTTATGCGGATTATGGGTTTTCTTAAAATACGAATTTTCCGTGGACGAACCCATTGCGAACTCGTCCATATTCAGCTTTCCTGTAACAACCATATCCGCAGCGTTGACCTTGTTCATTACAAAAGCGTCGAACGGCGGAACATAGTTATACAGCATTTTGGAAGCGCAGGTAGTCAGCCAATCCTTGGTGCTGATGTTGTCCTTTATTCCTATAGGTATTCCGGCAAGCTGGTGAAGAGAGCTTGAATTTTTAGCGAGCTTTTCGTCCACCTCGCGGGCTTTAGCAAGCGCTCTTTCATCGCAGATCGAGAGGTAAGCGCCTACCTTGTCCTCGGTTGCCGCCGCTCTATCCAGAACGGACTTTGTAAGCTCCTCGCTGCTGCACTTCTTTTCGGAAAGCATTTTCGACAGCTCGTGAGCCGAATATTCGTAAAGTTCCATAAATGTAGTTATCCCCCTCAGTAGTTATTCAACCGTCTTAGGCACAACAACGCACCCCGCCTGCATTTGCGGCGCGTTGGCGAGCAGCTCCGCGCGCGGGAGCTTGTCCATGCCCTCTGTATCTTCACGGAGCTTCATCGGATGATTCGGGTCTAAATTCCACGCGTCTCCCGATACATCGGGGAGCTGTTCCACCATTCCGACTATGCTCTCCATATCCTTTTCAAACTTCGCCAGCTTGTCATCCTCAATACGCAGACGAGCCAGCTTTGCCAGATGTTTAACATCAATACTCATAAACTTCCTCCTACATAAATAATTTATTCGGGTTTAACGACTATACTCGAAACCTTGTCATTGTTAAAAAAGATCACAAGATAATTATCGTCATCGGACTTTCCATCCTCGTGATATGCCCACAAACATAACGATTCTTCTTCTTTTTTCCACGGGTCTCCAATCGCTTTCAACACCTCAGACTGCGTGGAGCCGGTTACTATTCCGTTTACCGAAACGCTTTTTGTTCCGCCATCCGCTATACTAAAAAGTGACGATACCCTCTTTTTTCTGTAATCGCTTTCCGTTGAGCTTTTATCAAATACAACTCCCGCGACGATCTCATTCTTGCACATTATCGTCAAATTGGCATTTCCCACGCTGTAGTCACTGCCCAGTTTTTCAACGGTAAATGGCGCGGAAACCGTCACTCCGTTGAGCTTGATATCCAAATCGCTTGCCTTTCCGCTGCCGCCTTTGCACGCGGTAAGCGCAAACAGCATAACCGTTGCCATAATCGCGGACAATGTTTTTTTCAATGTCATTCCAAATCCTCCCCAACCATTTCCAAAAACTGCTCTTCGGTAAGCACGGGGATTCCCAGCTCGTTCGCCTTGGTGAGCTTGCTTCCCGCTTCCTCACCAGCGACAACGTAGCTTGTCTTTTTGGAAACCGAACCGCTGCACTTTCCGCCGCGCTTTTCAATCATTTCTTTAGCCTGATCTCGTTTGAGCGTGGGGAGCGTTCCCGTCAGCACGAACGTAAGCCCGTTCAGCTTGTCCGATACCTTTTGGTCGGAGTAGCTCATATTAAGCCCCAGTTCCCTCAATCGCTCGATAAGCGCGATTCTGTGCGGTTCGCGCATTGCATTATACACGGAATCCGCCAGAACCTCGCCGAACCCGTCAATAGACGCGATTTCAGCCGCCGATGCAGACATAATGCTCTCCATATCGCCGAATTTCGCGCATAAAAGCTGTGCTGCTTTCTGCCCGATTCCGCGTATTCCGAGAGCAAAAATCAACCTGTCAAGCTCGTTTTTCTTGGAGTTCTCGATGTTGTCCAACAGTTTCACTGCGGATTTCTCGCCGAAACGCTCCAACGATGTCAATTCTTGTAAGTTCAGGATATACAGATCCGCGACCGTATGCACCAGATCCGCCTGAACCAACTGCTCAACAATTGCTTCTCCCAAACCGTCAATGTTCATCGCACCGCGCGAGGCGAAATGCTCCAACGAACGCAGAAGCTGCGCGGGGCAATCGGGATTCTGACAGCGGATAACCGCCTCGTCCTCATCGCGGACAGCCTTTGCTCCGCACACGGGGCATATTTCGGGAATGTAAAACGGCTCGGAATCCGCCGCGTGAGATACGGATTTTACCACCTCGGGGATTATATCCCCCGCCTTGCGGACTATGATTCTGTCGCCTACCCGAATATCCTTTTCGGTAATGTAATCTTGATTGTGAAGCACCGCGCGCGAAACCGCCGTTCCCGCAAGCTGAACCGTGTCGAAATTCGCTACGGGTGTAAGCGCGCCGGTTCTTCCAACGTTGATTTCGATTGAATTAAGCGTGGTTTCCTTTTCCTCGGGCGGGTATTTGAACGCAACCGCCCACTTGGGGACTTTAGACGTCATACCGATTTCATTGCGAAGCTCCAGATCGTTTACCTTAATTACCGCTCCGTCAATATCAAACGGAAGCGACTGCCGAAGTTGCCCGATTTCCTCGATTCGCCCTATAACCTCATCGGCGGTGCGACAAACCCGCATATCGGGGATTGTGTGAAATCCCAGACTTTCGATAAACTCCAACGACTCGGAATGCGTCTTGAATGTTTTCCCCTCTATACGCTGAATGTTGAAACAGAAAATGTCGAGTTTACGCGAAGCGGTGATTTTGCTGTCCTTTTGCCGCAAAGACCCCGCCGCCGCATTTCGTGGATTTTTGGGGAGCGATTCGCCGTTTTTCTCCTGGAGTTCGCACAGCTCGCCGAAGCTCTTTTTCGGCATATAGACCTCTCCGCGAACCTCCAGAATAGGTAAATCAACGGGTATCTTAAGAGGAATCGTGCGGATCGTTTTAAGGTTCGGTGTAATGTCCTCGCCGATAAAGCCATCGCCGCGTGTTGAACCTTGTATCAAGGTGCCGTTTTCATACACCAATGACACCGAAAGTCCGTCAATCTTCATCTCAACGGTGAATTCCTTCGCGCCCTCGGACTGAACACGCTCTATGAACGCTCTCACCTCATCGGTGCTGAATACGTCCTGAAGACTGCCCATTTGAACCTCGTGACGAACCTTCTCGAATGTTGTCTGTGCCGAACCACCCACACGCTGTGACGGCGAATCCTCCGTAAGCAGCTCGGGAAATTTCTTCTCCAAATCGCACAACTCGCGCATTAACGCGTCATACTCATCGTCCTCAAGAGTTGGCGCGTCAAGGTCATAGTAGTTGTGATTCGCCTTTTCGATTTTTGCTTTCAGCTCGTCAATCCGTTTTTTTGCGTCTGTATATTCCAAAGTCATCTCTCCTTATGAAATTACTGCCCCAAAGTCATTCAATGTTCCCGCGAGATCCGAAGATTCGGTGACAACGTGTGTATACGCTTCGGGAACTCTTCCCACGATAATCGTTTCCGCCGCGATAATGCTGGTGCTTACCGGCACACGCGTGGAAAACCCCGGAATCAGCGCGTCAACGTCCGCGTTGATTTCGATTATGATCCTATGGAGCGTCTGGTTAATCCCCGCCTCGGTGAACTCGCTTATTACAGTGGTTGTCGCATATCCTACCGGAACCACGCTCATTCCCACATTAAAACCTTTGCCATGAAGAACCTGAAGCCCAAGCAGCGTTCCGATCGGAATTTCGATATTCACCGCGGACATTCGCTCTATTTCGCGCTCTATACGCTCGGCGACTTCGGTTTTCAAGCGGTTAATGTTCATCACATTGCTCTCTACGGAAACAATTTCCCCCTCGGCATTTGCGGTTAGATTAACCAACGTTGAATATTGTGCGCCCTCGCGTTCGATTTCCGCCAAAACCGCGTCATTGATTATCTTGGATACCATTTCGTGACACTGATAAGCGTTGATGGATTCCACCATCGGACGGAAGCTCAGATCTGCCAGAAACAGCAATCCTAAAACAATCAGAGATAACGCGATAAGTTTTATCCCCAGCTTTTGTAAAAAGCCGCGCGGTGATTTTCTTCTTGCGCTTCTTGTACTCATTCGGCTCACCCCTCCCGTATTATATGTTTATTACGGAAAAGTGTGAATTATGGCTTTGTCCTAAACATCGCTACGCGATGTTTTAGCGTTTTTTTCTCCAAATTGTTTGTAAATGATTTACAATTTAACTGTTAATAAAAGCCTCGAATGCCTTAAATGCCGCGTATACATCGGTCTTGGCGGTGATTTCAAACGGAGCGTGCATACTCATAACCGGTACGCCGATGTCGATCGTATCAACATTGAGATTCGCGATATAAGCAGCAACTGTTCCGCCGCCGCCGATGTCCACCTTGCCGAGCTCGCCCGTCTGCCAGATTACGCCTTTTTTGTCAAGCAAAGCGCGGATTTCGCCCACGAACTCCGCCGATGCGTCCGAAGTTCCGCTCTTACCGCGCGAGCCGGTGTATTTTGTTACGCATACTCCGCCGTTCAGCACGGAAGCATTGTTCTTCTCGAATACGTCCGGAAAGGTCGGGTCGTATGCCGCGTTTACATCTGCGGAAAGGCACTTTGAATTTGAAAGCACCTCCCTGCCCTTCACACCGAAAGTCGCCGCCAGATCCGCGATAAAATACTTCAGATACGCGGAGCGCAAGCCCGTGTTGCCATCGGAGCCTGTTTCCTCCTTATCGGTGAGAATCGCGATAGCCGTTTTGCGCACGGATTTCGCGTTCAGCACCGCCATAAGCTCGGTATACGCGCACACTCTGTCGTCTTGACCGTAGCCGCCGACAAGACTTCTGTCAAAGCCAATATCGCGCGCCTTAAACGCGGGAACGGCTTCCAGTTCCGCAGAGAGAAAATCCGCCTCGGTAATTCCGTACTTCTCATTGAGAATCATCAGCAGATTGAGCTTTACGGCCTCGCTTGCCTCATCGTCCTTAAACGGGCGCGAACCAACGATTATATTCAGTTCCTCGCCCTTTACAAGCTCAGTAGAGGGACGTTTCATCTGCGTGGTCGCCAAATGCGGCAGCAAGTCCGACACGCAGAACACCGGGTCGCCCTCATCCTCGCCGATATTCACGGTGATTTTGCTTCCGTCCGTCTTGACAATCACGCCGTGCAGCGAAAGCGGTACGGTCGGCCACTGATACTTCTTGATTCCGCCGTAGTAGTGGGTCTTGAAATAACCTACCTCGTCCTTTTCGTACAGCGGATTTTGTTTCATATCCAAACGCGGGGAGTCGATATGCGCAGCCACGAGATTTACGCCCTTTTCAATCGGCTCCTTTCCAACAATTGCCAGAATCACGGACTTTTCGCGATTTACGAGATACACCTTGTCCCCCGCTTTGTAGGTCTTATCCTTGTCAAACGGAGCGAATCCGTGTTCCTTGGCAGCCTGTTTGATAAACGCTGTTGCTTCGCGTTCGGTCTTAGCCGCATCGAGGAAGTGCTTATAATCCTCGCAGAATTTGTCCATCTTCTTGATTTCCGCATCGCTCATTCGGAGATATGCGTTCTTTTTCTGCATAAACAGCTTTTCCTTAAGCTCCTTTGCCGACTGATTTTCTTTTTTAGCCATAATAATATTTCCCTTTCGGTTTATTTTTTATTGTAAAGCCTGAGATACATATCCATAGCTTTAGTGATCTTGCGAACATAGTGCTCGGTGTCCTTGATCGGAATTTTGTCGAGATGTTCGCCGTCCAATGAATATCGCCTGTCCGCAAGCCATTCGTTGACATTTCCGCGACCCGCGTGATAAGCCGCCGCGACCGCCTCAACATTGCCGAACTCCTCATACAGATACCCCAACAGCCAACAACCGTATTTGATATTAGTTTCGGGGTCATACATATCGGTATACACTGTGTCATCATCGTCCATCTTGAACTTTATCCAGTCGAAGGTATCCTCCATAATCTGCATAAGTCCGCGTGCGCCGACATTGGAAACAGCGTCCCGACGGAATCCGCTTTCGGTCTTGATCACCGCATAGACAAGATATTTGTCTACATTATATTCAGCCGAGTATTTCTCGACATATTCCTCATATTTAATCGGGTAGTTTCGATCGATATATATACTGTATATGATATATACAAGCATTCCCAACAGCATAGCCGATATAATCGATACAACTATCACAAACGGCGCTATGCTCTTTTTTCTTTTACGAGTTGTCATTTTATGCCTTTCAATTTGTCAATCACATCATAAGCGCGCTCGAAAAGCCGCTCCTTTGTGTCGTTATTTTCGATGGTAAAGTCGGAATGTTCCTTGAAAAACTCCGCAGAATGCTGCGAGGAAAGCCGCGCTTTTGCTTGCTCTTCGGTTAGCTTATCGCGCCTGCAAATCCGTTGGCGGCAAAATTCCGGCTCTGCCGTAACGCTTACAATAGCCGTGCATATTATATCCAGCCCCGCTTCAAACAGCGTTGGAGCGTCCAACAGAACATCGCTGTCCGCAGACCTGACTTTCCCAATTACGTCAAAGATGATATACGGGAAAATTATGCGGTTGTACAGTTCGCGCATTTCGGAATCGTTGAAGATAATATCGGCAGTGACCGCGCGGTTGAGGGTTCCATCGGGATTCAGCAGCTTTTTGGGGAATCGGCTGTCCAATTCCCTCAAAAACGCGGGATTATCGGCGACTTTTCGCGCAGAATTATCGCAGTCTACCACCGTGAAACCACGGTCTTGAAACGCTTCGCGAACGGTGGATTTCCCCGCGCCGCTGTTTCCGGCAAGCCCTATTATCATAATATTTGGCAAATTCACGTTTATTATACCTCAACAATCCTGAATGCCGCCGCACGCAGTAGGCGGTTATACACCGCAAGCCCCACTCCGCTCTTTTCGGGGATTTCCACCAGAACGGTTTTCGCGCCGATTTCGTCCGCCTTTCGCAGCAGCGAAAACAGCCGCCGCGCCTGAATTTCGGGAGTTGCGCCGTAGTCCATAAAGCAGCCCTCTTCGGGAACTCCCGCGCCGAGCGCAACCAGGTTTTGCTCAAATCTCGCGCGTTTCGCGCAATAGTCTGTGAATCTTGCGCCGTGAGCATTTATAATGTATACGTCCGCTTTTGGGGAATAATGCTTGTATTTCATTCCCGGAGAGAGCACGCGTTCGTCCTTGGCGGGCTGAACGGTAACCGCCCTGTCCACCTCGACCTCGGCGAACTTCGAGAGCATTTCCGCCGTAATTCCGCCGGGACGCAGAATACGGATTTTACCGTCCTTAAAACAAATCACGGTGCTTTCTACCCCTACAGAGCATTCGCCGCCGTCAATTATCAGCGGGATTTTGCCGTTTAAGTCCTCATAAACGTGCATTGCCGTTGTGGGACTGGGCTTTCCCGAAAGATTAGCGGAGGGTGCAGCAAGCGGAAAGCCGCATTTCTTGATGATTGCCAGCGCAGCCTCGCTTTCGGGCATACGTATCGCGACCGTATCCAAACCGCCGCTTACCGTATCCGAAATCAAGTCTGACTTCGGAAAAATCATCGTAAGCGGTCCGCCCCAGAAGCGTTCAGCAAGCTGATTCGCGATTTCCGGAATCTCCCTCACCAACGGCGGAAGCATTTTCATACTCGCTATATGGACAATCAACGGATTGTCCTGCGGTCTGCCCTTGACGCGGAAGATATTTTTCACACCCCAATCGTCCAGAGCATTCGCGGCAAGACCGTACACCGTTTCGGTCGGAATCGCCACGATTCGCCTGTTTGCGAGCAGCTCCGCCGCTTCGGCAACGCTCTCTCTGTCAAACGGGAGAACTTTCGTTTCGTAGTCCATATCAACTCTCCTGTTTAAGCAGTTTCGCGGTTCTGTCGGCAACGCGCAGAGCCTCGAAAACCTCATCGCAGTTTCCGTTCATCATATCGTCCAGTTTGTACAGTGTAAGACCGATTCGGTGGTCGGTAACACGCGACTGTGGGAAATTGTATGTCCTGATACGCTCGGAGCGGTCGCCGCTTCCGACCTGAACGCGGCGTTCCTCAGCGATTGCGCTGTCACGAGCGGTTTTTTCAGCTTCATACAGCTTACTGTACAGCATTTTCATAGCCTTGTCCTTGTTTTTCATCTGAGAACGCTCCTCTTGGCATTCCACAACAGTTCCCGTGGGATTGTGGATTATCCGCACCGCAGATTCGGTCTTGTTTATGTGCTGACCGCCCGCGCCGCTGGAGCGGTAAGTCTGAATCGTCAAATCCGCGGGATTGATGTTTACATCAACCTCTTCCACCTCAGGCAATACAGCAACCGTAACGGTCGATGTCTGAATCCTCCCCTGGGATTCAGTTTCGGGAACACGCTGAACGCGATGAACACCGCTTTCGTACTTTAACTTCGCGTATACGCTCTCGCCCTCCACTCCAAAGCTGATTTCTCTGTAACCGCCAAGCTCCGTGGGATTGCTGCTCATCACATCGATTTTCCACCCTTGATGCGCCGCGTACATTGAGTACATTCGGAACATTGAGTTCGCGAACAGCGCTGCTTCCTCGCCGCCCGCGCCTGCGCGGATCTCCACGATGACGCTCTTGTCATCGTCCGGGTCGCGCGGCAGCAACAGGATTTTCAGCTCCTCGGTGTATTGCTCCATACGCCCCTTTGCGGAGAGCAGTTCCTCTTGAGCCATCTCACGCAGCTCCGCGTCACCGTCCTCAAGAGCCGCCTTAGCGTCCTCGTAATCGCTGCTTGCCTTGAGATACAGCTTATATACGTCAATCAGCGGTGTGAGATTTTTGTACTCGCGCATAAGCTCGGTATAGAGCTTGTTATCCGAAACCACCTTTGGGTCGGACAGCTTTGCGCTTATTTCATCATATCGAGCCTGAGCGGCTCCAAGTTTTTCCAACATAGTAAACCTCCAAATATTGTAATTAGAAATATTTGGAAACGCTAACCCTCGCAGTTATCCGACTCGTGAATTACGGATTTGATTTTCTTCTCACACTTCGACCTCGGAATCATAAACATATGCCCGCAGCCCATACACGAGAGTTTGAAGTCCGCTCCCGCGCGCAGAACCTTCATTTTGTTGTTCCCGCAGCCGGGGTGGTTCTTCTTCATTACAAGCACATCTCCCACAAAAATATCCATAATAATCCTCGATAGATACAATATTTTGAATATACTTTTTAATTATAACATATTTTTTACAATTTTTCAATATTTTTACGGGAAAAATTCACAAATATTTTATAAAACAGGAAATCCCCATTGCATAAGCAAGGGGGATTTATCTCGACTAAAACAGCAGAGTACCCCGCGCAGTTTTTGCGTATTTTGCGCGAAGCGCAAAGTCGAATTGCCATTAGGGTAATTCGCAAACCTGTTTGACGCAAAAGTGTGCCAGCAAAGAGCATTCGCGGCTCGCCAACGGCGAACCGCGAATGCCTTTGCGTTGAGCAGAAATCCCTCTTGCGAAAGCAAGAGGGATTTCTGCTCAACTGGTACGCCCGGTGCGATTCGAACGCACGGCACATAGCGTCGGAGGCTATTGCTCTATCCAGCTGAGCTACGGGCGCTAATAAAACGGCGGCAAGCCGCGAAAACAAATCCTCAACGCAAGCCCGCCGCCACTGTACATTGTGGTGATCCACCCGGGAATCGAACCCGGGACACCTTAATTAAAAGTCAAGTGCTCTACCACCTGAGCTAGTGGATCATCTATGCAACATTGAAATTATATCACAAAAAAGATGATTTGTCAAGGGGTTTTTTGAAATTTTTTCAAAATTTTATGCTTTTTTGGATTTGAACGTAAAATACAATCTTGACAAAAACAAACAAATGATGTATAATATATACGTTACAATCTTCGGAAAAATCTGTTCTCAATAAAAAAATATCTTTATTTTATACGGTTCTCCCTGCCGCATGGCGGGGAGAACTGCGGGTTTATATACAGTATGTGATGTGTAGAACTTTGTGGAAGGGAGAAAAAATGCCGTCGGATTATCAAAAGCATAAGCAAAAGGTAGAAGAGATGAACAAAATCCTCCAAGAATGCAGCGAGGATAGCAGAGGTCTTGCGCGATATGGAGAAAAAGGCGCATTGGAAATAATTCTGAAGTACGTTTTTAACAAGAAAAATTACGAAGAGCTCAGCGATGTGCTGTTAAAGCGTTTCGGTTCAATCCGCGAGATTTTTTCCACCGACATGGACGAGCTTTACACCGTAAAGGAATTGGGCAGAGCCTCAGCGGAGCACATTTGCTTTATCGGAGATGTTTTCCGAATTGAATCCATTGAACAGCCAAAAGAAGACAGCTTTTTAACATTTAACTCCTCGCTTCAGTTTTGCAGAGAACTTTTTAATGTGTATGTAAAAGAAGCGATGTATGTTGTCTATATTGACAATCATTTTCACCCCATTGTTATGGAAGAAATAAGCAAAAAACTCAGCACCATCACCACATTTGATATAAAGAAAATATTAAGGAAAACCATGGAGGTTAACGCCGAAAAAATCCTTATAACCCACAATCACCCCAACGGGACTTCAACTCCGTCATCTCAGGACATCTCCACCACCCGAAGAATCGCGTTCCTTTTGAAGGAGATTGGGATTGTTATGGTTGATCACATTATCATCGCCGGAAATAAATATTGCTCTTTCCGAAAATCGGGATATTTTGATGGGGTTTTGGATTAGAGCGTGTTCACAAATAATGAATGAGGTGCATATGGAAAATTCACGGAAATTTGAACTTCACTCCGAATACAAGCCTACGGGAGATCAGCCCGATGCGATCAGAATGCTTTCCGAAGGTGTTTTGCGCGGCGACAAGGAGCAGACGCTCCTCGGAGTTACCGGCTCGGGAAAAACGTTCACGATGGCTAATATTATCGCCAACGTGAACAAGCCTACTTTAGTTCTGGCACATAATAAGACCCTTGCGGCGCAGCTTTGCTCCGAGTTCCGCGAGTTTTTCCCGAATAACGCAGTGGAATTTTTTGTCAGTTATTACGATTATTACCAACCCGAAGCGTACATTCCCTCCACAGATGCGTACATCGAAAAGGATAGCGCGATAAACGATGAAATTGACCGTCTTCGTCACTCGGCGACTGCGGCTCTCGCGGAACGGCGCGATGTCATTATCGTGTCCTCTGTGTCCTGTATCTACTCACTCGGAAGCCCCGAAGATTATCGTACAAATACGCTTTCGCTGCGTCAAGGGCAGGAAATCTCGCGTGATACGGTTATCACAAAGCTCGTTGAAATGCAGTATGAGCGCAACGAAATCAGCTTTACGCGCAACAAATTCCGCGTGCGCGGCGATACGGTGGAAATTTTCCCGGCGGGGAGCACCAGCGAAACTGCCGTTCGTGTGGAGTTCTTCGGAGATGAGATCGACCGTATAAGCGAGTTTGAGGTAGTCACCGGGAACACCCGAGGACAGCTTCTGCACGCAATGATTTTCCCCGCGTCACATTACATCATCGGCAGAGAGAAGATGGAAGATGCGCTCGCGGAGCTTGAATCCGAGATGGAGGAGCGAATCAAATATTTCAAGGACAACAACAAGCTGATTGAGGCGCAGCGAATCGAGCAGCGCACACGCTACGATATGGAAATGCTCCGCGAAATCGGTATGTGTAAGGGTATCGAAAACTACTCGCGCGTATTGGCGCGCCGTCCGCCGGGTAGTACGCCGATTACGCTTATAGACCACTTCCCCGCTGATTTTCTGCTGATGGTGGACGAAAGTCACGTCACGCTGCCGCAGGTTCGCGGAATGTACGGCGGAGATGTCGCGAGAAAGAGAAATCTTGTGGACTACGGATTCCGTCTGCCGTGCGCGTATGATAACCGTCCGCTGAATTTTGATGAGTTCTACGAAAAAATCCCACAGGCGATTTTCGTTTCGGCAACTCCCGGAGATTTCGAGAAAGAACGCTCCACACAGATCGTTGAGCAGATTATCCGCCCCACGGGGCTGCTCGACCCGGAAATCATCGTTAAACCCACCGAGGGTCAGATCGAGGACTTGATTTCCGAAATCAACACACGGATTGAGAAAAAACAACGCGTCCTTGTCACCACGCTCACCAAGAAGATGGCGGAGGACTTGACGGATTACCTCGACAAGGCGGGCATTCGGGTAAGGTATATGCATCACGATATTGACACTATCGAACGTATGGAAATAATCCGCGACTTGCGCTCCGGGGAGTTTGACGTGCTTGTTGGAATAAACTTACTCCGAGAGGGATTGGATATTCCCGAAGTATCGCTTGTGGCGATTCTGGACGCGGACAAGGAGGGCTTTCTGCGTTCCGAAACATCGCTTGTTCAGACGATAGGACGCGCCGCGCGAAATGCCGAGGGTACGGTGATTATGTACGCGGACGAGGTAACACATTCGATGAAGATGGCAATTACAGAAACTCAACGCCGCCGCGAGATTCAACAGCGTTACAACACCGAAAACGGCATTATCCCGCGAACTATTATCAAGGAGGTACGCGATGTTTTGGAAATCACCAAAAAAGAGGACAAGCGTCATAAGGGCAAGAAATCGGATCTCAAGAAGCTGCCGCGCCGCGAACGCGAGCAACTGATAGCCCGTTATACCGCCGAAATGAAAAAGGCGGCAAAGCTCCTCGATTTCGAGCACGCGGCATATTTACGTGACAGGATAAAGGAGCTGGAGGGGTAACCGTTTATGAAGATAATAAAAGACATAAGACCATATAAAAGCCAAACAGAAAACACAGACGGAAATCCTATGCCCCAAAACCTTGCCGCCAAATTCGTCAATGTCGCGCTCCATAGAGTTGCGATGAAACTGAGAGAGCAAGAATTTGTTCTGGGTGATTTTGACCATCTGTATTTGAATTTCACACCTTGCATTACAAAAGGAGCTTTTCAACTTTCCAAACGAACAGTTGACAGATATTTTCCTTGGTACAGATATTATGATGTTGGTGTAGACGAGGAAATGTTCGATAAACTAGATTCAAGTGAATATGCCGATTTTATTTTGGAATCGGCAAAACAAGTTCTGCTGAATTGTTTCTGCGATAATGCCGATTGGGAACAAAAAATCACAAATGCATTTATTGAGGCGAAAAAAGGTGAGAATATGCTTGTACGCTTTAAGGTAAAGCAGGGAGCCAAATACAAGGCTGTAATTTTTCTGCGGTATCTCGAAAGTGCGGAGTACTCTCCTCTGCTTTGCGTGTACAACCCGGACGGAGCGGAGATTCTGCGGGAGGATTTACCGCCGACTGCCGACCTGTCGTCTATCGGCGAAATTCAGCTAAGCAGCAAAAGAGTTACTGTAAAACCAAGAAAAAACAGCTTTTCAAAGGATTTGACAGATATATCTTTTGATTTACAGCATTTTATTACTGCAAAATAATTTTAGGAGAAAATTGTGGAGCATAACACGAATTTTTCAAAAATAACCCGCTGCGGCGACTGCTGTGAAAAATGCGGACTCTTTTATGATAACGGCTGTAAAGGTTGTCATGAAACTCAAGGGAAAGAAAACAAGTGCGTGATATTCAAGTGCTGCGAGGAACACGGCGCGTATTTCTGCGGCATTTGTTGGGAGTTTCCGTGCGAGGTTCTGAAAAGCAAAATTGCCGAATGGGATAAAAACGGAATTTACAATCTCACACAGCTTGCGAAAGAATATCGTAGGCAGCAGCACGAAAAACAGACATAATAAGTCAATTAATTCACTTAGATGTGATATAGTGATATCCTTACTGTGACAAAGTTCAATTAAAATGAACGTTTTATTGGGAACTAAAAAGGAGATTAAAACAAATGGCAAACGATAAAATCATAATCAAGGGCGCGCGTGAACACAACCTTAACAACGTTGATGTGACTATTCCGCGCGACAAGCTGGTTGTATTGACGGGGGTTTCAGGCTCGGGAAAATCCTCGTTGGCGTTCGACACGATTTTCGCAGACGGTCAGAGGAGATATATGGAGAGCCTTTCGTCCTACGCGAGAATGTTCCTCGGACAGATGGAAAAGCCCGATGTGGACAGCATTGAGGGGCTTTCCCCCGCTATCTCGATAGACCAGAAAACCACCTCCAAAAATCCGCGCTCAACAGTCGGCACGGTTACGGAGATTTATGACTATCTGCGTCTGATGTACGCGCGAATCGGAATCCCCCACTGCCCCGTATGCGGTCGGGAAATCAAACAGCAAACGGTGGACGAAATCGTTGACCGTGTGATGGAGCTTCCCGAAAAAACCAAGTTTCAAGTTCTTGCGCCCGTAGTCCGCGGACGCAAAGGAGAACACAAAAAGGAGTTCGAGGCGGCTCGAAAAGCGGGATTTGCCCGTGTTCGCGCAGACGGAATCACCTACGACCTCTCCGAGAAAATCCCACTGGAAAAGAATGTAAAGCACTCGATTGAAATCATTGTAGACCGTCTGGTAATCAAGGACGGCATTAAGTCGCGCCTTGCCGAGAGTATCGAAACCGCAGGAAATCTTACAGGTGGACTGGTCTATATCGACATCATAGACGGAGAGGCAGGAGCTGCCCCCAGTGAGCTACACTTCTCACAAAGCTATGCCTGCCCCGAACACGGTGTTTCGGTGGACGAGCTTGTTCCGAGAATGTTCTCGTTCAACAACCCGTTCGGTGCTTGCCCCGAATGTACGGGAATCGGCAGCTACCGCAGAATCGACCCCGCGCTGATCATTCCAAACCCCGATTTGTCAATCAAGGATGGCGCGATAAAGGCATACGGCTGGACATATAATGAGGGAACGATTGCGGCGATGTACTTTGACGCGCTTGCGGAACGCGACGGATTCTCCGTAGACGAGCCGCTGTCCAAAATCCCCAAGAAGTCCGTACAGACGCTGCTTTACGGTACAAATGGCGATAAAATTCTTGTAAAGCGTCCGCGAAATCAAGGCGGCGAGCAGTATTACACTGCGTTTGAGGGAGTTGCAAACAACCTCCAACGCCGTTATGAGGAATCAAACGCGGCAATGTATTCGCATGACGCTCTGGAGGACTTTATGAGCGATGTCGAATGTCCGAAGTGCCGCGGCGAGCGGCTTAATGACGCGGCTCTTGCGGTAACTGTCGGCGGGCTGAACATCAGCGATTTCTGCAAGATGTCGGTAATAAAGGCACTGGAATTTATTGACAATCTGGAGCTTTCCAAACGTGACCAAATGATTGCCGGACAGATTCTTAAAGAGATAAAGTCGCGGTTGGGATTTCTGCGGAGCGTAGGTCTGGAGTATCTCACATTGTCTCGTTCGGCGGGAACTCTTTCGGGCGGCGAAAGCCAGCGGATACGTCTTGCCACTCAAATTGGCAGTGCTCTGACGGGCGTGTTGTACATTCTTGACGAGCCGTCAATTGGACTTCATCAGCGCGACAACGACAAGCTGATTGCGACTCTTAAGAACCTCCGTGACCTCGGCAACACGCTGATTGTCGTAGAGCACGATGAGGATACGATGCGCGCGGCAGACTGGATTGTGGATATTGGTCCCGCAGCGGGAGTTCACGGCGGAAACGTTGTGTACAGCGGCGATGTTAAAGGGATTCTCAAATGCAAGGATTCCGTTACGGGGCAATATCTCAGCGGAAAAAAGAAAATACCCGTTCCAAACAACCGCCGTTCCCCCTCGGACAGATGGCTGAAGATAATCGGCGCGGCGGAAAACAACCTCAAGAATATCGATGTTGATATTCCAATCGGAATTTTCACTTGTGTAACGGGCGTTTCGGGTAGCGGAAAAAGCTCCCTCGTAAACGAAATCGTCTACAAACACTTGTTCGGCAAGCTGAACAAAGGCAGAGTCCGCGCAGGTAAATTCAAGGATATGAAAGGTCTGGAGCATCTCGACAAGGTGATTATGATCGATCAGTCACCGATTGGCAGAACTCCGCGCTCCAATCCCGCGACTTACACGGGCGTGTTCACAGATATTCGCGACTTGTTTGCTCAAACCACCGATGCGAAAACGCGCGGTTACACTGCGGGGCGGTTCTCGTTCAATGTCAAGGGCGGACGCTGCGAAGCGTGCCAGGGCGATGGAATCCTGAAAATAGAGATGCACTTTCTGCCCGATATTTTTGTTCCGTGCGAGGTCTGCAAGGGGCAGCGTTACAACCGCGAAACGCTGGAGGTCAAGTATAAGGGCAAGAGCATTTATGATGTGCTGGAGATGACGGTTTCCGAAGGCGTGGAATTTTTTGCCAATATTCCGAAAATCTTCAACAAGCTGAAAACACTTGAGGAGGTCGGTTTGGGATACATCAAAATCGGACAATCCTCCACTACCCTGTCCGGCGGCGAAGCGCAGCGAATCAAACTGTCAACGGAGCTTTCCAAACGCTCTACGGGAAAGACCATCTACATTCTCGATGAGCCTACAACGGGACTTCATTCCGCAGACGTTAAGAAGCTGATCGATATTTTACAGCGGCTGACAGACGCGGGAAATACGGTTCTTGTTATCGAGCATAACCTCGATGTAATCAAGACTGCCGACTACATCATTGATATGGGACCCGAGGGCGGCGACAACGGCGGAACGATGATTGCACACGGCACACCCGAGGATATCGCGGCAAATCCGCAGTCGCATACAGGTGAATATTTGAAGAAGCTGTTGACAAAATGATAAGTTTATGGTAAAATTCTATTGTAGATAAATTAATGCGGCTCTCTACAAAGGGCTGCATACATAAAACAGGAGGACTTTGTAATGAAGAAATTTTTACAGGAATTTAAGGCATTCGCCCTCAAGGGCAATGTAATGAGTATGGCTGTCGGCGTAATCATAGGCGGTGCGTTTCAATCTATCGTGACATCGCTTACCACAAATTTCATCAATCCGCTTATCGCGCTGCTGACAGGCGGAGTAAAAAAGGACGAGAACGGCAATCCGATGATTATTGGCGGCTCGTTCACGATAAACGGTGTGGATTTCAACTACGGAGCGTTTTTGTCGGCGGTAATCAATTTCTTGATTATGGCACTAATTTTGTTCCTGCTGATTAAAGGTATGAACAAGCTCATGGAACTCGGTCACAAAAAGCAAGAGGAAGCTCCCGCCGCTCCTCCCGAACCGTCTAAAGAGGAGATTCTTCTCTCGGAGATCCGCGATTTGCTGAAAGCGCAAAATTCCGCTAAAGTTACTGAGGAAAAAACAGAATAGTACATAAATTCTCGAAAGGAATATTGCCTTTCGGAAAACGTTTAGGAGGGCTTATGATCAGAGAAATTACCGCAAATGACTACGAGGGTCTTATGGAGCTTTATCTCCACCTTCACGAAACGTCTGTTCCACCGTTTGAGCTTGCAAAAGACGTTTGGGATAAGATTGTTTCCGATGAGAACTATCACATAATTGTTATAGAGGAGGACGGAAAAATCGTTTCGTCTTGCACCTGTGTTATTATTCCGAATTTAACCCGCGGTCCGCGCCCGTATGCGTGGGTGGAAAATGTTGTAACTCACGCGGATTATCGCGGAAAGGGGCTTGCGACTAAGTGCCTCGACTATGCCAAGGAGCTTGCGGTTCGTGAGAACTGCTACCGAATCGTTCTGATGACGGGTTCAAAGTTGGAAAGCACTCTCAAATTCTACGAGAACGCGGGCTATAACCGCAATGACAAAACAGGATTTATTCAGTGGTTATAGTGCCTGAAAGGAGAAAAAGTAATGAAAAAACTTTTCAAGGCGATTAGACATGGCGATATTGACGAGGTAAAGGCGATTCTCGAAAAGAATCCCGAGGCGATTTCAAGCATAGCTGCTCCCCCTCCAAAAAAGATATGGGACAGTCTCCGCTTCAAGTGGCGATTAAGGTGTCCGAGTATGAGATTGCTCAATATCTTATCGAACAGGGCGCAGATGTAAACTTTATGGAATCCGAGGAAGACGGCTCGGATTGGAGAACTCCCGTGCTTCATGACGCGATACGAGCTGCTCTTATGAGCCTTTGTTATAGGGATAAAAAGGGTGCAAACGAAGGATTGAAGATAACCGAGGAACTTCTTAAACACGGCGCAGACCCCAACAAATGCGCGTCAAACACCTTTATGGCATTGGACGAATGCGTTTCACGGGCAGAATATATACTTGATAACCAAGAGGCTTATCCCACTGTTCAGAAAGAAGCCGAAAAGATGCTCGTGTCATTGTTGGACATACTGCTTGAACACGGCGCGGATTTCAAGGAGTGGGCGAATCACGGGCATTACGCGGGCGAGGGCGAAACCAACCGTGAGTTGTTTCTCGATGACTTCGTTCCCGTGCCGGACAAGATTCAGGAATTAACGATCCGAGGAAAAACGTCAACAACCGTCTACAAGGGCGACATTGACAGAACAGCGCATACAAGAGCGGTTATGCAAACGTATTGCAAGAAACGGGATTTATTCGGCAGTTATTAATGCCGGAAAGGAAAATATGAATTGTAAAGTTTTTTACGAGTGTTGGCAGATGCAGTGCTGCGGAGACCCGTTCAAAATCAGCGATACAATAAAGTGGACGGTTGTCAAGGACTATCAACTCATACTCAGCGATGATGTAACGCTCGATGATTTGGATTACGTTTATGAGGCGCACAACCATACCGCCGAGTTGTTTAACTTCACGGGAGTTATAAAGCGGATTTGGGGATTGTATGAGAAATTTGAATCGTCCGATAAAGACCCCAATTTTCCGCTGATTCCCATACATGGGGAGCTAATCGAAATAGACTCCGTAGACGGTTGGGAAGAACCAATCGGAGAGCTTGAAATTACGGGATATGTCGTGGATTTGGAGGATTGCTCCGTAACAAGATTAGGTTCAAAAGAATAAATAGAAATGGCAGTCAACAGACTGCCATTTTCTTTTATGATTGCTTTCTGACCTTGATATGAACCTCGCGAAGCTGCTGCTCCGTAACCTCGGTAGGTGCTCCGAGAAGCAAATCTTGAGCGTTTGAATTGAGCGGGAATGCGATAATCTCGCGAATGCTCTCCTCGCCCGTCAACAGCATTATCATTCTGTCAACACCCGGAGCCATTCCCGCGTGAGGCGGCGCGCCGAATTTGAACGCGTTGTACAGTGCTCCGAACTTGCTTGCAACGTCCTCTTCGGTGTAGCCCGCAATCTCGAAAGCCTTAATCATAATATCCAAATCGTGGTTACGAACCGCGCCGGACGAAAGCTCCACACCGTTGCATACGATGTCATACTGATATGCGAGAATCTCTAGCGGGTCTTTATTCATCAGCGCGTCAAGTCCGCCCTGAGGCATCGAGAACGGATTATGGGTGAACGCAGGCTTCCCTGTTTCCTCGTCAAGCTCGTACATCGGGAAATCAACGATAAAGCACATCTCAAATCGGCTCTCGTCAATCAGATTCATACGCTTTGCGACCTCGGTGCGTATCTGTCCCGCAAACTTCGGCGCGTTCTTCTTGCTGTCGGCAATGAAGTACAGAACATCACCGACATCCAATTCGCAGCGTTTCGCAAGCTCATCGCGCTGCTCATCGTTCAGGAACTTGTCAATCGGACCGTTATACTTGAACTTTCTGCCGTCCTCGCCCGGTTCAACCTTGAAGTAACCGAGTCCCTTCATACCGACCTCGTTTACCGCAAAATCCTCCATATTCTTGAAGAATGTCTTGGACTGCTTTGCCATATCGGGAACGCGGATTCCGCGAACAGTCTTGTTGCAGAACGGCTTGAAATCGCTGTCTACAAACAGGTCTGAAAGCTCCTTGATAATCAGCGGATTGCGCAAATCGGGCTTGTCCGAGCCGTAAGTCAGCATTGCCTCCTCAAACGGGATTCTGCGGAACGGCGCAGGGCTGACTTCCTTGTCGGAGAACTTCGTGAACGCTTCGTAGAGAACCTCCTCGGCAACCTTGAAAACGTCCTCCTGAGTTGCGAACGACATCTCGAAGTCGAGCTGATAGAATTCTCCCGGCGAACGGTCGGCGCGAGCGTCCTCATCGCGGAAACACGGAGCAATCTGGAAATACTTGTCAAATCCGGAAACCATATAAATCTGCTTAAAAATCTGCGGAGCTTGAGGCAGAGCGTAGAACTTACCGTGGTGCTTACGGCTGGGAATCAGATAATCGCGCGCACCCTCGGGAGAAGATGTGGACAAGATAGGTGTTTGCAGCTCCAGAAAGCCCATCTCGTTCATTTTGTTACGCAAAAAAGAAATAACCTTTGAACGGAACACGATATTATCGTGCATTTTTCTATTGCGCAAGTCAAGATAGCGGTACTTCAGCCGCAGATCCTCCTTGGTCTTTTTGGACTCGTCCACTTCGAACGGCAGCGTTTCGGTGACCTTTCCGAGAATGCGAACCTCCTCGGCTTCGATTTCAACCGTGCCGGTTTCGATTTTGTCATTATAGGTGCTCTCATCGCGCTTGAGAACCGTGCCGGCAACGGACACGGCACATTCCTTGTGGATACCCTCCAACAGCGACTCGTTATGGAACACGATCTGAACCACACCGTAGTGGTCGCGCAAATCCACGAACATAATTCCGCCGTGGTCGCGGATATTCTCCACCCATCCCGCCGCGCGAACTTTCTTGCCGATATCCTTTTCGCTTACCGCGTTACAGTATTGTGTACGGTATTCATTTTCAAAAAACATATTTTCAATCCTTTCGATTTCTTAAAATTTACCTATTATATTATATCACCAAATTATTGAAATGTCAAGTTTTACAGAAAATATTTTTAATTTTTTGGCAATATTATTAAATGATGTTAAAAAGCCCTTGACAATCAAGGCGTTTTGGTATATAATTATTTATGTATGTGGCAGAAACAGGAGTTTATATTATGGAAAAAACCAAAAAGAAAAGCAACAAACTGAATCTGATAATCTGCGGAATTGCCTTTGTGGTTATGATCGTATACCTGCTGTTCGTTGATAAAATCGACCATGTTGTCGGGGCTTTGAAATCAATCAACCCGTTTTTTATTGTGTTGTGTGTGTTGTGTATGGCGGGATATTGGGTATGTGAAGCGATATCTATATATGTTATTCTGAAACCTCTGCACCCGAAAATTCGATTCGGGCAATGCTGGACAAACACAATCATCGGACAATACTTCAACTGTATCACCCCGTTTGCTTCGGGCGGGCAGCCTATGCAGGCGTATTATTACGTTCAGGGCGGAGTTCCGCTTGGCGCAGGACTTACTGCGCTGCTGTCAAGATTTATCGTGTTCCAGTTCGCGCTGACTGTGTATTCGGTGTTCACGCTGATTTTCGGAATCAACCGATTTGGCAGCGAGCTGTCGCAAAAGGGTTTGTTGCCGTTTGTGTTTGTCGGATTTGTTATTAATACAGCGGTAATCGTGTTCCTGTTGGGAATTGCGCTTTGGAAAAACGGGACGCTTAAAGCTGCGAACGCGCTTATTACGTTGCTTGCAAAGATGAAGATAATCAAGAATCCGCTGCGTAAGCGGCTGTACATCACCCGTGAGGCTAATAAGTTTTTCACAAACTTCAAATTTATCAAGAAAAACGCTTGGGTGATCATAAAATCCTGCTTTTTCACGTTTATGCAATTGACGCTGTCTTTCACCATAACCTACCTGTTGTGCATAGGCTTTAATAAAGACCCCGGAAGTTACTTGAAAGTAATCTCCTATCAGGCATATGTAAATATGATAACCTCGTTTATTCCACTGCCGGGAGCGATTGGCGGCGCGGAACTGGGCTTTTCGGGATTCTTTAACGAAATATTCGGTGACTACACGGGTGTTGCGATGATGATGTGGAGAATTTTAACATTTTATCTGCCGATTCTGGTGGGAATCGCGCATATCCTTACCATGCGCAACAAAGGCTACAAAGAGCCTTCCAATATGGAAGCTATGGAGAATCTCTATAAAATGGAGCAGGCGGCAATTGAGGAAGAGAACAACGATTAAAGGAAGATTGAAAATATGGCTAACACGCTTGATTTAAGGCACGAAATTGAACGTCGCAGAACGTTTGCGATTATCTCTCACCCGGACGCGGGCAAAACCACTCTGACAGAAAAGTTTCTGCTATACGGAGGGGCAATCACGCTTGCAGGCGCGGTAAAGGGCAAGAAAAACGCTCGTCACGCAACCTCGGACTGGATGGAAATCGAGAAACAGCGCGGAATCTCCGTAACATCATCGGTTATGCAATTCAACTATGAGGGCTATTGCATCAACATTCTGGACACCCCGGGACACCAGGACTTCTCCGAGGATACCTACCGCACGCTTATGGCGGCGGATTCCGCAGTGATGGTAATCGACGCGGCAAAAGGTGTCGAAAATCAGACGCGAAAGCTGTTTAAGGTTTGCGTTATGCGGAATATCCCGATTTTCACATTTATCAATAAGATGGATAGAGAATCCCGCAACCCGTTCGACTTGCTTGATGAAATCGAAAACGAGCTTGGAATCAAGACATATCCCGTAAACTGGCCTATCGGCTCTGGTAAAGAGTTCAAAGGTGTTTACGACCGTGAACATCGTCATATCATCTCGTTTGAGGCGAACAACGGCACTCGCGAGGTCGCCAAGACCGAGGTAGACCTCAACGATGAAAGTCTTGCGGAGCTAATCGGGCAGACGAATTTCCGAACCCTTCAAGAGGACGTGGAGCTGCTGGACGGGGCGTCCGAGGAGTTTGACGCTGAGCTTGTAAATCAAGGAAAGCTGTCTCCCGTGTTCTTTGGTTCGGCACTCACGAATTTCGGAGTGGAGCCGTTCCTTGAGAACTTCCTGAAAATGACAACTCCTCCCCTGCCCCGAACTACCGAAAACGGAACTGTTGATCCGTTTGACGAGAACTTCTCGGCGTTTATATTCAAGATCCAGGCTAATATGAACAAGGCTCACCGCGACAGAATCGCGTTTATGCGCATCGTAAGCGGCAAGTTTGACAAGGATATGGAGGTTTTGCACGTCCAGAATAACCGCGTAATGCGCCTGTCGCAGCCGCAGCAGATTATGGCGAACGACCGCGAGGTAATCTCCGAGGCTTACGCAGGCGATATTATGGGCGTTTTCGACCCGGGAGTGTTCTCTATCGGAGATACATTGTGTATGCCGAAAAACAAGGTGGTTTTCGAGGGTATTCCCACTTTCGCGCCGGAGCATTTTGCGCGAATCCGTCAGAAAGACACACTAAAGCGCAAGCAGTTCATCAAAGGCACAACGCAAATTGCCCAAGAGGGCGCGATTCAGATATTCTCTGAACCGCAAAGCGGATTTGAGGAGGTCATCGTTGGAGTAGTAGGTGTACTTCAGTTTGAGGTTCTTGAATATCGCTTGAAAAACGAATATAGTGTTGACATAATACGCGAAGATTTGTCCTATGAATATATTCGTTGGATAACCAGTGAAAAGCACCTTGCGGGCGGTTTGGACGAGCTTCAGAAGTTGATTCTCACCTCCGATACCAAACTGATTCAAGACGTCAGGGGCAACTATCTGTTGATTTTCACAAGCGAATGGAATATCAAGTGGGCGCTGGACAAGAACGAGGGGCTGGAGCTTGCGGAATTTAACAGGAATTGACAGCAGATTACAAATATCTCCTAAATTCAAAATAGCCCGACCGATTTCACCGCAAAACAATTCAATTAAATAAAAATATACCGATTTCGACAACCGAAATCGGCATATTTTTTGCCCATTTTGAATTATAATTATATTACAAGTTGTACAAGCGAGGTGACAGAATGACAGTTTACATAGACGTTCTGGTCGTGCTGAATTTGTACATAAACTTCTTTCTTGTGCGCTCAACAGCTCTGATTACACGTCGGGAGTGCTCACCGAAACGGTGTTTGCTGGCAGCAGTTATTGGCTCACTTGGTTCGCTTGTGATTCTGCTCCCGGAGCTGCCATTTTTTGCTGTCGCGTTCGAAAAGACGATCCTTGGCGGATTTATGGTTCTTGCGGCGTTCGGAAGGCAAAAGCCTGTTGATTACGCGGTTTCGGCACTGTTTTTTCTGGTCGTGAGCTTCTCGTTCGCGGGACTGATGATGGCACTGTGGACATTCATCGCGCCGTTGGGAATGGTCTTTACGAACGGTGTCGCGTATTTCGATATTCCACTGGTGGCTGTGGCTGCGTTCACTGCGGCGGCTTACTTCACGGTTAAGTTGGTGAAATATTTCGCGGACAAGCGATTACACTGCAACAAAATCTGCTCCGTGAAAATCACAGCAAACGGCGCAGAAGTTACGCTGCGCGGATTATCGGATACGGGTAACGGTTTGTGTGACATCATCACGGGACTGCCAGTGATAATCTGTTCCGCCGATAAAATACGTGAAATCGCGCCGCAAAACGTTCTTGATTATCTCGAAGGAATCGCCGGTGGCGGAATCCGCCTTGTTCCGCTGAAAACAATTTCGTCCGAAGCACTGATTCCGATTTTCAGAGCGGATAAAATCACGATTGACGGAAAATCTGCGGCAGCGTTTATCGGAGTTACCAAAAATCCAATGCAGTCTGAAATCGACTGCATTTTTAACCCGAAAATCATATCAATATGAATATGGAGGAATGATTATGTTAAAGAAAATACTGGAAAAATTTAAGAAATGGTTTATGAAACACGCTGATGACGTTCACTACATAAACGGCTCCGAGCAGCTACCCGCGCCACTTACCAAAGAAGAGGAAGAGGCGGCGTTTCAATTGATGAAAACCGACTTCGACAAGGCACGCGATATGTTGATAGTTCACAATCTGCGGCTTGTTGTGTACATAGCGAAGAAGTTTGAAAATACGGGAATCTGGCTTGAGGACTTGGTTTCCATAGGAACGGTTGGATTGATTAAGGCGGTAAACACGTTCAGCCCGGACAAGAACATCAAGCTGGCGACCTATGCCTCGCGCTGTATCGAGAACGAGATTTTGATGTATCTGCGGAAATATTCGCAATACCGTTATGACATCTCGATTGATGAGCCGCTGAATGTCGACTGGGACGGCAACGAGCTGTTATTGTCGGACGTTCTCGGCACGGATAGCGACTGCGTAAATTCTCACATTGAGGAGGAGGTTGAAAAGCAGCTTCTCCATGATGCGGTGAATCACCTTGCTCCGCGTGATAAGAAAATCATGGAAATGCGATTCGGATTGAACGGCTGCAAGGAGCGCACCCAAAAGGAGGTCGCGGACGAAATCGGTATCTCGCAAAGTTACATCTCGCGTCTGGAAAAGCGAATAATAAAACAGCTCCGCGAGGAACTGGAAAAGGTGTGTAACTGATACTAATTCACAATCTACGTATAGACATCTTTGCGGAAATCCCGCACTTATCGCTTCGTCAAAGCTCCTTGGCGCATGTTGCCCTCTGTTGGCGGCATCCTTGCCGGAGTGACTGCCTTTAATGCTCGGCATCGTGCCTCGCTTTGGCAGTCATTCCGCGACATCGTGTCGCGCCTTTTGGGGCAACTGCGCAAACATCCTGTTTGCGTACATACAGTACGCCCGCGTCGCTAGGTTGAATGCGTAGCGTTCATTCGTCCTCGCGCTAAGCGCGGTCTAGGTCGAACGCACAGCGTTCGTTCGCGCAAATCTTGTCTATACTACGATTGCGAATTAGTATGAAACCGAAATCCCCTCCGATTTGGAGGGGGTTTTATCATATTCGGTTCTTGATTTTATTAAGCGCGCCCTTTTCCAGGCGCGAAACCTGCGCCTGACTGATTCCGATTTCCTTGGCGACCTCGACCTGCGTCTTTCCAAGAAAGAAACGAAGATTCAGTATGCGCTTTTCACGGTTGCCAAGCCCGGCAATCGCCTCTTTAAGAGAGATCTCATTCAGCCAGTTCCAGTCATCATTGTTATCACCGAGTTGATCCAGCACATAAATCGTATCTCCCGCATCGGAGAACACAGGCTCGTACAGCGAAATCGGTTCGCTTATCGCCTCCAGTGCGATTACCACGTCCTGACGCGGTACATCGAGTTCTTTCGCGATTTCCTCAATGCGCGGTTCTCTGCCCTTTTGAGCGGTAAGGCGCTCCTTTGCTTGCATTGCCCTGTACGCTAAATCACGAACCGAACGGCTCACGCGGACAGGCGCATTGTCCCTCAGATACCGTCTTAGTTCACCCATAATCATAGGAACGGCATATGTTGAAAACCGCACGTTTTGGGTAATATCAAAGTTGTCAATCGCCTTGATAAGCCCGATACAACCGACCTGAAACAGGTCGTCTGCGCTCTCTCCCCTGCCCATAAACCGCTGAATCACGCTTAATACCAACCGCAGATTCCCGCGGATAAGCTCCTCGCGCGCCGCCATATCGCCCTGCTTCACGCGTTTGAGAAGCTCTGTTTTTTCCGATTCCTTAAGCACTTTCAGCTTTGATGTATTCACTCCCGCGATTTCGACTTTATTGTAGTACATTTCCGACCTCCGTATTGGCTGCTTCCTTGAATGTACAATTATTATTGTCGGAAATCGGTTTTGATATTCTCCGAAATTTGTATGTGGTAAAATTTCACATTTGCGTATATCGCGGTTATAGCGCCCTGCAATTCTGTTGAAAACTTTTTGTGCAAAACGACAAATCATATTGTTAAAAAATAATTCCCTTAATATGGTAAATATATAAAAGTTTGGGGGTTTTATCAATTGATATATTTTCTAAAAAGTATTATAATGGAAAAGAAAGGTGGTGATAAAATGGAAGGCATTTCAAAGAAGGAAATGCTTGAAGAGTTTGGGACAATGCTGCGCGAAAAACGTATGCAGAAAAATCTCACTCAGGAAAAGCTTTCAGAGCTTGCGGGAATCACAGATGTATATTTGCGTGATCTGGAACGCGGCAGTTATTCGGCAACTTGGCTAATATGGCTGAAGTTATGTACGATACTGGAGATAGATATTTCCAAGTTACAACAAAAGCTCACGGTATTGCAAAATTCTTAATCAAGCGAATCCCCCGTAGTATTACGGGGGATTATTTTTTACCCCACCCTTTATAGGGTGGGGTTTTTTATAAAAAAATCTGCGTTTCTCACTCTCCTGAAATTGAATAAAATCCCCTTTTAAGGCAAATGCGAATTTTACTGTTGATAACCATTGTGCATCTTTAACAAATTATTCACTGTTTATTATTTTGGAGAATTTATTTTTCAACAGTTCTGTTTATGTATTATTCACAAAAATTAAATGTTGAAAACCTATTTTCAATAAAGGCGACATATGCTGTACATAGTTATCAAAATCGTAATAAATCCGCTGTTTCACATGCCCGAAACATCGGGGTTATTCCTCAGAGTGAAAACAAATTTTTTGAGGAAAATCCAAACAAGGTTATCATCAAAACCGCTCTATGTGCGGAAATAATCAAAATTTTTGATTTTTGTGCAACTTCACCAAGAACACATTAGATTTATATACAATCAAACGCGCCCCTGTTCAAAGGAGCGCGTTGTATTTTATTCATTTCCACTGTTGCTTGCTCCGAGTTTTTCAATGAGCACTGCCGTAACAATACCGAACAGCATACATACGAACCCGTAGCCCGTTTGCAGATTAAATCCGAATCCCTCGGGCAGAATTGCATAAATTGAGCCGATAACTAAACCCATAAGCGCGGAATAAACCATAAGTCTGTTTTTCTTGATCAGTATGGAGATTAGTTTCGCACCGCCGATTATACCGATTATCGCACCTATTGCAAACGGGACAATTACGTAAAAATTCATTTCCTTGATTGCCGTGATTATCGTTTCATACACGCCTATCAGCATCATTACAAATGACCCCGAAATACCCGGAATAATCGTTGTGACCGCTGCGAGTACCGCACAGCCCAGGAGCTTAAGTGAGATTATTACATCAAATCCGTTTACAACATCGGGCGCGAGCTTGAAAATATCTGCTTTTTCCAACACCGTAAGCCCGATAACCACCGCCATCGCGATTACAAACGGAACAACGCATAGCGGCTTAACCTTTTTCTCGGATGTGCCCAGCTTGTAAATCAGAGGGATTCCTCCGATTATCAGTCCAAGAAAGAACATATTTGTCTGAATGCCGAAGTTGTCAAATAGTGAAGAAATCACAAACGATGAGAAAATTATTGCACCGCCTGCCCCAAGCGCAAAGGTCACCAGAAACCAGATGTTTTGGAAAATCTTCTTGATTCCCGAAATCGAATCGGTTAATCGGTCAAAGATTCCGAACACAACCAGCATCGTTCCGCCCGAAACACCCGGAATTACATTCGCAGTACCAAAAACAATCCCGCATAAAAAATACTTCAGATATTCAACGATTTTTTTCATAGTGTCTCCTTATGCATGATAAAATGTTCAATGAGAAAATACACAAGCGGCGGCAAAATTCCCGAAACAATGCTTATAAGCATTGCAAGAATATCAATCGCGGCAAGCCCAAACGCGCTGTTGATAAACGGAACATACACCAAAAGGATTGGGAAAATTGCCACAATCAATATTGAAGCCTTGCGAATCGGCGCAGATTTAATGAATGCAGTAAACGGCGAATCCGACGACAACCGCACAATCGCAAAGAGTGCCGTGCATATGCAGTAGGAAATCAGTGAACAGCTTCGTGCAAACTCAAAATTTGCCCCGTTATACATAAACAAATAGGACGCAATCGCAACAATTCCCGAAAGAGCGCCAAATAAAACCGCTCCGCCGATAAACCGATAGTTGATTTTACGTACCGCCATAAACTCTGACGGCGGCATATTCTGCTTGATATCCGAGTCACAACCGATAAACCCAAGTGCGCAAATCGGCAGAAGGATCATTGACACCAACGCTATAATTGCGGAAGTAAGCATTAGCTGCTTGCTGATGAATAGGTTCAGAATCATAAGCAAAATCATTCCGCTGTAACCCGAAATCAACAGCGACACCGCACGTTTGATGTTTCGGTGAATTTGTCGCGCCGAAGCGATCATATCCGCAATCGCGTAGAAATTGTCATCATTCATAATGATATCCGCTGCCTCATAGGTGCAGCCCGCTGCATGCTGGGATACGGTGATTCCCACATCAGCCGCCTCAAGAGCGTTAGCGTCCTCGGGACGAATCCCCGTCATCGCGACTACTTCACCGCTTTCACGGAGCTTCTCGATGATATACAGTTTCTGTTCACGGGTGATTTTCGCGTAAATATCCGCGCTTAAATTCAGCGGTTCGCCCAACTCTATGGACCGCTCGATTCCGCTTCCCGTGATAACCGATGCCGAATACAATCCAATCATCTTGCCCGTGGATTCCGCAACACTCGGATTATCCTCGGTAAGCATTACCACGCGTACACCCGCCCTGCGGCAGGTCTTAACGGCGGAGGACACCGAGTCGCGCAGCGGCGCGGAAAATGCAACAAACCCAACGAATGTGTAGGAAAATCCCGCAGTCAAATCGGGAACTTCATCATTAGCGTCCACACAAGCCACAGCCAACACGCTGCATCCTTTGGAGTAGTACTCCTCGTATTTCCGCTTAGCATTGAACAGAGCGTCGCCGCTTATATTGCACATTGGAAGAATCAGCTCGGGAGCACCCTTTATGCAGCAAATTTTCGACCCTCCGACATTCCAAATCGCCCCGGTTATTGAATCCGATTCATCGGGAATCTTATCTATAAATTCATTTTCTGTGTAAACATTCTTGATTTTCTCATCAAAGAAAGTCGCTTTAACCATCAGTGCGCGTTCCGCAGGGTCGGTGGAATTTGGCTCGCACGCGAGAGCTGCGACTTTATACAGAAGCTCCTCGCTTCTTGCATAAACATTGCGCACCTCCAGACGGTTCTTGGAAATCGCGCCCTCCTTTTCCACACAAAGCACCGACAGCGAATTTATCTTCTCAATATCGGCGAATGATTTAACAATAGCACCGTTTTTCACGAAATCCATTGCGCCCTTTGTGTAGTAGATACGAATCAACGCGCCAATTCCCGTGGGAATAAAACACAGTCCCAACGTGATACCGTTAAGCGCCGAATGGACAGCGTCCCTGCCGGATACCAATTCGATAATCATTGAAGTCAGAACCAGTGCCATTGCCACACAGCCGCACAACGGAACCACTGTACGCACGATCTTCTCCAGGCTCGTAAAGTATGGGTGCTTATCCGTAACCTCCCCACAGTGCTGATAAAGCTGCGTGTCAACGCCCGTGGCACTGACCTTACATATTGCCTTTCCGGTAAGTATCGTAGTTCCGCTGTATACAAAAGTCGGCTTCAAATCGCTTTTCGAGATTCCGCCCACGTATTTCGCAACGGGCTTGTTGCTTCCCGTAAGAATGCTCTCGTCTGCGGTAACGTCCTCCGCCTCAAGGATAAACGCGTCCGCCGGAACACGCTCCCCAGCCTGAACCACAATGGTGTCCTCCGGAACGATAAACTCTTTCTCAATAAGCTCGGGCTTTCCGCTGCGAATTACTCGGAACTTCATTGCAGCAGTATCCTCAATCTCTCCCAAACGGTCATCCGAAGCTCTTCGGCAGAAAATTTCCGCGCAGACATACATCGCGTCTATAAGGATAATAATGATCCCCGTGCCAATTCCCGAAACAAACAATGATAATATCCCCGCGATAAACATCAGCAGCACGGACGGCGAAAGGAAAACATCTGTGTAGGAAAAGCTCTGAAACGCTTCCCGAGTCTTACTGTATGTATTCAATCCGTAAAGCGAGAGATTTTTGTCGACCTCGCTTTCGGTCAATCCAAAATAATCTTGCTTGAAATTAAAAAAATGAGCCATAAAATTTCTTCTTCCTATAACATATAATGCCGGTACACTCTCTTTTATTATCTCATATTTTCGTCAAAAAATCAAGTATTTTTGTAAAATTTGTGTAAATTTAGACAACTTTTTCCGATTAACACAAAAATAAAGGACGAATTTTGCAAAAACTCGTCCCTTTTTGCTATTATAGCCCATTCCAGAGGTACTTGTTCAGGTCGACCGTGCCGTTTGAGCGGAATTCTATTCCGTCCTCGCGGAGTAAGCGCTCTTGCTCGTTGATTCCGCCGAATGCAAACGCGCTTGAAAGTCCTCCAAAGCGGTTCACCACACGATAGCATGGAATCCCGTCTGGGTCGGGGTTGGCATGGAGCGCGTACCCTACAACCCGCGACCACTTGGGATTCCCCGCAAGTGCGGCAATTTGCCCGTAAGTTGCGACTTTTCCGCGCGGAATTTTTCTCACAACGTCATAGATTTTCTCAAACGTAGTCATACTTCCCTCTTCTCGTCTGTGTAGAGAATTCGAATAAAGTCACTGTCGCGTGTATCCATGTCGCCGAGATAGCATCGCTCGTGTTCGGGAACAGCCTCATAAGCCTCGCGGAGCTTTTCCTTGTAAAAATCGGTCGGCTCTTCAAGATACGTGTGATATGCTCTTATGCACAAGTCGTAAGCATCGGGTTTGCCCTGCACCGTAAGAGAACAGTTTTTGATTTCGCTCAGCTTGTCCTCATTGGAAACAGGGTCGCAAATAAGCTTGCACTCTGCCTCGCCGAGTGCTCCGAGAACCACCCTTTCTCCGTTTTTCGGAGCAGCGCAAAGCGTCCCGTCTGCAAATAATTTCTCGATGTCGTCCAATGTGAGCATTTTATCACCCATAGCGTCCACGGAAAAAGTTTCGTCAGGGTAAATATTCAACTCCGTAAGCGTAATCTTGCCTTCATCTCGGACAAAAATATGAACGCTGTCACCGTCCAGTAGGTCATATCCAAATCCTTCTTTAACCTTACAAGGCGTTGGGCTGGCGGAAAAACAAATGTGACGCTCTTTCCAGATTGACTTTTCACGTTCTGTCATTTGGAAGATATTTGCCATTTCGGGATTAATTGAACGCACGGTATCTTCAACGAGCTTGTAATAGCTATCGTTGTTGTAATTCCAATCCGCGCTAACAATTTCAAGATAACAACAATGATGAACACTGAGATGTTTTCCAACGGGAACGGTTGGAGTAAGCCAACCGCGCGACAACTGCCACGGAACATCGCACAAATCGGTTCCTTCCCAGCAGCTTATCGTGCCGTCCTCATAAACCGCCATATTATGCCAGAAATAATCCCGGTTATGTATAATTGCGGGAATCGTTACTCCCTCAATCTTCCGTTTTCTGTAAACTTTTCCCATAGCCCCTCCTTAATAACACACGAATTAAGTGATAAATTAACATCAGAACACATCCGGCTCAAAATAGTTTTCCATTAAATACTGCTCAATAAATTGTTTATGCCCTGAATTAGCACCGATTAATTTTTTTTCCATTTCTCTACGCTCAGAATAACTGCTTTCATAATACTGTATCATCTCAAGTAATTTTTGGTCGGAAACTATCAAAGGACATGAGTTTACAATATTCCATTTTTTAGCCAAATAATTATATTCGCATTTTATGAGAAAGCTATCATGTTCTGTGAGCAAAACAAATATATGCTCATCCAAAGGGTCACCCGATCTTCTTATTGATTCGGACAGGAAATATGTCAAGGTAAGTACATTTCCACTGCCCCCATCACATACGGCAGTAATAAGATTAAGATTCATATATGACAGGGTATCCCCCTTTCTCGGGTTAACCATATGCACAATCCTCTGTCGCTGTGTTTCATTCAAAATAATTGCTTTCACATTTCACCTCATAAAATCGTTTTATCATACTTATTTTTCCTCGCTCTCATCAATTAGGCACAATATCAAGAATTGTCCGCCTTGAATCGCCTTGGGATTCTATCTTCAATTGTATAATCAGAGGAACATCGTTCCCGCCGTCGGCTTCAATATAATAATCGATTTGAAACGGCTCATCATCCTCATCGGTTGTATACGCGATGTTTTTCTCTCTGTATTCGTCAATTGTATCAAATTCATTCAATTCAACCGTTCCCTGAACAAATTCAATTATATCATCAACGCTTAATGTACATTCGTCAACAAGATTTACCACGTCTGCGAACCGCTTTTCATGGAGCGCGGTTAAAATCTGTTTCAAAAGGCTTATTGCGAAATCTCTCTTTTCTGTCATTTCAATTCCTCCTCAAAATGTTTACCCTTGCTTTTTCACCAAACCCAAATCCCGATAGACCGTTTCAAATTCGGAGAGCAAACGCTCGCCGAAAATCCATATTTCATTCCGCCATGGATGTCCCAACAGCCCGAAATCAAAATTCTCGCCGATAAAGAAATGATAATCCCCATCGGGATAGAATGACGGAAAATACACATTAAACCCGCCTCCGATGTATCTCGCGTCCTCAACACGATAATCGACCTGTTCTTCGGGATTGCGCGGATCATACCAAAACCCATCATGCTGCCAATCCAGAGCGTATATTCTCTCGCCGTTATTCGTTACCCGAATCATAATCTCCTTGCCGATTTCCTCCAGCCTGTCAAGCTGTTCTATTGACATATTTTCAATTCCGTAAACGCAATATGGGAGGTCGATTCGAAATGGGACGTTCTCGCGATAACCGGGTATGAACCCAAGCTCGTTATAGACCCTATCCCAAACGGCATTGTATTCCTTTTTATTATCCAAACGCATAAGTTCTCCCGATACCCCAAAAGCCGGCATCAATACCGGCTTTTTATTTATCCTATTTTCTTAACGGATTTCTTGTTGATTTTTGCTGAGGAACTGCGCTCAATAAGCGGCTTTCCCGTGCCGTTTACGCTGTCCACGGTGATGGTGATTCTCGTGATTGTCGGGTCGCTTGGTGCTGTAAACATCACATCACGCAGAACATCCTCGACAATGGAACGAAGTCCACGCGCACCTGTCTTGGTTTTGATTGCTTTCTCCGCAATAGCGCGAATTGCCTTTGGCTCGAACTCCAAAGCGATGTTATCCGCATTGAACAAGCACTTGTACTGCTTGATAAGCGCGTTTTTCGGCTCGTCAAGAATGCGAACCAACGCATCCTCGTCCAATGCATCAAGCGAGGTAACAATCGGCAGACGTCCGATAAGCTCCGGAATAATACCGAATTTTACCAAATCCTGCGTGTTGACCTGTTTAAGCAGGTTTTCATCTTCCTTGTCCTTCGATGATTTTACGTCCGCGCCGAATCCCATTGCGGAGCTGTAAACGCGCTGCGCAATCGTTTTCTCAATTCCCTCGAACGCTCCGCCGCAAATGAACAGAATGTTCTTGGTATCAACCTGAATGAATTCCTGATGAGGGTGCTTTCTGCCTCCCTGAGGCGGAACATTGGAAACCGTACCCTCAATAATCTTAAGCAGTGCTTGCTGAACGCCCTCTCCGCTTACATCGCGGGTAATGGAGGTGTTTTCGCTGCGGCGGGAAATTTTATCGATCTCATCAATATAGATGATTCCGCGCTCGGCAGCCTCAATGTCATAATCCGCCGCCTGAACCAACCGCAAAAGAACGTTCTCCACGTCCTCGCCGACATAACCCGCTTGTGTAAGTGTTGTTGCATCCGCAATCGCGAACGGAACATTAAGCATTCTCGCCAGCGTCTGCGCAAGCATTGTTTTGCCCACGCCGGTAGGTCCTAGCAACAAGACATTCGACTTTTGAAGTTCAACACTGTTGACCTCATCGCTGTTCAAAAATGTTCGTTTATAGTGATTGTAAACGGAAATGGAGAGAACCTTTTTCGCATCCTCCTGACCGATAATGTAATCATCGAGGACTGCCTTGATCTCCTCGGGAGTCATCAAATCATCGGGATTTGACAAAAACGCCTGTGAACTTTTTTTATTGTTGTTTCGCGCGGGTTGCCTTCCGAATCCCGGAGCTTTGATATCGCCGCTCTCCACCAACATATTGAATGACGCCATAATGCAATCGCTGCAAATTACGGCATTTTCCGAAGTTCCATACAGAATCCGCGCAACTTGACTCTCATTTTTTCCGCAAAAGGAGCAAACCATCATAAATTTTTTCCTCCGTAGAATGGTGACAAAAGGATATTATTAGGAAATATCGCTGCGGTTCTTATATACCTTGTCGATAAGTCCGTATGCCAATGCCTCATCGGCGTCCATAAAGTTGTCACGTTCGGTGTCGCGGCAGATTGTTTCATAGTCCTTGCCCGTATTCTTGGAAAGGATTCTGTTCAATCTGTCCTTAGTGCGCTGAAGATAATTGGAGCGAATCTGAATATCTGTTACCTGTCCGGAGATTCCGCCGCCCGAAATCAGCGGCTGATGGATCATAATCTCGCTGTTCGGAAGTGCGATTCTCTTGCCCTTCGCGCCGCTAGACAGCAAAAACGCGCCCATAGAAGCCGCCATACCCGTGCAAATGGTTGAAACGTCGCACTTGATGTACTGCATCGTATCATAAATTGCCATACCATCGGACACAGAACCACCGGGGGAATTGATATACAGAAAAATATCCTTATCGGGGTCTTGACCCTCGAGATACAACAGTTCTGCAACAACGACACTCGCCGTTGCGGAATTTACCTCATCGTGAAGCAGAATGATTCTGTCGTTGAGCAGCCGCGAGAAAATATCGTAAGAACGCTCACCGTGGCTGTTTTGCTCTACTACGTAAGGGATATACGCCATAATTTGCTCCTTTCTCTGACATCGGAGGAATTTACTCGGTGACTTCCTCGATGTTCGCACTGTCCTTAACGATGTCCAGCGCCTTTTCAATTTTCAGATCGCTGATGAGGGTTTTCTCGGAGATTGCCGCTTTTACGTTCTCAACGTCAATTTTATACTCCTCGGCTAGGTTGTCGTATTCCTTGCTGATGTCGTCCGCAGTGATTTCAACATTCTCAAGCTCCGCGATCTTCTCAAGGCACAAACGCAGCTCAACCTGACGCTTTGCAGCGTCCTTAAAGTTCGCGCGGAACTGTGCCATAGTCATTCCAGTGTACTTGAGATAATCCTTGATGTCGATACGGGTTCTTGCGGACCACTCGCGCGCAATTTCATCAATACGGCGCTCGTACATAACCTGCGGAATTTCCGCCTTCATGTTGCCGATCATAGCGTCCATAAGGTCGGAATCCGCCTGATCGTCCGCTTCCGTTGCGTACTGCGCTGCAAGCTTCTCTTTGATTTCGCCCTTAAGCTCATCAACGGTATCCTTTTCGGAAACGTCCTTTACGAAATCGTCATTCAGCTCCGGAATATCCATTGCCTTGATTTCGTGCAGCTTGCACTTGAACACAGCGGGCTTTCCCGCAAGATTCTCTGCCTGATAATCCTCGGGGAACGTAACGTTTACATCAAACTCATCGCCTGCGTTCTTGCCGACAATCTGCTCCTCAAACCCGGCGATAAACGAGTGCGAACCAATTTCGAGCGGGAACTTCTCACCCTTGCCGCCCTCGAATGCAACTCCGTCCATAAAGCCCTCGAAGTCGATAACAGCGGTATCGCCGTCCTGAACGGCTCTTCCCTCAACAGTAACGATACGACCTACTCTTTCACGCATCTTGTTGATTTCCTCGTCAATCGCCTCATCGGTAACAGTCTTGACAGTTTTCTTTACGGATAATCCCTTGTAGTCGGAAATTTCCACATCGGGCTTGGTGATGATGTCCGCTTTGAGCGAAACACCGTTGTCGCGGCTTACATCGGTAACCTGCGTGTTCTCAATATCAACCACCTCAAGACCCGTCTTGTCGATGATTTCCTCGATATTGTCGGAATACAGCGAATTAACCGCGTCCTCATAGAACACGTTCTCACCGTAATGCGACTCGATGATCTTTCTGGTAGCCTTGCCCTTGCGGAATCCCGGAATAGCGATTCTGGACTTCTGGCGGTTATAAACCGCATTGATTGCCGCCTCAAATTCCTCTGCGCTGAACTTAACATCAATCGCATAAGTATTGGTCGCTGTGTTGTTCTGTGAAATGATTTCCATTTGATTTATTCCTTCCTGATATACGTTAATTTATTTGTACCGGGTCAAAGCCAACGCCGTCCGCGGATACAAGTCTGTATTCAACGCCGCCGCGTTCCCCGTTAAGAGCGTCCTTTATGCTGCGTCCGTGAAGGTGAGCATAATAACAACGCTTTACTCCGTATTTGTGCAGAATATTCGTAATCGGAATATTCTCCTCCCGCCCGTAAATCGGGGGATAGTGAATGAATGCCACTAACTCCCCATCGAGCTTTGCCGCCGCCTGAAGCGACAGCTCCAACCGTCCCGCCTCCCGGTTCAAGACCTTTGCATCGGCGGATTCGCCGTTTTCGCTTATCCAGCCGCGGGTTCCGCAAATTACCTTACCCTCGACAAGATACGCGTTATTGAACAGAAAACTCAATGTAGTCAATCCGTTTTGCGCTGCGAACGATGTAACTTTGTTCATCGTTGACCACCACAAATCGTGATTTCCCTTAACAAGAATTTTTTTTCCGTTCAGCCTCTTGTCAATAAATTCCAGATCAGCCAAACTGTTTTCCAATTTAAGCGCCCACGAATGATCTCCCAGCAAAATCACCGTATCTTCTGCGGTGATTTTGCTGTTCCAATTATTCTCAAGTCGCTCCAAATAGTTAGTCCAGCCGGGGAAAATGTCCATCGGCTTGTCACTGCCGAGTGAGAGATGTAAATCTCCGATTGTATAAAGCATAAGTCACCATCAAGCTTTGAGGAAGTCCAAAACAACCTTGCCCATCTCCTGCTTCTCCGCGCAGCCCGTAAAACGGATTGCTTTGTTCTTGGTAGCAGCGAGCGGCGCGGGCATTTTTGTTCCCGTTTCCGCTTCAAGGTGAGAGATAAGCTCAAACTCGTCCTCACATGGGGATTTACCGCCAACAGCGTCATAAACGGCTCTGCCGAACTTGTACGGATTCGCCGTAGATACGATTATTGTCTTGGTTGTATCCCCGGTTTTACGTTTGTAATCGTCATAAACCTTGACGGCAACAGCAGTATGCGTATCGAGCAGATAATGCTCGCCTTCAAAAGTTTTGTGGATTTCCGACTTGGTTTCCTCATCGTTGCAGCAACCCGCATAAAACAACTCGGAAAGCTGCTTTTTAACATCTTCGTTGACCTCGTATCTGCCCGACTCCTTGAGCTTTCCGAACCACTCATTTATGAGCTTATCGTTTTCGCCTGTTAAATGATACAGCAGACGCTCAAGATTAGAGGAAATCAGAATATCCATTGACGGCGAGATAGTTGTGTAGAACTGCCTGTTTCTATCATATATGCCCGTATTGATGAAATCCGTCAGCACGTTGTTGCTGTTAGACGCGCAAATCAGTTTGTTCACGGGGATTCCCATCAACCTCGCATAATATGCCGCGAGAATATTTCCGAAATTGCCCGTGGGAACCACGATGTTCACCTTTTCACCGTACTCTATCTCCTTGTCCTTAACAAGCTGAGTATAGGTGGAAACATAGTAGATTATCTGCGGCGCAAGTCTGCCCCAGTTAATGGAATTTGCACTGGACAGCAGAATGTTCCGCTCGGCGAGCGTATTCTCAATATCCTTGTCGGTGAAAATCGCCTTAACGCCGTTCTGGCAGTCGTCAAAGTTGCCCTTAACCGCGCAGACGTTGACATTCTTGCCCTCTTGGGTGGTCATCTGACGCTTCTGCATCGGCGAAACACCGTCTTCGGGATAGAACACGGAAATAGATGTCCCCTCAACGTCCTTGAATCCCTCCAGTGCCGCCTTTCCGGTATCCCCGGAGGTCGCCACGAGAATCGCGATCTGCTTGCCCGAAACCTCTTTTTTCGCGGAGGTCGTCAGCAGATACGGCAGAATCTGCAGCGCCATATCCTTAAACGCACAGGTTGGACCGTGCCACAGTTCAAGAATGTACCGCGACTCCGACAGCTTGGTAATCTCCGCAATATTGTCGGTATCAAAATTCTTGGAGTTATACGCGCTCTCAACGCAGTGACGAAGCTCCTCGGGAGTGAAATCCGTCAGAAACTTTGAAAACACCGTGTACGCCCTATCCACATATGACTTCTCGCACAGACCGAGAATTTCCTCCTTGGAAAGTGCGGGAATGCTCTCAGGAACATACAATCCGCCCTCATCGGACAGTCCCTTGACAATCGCGTGCGCGCTCGTCACTTTAAGCGCAGAGTTCCTTGTGCTTGCGTAATTCATAATACGCGTCTTCCTTTCAGTTTACTGTATAAATGCCCTCGGTGTCGAACGCATCCTCGCAGATGTCAACGCGCACCACACGCGGATTTTCGCCGCGCGTAAGCCACACCTCGGCTATATCGTACCGCGGTTGAAGCTCTGTCGGATTCTCCGTTAGATACGCGTCCGCCGTCAGCACTATTTTTCTTTTCTTGGTGAAGTTTACAGCCTCAAGTCCCGAAACCATACTTCCGAGCTTTCGTGCTTTCACTTCGGTAAAAACGATAAACCGCCCGACTTGGGAGATTATGTCGATCTCTCCTATCCGTTTTCGGTAATTTCTGGCAAGAATCGTGTGTCCGCGTTTTTCAAGCACCTCGCAGACCGCGTCCTCGCCGAGTTTGCCCTTTTCTTGCTTATCACTCATCTTTGATGTACTTCTTCAAGAACGTCTTGCGGTGTATCGGACATAAACCAAGCCTTTCAATCGCTTCGTAATGCGCCTTTGTGCCATAGCCCTTGTGCTTTTCAAAGCCGTAGCCGGGATATTCCTTGGCAAGTCTGCACATCTCAGCGTCACGCTCCACCTTCGCGAGGATAGAAGCCGCCGCAATAGACTCGGACTTTGCGTCGCCTCCGATTACATTCTTAATCACACCATCATCAAAGTGAATTTCGGGCAGCACATCACCATCGACCAAAATAATCTTCGGCATATCGGTTATGCTGGAAAATGCGCGATCCATTGCCAACAAATCGGCAGAGAGAATATCCGTTTCGTCTATCTCGGAAGCAAACGAACACGCAACGCTTGCCGCAATGCATTTGTCCCAAATTTCCTCGTAGAGAGCCTCGCGCTTTTTGGGAGCGAGCTTCTTGCTGTCATTCAAGCCCTCTATCGGATTATTCGGGTCAAGAACTACAGCCGCAGCGAACACGGGACCTGCAATCGGTCCTCTGCCCGCCTCGTCAATGCCGCAAATCAATCCGTAATGCTCAAAAACCACCTTGTCAAACTCGCGGAGCGACAGCCCGTCAAGCGACACGCCCTCAATTTTAAGCTGCGTTTCGGGGCTTTTGTGGTGCTTGCTAACCTTTGCCATACCGAACCTCCGATTATTCCTCGTACTCATTCGGCACATCGTCCAGCGTGATTCGTCCGATTTTTCCGCCGCGGAACTCGTCCAGCAGCGTTGCCGCCGCGCGTTCAACATCAGGCTCGCCGCCCGAAATCAGCATTCCGCGTTTTTGGGCAATCTCCGTGAGAATATCGCCCTCGCCCGCGATTTTATACCTTGCTTTCACAAGCTCCGAATAATCGCGTAAAAGCAGTTCTCCGAGGGATCTCGCAAGCTCCGTGATGTCAACGACCTCGTCCTTGACCGCGCCCGTGAACGCCAATTTCTGCGCAACGTCCTTATCATCGAACTTCGGCCACAGAATCCCCGGCATATCCAGCAGTTCCACGTCCTTATCGATGGAAACCCACTGTTTTCCGCGCGTAACGCCCGGTCGGTCGCCAACCTTGGTCTTTTTGGAATTTGCCATACGATTGATAAACGAGGACTTCCCCACGTTGGGAATCCCCACAACCATCAATCTCAGAGCTTTTCCGATCATTCCGCGGGCTTTTCTGCGTTCAATCAAATCGTTCAGTAACCGCTTTACAGTTGGAAGAAATTTATTGATTCCCTTCCCCGTTCGGCAGTCGCAGACAATCACACAGATTCCCCGCTTCTCGTAATAGCGCTTCCAGTTCTCCGTTGCCTTTTCATCGGCAACATCGCACTTGTTCATAATCATTATACGCGGCTTATTTCCCACAAGCTCATCAAGAATGGGATTTCTGCTGCTTTGAGGAATCCGCGCGTCCGTAATTTCCACCACAGCATCCACCATTTTGAGATCGGCCTCAATCAGCCGCCTCGTCTTGGTCATATGCCCGGGAAACCATTGAATGTTCTGTACCTCGCTCATAACCACTTAAAACTCTTTATAGGAGCGAACCGCACGATCGCCTTACCCATAATTGCGTCAACATCAATAAATCCAACCTCTTGAAGATTTCTGCTGTCATTGGAGGCATTGCGGTTGTCGCCCATCACAAAAACACAGTTCTCCGGAACAACGATTTCCTCGTTGTCCTGAAGCCAGCCATCATTGTGCAGATGAGTAAGATCCTTGATGTAATCCTCCTCCAGCAACTCATCATTACGGTAAACATTGCCGTTTGCATAGTCGATACGCACGGTATCGCCGCCCTTGGCGATTACACGCTTAATAATAGGTTCACCGTACAAGCCGGTGTTCTTGTTTTTCAGCTTATTCGCTTGCACGATTACGATGTCACCATACTGCGGAGTATAGCAGAAATTCATCGCGATAACCTTATCGCCGTCAACTAATGTATCATTCATAGAGGTTCCAGAAACTGTAATCGAACGAAAGAAAAACAGATTGATCACCAGCATTGCCGTCACCGCAAAAATCATACAGGACATCCACTCCAGAATATCCGCGAACGGCTTTTTCGGTTCCTCGGGCTGTTCCTCGGACACCTCGGTACTGTCTGTATTATCGGTTATCTCCATCATAGCAGACCTTTTCTCAAGCTCTGCTATGATGGAGTCGATTTCTTCATCGGTTTCGTACATTTTCAGACCTCTTCCAAATTTCGGAAATATTCCCGCAAGTCCCCGCAAATCACGGGGAACGGGAACATTTTAGGATTAAACCTTGGACTTAACCTTGGCTGCCTTGCCGACTCTGTCACGCAGATAGTACAGCTTCGCTCTTCTAACCTTACCGTTTCTTACTACCTCGACCTTATCAACGGACGGAGAGTGAATGGGGAAAACTCTCTCCACACCACAGCCGTGAGCAACACGTCTTACGGTGAAGGTTTCGTTGATGCCGCCGTGCTTCTTTGCGATCACGGTGCCCTCAAACATCTGGATACGGCTCTTCTCGCCCTCCTTGATGTTTACGTAAACCTTTACGTAGTCGCCGATTTCGATCTGCGGAGCGGTTTCCTTCATACTGCTCTGTTCAATGAGTTTTAATGCGTCCATATTTTCCTCCTATGGCTTTTCGGGCATTCTTGAATCCGGCTTATCCGGGCTGGGACTCTGCAAATCCCGCCGCGAGTTGATTCCCGCGATTTCAGCGGACTGTCCGTTTTTAATGTTTGGCGTTTCCGCCGCGCATTAACACACGCCGAACTGCCGTAATATCCCAATATCTGGGCATAGCAATCCCGACGGATACTAAATGCCTTATTATTATAACACTTTCCGTAAAAAAAATCAAGAGGTTTTTATCAAATATTTACAAATTTTTAAGTAATTTTCACATTTGCGGCTAAAAGGGTAAGAATTTCAAGTAAAGCTCATCGAATTGATGTAGAAATTCTTCGGTGCGTTCTCGGGATTTTTGTGCAATTTGCACAGTCTTTGTGCGTTCGCTTTCACTTTCCAGGCACTTGATGATTCCGTTTTCGACAGAGCTGCGGCAAAATTTCGCGTTTCCAAGCCGTTCGGGAATTGCTCCCAAGGCGCACATCGCGGCGATTCCGCCCGAATTGGCGAACGGCTCTCCCGAAAAATACGCGTTACCGGTTTCGGGGAGCAGTGACAAAGCCGCCGCAGACTTTGCCTTGTCCGTTTGGATAGCGCGAATGTCGGCTTGCGAGATATAAAAATCCTCACCGATATAAAACAAATCGCGATCGGTCATTATCCCGTCACTGTCCAGAATACCCATATCGCGCATATGAAGAGCTGTCATCAGCGCCGCGCACGGAGAGATTCCGATGCTTTCCGTATCGCCCGCGACCTGATACATCAACGTTCCGTTGTCTTGCTCCGACACGGCGATTATCGCGCCGTTTGCGGAGGGTATTCCGCTCTCCAGACCGCTGCCGTCAAACGCTCCCGAAAGCGGAAAAACCGCGCACGAAATGCTCCCGTCGCTCTTTACCGCCACGGAGAGTGTGCGCCCAAAATCAGCGAAAACGCAGTCCTCATCGGGCAGCGTCAGCAGCGCGGCAGTGAGCCGCCCGCTTATTGCTGCGGAAATAAACGGCAGGATAAAAATCTCGGTCTGCGGACGCAGGAACCAATCCGAGGACGAAAAATTCCGCTCAAGAACCCCGGAAATATGAACTCCCGCAGCTATTCCGACGCTATTAACCATCGCGGCGGAAATGCCATGCTCGCGCATTGCGGTGACAATCAGCCGCCGAAGTGTTTCCTCCGCATTGTTCGGAGCGATCTTTTCGCCAACCAAAACGCTCCGCGCGCAGACCTCCGAACGCTCCAAATCGTAGAATGCCGCCGAAACGCAGCTCTCCGAAATGTCAACGGAAATGCCGATTTCGCCGTGTTCCTCCGTAAATTTCTCGCTGATAATGCGTTTTTGTGAAATCAAACCGTCACCCCGTTCACCGCTGTATCACAGCTTGTATTTTTTAAGTGTATCTGCGGAATTGAACATCTTTACCGATTCATTGAGCATTTCTTCTATGTAATCACCGTCGCCCATTGTTGCAAAGAAAAGTACATCTTCCCTGTTATAGCCGCTATTCGTGAACACCTCATCGGGAAGAGCCTTAATGTTCTTTTCGAGAACGGCAAGCACCGCCTTAGCGAACTCCCACTTTTCGTCTGAGCGTTCGAGGAGGTTTATATCCTTTGACGCGTCCACAACGTCAACAAGCGGCTGATAAAGAAAATCCGGATGGATTCCTTTTTTCCAATCGTAAAATTCATCTATTTTATACGTGTACTTCCACGACAGATAAAATCCGTAAAAATCATCGGTGGTTATAAAACCAACTGCGCAGTATTTTTTCTTTCTTTTCAAGCCAAGTATCTTTTCGATTGTTTCCGATAGGTTTTCGGCAACCGCCGCGTCAAATTTTTCAAACCTTGAAATGTCCATTCTTTCCCCTTGCTCGGTTACACCTTTTTAAGATGCTCGTACACTGCCATAATGGTGTCATCGCCGGTTTGGAGGAATCTCCCAATTGGATTCATAATCAGCGCATTTTCTCCTTTATAAGCGATTCCCATTCCCATATTGGTATTCACCCATTGACCGCCTATATTCTTGATTATTACAATGCCGAAATATCCCGTGGCTTGCTTTACCGTTGTTTTGAAAAACTCATCGGGCGGCGGATTCTCGGCGAACATTTTGCGCAGTGCGTTCAGTATTCCCAAAAACACAGGCAGACAACGCTCGTCAAAATCGATTTCTTGATTGCATCTGTTTTTCGCGAAGTCGATGAAATCCAGCGCGTATCCCAGCATCGAAAACTCGTGTGTGGGCACGGAACGCTTTCCCTGCTTGAAAAGTTCCATCTGCTCGGACAGACAGCGATCCAATTCTGCGGGTGATAAAGAATAATCAAACTCGCTCGGAATAGGTTCGCCGATTTCCAGATTAATTTCATTATTTGACATCATAATTTCTCCTTTTGCGATTTACTGTAAGGATATTGCGCTGCTTTTATTATATCACATCTTTACAATTTTTGCAAGTATTTTCAAAAAATCTATTGCAAAAGCTGTTATTTTATGTTATAATTATAAGGTATAATGTATGAGAGAGGTATTCAAATGGAACTGAACATCGTTCTCGGAGAGCCGCAGATTCCGCAGAACACGGGAAACATCGCGCGAACCTGCGCCGTTACGGGCGCGCGTCTGCACATTATAAAGCCGATGGGATTTGAACCCACCGACAAGCAGCTTAAACGCGCGGGATTGGATTATTGGCATTATCTGGATATTACCTATTATGAGGGATTTGAGGACTTTTTTGCAAGTACGGACGGGCAGCTTTACTTCTTTTCAACCAAGGCTCAGAATCGTTATTGCGATGTGAAGTACCCCGATAAGTGCTATATTATTTTCGGTCGCGAGGACGCGGGTCTTCCCGAGGAGATTCTTGTTCGGCACAAGAACGACTGCGTGCGGATTCCGATGATGCCCACGCTGCGCAGCTTGAATCTCTCCAACAGCGTCGCGATTGCGGCATACGAAGTTCTGCGGCAGTGGGATTTCCCCGAGCTTCAAAGCTATGGCAGCCTTACAAAATTTGATTGGTCGCAGGTAAATTAAACCTCGTCCGGAAAGGGATAAATATGAACGAAAAAGTCAGAATCATCACAGACAGCGGGTGTGACATCTCCCCCGAAGCGGAAAAAGAATGGGAGAAATACCTTGTAGTAATGCCGTTTGCGGTAACGATCAACGGAGAAACAAAACTCGACCGCTCGGAAATCCTTCCCGATGAGTTTTACCAAATCCTGAAAGAAAACGATGAAATTCCCAAACATTCCCAAATCACGCAGATTCAGTTTGAGGACAAGTACCGTGAATTGTACAACGAGGGCGTTCGTGAAATCATCGTGGACGTAATTAACAGCCGCGGCTCACAAACCTTCTCACAGGCTCAGATCGCCGCCGAAAACATCAAGGACGAGCTGCCCGATCTCAAAATTTACACTGTGGACGGCAGAAACTATACCCTCGCTTACGGTTATCCTGTTTTGGAGGCATGCAAAAAGCTCGCCGAGGGACAGGCCGTGCAGAGCGTTGTAAGTTATCTCGAAGACTGGGCAAGCCATTCCGAGGCGTTTATCATCGGCTTCGGTCTGCGGCATATGAAAAAATCGGGCAGAATCTCTGCGGCAGCATCTTTTTTGGGAGAGCTTATGGGGCTTAAACCGCTCATCATCTTGTATGACGGTGTAACAGAGGTGCTTAAAAAGGCTCGCGGAAACAAGGCGGTAATCGATGCGGCAGTGGAAACCATCTCGCAGCGTATGATTCCCAAAACGCCGTACTGTGTGGTCACCACCACCTGCCCCGAGCAAGAAAAGGAATTCATCGACAAGATGACAAAGAAAGTCGGATACCCGCCCGAAATGGTGGAAAAATGCGGCGTTGTTGTAAGCTGCAATGCGGGTCCCGAATTTATCGGGGTGCTTACCAGAGGGCAAGAGCGCGAATAATTTCCGACATTGTAAAGGAGAACTTTTGTGGGCGAAGCGTTTAAGTATATAGGCGATATTATCGCGAATTTCCTAAGAATCGTTCAGTCGATAACCATTTTCGATGTATTGGATATCTTGATGCTGACGTTTCTCATCTACTTCCTTATCAAACTGATGCGTGAAACCCGCGCAATGCAGCTTTTGAAGGGAATCTTCCTGATTGTTGTGGTTTTCATTCTGGTACAGATTTTTAACCTCAAGACTATGGGATTCCTGATTGACAATTTCTTACAGGTGGGAATCATCGCGATCATTATCGTGTTTCAGCCCGAGCTTCGCCGAATCCTTGAAAAGGTTGGGCGTACAAAGGTAAGCACGATCGCGGGGGTTATCGATAAAAGCGGAGATGGTTCGGCGCGCGACAAGGCGATTTTCGGAATTGCAGACGCGTGCTCCCGTTTGCACGACAGCAAGACCGGCGCGCTTATCGTTATCGAGCGTCAGACCAAGCTCGGTGACATCATCGAAAAGGAAACGACCAGCGTCATCAATGCCGAATGCGAACCGGAGCTGTTCTGCAACCTGTTCTACAACAAGGCTCCGCTTCATGACGGCGCGGTGATTATCCGCAACAATCGAATTTACGCGGCGGGCTGCTTTCTGCCGAACACCCAAAAAGACCAATATCTCTCCACGGATCTAGGCTCACGTCATAGAGCGGCGGTTGGAATGAGCGAAAATTCCGACGCGCTTGTTATCGTGGTTTCCGAGGAAACGGGAAACATCTCAGTTGCGCTCGATGGACAGCTCACCCGCAATCAAACGCGCGAGGGGCTGATTGCTATTCTGCGCAAATATATGCCCGAAAGCTCTTCTGACAAAAAGAAAACCAATCACACGAAATCAAAATAAGGGGGAATAACGTTGTTAAACATATTAAAGAATTTTCTGAACGATGTAAAAAAGAATTACAAAACGCTTATTCTCGCATTTATACTTTCTGCGATATTTTGGCTGTTTGTATCGATTCAAGTACTGCCCTCAATAGAGCGCACAATCGGCAATATCCCCCTGGAAGCGCCGCTTACCGAGTATATGACTCAGCACAATCTTCAGATTGTCAATGTAACATACGATGAAATCAACATAAACATTGAGGGTAAGCGTTACGATATAACAGGGCTTGACGCAAATGACTTTTTCGCATCGGTGGATTTGTCGTCAATCAGAACGGCGGGTTCTTATACACTGCCGCTTTCGGTATCCTCCAAAAGCGACCGAAGCTGTACGATTACCAATATAGAGCCGAGCAAGATAACGCTTGAAATTGATGAGATAATTTCAAAAGAGTTTCCAATCAAGGGCAAAGCCCCCGATATACGCGTCCCCGAAGGATATTATCCAAGCGATATTACAACCACACCCGCGACAATCACGCTTACGGGTTCGGCAAGCAAAATCAACCAGGTAACCGAAATAGAAGCGCGCAGCACCTATCATGGAGAGATTTCCGAAACCTATAATACGGGAAGTGAGATTTTCATTTACGGAGCGGGCGGTGTGAGAATGTCTACCGAGGGAATAACGCTTTCCACCAACAGCGTTTCGGTGAATATCCCTATATTCAAGCAGAAGGAGCTGCCGCTGAGTTTTACACTGACGGGATTCCCAAGCAATTTTGATGTAGACAGTCTGAAATATGAAATTCAGCCGAAAACACTTACCATTGCAGCTCCCGATGTATCCATCGATAATCTCAGCGAGCTGAACATCGGCGCGATTGACATTTCAGACATCACCGTAAACTCGCCGAACAGCTTCATTCCGATTGTCCTCCCCGATGGATACAAGAACCTTTCGGGCAACAACACCGCACGAATCGAGTGGAAATTCGATGATTATATGAAACGCACCTTTACCGTTGACAGGGAAAACTTCGCTATAATAAATGTTCCGAATAATTACGATGTTCGGTTTATCACCGAACAGCTTGAGGTAACAATCATCGGACCTGCCGATGCAATATCCGACCTTTCCGCAGCCGATATTACAGTCACGGCAAATATGCTTGGACAATCTATTCACGCAGGCTCTCAGGATGTCCCGGTTTCGTTGCGGATCAACGGAACAAATCAAACGTGCTGGGCTTCGGGAAGCTACAAGGTAACTGTAAGCGCGTCAACAAGGGGCACATAATAACGTGGCAATTATAGTATCACAAATCAAAACGGGATTGGAGCAGCCGCGCGAATACGCGATAACTCGTGCGGCACGTGAATTGCGGCTCTCCGATAACGAAATCAAATCATCGAAAATCTACAAAACCTCCGTGGACGCGCGCCACGAGGTGAATTTCGTAAGTTCGGTGTATTTTGAGCTTCACAACTCGGCAAAGGAACGTTCCCTCGCCGAAAAACACGCAAATGTCAAACTCTTCACGCCGTGTGAATTTACGGTAAACTGTGGTAATAAACCGCTTGACGGGGATATTTTCATTGCGGGATTCGGTCCAGCGGGAATGTTCTGCGCATTGACGCTGTGCGAGTTCGGCTACAAACCCGTGGTTCTGGAGCGCGGTGCGGCAATGGACGAGAGAATCCGCGCGGTTTCGGATTATTGGGAAAACGGTGCGCTCGACCCGAAAACCAACGTTCAGTTCGGCGAGGGCGGCGCGGGAACTTTTTCGGACGGAAAGCTCACCACACGAATCAACGACCCTCTCTGCACGCGTGTGTTGGAGAAGCTCTGCGAGTTCGGCGCGCCCGAGGAAATTCTCACGAAAGCCAAACCGCATATCGGCACGGATAATCTGCGCGGAATCGTGAAAAATCTCCGACAGCGAATCATCGAATTGGGCGGAGAGGTGCGTTTTTTGTCTCCGCTCGAAAACATCGAAATCTGCAACGGAAAAATCCGTTCAATAAGCTCGGAAGGCGCGGAGCTTCGATGCGGCGCATTGGTTCTCTCTATCGGGCATTCGGCGCACGATACATTTCAAATGCTGCTGAAAAACGGTGTAAAACTCGTTCCGAAGCCGTTTTCAGTTGGTGCAAGAATCGAACATCTCCAAGCGGATATCGACAAATCACTGTACGGTAAATTTGCCGGTCACCCTGCCCTGCCGCCTGCCGAATACGCACTCTCCTACCGTGAAAACGGACGGGGAGTTTACACATTCTGTATGTGTCCGGGCGGATTTGTGGTTGCGTCCGCAAGCTCCGCCGGTAGCATTGTAACCAATGGTATGAGCTACTTCGACCGCGCGGGAGCGAATGCCAACAGCGCGGTTCTGGTATCGGTTTCCACCGATGACTTCGGAAACGAGCCGCTTTCGGGCGCGGACTTCATTTGGCGGTTGGAATCCAAGACTTATGAGATGAGTGGAAACGGTAAAGCTCCCGCAATGCTGACACGGGAGTTCCTCGGCGAGAACGGCGGAATGTCATTGGGACGCGTAATTCCCACCTATTCGCTCGGAGTTCAGCAATGCGATCTCCGCGAGCTGTTCCCCGATTTTGTAAGCGAGTATCTTGCAAAAGGAATCCGTCAATTCGAGCGCAGAATACGTGGATTTTCGGACAGTGACAGCATTCTGACCGCAATCGAGACCCGAACCTCCAGCCCCGTGAGGATCCCGAGGAACGAGCTTTTCGAGGCGGAGACCTGCGAGAACCTCTACCCTTGCGGCGAGGGCGCGGGGTATGCGGGCGGGATAATGTCCGCAGCGGTGGATGGAATCAAAACCGCCGTTAAAATAATGGAAAAATTCGCGCCAAACGCGTGAATCGGAGGATATATGAGAGTATTTTTTACCATTCTGGCATGCAAAATTCTGCACTTTATCGGACATCTAATAGGCAGAGGTTCAAGTATTCCGGGGGAAATCGCACTGAAGCTCTGCCCCGATATTCTCGGACGCGTGAAGCTTCCCGAGATGATAATTGCGGTAACGGGAAGCAACGGCAAGACATCCACAGTGGAAATGATAGCCCATATTTTGCAAAAAGAGGGCAAATCCGTAATTTGGAACAAAGAAGGCTCAAACCAAATCGCGGGAGTTACCACGGTGATTCTGAACAACTCCACACTCGGCGGACGTGTCAAGGCGGATATTCTGTTGCTGGAATCGGACGAGCGTTATTCAAAGTTCACATTTAAGTACTTCGCGCCCACTCATTATGTAATCACCAATCTCTACCGTGACCAACTTACGCGCAACGGACATCCGGAGTGGGTTTATGAAGCGATTCGCGAGAGTATTTCGGATAAGTCCGCATTGATTCTTAACGCAGATGACCCGCTTGTATCGCTGTACGGGAAAGATAAATCGAACGTTGTTTGGTTCGGAATGGACAAGCAGTCTTTCTCAACCGCCGAAAATACCTCGGTTTACGATGACGGTGTGTTCTGCCCGAACTGCAAAAAACGTATGAAATATGACTACCGCCACTATAATCACATCGGCAGCTACCTCTGCCCCACTTGCGGACACAAAAAGCAATCCACCGATTACACTGTTACCGAAGCGGATCTGGACAACGGTGTAATATCGGTGAACGGGAAATACAAAATCACATTGAGCTTTAAGAGTATTTATAATGTATACAATATTCTCGCCTGTTTTTCGGTATGCGATTTGGTGGGAACTGCCCCGGAACAAATCGCCGAGGATATCAGCGATTACGTTCTCAAAAACGGCAGAATCGTGCAATATTCTCTCGCAAGCAGTGACGGAACTTTTTTGGTGTCAAAGCACGAAAACTCCATCTCCTACAACCAATCAATCCGTTACATAATCAGTCAGAACAAGCCTTGCGGAGTGATTATCATCGTGGATTCGGTCAGCCGCCGCTACTCCACCGGCGAGGTTAGCTGGCTGTGGGATATTGATTTCGAGCTGCTGAACAGTGATTGCGTTGAACGGATATATCTTTTGGGAGCGCACGCGGATGATCTCGAAACTCGGTTCTCCTACACAGATATTCCCTCAGAAAAGATTTCCGTAATTCCCGAAATTGATGAGGCGGTTGACATAATCATCTCGAAAAGACACAGAAAACTCTACACTGTAACCTGCTTTTCGGATAAGGCGAAATTCCTCTCCAAGGTTACAATTAAGTGAGGTGCAATATGAAAATTCTTCATCTATTTCACGATTTAATGAATCTCTATGGCGACTACGCGAATGTTCTGGCACTGGAACGCGCTCTTGTTCAAAATGGCGAAACTGTCGAAATAATCCGCCAATCGGTAGATGATAAGCTCGACTTTGACGCAGACTTCATCTACATCGGCTCGGGAACGGAACGCAATCAAAAAGTCGCGCTTGAATACCTTACGCCGTATACCGAGGAGCTTAAATCCGCGCTGGAACACACCATTCTGCTTGCTACGGGCAACTCGTTTGAAATGTTCGGAACAAAAATTACCGACCGTGACGATAAAGAATACGCGGGACTTGGAATATTTGATTTTATCGTCAAGGAAGGCACCGAGAGAATTGTTACCGACAGCGTTGTCAAATTCGAGGGCAAGGAGATTATTGGCTTCGTCAACAAAGCAAGCCAAATTTATGGTGATGTAAAGCATTTTTTCAACGTAAAGCAAGGCGCGGGAAACTCCGACAGCTCTCACAACGTTGAGGGAGTTCATGATGGAAACTTTTACGGAACACACATAATCGGTCCGCTTCTTATCAGAAATCCGATTATTGCTGAATATTTCGCAAGTTTACTCGTGAAATAAAGAATTTTTTCCAAAAACACTTGCAATTTGGAAATAAATATTGTATAATGTAGATTAGAATAACATATTATATATGTATTTCATGGAGGATTCATTATGTCTGTAAATCTGCAAAAGGGTCAAAAGGTTGATCTTACAAAAGGCAACAGCGGGCTTAAGTCACTTGTTGTCGGACTTGGTTGGGACGAGGTGAAAAAAGGCTTCTTCTCAAGAAGAGCCGATATTGACTGCGATGCTTCCGCTATTCTCATCACCGAAAGCACAGGGAAACTCGCGGGTCCCGTTGATGTTGTTTATTACGGACAGCTTCAACACAGAAGCGGCGCGATTCGTCACTGCGGCGACAATCTGACGGGCGCGGGCGATGGCGATGACGAGCAAATTATTGTGGAGCTTAACCGAGTTCCTGCGGAGTACTCGAAAATCATATTTGTGGTTACGATTTATCAAGCGCGTGAACGTAATCAGCAGTTCGGTATGATCGAGAATGCGTTCATCAGAATCGTTGACGCGGACACCGGAGCGGAGTTGTGCAAGTACAATCTGTCCGAGAACTACAACGGCAAGACCGCAATGATTTTCGGTGAGGTTTACCGCTATAACGGAGAGTGGAAATTCGGAGCAATCGGCGAGCCTACCAACGATAACGGAATCGGCGATATGGCTGCGCGGTTTCAGTAATTAAACACGGGTATCCGTACTGTAAATAAGGAGGAATTATTATGACTAAGAAGATAGTAATCATTTCGGGAATTATTGCGTTGGCGGCAGCTGCCGCAGCGGCTGTTGCGTACTTTTTGCTCGGCAAGACCGACATCTTCGACAAGTGGAATCTTGACATTGATGACGATGAATTAATATTCTGAGCCTAATCAAAGAAGAAATGGATTAATTAATACCGCTCCGAGTTTCAAAAAGCTCACTGCTTGGGGCGGTATTTGTTGTGAGGAAAATGAAATGAAAGTGTATTCAAAAGAGGAAGCCGGACATATGTTATGCCGTTATCACAATCTAGACGGCGCGGAAAAGCTGTCGGGACAAGACGGCGTGAAAACAATAATGCGTCGAATACACAGTATTCAATATGACCCTCTGAATGTAGTGTCAAGAAACGCCGATTTGGTATTGCAATCAAGAGTAAAAGATTACAAAGAACAATATCTTTACGATTTGTTATACAAAGAACACGAATTGGTGGACGGATACGATAAAGAAATGTGTATTTATAATTCGGAGGATTTTTCTGATTTTGAGTTTGTGCGAAAAGAGTTTTGCAAGCGTGTAGTCCTTACACTGGAATATCGCAATCAAACCGGCGCGTTGGATATTCTGGACGAGGTCAAAGATTTTGTGTCACAACACGGAATTACGGGAACAAAGGACATTTCAATCGGAGAAACGGGAAAAAGCAGTTGGGGGCATAGGAAATTGTCCAGTGCGGCATTGGATTATCTGTTCAACAGCGGTGAGCTTTGCGTTGCCGATAAGCGAGGCACACAGAAGTATTTCGATTTAACGGGTCGAGTTCTCAAAAGTGAATTTCTCCAACCTAATACGAATATAACAACGGAAGACTTCCTTGAATGGTACACAGAAAGAAGAATACAGAGCGTTGGGTTGGTATGGAATAAACCGGGCGGTGCTTGGCAGGGCTGTTTTTTGAGCGAAAAAGACATTCGTGCTTCTGCACTTAAAAGACTGCTTGAGAAAAATAAAATTGAAGAAATACAAATCGAGGGAATAAAGGAACCTTTTTACGTTTCAAGTAATCTGAAAAATCATATGGATTCTCAGGCTTCGGATGCTTATGTAAGGTTCATCGCGCCATTGGACAATATTATGTGGGACAGACAAATACTTGAATCGCTGTTTGATTTTACATACCGCTGGGAGGTTTATACGCCAGCCGCCAAAAGGAAATTCGGTTACTATGTATTGCCCGTGCTGTATAATGGTCGGTTTGTTGCAAGATTTGAGCCGGAACCAGTTAATAAGGCGGGAGCATTCGTTATAAAAAACTGGTGGTGGGAGTCTGAAATTAAACCGAATAACGCTATGAAAGAAACGATCGCAAAAGAGATGACACATTTTGCGAATTATCTTGGAGTAGATAATTCTAAAGATAATTTTTCAAAGTTAGAGGTGTAACAAATGGCTAAGGACAACAAAAGCAACGCAATGCGTATTCTGGACAAGCTGAAAATCACGTATACCGCGCACACCTACGAATGCGGGGAGTTCACGGACGGATTACAGATTGCGACCCTATTGGGCGAAGATTGCGAAAGCGTGTTCAAAACACTGGTAACAGTTGGAAAAAGCGGAAAGTATTTTGTGTTCTGTGTTCCGGTTGACTGTGAAATGGACTTGAAAAAATGCGCGAAATCAGTGGACGAAAAGTCGCTTGAACCAATCCACGTCAAGGATATATTTGCGATTACCGGGTATATTCGCGGAGGGTGCTCCCCTATCGGAATGAAAAAACAGTTCCGCACAGTAATTCACGAAAGTGCAAAATCTCTGAACACGGTAATTGTCAGCGGAGGGCGGCTCGGACTTCAACTGGAGCTTACACCAGGCGACCTTATTAAGGCTTGTTCGGGAGAGTTCGCGGACATTATTAGGGAATAAGAACCTGTACCAATAGCGCAGGTGTGCGGATTTTCGAGAATAATTTTTTCGAGAACAAGGACGCATTATGCCTTTGGCAAAACGCTAATTTCGCAGACAGGCTGTCGCCCTTCAAGAAATTTTGATGCAGTTATCGGAAAAATTTGCCGAAAAGCCGTGCGCCGGTGCTATTGGTACAGGTTCAAAATAAAGTGCCGCGGCATTGCACCGCGGCACTTCGTTATTCAGGGGCTATCCCCCGGGGATTGATCAGCAGCCGCAGCCACAGCCGTCGGATCTGCCGCCGCAGCCACAGCCGCAGCCGTCATTCTGCACACTGGTGTTATTGCCTCCGCAGCAAGAGAACAAGAGAATCAGGATAAGAATCCAGCAGCAGCTGTTACCGCCCATATTAAGTCCGCACATAGTGTTTTCCTCCTTAAAAGAAATGGTAGTGTGTGAAGTTTTCCGCTCCCCTGTGGAGCTTCCGTCTCACAGTACATATTATGCTAACGAGGAAAATGTGTTACAGAATTTTTTAGAGCCTGTTTAGTATCTCAACGTGCGCAGATTACGTGGCAGATTTTTCGTCAGACGACGGCAATTTTTCGCCGATGTACTATGTACTTCAAGAAAAATTGCCTAAGTATGACGGAAAAGCTGCAAGTAAGATGCATGCGGTGAGATACTAAACAGGCTCTTATGGATAAAATAACACACGCCGTCCGGGGAATGAACGGCGTGTACACACAGGAGGATTTTGGATTTTATTTTTCCTTCTGATTTTATTCTACCACATACAAAATTAAAAATCAACATTTATGACAATATTGTAACCAAAATTCCGCAAACTGTAACTATTTGTAACTGTTTTGTAACTTTTTTGTAACCTTTTAATTTGTTTCAAGAAATTTTTATGAAATAAATGTGAAATTTCGGAAAAATGGCTAGTCAAATCAATATTTTTGTGTTATAATTATAAGGTATATGAATTTGTTCAAAAAAAGATACAAGAAAAGGTGAACTTATGATATATCTGGATAATGCCGCGACAACCAAGCCGTGTGAGAAATGTGTCCGCGCGGTGAACGAGGCGATGAGCGAGTCCTTTGGAAACGCAAGCTCTCTGCACAATTTGGGAACGTCCTCTATGCAAATTATGGCTCGCGCGAAAAAGACACTGCTTGCGGCGGTTACGGGAGGCAAATCCCCGTTTGATGGGAACGTGTTGTTCACATCGGGTGCTACCGAAAGCAACAACACCGCGCTTTTAGGCTCAATGAGCCGATTCCGTCCGAATACATTAAAAATCGTGTCCACAGCAATCGAACACCCATCTGTGTCAAAGGTTCTTACGAGATTCGAGGAGGACGAATTTGAGGTTTTGCGGTTAGCTCCCAAGAATTATGAAGATTTCACGGGCGCGCTGATTGACGCGGTGGACGAAAATACCGCTCTATTAAGCGCAATGGCGGTGAACAACGAAACGGGCTTTCAAATTGACGTTCCGCGGCTGTACCGCGAGGTCAAGCGCAAAAATCCCAAGACAATCGTACATATCGACGCTGTTCAGGGATTTCTTAAAGTCCCGCTGGACGGCGATCTGATAAGCATCTCCGGTCATAAAATCCACTCGACAAAAGGAATAGGCGCATTGTTTATCCGAAAAGGAGAGAACATTCTCCCCCTGCTTTCGGGCGGCGGACAGCAGAACAACCTCCGTTCGGGAACAGAGCCTGTGGAGCTGATTGCGGGTCTGGAGGCGGCTGTCAAGGCATATCACGGCGACCGCGAAAAGTTTTCCGAACTGAAGAAGTGCCTGCTGGAAGAATTATCCAAGCTATCGGACATCGGAATCAACTCAGATGACGATTGTATTCCTAATATCGTGAATTTCAGTGTTCGCGGAGTGCGCAGCGAGATTATGCTGCACTCTCTCGAAGAACGCGGAATTTTCGTTTCCAGCGGCTCTGCGTGCTCACGCGGCAAGAAAAGCGGAGTTTTGGACGCGCTCGGTGTTTCGGATAAGGACGCGGACTGCGCGATTCGTGTGTCGTTCAGCGCGGAGAACACTCCAGATGACGTTCGCGCGCTGTGCGAGGGAATCTCAAAAACCATTGAAAGGGTCAGAAGATGAAAGAAATAATAATGGTAAAATACGGGGAAATCGCTCTTAAAGGAATCAATAAGAAAACCTTTGAAGATATGCTCCAGAACAATATCAAGCGGCGGTTGAAGCTGATCGGGCAATTTGCCTACTCTCGGAATCAATCAACGATTTATATCGAACCACAAGACGATAACACGGATATGCATACCGTTGTTGAATCACTGAAACGTGTTTTCGGAATTGGTGCGATTCAAAAATGCGCGGTATTTCCAAAGGATTTCGATACCGTTGCAAACAACGTCGGCGAGTATCTCAAAGACACGCTTGCGGACGCGAAAACCTTTAAGGTCGAGGCAAAACGCGCCGATAAAACGTTCCCGATGAACTCGCCGCAGATTCAACAGGCTCTCGGTGACGCGGTTTTGGACGCGTTCCCGCATCTTGAGGTAGACGTGCATAATCCCGAAGTTACGGTGCGGCTGGAAATCCGCGATGTGGGCGCGTATCTGTCCGCGAAACGAATCACGGGCGCGGGAGGAATGCCGGTGGGCAGCAGCGGAAAGGCTCTGCTTATGCTCTCGGGCGGAATCGACTCCCCAGTTGCGGGATATATGATGGCTAAACGCGGCTTGGTTGTGGACTGTATCCATTACATAAGCCCGCCCTACACATCCGAACGCGCGCTGCTCAAGGTTCAAAAGCTCTGTGAGCAGATGACGGATTGGTGCGGCGACATTATGTTCTACTGCGTTCCGTTTACGGAAATTCAGGAAGCGTTGAGGGACAACTGCCCCGAGGAGTATTTCACGGTACTTATGCGAAGACTAATGGTAAAGATTGCCAACATTGTATGCAAGCGTGACAAATACGGCGCAATAATCACCGGCGAAAGTCTTGCCCAGGTAGCAAGCCAGACGCTGCCAGCGCTGTACTGCACCAACACGGCGGCGGAGTTCCCCGTATTCCGACCCGTAATCGGAATGGACAAGATCGAAATTACCGAAATCGCTCGTAAAATCGGGACGTTTGAAACCTCAATTCTGCCCTATGAGGACTGCTGCACGGTATTTTCGCCAAAGCACCCGCGAACCAAGCCGCATATTGAGGATATTCTCGCAGCGGAGAGTTCATATGATTTTGATTCGATGATTGCCGAGGCGGTTTCCAAAACCACCGTTCGGCGGTTCAAATACGGAGAGGAAACGGTGTTCTTGGATTGATGGAAGAGATTTACGGCAATATACAGAAATTATCGGAAGAAATAGTCCACGAATGCGCAGCACGCGGGTACAAAATCTCGACAGCCGAAAGCTGTACGGGAGGAATGATTGCAGCCGCGGTTACGGCGATTTCGGGCAGCAGCGCGGTAATAGAGCTTGGAATCTGCTCCTACTCAAACCGTATTAAGAATGAAGTTCTGGGAGTATCCGAGGAAACGCTGCGGGAGTTCACCGAGTACAGCCTCCCTTGCGCCGAGGAAATGGCAAAAGGCGCGGTGACAGTTTCGGGCGCGAATTTCGCGGTTTCTACCAGCGGAGTTGCGGGTCCCACGGGCGGAACGGAAGAGAATCCGGTTGGAACTGTGTATATCGCTGTTTTCGGGAAGTCCGTAAGCGAATCCAAACGGTTTGAATTTGAGAACAACGGAAGAAATCATATTCGGGCAGCAGCAACCGAAAAGGCGCTTGAAATGCTGCTCCGGATAATAAAAAGCAAGGGGGAATCATAAATGCCATCTTTATTTGACGATGATTGGGAGGAAAACCTCAAACAGCGTGATGAGCGGAACAGAAAAAAGGACGAATCCAAAAATATTGCGATGGAAAAACTCGGAATAACGGACGCGTCATCAAAGAAAAACAAATCCGACAAGATAAACGGCAGGACAAACAAAAAGAACATCTGGGGAAGAATTGCGGAAAACGTAATTCCGCAGTCCGAGGACGAGCCAAAAGAAAAATTCCGCAAGATATTCCTGATGGTAGCTATTGTGTGCCTGATTGCCGCTCTGATTTATCTGGGTTGGCAGATCGTTCAGCTTGCGCAAGGGCGCGAAACAAATATAAAAATCGGTGAATTGGGCGGAATACAGGTTGAGTATTCTACAGGATACTCCGTGCCCGATCATATAGTCAATCCCAATATCGGCGTCGTTACGGGACCCGGTACGGAAGAGCCCGAGATCATCGACCTTACTCCCGTGGTAAACGTAAAGGAATATCCAAATTTCGACAATCTCAAACAGCAAAATCCCGATACGCGCGCGTGGGTTAAAATCCAAGGAACGTTGGTAAATAACGTAGTCGTTGCGGGTCCGGACTATGATTATTATGTCGACCACGATTTTTACGGAAACGAGTCTATATCGGGAACGATTTTCGCATCGCCAAGCAACACATGGGACGGCACCGATGACAATACGGTTCTTTTTGGGCACAATATGAGTACCGGTGACTTTTTCGCTTACGTTGTGCATTATGTTCCAAATGATTACAGCAGCGAGCCGATTGCGTTCTATAAGAAGCATCCCACCGTTATGCTGTCAACTCCCGATGGCGGCTGCGAAGTTTACAAAATCTTCGCGGGTATGTTGGTGAACACACAGGAAGAATACGGAGATGTATTCCGTTATATTGACAAGACGCATTTTTACAGTCAGGACGATTTCAACGAGTTCATTCTGGGCGTTATGGACAGAAGTTGGTTCTTTACCGATGTTGACTTGACTTACGGCGATAAACTGCTTACGCTGTCGACCTGCAACTGGCCTCTCGGACGTGACATCGCAACGCGTTGGGTGGTTCTCGCGCGCAAGGTTCGTCCGGGCGAATCCGAGGAAGTGGATACTTCGGTTGCATATCGAAACTATAATCCGAAATTGTTTGACTACTATTACAGACGTATAGGAAGCAGTTGGGGCGGCAGAGTCTGGGACACCTCAAAGCTACTGAGTTACTAACATTCTTATACCCTGGGGGGATTTATATGGCAAATTTTGTTGAAAAAGAGAACATTCTGATTCGCATAAGGAAATACCTCTTTCCTTGCAAAGGCGATTCAATCGGCGAAATAATAAGAAAAATCATTTTCATTTTGGGCGCGGTCATTCTGATCGTTTCAATGGTTATCCTGATTAAATATAAGGTTGACCTTGTGAACGATGCGAAATTGAATGAGGAATTAAGCAACATCTACCATGGAAGCGCAACAACGGTGCAAATCACAGACGAGAAAAAGGAACAGCTCCAGAAGGAGTATCCAAAGGTAATGGACGAGTTCTTGCCGCTGCTAGAAATCAATAAAGACGTTATTGGTTGGCTTAATATTCCGGGAATGGGTTTGATCAACTATGCGGTGCTTCAAGGAAACGATAACGATTATTATCTCAACCACAATTTCAATGGTCAGGAAAGCGTTTCGGGAGCGCTCTTCGCGGATTATCACGCCCCGATAAAGTCCGATTCTCAGCCCGCGAATATCATTATTTACGGACACAATATGAAATCCGGAGAATATTTCGGAACACTCCCCTACTATTTCAGTATGCCGTCCACGGGGGATATAAGCTTCTATCAAAATCACCCGACCATCGAATTCAGCACGCTTTATGAAAAATCCACATATAAGATTTTCGCGGGAATGCTCGTCAATACCGAGGAAGCAGCGGGAGATGTGTTCAGATACCACACGGTTCACAACTTCTCAAGCAAGACAGAGTTCGATGAGTTCTGCGCGAACATTTTTGACAGAACTTCGTTTTATAATCCCGATGTTGACGTTCGTTACGGCGACGATCTGCTCACGCTGTCCACCTGTATGTTCGGTCCTTACGGCGGCGACACGGCAGACCCGCGATGGGTAATCTTCGCGCGCAAGGTTCGTCCCGGCGAGGACGAAAGCGTAGATGTTTCAAAAGCGTATGCAAATCCCGACCCGTTGTTTTACGACCTGTTCTATGAGATTCACGGAGGTGAATGGGGCGGCAGAAAGTGGGATTCCAATTTGATTCAGGGATATTCTTACTAACCAACATCTTAATACAACATCGAAAGGACTGACACAAAATGGCTCAGATGGATATGGGGGTTTCCCCTCCCCCCAAGGGGAAAAAAAGCAGAAAAAAGAAACAGAGCTTCGGTAAAAGCCTTGTAACCGGGCTTTTACCATGTAAAGGCGACACCACCGCCGAGATTGCTCGTAAGATAGTATTTCTGCTTGCATTAGTGATTTTGATCGTGGCAATTGTCATGATAATATTGCAAGTCAGCAAGGAATACGGCGGCAAAAGTGAAACCGATCGATTTATAATCGATCTCAAGAACAGAACCCCCACGCAAGAGCATATAGACCAACTTCCTCAGGGAACAATAGACACCGAACGCTTTGCAGAGCTGTATGCGGAAAACAATGATTTCATCGGATGGATAACCATTCCCGGCACAAACATCGATTATCCGGTTATGCAGCACCCCGAAAAAGACTACTACCTCCACCGCAACTTCCAGAAACAAGAGGAGTTTTCGGGAACGCTCTTCGTGGACCACAAAGGCAAAATAACCAAGGACTCCATGCCACAGAACACGATTATTTACGGGCATAATATGCTCTATAAATACCAATTCTCGGCATTGATGGATTACAAACGCAATATAAATTTTCTGAGGACATCGCCTGTTATCGAGTTTGATACGCTGTATAATAACAATCAATACAAGATAATTTCCGTATTTATGACGAATATTTATGAAGAGCATGGCGAGATCTTTGACTACACGCACAAGATCTACTTCACCAATCCCGATGAGTTCTTTGATTATGTGCTGCAATGCGAGGACAGAAGCCTTTACGAAACAGGGGTTGACGTTCAGTATGGTGACGAAATCGTTACGCTTTCGACTTGTGACCAAGATACCGCGTTTGAGGCGAGATTGGTAGTGGTGGCAAGAAAGGTTCGCCCGAACGAATCTCCCGAGGTTGATACCGAAAAAATCGTAAAAAAAGACAGTATCAAGTATTTTGACGCATATTATAAAGCGTACGGACAGACTTGGAAAGGCAGAACGTGGGATACCTCGGTTGTTAAGGGTCTGGACGATTACATAAAACGGAACAACCTCGAAGACAATCCCACTGACTATGAATAATGATAAGGACGTGAATATGAAAAATTTATCACTTGCGAAAATCATTGTCGCATTAATAGTCTGTAATGTATATCTGCTTGTCTGCGGCATAATGGGAACGGTTTCTGAGTCCTTGACCGAAGCCGCCGACGTACCTGTAGAAAGCGATGACGCTTCACAGGGAGTGGGTACACAGGACTTCATTACCCCGGATATAACGCAGATTCCAATTGTTCCGGATACCACCACGACCGTAACCACGGCGTTCGGAACACCATTGCTCAGTATGAAGCCCGTTAAAACGAGCTATAAGCCGAGTGAGCTTGTGGAACAGCTTGAACTTTCCAACAACTCTTCTGGGGAAACGGAAAATTCGGACAACAGCTCGGATACAAGCGAACCCGATACGTCCGACATTTCGGATAACTCTACCCCAGAGCCGGATAACTCCACCACCCACGAACCCGATGACACATCAAAACCGCAAGACAACACCAGCAGCACCACAACACCGCCCGAAAGCAGCGAGCCGACATCTTCAACGGATTCAACAACTTCGATACCGGCTCGCCCATCGCAAACAGTTACCGACAACACTGCAGCGAACGAAATTCTCACGGTAAATGATGGCGGGGACATAGTTTCGGGAACGGCTCTGGATATTATATCAAGGATCGTAATGAATGAAATCGGAAGCACGTTTGCTCCCGAAGCGATAAAGGCTCAGGCGGTGGCTGCCTACACGCACGTTAAATATCACAATGCGCGTGGAAGCTATCCGAATGTTCTGCTGAAAAACGAAGTTTCCGATTCGGTAAAGGTGTTGGTGGAATCTGTAATCGGGCAAGCGATGTACTATGACGGCGAGATGATTCAAGCGGTATATTCCGCTTCTTCGGCGGGCTGCACGGCGTCCAGTAAGAATGTCTGGGGTGTGGACTATCCGTATCTGAGAAGCGTTTACTGCGAGCTTGACGCCGATTATGACCCCAATTACGGGAAAAAGGCTACCTTCAGCTCCTCGGAGATCAAGTCGAAAATTTACAGCTCCACGGGAATTTCGCTGAGCGGCGATCCGTCAGACTGGTTCTCGATAAATGACCGCACCGAGGGCAAATACGTTGGAAATATGTCTATCGGTGGCTACAACACCTATGTTGACAGCGACGGCGACACGGTTAAAATTACAGGACGTGTATTCCGCGAGCGGATTATGAGTTTCAAGATTCGTTCGAGCGCGTTTGACATTGAATATAACGAAGATTCCGATGAGTTTACAGTTACTACATACGGCTACGGTCACGGTGTGGGGCTTAGCCAAAATGGCGCAAATGCTCTGGCGAAATACTGGGTCTGGGACTACAAACAAATCCTGGAGTTCTACTATCAGGGAGCATACGTAAAATAAAAATAATCCGCAAGGTTCACGCCTTGCGGATATTTTCATTGCCGAATGTAAATCCCCTGCTCCTCGATGTAGTCCTCAAGCTCCTGCTTCATATCATCAACCCAGGTTTTTTCATCGCTCGTTTCGGGGACTTGCTTTTCTTTATCGTCCATAATGCTTCACTCCTTTCCGATTGCTCCTATTTCCGTGAACGCGGGTTTGAATCCGCACTTTAACGCTATCTTTTGCGAATGGATATGGCGACCGCCGTGCCATAAAATGGAATCACCGTATTATTTCGTCTATACAGTTCATTGTATTCTCTCCATAACGGTAGTAACCAGTTTTTCGCAGCCCTCTCGGATATCCGCGTAGGTACGCTCGAAATCTCCGGTATACCAAGGGTCTGCGACGTCACGGTCGAGTAGCAGACGGCGGATTTTGTTCTGCGGGTCTCCCCAAAAACGCTCCATATTGCGGATATTCGCGCTGTCCAATCCAATTATTAAGTCGAACTCATCATAGTCGGACTTAGTGATTTGGCGAGCACGTTTGCCGGAATAATCAATTCCCAGCCGCCGAAGAATCCGCGCAGTTCCGCTGTGCACGGGATTGCCCAGTTCCTCGGACGAGGTTCCCGCCGATTCGGTCAAAACGTTATCAATCCCCCGCTGTTCGAGCATTTGACGTATTACAAATTCCGCCATCGGCGAACGGCAGATGTTGCCGTGGCAGACGAATAGAATTTTGAGCATTTTCTTTCTCCTTTCGGAATTGCCGTCAATTGCCTTGTTATGCCGTATTGCGGAACATAAAAATCTGTCACGCTCGGCGAAGATCTCTCACACAAGTTGGCAAATCGGGGCAAGTGTTGGCGGGCAAACGTAGTAAAAGCGTAGTAGGAATCGTGGTACTTTACTACTGAGGAATCTCCTCGCTGTTCTCCAGATCATGAAGTGTTTTGCCGTCTGCGGTTTTCCACTCCACCCAGCCGTTCGCGTTTTTACCAATCGCAAATACTGCTCCTCCGGATGGTGTACTAAACAGCACATCCTCAAGCAGCATATTATTTTCATCAACTTTACACTGTCTCCGACGTTCCAGACTGCCTTTTGGAAGGTAATCTGCATCTATTGGTGAAATAAAGCTCCCCTTTAACACCACAAATCCATCGGCAGTCTGCCTGCCATGGGCTTTTACTGTAAAATTTATCTGTTTGATTGTTCTGGTTAAATACAGTTCAGGTTCCTCATTTTCAGATGTTTCATTAGGAATATCCGATTTGCTGACTATTAATGGAACAAAAACCTTATGTCCGAGTGTTCCCATGATCAGCTTTGCGTAATCAACAAATTCCTCAAGTTCGCTCTCCTTCTCCTCGGTAATATGTCCGGGCGAAGGGTCATTTCCGTTTTTGACTATGTATCTATTAGCTTCAATAGCGAGATTACAAAAACGATTTTCCAGATAACTTATCTCGGTCGGTCCGAAAGAATTATTTGAGGTTGTAAAAACTACTGCTTCCGTCCAATAATCTTTTTCGGGATTACGCTTATGTTCGTAAAGTCGATTCAGAATTCCCTCACCGTTTTTACGTATTCCAGCCTGACCGATATATACGATGCTATTTCCCGTTTCATCGGACGTTCCAAATAGGAAATATACACCGCTCTGTTTAAGATCTTCGCGCTCCTTGCACCTATCAAGCTCCGTTCTCGGAATTTTATATGCAACTCCCGTCCAATTCGCTAAGGTGCATTTTATTCTGCCGTTTGCATCGCCGTCCATTAAAAATAAATTTATGTTTTTTCCACGTGACATTTGTTTCTCCTCACAGCTTATAATATACTTATTATAATTATATCACATATTTAAGAAAAATGGAATACCTTACCACAAAAAAATTGCCTTATTGATCAATCTTGACCAATAAAGCAACAAAACACATTTCAGTTCAACCTAAAATAATTAGTCGCCTTTCCGCTACCCTCTCTTTTCAACTCTCCGGCAGCAACCAGCTTGCGAAGCGCTCCTTCAACAGCGCTGACACTGAGAGACGGACAAAGCTCGCGGATATCCTGCTTTGTAAATCTTCCGATCTTGTTTTGCGAAGCTCGTCTGACCGTTTCGAGCGCGGACAGCTTTGTTTCCACCAAAGAAAAACGATCCTCAAAATCTTTATATGCCGCAAGAACCGTTCCTAGTATATATTTTATGAATGGCACCGCGTCCTCTGTGCCCTCATGCCAACCGTGTTGAGACTCATTTAAGGCATTGTAGTACAGATCTTTGTTTTTGGCGATCTTTGCCTCAAGCGAGATGTATTTTCCCACATAAAATCCGTTTCTGTAAAGCAGCAGTGTTGTCAACAGTCTGCTCATTCTACCGTTTCCGTCATTGAACGGATGAATACACAAAAAATCATGGATAAATATCGGGATCACGATCAGCGGCTCGACCTCGTTATTTCCGATAACACGGTTGTATTCCTCACAGATCTTATCCATAGCCATCGGAGTTTCAAACGGATCAAGCGGTGTAAACAGCGTTTCCGTATGCCCGTCCGAGTGAGTCGCGCTGATATAATTCTGAACGTTTTTCGTCCGCCCCGCCATCGGATTATTCATGTGACTGTACATTGTTTTATGAAGCTGCAAAATATAATTTTGCGTTATCGGAATAACGTCAAAGTTCTCATGAATAATGTTCAGCACATCGCGATATCCGGCTATCTCCTGCTCATCGCGGTTTTTAGGTGTGGTTTTCTCCTCAACAAGCTGCTTTATGCGCGTGCTTGTGGTGACGATTCCCTCAATAGCATTGGATGCCTCGGTACTTTGTATTTTTGCAATATTGACGAGTTTTTCAAGTTCATCGGGACGCTGTTTCAGATACAGTTCCTGTTTTCCAGCTTCCTTATAAATTGCAGCAATCAGTCCGAGCATTTCCGAATCCCATTTTTGGTCTTTGATTGCCGAATAGTTGAAATCTCTCATTCCCCTTCTCCTCTCGTGTTTCCCTTATATTATAGCACAAAATAAGGGAAAAATCAAGAGTTGTGTTAAATATTACAAAAAAAGTTGCCACGCTAATCTTACATTGATCGGAGTGGCAACAATATTTCATTTAATCAGACCGCTCGGAATATATCCTTTGACACGCTTTTATTATCGCGTTCAAGCTCTTTTCGAGCGGATTCAAGCTCATTCAGCCGGCTAAGTTCATCGGCGGCGTCCTCCAGCCCCAGATGCGTGTACGTATTCAAAGTTACCCCTATATCGCTATGACCCATAAGATATTGAAGCGTTTTCGGGTTCATTCCCGCTCTCGCCATATTGCTGCAGTAGGTATGCCGGCAGACATGCGGTGTTATGTTCGGGATCTGCAGCTTGTATATTTCGTTGTATCGCTTTACCATGTGATTGAATCGGTGTTCCCAGTGCATCGCCACAAGCGGAAAGCCGTCCTTGTCGGTAAACAGGAAACCCGTATGACCGCCGACTATGCGTTCACACTTTGGCGGCTTTCTGTCCTCGATTATCGCCTGAAAGCAGTATGCTACATCATCGGTAATAGGAATTTTACGCGTTCCCGCATTGGTTTTTGTAGATTCGATCATCAACTTCATATCACTTGTTCTTTGGAGCTGGCGCTCAATATTCACCACTTTGTTTTCAAAATCAATATCGGAGATCGTCAAACCGCAAAATTCCGAAATTCTCATTCCCGTGTGGAACAGAATGTACACGACCTCATAATACTTGCAATAATTATTATCATCGTGAACAAATTTCAAAAACCGCCGCATATCGTCTTTGGTGACTGCTTGACGTGTCACGCTGTCATTGACCACGACCGTAGCCATTTCAAAACCGAACGGATTTTTACGCAGCACATCATCGTCCACAGCCATTTGAAACGCGGGACGAAGAACTCCGCGCACGGTTTTGATAGTGCTATATCCCTTTCCATCCTCTTGGAGCTTGATAAGGAACAGCTTTGCATCGGATGTTTTGACCGAGCCTATCTTGCTTGACGAGAAAGGCTCTTTTGCAAGAAGGTTCTTTACAAAACCATAATTGCTTTTAGTACTGTACTTAACTCCCGTCTTAGTAGCAAGGTAACGTTCCACAAGCTCGTACACCGTCATATTCTTGTTTGACGGATCACAGAGCGTATCAAGATCGTAGCCTATCTGCTTTTCAAGCTCTCGAAGCGACAAGCAAGGTTTTTTTCCACTTGGCAGCGGATCGGTTGGTTCGAGCCGCCAACTGTATACAAAATGCGGCTTGCCGTTAATGTGATACTTAAACTGATACTTGCCGTCAGCTCTGATAGATTCACCGCGCCTTAAAATCCGCCGCTTTGAGTCGCGCCTTTGCGTGTTTCTCGGCATAACAACTCCTCCTTTGCCTTAGGATCATTTTCAAGAAATTTCTCAAACTCCGCACGCAGTATTAGCACCCTGTTGTGATAGAAAGCTAAAAAATCATACCGACCGCCGTTCTTCAAAAACCGAGAGAATTTCCGTGCGCTCAAGCCGAACAGTTCTATCGCTTCACGCGTATTCAAATAAGTTTTCTCCAACAAATCCGGCTTTTTCAATCTTCCTCTCCCCTCTCCATCAAAGAATCAATGTACTCCTCAAATCGTTTTCGTATAATCAAGTAACGGTTTCCGTTCATTACCGAAAAGCGGTTCAAGTTATCCTCGGCAAGTCTGCGTATCCGCTTTTCTCCGATGTTGAAATATGCCGCCGCCTCGCTTACAGACAACAGATATTTTTCGCCGATTGAAATTTTGATCTCTGCCATAGCGCTCACCTCCGTTTCGTTATCATTATATTAACTCTGTTAAACGGAAATAGCAACTACTTACGGCAAAGAAAATCAAACTAAATCGCCGAAGTTTCCTCTATAAATCTTTCGAATTTTGTGCGGATTATGAGGACACGATTCCCATTATATATTGAAAAACGTCTATCGGCAGAGCAGCCTTGATTGTACTCGGCAAGGCGGCGGAGCTTTTTCTCGCCGATGTTGAAATATGATGCTGCTTCCTTTATAGAAAGCAAGTACTTCTCACCTATAGGGAGAATCGTTTTCTCATTAGCTGACTGTTCTTGATTTTTGATCATAGTCATATCCTCCTACAAAAATGTGTTTCTATAATTATTAGGACAGTTATTTTAAATTTGGGGACTAAAAATAAGCCCGCAAGGGAATAACCCTTACGAGCTGTTCAAACAAAATGCCTCTATACTTTAGGTAAAAATCCAAACTGATTCAGTAAGTCTTGTTCATCTATTGGAGCATAACGAGAATTCACAATAATATCACGTTCCAGAAAACCAGATAATGCTTCTTCTTGCCATTTTTCAAGTAATGCCGGATTGTTATTTAGAATATTATTGATATTTGAAAGAACTACTGGATTGCTAAGTCTTTTAACTATAGGCAATACTTCTACCGGTTGTGAATTAGAATCAATAACATTGGCATGAGCCACTCTCCAAAACTTCTTTGCTGATAAAATTCCAAGGATAAATGCATCAAGCAGTTCTTTCTGTGCCTCCTCACTTGTCATATCAACTGTATATCTCTCATAAGCTGTATCTAATTCATTTAATGTTCCAATTTCTTCAACAACTTGCGACTTACTATCAAACTTAACAACTTTTTTCTTAGTTGCTATAGACACAGTATGTTTTGACTTTCTTAATGCTGTATGTCTTTTTTCTTGCCTATTCTGAAGCCAATTTCTAAAACTTTCTTTTGCAATTTCTGTTAGTCCATCAACAATGGTTGGAATAACATCTATAATTAATTGAGCATACCACGGAAGATCCTCATAACATAATGAATAGTCTTCTTCAGTACTTTTGATAGGTAGGGATGATGTGGTTTCATCAATAAGTTCAATATCGTAAACCGTGCCTGAATATGTTCCTTCTTTACGATGCCTTCCACCTCTACCGATTTTATCAGATGTTATATCATTACCATGCTTGTCCTTGCGAGGAACTTTGCATATTGCTAAATCAAAATCTTTTTCTTCAGACATTCCACACCTCAATATCATAAATATTTCTTAAATGCCGCTTTCATCTTGATCATAGTGTCCATGATCCAATCAAACTGCGCTGTCCATTGGTTTTGTTCATCAAACTGTACGGATTTAGTTATCAAAATGCGGCTTGCCTTCTTCTCGGGCAATTCACGCCAATCAAAGACAAGTCCGGATTTCTCCTCAATTTCACTTTTATGTTCCAGCAAGGACTTGAAAAGTTCTTTATCATCACTGATATACAGTTCTAAACTGATCTCATCCCTGCTGCGGATCTGCGACAGACCGATGTGGTATCCCGAGGATCCTATGCTGAAATCCATCCAATGATCGAAGGACGGTTTGCGCTGATTGAAACTCTTTGAAAAATCCTTGTTCTTAAAAGCGTAATTGTTAAACGCAATCCAATAATCATAAATTGCTTGGCGGCGCGGACTTGCACTGTTATTCCTCTTGACCTCTTTTGCCCAATCGTTAGGACGTTCGACAACCTCAAACTTGACGGCTGGCTCGGAATCGCCGATCTTATACAACTTGATCTCACAGAGGAAAAATCCTATTTTATCATCGGTGTGGTTATTTAACCACTCAATAGCTGCTTTATGCTCCTCACGGGCATGTTTAACCACCCAGATTATGATATCGGCTGACTTACCGGACGCATATGTAATAAGTTTTCCCAAGTGATCGTGATTAGTGTCCTCAAGCTGATTTTCAATGATGATCTTCCTATCCGTTCCGGTTTCTGTGGCAAAAATATCAACGTTAAAGTCTCCCACAGACGATTCGGTTTCATCAATAGTTATCTCAAGTCCTACAGCATCGCCGAGCAAAGAGATATTTTCTTCCTCCGCAAGCCATGGTGTGAAATCCAAAGCCTCATGCAGCCATACTTCGCGCAAATCCTTGATTTCCTTAAGCTGTCCCAGATTGACCATTTGTTTGTCCTCCATACTATTTTACATTATTTATATTGTACTACATTTTTTTGACTTTTACAATAGGTTTTATAAAAAAAATTAGCCCGCAAGGAAAAATCCTCGCGGGCTACACTCATCTCAGCAATTCATTAACTTTTCTCTGCACTGTCGAATAATCATACCCAGCAGCAGCCAATCTCTTTTTGCGTTCCTCGCCGTTGCCCCAATCTCCATGAATGACCTCACGGGCAAGTTCATCAACAGACTTTTTCGGTGCATACAAAATCTCGTTCACGCGCTTCTGCACTGCATAGTAATCGTATCCGGAATCTGTCAAGCGTTTCTTGCGTTCATCACCATTGCCCCACTTGCCGTCAAGGACCTCATGTGCCAGCTCGTCAACGAACTTTTTTGAGCTATTCGGACTTTTTGCGGCATAATCGACAAAACAAATATCACCATCAATGTAAAATCCATCAATTTTGTCAATGCCCCACTGCCACATAGTCTGTCCATAATCGTACTTTGACGGCGCATCGGGGCTGTTCGTCCAATGGGCAAGCCAGATGTCATATTTTCCGATCAAACGGTTCTTATCATAATAGCACTCCATAAAGGACGGATTTGCGTATACTCCCGCTGTATATCCCGCACCCTTTATTGTCTCACAGAATGTAACTGCCATTTTGGTACGAATATCGTTAGTAAGTCCATTGATCTGCCGCTTTTCCTCCATATCAAAGAATACGGGATATGTAGGAGCAAGCCCATTGATGACTTCAACACATTTTTCCGCTTCGGCTATTGCCTCGTCTACACTCATCGCGTAGCTGTACCAATAAAAGCCGTAGGGAATGTTATGCGCTTTGCAGTCGGAGATAAATTTGTCCATTGTGATGTCCTTTTTCGTGGAAAAACCTGCGCGGATAATCACAAAGTCCACTCCCGCTTTTTTAAGCTCTGCAAAATCAATGCCCTCCTGACAGTAGCTGATATCTACACCTTTAATTTTCATCGCTGTTATCCTCCTTTTCTTGGGCGACTTTAGTCGCTTGCTCACTGCGATTGTGAAGCTGTTCCAAAATCTCCTTCAGTTTCTTCGGCACGGGGAGTCCCAAATGTGCCGAGTTTTCAAGCAGTGACACACCCTCATTTGACAAATAAAAGAATATCACTGCTGTACGAAGAATATTTCCTGTACCGATGATCTGAATGTCAAGAATATTTGCAATGCCGACCAAAATTAAAATCAGCACCTTTCTGCAAATACCCTTGAAGCCTATTGCGCTCGACAGCTTTTTGTCAATAGCCGCGCACATCAGCCCCGTTATGTAGTCGGTAACTATAAACACAACAAGCGCGATCAGCAAACCGTCACAGCCGCCCAGATAGTAACCGAGCCACCCGCCCAAAACAGTAAATATGCCTTGAACCGTATTCCAAAACTCTTTCATAAAATCAGCCTCCTTATTCATCAACAATATCATAAGTAATTTTCATAACCTGTCCGTCCAGCTTGCGAACCGGCTCGGAGAGGTTATTTATCGTAGTCAGACACAGCTTGCAGATGCCAGGCGCATAACCGAAATAGTGTTTGTCGGAACTGCTGTACGGGTAATACGGAGCAACATACAGCGGCAGAGTCAGTCCGTCAACCTTGATCAGATTTGCAAAAGAATACATTCTGGTGCCGTATGTAGGCATTGACAATCTCATTCTGTACCAGCTATAGCCGTCACCGTTCTTTCGTATTTGGAGCGCAAGCATCGAATGATCAATGTTGAAGCTGTCACAGAAAGCAAGCGGGGTATTCGTCTTTTCATCAAGATAAAATCCCCAAAATCCCGCCGCAGAAAAGTTGTTTAATCTGCCGTTATCGACATATTGAAAGACCTTATCGGTAACTTTTCCGCTTTTGTCAAACACTCTCATCTGTCCGTAATTCTCGGAATTCTCCGCGATTTTGCCGTCAATCAGCGGATTTTTTGTGACAAGGAAATACCTGCCGTCCCATTCAAATCCGCTTAAAGCATTGTTATAATCGGTTTCGGGAGTTCGTCCGTAAAACCACCTGTAATGATGACTCGAATTACTTGTTGTGACATAATAAAACCCTGCACCGTAATTCTGCAACGGTACGTCAGTTTCAATAATGCTTTTTGAGATTTGATGATAATCATTCAAACCAAAAACATAGTGATAAGCCTTAAATCCGCTTGTAGCTATACAGTGTATCTTATCACCGATAACGTAAGGAAAATACGCAAGCCACTTCGGGTTCTCTTTCCAGGAACTTCTTATCTTTTCTTCTTCATCTTCGGGAACATAGTTTACATTTGACGTGTCGCAGTCGCAGTAATAATCGCTGTGAAAATACTTTGTATCACTTTGAGAATCCGGGATCTTTTCGGCGGCGGGAAAAAGCTCGATCACCTTTTTAATGCTTATAATTCCGCAGAACGGTTTCTCCTTGCTGACGCTCACGACCTGCGGATCAAACATTATAAATTCGTAAATTCCGCCGTCTATAGTGCTCTTGGCAAACATACGAACATTTCCGTTTTCAAGACGGTTCATGTAAAACCACTTAAAATAAGTGTTGTTAAATTCCGAATTGTTTATGAATCGTCCAACTATTGTATGAAACGTCTGCCGAAAGCCGTTTGTCGAACTGCTGTTCAAATCTGTGCCGCCAACAGACATATCCCAATATGCATCGTTGTAGCCGCAAGTGCCGCCGTCCTTTGTTGTAAGACAGATACAGCTTATTTCGCCGTTTGATTTATCGGACGGAAAATCCCAAACGTGGCGATATCCTTTTCCGTTCTCGATCTCTCCGCTTTCATTCTCATTGTAAGTTCCTATTTTGGAGTCGGTATTCGTATTTGCAATTCTCGCGTGACCTATCTCCTCGTTAGTCCATGGAAGCATCATATTGTCACCGTTTTCGGGAATCTTATCGCGGCAGACGATAACACCGCGAAACACAGTATCCGCAATATCTCCATGCAGGTCGCGGAGCATATTAAAGCTTCTGTCCTCGGTGCAGTCCATCCCCATTTCAATAAAGTCCGGCGGATTCAAAATCGTGTCAACCGCATTTGTTATCATATTCTCCTCATAGATCTCATGCCGGATTTCGCCGGTTTTGCCGTCAAAAAGCTGTATTTTTGCTTTACCCTTGATCATCTTGCTCCTCCTCATACGGAATATAAATAAATGAAGTCTGAAAATTCCCACACGGAATATCATTCATAACATCGTGCAGATTTCCGATCCCGCCATCATACAACAGTGTGATTGCCTGAACAGTCTCGCGCATTTTTGAATTATCAAAATGCAGATTTATTGTGCTTCCGAAACAGCCCGTTTCAAAGTCTGCGGATACCGGCATTATTGTCACCGTGCCGCTTGCAGTGGTAATTATCAGCGAAAAAGCCGCCGCATTTATTTCATCATTTACGCTTACCGGATTCCGCAATTCAAAATACAGATCGCGGTTTGACGTATTTACGACTTTTATCGACGGAGGTGTAGTGATTATCGGCTCCCATACATTCGGAAGAATCTCACGGATACTTTTGCCGATACATTTTGCGCTCCATGACCTCGCATGAAATACGGGAAGTGTTTCGGAAAGCTCAAAATATTTTCTCGGCAAAAGAGCACACAAAATTCTCTCAGTTCCAATAAATTTATTCTTTGATCCAAATCCCCTCTTAACGAAATGAACATCATCCGTGCGAACCTCAATATACCCGTCCCACGGACTGTCGCCGGCGAGATACGCGCCCATGACATATCCCCATGACTGTATTTTAGGGAAAATGCCATGCGCGGTTTCCGAGATAACGTTCAGCGAGATCGTATTCTGCCCGTCTTTTGAAGTAAACGGATAGGTATAGGTTCTTGCAAAATCACCGGTGTGGTCAAAATCCTCAATGTAGCGCATCACCTCGTTCTCGTCCTTTTTGAGGATAAACACAACTTTTCCCACGCTTGACAGTGTGAATTTTACCGTTGAACAAAAAGCCGCGTAGGTGGATCTTAGCGCATTATACGAAATTCTGAAAATTCTCTGAACCTTTTCGGAAATAGAAATATCGGTGCTGTTTACCGCTGTTTTTATCTCTGCAGTGGAATCGCTGACATTCTCCTTAATCTCATTAGCTGTTTTTTCGATTTTGTATAGGTTATCGTTGATGCTTGGCGCGTAATCGCCTACAGTGATGGAAACATCATGCCTGTCGAACGGAGAATAACTCACGGAAATTATCCGGGTAAAAACGTCCAGATCAAACGGATGGAACACAATGTGAATATTATCGCCGATCCCGAAATCCAAGCTTTTATAAAGCGTCAAGCCATAGCTTGCCGTACCGGAACGGCTGTCAATATCCAATGTTAGATCCGAGATGTTCTTACCGTCCATGATCTCACGGTACTGCTCCGAGCCGCGATGACTGCGAATATTTATGCATTCTCCGCTGTATTCGATCTCACCGCCGCACAGCACGATCAACTGCATTAGTGCGGCTCTGCGGGAACATTCCTGATTTATTTTCAATTCGATCGGTATTTGCGGTTCACAAATCCCCGCAGTGAGGGAGGTGCCTTCAAGCAACAGATCCAGGCACTTTGACGGCTCTCCGGAAAACTCAAATTTTGACAGTTTGAACTGCTCGTTATTGAGTTCATAGGATTTGTGCTCACAAGTGACCGTGCAGATCGTCAAACCGCCGGAAATGGATTTTGCAATTCGTGCAATATTGAAAACATAGTCAAGAGTCCCGCTTTTCACCTGCACTTCAAAGCCTGTTGTTATGCCGTTTGCCATTTCAGATGTAACAGAAAACTCAAAAGTACATTCTCCGTTCAAGCTGTCGGTAAGCGATGCGGAAATGACACGCGAATATTCGGCTTTTAGAATCGTGCCGTCAAAAACGCTGATTTTTGTCATTTTACCGCCCCCATATTCCGCACAGTGACCGTATTCTGCGACCACTGTATGCGCGAAACGATTTTTGTTAACGTCACTCCATCAACCGTCAGCGGGATCGTCACATCGAGCGCGGCGGCTGTATCGGCAGTTCCACGGCTGAAATCCGAGTTAATATTAGCCTTGATATCCGTATCAAATTCAGATGGGATAGCGTTCACCATATCTTTGGCAACATCATTCATCTCATCACCGAATCCGATACCCAGACCTTTTGCCATAAAGTCACCGAGTTCTGCAAATAATGTTGACGGAGAATGAATTCCAAAAAAGTTCTTGATACTGTCAACTACACCGCCGAAAAAACCGCTTATTTTATCTCGAAGCCACGCACCCGCATCGGAAATGCCCTGCCATAAGCCTTTCAGCAAATTACCGCCTACCTCTGACATTTTCCCGAAGTAACTGCCGAACGCGTCCACAATTCCCGTAATTATTTGAGGAACAGTCTTGACGATCTCAACAATGATAGTTGGCAGATTTTCAATAAGAGAGATGAACAGAGTAATTCCAGCTTGGATCAACTGCGGAATCGCACCAATAACCGCATCTATCACAGACGATATTATTTTGGGTACAGCCGCAACGATCGTTACAATGATTTTCGGCAAGTTCTCCACAAGCGAAACGAGCAGTTTGATTCCCGCATCAATAAGCTGTGGAATTGCTCCGATTACTGCCGCAATTATTCCGTCAATAATCTGCGGAATTACCTCAACGATAGCTTGAATTATATCCGGCAGTGCTCCAACCAATGCTGTCAAAAGCTGTACACCGGTTTCGATGATCTGCGGTATTGCACTGATAAGAAAATCCACAATGCCCTGAATTATCTGCGGAAGTGCTTCAACCAACACGGGAACAGCGTCCAGCAAGCCTTGTGCAAGCCCCGTTATAAGCTTTAACGCGGCATTCAAAATCAGCGGAAGATTTTCTATAAGCGTTTGCACAATCTGCACGATCACTCGAACGATCTGCGGAACGAGTGTTGGTATTGCGTTTGAAATACCGGCTACAAGCGACACAATAATCTGCACTCCGGCTTCCATCACTTGAGGAAGTGCATCGATCAAGCCATCAACCAACAGCATAATGACAGATTGAACGGACTTTAAAACGATAGGCAGATTTTCCATAATAGTCAAACCGATCATGGAAATCACATTCATAACCAAATCAACGATTTCGGGAAGCCGCTTAGAAATAATTGCAATTGTGTCCCCAACTGCCGCACCGACAGCATTACCGATTTTCGACCAGTCACCGTCAGCTTCACGCAGAGCAGTCGCAAAATTTCTTATAATATCCGTTGAATTGGACATTATTTCATTTTTTATGTCGGAGAAAATACTGCCGATTTCTATCTGCATCCCCTCAACTGCGGAATTAAATGAGCGTGTTGTTCCTGCAAGACCGCTCTCCATTGTCCCCGCCATTTCCGCAGCGGCGCCCGTGCAATTGGATATAATGCCCGAAAGCTCATCAAATCTCCCGCCGGTCGAGGATAAAAGTGCATTGACCGCCGAAATATCGGTTTTATTAAAAATCGCACTGATTGCATTCGTTTTCTCTTCTTGAGTCAAGCTATCAAGTGCAGATTCCAAGTCGGTAATAATGCTGTCAAGCTGACGCATATTGCCGCTTGCGTCAAATACCGTAATTCCCAAATCCGCTAATTGACCGGCGGCTTTATCGGTTGGTGTTGACAGCGACAGCAATATATTTCTTAGGTGCGTTCCTCCCTCCGAGCCTTTAATGCCGTTATCCGCCAAAACACCGAGCGCCGTATTTAATGTAGTTAAATCCTGACCCGTAGATGATGCTGTACCTGCACAAACGAGAATAGCCTCACCGAGCTGCTGAACCGATGTATTTGACTTTTGAGAAGTCTTTGCCATTTGGTCAATAAACCCGTCCAATTGAGATGTTTCCATTCCTAATGCGGACATTGCATCTGTCACCAAATCGGAAGTAACAGCTAAATCCATGCCGCCGGCCGCCGCAAGGTTAAGAACTTTAGGCAGAGTTTCCGCAGACTTTTCCGCGTCATACCCGGCAAGAGCAAGGTAGTTTAAAGCATCTGCCGCCTCAGATGCTGAAAAGCGGGTATTTGCACCGGCTTCTTTAGCCGCATTTTCCAACAGTTCGAATGACTTGCTGCCTTTTTCGATCTCATCGGCTTTCATTCCCATAGTAGCTGCGACCTGCCGCATACTGTCATCGAAATCTGCATACACGTTGACACAATCATTTATTCCCTTTGCAGCAACACCAACTGCGGTGCCTATTGCCGCAGTAGCAGCGGATAATGCGGTACCTATGCCTTTTGCAATTTTTCCTAACTTCTCAAACCGCCCACCGGTCTTTTCTGCAGAATCACCCGCGTTCTTTATTTCATCGGAGAATTTATTTGCGGAATCGCCGGCATCCCTAATTCCGTCTGCAAACTTATCAGCCGATCTATCCGCGTCATTCAATTCATCGGATACTCCGTCAACCGCCTTTTCATTTGCAGAAAGCTCGCGTTCCATTCCGTTCAATGCGGCTTGTGCATTGTTTAACTGTATCCGCCAGCTTTGGGTGCGCTTATCATTTTCACCGAAAGAGGACGCGGCATTATCCAATGCGGCACGCAGTGTTTCGACTTTCTGCTTCTGCGCCTCGATTTCCTTATTCAGGACTTCATTCCGTGCATAAATCGCTTGAATAGACTTGTCATTCTTGTCGAATTGAGAATCTACGAGTTTCATCTCCGAGCCGAGGACCTTGAATGCCTGATTTATCTCGAACAACGATTTCTTAAATTCTTTTTCGCCTTCAAGACCGATTTTTAAGCCGAAATTATCAGACAATTTGTGATACCTCCCCCGAAAAACAGCATAAAAAAAGAGCCTTTCGGCTCAATAAATATACGAAAAGTTATCAAATAAGTAATTGCACATTAAAAATTATTATATTGCTCTATAAATTAAAAATTATAATTTCTGAAAAAAATCATTTTTCTAAGTTAAACCATTCTTCATAAACTTTTACAGTCGCTTTGTATGGTGTTGATTTTGTATCATATTTTGACTTGAAATCTTGATTTTCTACAATGCTTTGTATTTCAGTAAAATAAGATTTTTTAAATCTCACTTTATCTACCTTTTTGTCAAGATATTTTTGACAAGCCTCTTCATAAGCATTCAAAAATTCTTCCTTAGTAGACTCATATACTTTATTAATCAGTTCATTATTAGAAACAATTTGGTCCATGTGGTTAATAATTAAATCCTCGTAACGAATTCTAGCATTCGTAATACGTTCTCTAATCTGCATCTCAACTTGAGCTTGAACTAATCTGTTATATTTAAAAGACAATAATATTGTACCACAAGCTGTAAAGAAGGATACCGCTCCAAGTACAAGTGTTATTATTTCATTTGTTTGCATTATAAAATTCCCCTTATTTTGAATTACTTTGTGACTTTATTTGTTCTTCAACTTGATTAACAAGTGCCAGAAAGGCACTCACATCTTCAAATAATCCCTTTCGTTTTTCGATATGTATCCGCTTAATTGACTCAGTTAATTCTAACTGTTCATCCAAACTAAGTAGTCTATCATCTATCTTTGCAACTCTAATTGAATCCACAATATTTTGAACCTTCTGCGTTGTATACAATTCAAAATATAATTTTTCAGCAAGCTCACGTTTTGTCATTTAAATCACTCCTAATCAATAAATAGATATTAGATGTTATTAATTATACCATATTTTTTCGCATTTGTCAAGTACTTTCAAAATTAAATTCCCAACGGAATAACATCATCGATAAACCTCTCAATTTTAGGCTTAGCCAACCCATTATACTGCCTGTTACATTCCCACAAATCCAACAGCAGACCGAACGGCATAAGCCAGAATTCGGTCTGCGTCAAATTCAGGTGTGCCAAAGCATAATACAAAAGCCGAGTGAACAATTCCTCATCGCTCACTCGACTTCCGCGTTTTTTGATGATTCCTCACTTTGGATATTCCGCTTTATGCCTTTGCTCATTGATTCCATAATTGCATTTTTGTATTCCGCAAGCTCGAACGGCGAGGTAAGGAGCTCCACTGTTTCGGCGGTGAGCTCCGGCTTTTTGTCATTCGGATTTTTAAGATTGAATATCTCCACCGACTGATTCGCAAGCAAGGTAATAAGCCATACGATCTCATCAAGAGCCATTTCAAAATTCTCAGACTTCATCAGCTTATCGCCGAGATTTTCCAAACCGCCGTACCGCTGTGCTATCACTTTCGTTGCTCTTGTGGTGAGTATCAGCTCATACTCCTCACCTCCGATACTTATTACTGCACTGCGCTCATCCATAAATCAGACCTCCTGTTTCGATTTTGCTGATTTCAAAACCGTGTTTTGCTCTGTAGTGTTTTCCGAAGGATTATTTGTTGAAAATGACGGTTCATAAACGGTTTTATACCAATTCTTTACGGTTTCATCGGGAACCCCCGCATTACCCTCCGTGACCTCCGCTTTCCACGGATGCTTTCCGTTTCCGTCTACCTTGTTTCGGCGCAGAATAGTTCCCTCGATTGTCGGAGTAGAAAACGTTATGCTGTCACCCTTTGTAGCAAGCGATGTTGACGGAATGCCGAACTTAACGCGGTACAGCCAGAAATAGCGATATTTATTATTGGATTTCTTTGCTCTGAATCCAATAGCCACAGGCTCGCCGCCATCCTCACTCGCGGAAATAACCACATTATTACTGTCTATTGCGGCACCGGTCAGATCGGACGCGACCTCGTTGCCGATGTCATCAATGCCGAGTGAAAGCGTTCCGTTCTTGAATTCCTTAACGATCTCAGCCGCGCCGTCATCAGCATAGAGCGTTGCCTCAGCAAGCTCCACCGACAGTTCGGCAGACATTGCCTTGGCGAGCTTTTTGGGTTCACCGTATGTTTCGTTACCGTTTTCATCCTCGGTGATTTTTGCATAATAGAGCATATCCAAACCGATTGTTGCCATTAAACGACCTCCTCAGCCATATAAAATTTAGCCGCATCAATCGCGTAATGATGATAGCGGGTCTCTTTTTCAAATTCAACATACCGCCTGTCTGTAATTGTAAAATCCGACTTCATCAACAGCTTTTCCACGGCTCTTTTCAGTTTCAAATAATTATGCCTTGAATAAATTGATAATCGAACCTCGCAGATATCCACTTCAGGTGAATTATCCGCGAACAGATCGAATGTGTCCGAGAGCGGTACTATAACGATATACTCATCGGGCGGTTCTTCCGAAAACACTCCCGTCTCAATTGGAATTTTCAGCGGTTCAAGAGCAGAATTTATCTCCGAAAACACACTCACAGCTTTTTCACCTCATTCTCGAAAGTTTCTTCCATAGCCTTGATTGCGGATTTTTTCGCCGCGTTTTTAGCGGGTTTTAAAAACGGCTTCGCGGTTTGCTTTGAACTCCCGTATTCAAGAATATTTGCAATCTTAGCATTACTGCTTCCGTCATTTCTCGGCTCAGCAAAACCGATTTTGATGTTGTGATTGCCGTTCTTGTCAAGCCTTACGGCAGTCAATCCAAGTGCCTTTTTCAACTCGCCTGTAGATTTGGACTGTGCCTTTGTTCCGCGTCCGATAACAGTGGAAAGGTTGCTTTTCGTCTTTTGGAGTATCTCATTTCCTCCGCTTCGGAGTACTTTCTCAGCAACAGCGTCCATATTTTTTCCAAGCTGGGAAATCTTCACAAGGAACTCTTCGGGAAGTTTGAATTCTGCTTTAGCCACTCCCTGTCACCTCACATCCGAGAATTTCTATGTACATTCCCTTTCCGCACAAGCAGTCAACAGATAAGATCTCAAATTCCGATCCGTCACAGCGAATCAGCATATCCGAAGTTATTTTTAGATTCGGGATAATGCGCAATTGAAACAAATCGGTAGCCTTTGAAAAAACAGCTCTGTTTTCTTTAAACTCAGTTGCTCCGCGTTGTTCACGATATGCTCTTACATTTGCTAAAACAATATCGGAATTGACCGCAAAACCGTCCTCATCGGTGGAATGTACTTTCTTAATGATTTCGATCCGAGCGTTCATCTTACCGAAGCTCATCACACCCTCCAATTTCTATCAAGCCGCAGAAGCATATTTACCGTATTCCAGACCTGCTTTGCCGCACTTGCACTGCTTGCAAAAAATCCGCCTGTCGAGCCATCTCTGCTCTCGTAGAAATGGCTCGACAGCATTATTACGGCTTGCTCGGTAGTTGGCGGCATATCATTTTCGGAATAATAATTCCTTTCCAAATGCTGATAGCTTTCCGCATAAGATACAGCGGCGGTAATGTAGCTTTGAAGAAGATCATCGTCCTCGGAATGTTCAAGAATGAGATTCGCTTTTACTTTTTGGAGAAGCTCACTCAAGATTTATCTCCCGCCTTAGCCGAATTGATTTTCAAGATCTGCACCGCTTCGGGCAGAATGAGCTTTCCGTCAACACGCTCCTTTGCTACAAAACCGATCATTCCGTTTCCGGCAAAAAGCTCGGTAAGCTGTTTGAACGAACGCGTTCCCCTGTCGCCAATGTTGTAATACGAATAATCTCCGAATGCGATAGCATTTTCGGGAGCATAAGCGGATGTATGCACCTCAAATCCCGCAAGCCTGTCGGGTTCTCCGCTCTGATATGCCGGCTGCCAGATGTACGCACCGTTATTATCCTTGAGAACGCGCAATGCCGCCAGCGTTTTATCATTGAGAATAAACTTCGCCTTTTTGCGATATGGTCTTTTCAGTGCATAAACGAGATTAAGAATATCATCTGCGGAGGGTTTGGCTGTACTTGCCGCAGATATTCCTCCACCTGTTGCCGCAAAGATCCCGGTCGGCTTGCCGTTTCCGTCACCGTTGAGAAATGCGTCCTCCTCCGCATTCGCGAGAGCCTTTCCAAACTGAGTGATTATATAGCTTTCTAAGCCGAATGCGTTATCATAGAGCAGTTCTTCGGTGACTTTTATTGCCACATGGAGCTTGTGCGCATCTAGAATTATCTGATCGAATTTTGCATCGCCGAACGTAAGCGCTCCGCCCTCCTCGATCCAAGCGGCGGCAGGTTTGGTGGCGGCTATATTGATCTTATGTTCGCCGGATGTGGTGATCCTTGTGCCGAGAGTACGCATGATATTTTCCTCGTCAAGCGTGTCAATAAGACGCTTGTCATACTCCTCCGGGACGAGGTAGCCGCCGTCCGCGTCAACGCCCTCCTGCAGTACATTCGACACATTTCTGAAATTGGAACGGAGCGCGGTCAGCATTGCCGCTCTGTATTCATCGCTTGCTATGCCGGTTTTCAAGTCGGCGGAATGTGTCTGCGGATTGGTTACAAGCGGCTCAGCGGTAGGCTTTTCAAGCGACTTCTCTAAACGTTCCGCTCTCTGCCGGCGCTCAATAGCTGCCGTCAAGTCCTCGATCTCCTTTTCCATTCTGCTGTAAGTCTCGCTGTCCTCTGCGGACAATGTTCCGTTGGACTGCTCATGCTTATCCACAAATTCCTTTGCAGACTCCCACGCTTTAGCCCTCTTTTCAATAAGCTCATTAACAGTCATATCAATACCTCCGTTAAATAAATTTTTTCATCAAATCCAAACGCTCCCTGATCTCATTCACGGAACGTCCTTCAGATTTAGCAAAGTTGCTTTCAAGTTTATTTACAAGCGAATTTACCGCCGTTTTCTCGGAGATAATAACCGAGTTTTCCGGCATTTTCCCTCCGATAATCTCATCAATAAATCCAAGTTCAAGAGCCTTGTTTGCGTTCATCCAGGTTTCCTCATCCATCAGCTTTGCAAGCTGTTTCCGAGGAAGCCCGGTCTTGATCTCATAAGCGTTGATAATGCTCTCCTTGACCTCGGATAACTGCTCGATAGCCTTTTGCATTTCGTTGTGGTCACCCATAGCGATTGTTGCCGGATTGTGGATCATCAGCATTGAAACGGGCGACATCATTACAACATCTCCCGCCATAGCAATAACACTCGCCGCGCTTGCCGCTATGCCGTCAATTTTCACAGTGACTTTGCCCTTGTAGTCGAACAGCATATTATAGATCTGCGCCGCAGCGATACAATCACCGCCGGGGCTGTTTATCCAAACAGTAATATCACCCTCGCCGCTGTCAAGCTCCGCCTTAAAAAGCTGTGGTGTAACATCATCGTCAAACCAGCTCTCCTCTGCGATCGCGCCGTTCAAGAAAAGCGTTCGCTCCGAGGTCTCAGCGTCTTTTTTCCAATTCCAAAACTTCTTCATTTTCCGAGTTTTCCTCCTTTCCGTATGCCGCGCCCGCCATATTCAGCGGACACATATTTCCGTTCACAAGATACAGGTTGCCGCCCAATTCATCTGGGATCAAATCAAGGTTTTCAAGTTTTCTCACATCATTCGGCGACATAAATCCGTTGTTTATTCCCGTTGCGTAGCCGTTCATCCGGCTTTCGTAATCACCCCGCAGAAGCCCGTCAACATTGAATTTTGCAAAATATTTCTTCTTTTCATTCGGAGTAAGCAAGGCGCGGTTTATGGACTGCTCCCATCTTGTTATCCATGGATCGAGAGTGTATTTCACAAACTCCAGGCTCTGCTGTTCGATGTTGGAAAAGCTGGATCTTTCCAAATCCCCAACCATATGCGGCGGAACTCTGAAAATTCTCGCGATCTCATCGATCTGGAATTTGCGTGTTTCCAAAAACTGCGCTTTATTCGGAGAAATAGAAATAGGAGAGTACTTCATACCCTCCTCAAGAACTGCTACTTTTCCTGAATTTGCTGTGCCGCCGAATGTCTTGTTCCAACTCTCGCGGATCTTATCCGGGTCTTTGAGCGTGCCGGGATGTTCAAGAACACCGCTCGATGCCGCTCCATTTGCAAAAAACTTACTGCCGTATTCCTCTGCGGCTATTGAAAGCCCGATAGCGTTTTTCGCCATTGCGATGGGACTGTAACCGACCAATCCGTCAAATCCCAAACCGGGGATATGCAAAACATCGGCAGATGACAGCTTTACTGTATTTCCTTTCAGGGTTTTGGGGTCATCTGCGCCCACCAAATACTCATAATACAGCCGACCGTTTTCATTGCGGTCCACTGTCATTCTGTCTGGCATCAGCGGATACAATGCCGTAATTTCTCCCTTGCCGTTGCGGATTATCTGCGCGTATGCATTGCCCCACAAAAGCAAGTGCGTCATCAGCGTTTCACGGAACACGAACGAAGTCATTTCAGTATTCGGCTCATCGTGCAATAAGAAATACAGCGGGTGATCTGTCGCTTTGGCTTTATTGCCGTCCTCGCCGTATTTATAAAAATGCAGCGGCAGACTTGCCACCGCTTCGGAAAGAATACGGACGCATGAATACACTGTTGTTATCTGCATAGCGGAGCGCTCGTTGACGCGCTTCCCGCTTGAGGAATTCCCCCAATAAAACGCATACTGTGAACCGCTTGTTCTATTTTTAGGTCTATCCCTTGAACGAAACAATCCGCTTAAAAATCCCATTGCATATCCTCCCTAAATAAACAAGATCCCTCGGCTGTCATACACGCTTTCCGAAGAGGAACTTCCGCACCGGACAGCTCTGCCAAGAGCCATAATCGCCGCAATTGCGCCATCGATTTTCTCCGTGGATTTTTCCTTGTCAGCTTTGATATTCCCCGCCGGATCGGTACGAATGAAGATGTTGTCCATATTCCAACGAAGCACGGGATTGCCGCCGTGCGCGATCTTCTGCTCGAGAGTTAGCTTCATCAGTTCTTTGGTGGGCGGCGACATATCCTTGAAACCCTGTCCGAACGGAACTACCGTAAAGCCCATATTCTCCAGGTTCTGCACCATCTGAACAGCGCCCCAGCGGTCAAACGCTATCTCACGAATGTTGAAACGCTCACCAAGCCGCTCAATATATTTCTCGATAAATCCGTAATGAACAACATTTCCCTCTGTTGTCTGAATATATCCTTTCCTTGCCCACACATCATAAGGAACATGATCACGATTCACACGAAGTTCAAGAGTTTCTTCCGGAAGCCAGAAGTATGGCAGAATTTGAAATTTTTCACTTTCATTGATTGGTGGGAACACAAGCACAAACGCTGTAATATCCGTAGTAGACGAAAGGTCAAGCCCGCCGTAGCAGACCCGGCCTTCCAAATCATCTTCATTCACCGCAAACGCGCATTTATCCCACTTTTCCATTGGCATCCAACGAACCGCTTGCTTTACCCATTGGTTCAAACGAAGCTGTCTGAAAGAGTTTTCCTCACCGGGGTTTTGCTTTGCGCTTTCGCAAGCGGCTTTTACTTTATCTATGCCTATCGTTTCACCAAGCGAGGGGTTTGATTTTTTCCAGACTTTCGGATCGGTCCAATCCTCCGAATCATCAGCACCAAAAATAACCGGATAAAATGTTGAATCGATTTTTCGTCCGGCAATAATATCCTCAGCCTTTTGATGAGTTTCGTAGCAGATACTGTTGGTATCCGTTCCTGCAGTTGTGATAAGAAAATACAGCGGCTGCATTCTCGCATCGCCGCTGCCCTTTGTCATAACGTCAAACAATTTACGATTCGGCTGAGTGTGCAGCTCATCGAAAACCACTCCGTGTATGTTAAACCCGTGCTTTGAATAAGCCTCGGCGCTCAATACTTGATAAAAGCTGTTTGTCGGCAGATAAATTATCCGCTTTGCCGCCGTGAGGATTTTCACCCGCTTTGAAAGTGCCGGACACATTCGCACCATATCCGCCGCTACATCAAATACGATAGCCGCCTGCTGTCTGTCGGCGGCACAGCCGTACACCTCGGCGCGTTCCTCGCCGTCACCGCAGCAAAGCAAAAGAGCGACCGCCGCAGCGAGTTCGCTCTTTCCGTTCTTTTTTGGGATCTCAATGTATGCTGTGTTGAACTGCCGATAGCCGTTCGGCTTGATGATACCGAACAAGTCGCGGATTATCTGCTCCTGCCAATCGATAAGCTCGAACGGTTTTCCCGCCCATGTGCCTTTGGTGTGGCAAAGACACTCGATGAAATCTACGGCATAGTCGGCTTTTTCCTCATCGTATTTTGAGGTTTTTGCCTTGAACTTTGTCGGCCTGTATTTTTTCAGTTTTCTCAAGTTCTCACCACCCAATATAAAAAAGCGGAACTCCCGCCCCGCTTTCTCTTATAAAATCCGCCTTAGAAATGCTTTGCAATCTCCTCGTACTCTCTTTTCAGTCTGCAAAAATCCTGTGCGATGCACTGTCTGCGGAAAGCGTTCTTGCAGGCCTTGCCCTCGCGCTCCAGCTTGTCAAGCTCCGCCATTCTTTTGGTGAGGACCTCGATCTCATTGCCCTCAAGCGCATCTTTTAAATCCTTTTCAAATCTTGTCATTTTTATATCCTCCGTTTTTTGTTTTCCGTAAGGCTTTCCCTTTCGGTATGTGTATATTAACTCTAAAACGGATAAATAGCAAGCGGTATTTGAATAATAAATTACACAAATATCCGCCCGCCAAATATGTGTATATTATGCCCGCATCGAACGATGCATGGCATTCAATATCTGTTCTTGCTCCTCGGATTTCACACCGATGCTTTCAAGAGCTTCTCTCGTTCCGCAGTCGGAACAGATAGGAGAATTATCGGCTCTTGAAAGCGCGGGAACTCCACAGTACGACTTCCCGCATTTCGGACAAACCCTAATCCTTATATTTGCGCTTTCTTTCATCAAGCACCCTCCTGACACGCTCCAAAGTGCGTTTTAAAATCCGTTTGTCAAAACCGAAATCCGCATAACCCTGCAGACACGTTTGAACGTATGTCTCACTCGGCAAACCGAGTTCACTATCCTCGTTCATAAAATAGTAAAATGCCCTTTTACCAGACGTTTTCCCGTCATGTAATGAAGTCACGTTGACTGTGATTTCGGCCTTGAAGTAAAATCTTGGGTAACCCTCGTAGCGATCCAGAGCCGCTTCATCAGCGGCTGTGACCTCCCAGACACCCACAGGAACCTTACTGCCGATTTTCGGCTCGATGGTAAGGTAAAAACCACTGTTGCTGCCCCTAAATGTCAGCACGTTGTTTTCAATAATCGCAGTACCAACAGGCTTTGCATTCGGACAGCGAAACCTCATTTGTTCCATGTTGAGGTTACTCCCGTATGCTAAATAGTATCGTTTTGCCATTCAAATCGATCCTTTCAAAAGGGTTTGATTTGCTATGGCGGCTTAAGCCGCTCGTGAAAAGCACCCTTCTACCACCTAAAGACCTCCGAAGAGGTCGGTGGGAGGTATAAGGCTACCTTCCTTGATTCCTTCAAGCGGCTCTCCTGCCGTTTCGGAATGCGGTGTCGCCATCAAGCCGCTTAGTAAGTATTTCTCTCGCCGTTGCAAATTCATCACCGATGAATCCGAGCCTTAAAAGCCAGGTTCTCATCGCGTATTTGGGGTTCTCGGTTTGCTGGGGTTTCGGACTTGCAGTCTTGACCTCTTTCGCCATTTGGGAAAGCGCCAGGCAAAGCTGAATGTAACTCTTGAGCTGTCCCGCATGAAGCCCATTCTGCTTACCATCGGATGGCGCATCAAATTGGAAAAGCCTGAATTCTACCGTACCCTTTGTAAAGGTAGCGTGTAGGTTAAGCATATGGTATCGGCTGTCATTGTAGTGTTGGTTTCTGCCGTAGTCCGCGCCCTGTGTACCGTACCAAATGTCCGCAAGCTGTGCCATTGTTGCCGGCTTATTCCGGTTGAGTTTCGCCAGGAAGTTCGGATCTACCGTTTTGCAGTAGCGGCTCATTCGGCGGCTGTCAAGGTCGAGCGCACTTGCTAAAAGGGTTTCGTGGCTTGCCATAATGTTCGCTAAATTCCGCAGGGTCTGCGCTGTGTGACCCTTTGCTCCGATGTGGATATGAACTCCGCATCCCCTTGTCGCATCGCTTTTTGCACCCGCTTTGCGAAGTCTGCGTATCAATTCCTGCAAGATCTCGATGTCCGAGTAGGTAAGTATCGGTGTAACCAATTCGCATTTCTTGCTGTCATCACCGTGAATGCTGACATCCTTCTGGAATTTCCACTCGCGTCCATCGCTATCCCAAGCCGACCATGTGCAGTAGCCGTTGCGGTTGTCGGTGTATTCGAAGCGGTTCGTTCCGAGGAAATCCGCCGCGATCCGCGCCGCGTTCTCACGGGTGATGCTGTTCATTTCGACCTCGACCCCGATAGTCTGATTTTTCATTTCTTCAACCTGTCTTGCTGTTTTCTCGCTCATTGTATTGTCCTCCGTTTTTTCGTTTTCTGTAGGGCTTTTCCCTTTCGGTAACTGTATATTAACTCTAAAACGGATAAATAGCAAGCGGTTTTCGGACAATATATTGCACGAAAAACACACGGCGGTCTTGTGTATTTTAGCCGTTGATTTTTCTAACCTTATCCACACCGAGAATTACATTCAAACTCGACCCGTTGTCCCAATGAACAAGCAGATTTCCGATATCGTCAACTCCTTGAACCGTTCCCTTTGTGCCTTTTGGCGGGGCTTGAAAATCGTCCATCGAAACAAGTTCCACGCGACAGCCGGCAGGAAACTCGGCGCGGTATTTTTCGATCTGTTCCTTAGTCGGGATTCTCATCGACCGCACCTCCGTTCTTAAATGCACTTGACCCCGTGAGATTTCTCAACAGTACTTTGCGTTCCTCCTTAAACTCCGCGCCAATGAACCCAAGCCGCAGAAGGAAGCACCGAAAAGCGTACTTCTCGTTATCCACTTCCTTTTCCTTTGCGGAAACGTTTTTCACCGCTTTGCTCATCTCGCAGAGCGCAGAAATAAAATGTGTATATGCCTTAGCCGAATCGCCGTCAACTGCTCCAAACCACGGAAACGAAACCGTTTCCTCAGATGCTTTGATCGGCAGATCATCCACTCCGAGAGCTTTTTTAATAAGTGTTCCTTTGGCTGATATCAGCTTTTCAAGGTTTTCTACGTTCACACATTCTTTCGGAACTTCCACCGTCAAACCGGGATTCGTATCCTGCACAGCGGGTGCCGGCTGAACCATGCCAATACTTATGCCCGAAACCTTGACGGGAGTAAACCCGCGTTCCTCAAGCGTTTTCAGAAGTGCGTTCCCGTCAACCGTAGCTCCGAGAACAAGCTCGCCGTTCAGTGTAAGGGAATTGTCACCGATTTTGTATGCCTTAGTGACAACTCCGAGATACTGCGGCTCGGTGTTCAAGATCTCGCTGAGTGCCTTTACAAGCGGCTTGCGTTCTGAGCCTTTCAAGTTAAAGTCAAAAATCATTTTCAAATCCTCCTTTTGATTTGGTAGTGTCATATTAACTCTACTCGGCGCAAATTGCAAGCGGTTTTCTTACATTCTGCATAATGCACAATCAGCTTTGTGTACTATTCGGATGGAAGATTTGCACAGGCACACCCATTTTCTTACAGTTGTCTATGACAAATTTAGTTCCATGAGATTTCCCATCCCAGAACGCAAGAACCAAGTCGGCATATTCGATTATGGTAATGTTTCGTTTCAGCGGTGCTGAACGACCGTACTTATCGTATTCCGGCAAAAACTCGGTGAGCTTTAACCCGTGCGACAATGCGTACTCCCTCGCGGAGCTGTCCACTCCCCGTGCACCGCCGGATACTATCTCGGTGATGCCTTCGGGGAGATATCTGCCTAAATCCGAAACCGTCAGTCCTCTTGAACCAATTACTGCAACTTTCATAATTACTTCTCCTTATGTAAATGTTATAGATATACAGTATATCTACATATTACATTATACCACACTTCAATGATAAAATGAATATACAATATATCCAAAAAGGAGAAAAATTTATGGCAATTAAAAGCGTATCTATACGAATTGAAGAGGAAATGCTGAAAAAGTTCGGTTATGTAGCCGACTATGAAGGACGTTCCGTCAACAGCCACATTTTGGCGCTTATTCGGAGAGAGATTAAAAAATTTGAGAAGGAAAACGGCACTATCGACATAACCGGTGAAATACCGCCGGAGCTCAACATCAAGCTCACTCGTAAGAATTGAAATACACGATCCCCGCAAGAACGAAAACCACGCACGGCAAAGCCACTCCATTGCCTCACATCTTATATTCCGCTGAATCGGAGTAAGGGTTCTTCAGCCATTTCCGCACCTGGGTTTCGGATTTTGGTTTGCATTTCTTGCCGAGCGCGGAATTGTATTCATCAAATATTTTCTGCCACCGAGAGATCTCATCATCGGTGGGATTTTCTGTGCTTAGATCATCGCACCAACCGTCCGGGAATCCTTGCAGTCTTGCACACTCGGTCGGTGTCAATCGGCGGACTATGTACTCCAAACCGCAGTCGCTGACTATTGGAGGATCCTTGTAGTCTGTTGCTACAAGCGCGTTTGCAACTTCTTTCGAGCAATTCGTAAAAAAGGACGCTTTGCTTGTTGTATACGCGGGCTGTGCAACAGCCCCCGCACCTTTGGCAACAATAGTCGGCTGTTTTTCCTCGTTAACCGTAAAATTGAACTGAGCGTTTACGCCTTGGTTGAATGCGGCACGGTCAATTCCGTATGCCACTGCGTGTTTATCTGTGGCATTTAATGTAAATGACACATTTTCATCAATTCCGCTTCCCTGCGGACCGTTCTTTTCTGTGCGGCCGATCATAGAGCCTTGAACTGCCACCACAGCCACTCCTCCTTGATTTGAGTCAGGAGAGTTCCCGCCCGTGTCGAGAGTTCTCGCCGTTTCGGTCGGATATACATTATGCCGCGCGTTTTTTGTATTCTCGGAAGTCAGGCGGATGTCGAAGTTCCCGATATTTTCAACGACTAACGGCTGATTATTGCCTCCTGTACCGTATGTTGAAGAAACTGTTGGAGCAACCGCATCAAGCGGTGTGTATCTTGTGTCCTGTGAGTGGTTTTCAAACACAGCCGCCGGAACAGTCCCCGCTCGGAGCGTAGGCGATACTTCGCTTTCATAACCAATGCTTCGGGAACTAGCTGAATGTTCTGTGCAGAACCCCGCCGCATTCAGACCGACTGTGACTGCATTTCCAGAGCCTTCTTCAAAACCTCCGGCAGATTCTTTCCGCGCAATGCGGCTCTTCTCAGAATACCCCGACACGCTTTCGGACTCAAATAATATTTTTCCGGCACATTGACCTCCAAAATCTGCGACAAGAAAGATTCTGCGGCGGCGCTGGGGAACTCCCCAAAACTGCGCGTCAAGAGTTCTCCAGGCAAGAGAGAAATCGTCTCCCACGATCTCTCCGGCTGACTTCCACTTCTCAAATCGAGGAATTGAAAACTTATCGGCTTTGACTTCACAGAGCGTTTCGAGCACGCACCGGAAGTCCTCGCCATCGTTGCTTGAGAATGCCCCGCAGACATTTTCCCAGACTGCGTATCTCGGATATTTTCCATTAGTCGCGCACCTCATTTCCTTTATAATTCTGACAGCCTCGAAGAACAGATTACTGCGAGAACCTCCTAAACCGGAACGCTTGCCGGCAATGCTCATATCCTGGCACGGACTCCCAAATGTGATAATGTCCACAGGCCCCAGTTCCGCGCCGTTCAATTTTGTAATATTTCCGTAATGCTTAACATCAGGAAGCCGCTTTTCCGTTACTCGAATGGGGAAAGGCTCGATCTCACTGCTCCATACGGGAATAATTCCGCATAAAATCCCCGCACGAGGAAAGCCGCCGCTGCCGTCAAAAAGGCTTCCGAGCGTTAAAAAATTACTCATTGGCCATCCTCTCTTTCAGCGCAGCAAAAAACGCTTTGTTGTTGATGGGAATGCCTTGTGCAAGGCACTCTTTCTCAAAAGCAAAGCGTTTTTCAAGATCCAAAACCGAATAATCGGCGCGGTATTTCCGCCAGGTAATGCTGTCCCAATATCGAAGTTTCTCCCACAGTTCCGGAAAATTATCATGAAGTTTCCGCAGCTCTTCGATACTCTGCAAAGGACAGCACCAACACGAAACTCTATGAAATATTTTATACAGTCCGCCCCAGTCAAAACCCTTTGAATAGCAGTACTCAAGGCAATCGCTCTCGGTCATCTGCCAGTCGGCAAGCGGGTGTATGCAGTTAGCCTTTTGGTTATTCTTCCGCGTCAAACGATATTGTTCATCAGCGGCAATACCGACATATTCGATAACATTATACTTTTCCCGAAGTCCGCGCAAAAATCTTTCTTGCGGCTGATCTTTTAATTTGGATGTACACCACCGCATTCTCGGACCCGCCCAACCGTAGCCGTTAGGACTTTCACCATACTTTTCTATGAATGTGTCGGAACGCTTGCGCTTAATTTTATGCTCCGAGAAATAATACTCAAAACTGTGTTCCGCTTTGATCCGAGTAATCTTTTTTCCAATAAAGCGTTCCAATTTATCCAAGTGTTCATACATCTGCGGAAACTCCAGCCCAGTATCACAGAAAAGAATGATATCAACCGGCATCTTCAATTCAAGCATCTTAAGCAGCATCGCGGTAGAATCTTTTCCGCCCGACAAGCTCACCACATGAATATCCGGCTTACTCATCTGCTGCCACCTCCAACTTGGAGAACGGAGTTTTCCCGCCGTTCCTAAGCACATATACATCATCTGATCTTCCGACCTGCTCAATAAACCGCTTTACAATGACATCGCAGAACTTTTCATCAAGCTCTATCGTGTAACAAATGCGATTGGTCTGCTCACAGGCAATCAACGTAGAACCGCTGCCGCCGAACGGATCAAGGACTATACAATTGCTCATGCTCGAATTTTTAATGGGGTAAGCAATCAACGGAATCGGTTTCATTGTGGGGTGCTCGCCGTTCTTTTTGGGCTTGTCGAACTCCCAAATTGTGGATTCCTTTCGCCCCGTATACCATTGATGCTTACCCTTTTTCTTCCAGACGAAAAGAACAGGCTCGTGCTGCCACTGATATGGACTTCTTCCGAGAACAAGCGACTGCTTTTTCCAGATACACGTTCCCGAAAGATAAAATCCCGCATCAGCAAAAGCTTTTCTGAAATTAAGCCCCTCTGTATCCGCATGGAAAACATAAATACTTGCATCATCCGCCATGACCTTTTCCATATTGGTAAACGCGTCAAGCAGAAATTGATAGAATTTTTCGTTTTCCATATTATCGTTTTTGATTTTGCCCGCAGAACCTTTATAATTCACATTATACGGAGGATCCGTGACCGTTAGATTAGCCTTTTTTCCATCCATCAGAGCGGTATAAGTTTCTTCTTTTGTGCTGTCGCCGCAAATCAAGCGGTGATTTCCGAGCAGCCAGATATCCCCCGCCTGTGTAATACACGGTTTTTGCAGTTCTTCATCAACATTGAAATCATCTTCTTTTGCATCGGAATCAGTTTCAAATAAATTTGCAAGCTCCTTTTCCTCAAATCCGGTCAATCCAATATCGAAATTGTCCGCCTGCAGATTTTCGATCTCGATTTTAAGCAATTCCTCATCCCAACCCGCGTCAAGTGCCATTCTGTTATCCGCGAGTATGTATGCCTTTTTCTGTGCATCCGTAAGATGATCCGCAAAAACACAAGGCACTTCGGAAATACCCTCCGCCTTTGCCGCCGCAATTCGCCCGTGACCGGCTATGACATTAAAATCACGGTCTATAATTACGGGATTGATAAAGCCGAACTCACGAAGCGATGAACGAAGTTTATTTATCTGCTCCGGCGAATGCGTCCGGGCATTATTAACATAAGGTATGAGCTTGTAGATCGGAACAAGCTGCATTACAGTCGTTGTTTTCAAATCAGTTTCCCTTTCTCGTTCTAAGCAAACGCTCCATTACATCGTCCTGCGGAGTGCCTTGAAACTCCACCGAACAGTTCTCGCGAACAATCTGATAGATCTGGTACCACGCTTGATTTACTTGCTTGGTGAACTGTTGGAGCATAGACACATACGGACTTGCGATTGCATTTCCGGTAGTAGGATGCTTTGCAAGAAAACCGTACTCCGAAATGCACTGTTCGCATTGTATCTGCCGTGCTACGCTCATATCGTACTGGTTAATCAGCTGAACATTGACGTACTCGGTGCAACCGATTTTCTTCAGCCAGTCCCACGTTTCCGTGAAAATTTCTTCCGCGCAAAGGTCAATGCCGTTTTTCTGATGCGCTTTCATATAGTCATTGACAGGCGGCATGTCCGCACCCTCAAGGTCGGGAGTATCCGGCAGTTCAATAACCTGTGCGGTTTTTCCTTTAGCGATCTTCTCCGTCAGCGGCTTGCGTTTCGGTCCACTGCCCGGACGTGCGCCGCCGCGAGCAGTTCCGTCTTTAGCCATTCGCTCACCCCCAAAATAAAAAAGGGGTTAATACCCCGTTTGAATATCCGTTTTTGTGCGTGATACCCCGCGCCGCTTGCCGTAAAAATCATTTTTAGAGATTTTGACCGCCCCTGCCGTGAATTATTTCATGACAAGAATAACACAGCGACATCAAATTACTGTTCTCATTCGTACCACCATCGGACAGTGGTTTCTTATGGTGAACCAAGTCAGCGGGAGTGTATCGTCCCTCTGCCAGGCACCGCTCACAAAGCGGGTGCTGTTTGATGTAGCGGGTTCGTATCTTCCGCCATGCACTGTTATAACGTTCATTACTGTCATAACCGCGTGAGAACTTGTTGTAGTGTGAATTCATCAGCCTTTGATGTTCCTCGCAGTATGCTCTTTCGGTCAGTTTTGAGCAGCCCGGATAGCGGCATGAGCGTTTTGGCTTTCTCGGCATTGAGTTACCTCTTTTCCAACATAACAAAAGGCACTCGAACTGCTCCGAGTGCCTTTATCCTATTTTTCTATTTTAATTATATCACAGCCCTGTACTCTCATTCAACAAATCCGGCTCTCATCTTTCAGAATTTTGTCAACTTCTCCTAAAGCCGTACTGTGAAGCCGATAAATATGCTGTTTACTGTAATTCATTTCATCGGAAATATCTTTCCACGATTCAAAACACAAATAACGCTTTTCCAAAACGATTTGAAGTTCTGTGTTTACAACTTGCTTTATTATAAGAATAATTTTCTGCTTGATATCAATAAGTCCATTGATATCACGGTTAATTTCGGCTTGCAGATCTACAATTTTACATACCGTATCTTCCAATTTTGAGCTGCCGCGATTTGGGTTCTTAGGCATGTCGGAGATCGTAGCTGTGCATTTTTGTGCCAGTAAATTAAGCTGTTCAACCTGTGCAATCTTTGAATCAATTTGCAGATCTATGATCCGCGCTTGCGATAAAAATTCTTTAGCTGTCATAGCTATCACGCTCCTTAATATTCGCTCGTACAGCTTCAATCAAAGCCGCCTGTGTTCCGTCCTTCTTCTGCAGAGCTTTGAGAATTTGCTCATCAATCGTGCCCTTTGCTATAATATGCTGAACCACCACCGTACCGGATGTTTGACTTTGCCGCCAAAGTCTTGCATTTGTCTGTTGATACAGACCAACAGCATTTAAATTAAAAAGGTCATTGCAAAATGCGAAAAATATGGTATAATAAGAAATATGAAGATAGAAGAATTAAAGGGACGTTTAAAGAGCTTGGACGACCCAAGACGAACAAA